>NZ_JAGFLY010000001.1:0-1025355 GCF_021991715.1 Salinicoccus sp. ID82-1
ATACATGATCCGTTTGATGGTCTTCAGCCGATTGACGTTCCCCTCGACGAAACCATTGCTTTCATTATACATCAGGGCATGCACCGTGGGCTTGAAATCAGTGAGCAGCCGCCGTATGAAGTGTTTCGTCAGAGGGTCACGGCGTTGTTGTTCAAATAGGATGAGTTCAGTAAATCCGACATGATCCTTCTCGGCAATGCATTCGCGAAAACCAGCCACAAACGCATAGACGGGCTGGAGTTTCGGGTACTGTTGGAGGATACGGTTGATGATGTCGCGCTCGGCGTCCCCTTCAAGGTGGTTCTGCCACAGTATGCGTCGAATGTCACGACGGCTGTGATACTCAATGTCCAATGGGGCCGCCACCCGTTTCCGTTTTCGAAGATCGGCGACAAAATTTTTCACTGAACCGTAGGACCCTTTATATCCAATCTTCAGTAGTTTTTCATAGATTGCCCGGACGGAATCGCCGTCCGCCTCCCAGTGGATGACCGATTTGTGAAAGGCATCCAGCAGTTTGGGCCGTTTCTGACGGGTCGTGTCCGGCACCCCTGTCATCCCAAGATATCGCTCGACCGTCTTCCAGTGCAGATTGAATTGCCGGGAAAGCCGGGAGATTGAATACCCTTGTGCGTGGTACTTCTGGAGTGTCCGGGCTTGTGCCCATTTCCTCTGAGCATTTTCCAAGCGGCGATGCTCAGCTTTGGTCTGAGGCGGAGGATCTGGCGGCGGTGATCGCATGCCGAGGTCAATGCGTACCGGCAACACTTTCCTTATAATCCGATCATGTAGGGTCCAGAGGTTCTGAATCAGATGGAACCGGTCATGGATCTGAATGACTGCCGGGGCATGGGTCGTGATGATGTCCTGAAAACGCACATATCTATCCCGGGTGATGTGGGTCAGCTCCGGATGCCCCTGAATCCATTGGGCCAGTGTGGCCGTTTCCCGGTCGGGCAGGAGATCAATCGGATGATGCGTGACGGCATCGCAGATCAGAATGCCATACCGATACCCTTTTCGCCAGGCGAAATCATCGATGCCCACAAAAGGGGCTTTGCGGAACAGGCATCTCTGTTTTATGAATCAGGCGCAGCAGTGTGTCATGGCTGACCGGCATCCCAAGCTGCCGGGTGACAGTTTCTCCTTGGACACAGCTGCTGGAGAAGGCAATGGTCCGCAGTGCTTCATCCAGACGAATCGTCCGCTGGCCATAAGGGACCAGCCAGTCAAAGCGTTCCGTAAATACCTTTGTGGCGCATAATGCATTCGAACAGAACCATTTCCGGGCTTTCAGATACAGTTGAACGCGTCGCCCCTGGATGGGCAGGTCATCTATGACCCGCATGTAGGCACTGTGTCGCTGAGAGGTGGTGGAATGGCAGTGGGGACAACGGCCTGTGTGTGTATCCAATGTAATGACATATGACCCAACATCCTCTGTTTTCACATAGGAGAGTATAGTCAGGTGAGGATCCAAATCAGTGAAATGATCATACATGGTCACCATTCCTTTTTACTGATACATACCCGGTTTCTCCCCAACTTAGCGTAAGAGCCATTTTAATACTGCCATTTACAATGTTTAATGATATAATTATAAGTGATTATAAGGGGGAGTTTTGGTGAAGTATTTTGCAGTATTTCTATCGATGTTGGATGAGGAGAAAAGCATCCAGTTCAGACCGGACCATCTCGAGTTTCTGGAAGATCTAAGAAACAAAGGAACCGTTTTGATGAACGGGAAGTTTTCCGATGGCAGCGGTGGGCTTGTGATCTATAAAGGTGATAGTATCGAATCAGTCAAAGAAATTGTAGAAAGAGACCCGTATATCAAAACAGGTGCCAGAAGCTACACACTGAGGGAATGGGAAATGGTGTCTAATTACGATTTCTAAAAGATGTAATATCAGTTGATGTTAAGAGCAGATGATTCTGCTCTTTTTTAGTTTAGCCTCCATTTGGTATTTCAAAAACATGAGATACTCTATCATAGTGAAACAATCAAACTGCATAAAAAGCTCGCTCTTTCGGGTACTTCGTCCACTACAATATGTTCATTCTCAGCATGGATGCCTGCACCGACTGCCCCAAGACCGTCCAGTGTGGGGACGCCCAGGTTTGCAGTGAAGTTGGCGTCACTGCCGCCGCCGACAAACGCGTCTTTTATTTCGCCCATCCCAATATTGTCAGCGGCTTCCTGTGCAACTTCGAGCAATTCGACAGTGTCCTGGTTTTTAGTCATGGGTGGTCTGTTTATGCCGCCAAATACTTCCAACGCGATGCCTTCCGTGTAGGCGGACAGGCTGTTCATATAGTCATCTATCCTCGTTTGCTCTTCCTCCATCTCCACGCGTACGTTGACACCGAATCTGGCATGGTCCGGGATGACGTTCAGCTTCCCACCACCTTCGATGCTGCCGACGTTGATCGTCGTTCCCTTGTCATAGTCGGTCAATGACTCGAGTTTCACGATATGCTGTGCCGCTTCCTTGATGGCATTAATGCCATCTTCATGGTTGTTGCCCGAGTGGGCTGCTTTGCCGTAGATGTCGACATAGTATCTGGAAGAACCTTTCCTGCCGGACTTCAGTGCTTTGCTCCCGGCTACAGGGGGTTCCGTAACAAGCGTGGCAGTACTGTTCAATGCTTCATCAGTAATCAGTTCTTCAGAAGAAGGACTACCCACCTCCTCATCGCTTGTACAAAGAAAGACAATCTTTTTGTTTAAGGACAGTTCCAGATTTTTAATGGCTTTCAGCGCCCATATTGTCTGCACCAGTCCGCCTTTCATATCCAGTATGCCTGGACCGTATATCTTGTTTTGTTTTTCCACCAGTTCCAGATCGTCTTTATCCCATACAGTGTCATAGTGGGAGAGGATCAGAATCGTCTCATCTCCTGTACCATACTCGAATCTGAGATGGTCGCCGTACTCCTCCTGTATTATTTCCTCCGCCTCGTATCCGAAATAGTCCTTCAGCAACGACTGGATTCTCTTTTTGCATTCATCCGCAAGTATCTTGTTGTCGGTGGGCGAGTCTGCTTCCACCAGGTATTTGATATCTTTTATGATCTGTTCCTTATTCTCTTCCATGAACGTTTTTATTTCATCCATATGTACTGCTCCTTTGTTTTGGCATGCGCCATTCATACGCTTTGAATATGCTCGTGTGCAACATCTATAAAAGCATTCAGTGCGGGCGATATCCATTTATTCTTATGCCAGAACATCTGGATTACTATGTCCAGGTCGTTTCCTTCCCAATCCAGCTTCTTTATACGTCCGTCCTCGATTTCCTTCCTTACCGCAACCTCCGGAATCAGTGCCACACCAAGATCCGCCATGACACATTGCTTGATGGCTTCTATATCTCCGAGTTCAAGCCTGCGCTTCGTTTCTACCCCATTCTTTTGCAGCATTTCTTCGAATGCAGTGCGGTAGTCGCACGCTTCTGTCAGCAGCAGTTGCTGGCCGAACAGGTCATCACTGCTGATGCTTTTCTGATTGCCTAGCCGATTGGCTGTGCTGCAGACGAGTGCCATCTTTTCCTCTGTCAGTTCTTTCACAATGAGGGAATCGCTTTCGAGCGTCTTCATCGACAGGAGAGCGACGTCGATCTGTCCTTCAGAGATGAGGGAGAGGATTTCCTTTTCATAAACAGCAGGCCTGAATATCAGTTCCACTTTTGGATATTTTTCCTGGAAATCTTTGAGAATTGCAGGCAGACGGTATGTACAGTGGGTCTCCGAAGCACATATTGTCAGAATACCGCTCGGCTCGCTATTATTGCCGATGATGTCGGAAGCTTCCATGGTCAGATCGAGAATCCTGTCTGCGTAGTTCTGCAGATTTCTACCTGCTTCCGTCAGAATCACTCTTTTTCCGAGCCTTTCAAATAGCTGTACCCCAAGGTCTGTTTCGAGTGCTGTAATGTTTGCCGTGACGCTTGACTGTGCATAGCCGAGTATCTGGGCTGTCCGGGTGAAGTTCAGTTCCTTGGCGGCAGTCTGGAATATGAGAAGCTGTTTGATTTCCATAGTATGATCTCCTTTCATAATCGGTGTAGCCGATTGATTTGATCGAAAAGTTTCTATATATCTATTTAAATTATTTGAATATAATGACTATATCACTTTTACGCATCCATTACATTGAAAGTTTTGAGGACTAAAGGCAAACCCCCAAATGGATAATCTGTTTAAGAAGGAGGAATGCAGTTTGCATTTCGAGTATTTCTGCAACACAAGAATCAGGATGGGGTCAGGAGAATCGGGAAACCTGGCATCCATCATGGATAGTCTTGCCTCACAGAATACGACGGTGATGATTGTCAGTGACCCGGGTGTCAGAAAGATAGGACTGGTGGGTCCGATAGAGGCGCATCTTGAAGAAGCGGGCTACAGAGTGGTTCATTTTGATGAGGTATCACCGAATCCGAGAGATTACGAATGTCTGCTTGGGGCGGATATGTTCAGGCAGGAAGGGGTGACTGCACTTGTTGCCATCGGTGGAGGCAGCCCGATGGATGTCGCAAAGGCCATTTCGCTCCTGGGTCCGAATGGCGGCACCTTTGAAGACTATATTGAAGGCAAGGCCGCATATGAGAATGTCGCACCGCTCGTATGCATTCCAACAACGGCGGGTACGGGCTCTGAAGTGACCCGGTCTTCTGTCATCACTTTAGCTGAAACGCATACGAAAATCACATTGAAGCATGAACTGCTGAGACCAGACGTGGCTATACTCGATCCTGAACTGACGATGTCGGTGCCGGCTTCCATCACCGCAGCAACCGGTCTCGATGCACTGGTCCATGCGATTGAAGGCTATACGTGCAGACTGACCAACCCGGTATCGAAAGCCATGGGCGCAGCGGCAATGAAGGAAATTGTGGAATATCTGCCGAAAGCCTACAGGAATGGTGCAGATTTTGAAGCCAGATCGAAGATGCAGGAAGGCAGCCTGCTCGCTGGACTTTGCTTCGGTTCTGCCGATGTCGCTGCGGTCCACTGCCTGGCCGAGGCACTGGGAAGCCTCTATGATACGCCGCATGGTATTGCCAATGCCATATTCCTGCCATACGTCGTCCAGTACAATGCCGAAGAAGACAGGGCGCTGCACGCTGAACTTTCAAGAATCATGCGCTTTGCAGATGAATTGGATTCCGAGACGGTGGCGATCGATAAGATGGTACGGGGACTCTATGTATTCACAGAACAACTCGATATACCAACGCTTGGAGAATTATCGTATGTCAAAGCGTCGGATCTTGAACACATGGCGGAAATTGCAGAACGGAATGGATCGACACCAAGCAATGTACGTCCCATAGCGAAAGCGGACTATCTGAACATACTGGAACAAACATTTCTCTAGGGTATCAGGTGATTGATAGAACTTTTTTCATTCTAAAATATCAGAAAATATTTACTAATCAATTTTTTTGTGGTATGCTACCTAACAAATATTAGGTAGGTGATAAAGTGTGACCAAGGACAGGATTCTCGCTTCTGCGCTCAAGCACCTTTCAATCCATGGATATGAAGGGACAACAATGAAAAATATCGCCAAAGACTGCGATATCAAGGCCGCTTCCATCTATTA
This sequence comes from Salinicoccus sp. ID82-1, assembly GCF_021991715.1. Taxonomy (NCBI): domain Bacteria; kingdom Bacillati; phylum Bacillota; class Bacilli; order Caryophanales; family Staphylococcaceae; genus Salinicoccus; species Salinicoccus sp. ID82-1. The sequence goes on from NZ_JAGFLY010000001.1 coordinate 5,609, forward strand.
CTTCTTCAAGAACAAGGATGAGCTTGTCAATGATGTACTGCTGAAAGTGCTATCCAACCACTTCAAGGCGATGACGGACGAATATTTCAAGCACGAGGAGGCGAGCCTCGAACTCCGTCTGGAAGCCATGCTTGCAAAGATAGCAGCTCACCATCGTGAAAACCGCGCGGAGACATCGGTCTATCTCAGACTGATGGAGAGTACAAACGACGATTTCAAGATGGAAGTGGAGCAGTACCTGGAACAATATAACCACTGGCTTTACGACAAACTGTATGCCGATATCAAAGCCGAGTACAGGGGGATGGATGATACATCTGCTGGTGACCTGCTTGAAACGTTCCTGCTGATCGGGAATGGCATCTTCTGGGGTAGCATCATCTATTCCGATGCACGGATGGAAAAGGAAATCGCTCATGCAAAAAAACTGATGAATCTGGCTCTTCGAGCCATGCTGAAGGAGGCATAATATGAAAACACAAGCAGTTGATAGCACCATTAAAAATAGTGTAGGAAGTAGAGAAGGCGATCGCCTGATCGAGGATTATGAAGTACGCCCGGTACCGGAATCGGAAAGGCAGGGCTGGTTAAAGCTGACACTGGTGTGGATTGCAGGCATCATCGCTCTGTCGGCCACTGCACTTGGCGGCGCACTTGGCAGTGGCATGAGCCTGTCGCAGGCGATTGTCGTATCGCTTGTCGGAACATTTCTGCTCGCCATTCTGAACATTCTATGCGGCATTCCGGGAAACAAGACCGGCTTATCGACATCGATGATCTCGTCATTCGCAATGGGACGTTACGGCGCCTATCTCGTGTCCGTCGTCATCGCCATCTCCTTGTTCGGATGGTTCGGCGTTCAGCTTGATCTTTTCGGGTCCAGTCTGCTGAACGTCATCGAGTCGGTATTCGGGGTTGAAGTGAACCGTACGTTACTCATGATCATCGGCGGCATACTGATGACGGTGACCTCGATGATCGGATACAAGGCGATTGAGAAACTGAGTCTCGTGGCAGTGCCGCTTCTCGGCATCCTACTTGTCGGTTCCACCATCATCGTGTTGAACAACTACTCATTGTCTGAACTGAACAGCGCGGCGTTGGCTGCAGAACCGATCACACTCGGTGCAGGCATTTCGCTCGTCATCGGTTCACTGGCTGTCGGTGCCATCATCGCACCGGACTTTTCCAGGTATGCAAGAGGGACGAAGGACACAGTCATCTCTTCACTGCTCGGCTATTTCATCGGCTATTCGATTGTCCTGCTGATTGCGATCCTCCTGGCCAAAGCAACAACAGAAGTCGACGTAGTGGCCATCATGATCGGCATCGGCTGGGGTACAGGCGGCATGCTTGTACTGATACTGGCCCAGTGGACGACAAATAATACGAACCTCTATTCATCAGCACTCGGCTTCTCGGTTGTATTCAGATCGGTACCGAAATACATCATCACCATCTTTGCCGGCATTGTCGGTACGGTCTTTGCCATCACCGGCATCTATACGAACTTCATCACATTTCTGAATGTACTGAGCATCATGATTCCGCCGGTCGGCGGCATCTATGCAGCGGACTTCATCATGCGCAGACATGCCTATGACTTTGCCAAGATCGACCTGATCAAGAAGGTGAACTATTATAGTATCGGCATATGGGCAATCGCCATATTCGTCGCTTTCGCAACTTCTGCGCCACCACTTGGCTTTGCATGGTTCACATTGACCAATGCACCGGCAATCGATGCCTTCATCGTCGCCTTCATTCTTCAGATTGGTGCGAGCAAATGGCTGATGGATGACGAGAAAGAGGTCGGCAATGAAGTATCTTGATAAGCAGGATATGGATAAGCTTGCCATTGGTGCAGCGCTTCTTGGCACCGGCGGGGGCGGTGATCCGTACGTCGGTAAACTGATGGCGCAGCAGTCCATCGATAAATACGGACCGGTACAGATGATCACAATCGATGAACTGGCAGCAGATGCCACTGTTGCGACATTTGCGATGGTAGGTGCACCGACTGTGCTCGTTGAAAAGATACCGAACTTCGAGTCATTTGATATCCTCTATGAAGAATTCGTCAAATACAATGGTGACAAGATTGATGCTGTCATGCCGATCGAAGCGGGCGGGGTCAACTCCATGATTCCGATCATATTCGCAGCCATCAAAGAGGTGCCGATTGTCGATGCCGATGGCATGGGACGTGCATTCCCGGAAATGCAGATGGATACATTCAACGTCAATGGCATCCACAATACACCGGCTGTCTTCGCTGATGAAAAAGGAAATACGGCCATTCTGAACACGAGTGACGGACTATGGACGGAGAAGATTGCACGCAGTCTGACGACTGTCATGGGCGGGTCCATACTGAATGGTGTCTACCTGCTCAGCAGGCAGGAACTCCACGACCATGCCATCCATCATACTGTATCAACGTCCATTGCGATTGGTGAGACGCTGACGACTTCCAAGCAGCCGATTGAAGATCTGCAAGTATTGCTTGACGGCACGATTCTATTCCGAGGCAAGATACAGGACGTGGTGCGCAGGACGGATGGCGGATTTGTAAAAGGTACTGCCACGCTGACGGGTCTCGATGCAGATAAGGATGCGACATGCAAAATTGAATTCCAGAACGAAAATCTGGTATGTCTGGTGGATGATGTGCCGCGCTGTACAACACCGGATCTGATTACAGTGCTTGATCTCGAAACGGGCATGCCGATCACGACCGAAGGCTTGAAATTCGGCGCACGCTGCGTTGTGTTTGCACAGCCGGCAGACGACAAATGGAAGACGGAAGCGGGCATCCGGACAGTGGGTCCCGGATACTTCGGCTATGATTATGACTATATCCCACTGGAAAAAAACAGTTAAAGGGTGACATGATGCGTTATATCGGTAAAGAAGAAATAGAAAAGATGGCAATTGGCGCCGCACTTCTTGGGACTGGGGGTGGCGGTGACCCGTTCATCGGCAAGCTGATGGCACTGCAGGCCATTGAAAAGTATGGCCCTGTCAAACTGCTCAGTGCAGATGAACTGGATGATGAAGCACTCGTAGTTCCATCAGCAATGATGGGTGCACCGACGGTCATGGTGGAAAAGGTGCCAAGCGGCAATGAATCGATTGCTGCGTTCAATGCACTTGAAGAATACCTTGGCAGGAAAATTACAGCAACCATGCCGATTGAAGCAGGTGGCGTCAACTCCCTGCTGCCTTTTGCACTGGCAGCGAGAGTCGGTCTGCCGGTAGTGGATGCAGACGGCATGGGCCGTGCATTCCCTGAACTGCAGATGGTGACATACTATCTCGATGGCATCAATGCCTCACCAATGGTGCTGGCGGATGAGAAGGACAACTCGATTGTGCTGAACGCTGTTGACGGTGTATGGACGGAAAAGATTGCACGTGCCGCGACAATGACAATGGGCGGTTCCCTGATGAATGCCATCTATCCGATGAGTGGAAAGCAGGCAAGGGAATCATCCATCATCGGTTCACTATCGTTTGAAGAGAAACTGGGTGACATCATCATGACCTCCAAGCAGCCGATCGATGACCTGGTCGAGGCAACGAATGGCTACATCCTGTTCGAAGGGAAAATCCGTGATGTGGAACGCGCCACGGATGGCGGCTTTGTCCGAGGGAAGGCGGTGTTTGAAGGGCTGAATCAGAACAAGTCATCCGAGTGTACACTTGAGTTCCAGAATGAAAACCTGATCTGTCTTGTGGACGGACAGCCGAAATGCCTCACACCGGACCTCATCACTGTACTCGATGCGGAAACCGGGATGCCTATTACAACGGAAGGTCTTAAATTCGGCATGCGTGTTGTCATACTCGGCATGCCCTGCGATCCGAAATGGCGTACGGACAAAGGCATAGAAACGGTGGGTCCCGGCTACTTCGGCTATGACATCGAATATCAGACGATTGAAGCATTAAATCAGTGAAAAGGAGAATTTTAAATGAGATATAAACTGGGCATCGATGTGGGCGGTACAAATACGGATGGTGTGATTCTTGATTCCGATATGAACGTGCTGACTGCATTCAAGCATCCAACAACAGATGATATTGAAACAGGTATTGCAGGCGCAGTGGAAGCACTGCTCAAAAACTCGAGGCTCGACAAATCACTGATCGACCATGGCATGCTCGGTACAACGCAGTGTACCAATGCGATTGTCACAAGAAAGAGTCTGAACGACGTCGGTGTCATACGCATCGGGGCACCTGCCGGTACAGCTATCGAACCGATCTACAGCATGCCGGATGACCTGAAGGCCATCATAGGACAGCATGTATACCAGGTCAGGGGCGGACATGAATTCAACGGTGAACTTATTGCCGAGCTTGATGAGGCACATCTTGAAGACATCGCCAGAGAACTGAAAGGGAAAGTCAACTCCATTGCCATCTCCTCCATTTTCTCCCCGGTCAACAAGGCGCATGAAACACGTGCCAAGGAGATCATTGAAGCAGTTGTCGGGGAAGATGTCGCTTTCTCACTCTCTTCCGAAATCGGCAGCATCAGCCTGCTCGAACGTGAAAATGCAACTGTCCTGAATGCAGCCATCATCAATGTGGCTAAAAAGACGACGGAAGGCTTTGAAAAGGCGCTCAAACAGCATGGCGTCGACTGTGAAGTATACTTCTGTCAGAACGATGGCACACTGATGTCGAAGGAATACACACTGAAATATCCGATCCTCACTGTGGCGTGTGGACCGACCAACAGTCTGAGAGGGGCAAGCTTCCTTTCAAATCATGACAATGCCATCATTGCAGATATCGGTGGCACCACGACGGATATCGGTGTACTGAACAACGGCTTCCCGAGAGAGTCCTCACTCTCTGTCGAGCTCGGTGGTGTACAGACGAACTTCAGAATGCCGGATATCTACTCACTGGCACTCGGAGGCGGCACAATCATTACATTGGATGGTGAAGACTTCAAGATTGGGCCGGACAGCGTCGGCTACAGACTGCCGGAAAAGGCAAAAGTTTTCGGTGGAGACACATTGACCGTGACGGATATCGCAGTCGCAAAAGGCATCCTATCACTTGGAGATGCGGAAAAAGTCAAAGACTTGGATACAGCACTTGTTGACCGCATCTATGACGAAATCATCAATATGATCGAAGTGGCAATAGAACGTATGAAAACCAGTGATAAGGAAGTGCCGGTTGTACTGGTTGGTGGCGGCAGTACCCTAATAGAAGGAGACATCGAGGGTGCAAGTGAAGTCATCAACCCGGAAAACAGCGGCGTCGCCAATGCCATTGGATCTGCCATTTCCGATATCAGTGGTGAAGTGGAGAAGATCTACAAAATCGATCCTTCGAGAAGAAATGAGATCCTTGATGAAATTAAGCAGTTCGCAATTGACGAAGCGGTCAATGCAGGTGCTGACAAGGACAGGACAGAAATCATCAGCTTCGAGGATATCCCGCTTGCATACCTGCCTGGAAATGCAACAAGGATTAAGGTGAAGGCAGCAGGTCCTCTGAAGGAAGACTAACAGGAAAAATTACCAGAACGTATAGATCCCCTCTGCACTATGTCGTGCAGAGGGGATTGGTCTATTTTTCCGAAACAAATTTAAATGTATACCTTTTAGGGTGGAAGTAGACTTTAGAGTATTCAAAAATCGTTCCGTCATCGAATGTCGAGTATGCTTCAAGTAGCAGCATCGGGTCCTTATTTTCCAAGTGAAGGTGTTCGACCAGCTCATCTGTAGGTAGGATTGGGACGAGCTCTGCATGTCTCTTGTTTATGCTGAATCCCTTGCCGGCAATATATTTATATTTTGATACTTTCATCACGTCCACTGAAAGATCTGGGAACAGTTCATAAGGCATATAGGATTCCTCAAGCACAAGCGGTTTTTCATCTGCGAGTCTCAACCGCTTTATATAATATACCTTCTGGTTATTTGTCAGTTTAAGATAGTTTTTCACTTCCTCGGAAGGCAGCATCAGTTGGAATTCCAATATTTCATTCGATGGATTGTTATGAAGGCTGATCATTTCCTCAGTAAATCCTTGCAGCTTATGAATATCATGCTCGATCTTCTTCTCACTGATGTACGTACCGCTTCCCTGAACACTATATACCAGTCCTTCTTCCACCAGCAGTTTGACTGCCTGTCTGATGGTTACCCGGCTTACACCATACATTTCTGCGAGTTTGGTTTCAGTCGGTATGGCTTCTCCTCGATTGATATCATTCGAAACAATATCGTCTTTTATCTTCTTTGCTACTTGCTTATACAAAGGTAGCGTCGATTTCCACATTCATAATCAGCCTCTCTATTTCAGTACTACTATTCTACCACTTGTATCCCTTTTCTAATACATATTATTTAATTTGTATTATATTTGTATTGTTATAATCTATTATTTGTGTTAGATTGGTTTTAATAAATATGAAAGGGGTTTCACTATGAATAAGAAAAACCTGGTCATCGTCGGAGGTGGCAGTACTTATACGCTTGGCATTGTCATGAGTCTGATTGCTGAGAAAGAAGCCTTACCTTTGAATAAGCTTGTATTCTACGATACAGACGACGAACGTCAGGAGAAGATTGCCAAGGCGACGGAAGTGATATTGAAAGAACGCTATCCGGAACTCGGTACTTTCGAATATACGACGGACAAGTCAAAAGCATTTACGGATATGGACGTCGCATTTCTTCAGATTAGAACCGGTGGTCTCAAGATGCGTGAGAAAGACGAACAGATTCCTTTGAAGTATGGCGTGGTCGGTCAGGAAACATGTGGGCCCGGAGGAATGGCATACGGCATGCGATCCATCCGGGATATGATAGAACTGATCCATGATATCAGGTCCTACACGGATGACGCATGGATAATGAATTACACAAATCCTGCGGCCATTGTAGCAGAAGCGTTGCAGAGGGAGTTTCCCGATGATGATAGACTGTTGAATATTTGCGATATGCCAATTGCAATCATGAAAAGTTACGCGGATATGCTCGGTAAGGATGTATGGGATCTTGTACCTGGCTATTTCGGACTGAACCACTTTGGATGGTTTACAAAAATTGAAGATAAAGAAGGCACAGACTATACAGAAGTGATCAAAGAGAAGATCATCAATGAAGGTTTCGTTCCTACAGACGAGGAAATAGCGAATGATGAATCCTGGAAGAAAACATTTGCCCAAGCCCGGAAGATGCTGATGGACTTCCCGGAATTTCTGCCGAACACCTATCTTCAGTACTATCTGTATCCGGAAACACTCGCTGCAAAAGAAGTACCGGACAACACACGCGCAAGGCAAGTCATCAATGGTAGACAGAAGCGTGTGCATGATCAGTGCCGCCATATCATCTCGACGCAGTCGACTGAAGGTGTCGAACTGACGGATGATGTTCATGGTGTCTATATGGTCAAGGCGGCAGCTTCGCTGATGTATCAAATGAACGAAATCTATATTGTCATGGTGAGGAACAACGGCATCATCTCGAACATTCCTCATGATGCAATGGTGGAAGTCCCCGCAATGCTGACAAGAAGTGGCCCCCGACCATTTTCGGTTGGTGACGTACCTACTTTCTATAAAGGCATGATGGAAAATCAGCTGGCATACGAAAAACTGGTCGTGGATGCCTATTTCGAAGAGAGCTACAGCAAGGCGCTTCAGGCACTCACACTGAACAGGACGGTCACAGATGTGGAGAAGGCGAAGCAAATACTGGATGATCTGATTGAAGAGAACAAGGGGTACTGGCCAGAGTTACACTAGAAACCAACTGGGGTGGGATATATATGACAAAAATAGTTATCAATGCAGATGATTTTGGATATTCTCGTGCTGTAAACTATGGCATCATCGACGCACATACAGAAGGTATACTGACATCCACGACATTAATGACAAATATGCCAGGCGCGAAACATGCATTCGAACTTGCGAAATCACATCAGTCACTGGGGGTCGGTGTCCATCTGACACTGACATGTGGAAGACCACTACTGGATACCCATCATACGCTGGTGGATTCAAATGGTGACTTCAAGAAGCTCCACCACTACCAGGCGAAGTTCCATGTGGATTCGGATGAGCTGTATGACGAATGGAAGGCACAGATAGAAAAGTTTTTGGATGCCGGTCTCAAACCGACACATCTGGATAGTCATCATCATATCAATAACCTCGAAGCCATGCAGCCTGTATTCATCAGACTGGCACAGGAGTATCAACTGCCAGTCAGAAACAACTTTGAGGGAATCAGGGAACACGGACTGATGACTACGGATTATTTCGAATATCATCCTGACGTCGTGTTGCTTGAAAGGCAGCGGATCATTGAAAAGTATAGTAACTATGACACTGTTGAAATCATGTGCCATCCGGCATATATTGACAAGTTCCTGATGAACAGTTCAAGCTATGCAACACCAAGACTTGAAGAACTGGATGCGTTGACGGCGACTGAAGTAGTAAAGAAATTCAATGATCGCAGTCAGTTTGAACTGATTACTTTCAGTGGAATTGAAGGGGAGGCTGCTGCCAGATGAAAAAGTTCATGCAGAATCTTGGCAAGTCCATGCTCATTCCCATCGTTGCCATGCCGATTGCCGGCATACTGTTCCGTCTAAGTGCTGAAGATCTGCTCAATATCACATTATTCCAGGCAGCTGGTGTCATCTTCGAAAATATGGATGCACTGATTGCAATTGGTATTGCCATGGGATTGGCGAAGACGAAAGATAGAGGCATTCCGGCACTTACCGGATATCTCGCCATTACCATTCTGAACAAAGGATTGGAAACCATGAACCCTGAACTCGATATGAGTGTATTCGGGGGTGTACTTTCCGGCTTGATTGCAGCGGCAGTCTATAATCGTTTTAAAAATACACAACTGCCCGCAATGTTCTCATTCTTTGGAGGTGAGAAATGGCCGATTACATTGATTATACTCATCATGATTCCTGTTGCGGGCCTTTCGGCACTCGTGTGGCCATACGCACAGGCAGGGATCGACGCGTTTGCCCAGTCATTAGTCGGTATGGGCGCATTCGGAATATTCCTTTTCGGGTTCCTCAATAGGTTCCTGCTGCCATTCGGTCTGCACCATGTGTTGAACACCTATATCTACTTCGGACTTGGAAGCTATGAGACGGCGGATGGCGAAGTGGTTACAGGCGAAATTACAAGATTTCTTAACGGCGATCCAACAGCCGGTTATTTCCTCGGTGGCTTCTTCATCGTCATGATTTTCGGTGTGCCTGCCATTGCGCTTGCAATTACACGGGCAGCATATAAGAAGAAAAAGGAAAAGACCAAGGCGCTGATGAGTTCTGGTGGTATGACTTCTGTTATTGCCGGTCTTACTGAACCAATAGAGTTTACATTCATCTTCACTTCACCGCTGCTCTATTTCATCCATGCTGTGTATACCGGTCTGGCTGGTGCAACACTCTATCTGCTCAGCATACGGCATGGGTTCTCATGGGGGGGCAGTGCAATCGATTATGCTCTGAACCTCGGTATTGCCGAGAATGGTATATTCATTATCCCGATTGGACTTGTGTTTGGTGTACTCTACTACTTCACTTTCTATACATTGATTGTGAGGAGAGACATTAAAGTGATCGGCAGGGAAGAAGATATGGAGTTCAACCAGGAATCAGATGAATCCGAGCAGGAACTGGAACTGAGCCACTCGAAATTCGAGTATATGGCGAAGAAAATTCTCGAAAACGTTGGTGGCAGGGAAAATATCACAGACTATGAAAATTGCATGACACGCCTGCGACTCGTTGTGAAGGATGCTGATATTGTGGATGAAGACAAGATAAAACAGACCGGCGCCCACGGTGTAGTCAGAGTCGATGATCAGCATGTACAGGTCATCATAGGACCACAGGCAAATGTTGTTACAGAAGAGTTTGGAAAACAAGTTGGAAAGTAAAAGCAACGGTTAAACCTTATTTACATTGATTAGGGGATTTGTATCTCGCTTTTCGATGCTGGTCCCTTCAAAACATTTTTGGAGGGGCTTTTAATTTGCATATTTTAAATTGAATATTCCAAAAATATTATCCACATGCTATATTTGTAAAAAGAAGTAGAATTACAACTATGGTAACGTGTCGCCAATCGGATTGACGAACGGATTTAAATTAAAGACACATGAGGCATCACTAAAGGGGGTGGTGGAATAGAGAGATACTGTTCAAGCATTAATGCTTTATAAGGGTGCAATTCAGAAAGCGGTCGGGTAGGAAAGCATGAATTTATTAGAACGGAACATGATTTCACTCCGAGGGGTCAGAGTGGAATCACACTGGAAGTTGAGTACAATTCAATACGACACAATAGGGGTGTTCAATGAAGAATGGTACGTTTATTATCTCAGTGGATTTTGAACTGTATTGGGGCTATTTGGGTTTCACGGATTACGACAAATGTGTCGATAGATTCTATCTGACGCGGGATGTTGCGTCGAAGATGATCGAAACGTTCGAGAAGAACGAGATGAAAGTGACGTGGGCGACGGTCGGGCTGCTGATGCTTGAAGGGGATAAGGAACTGAGCAGGATGAAACCGCGTATATTAAAGCCCAGTTACAAAAGGCGGGAAATAGACAACTACTATAACTATGAAAATCTTCTTAAAGAAAAGAACTTCTGTGAAGGTGTCTTTTTTGCGAGTGACATTGTTGATGAATTGAAGAACAGTGACTACCAGACGATTGGTACACATACTTTTTCCCACTATCTCTGTCTGGAGGAGGGACAGACGGAAAAGGAATTTTTCAATGATCTTCAAATGGCCAAGGAAGTTTCGGATGATAGGAATATAGAGATGAAGAGCATTGTGTTCCCAAGAAACCAGTTCAACTCAGAGCATCTTGAGATCATCAAGGCATACGATATAAGTATTTTCAGGGGCACACCTGAGCATTTCATCTACAAACCCAGAAGCACTCACAACTACTTCATCAGAGGGCTTCGGCTGGTGGATCTGTACTTCAATATTACGGGCAATCATACACATCCGCATCCGGATTCCTCCGAAGAGCTATTCGACATCAAGGCGAGCCGCTTCCTCAGGCCTTTGAAGCGGACCAATGGCATCGTCAGGAATCTGCAGCTGAGAAGAATCAAGAATGAAATGACGGCAGCTGCCAAGAAGAACCACTACTATCATCTATGGTGGCATCCGCATAATTTTTCGGTCTCCCCGGAGGAGAACTTCAAGTTCCTCGAGGAAATCATCACTCATTACAAAGTATTGGAGGAAAAGTATGGATTCAGTTCTGAAAGTATGGAGTCCTATGTAGAGAAGGTGAAAGCTTGATGGAGAGAATAATGATGATCTGCACTTTGGGTCCAAGCACCAGCTATGTCTACAATCATGTCAGCAGAGACTTCAATATCGAAGATGTGATTGTCGTCCGAAAAGAAAGCAGAAAGGTATTCTTGAAGAAGAGGATAAAACGGCTCGGCCTGTGGAAGGTGATTGGGCAGATCATGTTTGTTCTCTATTCGAAAATCTTTCTGTCAAAAAATGTGCATTCAAGAATACAGATGATACAGAGGCAGTTCAATCTGAATTCTGATGATATTCCCGAAGAAAAAATTACACATATCGACTCGATCAATTCGGAGGAGATGAAGCGCAGGATCAAAGAAGTGGATCCCGACTTGATCATCATCAACGGGACACCAATCATAAAGGAGGATATTCTGAGTGCGACCGAAGCAAGGTTCATCAATATCCACGTCGGCATCACGCCGAAATACAGAGGGGTGCATGGCGCATACTGGGCGCTCTATAATAATGACGATGACCTGGTCGGCGTTACGACGCATTTTGTGGATAAAGGGATAGACTCCGGAGAGGTGCTTGACCAGAAAGTGGTCAGAGTGGGACAGAATGATAACTTTCTGACCTACTCGCACCTCCAGCTCGGGCATGCGCTGCGGGACTACAATAAAATCATCCAATCCGTATTGAGCAATCGATACACGATAAAAGAACCACTTACAGTGGAAAGTGCCATATGGTCCCATCCGACTCTCTTGAGCTACTTGTATGGCAGGGTTGTCAAGAAGGTCAGATGAGGGAATGGAGATCATGACGAAAGAGGGGGGTAAATTTGTCAAGTATCAAAAGGTTTGTGGATATCATCATCAGTTCATTTTCCCTGATTATACTCTCGCCGCTTCTGCTTATTACGGGCATCATCATCAAAGTGACCATGCCGGGGCCACTTTTCTTCAGGCAGCAGCGGGTCGGTATGCACCAGAAGCTGTTTGACATCTTGAAGTTCAGAAGCATGAAGGTCGACCGGTCGGCAGAGGAAAGTTTTGATTTTGATAAGGATGAACAGCGGATTACGACTTTTGGCAGGCTCATCAGGCGTCTCAAAATAGATGAGCTGCCCCAGCTGCTGAATGTGCTCAAAGGGGATATGAGTGTAGTGGGGCCGCGTCCGACCATCGAGCAGCAGGTAGCTGAATATGATGATCATCAGCGGAGGAGACTGGATGTAAAGCCCGGCATGACGGGCCTTGCTCAAGTGAATGGCAATGCCCATCTGACATGGGAGGAGCGGATTGAATATGACATCGAGTATGTGGACAACCATTCCCTGAAACTCGATGTGCTGATCCTATTGAAGACGGTTCTGATCGTCTTGTTTGGAGAGGGCAATTTCAAAAAGACAGAGAGAAAGGTCTCTAAGGGGTGAGGGTATGGGTAAAGTAAAAACAATTCTGATCGGATCTGTGGAATCGAGCAAGATTGTGCTGGATGCGATGATCAGTAATGAGTATCCGCCTGAAATGGTATTCGGGCTCGACAAGCAGTATTCGACCAATGTATCAGGATATGTGGATCTATCCGTCATAGCGGAGAAGCATGATATTCCGTATATGACGTTCAAGAACATCAACGATGAAGCGTGCGTGGAACAGATCAGGGCAATTTCACCGGATTATATATTTGTTGTGGGCATTTCCCAGCTGATCAGGGAGGATATCATCGGTTCCGCGACACGCGGTGTCATCGGCTACCATCCGACGGCATTGCCGAAGTATCGGGGCAGGGCGGCTCTGCCATGGCTTGTCATACTGGGTGAGCAGGAATCGAAGTCATCCCTCTTCTTCATCGATGAAGGCATGGATTCCGGAGACATCATCGATCAGGAGACGTATCTGATTGGAGAGCATGACTATGCATATGATGTGTATAATGCCTCGAATGAAGCGCTCGAGCGGATGCTCCGACGGGTGCTTGAAAAATTGGACGATGATGCGGTGGAAGCCATGCCGCAGAATCATGATGAAGCCACATATCTGCTGAAGCGGACACCGGAGGATGGCAGGATCGATTGGAGTGCATCGGCTCGTGATATATATCGGCTGGTGCGTGCCACTTCAAGGCCGTACCCGGGTGCGTTCTCATTCTACAAGGATCATAAGGTCATCATCTGGGAAGCAAGTGTGCATGAAAATACAAAATATATCGGCATTCCCGGTCAGATCATCTGTTCGGATTCCGGTGTGGTCGATGTTCTGTGCACCGATGGCATACTGCGTATAGAAGACTACGAAACGGTAGCGGATTTCAGATTCATAGACGGAAACAAATTCAAATAGATGGAGATGGGGATATGAACATTCTTGTTTTTGCACCACACGATGATGATGAGGTACTGGGGGCAGGCGGTGCCATCGCCAAGTATGCAGACGAAGGGCATGATGTGTACATATGCGGCGTCACCAGCGGACCGGATCCCGAGGAGATTGAGACGATCCGGAGCGAGGCGAAGACAGCCCATGAAGTGCTCGGTGTGAAGGAAGCGTTCTTTCTCCACCTGCCCATGATCGGACTGCGCCATATGGAAACAAGCGAGATCAATGCGAAAATCCATGACGTTGTCATGCGGATCAATCCTGAAGTCGTCTTCCTGCCGCATAAAGGGGACATGAACTTTGACCACGCGGAGACGACATATGCAGCCATGGTAGCACTGCGGCCGTTCAACGTCCCTGCTCTGCGGGAAATACTGGTGTATGAAACACTGTCGGAAACGGAATGGAATACGCCGACAGTGGACAACCTGTTCATTCCGAACGTCTATATCGACATCTCCAGTACGATAGACAAGAAACTCGAAGCGATGGAATGCTATCAGTCCCAGCTCAGAATCTATCCGCATCCGAGATCTCTGGAAGCGATGCGCGCACTGTCCATGGTCCGGGGATCGACGATCTGCGTGGAGCATGCAGAGAGTTTCATGCTGATCCGATCAATCAGGAAATAGGCGAATCGGTATGTGGAAGATGCAGCTGCTCGTATCATAGAAAATTTAAATGCAAACTCTATATATTTTTTTCAAGCGCTTCGTCTTCGGTTTTTATTCCGAAAACGAGGCGTTTTTGCCTTTATTATCAAGGTGTTTGGTTATTTTAAACAATTCAGAATATTTGACTATACAGGTGAAAAAATACATAAAATTTGTAAAAATTGAAAATTGAATATTCCAAAAATTAAGGAAGCATGGTATATTGGGTGAAACTTATAGAGATAGATAAAGTTTATTTTATTTTGGGAGGGAAAATATGGAAGACTCTGTAAATGTTGAAAGGGTGCTGGACATTATCAAGAGGAATGTATGGTCGATTATTTCTTCGATGATTCTGGTGGGCGTTCTCGCTGCACTCATCACCTACTTTGTAATGACGCCGAAATACGAAGCAGAGACACAGATGCTTGTCAGTTCGCCGGGAGACAGTGTAATCGTCGACTTTGAGAATATCGAAACCAATCTTCAGCTGATTCACACCTACAGGGATATCATGCTGAGCAAGACGATCCTTGAAGATGTAATCACCAATCTGGAGCTCAGCCAGACTGTGGAGGAGCTTTCAAAACAGATTACAGTCACCAACCAGGATCAATCGCAAGTGCTGTCCATTGTTGCCACTGATCCATCCGCACAGGAAGCTGAACGGATCTCAAACGAAGTTGCGGTCGTCTTCAAAGAACGCATTGTTGAAATCATGTACGTTGACAACCTTTCCATCTACGCACCAGCAGATGTTCCAGCGGATGCTGAACCAGTCACACCCAAGCCTCTGATCAATATCGCAATTGGTCTGGTGGCCGGATTGATACTCGGGTTGATATGGGCCTTCTCGAAAGCCTACTTCGACAAGTCGGTCAAGAATGAAGTCGACGTGTACAATGTTCTCGGTTTACCAGTGGTCGGGTCAATCGCGAAATTTGAGGATTAAGGGGAGATATTCATGTTCAAGAGGAAAAAGAAGAAGATTGAAGTTGAACAGCCAAGGAATGTAATCGTTGCCAACAAGCCGCACGCCACTGCAAGCGAACAGTTCCGGACCATCCGGACGAACATCATGTACTCGGGTGTCGATAACCCGATCCGGTCGGTACTATTCACTTCCGCAATATCAGGAGCAGGCAAGTCGACCATTGCAGCGAACATGGCCATCGCCTATGCACAGGCCGGCATCAAGACACTACTGCTCGATGGAGATCTCAGACGGCCGACGAGCCATTACACGTTCGAAGTATCAAACAGAGTCGGGCTCTCCTCAGCGATGGTGAACGACATACCACTTGAAAACCTGATCAGAAAAACGGAGTTCGATACACTCGATCTGATCACTTCAGGACCGATTCCACCGAATCCGTCGGAACTCCTGTCCTCGAAGAAGATGGCACAGTTCATGAATTCACTGAACGAAAGCTACGAAATGGTCATCATGGACTCGCCACCGATACTGTCCGTAACGGATCCTCAGCTTCTATGCAAGCAGGCGGACGGTGTAGTGCTTGTGACGGATGTCGAGAACAACAACCGTGATCAGCTGGTGGAAGCGAAGGATCTGCTGGATAAGGCGGGGGCCAACATCATCGGGGTCGTGCTGAACCATCGTGAACTGAAGCACGGCGCAGAGGAGCAGTACTACTATACGGAAGCAGTTGCTGAAAGCTGATTCATACAGAAGGTGCCGGAATCATCCTTACCAGATGAGACGGGTACAGACAAGAATGCACGACCTTTACAACAATACTTTCGATTGGCAACAGGGGTGCTGCCAGCGGAATATTAAAGGGGGTGGTCGAAAACGTGGAAGCACTGTTTCAGACATGACCATCGTTAAATTAAGGCGTAATTGGGTAGGAAAGCATGAATTTATTAGGTTGAGGGAACGCATCTCCCTAATAAGCACTACTGGACATTGATTCAGACAGTCGATACCGGATCATCCTTACCAGGTGATACGGGATATCGGCAGCAGACGATCATGCCATTGCGATACATCCGGTTGGCAACAGGGGTGCTGCCGACGGGATGGCAGATGGATGATCGGAAGCAGATCAGTATTAAAGCATATTGAAAATGAACCGGAGTGGGAAAATTTTCAGATGGACTGATGATTTCACCTTGGGAGGTCATGGTGGAGTCGGAGTTTGAAGTCCAGACAGTACAAGGGGTGCAGTACAAGGACAATTTAATAAAGGGTAATCCAAAAAGGAAAGAAGAGGATACTATGGATGCTAGAAGGCGTTACTTTCTCTTTCTGCTTATCGACTCGCTGATCGTCACTTTCTCAGTGTTCATCGGCTACTATATTCTCATACCATTTTTCCCGGACAATTCACTGACAATGCTCGGCATCACATCCGTCATACTGCTCGTGAACCATCACCTTTTTGCCTACATTTTCAACCTATACCACAGGGCATGGGTATACGCGAGTGTCAGAGAACTGATTTCGGTGACGCAGGCCGTCAGCGGATCTCTTATGGCTACAATCATTCTGACGTACCTACTGTTCGATACAGTATTCATGCGACTGATGCTTGTGACATGGATGATGCACCTGATATTCATCGGTGGATCCAGGTTGTTCTGGAAGATCATTACTTACGAGATGAATGGCCGCAGATCACATGGTATCAAGATGACACGAACACTTGTGTTCGGCAGTGGCAAAGGGGGATCCATCCTTATCAAGCAGATGCTGGATAATCCGGAGATGGGAATGAACCCGGTCGTTGTTGCAGATGACGATCCTGCCAAAAGGAACATGGAACTTGCCGGCGGTGTCAAAGTGGAGGGCGATCGCCATGATATTGGACGGCTGATCAAGACATACGATATCAAGAAAGTGGTCATTGCCATTCCTTCCCTCAGCAAGGCTGAGCTGAAAGAGATTCATGAACTCGCCAAAACGGAAGATGTCGATGTGCTGACAATGCCGAATATTGAAGACGTGCTTTCAGGAAAACTCGAAGTCAATGCGCTGAGGCAAGTCCAGGTCGAGGACCTGCTCGGACGTGAACCGGTGGAACTTGACATCAAAGGCATTGAAGACCAGGTGACGGACAAGACGATTCTTGTGACAGGGGCCGGCGGCAGTATCGGTTCCGAGATCGTCAGGCAGATCGGCAAGTTCAAACCGAAGCAGATACTGCTGCTCGGTCACGGCGAAAACAGTATCTATACGATACTCGAAGAAGTGCTGCAGAATAAGAACGATGACATCAGCTACGTGCCGATCATTGCAGATGTCCAGAACCGTCAGCGGATGTTCGAAGTGTTCGAGAAATATAAGCCGGACATCGTCTATCATGCAGCCGCGCACAAGCACGTACCGATGATGGAGTACAATTCGCGCGAAGCGGTGAAGAATAACGTCATCGGAACGAAGAACACAGCGGAAGCGGCCTGCCATTTCAAGGCGAAGAAGTTCGTCATGATTTCGACCGATAAGGCGGTCAACCCACCGAACGTCATGGGAGCGACGAAGCGGATGGCTGAAATGATTGTGCAGGCCCTGGACCGCGGATGCAAGGATACGACACTTGTTGCGGTACGATTCGGCAATGTGCTCGGCAGCCGTGGATCGGTAGTTCCGAAGTTCAGGAAGCAGATCCAGGCGGGTGGTCCGGTTACAGTGACGGATCCGAGAATGACACGATACTTCATGACCATTCCGGAAGCGTCGAGGCTCGTCATCCAGGCGGGAACCATCGCAGAAGGCGGCGAAGTATTCGTACTCGATATGGGAGAGCCGGTCAAGATTGTCGACCTGGCCAAAAATATGATTCGACTGTGCGGGTTTGCAGAAGATGACATCGGTGTTGAATTCGTCGGTATTCGTCCAGGAGAGAAGTTGTATGAAGAGCTGCTGAAGGAAGAGGAGATCCATCCGGAACAGGTCTATGAAAAGATCTACCGTGGCAGGGTTTCCGAATCATCGCTCAGTCTGATTGAAACACAGATCAAAGCATTCCTCTCCATCGACGAGCAGGAAATGAAGGAGCGTATCATCCAGTTCGTCAAACAGGAGAATATGAATCCGGAAGAAATCGGTCAGGAACATGCAAGCTAAAATCATGAACATCGTAGGGACCTTGCTGTTTGCCATCAACCAGTGGGTACAGGTCATTTTGATTACGCGTCTGCTCGGTCTCTACGAAGTGGGCCTGTTCTCATATTTTCTGGCTCTGACAGGCCCGCTTGTATTGTTCAGCCGCTTCATGCTGTCGGTACTGGTACCGACGCAGAGGAAGCTGTCCTATGACTACGTGATATTTCACGAGTTCAGGAAAATCACCAACTATGCTTTTATTCTAGGTTCAGTCGTCGTCATGCTGTTTGTCGACCTGAACATATATGAAAGTCTATGTCTCATGATCTTTGTGCTCTTCAAGTTTTATGAGAACAAGGAAGAGTTCATCTATACGGAGAATATTGCAGAGGCGAGAATCGGCTTCATGGCAAAATCGAAGATCTATAAAAGCATCGTCACCATCGTTCTGTTTACAGCAGCCTCATTCATGTTCAGATCGCTTCTGCTGACGGTATTGAGCCTGCTTGTGTCGCAGATGCTCATCTACTACTTCTATGATCGCAGATTTTCATTTTCGGCGACCCGGGTCAAAATCGGCATCAGATGGATGGAGTTCAGGAACATTTTCATACTTGGTATCGGCCTATCCACGGTCGAACTGCTCAACTCGCTTGTTTCCAACATACCAAGGTATATTCTTGAACACTACCATACTGTTGAAACACTCGGTATTTTCGCGACAATCATGTACTTCGTGATCATCACGAACAATGTCGTCGTCGCCATCAACCAGAGTGTGGTGGCAGGACTTGCGAAGGAAGCACAGAATAGTGCTGGAAATTTCTACCATTCATTCTTCAGGCTATGCGGCATGTTTCTCCTCATCATCATCGCAGGGGAAGTGATACTTCTCCTTTTCGGCAACGATATACTCGTGCTCGTCTATGGGGAACAGTTCATGGGATTCGAGAAGGAGATGCTGCTCCTTGGCGTCCTGCTGATCTTCACCGTCTATACGAAACTGTTCGAGATGGCCTTGAGCATATTCAATATTTATAATCTTCAGCTGCTGCTGCAAGGAACCACCTTCATCGCAGCAATCATATTTTCATTCATCATCATTATTCCATACGGCTTATCCGGCGCATTTATCGTGGTGATCATCAACTATTTGATTCTGGCTTTAGGCCAGGTCGGCGTGCTGGTCTACCATTGGAAATACAAAGTAAGTTCCTAGGAGGTGGAGCATATGCTGATCATCTGGTTGATCGCACTGGTATACGTGGTAATGGGCTATCTGTTCAGATTCTATATCGCAGATACAAATCTACTGACTGTTTCATTCATCGTCATCACAGCACTGATGCTGTTCTTCATACTGTATCTGAAATATACGAAGTTTCTCATGATCATTTATGCGGGATTCCTTGTAAGGCTCGGGACGGTACTCTACGACCTGCAGCCGAAGGTGCCGAAACTGCCGCATAGTGGCATCGATTCTGAAAACTACTATAAGACAGCGCAGTATATCAGCGAGAAGATGGACTTGATGAATGCGGAAATGTATGGCGGCATATATACGAAATTTCTGGCAGTCATCTTCAATATGTATGGCGACGACCGGCTGTTCGCACAGTTTCTGAACGTACTGATGACACTGTCCGCCATACTGCTCGTCATACACATATTCAGAATGCTGGATGTTCCGCCAAAAGTGCAGATCATACTGGTCGGGGTCATGTCGTTCTTCCCGCATTCGATACTATTCTCGAGCATACTGGTCAGGGAAGCCGTCATTACGCTGATGATGGCCCTGTCACTCTACTTTTTTGTCAGATGGTATAAGAAACGGGAGTGGAGCAGTGCGATTTTCAGTGTAATCATCGTTCTGATCGGCGCATCATTCCATACGGCAGTCATCGGCGTCATCGTCGGCTATATGTTCGGTTTCATATTCTACCAGCATAAGCAGAATGCGTTCAGGTTTACACTGAAATCGACGATTCCTTTCAGCCTTTTTGCACTGGCCACGACATATGTTCTGGTCTTTCCGGAAAGTATAGAAGCACTACCGATCTATGACAAGATCGACCAGGTCCAAAGGGGCAATGACAGCCTTTTCGATGCATTTACGGATGATATCGGCGGCAGTGCCTATCTGAGCAGTCTTGTGGTCAGCAACATCTACCAGGCGATTGCCTTTTCACCGATCAAGATGCTCTATTTCATCGGTTCACCGATGCCGTGGACGATCAGGAATATGAATGATGTGATCGCTTTCCTGCTCGATGGTACTTTTTATCTTTTGGCACTTGCTGTATTCATCAAAAATTTCGGGCTCATCAAAAGACGTCCGATACTTGGTGTTATCCTGCTGAGTATTGTTGTGACCTGGATCATTTTTGGCATCGGTATTTCAAACGCCGGGACGGCACTCAGACACCGCTTCAAAATATTCTATATCATCATCGTAGCACTCGGTGTCATATGGTCGAAAAAAGAAAAAGAGAAGAAAAGTCCGGGGTTGCCGATAAAGGGGAAGCAAGTATAAGCATCAGCATTAATTGACGTCTTGCCAGTAGCCACAGGGGTGCGGCTGCAAAAAACAAGGGTTTGGGAGATGTAGCTTATGCAGAAAAAAATTATTCATGGGGTGACCTCTTCCATGAGTGCACTGTTCATCCATGAGCAGATACACTTCATTGAGAAGAATGGCTACCAGGTGGAAGTGGTATGCAACAATATACCAAAAAGACATTATGAAGGTCTAAAGCTCGCGCATATTCCTTTCGAGCGCGAAATCAGCATCCATAAGGATGTGACCACACTTTATGCGCTGTATCGATATCTGAAACGAAAAAAACCGGATATCATTGTTTTCAGCACACCAAAAGCAGGACTGCTCGGCATGATCGCCGGCTACCTGAATGGTACTGAAACACGGATCTTCGCCCAGTGGGGGCTGCGTCTGGAGACAGTGACAGGGGTAAAAAAACTGATCCTGCAGACGACAGAGAAGCTGACGTGCCTGCTGAGTACGCATGTCATCATACTGTCCGACAGTCTGGAAGCGGAGATGGTCGGCAGAAAGCTCGTAGACCCGAAAAAAGTGGTCCGAATCGGCAAGGGGAGTGTCAATGGTCTGGATATGGAGCGGTTCAGCCCGCATGTGATAGACCAGGAGCGGCTGACACGGATGAAGGAAGATCTGGATATCAAGCCGACGGACTTCGTCATCGGTTATATGGGAAGAATCACAAGAGACAAGGGGACCAATGAACTTGTGGAAGCTTTCATGAGACTCAGCACGAGACATGACAATGTCAAACTGCTCCTCGTGGGAGATATCGAATCGGGTGATCCGATCAGACCGGAAAACAAGAAGATCATAGAGACACATGAGCGGATTCTTCTTTGTGCATATACAAAAGAACCGGAATACTACTACAGCATGATGGACGTATTTGCATTTCCTACGTATCGCGAGGGGTTCGGTACTGTAAGTATCGAGGCGCAGGCGATGCATGTACCGGTCATCGGCTTTGATTCCACAGGTGTCAAAGACACGATTGTAGATAACGAAACAGGCCTGATCGTAAGAACAAACGATGCCAAAGGCCTGGAAGAAGCCATCGAAGACATGGTCATCCACCCTGAAAAAAGAGAGCAGATGGGACGGAATGCCCGCATATTCGTCAAAGAGAACTTTGACAGGGAACTCATCCAGCAGAAGGTACTCGACTTCTATAATACACTGGGTAGAGCAGACGACAAAGAAGTGGCGTATCTCAAAGCATAGGGCATGGGGCTCTGATCGGTGGAAGGCGTGCTTGAATAGAGAGATGAAACCAGGTCACGCGGACGCCCCATATATTTATAAGGTGCGTATCATCGGCTTTGTCGGGAAGCTGATGGCATGCGGAATTGAACGGGTAAGACAATTCAATTAAGGGAGAGGTGACCAGATTATGTCGAAGCGCAGAATCCTCTTGTCATCACCTCATATGGGTGGCACTGAAACGAAATATGTCCAGGAAGCGTTCAGTACAAACTGGATTGCACCATTGGGAGAAAATGTTGATATATTCGAGGAACAGATCAAGGAATATACAGGAGCAAATGCAGCATGTGCGCTGAGCAGTGGGACGGGGGGCATCCACATCGCCCTTGATCTGCTGAAGGTTGAACAGGATGATATCGTACTCTGTTCATCCCTGACGTTTGTCGCCAGCGCGAATCCGATTCTCTATCATGGCGGGAAGCCGGTGTTCATCGATTCGGAGCTGGACAGCTGGAACATGTGTCCGAAGTCTCTGGAGAAGGCGCTCAAGTACTATAAGATGCTCGGCAAAAAGCCTAAAGCGGTCATTGTCGTCAATCTATACGGCCAGTCGGCCCGCATGGATGAAATCGGTGAAATATGCAGCAGGTATGGCGTCCCCATCATCGAGGACGCAGCGGAATCACTGGGTGCAGTATACAAGGGAAGGATGAGCGGAACCTTCGGAAGGTTCGGCATCTTCTCTTTCAACGGCAACAAGATCATCACGACATCAGGGGGCGGGATGATCATCTCGAATGATGAGATGCTCATAGAAAGAGCGTTGAAAAAGGCGACCCAGTGCAAGGAGAATGCGACCTACTACCAGCATGAATCGGTAGGATACAACTATCGCCTGAGCAATGTCTGTGCAGGTATCGGACGCGGTCAGATGGAAGTATTGGAGGAGCGCATCCAGCAGAAACGTAATATTTTTGATAAGTATGTGGAAGGGCTCGGGGATGTCGATGGCATCGAATTCATGCCGGAGATTGAAGGGTCATACCATACAAGATGGCTGTCCACAATGCTCATCGACCCGAAGAAATTGGGCGTCCGCACAAGCGAACTGATCGAACATCTTGAAGAGAGCAACATCGAAGCAAGGCGGGTCTGGAAGCCGCTTCATATGCAGCCGCTGTTTGATGGCTCCGAGTATTTCCATGGTGAAGCGGACAATGCGAAATACTTGTTCGATCATGGCGTGTGCCTGCCATCGGATACGAAGATGACCGAGGCGGAGATCAATGAAGTCATCAGCCTATGCAGGGAACGCATCCTTGCCCAGGAACTTTTCGCCTGAGGACGGAACTTATGGAAATGATAAACGGCAAATCTACTTATTTGGAGGGCGGACAGTGAATAGAGATATCTATTTTACAAAAGAATATGCACAGGTCAATGAACTGATAGAGCATGGAGAAGCAATTTCCATTGACATCGAGTGCCAGTATGGACATATCACCCATACGGCCATCAAAAGAGAAATCGATACTGAAATAGATGGGGAAAAGTGCTATGATCTGGTCACTCCATATGGGTATGGAGGACCAGTCGTGCATGAATATGTGAATCTGGAAAAACTGATTGAAGTTTTCGAAGAAACACTTATGGACTACTGCAGCACACACAATATCGTATCCGAGTTTGTGAGGTTCCATCCTGTATTCAAGAACCAGGAGCCATTCAGAAGTGTCTATGATGTGAAGTATATGAGAAAGACGGTCGGTACAGACCTGCTCAGCTCGGAGGACATATTCCAGACGGAGTTCTGTGCAACGGCACGCAGACGTGTAAGGAAACTGGTTAAAGATGAGAAATTCTCCTGCATAGTCGCCCGGGGCTTCAATGATATCGAAGATTTCATCGCAATCTATAACGATACGATGAATCGCCTTGATGCGACCGATTTCTACTATTTCGACCGTGCCTATTTCGAAGGTCTGAAAAGGAAATTCGGAAACAAGCTGGTGACAACGAGCGTCTATTATGAAGGTCAGATCATTGCGATGGGACTGTACTTTATTTCAGAAGATATCATCCACGATCATCTGAATGGTACGCTGGCCACGCATCTGCATCATTCTCCCGCCTACCTTCTGAAATATACAATGATGAACTGGGCGAAAGTGAATGGTTATTCCCTCATCCACTATGGTGGGGGTGTCACGAATGCGGAAGACGATTCCGTACTGAAGTTCAAGAAGCGCTTCTCCAACCATACCGCTTTCGATTTCCATATCGGCAGGAAAATATGGAATCCGGCAGTATACGAGGCATTGTGCCGGAAGAAGGGGATTGATAGTGAGATAGACTACTTCCCTGCCTATCGTGCACCGCGAATCGCCGTAAAAAAGAATTGATATTAAAGACTGCATTCCAGAACGTTTTTTGGAATGCAGTTCTGATTGTCATTAAAGTGATTGGGCTGATAGTGGCACAGGATGCATCTGCACCATTCTGCTCGACCTGGGAGGACTTATGAAAATAAGAATCATCATTATTGTGGTCTGCATTGTACTGATGCTGTTTGTCATATCATTGATTGAAAGTTTCAATCACAACTATTCAGATGATCCTGTAGAGAGTGATCTGATCGTCATGCTGGGCGGGGGCGATGAAGCACGGATGCAGAAAGCTGCCGAACTGTATCAGGAAGGCTATGCAGACCATGTCCTGATCACTCCGGTCGTCGAGTCCGATCTGCTCTCTCAGAGTTCCGAACTCGCCATGGAATATGGTATCCCGGAAGAAGCACTGATACTGGAGGATGAGGCCGTTAGCACGTACACCAATGCCACCATTACAATCGATATCATGGAAGACCGGGATATGACATCTGCACTCATCGTCACAAGCGACTACCATGTCAAACGGTCGAAATACATCTACGATAAGCTGAATGATGGCAGCTTCGACTTCCGGTATATCTCTTCACTATCGGAGCAGGATAGGAGATGGCATGAGGATGACAGTGCATTCTATATCTGGGCCAACGAGTATATCAAGCTATGGGTCTACCGGATGAGCATATACTGGTTCAGTGAGTAGTACATTTGAATACGGGACATCCTGAAGTTGGCATACAATTTCAGGATGTCTTTTATTGTGCATGTAAATATTTTACTGGAATCATGTTTTCCAAAATATTTCTCTGAGCGTATCCGTTGACATTGCTGGGTTTATGAATTTTATGACTAGATCAGAGGGTGAAATAAAAATGCCGATGTGTTAGGTTGTTATAGG
The DNA here is from genome assembly GCF_021991715.1 of Salinicoccus sp. ID82-1. Classification (NCBI taxonomy): domain Bacteria; kingdom Bacillati; phylum Bacillota; class Bacilli; order Caryophanales; family Staphylococcaceae; genus Salinicoccus; species Salinicoccus sp. ID82-1. Next base: position 31,068 of record NZ_JAGFLY010000001.1, read on the forward strand.
GAGCATCAAAACAAAGGGGGAACTATAAATGGAATTTACGAATCAACCTGTACTCATCTGGTTTGTCGTTGGTTACGGTGTGTTCATGCTGCTGCTCGGCATGTACTACTCGAAGAAGATCAGTTCAAGCGAGGACTTCATACTCGCCGGAAAGTCGCTCGGCCCTGTCGTTCTGATGGGAACGCTGCTTGCCACATGGGTGGGAAGCGGATCTGTCACGGGTGGACAGAACTCACTGGCCTATTCATACGGCATATGGCCGGCGCTCATGTCGACGCTGCCTTCACTCATCGGTATCGGGACCATTTTCCTGATTTCATCGAAGATCAAAAACTACGGTAAATACACTGTCGCAGAAATACTCGAAGTCAAATACGGCAAGGCGGCAAGCCTGCTCGCTGCCTTCATCATCATCCTGGCCTTTGTCGGCATCGTTTCATACCAGTACCAGGGGCTGGCATACATCCTGAATATATCAATCGGCATCCCTGTCGGCACAGCAACAATCATTGCTGCAGTCATCATCATATTTCTGGCCGGCATCGGCGGTCTGATGTCGGTTGCGCCGACGGATGCATTCAGTGCATTCCTCGTCATCTTCGGGCTCATCATTGCACTGCCGATCGCACTATCCGTCGGTGGTGGATGGGGAGAGATTACATCCAATGTACCGGAAAGCCATCTGAGCGCAACCGGATCATTGAGCTTCATCCAGCTGCTCGGCTACTATATCCCGACGCTGTTCCTGCTGCTCGGTGACCAGAACATCTATCAGCGGATGTCCTCTTCAATGAATGACAAATCGACCAAGCTCGGTACCGCCGGCTGGATCATCGGTCTGATCATCGTGACACCGCTGATCTCCATTCTGGCATTCATTTCGCGCTCCATGTTTCCCGATATTGAACCGGGCATGGCACTGATCGCCATCACGAGCGTCCTGCCGGTCGTCATCGGCGGCATACTGATTGCGGCACTGACTGCATTCATCGTCACAACAGGAAACTCCTATCTATTGTCCGCCGCAACAAGTGTCGTCTATGACCTTGTCGGAAAGTACATGAAGAAGGACATCGATGATCATCAGAAGCTCATCTATACGAGAATTCTGATTCCGGTTCTCGGCATCATCTCATTCCTGCTGACGATGTATTTCCCGACGGTACTGTCCGTGCAGATGTATGCGTATACCGTATATGGAGCCGGCATTACGCCAGCACTGCTCGCAGTCTTCCTGTTCCCTAAAGTCACCAAGGCTGCAGGACTTGCGTCCATGGCATCGGGTCTCGTCTCCACACTGTTCTGGGAATTCTTCTACGTCCAGTCGACAGGCATCAACTCCGCAATCATTTCCGTACCGGTCGCCTTCATCGTACTGTTCGTCGTCGCAATGTTTACGAAAGGCCAGCATAACGAAATGAAGGAGGTACCTGAAAATGGATAGGGCGAAGAGAATTGAGCATTTGAGAGCCATCATGCAAGAGAAGCAGCTCGATGCTGCAGTCATCTTCAACTTCGAGAACCAGTTCTATTTCAGTGGCCTCCGGGCGATCACCTACTCGAGGCCCATCATCATGGTCGTCGAGGCGGATCAGCACAGCCTGATCATTCCGAAGCTTGAAGAAAAGCATGCGAGAGAGAAGACGACAGCGGACCATATCCATGTCTATCATGAAGTCGAAGGCAATGACGGTGGCAGCACGGATTATCACGAACTGTTCGACGAAGTGCTTTCAGGGTTAAAGACAGGCAGCAGGATCGGTGTCGAATCCGGTTCACTGCCACTCGAACTCGGAACCAGCATGGAAAGACGAGAACTTGAATGTGTCGATATCCAGAAGGATCTCGCCCGGATGCGTGCTATCAAGAGTGACGCGGAGGTCGAACTGATCAGAAAGTCCGGGGAACTGGTAAGTGGCGCACTCAAGCATACGATTGAAAACTCCAGCGCCGGCAAGTCGGAACTTGAAATCGACTATCACGGCAACCAGTACCTTTTCGATACGGTATCGGAACACTACACTGATTCCACACTGGACTTTTTCGTCATGTCCCCTTCAGGGGTGGAGCGGACCAATATGCCGCATATCTTCTCCAACACACGGAAGCTGGAAACGGGGGATGTCATCATTCACAGCCGGCAGGTCGGTCTTAATGGCTACCGGGCAGAATGCGAACGGACATACTTCGTCGGCCAGCCGACAGCAGAACAGGAAAAAGCCTTCAAAGTCATGCTGGATGCCCATCTTGCCGCACTCGATTTCATCAAGCCCGGCGTGACGGCACAAGAAGTGAATGAAGCGGCCCTCGCCGTCATCCGTTCAGCAGGGTATGAATCATCCGTCTCCCACAGGACCGGTCACGGCATCGGTATCGGCCAGCATGAAGAACCATCACTCAGATTCGATAACGATCTTGTGCTCGAACCGGGCATGGTATTCTGTGTCGAACCCGGCATCTATATCCCGGACATCGGCGGATTCAGACACTCCGATACCGTCGTACTGACAGAAGACGGCGCAGATATCATTACGGAATATCCGAGAGATTTGGAGAGTTTGATTATTGGAGAGTAAAACCATAGTACCAGTCGGATTAAAATATTCGGCTGGTTTTATTATGTTTTTATATAATTCTAACCTGATTGTAAAAGTGCTTGTTCAAGCACAGAATATGTATAATATACATATATTTATCTTCGTGATATTATTATATCTATAGACATATGTAGAGTGAAGGGGACATCATGGAAGTAGATATCACTTTAATAGAAAAAGAATTGAACAAGTTAAAGAAGAAAAAGCCGGAAGTAGCCAAAGTGATCATTAACTATCTGGTTTTTTGAGGCAGCAAGGTCATGATGTATCAAGACCGAAAGCCGACCAGGTAGAAAAGGGTATATATGAATTAAGGCCTTTGTATTATAGGGTGCTATACACATATGTAGAAGACATGGTGGTTGTGCTTGTACTATGTGAAAAGAAGCAATCCGAAATCCCACGCAGATGCATAGACTTGGCAATTGAGCGTTCGAAAAAGATTTCAAACAAATAAGCTTTAACTATACAGGGGAGATTGAAACTCCACAATATATTTCCCCCTGTAGGGTTATACAAATAAAATAACTTAAAGAGGAGGATGAACATGGAGCTAGGAAAAGTATTCAATCCTGAAGAATGGGGTGTAAGCGATGAAGATCAGAAAATCATCGAACTCATTACTCAGCTTGAAAGTGAACGCAAACGTTTGAAAATGACTCAAAAAGAAGTCGCGGATCTCTCGGGTATTACTCAAGGTCAATTATCAAGAATTGAAAACCTGGAAAGCCTCCCTTCATTTGGAACGATAAATAAAATAGCTAGAGCATTAAATAAAGAACTTATACTTTCATAAACGAATTTAAAACAAAAGCTAGACGAAAAATAGTATGTATAAATTAAAACAACTGATATCTATACACCATCTGGACAAGAAAGCACAGTATCTGCTGAATCACGCGGATACTGTGCTATTTTTTAAGAGCAGATATCCTGGTGATACATGGTATATCTCGAGTAAATAAATTCGTAATTGGATTCTTCAAGGTTCTCTTCAATGAGACTATGGTAAAATTCTTATTGTCGAAGTTTTACATAATAAAGAGGGGAGGGTATGAACAAATTGTGTTTTGTTCATACATAATAATATGTTTAAAAAAGAAGAGACGATTTCATTTCTGACAGAACTACTGTCGATCAACAGCCCGTCAGGATATACGAAAAACGCGGTGGACTTCGTGCGTGAGACGCTTGAAGCGGTGGGCTATGAGACCGAAACAACACCGAAGGGCAACCTGGTTGTCAGTGTTGAAGGGCAGGATACGACACGTACCCGCGGGCTCAGTGGTCATATCGATACACTCGGTCTGATGGTGCGTTCCATCAATGACGATGGCACGCTATCACTGACCAAGCTCGGTGGACCGCTTACACCGACGCTTGATGGAGAGTACTGCGATATCATTACACGTGATGATAAAGTATTCACCGGAACGATTCTGTCGAAGTCACCATCCATCCACGTCTATAAGGATGCAGCGACGAAGGAGCGGGACATCGATAATCTGGTTGTAAGGTTGGATGAGCGTGTCACGAGCAAAGAGGATGTGAAAGAGCTGGGCATCCAGAACGGGGATATCATCGCCTATGATCCGAAAGTTGTCGTTACGGAATCAGGATTTGTGAAATCCAGGTTCCTGGATGATAAAGCATCCGTTGCCATCCTGGTCAGTGTGCTGAAGACACTGAAGACGGAGAACATTGTGCCTGCGACCAACCTGAAGTTCATTTTCTCCACTTATGAGGAAGTCGGTCATGGCGCAGCCTGGATTCCGGAAGACATTACTGAACTGCTCGCAGTCGATATGGGATGCATCGGGCTCGACCTGGAGTGTACAGAGTTCGACGTCTCCATCTGTGCCAAAGATTCGTCCGGACCTTATGACTACGGTATGACAACTAATCTCATCAATCATGCGAAGAATAAGAAACTCAATTACGCCGTCGATATCTATCCGATGTACGGTAGTGACGCTTCCGCAGCACTCGGTGCCGGCGCCAACATCAAAGCCGCACTGATCGGCCCGGGTGTCGCAAGCAGCCATGGTATGGAACGGACACATACGGATGCGATAAGAAATACGTTTGAGCTGATTATGGCGTATATAGAAGATTAGTAAATTAAAGAGACCTCCAGAAATCCGAAGGTGAATCCGGGTTGCTGGAGGTCTTGTTTTTTATGTGTAAAATAAAAGTTGTATTATTAAAACTAACTGAATATCTTTTCCAGTATCAGCAGTGCCGCGCCTTGAGAGGATGCGGATTTTTTTATTTCTCCGATTTTTATCTTGGCCTGGCCGAAATTGGCGGAGGTATTGCCGTTCTCAAGCACCTGATTCAGGCTGTCTTTGAAGTAGGGATAGAGGTTGCTGACGCCGCCGCCGAGTATGATGAGGTCCGGATCGATGACATTGATGTGGTTGATGAGTGCTGTACCAAGGTACGTACCGACGTTGGCGATCTCTTCCCTGGCTGATTCGTTGCCCTGATCGGCAAGCTGCAGCAGGTCTTTTGCTGTCTGGCCGTTATTGATGGTGTGCTTCTCCTGTGCCTTGTTGGCAATGCTGAGTCCTGAAACGTAGGCCTGCAGGCAACCTCTTCTGCCGCATTCACACTGCTTGCCATCGACCTGGATGATGGAGTGGCCGATCTCGCCGGCAAGGTTGTGGCTGCCGTTATAGAGCTGGTTGTCGATCATGATTGCGCCACCGACGCCGTGGCCGAGGTTGACATACAGTATGTTGCGATGATCGGAATGCACTTTCGACACTTCCGCCCATAGTTTGCAGCGCACATCATTCTCGACATGGATCGGCAGACCGAATTCTTCCGTGATGAATTCGAAATTGAAATTCTTGATCTGAAGCAGAAGCGGGGCATAGAGTGATGTATTGGTATCAACATCAACAAAACCGTGCATGGCGACACCGACACCCAGATAGTTGTTGGAAGGTTTCATGACCGCTTCTATGCTCTTGATAACAAGTGATTCCAAGTCATCCATCGAGATCGAACTGTCGATGTCGTGGATCTTCGTACTTTCGATTTCGCCCCGGATGTTCGCCACAACTGTTTCCACGGACTTCGGTCCGATATAGACGCCGATGACCTTGTTGTCATCATCGTTCAGCTTCAGCAGTCTCGGCTTCCTTCCGCCTTTCGACTCTCCGATGCTCGATTCGAAAATGATATTGTCGTCGAGCAGGGACTTCACAAGTGAACTTACGGTCGGAGGAGTCAAACCGGACTGCTGGGCGATGGCTGCCCTGCTGATACCATCATTGCTGCGTATATAGCTCAGCACCAGGTTCTTATTTTTATTTTTCATGCTTTCAAATGTCGCTCTTTCCAATTTGACTCCATCCTCACTATTGAATGTTGAATTGATATACGGTTCGTTTCGTGAATGTTCCGCCAGCTGGCAGTATTGTCTCGGATTTTCTGTCCGTGTTAATATCATCCGGTGGCATCTGTGCTTCCAGTGTCAGTCCGCAGTACGGATAGAAGTGTTTGCCCGAGACATCGCAGAAACTAAAGTCGTTTGATGTGAATACTACAACAACCGGGTCGTCCGATTCCAGTGTGACGCTTCTGCCATTCGGCGCGCGCAAAACAAGTGGCCCGTCCGGCATATTGAACGGATGATCCAGTCCATTGAACTGGGAGAACTGCGGATCCTCGGATTCGATCAGTTCACGAAATGTGATATTTTTTTCATTACTTTCGATTATACCACTTTCTCCGAGCGGGAGGACCAGTCCGTCCACTTTTCCATATTCAGCATTGCCGAGATTGACTGTATGATTTTTAATATCATCCTTCAGATTGCCATTCAGGTTGAAATACATATGGTTCGTCGGGTTGATCAGCGTCTCCTTGTCTGTTGTGATCCGGTAGTCGATGGTCAGCCGGTCATCTTTGGAGTAGGTATAGCGGATGTCGATATCGAGATTGCCGGGATAACCATCGGCCATGTCCTTGAGTGTGCTGGTAAATATGATGGTGATTTCATTTTCGTGTGCTTCAATCTCATGGTCAAAATAGAGCGTATCGAACCCATGACTGCCGCCATGAAGGTGATGCGGACCATCATTTATTGTCAGCTTGACGGGAGTGTCGCCGATGACCGCTTCCCCATTCCGTATTCTGCCGGCAGTTCTTCCGATGGATGCGCCGAAGTAGTAGGGGTGGACGAGGTAGTCGGCTGGATCTTCATGGCCCAGAAGGATGTCTTCATATACTCCATTTTTGTCCGGCACGATCCACTCGCACACTCTGGCCCCATAATTGAGGAAGCTGATCCGCGTGTCGCCATTGGTGATGCTGATCTTTGTGAAATCCGCAGCACCGTCTCCATCGTATCTTCTCTCCACTACCTTCATAGTGCTTCCTCGGTATCGATATCAAAGAAGGACATCTTGTTCTGATCCACGGCAAGTTCGATGACATCGCCTGATTCGTATTCGAATCTCGAGTCGAGCTTCACTTTGATTTCCTGGCCATCGATATCGCCGAAGATGATGGTCTCTGAACCGAGCAGCTCGACAGCGTCGACCTTCAGCTTGATCTTGTTGTTGGTGGTATTTTCGCTGAACACCGGTTCATCATGCATATCCTCGGGACGGATGCCGAGAAGAATTTCATCCTTATTGTAGTCTTCGATCCTGCCGAGTCTGCCTGCCGGAATCTCGATGCGGAAGTCTCCCCAGACGATGAACTTGCCATCAAGTCTGGCTCTGGCAATGTTCATGGCTGGACTGCCGATGAATTCAGCGACGAATCTGTTCTTCGGGTTTTCATAGATGTCCCGTGGTGTGCCAACCTGCTGGATTTCGCCTGCATTCAGCACGACGATGCGACTCGCCATGGTCATCGCCTCTGTCTGGTCATGGGTGACGTAGACAACGGTGGCATTCAGGTTCTTGTGCAGTTTGGTCAGTTCGGAACGCATCTGTACGCGCAGTTTGGCATCGAGATTCGATAGCGGTTCATCCATCAGGAAGACCGCCGGATCCCGGACAATGCTGCGGCCGAGCGCAATCCGCTGCCGCTGGCCACCGGACATGGCTTTCGGCTTCTTTTTCAGAAGATCGGTAATGCCGAGAATATTGGCAGCCTTCATTACTTTCTCATCGATTTCCTTCTTGTTCGTCTTTCTGAGCTTGAGAGAGAAGGCCATATTGTCGTAGGCATTCATATGCGGGTAGAGCGCATAGTTCTGGAATACCATCGAGATATCCCTGTTCTTCGGTTCGACGTTATTGACTTTGCGATCCTCAATCCATATTTCCCCTTCGGTCACTTCCTCAAGACCGGCAAGCATTCTGAGTGTCGTCGACTTGCCGCAGCCGGAAGGTCCGACAAATACGACAAACTCCCCATCTGCAACTTCCAGGTTGAAATCCTTTACTGCGTGAAACTTGTCTTCGTATTTCTTATTGACTGATTTAAAGCTGATTGATCCCATCATGCATCCCTCGCTTGAATAGTAGTTGTAATTATTATATACTTAATTAAATTAATTTATTAAGTTTATAGTACCACTTTAAAATAGAATAATAAAGAGAGGAGTCACGATATGGAGCATAAAATGCTTTTTGAAGTACATAATGAGATCCATCAGCGCATGCCGAACGAAAATCTCTACTTTTCACCCGGCCGGATCAATCTCATTGGTGAACATCTCGACTACAATGGCGGCACCGTGTTTCCGGGTGCCATCAATCTTGGCACCTATGCAGTCATCAGCGAAAGGGAGGATCGCATGGTCCGGGTCTATTCCCATAACTTCCCGGATGAAGGGACAGTATCGATCGACCTTGACCACATTGGCGCAAGTGAGGAATACGGCTGGGCAAGCTATGTTGCCGGCGCATTCAAAGTAGTCGGGGAGCGGGCACATCTTACCTACGGTCTCGATATCACAATCTACGGCACATTGCCGAACCGCAGCGGGCTCTCCTCGTCCGCTTCGATTGAACTGCTCATGCTCTACATCATCAGTGATGTGTATGGTGTGCCGCTCGATCGGATGGAGATGGCGGCGCTCGGTCGGACGATTGAAAATGACTATCTTGGCCTGCCGAGCGGCATCATGGATCAGTTTGCGATTGCGTTCGGGGAATCTCAGTCCGCCATTGCACTCGACTGCCGCACGATGGAGTATGACATGTGCCGCTATCAGGATACATCATGCGAATTCGTCGTCATCAATACGAACAAGCCACGCGAGCTGATCAGTTCCGAATACAAGCACCGCAAGACCGAATGCGAGCAGGCACTGGCAGAACTGAATGTATTCAATGGAAGAAACGAGACATATCTGTGCGACTACGATCTTGAGACGCTCGAAGCGTCGAAAGGTGGTTTCAGCAGCAGTGTACTCTATAGGCGGGCCCATCACGTCATCGACGAGAATGCGCGCACACTGAGTGCCATCAGTGCATTCAGTAAAAATGCACTGCGGACTTTCGGGGCCTACATGTTCGATTCCCACGACTCCTTGAAGAAGATGTACGAGGTGACCGGGGCAGAGCTTGACCGGATTGTCGATACTGCCAGGACACTCGACTATGTCCTTGGGGCAAGGATGACCGGTGCAGGGTTCGGGGGCAGCGCGATTGCACTGATCGAAAAGGGACACTTCGAGCAGTTCAAGACGGTCATGGAGCGTGAGTATGAAGCGGCTATCGGCTACAAGCCGAGTTTGTACCAGGTGGGGCTTTCGACGGGACCGACAATCATTTCAAAAGGGGATGCATAAGGATGGCAATTCTTGTACTTGGCGGGGCCGGATACATCGGATCCCATGCAGTGAAAAAGCTGTTGGATCAAGGGGACGCAGTCGTCGTAGTGGATAATCTTTCGACGGGGTTCAGACAGGCTGTCGATTCAAGGGCAGCGTTCTATGAATGCGATATTGCGGATGGTGCATGTATGGATCGTGTCTTCGATGAGAATGATATTGAAGCGGTACTTCATTTTGCCGCCTTCTCACTGGTCGGAGAGTCGATGGAAGCACCACTGAAATATTTCCAGAACAACACGGGGACAATGATGACGCTGCTTGAAAAGCTGAAAAAGTATAACGTCAGGAGCCTGGTCTTCAGTTCGACAGCTGCCGTCTATGGTGAACCGGAAACAGTACCGATCCATGAAGAGACAAAGAAGCAGCCTTCAAGTCCGTATGGCGAATCGAAGCTGATGATGGAACGCATCATCCGGTGGGTGGGTGAGACGACCGATCTGAACTTTGTCTCTCTTAGATATTTCAATGTCGCCGGCGCAAGCAAGGATGCAAGCATCGGGGAGTCGCATCAGCCTGAGACCCATTTGATTCCGATTGTCCTCGAGTATGCATCCGGAAAAAGGGATGCACTCTACGTCTTCGGCAATGATTATGATACAGCCGATGGCACGTGCATCCGGGACTACATCCATGTGGAGGACCTGATTGATGCCCATATTCTTGCGCTCAAGTATTTGATGGATGGCGGCGAGTCGGATATTTTCAATCTTGGCTACAACCGCGGCTATTCCATCCTCGATATCATCAGGACGGCGGAAGCGGTGACGGGCAGGACGCTTGATTTCGAATATCGGGAGAGACGGCCGGGTGATCCGTCCGTACTGGTTGCCAATGCGGATAAGGCGATGGAGATGCTCGGCTGGCAGCCGCAGCATGATGATATCGAAGAGATCATTACGGACGCATGGCAGTGGCATCAGAAAAATCCGGATGGGTGGGTGACGCATGAAGACACTGATTGACCATATCGTTGATGATGCGATAGCACTGGCGCTGGTGGAAGAGCGGGACCGCATATACATCCACAATCAGATGATGGCCTATATCCCTGAAGAGATGTTCTTTAAAGAGGCGGATGATATCGGCAAGGCCGACTCCAATACGCTGATCGAGTACATTGCAGAACAGCTGGCTCATTCCGGTGTCATAGAAGATCAGGTGTATGCCAAAGACCTTGCAGCTGCCAATATGATGAATATCCTCATGCCGAAACCGTCGGATATCGAAGAACGGTTCTATGCAAATCGGGTATCGGGCATCCGTAAGGCGACGGATGACTTTTATAATATATCTGTATTCTCGAACTACATCCAGAAAAACAGGATCAGCCAGAACATTTCATTTTCCTCGGAATCCAAGTATGGTGAGCTGGAACTGACCATCAACCTGTCAAAACCTGAAAAGTCGACGGAAGAGATCAGAGCGGCACAGAGTGCTGCGACGGACAGTGATTATCCGCAGTGCCTGCTGTGCAAGGAGAATGAGGGCTACATCGGCCATATCAATCACCCGCCCCGCGCCAACCACCGGATCATCCGGCTCGAGCTCGGCGGCGGAGAATGGTACTTCCAGTTCTCGCCGTACTCGTACTACAGTGAGCACAGCATCGTCCTGTCGAAGGACCATGTACCGATGCAGATCAGCACACAGACTTTCCATAATCTGATCGATTTTGTCGACCAGTTCCCACACTACTTCATCGGTTCCAACGCCGATCTGCCGATTGTCGGCGGAAGCATGCTGGCGCATGAGCACTATCAGGCGGGGCGTCATGTATTTCCAGTGGAGAGGGCGGAATCGTTCCATGTGACAGTAAAGGGGGATGTAAAGCTTGAACTGCTCAAGTGGCCGTTGTCGACCATCAGGGTAACTGGAGAAGATCGTGAGGCGGTCATCCGCCAGGCGACCGTCATCATGGATGCATGGAATACTTATGACAACCCGGAACTCGACATCCTGTCCCATACAGATGCACAGCACAGCACAGTGACACCGATTGCCAGAAAAACGGAGGCAGGCTATGTTCTCTATCTGATCCTGCGGAACAACCGTACAACAGAGGAACGACCGAATGGCATTTTCCATGTCGATCCGGAGGACTTCCATGTGAAAAGAGAAAATATCGGGCTGATCGAAGCCATGGGTCTGGCTGTACTGCCGGCCCGGCTGAAGCAGGATGCAGAGCATCTGCAGGGCTTCTTTACGACCGGCGAAATGGGTGAGAGTGCGCATGCTGGATGGATCGAATCGTGGCGCAGCAAGTATGGTGACGACCATATCGGGGAACACTTCGAAGCGGTCTTCCACAAGGAACTTGGCTTGAAGTTTGAAAGCATTCTCGAAGCGTGCAGCGTGTTTAAAAATGAAGCGGACTTTGTCCAATTCTTCGAAGGCATTGATCATGATCAGGAGGGAATATCATGAAAAGAAGGCTGATTGTGATCATTGCTGGGATCATTGTCATCGCCGGCATTGGGGTAGCGGCGCTGCTGATGAACCGGGATGAAGTGTATACTAATCCTGTTTTCGAACCGACACTGGCCGACCCGTCGGTCATCGAGGCGGATGACGGCTACTTCTATGCCTATGGAACGGAAGACTATCTGGATGAGGAGAAGGGGCAGCCGCATATACCAATCATCCGGTCGAAGGATCTGATCGAATGGGAATATGTCGGGCAGGCACTGGAGGAGAAGCCGGACTGGAAGTCGGATGGTTTCCTCTGGGCACCGGAGATTGTGAAGTTCGGTGATATGTATCATCTCTACTATTCCTACTCCATCTGGGGAGACCCGAATCCTGGCATCGGGCTTGCCGTTTCGGAAAATCCCGAAGGGCCGTTTGAGGATCGAGGCGCAATTTTCCAGAGTGAGGAGATCGGTGTTGAAAATTCCATCGATCCTTTCATCGTCAAAGGGGAGCCGAACTATCTGTTCTGGGGCAGCTTCCATGGGATATATGGTATTGAACTTGAGGATGACGGCTTTACAACGAAAGATGAAAAGTTCCAGATTGCCGGGGAGGCATTCGAGGCGACATACATCTTTGAGAAAGAGAATGAATTCTATTTCATCGGTTCCACCGGCAGCTGCTGTGACGGCATTGCGAGCCAGTACCAGCTTGAGATGGCAAAGGCTGATGATATTAAAGGTCCTTATCTGAATCAGGATGGCGAAGACATCATGAACGCCCGCGGCACGGTACTGCTTTCCCGTAATGAAGAAGGGGAAGACAAGACATTCGTCGGTCCGGGCCACTCGACGATGATTGTCGATGATAGTGAAGAATACTGGCTGCTGTATCATGCCATCGACACGGCAACGCCTTACTTGCCTATGGGCGCAACAAGACGGCCGCTGATGATGAGTCCGATGACATTCGAGGACGGCTGGCCGCAAGTGGAGACGGGACAGCCACAGGTCGAAATCGACCACAGTCCAGACGTCAATTGACATAAAAATAGCCCTTCGACTTCGGTCGAAGGGTTATTTGCTGTCTAGAATGAGCGGACGCTGTCATTGATCGCTTTGATTGCCGACAGGTCGCATTTCGGTTTTCTGTCGTAAGTCAAAAGACCATTGATCTCCTGTTCGACATCCGTCAGTTGGGTGTAGCAGTAGCCATGAAGCGCAGGACTGTCGCCGATTGCCGTGGTCAGATCCCTGTACCCTTCAATCAGTGCATCCGGGGAATCCACGCTCGAATAGCCCCAGCCCGTATCATCGACCACATAGGCGATGCCGCCATACTCTGTAATCATGATCGGTACATTGTTGTATTCATACCCGCGGGCATAGATCAGGCGGTTGGCCGGTGTATGAGAGATGGCACTTTCCGCATCCTGGTAGTTCTGCCTGATATCTAAGGCACTGTGATAGTTGTGTATGCCGCATATATCGGAAACCGTATGTTCCCAGCCTTCGTTCGACAGGACAGGGCGCGTCTGGTCGATGGATTTTGTAAGGTGGTACATCGACAGTGAATGGTGCTGCTGCCTGCTGTCGTGTGCGACTCTTGAGATGCCCCAGCTTTCATTCAGCGGTATCCATGTCACGATGGCGGGATGGTTGTAGTCACGGTCGATGACTTCGATCCATTCCTTATTGATCTTCTCCACATAGCGTGCATCATATTCCGCCGCATTGGCCATCTCTCCCCAGACGAGGAAGCCGAGCCGGTCAGCCCAGTACAGGAAAATAGGATCCTCGACCTTCTGGTGCTTGCGTGCGCCGTTGAAGCCCATCTCCTTGGCGAGTTCGATGTCTCGCTTCAGATCGTCATCATCAGGCGCTGTCATCAGACCTTTCGGGAAGTAGCCCTGATCGAGGACGAGCTTCTGGTAGTATGCTTTATTGTTCAGCATGAACTTGCCGTCCCTCACTTCGACCTTCCGCATGCCGAAGTAGGTTTCGACCGTATCGAGCACATTGTAGTCCGCATCCAGCAGCTCGCACTTCACATCGAACAGGTTCGGACTCTCAGGGGACCAGTACCAGCCATCGCCATGAATATTGCTTCTTTCCGTATGGAGGTTTCTGATGTTGATATCCCTTGATAGATAACGGTTCGTAATCGTATAGATATCGTCGCTTATGACCTGGTCATTGAAGGTGATGGTCATCTTCAGTCTTCTCGTTGTGGCGAGTTCGACATGATCGAAATAGGTCTCGATATTGACCGATCCTCTGTCGATGTCCGGCGTGAATTTGAACGCATCAAGATGTTCCTTGTTCAGAATATCAATCCATACCGACTGCCAGATGCCCGTTGTTCTTGTGTAGAAGATGGATTCGGGCTGATGTTTCCAGTACTGCTTGCCGCGTGGCAGTGTCTCGTCCTGCATCGGATCATATACACGCAGGATGAGCTTATTTTCTCCTTCCATTATAAAAGGCGTGATATCGTACTTGAATGATATATGGCCGCCCGTATGTGTGCCGACATGTGCGCCATTAACGTATACCGACGCTTCATAGTCCACTGCACCGAAATTCAGGATGTGGGATCTACCGGTTTCATTGACTGTAAATGAAGTCTGGTACCAGAGGATGTCGTGATTGTCCTTATCTTCCACAGTGCTGAGTTCGGCCTGATAGGCAAACGGGACCGTGATGTCATGTGCTTTCGTAAACCCTCTGAACCATTTCTCTCTGAGGCCCTGATCTTCGTCATCGAATTTCAGATCCCATGAACCATTGAGACTCAGCCAATCTTCTCTTTTGAAGTCGGGTCTTGGATACATTTCTCTCATTTGATGATTCTCCTTCATATTATTTGATGCCGGACTGCGTGATGCCTCGGATGAAGTGCTTCTGTCCGATGATGAATACGATGATGATCGGTACTGTGGCGATCGTGGTCAGTGCCATCAGCTTGCCGTAGGAGGAAACAAAGCTGCCCTGGGACATGATGGCGATACCGGTCGTGATGGTTCTCATTTCCGGTGTGTTCGTTGCGACAAGCGGCCATAGGAAGTCATTATAGATGGTCATGAACGAGAATATGGCCAGTGTTGCCATCAGCGGACGTGCAGAAGGCAGGACCACCCGGATGAATATCTGCCATTTGTTTGCCCCATCGATTCTTGCCGCCTCCTCGAGCTCTTTCGGGAAGGTGGAGAAGAACTGGTAGAGCAGGAATACACCGAATGCATTGGCTGAATACGGCAGGATGAGTGCACCATACGTATTCAGCATGTTGAACTGGCTGAACTGCATGTACATCGGCAGGAATGTGATGACCCATGGCACCATCAATGTACTGATGATGATGGCGAAAAGGGCCTTCTTCATCGGTATGTTCAGGCGTGCCAATGCATAGGCGGCCATTGCGTCGATGGCGACAATGATCAGTGTGCCCATCGTGGCGGAGAAGAGCGAGTTGAACATCCACCGGAAGACCGGAGAGTCGCTGTTTGCCCCTTCAAAGAAGTACCTGAAGTTCTCCAGAGTGAACGTTTCCGGTATGATATTGACGCCACCGAGCATCGCTTCCATATCGGTCTTGAATGCGGTGGAGATCATCCATATGAGCGGCACGGCAAAGAAGATCGCAAAGAAGACCGCCAGAATGATCAGTCCGATATTCCTGAGCAAGTTGACTCTTTTCATCTAGACGCCCTCCCTGTTTCTAAGAAATCTGAACTGCAGTGCAGAAATGCATATGATGATCAGTGTCATGATGACGGCCATGGCTGAAGCCACACCGACATCCCGAAGTTCGAATGCCTGTCTGACGATGCCCATCAGAAGCACCTCAGTCGATGTGCCGGGTCCTCCGCGTGTCATCAGATACGGCTGGCCGTAGACGTTGAATGATGCGATTGTGGTCGTGACCACGACAAAAAGCATGATTGGACGGATGCTCGGCATCGTAATATGGACGAACTTCTGCCAGGGTGAGGCACCGTCGATGCTGCCTGCTTCATACAGTTCTTCCGACACTTCGTTCAGTGCGTTGATCAAAATGATCATATTGAAGCCGACCGTCCACCACAGGGTGGCAAGGACGAGCGAGAACCATGCATAGTTTGTATCCGTCAGCCAGGGAATCGGGCCGATGCCGAAGTTCCCGAGAAACTGGTTGACGAGGCCCGAGTTCGTATCGAGCATCCATAGCCAGATGACGGCGATGATGGAGACCGAAATGGAGTAGGGGATGAAATAGACTGTTCTGAAGAATGGCTGGATCCGCTTCGGCAGCGAGTTGAGCAGCAGTGCAAGTATCAGTGCCAGTATGACAAGCGCCGGTACACTGAGGACAACAAATATCAATGTATTGATCAGCCCATTCATGAAGATGTTGCTTGATGTCCCATCCGAGAAGAGTATTTCCATGTAGTTTGCGAGTCCGACAAACTCCCCTTTGCCGCCGATCAGGCTCCATTCATGCAGACTGATGTAGGCACCATAGGCCAGCGGGAAGATGAGGAAAACGACAAACATGATCAGATAGGGGATGATGAATAAACTTGATGTCACTTTGTTTTCGTCTTTTTTCATATTATCACCTTAAATTTAAGGGAGCTTATCATGTGATAAACTCCCTTGATTTCATTCTATTCGAGGCTGCTCTGTGAAGCTTCCTGGGCTTCTTCCATGGCCGGTTCGACTTCCTGCTCATCGAGCAGTATTTCATTCAGGTTCTGGAAGAGCGGATCGGAGACTGGTCCCCAGTCGGCCACTTCAGGTGCGAACTGGACGTAGTCGAACTGTTCAGCTACATTGGACTGGAACTCCATGCTCTGGAATTCTTCACTTTCATAGACTGCCTTGGCTGCCGGTGCCTGACCAGATTCAGCCCATTCCATGGAGTTTTCTGCTACATATCCAAGGAAATCCTTGATGGCTGTCATCTTCGCTTCATCCTCAACTGTTGCCGGAAGTACGAAGTTGTGAGAGTTTGCGAATACCGCTTCCTGTTCCGTACCGAGCATCGGTACCGGTGCCACGCCATAGTTCAGGCCGGACTCTTCAAGCTGGTTCATCATCCAAGGCCCATTCAGCATGACCGCGTTGTTGCCTTGTAGGAACAATGTCAGTTCCCCATCCTGCTGGACGTTTGTCGGAGACACCTGGTGCTCATAGATCAAATCGTGCAGGAACTGTGCTGCCTCCGTCACTTCAGGTGACGTATACATGACTTCCCCATCCGCTATCAGCTGGCCACCGTTCTGGTAGACGATGGTCGGGAAAATGAACTGCTGAGGCCAGAGTGTCGGTACGACGAAACCATGTTTGTCGTCCCCAAGTGCTGATACTGCTGTTGTCATTTCAATGAACTCATCTCTGTCTGCCGGTACAAAATCCGGTTCATATCCAGCCTGTTCAACGAGATCCTTGTTCCAGAAGTACATGAGCGGGTGGATGTCGAAAGGAATGCCGTAAAGCGTGCCTTCATGTTCAGCACCTGTAAGCGCCTTTTCATGATAGTCATCTTCGTTCAAGTCTCCATCGAGAAGGGGTGCCACTTCCTGAAGGCTGCCATTTTCAACATATGTCTGGATCTGGTCGCCGTGCATGACCATGAGATCCGGCTGATCCCCTTCACCGCCACCACTCAGTGTAAGGTCGAGTGTCGTGTAGTAGTCCGTCTGTGGTACAATCTGCAGGTCCACCTGTGTTTCTTCCTGGGAACCGTTGTAGTCTTCAACAATCTGCTTCATATTCTCTCCATCAGGACCGGAGAATGGAGCGTAGAGCTTGATCGTACTGGCATCGCCACCTGTAGAGGCGCTGCCTTCACTGCCGTCAGCCCCTTCCTCCGGTGTACCAGAGTTGCCGCAAGCACTTAGAACGAGCGCGAGAACGAGTGTAAACAACAAGTATAGTTTCTTCATACCTAACCTCCTAAGTTTATTAATTAATTTAATTAAGTATACTATTAATCTATACTTGTCAGAGAGTTTTGTCAATAATAATTGTAAGCGTTTTTATATTTTTTGTCATAAGCCTAATATTTGCTGAGAAACTTTTTATTCTGCTGTTCTGAGGAAAACATCCATTTAAAAGATACAGAAAGATGAATTTAGTGATGAGGTCAATACAATGATTACAAGAAGGGTAGGAACTCTTGACTGAAAATCAAATAAGAGATCCTTCCACTATAATGGGAGGATCTCTTAAACTATAATGTATTATCATGATTTAAAATGGACCTAAGTTAATATAGACAGCGATGGTTAAGAATAATATGCCTACTACGATCCAAACACCGAGCAAGGGAAGCATGAACTTCAGCCATTTGACCCATGAGACACCAGCTACAGCTATGCTTGCCATGAGGATACCTGATGTTGGGGCAATGGTATTTGTAAACCCATCACCCATATTGTAAGCCAATACAGCAGTTTGTCTTGTTATTCCAATGATGTCAGCAAGAGGCGCCATTATAGGCATTACAATAGCGGCCTGTCCGCTGCCCGATGTAATAATCAAATTGAACAGCAGATTGAAGAGATACATACATAATGCACCCACCACAGTAGGAAGGGGCTGTATGATTGCAGAAAGTGCATTGACGATCGTATCCAATATGGTCCCATTTTCCAGGATGACCACGATTGATCGGGCAAGGCCGACAATCAACGCAGCATACACCATGCCTTGCGCACCTTTGACAAATTCCTGTACGAACTTATTACCGGACATGCGGGATATCAGCGCAGCACCTATTCCTATAATAAGAAAAAGGGCAGTCATTTCATTGAGTCCCCAACCCGCTCGAAAGACACCTATAGTATAAATGATCATACAAATTACAAAGAATATTAAGATGATTTTTCTCAGAGAATTGAACTCCAAACTTTCTTTCTCTTCACTTTTATCTCTATGAACATCATCATTGAACTTTTCATCACCCATGATACTTTTAGAAGGATCTTTCTCTATCTTCTTGATGTAATAGATGATGTATAAAATACTTGATGTCAGTATTACGAGATAGATGATGAACCGGTACCATAAGGCACTGAACACTGGAAGACCGGCGATTTCCTGACCGAACCCGGTTGTGATTGGATCAAGTCCAGCTACCGTATATCCTGAGTACGCACCCAAATAGACGATTGCAACGCCGACAATTGCATCAAGTTTGAATGCTCTTGCTACAACAACACCAACGGGGATGAAAGCAATGACCGCAGTGTGTAGAATACCTAGAAACCCAGCGATGGAAAATACAGTGGCCATTGATATAACGAGTATTATTTTTCTGTTTCTTGTTTTGTTAATGAGGCTCATGATACCTGCGTCAATCGCTCCAGTAGAGTTTATAACTGCAAAAGCCCCTCCTATGATCAGTACTAGGAATATGATGCTGGCTGCTGCCATCATACCTTCTTGTATTGATAGGAAAAAACCCACGAATCCAACCGGGTCTGATTCAATAGCACTATAACTGCCAGGGATGACGGTAGGTACCAATCCACCTTCTTCTCTTTCAAATGTACCTGCCGGTATAATATATGTTGCAAGAGCTGCCAGTATGAGCATGATAAACAAAATAATGTAGGAATCGGGCATTTTAAACTTTGATTGACTATGTGTCCCCTTTGATATTTTTGTCATTTTCATTCCCCTTTGTTATGACTTTATATGATTAGTGAATCAAAATCCCTTGGGTAGTACGTGATCATTTCCATTCCTGATTCAGTTACAGCAATTGTATCTGAGTGTCTGAACGCACCTAGCCCATCCACATAAATTCCTGGTTCGACAGAGAATACCATTCCTGGTTCAAGAATCGTATGATCTCCCAGATCGAAGAAAGGTGCCTCATGATTGAGTAATCCCATATTATGTCCCGTATGATGTCTGACGAGATGTTGCAGACCATTATCTTTGAAGTACTTCTGTACTTCTTTTTCTACTTCAGAAGCACTTATTCCAGGCTTTATTGTTCTGAATGCTACTTCCTGGGCTTCATACATATGGTTGAAGTACATTTCCTGCTCATTACTTGCTTCTTCGATGAACATCGTTCTTTCAAGCTCGCTTTTGTATCCCCATACATCACAGGCGGCTTGTGAAACGACATTGAATCCTCTTTCGAGTTGTGCATTCTGATTTTGAGAATGGGGAAAAGTAGAATGGGGCCCAATTTGACCTCTATAGAATGCGTGTGCTGGATTTCCATATGGCTTATATCCATGTCCTAATGTTTTGAACATGATTCGGGTAGCTTCGTGGGTTGCTCTTCCTTCAATTTCCATCTCTCTGGAACCCGCTTTCGAGTATTCTACTAATAGATTATGAGCAAGGTTTCCCCATCTTGCAGATTCTTTGATCAATTGAATTTCATTATCAGATTTGATATACCTTTGTTTTTCAACCCATCCTTTTATACTGAGTGTTTTTTTAAAAGATAATAGATCTGAAATGAGTGGCCCGCTATAACCTTTAGGGGAGCTATAGCCATCTGCATCGAAACCGACTGCTGCATTATTCAGCTTATTCGCTTTAAGCAGTTCTTTAAGGATATTCATAGGATGTACTTCCCCGGGATATTCTGGATAGCTATGCACATAATCTATGACAGCATAGTTTTCGGCGTGTAGATGTTCCAATGAAGGGACAAAGAGATGAGATTCATTATTAGTATCTATGAAAAAGGCAATGGGACGTTCTGAAGGTCTGAACATGAAATTCGTTAAATAGAAAATGTCGGTCGTGCTGAATAGAATACAGGCATCAAGACCGTTTTCATCCAGCGTATTCATAAACTTCTTTTGTCTTTCTTTGATTTCTGATTTGGGTATCTCAAGTATCATAAAATCCACCTTTCAAAATATTCTATAAATAATCTTAACGTGAGTTCATTATTCTGTATAATATATTATTGAAAGGTATTGGTACTTAAAAAATATTAAAGGAGATATTATGGAGCTGAGACATATAAGGTATTTTCAAGCTGTTGCTAAACATTTGCATTTCAGTAAAGCGGCCAAGGAACTTAATATTTCCCAGCCCCCTTTAAGTAAACAGATCAGGCTGTTGGAAGAGGAACTGGGCGTCAAACTGTTTAAAAGGAATAATCGCAATGTTGAGTTGACAGAAGCTGGGATCTATTTTGCAAATAGCTGCAAGTTTATATTGAACCTGCTTGATAAGGAGATCGAAACGACGAGGGAAATGCATAAGGGCGAACTCGGGACAATCACGTTAGGTTTCAGTGGATCAGTGGTGTATAACATTCTGCCTACTGTCATAAAAGAATTGAAGAGAAGATATCCGAACTTAAACCTGATAGTAGAACAGCACACCAGCAGTGAGCAGGAAAAACATATACTGAATGGAAATATTAATTTGGGAATGCTGGTACCTCCTACAAGGAGTGAAAAGATAGAAACCTTGCTAATTAAAAAAGAAGGTTTTTTAGTTGTTCTCCCAAAGACTCATGAGATAGCTCAGAATCAGGAGCCTATAGATTTATCACTTTTAAAAGAAGAAAAATTCATCATGACCCGAGAAACATCAGGAAAGGGATATTATGATTCCATTATTGCGTTATGCAAAAGCGCAGGTTTTTACCCGAACATCGTCCAGAATGCTCAAGAACAGCAAACTATCATATCTCTTGTAGCCTCAGAACTGGGCATTGCTGTAGTTCCTGAATCATCAGCTAGTATCCTGAATGAAGAAGTAGTCTTTAAAAAGATCAATCAAAGCCATAAGAAATCTACGGCTTTGGCTTGGCATAAAGATAGTCAGTCGCCAGCCGTCAAAATTTTCAAGGAACTGGTTGAAGATCTGATTAATAGCGGGAGATTAAAATGATTTTTTACTCGAATAAATAAAGGGTGCATAGATTTTTATGTAGTATAGATTGAAGTGCAAGTACGAGGTAAGAATTATTTGGATTCTTCCGCAGGTACTCCAGATTATAAATTAAATAGGTAACGTTATAAGATTTGATATTGGAAAGGTATAGACCGACACTGACGCATATGCTATAATCAATGAGTAGATTTTCCTAATACATATCTTTGAACCGTGCCGACATAGTTTAATGGTAGAACACAGCCATGGTAAGGCTGCAATACGAGTTCGATTCTCGTTGTCGGCTTAGGTAGTTATACGATGGTCATCGTTTAAACCACTGCATCAGCAGGGGTCGAAACGGTGGCTTTTTTATTGGATGAATGTATGTATTAGAGTGTGTGAATGCTACAATAGTGGAATACGAATTTATTCTGGAGGTTCAGAAATGTCAAACGTAGCAGGATTTTGGGTCAGACTTGGGGCGAGAGTGCTTGATGCGCTCTTAATCGGCATGGTCATCGGAACGCTTGTTTTCGTGTTTCAGATGGATACAGAGAGTCGGTTGACACAGGCAATCGAGAGCGTGGTCAGCATACTTTATTTCGTACTGTTTCCAACATTTGTGTACGGCTATACAGTTGCCAAGCGTCTGCTCAATATCAGAATCGTAAAAAAGGACGGAACGGATGTAAATCTCAGTACGATGGTTTTGCGTGAAGTTCTCGGCGGTATCATATACGCGGTGACTTTCGGTCTTGCGCTGATCGTCTCAGCATTCATGGTGGGGTTGAGAAAGGACAAGCGCGCCATTCATGATCTTATTGCCGGCACATATGTCACGCATGACAGGGCAGACCACTGGGAGTAGAATAGCAAGATGGAAATCTTTATGAACAATATATGATTAATTAATTTAGAGAAAGATGCGGCAAAGGTCTATGACAGGACCTTCGCCGCATTTTTATATTCCTGAAGCTATTTTATCCACTCTTCGAAAGCCGCAAGTGCCTGCCCATCGTAATCACCAGCTTTTATTAAATTAAATACTGTGTTAAAAAAGTCTACAGCTCGAGGAGCCGATGAGTTTGGGACAGACAGTATTTTTGAGAGCTCAGCAACAGTGTTTGGAATATTCAGTTTATAATTACCCGATTGGTGTAATAGTATCTGTAGAGGATGTTTACAGCAGAACGGTAAAACACTACAAGGGGGACGGGAACATGCCATTGAATGTGACTCAGAAATTGATCCAGGAACATCTGGTTTCGGGAGAGATGACGCCCGGGGAAGAGATTGGTCTGAAGATCGACCAGACGTTGACGCAGGATGCTACAGGGACGATGGTGATGCTGGAACTGGAAGCGATGGAGATAGACAAGGTGAAGACGGAAGTTTCTGCGCAGTATGTCGACCATAACCTGATACAGAATGATCATCGTAATCCGGATGATCATCTATTCCTAAGGAGTGCAGCACAGAAATTCGGCGTCCACTACAGCAGACCGGGGAACGGGGTCAGCCACCCTGTGCATATGCAGGAGCTGGCGATACCCGGCAAGACGCTGCTCGGCTCGGATAGCCATACATGTGCGAATGGATGCATGGGCATGCTTGCGATGGGGGCCGGCGGCATCGATGTGACGATGGCCATGGCGGGAGAGCCGTACTACGTGGAGATGCCCCGCATCATGGGAGTGAAATTGACTGGTAGACTGCCGAACTGGTGCCGCTGATTGCGAAGCCGACCAGTCCGGATAACGTCGTGCCGGTCGAGGAGATCGCCGGGGAGGAGATCTACCAGTCATACATCGGCTCTTCTGCAAACCCGGGATACCGGGACTTCGCGATTGCTGCAGAGATCGTCAAAGGCAGGCAGATTGCGAACGGCATTTCTTTCGACATCAATCCGACATCACGCCTGCTGCTCCAGCAGCTGGTGGAGAACGGACATATCGGCAGCCTGCTGACATCGGGTGCCAGACTGCACCAGGCAGGCTGCAACGGCTGTATCGGCATGGGCCAGGCACCGGCGACAGGGCGGAACAGTCTCAGGACGACGCCGCGGAACTTCCCGGGACGCTCCGGCACGAGGGAGGACAGTGTCTTCCTGTGCAGTCCCGAAACCGCAGCCGCCTCTGCACTGAGCGGTGTCATTACAGATCCGCGCACACTTGATATGGAGCATCCCGAAATAGCGGAGGCGGCAGCCATCAAAATGGAAGAAATGCTCGAAGCTCCTCCGGAAGATACGAACAGTGTAGAAATCACGAAGGGGCCGAACGTCACATCCATTCCTGATTTCGATCCGATCGAGGACAACTTCGATATGCCGGTGCTGCTCAAGATGGCGGACAATATCTCGACGGATGAAATACTCGCCGGTGGATCGAGGGTACTGCCATTCCGCAGCAACATTCCAAAAATCAGCACGTTCGTATTTGAAGGCATCGATGAGACATATACGGAAAGGGCGGAGGAGAAGCTCGAAGAAGGCGGGCACATGATTGTAGCCGGCAACAACTATGGGCAGGGATCCAGTCGTGAGCATGCGGCACTCGCCCCCCGGTATCTCGGATTGAAAGTGGTGCTGGTCAAGAATTTTGCCAGAATCCATCTGCAGAACCTCATCAACTTCGGTATTCTGCCGCTGACTTTTGTGGACGCAGAAGACCATGGGAGGATTGAACAGGAAGATGTCATCGAGTTCAGAAATGTCCATCAGGCCATCCGGGATGGAAACACATTCACCATCCGGCTGAAGAACTCCGGCGAAGAGATCACCGTCAGGCACAGCATGACCAGCCGCCATCTCGATATACTGCTGGCCGGAGGCATCATCAACTGGGCGAAACAGCGCCAGTAGCACCAAATGAAAAGCGTTCATGCACTATGAGGGATATCTCACCTTGCATGAACGCTATTTTTTTACTAAAGGATGCTTCAAATATCCTTCCCGCCTGTCCTTGTACATGGTGAGCAGTACACTTTGACTTGGCTTCTCGATGTACTGGTGGATGCCGTAGGCGATCAGGACACTCGCCAGGAATGGGACAAGGATATAAGAGATGTTCAGGAATCCGGCGGATTCCATCCTGTAGATGATGACATAGCCGATGTTCTGGTGGACCAGATACAAGGGATAGGATATGGCACCGAAGAATAGCAGTATCCGGGAGTTCAGCCACTGCATCCTGTTCATCAGTATCAGCTGGAAGAGGATGACGAACAGTATGGAGAACAGCCCATTTGTGACCCCTTCAAAGATGAAGTCGTATCCGATGGCCAGGCCGATCATGTAAAAATACTTTTTGTGATTTCCATTTTGCCATATGCCGTAGAACATCATGCCGATGATGAACATCTGACTGTAGTTGGACATTGAATATTTTTCAATGAAAGCCGTCATATCCGTTGCAAGAACGGTGTTTGCCAGTTGGATCACAGCAGATGCAGCAAGCCAAATAATCGCAATCGGCATCGTTTTCCTTGCCAGTCCCATGGGCAGGAGAATGGCCATGATGACATAGAAGGTCATCTCGACTCTGAGTGTCCAGTAGACACCGTCGACATTTTTCACAGCCGGTATGAAGTCCTGCAGCATCGTCAGGTTGACCATTGCTTCCGGGAATGTCGTTCGAAGGGATTCCGCTGCAGCCAGCGAAACGACGAGAAATGTCAACGCAACAGAAAACATGTATGCCGGGTACAGTCTGATTGACCGTTTTATGGCAAAATCGGACACGGATTTCACTTTCATCAAAGACATATATATGACGAAACCGCTAATGATGAAAAAGAGCTGGACGCCATAATGGCCGAAAGTGAACAAGTCGATCCGGCCCCATTGCGCGTGACCGAATTTTTCATCGTAGTAGACGGTATAATGATAGAAAACAACAATCAGAGCAGCTAGACCGCGCATTGAATCCAGCTCAGTAAATCTTTTACGCTGTGACATGGAATGACCTCTCATCATTTCGTGATTTAGAGTTTATACCCGCAAACAAGATAACTATACATTTCATTATTATTACAATCTGATGGCAGGTCCTTCGATTTAAATGTATGCCTTCATCCAGTTTGGGTAGAGTAGAAATGGATACTCAAATGACGAAAGGATGATTGCCATGAATATAGGAATCATTGGGGCAGGTGCGATAGCGAACGTAATGCTTGAACGGGTCAATCATGACGCGCATGAAAATCTGAAGATTACGAATGTGCTTGTCAGAGATAGGGAGAAGTACCAGCATCTTGAGAAGGACTTTGATGTACAGATCCATACCGATCTGGATGCATTTCTGGCCTCGGACATGGATATTGTTGTTGAAGCGGCGAATGTTGAAGTGGCAAAATCGGTGCTGCCGCAAGTGCTGGGCGAGAAAGATGCGATGCTGATCAGCGTCGGTGCACTGGCCGAAGGGGAATTTGTCGCTCAGCTGATGCAGATTGCGAAGAAACATGATACGACACTGCATCTGCCGTCGGGTGCCATCGGAGGTCTCGATCTCCTGCAGAATGCCCAGGCTTACGGAGAACTGGAGAGTGTCAAACTGACCTCTCGGAAACCGGCAGCTTCGCTGACCTATGAGACGACGGAGGCGGAAAAAGCGGTCTTTGAAGGGAAGGCGATCGATGCCATCAAGCATTTCCCGAAGAACATGAACGTTGCAGTCATCCTGGCCATGGCCGGCATCGGTATGGAGCGGACCCAGGTGCTGCTGATTGCCGATCCGCGTACCGATAGAAATACTCACCATATCGAGGTGAAAGGCGCATTCGGCAAGGCTTCATTTACAATAGAAAACAATCCGCTTCCTGAAAACCCGAAAACGAGTTATCTTGCTGCCATCAGTATACTTGGCACACTGGAAAGAATAAACCGCAATTTTGTTATCGGTGGATAGCACAGTTGTTCAGACAAGCTCCAGCAGGGG
Source organism: Salinicoccus sp. ID82-1 (assembly GCF_021991715.1). Lineage (NCBI taxonomy): Bacteria > Bacillati > Bacillota > Bacilli > Caryophanales > Staphylococcaceae > Salinicoccus > Salinicoccus sp. ID82-1. The sequence continues at coordinate 57,670 of NZ_JAGFLY010000001.1, forward strand.
CTGGTCTCTTTTAGAATGAAACTGGATGGAGGTTCATATATGGAAAATGAAAAGCGTCGGGTCGTGCTTGATCTGGCTGTAACGCTCGATGGGTTTATTGAAGGGGAGAATGGAGAGATCGACTGGTGCATCATGGATCCGGATATGGATTTCACACATTTTCTGGACTCGATCGATACAATCCTTTATGGCAGAAAGAGCTATGAACTGGCTGAAGCACTCAGGCCTGGAGCGGATGCTGAGGAAGAGGAAGTCGAAATGTGGCGGATGATGGACAGCATGGAGAAGTACGTGTTTTCGAGAACACAGGACCATTCACACGATAATGTAGAATACATTAATGACAGCATTCCTGAAATGATCGATGAATTGAAGCAGCAGTCTGGAAAAGACCTCTGGCTGTATGGGGGTGCTGAACTGATTACAGCATTCATCAATCAAGGCCTTGTCGACGAGTACCGGCTGTCCGTCCATCCGGTGGTGCTCGGTACAGGCAAGCCGCTATTCAGTAATCTTGATGGGCGTCTGAACCTGGAACTGAAGGATACACGTGTATTCAAATCCGGTGTGGTCCAGCTGATCTATGGCAGGGGGTAGCGCACGCTCGATGGGGAAAAGTTTGAACGCCGTCCCATCAGGTTAGAAGAAAATATACTATATTGATGAAGCGGAGGCAGTGTTATGAAATGTACAGTCGTCGGCATGTGGGGCGGTTTCCCTAAAAAGAACGAACCGACTTCAGGCTATCTGGTCGAGAAGGACGGATTTTCGATACTGCTTGATGCAGGGAGCGGGGTGGCAGCACATGTACAGAATTATATCGACCTGAATGATCTGCACCATATATTCCTTACCCACTACCATTACGACCATTCTGTCGACATCGGATCATTCCTGTTCGGACGCATGATCAGTACGCAGCTCGGCAAAGTGGATAAGACGCTCAACTTTTATGGTCCCGATGACAAAGATGTGAAGGATCAGGTGAACAAAGTGAAGAACAGTACGTTTCATCCATACGGTAGGGACAGCACCTTCAAAATCGGCCCGTTCTCTATCACGTTCCATAAGAATGCCCATTCGGTCGAAACCTACGCCATGCGGGTTACGGATGATGAAGGGCATGTATTGGTCTACACCGCAGATACGAGCTACCGGAAGAGTCTTGTCCGTTTTGCTGAAGATGCGGATGTGCTCATATCCGAATGCAGTCTGTACGCCGGTGAAGACGGGGAGAAGATGGGGCATATGAATGCCGAGGAAGTCGGCGGACTGGCGGCCAAAGCAGGCGTGAAAAGACTGATTCTATCCCATCTGCCGCACTACGGCAACCTCGGTGACCTTGTCGCATCAGCAAAAGCAGCCGGCGGGGAGAACGTTTCTCTTGCGAAAGCGGGCATGGGAATAGAGGTGTGAAGCGAAACAATATTATGATAACCATGGATAATAGAGATAGCCGACCGGTTGAGAATTCAACCGATCGGCTGTTCTTATTTTCGAGAGCAGTATGATTATGATGACTGACTGTCCACTGAAGCGGATTGACGACGGTTTTCCACGTACCTGAGAGCCATTTCGACGGCGCTTTCTGCATTGATATATCCCCATTGATTGCCGAATACCGGCTCGCCGGTCATCTGCAGTATGCTCTTTACATCATTCGGGCTGAGACTGGGATTGGCTTCAAGCATCAGGGCGATGACACCGGCGCATACGGGTGTTGCCATTGAGGTGCCGGACATCTGGATATAATTTTCCTCAATGACCTGGTCGGCGTATTGTGTTTCGGCAGCAGATCCTGGTGCAAGCAGGGAGATGATATTCGTGCCGGGTGCATAAATATCAGGCTTGATCAGCTGATCGATGGTCGGTCCACGGCTGGAAAAATCGGCGATTGTATCATCAGCGCGTTCAACCGTATCCCGGTCGTCTGCTGCACCGACTGTAATGATGAATGGATTGATGGCCGGTGTGCCGATGGTCGATGGTGCCGGTCCATCATTTCCGGCAGCAGCACAGACGATCATGCCGGCATGCCATGCCTCCTGGGCTGCAAGTGAAAGCGGATCATTCCGGTAGGACTCAAGTGCCTTGGAACCAAGGGAAAGGGAGAGGATCCGGATATCATAGGTAGATTTATTATGCATGCACCATTCTATGCCAGCAATGATGTGGGACAGGTTGCCATTGCCGGAACCATCCAGCACTTTCACACCAACGATGGCAGATTCAGGTGCCGGTCCTTTGTATTCCCCGTCAGACAGGGCACCGTTGCCGGCGGCATCGCCGGCACAATGGGTTCCATGTCCATTGTCGTCATAAGGTTCAGCCTGTCCGTTGATTACATCATGGAACGCAATAATGCGGTTTTCAGGAGTCGTCAGGTCGGCATGGGGATGGATGCCTGTGTCAAGCACCGCAATGGTGACACCTTTCCCGCTGAGATTGTGTTCTTCCCTGACTTTACCGCTTCCGATCTGGGAATCCGTAATATCAAGATACGCCGAAACAGGCCGGTCATAATAGATTCTTTCGATGGCCTGATGGTCCTTGATCTCTTTGATCTTCTCGGGCGTCAGCCGGCCTTTTGTGCTGTTGATGATGCGGATCTCCTGCTCCAGATGATTATGGGAATCGATATTGCACTGCTTGAGCAGATCATCTTTTTCATCTTCGCCGCAGCGACTTCTGTACCTTATGATGACGGGTATTTCGTTGCTGCTTGCTGTCTGGATGGTGCTTCTTCGGCTGATGCGCAATTGTTCGATCAGACCGGGATCCAGTCTGCTGCCACTCTCTTCGAACCAGATTCTTTGTCTTCTGTTCATTCCCTATTCCTCCCTGCCTCTGATGAATCCGTTAACATACCATCGAATCTGTAGTGTAGATATCTGTTACTCATTCATTTCCATAATACTGTTATTCAAACATTCTGAAAACTGATGAAACTTAAATAGATGATTAAGTGCCCCAAAAATGTGGTAGATATACAATATGCAAGATGAATGCAGATCAGAAGAAGGCATTATTGATGAAAGTCAGTGAGATTATGACGACTGAAGTCGAAACATGCGGACCTGAAACGACAATCCAGGAAGTCGCGTCCAAAATGATGGAACTGGATGTAGGCTCCATCCCTGTTACAGAAGGTGGCAACCTGAGAGGCATCATCACAGACCGGGATCTGGTCATACGCGGTATTGCCGCCCAGTTTTCACTCGACACACCGGTAAACCGCATCATATCATCCGACAATATAACCGGCACGCCCGATATGGACGTGGAAGAAGCGGCAAACCTCATGGCACAGCAGCGGATTCGCCGTCTACCGATCATTGAAGATAACAAAGTCGTAGGCATCGTGTCCCTTGGTGACGTAGCAGTGGACGAAGAAGACCCTGAGGACTCTGAAATCGCCCTCGAGGAAATTTCCAAACCGGCAGAACCAGATAAATAGAATCGTATGTATGAGTGTTCCGGGGTAAGCACCCCGGAATTTTTTGTGATTGCGTATCTTTAAAATAATATGATGTGCCTACACTGATAATGTTTTAAAATGAAGAAATACCGCTTGGTAGACCAGTCTTTTATACTATATGGAAAGGGGCCTCGACATGGACATCAAACATATGAAGTATTTTTCCGCCATTGTAAAGTATGGCAGCATGACGGAAGCCTCGAACCGGCTGTATATTTCACAGCCCACCATCAGCAAGGCGATCAATGATGTGGAGGTGGAGCTTGGCATGCAGCTGTTCGACCGCAACCGCAGACGGTTTGTACTGACGGATGCGGGCAGGGTGTTCCACGGACAGTGTGAGGAAATACTGCGCCGCCATGCCGAACTGCACAGTGATCTTAAAAACATGGTCGGCATGCGCCAAGGCCAGATCAAGATGGGCCTGCCACCCATTATGGATGTGAGCCGGCTGATGAAGATCATCAAGGACTTTCATACGCTCTATCCGGAAATCACGTTCCAGCTGATCGAGAGTGGCAGCGGCACGATCGAAACGCGGCTCAGGCAGGATGATATCAATATCGGCATTGCTGTCCTGCCGACGGAAGGGGATGATTTCGATTCATTCAATTTTCTGACCGAATCACTCAGCCTCATCGTACATAAGCATCACAAGTTTGCCGGTGAACAGTCGGTTGAACTGGCTGCACTTGAAAATGAACATTTCATCATGTTCAACGAAGATTTCTATCTGAATGAAATCATAACTTCGGCATGCAAGAACGCAGGATTCACACCGAAAGTGATATCCGAGACCGCGCAGTGGCACTTCATCGAGGAGATGGTCAGTGCAGAACTTGGCATATGCATCCTGCCGAAGAGTGTCGCCTCCCTGCTCAATGGGGATTCGGTCACACTGGAGATTACGGACCCTGTGCTCAAGTGGCGGCTCGGTGTCATATGGAACCGCGACAGGTACATGAGTTTCATCGTCAAGGAGTGGCTCAAGTTCTTCCAGCAGTACTATGAGTAGGGCGCTGATACCGCTATCATAGTTTTTATCTATGGACATCATGAATAACCGCTATTTTTCACCCGGATGTCGACGTCGTATGATGGAACCATCAAGTGATTGAGAGGTATGAGAATAATGGTGGAAGCGAAAAATCCGAAAGACAGCAAGGTAATCAGTATCGACCAGGTATTTGCCAATGACCTGAACAACTATGACACGCTATTTGGTGGTGTATTGATGAAGCGCATCGACAATGTCGCCTCCCTTGCGGCAAGACGGCATGCAAGGGTGCGGGAGTGTGTGACAGCCTCCATCGATTCGATCGACTTTCTGCACCCGATCACCCAGTCGGAATCCGTATGCATCGAAGCATTCGTTTCTTCAACAGGGAAGCGGAGCATGGAAATATTCTGCAAGGTGATTACGGAAGACCTCGTAACCGAAGCACGCAAAGTCGCCGCCACCGCTTTTCTGACATTCGTTGCACTGGACGAAGAGACGAAGCGGCCGATTGCAGTACCCGGCATCATTCCGGAGACGGACGAGGAAAAGTATCTGTTCGAATCCAACGCCCAGCGCACAACGATGCGCCGGGAGCGCCGCGAACACAGCAAGGAGCTTACGACGAAGATCAGCATCGAAAAACCGTGGAATCAATAGGAGGTCGATCATATGTACGTCAATCAGAAAACCATCACCGAAGTCCAGCAGGAACTTGAAACGATCAGCATCAAAAACCCGGCACTCTACGAAGAAATCGTCCACGTCACGAGCCTGTCCCGGCAGCTGCAGGTGAAGTACCGCTATCTGGCTGACCTCATTACAGGCGGAAATCGCGAACCCGATCCGAAGTTCATCAAGGGATCTGTATTGGACATTCTTATCCAGGAAGTTCAGAAACTGCAGACCATGGAAGGGTTTGAGACATTCCTCGATCTGCTCAATCGGCACGACCATGCTGATGCACCAGAAATCTTCCTGCTCATCTTGGGTGCAAAGCCTGAATCCGTTGTGAATAATGCGATTATAAGCTGAAATAAATAAATGACAGGCCAGCGTCTCCCTGGTCTGTCATTTGTTTTGTATCCGGCTATTTATTTTCACGATACCAGCTTGGTACCACTGTATTCATATCATCATACCAGGACAGTATCTCTTTGGCCTGATTCATGAAGACTTCGATCTGCTTCTCGCCGAATGGCACGCCCCACGGCAGTGACGAGAGTGTGTTTGTGCTGATATACAGTAGCAGCAGCTTCCAGAAATCATCCGGGACATGTCCGTCGAAGTAGCCATCCACACGTCCCGCTGCAAATCGAGAACTCCTGCCCGCACACCAGACAATCCGATTGAACTCCTCCCACGGCTCCCCGACATCATGGCGATTGAAGTCGATGATATGCAGATCGAGCTCATCGTCTATGATCATGTTGCCGCAATGGTAATCCCCGTGGTGGGGCACCTGCTCTCTGTCATCAAGGAGATGCCGGTGATTTTCTATGTATTCGATGAAGAGGTGCCCTTTGTCATACTTGTATGCACATTGTTCATACATCCGGATTTTACTGTCGATCTTCCGATTGAACTTCTCCTCCCACTGAGACTCCGGCTGCCCATTCGGTAGCGCGTGGATTCTTCTCAAATACTCCCCGGCTTCAACTCCCAGATCATACTGCTGCTGACTCGTAAGTGCCGGCAGCAGTTCAGAAGCCTCCGCACCATCAATCCATTCCACCAGTATGTAGTATTTGTCATCCAATGCACCATGCTCCAGTGGTTTCTGAACCGGGACGCCGGCAGAGTCACATCTTTCAATCAGCTCATATTCTTTTATTTTCCGTTCCTTCTTCTTGATGTCAACCAGTCGCAGCAGGTACCTTTTCCCCTTATCATCCGTCAAAATGAATTTTTCATCACCCGACCAGCCCTTGTTCAGTTTCTCAATGGAAACTATGCCGAGATGGGTGAAATGGTTCTTTATGTTCAATATTTTCGCCCCCATGCCAATTTGAAAATAGTACAGAAAATTATAGCATAGTCCAAAATCATATAGTCAGTATGTGATTCCCCGAAGTTGAGTCCATCTCAATTTTGGGGGTGCTTTTATATTTAAATTCATAATGGATACTGGTATTACTGATCAATAATCAATAAATTACATAATAAAGCATACTTATTTTCTATATTTTGTAATATGTAACACGGTTTAATGTATAATGAAAATAAATAGAATAGTCAGAAAAATTAAGGGGTAGCGGGAAGCTATCAGAGGGATTAATGAACTTGCTTTTATTGAAAGGGGCAGTGGAATGAAACGATATACCGTATCGCAGATTATGGTGATTGGGATTTTACTGCTCATGATGGTCGGGTGCACTACTCAGAATGAGAGCGAAAAGCCGGTGACAAAGAGTAAGCCGGATGTTGAAGTAGTAAAGAGCATTGAGCAGACAGCGACATTGGAGAACAGAAAAGTAGAGATGGAGGGGACTGGGAGCATCACCAAGGAGATATTGCTGCAGAACGCATCGGAGGTGGGGCAGCTATTGGAGAACTATTATATTGAATCGAGAGTGACTATGTATGCGGGGGATGAAACAGATGAAACGGTGTCCAGGGAATGGTTCTACTGGAGAAACGGAGAGCAGCATCTTCGCAAGGAAATAGAGCGGGAAGATGCACCCACCCATTATATAGTAGGGAATGACCGGAATTCGATCATCTACACGGAAGGGGATGAGATGGCGATACGGAGTGAGACCTTGGTGCAGAGCATCGACCTGCCATCTCAGGCGGACGTTGTACAACAGAGGATTGCGAGCTATAAAGAATCCCATAATGTCAGTGTAGTGGGGAAAGATGAAGTGAACGGAAGAAATGCTCATCATATGAGGTTCACTCCGAAAAAAGAGGCGATTGAAAGCGGGACTACAATGGATCTATGGATAGATTCCGAGCATTGGCTGGTCTTGAAGGAAGTGCTGAATCAGGGGGAGCGATCGATGGAGTACGAGGTGCTTGCACTGGTGGAGGGCATTGAACCACCGATGGACCTGTTCCAGATGGATCTGCCTGAAGGCGTGGAGGTTATCGACCAATAGGATGGTCTGATCGGTTTTTGCATCGTATTATCATCATTATGGGAAACAGTTGGAGTGTGCCTATGAATGTTATATGATCACTTATGACTAGTGTACAGAGGGAGGCACATTATGACCCAGCCTGATTTCAGCGTATCCAACGAAAGCATCGTAAGGAACGCCATCCAGGAGATGATCATGAACCACGAACTGGAGCCGGGTGACAAGCTGCCGAGTGAAGCGGATGAGCAGTTTGTACACGTTGACGATGCATGGTTCGATCCAATCAGAGAGCTTGGACAATAATAAAAATTTTGAAGGGGGGCACGCCTCTCTTCTTTATTTTGGAGGGTAACAGATGAACGTAGAAACGCTGACCAGACCGGAGCAGACGACCGGGAAGAAGACGCAGGAAGTCGTCTTTCCATTTCCCGAGGAAAAGGCGGATGACACCAGACAGGCCGACAGAAACAAACCGGTCATCATGGAGATCAGCAACATCGACAAGTCGTATTCAGCAAATAAGAAAGTACTTAAAGATATCTCTTTCGATATCCGAAAAGGTGAAGTGCTATCCATCATCGGTCCTTCAGGTGCCGGCAAGTCTACACTCCTTAGAATCATCAACCGCATGATCGAGCCGAATAGTGGCGCCATCCGTTTCCAGGATAAAGATACGCTCAACATGAAGGGCAGATCGCTTCGCAATATGCGTACGGACATCGCATGATCTTCCAGCACTACAACCTTGTCGATCGCCTGAGTGTATTTGAAAATGTACTGCACGGCCGCCTCGGCTATAAGAGCAGCCTGCAGGGCATCTTCTCCATGTACTCGGAAGCGGAGAAGGAGAAGGCTGTCGAAATCATTTCCGAACTTGGCATCGAGGAGCAGATCTACAAGCGCTGTGATGAACTGAGTGGGGGACAGAAGCAGCGTGTCGGCATCGCCCGTGCTCTGATACAGGACCCGAAGATCATCCTATGTGATGAACCGATCGCCTCACTCGACCCGAACTCCTCCAAGATCATCATGGAGTATTTGAGACGCATCTCACGCGAGCGGGACATCACGATCATCGTCAATCTGCACCAGCTGGATGTGGCAAAGCAGTATTCGGACCGGATCATCGGACTGAACGATGGCAGCATTGTCTTCAATGATACGCCAGAGGCAATTACCGCTGAATCAATCAATCGCATATACGGCTCGAAACTTGATGAGCTGATTGTGGAATAGGTGAGATACGGATGGAAAAAACAAGTTCAATTCACGTAAGTGATATCAATATTATAAGAAAAAAGCATATGCGGCTCTTCATTGCGGGTCTCATTCTGCTTGCTCTGATCGTCGTGACCGGCAGCATCACGAACTACAACCATATCGACGGTCTCGTATCGGTACCGGCGGCACTGCAGTGGCTGTTTGCCAACATGTATTTCAGCGGCAGTACATTGAGTCGTCTGCCGACTGTTCTGCGTCTGCTCTGGGAAACGGTCCTCATTTCGATCGTATCGACGACAACCGCAGCATTCTTTGCGATGCTCTTTGCGATTGTCGGATCGAAACGTACGAGCGTCAATGGGTTTCTGATGTACTTCGCAAAGCTCTTTGCATCCATCAGCCGTAACATCCCGGTTGTCGCCTGGGCGCTCATCCTGGTACTCAGCTTCGGTACGAATGCAGCGACCGGATTTCTTGCGCTGTTCTTCGGAACATTCGGATTCCTCGTCCGGGCGTTCATCGAAACCATCGACGAAACTTCCGGAGATACGGTCGAAGCATTGAAGGCGACCGGCGCGACATATCCGCAAGTCATCTCGAAAGCTGTCATCCCGGAAAGCATGCCGCAGATGTTCAGCTGGGTCCTCTTCATGATCGAGACGAACATCAGAAGTGCCACGCTCGTCGGACTCCTGACCGGTACGGGTATCGGCTATCTGTTCGACCTCTACTACAAGCAGCTGAACTATGAGATGGTATCGCTCATCACGCTTGCGATTGTCGTTGCGGTGCTTGCCATTGAAGTCGTCTCCAACTGGATAAGGAGGGAAATTCTATAATGAGCACATACGTCGAGCGCAACAGTAAAGGCAACATCAAGATCAGCCGCTCGAACAAGGGTCAGATGCGATTCCGCATTCTACTCATCGCAACCGTGCTTTTCACTATCGCCGGATTTTTCATGATGGACTATAAGGGGCTCGAACTCTGGCCGGCGATTACAGGAACCATCGAGAACATCAAGGATATGTTCCTCTCGCCGCAGTTCAACCAGACCACTTTCGGCAATGCAGTATGGCAGGTCATCGTGACACTGTCGCTGGCATTCCTGTCCACAGTGCTTGGTGCCGTCCTGTCTCTATTCTTGGCGTTCGGTACTGCGATGAACCTGTCGAAGCCGTGGCTCAGCAATACCATCAAGGCGTTCATCACCGTTGTCAGAGCCGTACCGACAGTGCTGTGGGTGCTCATATTTGCGATTGCGGCCGGACTCGGTTCCGTCGCAGCCGTCATCGGCATGGTCTTCCACTCCATCGCCTACCTGGTCAAGGCCTACTCGGAAGCATTCGAGGAGATAGATGAAGGCAAGATCGAGGCGCTTAGAGCGACGGGATCCAGCTATACCCACATCCTGTTCCATGTGGTGATTCCGCAGACGAAGTCCTTCCTCATCGCCTGGACATTCCTGAGGTTTGAAATCAACTTCGGCGTTGCCGTCGCAATGGGCGCAGCAGCAGGCGCCGGCGGCATTGGATATGAGCTGTTCATGTCGAGCGGATTCTACTACGATATGAATGAAGTCGGAGCCATCACCTACATGATTCTGATTGTTGCCATCATCCTCGAAGTCATAGCCAACAAGCTGAAGGCAGCAGCCTGATACTATAACGGAACCTTCCATATCCCCCTGGTCACGTCCTGTGGCCGGGGGTTTATTCGTAAGGATTCAGGGTATTTCTAAACCAAAGCAGCTATAACGAGGGGGGAGTACGATGTCCAGAAAAATGAAGTTCATGATGGTACCGCTGTTTGCGATTGCACTCGCAGCATGCAACGGAGAAACTGTCGAAGTGGACGAGACGGAAGTGGAAGAAGAAGAAGCAGAGGAAGAGATGGAAGAGACCAATGCAGGCAGTGAAGAAGACTAGCATGTCCTTCATTAAAGCCGAAAGAGAGTCTTGGATACCCGGATCAGCTGATTCGGGTGTTTATATGGATAAGGGATGGGTACATATCATATCAGAGTATTTTTACGACGAGAGGTGAATGTAATGTCCAAAATACTGAGATTCATGATGATACCTGTATTCATTTTCGCACTCTCTGCATGCTCCGAGGAGGATGTCGAACTCAATCCGGATTCCGGCGGTGCTGCAGTGGAAGAGGGCGAAGATGATGCACAGGATACGGAAGATAACGATAATGAAGACGAAATGGAAAATGATGAAGATGAGAACGAAGAGGACGACTAGTATCAGCATCCGGACCGTAATGGTTCGGATGTTTTACTTTATCCTGGTTCAATGGTTAACACTTATAAAGGAGTGGTAAAAATACATATGCACTACTTACTACTTATAAAAGGGTGCATCAAGTATGAAGGCAAGTGACATCATGACAACTGAAATCGTGACATGTTCACCTAAAACCACAATCAAGGAAGTTGCAAAAAAGCTGAGGGAACTGAGCATCGGTTCCTTGCCCATAGTGGAGGATAACAAACTTAAAGGGATTGTTACCGATCGGGATATTGTCGTCAGGGGCGTTGCGGGAGAAGTATCGATGGACAGTCCGGTCCACCAGGTCATGTCCAGTGACGTGAAAACAGGAACAAAAGATCTTAGTATTGAAGAAGTGGCAGATCTTATGGCTGTGCACCAGATCAGACGCCTGCCAATTGTTGAAAAGGACCGTATGGTTGGCATCATCTCACTTGGAAACGTTGCAGTGGACGAAACGGATCTGTTCGGCTCGGACATTGCGCTTGGAGAGATTTCCAGATATCCAGATTCAAAAGTCTAGATTGCTTTCATCATAAAAGGGCAGTGCCAGTTCATTTGGCACTGCCCTTTAATATTCAGAATCTATCTTCTCCGGTCATCGTAGTGCACGGAGCTGTCATCCGTCTCTGTAATATCCACTTCTTCACGGCGGACTTCTTCTGTAATGTGCTCTTTACCGGTAACAATCTTCTTGCGGACGACGATCTCTTCCGTGACGACCCGCTCTTTGATGATGCGTACCCGTTCCTCAGTAAGCGGAATGCGCATGACACCATCTTCGTCATCTGAATCATCCCTGCTGTATGCTTCCAGTGTCGGTGCGCCTTCAACCGGCAGTCTGTCAACAGTCACCTCTTCACGATCGACCGGCACGTCGAATTCCTGAAGTTCAGTCACCACATGCTTATCGATGCCGACTTCGCCGACTTTAACATTCCGCTTATCGATATTCAATCTCTCTTCATGAAGCGGCATTGTCTCTTCCGCAGATGATGAAGACCTGTCGGCAGTGAGATCCGCTGTTGTGTGATCTGCTGTATGGGTGTCCTCATCCCTGTAGGTATAGCTGCTGCCTGTGGTTCTTGGATTCTCATCTACAGCACCTGTCCGCTCATCGATGTGCAGCAGCAGTTTGCCATCCATCAGTGCAGACTTGTACTCCTCCTGCTCCTTTGGCGACAGCTGCATGCTGTTCATCACCTGCTGTTCAGGGTCCTCATCAGCAAACCAGGCAACAATCCTGTCCCAGGTGTCCGCTTCAGTACTTTTCTTGTTCACTTCCAGATACTCGAGCTTCGTACCCTCGAGGCTCTCCCGGGAGATTACAGTCATCTGATCTTCCCGCGTGCCATTAAGTTTCAGGTGCTCTATTCTGCCAAGCAGATCCGTCTCACTTGCGAATGATTCTATTCTTCCCATATATTACGCCTCCAATGTCTACTAGTGCTTATCTGATTTAATAGTTAAATACCCCTGAAGCTATTTGTTAAACGATTGGATGCAAGGGAGTGAGACTGCTTGGTGTCGATCAGTACATCTGCTTGATGCGGATTGTGTTCATGCTACTTGATGACCAATGAATCAAGATCTCTTGGATAGTCCGTAATGACTTCTGTGCCTGATTCTGTGAGCACCACTGTATCCGAATGTCTGAAGCCTCCGACACCAGGGATGTAGATGCCGGGTTCAATACAGAATACCATGCCGGGTTCAAGGACAAGGTCGTTATCGAACCGGAGTGATGGTTCTTCGTGGAAGCCGACGCCGATGCCATGACCGGTCCTATGGACAACATACTCCTCAAGCCCCGCCTTTTTGATGACATCCAGTGCCTGCTGGTTCACTTCTCTTGCCGTGACACCCACTTTGATGAAATTGAGCGCCGCCTGCTGGGCCTGTACCATGACTTCAAATGTTTCCCGCTGTCTTGGCGTGGGCTCCCCGACGAAGTATGTACGTTCGCATTCTGCGCGATAGCCGTTCAGACCTACTTGCCGGCTATGGATGATGATATCCTTGTTTTCGAGCTGTCTGGTATTGGAGAAGACGTGTGGCATATTCGTCCGTTCCACACCGGAAGGGGACATGACGAAATAGTCGAGTGTGGAGTTCGGAAAATGCTTCGGCACTTCCTTGAACAGGTATTCATTACCGTAGTAGTCGATTTCAAGTTCAGACATGCCAATCTTTGTATTTGTAATCGTCTTTTCAAGTGCATTGCTGACCAGTCTTCCGGAATGGCGCATCGCTTCGATCTCCTCGTCACTTTTCACTGCACGCATTGTCGCAACTTCATCCTGGATGTTGCGGATATCGAATCCACTTTCCATCAGTTTCAGTGTGATATCCGTCGGTAGGGCGTTATATTCAATGCCGACCGTACTGCCTTTTTCAAGCTTCGACAGGACAGTATCGACCTGCTCAAGATAGGAACGGCCACCTGTTCTGTTTTCCACTTCGTTATAAATATACAGATGATCTGCATTTGTCTTTTCCTTGGCATGTTCCTCTTCAAGTGCCGGGATGATCAGGCTTTCCTGATCTTTCTCGATAACCAGAAGGATGGGTCTTGAGTAGAGGATGGCTTTCAATCCGCTGAAGTAGAACTGGTTTTCGAAATTTGAAATGAGAGCGACGTCAATGGCATTGTCTTTCATAAACGATTTCAGACGTTGTGTCCGTTGTTTGATATTCAATGTAATCATCTCCTTTTCTGAATTGTAACAATAAACGGAAATATTATCATATGTTTATCGCATGTTATCGAATACAGGAAAGGTGCAACCGCCGAAATCGGCAATTGCACCTGTAGGTATTAATCTTATTCTGCTGTATTCTCTTCAATGATGACATTGGCATTCAGCACCTGGACGCGCTTGCCATTCAGATTGATGATCAGCTGTCCGCCGTCATTGACTTCGGTCCGTACATTCTTACCTTCGTACTCCGCAATGACTTCACCGGTCTGGCTGTAGACGGTAATCTTGCGATCGAGGCCTTCCGTATTGGACTTGAAGTTGGTGACAGTGTCGTCCCACATTGTACAACCGCTAAGCAGCATACTGCCTGCCAGAACTGTAGATACTATTAGTTTCTTCATTATTTCCTCCATTTTATGTATGCGATATGATTGAATATTACATTTTTATTCTATCATAGGAAGTGTCAATTCATGAATGCGTTCTTCATATATTTCCCAATTGGAAGTGAAATGTATCATTCTATGATTTTGGGGAATAGTAGCAGTGAGGTGATTATAAATGGCAAGGCAACTACGTAATATGAATAAGCAGCTCGACGGTATCATGAAAGCGTTCGGCAAGGATGCGAACCGCATCTGGAAAAAGGGGATCGAATCCAAACAGATTTCCCCTTCCATTCTTAAAACCAATGATGGCAGAAGGGCAGTCGACCACAAGGACCTGGACGAGAAGGTCCAGAAGGCTTTCAATCTGTCGGAAGAGGAGGCACTGACCGGTGTCTATCTGATCTTCAAAGGATCGGATCTTTTCTATGTCGGACATAGTACCAATATTGCGAGACGTCTGAAGCGGCATTTCAGCAAACCGTTCGAAAAGAAGGTGAGCCGTGAGGAGAAGCGGAATAAACCATTCACTACAGTGTTGGAGAAAAGAAATATGAGCATTGCCATCTACAGAATTACGGATGAGCAGAACTATATGTTCAGAAAGACGCTGGATCGGATCATTACGTATACCCAGGTGCCTGAATACTTGAAACAGACGCTTGGCAACCCGGAGGATGAGCGGACCACTACACGGAGAACCCGCACGAGCCACAAGCGTACAACCGCTTAACTGCTATAAATGAAGGAGCCGAATCCGGCTCCTTTTTCTAATCGATCAGGCCGGCAGCATAGAAAGGGCCTTTGACGGTCAGTGTTTCAAGTACATCAGCAAGTACTTCACTAGATTCCCTTCTGCCATTTTCCAGCCATGTCCGGATGAGACCAACGTGGGCGTTCGTAATGTAGGCAATCAGATACTCCCTGTCGACACGGAGTCTGCTTTCATCAATGAGCTGGTGGCTGTGGGTCTGGTAGTAGTCGAACATGTACGTCCGCACCTTGTATTCGAACTGGTTGCCGCCATGGTTGTTGAACAGGGTGATGATCTTATCGGCATTGTCATCGACATAGCGGAATGTTTCAGTGGCAATCTTCTTTGGCATGCCGATGCCGAGCGGCTGTTCGTCTTCAATATTGCGTGTCAGAATTTCAGCAAGTCCCTGGAGCAGGGTGTTTTCATATGACTCGAGCAGATCATATTTATCCAGGTAGTGCTTGTAGAAAGTGCCCCGGTTGATTAGTGCCTCCTCTGCGATATCCTTGATGGTCATCGCTTCAAATCCCTTTTCACGGATCAGTTTCGTAAAAGCGGCATCGATGGCACGCTTCGTCTTTATAGTTCTCAGGTCTTTTTTATCATTCATCATAACTTTTCTCTTCTTTCCATATAAGCGACAGTTGGGTATCATGTGTTGAATAAGCAACTATCTGCTAATTATTGATGATTGAATTATAAGCTGTACCGAGTAGAATAATGAACACGGTGTTTGTTAACATATTAAACTTTGGAAAGAGGAAAAGCAATGTTCGAAGATTTCAGGCATCTGATGAAAAGACCCATACTGATTATTTCACTACTGGCAATAGCGACAATTCCTGCCATCTATACCTCGATATTTCTTGGATCGATGTGGGATCCGTATTCCAATACGGATGAATTGACGATACAGGTGGTCAACCATGATGAAGGGGCCACTGTGAACGGAGAAGATATCAATCTTGGTGCAGATATTGAAGCAGCACTGGAAGAAAACGATGACTTCGACTGGCAGATGGCAGACCGGGAAGCCGCCGACCAGTCACTGGAGCAGGGCGAATCGTACGCGGTTGTTGTCATTCCGGAAACTGCCTCGAGCGACGCTGCAACACTTCTGGATGCATCACCGAAGAAGGTGGGCATCGAAATAGAGACCAATCCAGGGTACAACTATCTCGGATCTGTCATGGGCGGCCAGGCAGGGACGGCAATAAAGGATGAGATCGGCCAGTCGATTACACGTCTCTATACTGAAAATCTGCTTGAGACCCTCGATGATATCAGAACAAGCAATAATGAACTGATTGATGCACTGACAGAAATGCAGTCGGGTGTCGATGAGCTTATAGCGGGTACTGAAGAAGTCCAAACCGGCATTGAAGATATCGGCTCGACAGTCGATACGTCCACATCAGACCTTGCAGCAGGCAACCAGCAGGTGACGGATGGATTGAACACACTGGATGAAAACCTGACCGGGTACGAAAATCAGGTGCCACCACAGCTGGCCCAGCCGGTTGCCGCCATGCAGGCAGGCGTATCTGAACTGATTTCAGGCAACCAGTCCGTCCAGACGGGGATAGAAGACCTCGGCAATGGTGTGACTTCCGGCACAGATGAACTGGCTCAGGGCAACACTTCTGTCACAAACGGTCTGAATGAGCTTGATGATTCCCTGACACAGATGATCGAAGAAGTGGCAGACGGCAATGCGCAGCTCGAAGCGCTGTCACTGAATGAGGAAAATGCATCCTCCATCACAGATCCAGTGGAAGTGGTGGAATCCGAACTGACGCACATCGGCAACTACGGACAGACATTTGCACCATTCATCATTTCTGTCAGCCTGTTTCTCGGCAGTGTCGCTTTCAGTGTCCTGTATCCAATCAACCGTGCTGCTGAACACTACAGAAGCTTCATGCATATGACAGTCAGCAAACTGCTGCTGATACTGACCCAGACACTGGTCACGTCACTGCTGCTCAGTGCTGTACTGATATTCGGTTTTCACCTCGAAATCGAAAACCTCTCGATGTTTCTGTGGATTCTTGTACTCTGGAACCTGGCTGCCATGATGTTTATCAGTGTACTGGTGGCACTGCTCGGCAACGTGGGTAAATTCATCGCCATCGTATTTCTGATACTGCAGATATCTTCCAGTGCGAGCACATTTCCGATCCAGACGACCGGGCCGCTCTACCAGTACTTGCACTCGCTACTTCCGATGAGCTACGTTGTGACCGCCATGCGCGAAGCCGTCTTCGATTTCGAAGCCGCACTGGCAACAAGTGATGCACTCATCTACCTGATTGTGGTCATCGCTCTCGGACTGGTACTATTTGCAGTCATCACAGCATTGAAATGGAGATACACGAAGTTCGAGAACATTACACGTACGATGAGTCGTGTGGAATATTAGAAATTAGAACCGTTCTTTTCTGATGGGGTTTCATAGTAATAATGAATGATGGTAAAATAAAAACCATTATATGGTTTAGTTCATTATATTACTATACATCAGGAGAGGACGTTTTATTTTGCAAAAATCGACCAGAATCATCATGTGGGGGCTATCATCCATATTTGTCATCGGCCTGATTGCGGCGGGTGTCATCGTGCTGATGTTCTCAGACAACGCACAGAATCTGTTTTCATCAGAAGCCGCTGGAAATGATTCTGATGAAACTTCACAAGGCGATACAGACTCCAAAGAACTGGATTCATTAAAAGCATCCGAGGAGGAGTTTGAAGTATCAGACGAGGCAACCAGCACAGGCATACCGAGTGAGAAGATGTTTGCAGACAGCATCCACCATATGACCCATCAGAAAGTCGAGGCAGCACAAAAGTGGGGCCATCTGGAGATCACCGACGAACGGCTGAAGCAGAAATACGAAACAGCGAAGACATCCGATTATGAGTATAGGGCATTCTACATGGAGACATTGAAAGCATGGATGAATGGGGATTTCTCCAATGCCGTCGAAGTACATAATGTCATCTGGAACGAACGCAACGGCAGTGTCGGCCAAGCGACCGGATTGATGTCACCGAAAGAAGAAATGGAATACAAGAACGCGCATTTTGAATAGGGCAGGCCGAAAGGCCTGTTTTTTATTACATTAAAGCTTCAGAATCGGTATAATGCTCTTAACAAACTGAAGGAGAGATGCTCATGAAACACCTTGGTACAAAAACCATGAAGACCGACCGCCTGCTACTCCGACCACTTCTGATTGAAGATGCGGAAGCAATGTACGGCAACTGGGCATCGGATCCCGCGGTGACGAAGTATCTGACATGGCCGGCACACCAGTCGATGGATGTCACAAGACTGAGCCTGAAGTACTGGATCTCCCAGTATGACAGGAAGGATTTCTACCAATGGGGCATTGTGCCGGAAGGCATGGAAACCCCCATCGGAACCATCAGCGTGGTGGATCATGATGATTCGGTCGGCATGGTCCATATCGGCTACTGCATCGGCCGGCCTTGGTGGGGCAAAGGATATACGACGGAGGCGTTCCGTCATCTCATCGGCTTCTTCTTCGATGAAGTGGGTGTAAACCGCATCGAGTCGAAGTATGATGTCAGAAACACCGGTTCCGGCAAAGTGATGGAGAAGTGCGGTCTGCTGTATGAAGGAACGACGCGTGGGTCTGATGTGAACAATCAGGGGATATGCGATTCGGCACTTTACGGCATGATCCGGAGCGACTATCTGGAGTAGCAAAATAAGAGCGGATATCCTAGCCTTGGATGTCCGCTCTTATAATATATGGTATGAAAATTTTCTACACTATCACGGCACTTCTCGTATGGTGTCTGCCGACTGGAACGACGGATGGTGTGCTTGAGATCGGGTCTTCGACGACGACGGATTCGAGTTCGAAGACCTGCTTGATGAGGTGGGATGTAATGACATCATCCGGTGCACCTTCCGCAACCAGTCTGCCTTTTTGCATCGCAAAGATGTGATCGGCGTAGCGTGCCGACAGGTTGATGTCGTGCAGCACCATGACGATGGTTGTACCGTGGATCTTGTTGAAGTCCATCAACAGGTCGAGAATCTCGATCTGGTAGGTGATATCGAGAAACGTCGTCGGTTCATCGAGGAACAGGATATCAGTCTGCTGGGCGAGTGCCATGGCAATCCAGACGCGCTGCCTTTGTCCGCCTGAGAGTTCGTCGATGCTGCGGTCTGCGAGTCCAGTGATGTTCATCGCCTCCATCGCATCTGCGACGGCCTCGTAGTCTGCCTTCGACCAGCCGCCGAACATGGACTGGTGGGGGAAGCGGCCGCGACTTACAAGATCCGATACTTTGATGCCTTCAGGCACGATTGGTGACTGGGGCAGCATGCCGAGTACTTGCGCGAACTTCTTCGGTGGTATCTTCGATACCGGCCTGCCATCGAGTTCAAGTGCCCCCTGTGACGGCTTGATCAGCCTGGCCATCGTTTTCAGCAGTGTCGATTTGCCGGAGGCATTGGCGCCGATGATGACGCTGATCTTATTGCTCGGAATCTCAAGACTGATATCGTGAAGAATCGGTTTATTTTCATAGCCGGCGACAAGGCCATTGGCTCTATATATATGTTCTGACATTATAATTCTCCTTTTTGATTCATTCTTATAAGCAGATAGATCAGATAGGGGGCACCGATGATGCCGGTGATGACGCCTACCGGGTATCTTGTCGCAAAGGCGAACTGGCCAACAAGATCGCTTGCCAGTACGAGCACGATACCGACGAGCCCCGCCGGTAGAAGGCTTGAAAATCCTGGTCCTGCGAGCCGTTTTGCGATTGGTCCTGCGAGGAACGATATGAAAGCGATCGGACCTGTAATGGATGTGGCGATGGAAATCATGGCCACTGAACCGAGTATCAGGATGACTCTTGTAAAGTCGGCTCTGACACCGAGTGTCGTCGCCATCTGTTCACCAAGCTCAAGCATGCTGAGACTTCTGCTGAAGAGCAGGATGAGCGGGACCAGTATGGCAACCGCAATCGCAATCGGTGGTATGGAAGACATGGTCACGCCGTTCAGGCTGCCGTTCAGCCATCTGAGTACCGATGGAATATCCTGTTCTGCGCTGATCAGCATCATGTAGGAGATCGCTGCATTCAGCATGGCCTGGATGCCGATGCCGATCAGGATCAGCTTGCCGATCGAGAATGACTTTCCTCTTGATAATACATACATGACGATGACTGTGGCAAGTCCGCCGATGATGGATGCCGTCGAGATTACGGAGTTGTTCGCCCCCAGTATGACAATGCAGAATACTGCCGCCATGCTGGCACCGGTAGTGATGCCGAGTACGTTCGGATTAGCGAGCGGGTTGCGCAGCATCGTCTGGAATACATCACCCGCGATGCCGAATGCAAATCCGACGAGTATGGCGGCAAGCATTCTAGGGAGTCGCAGCGTTGTTACTGTAAAAGACACACCCTCGATGGATTCACCAAACAATGCCCGGATAACTTCGCCGACCGGATGGATGGTATTGCCAAGCATCAGCATCATTATCGAGAGTGCCAGTGTCATGATCGTCAGCAGTCCGGTGACAATCAAACAGCGGCGCTGTCGCTTTCGTCTGCCTGCTTTGATCAGTGTAATGGTGTCGTGTGTCATAATGTACCTACTTTCGACCGGATGGCGAGCGCAATAAGCAATGGCGCACCGACAAATGCAGTGACCACGCCGACTTCAAGCTCGCCCGGACTGCCGAGTATTCTGCCGAGCACATCGGAGGTGGTCAATATGACACCGCCGAGCAGCGCAGATCCGGGAATGACCATTCTGAGGTCCGGTCCCAAAATCAGCCTGACAAGGTGTGTCGACAGCAGCCCGATGAATCCGATCGGTCCGGCCAGTGCGGTTGCCGCACCACACAGTATCACGGCCCCGAGTGACGAAACGAGCCGGATCAGGCCGGTGCGCACACCGAGTCCTCTTGCCGCTTCATCCCCGAGCGCCATCGCATTCAGTGCAGGCGAACAGATGACTGCGATGATGATGCCGAACAAGAGGAACGGGGAGAACAATACGATGTTATCCCAGCTGCCCGATCCGACACTGCCGACTTGCCAGAAGCGGAACTGGTCCATGACGTGTGAGCGGGGAATCATGACTGCCGTCACCAGGGAAGACAGCGCGGCACTTGTCGCCGCACCTGCCAGCACAAGTTTCAGAGGCGTTGCGCCATTTTTCCCGAGTGATCCGATACCGAATACGAAAACAGCAGTGATGATTGCTCCTGCCAAAGCAAACCACATGTAGCTCGCTGCACTGCTGATGTTGAAATATGCAATGCCAGAGACGATGAAAAGTGAGGCGCCCGTATTGACGCCGAGTATGCTCGGGTCGGCAATCGGATTGCGGGTCACTGACTGCATCAACGCCCCGGAAACGCCAAGTGCCGCCCCACATAGCAGGGCGAACACTGTTCTTGCGATTCTTTTTCTGACGAGATTTGCTTCATATGTTTCCACCGATGGATTGAACAGGCCATCCACCAATCCGTCCATGCCTACCATGCGCGAGCCGAATGCCAGCGAAGCGGCGGAGGAGAGGACAAGCAGGATGGAAAATATCAATGACCATCTGATCAGGAGTGCGGGAACATGTGTCTTCTGTTTTCGTATCAGTGGGAGGGCGCTACTCGGCCGCCTTGTCAACTGCGTCACCAATCATCTGCAGATACTCATCGATGGTGTATGAGATTGAAAGGGGTGTTGGTGTGCCGGCAGCTACAATTGGAGAATCACTTTCGATGAAGACGACAGAACCACGTTCGATCGCTGGAATCTCACCGAGCAGCGGGTCCGCCTGCAATGTTTCAAGCAGTTCCTGGTTGCCGTATCCGACGAGGATGTCTGCATCGTATAGCGCCTGTGCATTTTCACTGCTCAAGTTGAGTGAGTAGCTTTCCGGATCTTCAATCATGTCAGTGACACTTTCAGGGACTGTCATGCCGAGTTCCTCGAGGAATTTCACTCTTGAATCAGCAGGTGTGTAGATGTGCATCTGGGACAGATCATCTGCAGAGAAGTTCGTCCAGACGACCTGCTTGCCTTCAATCTGCGGATATTCTGCAACTTTTTCCTGAACCATAGCCTCAGTATCTTCAATCAACTGCTGGCCTTCTGCCTCCATGCCCATGCCTTTGGCATTCATCGTCACCTGTTCACGCCATGATGTTGCCCATGCCGCTTCAGGGTATGCAACAACCGATGCAATTTCACTCAGCAGGTCGTAGTCTTCCTGTGTAATGCCGGAGTAGGCTGCAAGGATGACATCCGGATTGGAATCGGAGATGGCTTCAAAATCAAGACCGTCCGTATCCTGGAAGACATTCGGGTCTTCCACACCGAGTTCATCGAGCTTCTCCTTCGTCCAAGGGAGGAGACCGCTGTCATCCTGCACGCCGAAGTTCGCTGCCGAGAAACCGACAGGCTCGACACCCAGAGCAAGCGCAACATCCTGGTTGCCCCATTGGATGGTCGCAACACGCTCAGGCTTTTCTTCGATCACTGTTTCGCCGAATGCATGTTCAACCGTGATTGGATAGATCGCACTTTCCTCAGATGATGCCTCTGTGCTTTCTTCAGTACTTTCTTCATTTGATGCGCTGCCACTGCCTGCTTCCTCAGTGGAGGCTGCCTCTTCCTGGTTGGAGCAACCGACAATGAATACGAAAATCAACGCAGCGATAAGTAGGGGGAGAAATGGTCGTTTACCAAATGTGTGCATTCTATTCTTCCTTTCCGTTCTATAATGGGGCGAAAAGTGCCCTCTGACTGTTGTCCGCCTTGTGATATGTAGCATCTGAAACTTAATTGAAAATGATTCTCATTCCCAATTAACTTTAATCTATAACTTTCCCAATCGTCTGTCAAGGATGAGGAGAAGATCTTAAGGCGAAAGTTTGAATATTTCAGAATAGAAGGCAAATATAGATGTAAAGTGTATTTATATAGAAGGAAAAATAAAAGCCACCATGGAAATGGTGGCGAGTCGTCCAGTACATATTTTGCTATACTACTTGAAATTATGTTTCTTCGGCATGTCCGGGATGAAAGGCAGAAGCTGTTCTTTTGCCACTTCATACACACGCGTCAGTTCCGCTACCGGATCCTCATGCTCATCCACACGGAGATCCACAAGCGGGTAGTCCTCCGTATCGTAGACTTTGAGTGCCGCAGACTGCTTGCCGCGTTTGTCTCCGCCTGCTTTCTGACCTGCCTGCAGTGCACGAAGCAGTCTTTCCGATAATTCCAGGTCGGAATGGATGACAAACGTCCGCTGCATGTCGGTGAGCGTCTTTTCATTTACGAGCATATTGCCGGCAACAACAAAGCCGTCCCCTTCGAAGTGGTTGTAATAGCCTTCACATTCATCACCCGAGAAAGCAGCAGTATTACCATCGGCATCCACAATCGCAAACTGCCTGTACTCCAGGTCCTGTTCTTCAGAAATGATTTTGTTCTTCGCTTCCGCAGCAGTCATCCCGGAGCCGAGGTACCGAAGCCCCCTGATACCGATATACGGATTGACAAATGACTGTGTCGCAATCGCACCCGTTCCAGCCTTTACAAATGGGACCAGCATACCGACAGCCGGCAGTTTTGTTGAGACAGCCACACCCAGTTGCCCCGTTTTCGGACATCTGGCTGTAATGGAGAAAGTATTTAGTTCCAGCATGGATCATCCACCTCTATGTGTTTATTTGATATTCTTCTTATTACCAATCTACACTAGATTGTAACAAGTGCCAATCAGTTTACTTTTTGTAACTTTTGTCCTAACGTAGTAGTTGAAACCGTTTGAATACGGTTACACAACTATAGGAGGTCATACAATGGGAAGATTGCAGGACAAGGTTATTCTGATTACTGGCGGAGCAAGTGGACTTGGACAGGCGGCTGCCATCCAGGCAGCCAAAGAAGGCGCAAAACTGTCACTTGTCGATCTGAATGCAGAAACACTGGAAGAGACACAGAAAATCATCAAGGATAGTGTATCCGATGCAGAAGTGCTGATGATCACCGCTGATGTTTCCGATGAAGCGGCAGTGAGAACTTATGTCGACCAGACGGTATCCGAGTTCGGACGCATTGATGGATTTTTCAACAATGCCGGTATCGAAGGTAAACAGAATCTGACAGAGAACTATGGCAGTGACGAATTCGGCAAAGTCGTCGGCATCAACCTGAACGGCGTATTCTATGGTATGAAGTACGTACTTGAAGTGATGAAGAAGCAGGGCTCAGGATCCATCGTCAACACTGCATCCGTCGGGGGCATCCGCGGTGTCGGCAACCAGTCCGGCTATGCAGCAAGCAAGCACGGTGTCGTCGGTCTGACACGCAACTCCGCAGTGGAGTATGGTGAATTCGGTGTCAGCATCAATGCCATCGCACCGGGTGCCATCATGACAGCCATGGTCGAAGGATCACTGCGTCAGATAGGCGGCGACAACTGGGAGGAAGCCGGCAAGGAATTCGTCAGCGTCAATCCGATGAAACGCTTCGGCAGACCAGAAGAAGTCGCTGCCCTCGTATCCTTCCTGCTCAGTCAGGAATCCCAGTTCATCAATGGTGCAACAATTCCGATCGATGGTGGTCAATCCTATAAATATTAAGCAGTAAACGATGATGCAGATGAAACCCGATTCCAGTTAAGGAGTCGGGTTTCTTATTTTGCTGAGTACTACTCTTTCTCAAGCCTCTTGATATATTCCTCGAGCTTTTCCTTGTCTTCACCGGTCGTTTCTGGATATTTCGGATCAAGCCGCTCCAGCAGATCGAGCATGATCTCGTTCACCAGGCGGCGGCTGTGCCATTCGTCATCTGCTGGCAAGACGAACCATGGCGCGTAATCGGTTGATGTTTCGTTCAGCATATCCTCGAATACTTTCTGATACTCATCCCAGTGCTCCCGCTCTTCAACATCCGAGAAGGAGAATTCCCATTGTTTATCCGGATTTTTCATCCGCTCCAGCAGACGTCTTTTCTGTTCATCCTTAGACATATGAAAGAAGAATTTGACGATATGGAAATTGTTCTGGTAAAGGTATTTCTCAAAATTTCTGATCTGCTCAAAACGGAGGGACCAGATTGTAGTCTCATCTGCACCCTCAGGATAATCTCCTTCGAGCAGAACATCATGGATGCGGGGCGCAATGACTTCCTCATAATGGGAACGGTTCAAAATGCCGACTTCACCGCGCGCCGGCAGGGCGTTATGCAGGCGCCACAAATAATCATGCTTCATTTCCTCTTCAGTCGGCTTGCTCAAAGTCGTCGTCTTCAGACCCTGGGGGTTGAGGTTTACGAATATATGGCTGATCGATTCATCTTTCCCGGCAGCATCCAGCGCCTGCAGCACAACGAGGATTCCGTGCTTCTCCTCGGCATTCATTTTCATATGCAGGTCCTTGAGCTTTTTTACCAATGGGGGGATGATTTCATCTCTGATCTTCTCATTGTCATTCGTCTTATTCTCAGTCGTCGGGTAGTCACTGAGCTTTATTTTTTCATCACCTGTTACTTTGTAATAATTAAGATTCATACCTATCCGCTCCTTTTTAGAGTAGTACCCATAAGGGTTCCAATTAAACGCAGAATACATATGAATCATCTGTCACTAAACGTTCAATAGTTGACATGATCGTTGTGACTAAAAATCAGAATAGTGTGATACATTAAACATGTATAAAAAATATATGTTTAAGTGGGAGTGTTATTATGACAGCAGTCAGTGAAAAGATGTGGGTCAGTGATATCGTCAAGGAAATTCCCAAGAGCGCAGATATATTCAGGAAAAACAGGATCGACTACTGCTGTGGTGGCAGGATGCCGCTGGCAGAAGCGGTGGAAGCACGGGGTCTTGATCTCGAGAGCATGATGGAGAAGATCGATAATATCGATCAGCATGAAGGCGGTGGCATCGATGTGAAATATCTGGATGCGGCAGCCATCATCACCTTTATCCAGAACAGATACCATGAGGAGCTGATGAATGAACTTTCAGCACTGGCACCTTATGTGACGAAACTTGCCAGAAAGCATGGACCGGACGAGCCGCACCTCGTGAGACTTGAGGAAATGTACCGGACGTTGAAAAATGAAATGTTGGCACATACGGAAGATGAGGATAGAAATGTATTTCCGCTGATCATGGAATTCATGAAGGATACGACTTCTGATCTTGTGGAAACAGTGAAACCGCATGTTGAAGGGCTTGAAGCGGACCATGAAGCGGTCGGCGATATTTTGAAGGAGATGCGGGACATCACGGATGATTTCACACCACATGAATCGGCATGTGGCACGTATAGACTTGTATATGCCAGACTGGAAAAGCTTGAGAAGGACACATTGGAGCATGTGCATCTTGAAAATAATGTACTGTTTGAAAGAGTAAGAAAGGCAATCTAGCTTCCATATGATTTGTTGGAATATTCAGGTAATGTTATGATGGTCGAAAGGGGTGTGATGAATGAATAGACACTACACTGGGCGAGAGGACTATTTGATGGAGTATCGCAAAAACGACTACGAACCTTTGCAGCTGAATGTTCAAAGAAAACCCGACACGATCATGGAGTTTGCATTCTGGGGAATGTGGACGCTCATTAAACACCTGATCATCCGTTAGAGAACAAGAAAGGGAAGGCATTCAGCCTTCCCTTTTACTGTGCAGCGGTTTTCTGGTTTCTGCGATACGTAAAAAACGTGCTTGTTATTGCGGTGCCCATCGCAATCCAGAACATGCCTGAACCCGGATGAAAGTCGATATGGGACGTGCCGCCGAACTGATCCAGTACTACGACCAGGGACAGAATGTACATCTCGAAGAGAAGAACAAACTGCCATGACTCCTGTCTTTTTATACCGGTCTCTTTGTATTGGATGTGGTTGGCGATGATATCTGCGATTGCCAATATGATGAGCAGCGCGAAGACGGCTTTCTGGCTTTGCCGGGTGGAGATGGAGAGTCCAGAGAACTGATCCATGATAACCATGAGCGACAAGAAAACGATACTCAACAATGTAAGTATACTGTGAATCCTGATGACATCATCCCCTTATTCCTCTTCCATTTTTCGAAAGCGTCTGACGCGAATTTCTCCTGATATAATATTAACAAAAATCAGAATAATTGTGAATGACAGGATGCTGCTTATGAACATCAGCAGGCTGAATTCAAAACTGCGGGAAACAAGGCTTCTGACGAGCAACTCAGCCAGTGTCATGAAAATGGCGCCGGCAATGGATTCCATAAGGTAGATGCCGAATCGTCCGGCGAAGCGCCCTTTCTTATAAGGCAGTTCCTTTCTTGCGATGGGTGAGTAGATCAGATCATCGGTTTCATTTCTGAATGCGATTACGGAGAAGACAATGAATGACACCATAACAAAATAAAGATCATTCTGAACCATGTTGGTGTCCCAGATTTCCATTGCGACAAGCAGCATGCGGACGATCATATAGCTCCATATGAGCAGCAGGGTGATGAGTGCGGCGTTACCTGCGGATTTCCTTTTACGTTCATCCCCTATGAAACGGTCAAAAAGCTTTTCCATGAAACCCCATCCTTTGTCATTTATTATGAATCCCAAAACAGATCGTCAAGTGTGCAGTCGAGTGTCTTGCATATCCTTATGCACAGGGCGAGCGAAGGATTGTATTCTCCCTTTTCTATCAGGTTGATGGTCTGCCTGCTGACACCTGTTTTCTGTGCCAGGTCCTTCTGGGTGAGATCCAGGGCGGCACGTGCGCTTTTCATTTTCAAATTCTTTGCCAAGAAATCACCTCTTCTTTATAAGTATATTATACCATTCTAAAAGTAAAATATATATTACTTTAATTTATATATAGACGTTATTCGAATATGTAAATATAAAACAGCCGGCCCCTGGAGGTAGGGCCGGCTGATGGTTCAATCTATTGGTATGGGTTGGAACGCTTGATTACTGGTTTCTTGCTCTGAGTCTGAACAGTACGGCTGAGAGCAGTGCGATACCAGCAATGATGCTGATCAATAGTGCGTTGTTCTGCTCTGGAGCCATTGCGGTATTCGGCATTTCTTCAGGCATTTCGGACATGAACATGTCTGGCATTTGTGTCACGATTGCACTGGCGAGCCCTTTACTTGGATTGAACATGTGATGATATGCTTCGCGAGTCTGGTCATATGCGACTTCATAATCACCGCTGGAGTAGGCATCGAATGCACCGATCAGCTGGTTGACGTGCATTTCGAGTCCTTCTGCAAGCGTGCCACTTGCCAGATTGCCTTCTGTTGCTGTTTCCATGAATTTCGAGAATTCTTCTTTATACATATTGAGATTATTCAGTGCTTCTTCCTGTGCCGCTGTGTCTTCTGCAGCTGTGGCATTAACATAGTCGACGAAGTAGCCGATATGCTCAGCCCACATTGCTTTAAACTGCTGTCCGGCTTCTTCACCGTAGACACCTGTAACTGCTTCTGTCAGACCTTGTGTGTTGTTGCTCAAAGCTTGGGCGGATGCTTCGAAGTCCTCAGCGCCGTCAATACCGTTCTGCATGGCCATGGCTGCAAGGCCAGCGTGTTCACTGAACAGGTAGTTCAGATCGGAACGGAGGTCAGCTGCTTTTGTTGCTGGATCCGTGTTATTGAACTGATCCGGGAACTGGTCGGCAATGGCTGTAGAAAGTCCTTTACTCACCATGTACATGTGGTGGATTGCTTCTCTTTCATACTGGTAGGCTGTTTCATAGTCGCCCATGACGTATGCATCAAATGCACCGATCAGCTGGTTGACGTGCATCTGCAGACCGTCTGCCAATGCACCTGCTTCAAGGCGTTCATCGGTTGCTGTTTCAAGGAACTGGGAGAAGTCCTGGCGATACTGAGCAAGTTCATTCAGTGCAGTTTCCTTGGCACCTTCATCACCTGCAGCTGTCGCGTTTACATAATCGACGAAGTAGCCGATATGTTCGCTCCACATTGTCTTGAACTGCTGTCCGGCTTCTTCACCGTATACAGAGCCGATTGTGCTGGAAAGTTCGTCAGTATTCTCACTCAATGCAGCGGCACTTTCTTCGAAATCTTCTGCACCGTCAGCACCTTTTCTCATTGTTTCGACTGCGAGGAAGGCGTGCTCACTAAGTAGATGATCCAGTGTCGATCTGAGTTCTGCGGCTTCAGTGTCTACAGTCACCATCATCTCTTCCTGGTGAGTATCGGCCTGTGCAAGACCCGCATTTGTTGCGAGTAGAGCTGCAGCTGTCGGTACGACAAGCAATTTCTTGAAATCCATTCAAAATCACACTCCTTTGTTTTGTTTACACCCTGTATACGCGGGCAGTTTTTATTTGGATCACTATTTTTATAAAAAAATAAAAAACCGTTCCGAAAAATTTTCGGAACGGTTCTGTCTATAGTTCTGCCGACATGACGATATCGCCTTCAGGCAGCTGGTTGTGTGGGGAAGGTTCGACTGTAATAGCGACCGTATCCCAGTCGATTTCAGTATTTTCATCCATATTGAAGACGACATAACCCTGTCCCTCTTCATTTGGAACAAGTGTACCTGCACGGTAAGGATTGCCTTCTTTCATCAGCCAGACCTGATAGACTTCATCCTCGTTGAGATTGGTGAAGTTACTGGCTTCAAGGACAAGCGTCTGTCCATCTTCACCTTCATGCAGTGCGACTTTCGCATCCATATCGAGTGTTTCTGAAGTGGGGGACAGTGAAATTGCACTTTCTTCTTGAAGCAGCACTTCTGCAAGGTCCGCAGTCTCTTCACGACCGGCCAGCATGTAGACATTGCCGAGAACTGAAAGGAGCAGGGCAGCCGCAGCAGCGATGAATGGTATTTTGAATGATCGGTGTCCCTTCTTGATCGGTTGCACTTTCTGTTTTTGTTCCGTTGCTTCTTCGAAGAATACGTTGCCGAGTACACGGTCCTTCATGCCTTCCGGGGGATCGACAAGTGGAATCGTATCTATCAGTTCAGCATTCAGCGCCTCCCATTCAGCCAGTTCTTCCTGGCATGCTTCACATGTCTTCAGGTGCTGTTCGAATGCTGCTTTTTCTTCTGGTGCCAGCTGGTCATTATAGTAGTCGATCAGCAGATCGTATGCTTCATTATGATTCATCTGTTGTCCCCCCTTTCTTAACGGTTTCAATATTTTTCTTCAAATGCTGCAGTGCAAGACGGATGCGGCTCTTTACGGTACCGATCGGCAGGTCGAGCGACTCTGCTATCTGCGAGTGGGAACATGCTCTGAAATAGAATAGAGTAATGATGCGCTGCTGCTCCCGGCTCAATCCTTCCATTGCGCGCCTTATCATTGCCTTGTCTTCTCCCGCTTCAACCGCGGCCTCGACAGGTGAGTTCTGTTCACTTTGCGTGGAATCGATGTCATCCCGTTCATCGTATTCATAGGTTTCCATTTTCTGTCGTCTTAGAACATCGATGGTGGAGTTTCTCGTCAATGTAATCAGCCAGGTGGACAGCTTGCCCTTACTTGGGTCATAGGCCCCTTTCTTACGCCATACTTTGATGAACACATCCTGCACGATCTCCTCCGACATCTCCCGGTTCGATGTCATTTTGTATGCATAGGAAAACAGCAGTTTTTCATATCTAATGTAGAGCGATTCAAGTGCATTGCGATCCCCCGACTGAATCCGCTCGTACAGTTCCGCTTCGATCCGTGTCATAGTATTCTCCTTTGTTTGAAGTCTTCCCACTATTATATACATACAATGGAGCGCGCGTGAATAAGGAATAAAAAAGAAAGCCAAGACACATGAAGTCTAGCTTTCCTGAGAAGGTTCCAGTTCAGTATAGACTACCCAGCGGTTTGGTGTACCCCCAACATCGTAGTTGTACGGCCCTTCGCAAGTGATCAGATTGAGGAGGCTGCGATGCGAGTAGCCGAATATCTCCTGCACCGGTGCCTCATCGGCATCGAACAGCTGCTTGTCATATACTTTGAATGTCAGTTTTTTGCCGGATTTACCATGGACAATGATCTCATCCCCAGGTTCCAGTGTATGGAGCTGCTTGAAGACACCCGGATTGACCGTGTCGTCCACATGACCGGCAATGACTGAGTTGCCTGGGGCGCCGACCTTATAGCCCGGCTCGAACCAGGATGTGTCATGCAGTGATTCCGGTACGGCCATCTCGCCATTATCCAACAGGCCCAGGTGCTTGACCGATGCATCCACATCTATGGCCGGAATTTCGATTCTTTCAGGGACGATGCCTGAACGCTCATCCTTGATGATTTCAACCTTTTCTGAAGGTGGAATCGGTTCACTCGATTTATTTTCAGAAGGCTCTGTAACCGGTTCTGCCGTCTGTTCCGATGACTCGGTCGGGGCCGCTTCCTCGCTTGATGGTTCAGAGACAGCTCCATCTGAAGCGACAGTGTCCTCTGTGCTGGTTTCATTGTTGTCTGCCTGACTGCCGCAGGCGGCAAGCAGGAATATCATCAGAAAAATCAAATAGCGCATTGTGATCCGCTCCTTTTTGTAGATTCGATTAGTATTTGCCCAGTATACGCAGTTTGTGCGGGATCGGATCACATTTTGAGATGCATTCAGCATACATCCGTGAACATTCTGTGTCCAACGTGCACTGAGTGATTGGTTGAGTGCAAATTGGACGTCTAATTGTCATTCGTCGGCGTCAAGAGTGTCAGTTGGAGGTCTAATTGTCATTCGTCGGCATCACGAGCGTCAGTTGGACGCCTAATTGTCATTCGTCGGCATCACGAGCGTCAGTTGGACGCCTAATTGTCATTCGTCGGCATCACGAGTGTCAGTTGGACGCCTAATTGTCATTCGTCGGCATCACGAGCGTCAGTTGGACGCCTAATTGTCATTCGTTGACATCACGAGCGTCAGTTGGACGTCTAATTGTCATTCGTTGACATCACGAGCGTCAGTTGGACGTCTAATTGTCATTCGTTGACATCACGAGCGTCAAATAACCTGCCAAAAATCATTTCATTGGCACATCGCCATAAATCATCTATATTAAAAGTAACAGTTTCTACATATAAGGGGGAGAACGTATGAAATTTGAACAGGAATATCTCACTGTCATCAAATCAAGGTTCCGAGAAATAAAGCGGCTGGGCGATCGTACTCTTGATCAGCTATCAAATGAAGATCTGCATTGGCAGTATAATGAAGATTCTAATTCGCTTGCGGTGCTGGTCAAGCATCTGAGAGGAAACATGTATTCCCGATGGACGGATGTTTTCACCACGGATGGCGAGAAGCCGGGCCGGCAGCGGGATGATGAATTTGAGGATGATCTGCAGACAATGGAAGATGTTGAAGCAGCGTGGGAGGATGGCTGGCAGTTATTTTTCGATACACTGGATGGATTCAATGTGGAAGATCTGCTCAGAACCCAGAAAATCCGCGGAGAAGATCATACAATCCTGGATGCACTCGAACGCCAGCATTCTCATTACGCAATGCATATCGGCCAGATGATGTTCATCGGCAAGCAGATCAAGGGGTCGGACTGGCAGTCGCTGAGCATTCCGAAAGGACAGTCTGAACAGTATCTGAACCCTGGAAAATAAAGAAGCAGCATGCATGTAAGAAAAATAAGTCGAACAGCCCAATTAAACGTTTCCTTTCACCGTCTGGGCGGGTAAGTGTACAGAAATCGATTGATGGAGGTTTCTCAAATGGAAGAGACATGGCGGGCAGTGGATGTTTATTTCGAGGAAAAGCTGGCGACGACGGATGAAACGATGGAGCATATTCTGAAGAAGAATGAGGAAGCGGAGATGCCGTCGATCGAAGTATCGCGTGCGCATGGAAAGATGCTTCATCTCATGGCCAAGATGGCGAAGGCCAAAACGATTCTTGAAATCGGTACGCACGGTGGATTCAGTACTGTCTGGCTGGCGCGTGCATTGCCAGAAGAGGGTCGCATGGCAACATTTGAAGTGAATCCGAAGCATGCCGAAATGGCAAGGGAAAATATCGAATCCGCTGGTATTTCAGCGGAAGTCGAAGTCATTGAAGGCGAGGCGCTGTCGACGCTGCCCTCAATCCTTGAAAAAGGCTACCCACGCTTTGACTTCATTTTCATTGATGCGGACAAGGAGAACAATTCCGAATATCTCAACTGGGCGCTGAAGCTGTCAAAAAAGGGCGCAACCATCATCGTGGATAATGTAGTGCGCCGCGGAAAAATCATCGAAGACACAGACGAAAAAGCAGTGCCGCAGATCCGCGACATGTTCGACCAGCTCTCGAAGGACGACCGTATCGAGACGACTGCCATCCAGACTGTCGGTCAGAAAGGCTACGATGGATTTCTGATGGGCGTCGTAAAATAAAGGAACCCTGGGTGACCATTCACCCAGGGTTTTCATCGTGCATCTATTTCTTGCTTGAGGGGCTGTTCGCCGAGATGGTGAATGTCGTCGTCGTATGACTGACCACTTCCTGCACCTTGGTGAAAGCCTCTTCGATTGCATTGAATATATCATTCACTTCTCCATCCAATCGAGTGGAATAGTGGCTGGGACTGACTTCTACGCCGCGCGCCTTCGACAGGTCGATCTGCTCATAGATGACATCCATGTAGCTGGTTGTGTTCATCGGGTAGAGCGCAAATTTGCAGCCGGCCTTCTGCTGGATATCTGCAACAGCCGGTTCATTCATGCGTTCTGCCGAAGCATCCATATACGTATCACCGGAGGAATCGCCTGGACATCCGATTGAGAATGTGCCACTCATCTCCACGTGCTTCCCGGTCTTTGCAGCATGCAGATAGACTGCCTTGACCACATCGAATACATGCTCGACACGTCCACGCACACATGTTGTGACATCATCCGTATCCCGCCAGACTTTCGACATGTCCACCGCATCCAGCGAACCCAGGATGACATCCACAAAATCATCGCTCATTACACTCAAGTTGAACTGGCAGCCTGCTATTCTTTCCGTGCCGCATTCTGTTGCCATACATCATACCTCCAAAGTCTGATTGAAAATAAAAAACTGCACTCCCCGAGGAAATGCAGCAGAGGTATGGTGCTCATACCCGCCGCACTTTCCCACGCTGGTGTTATCCAGATCGGGTGTTGAGGGTCCGGAAATCCCGTCTCAGCCTTTGACAGCTCCCCTAGTGCACATCGGTATGCAGTTTTCATTTCACCTTCAATGATAGGGAAACCGGCGAAAAATGTAAAGCGCAACGCAATGATTTACTGAATGCGGTTCCACCGATATATTTTACAATTTTTACTTATTATGCATATAATGGGGCGTGTTCAAAAAAAAAAAAGATTCTGACTATATTTCACAGGAGAGAGGTAGAAGCAGTGAATATCGAAATGATAGAGGATTTACGCAATAGAAAAGACCTTTTGACTTCTGAATGGATTATCATATCGCTCGGATTCAAGAACAGAAGGGCGCATGTTTTCAAGGTGAAGAACAATAATTTTTTCCAGAAGAAAATTAAGGATGAGATGAAGAAACTATCAGACCTTGGACATTCTACTGAGTGGCTTAAAGCCGACTTCATCATTTCGGAAGAAGAGGTGCCTTTCTCGCAAGTGCTTAGCAGTATGCAGCAGACACGCCGCAATTATATCGACTATGGCATTGCCTATGACAAGCACTATAGCCTGGCTTTCCTGCCCGAGGAAATCAACGCGAATGCTTTTGTCAGACCGGTCCCGGGAGATAGGAAAAAGAACCTGTTTGTATGTGAAAGGAATATCAATACATATCTTAAGAAGTACAAGGCCTATAAAGGCATTTATTTTCACAAAAAATACATGAATAAATCGGTGATCCGTTTTCAGACCAGAGGCTATCTCGTTGAAGGAGACAAGATGTTCGAACTGAATGCCGGAGGCAGTATGCATGGCATCAGAAAGATCGGCGGCCATCAGAAAAAGTCCGAGTACCGCAGACTGATACAGACCGCAACTCAGTATTTGAAAGATCAGATAGACACCGACGACAGATATGAATACGGCAAATTTCCCCATTTCGATAAACGGATTGGGTTCTATAACGTGCTCAGACATACTTCCACAACATACTCCCTTCTTGAAGGGTTGGAGTTTTTGAACGATAAAAAAGGGATAGAGTGGGCAAAACTCACAATCGACCATCTGCTTGAGAACTTCCTCTACACGGATCCGGAAGACCCGGAATCCGCTTATATTTTTGATGACACCAAGATGAAGATCAGATGCTCGAAGATCGAGAGGTGGTTGATTCGGAATACATCAATGAAACAATGGATCGTCTGAAAATATATGGTTCTGTCGTCAAAGGATGCAATTTTTCAGGCAGTACGTTCACGGATGCAGATTTGCTGGATGTTCATTTTATGGATTGTGATCTGTCGAACGTCAATTTTTCCAAAGCTTCCATCCATCGGGTGGAATTCACCAACTGCAAGCTCGTCGGCAGCGGTTTTGATAAATGCTCCATTAAAAACCTGATGTTCAAAGATTCCATATTGAATCTGGCAGTATTATCAGAAGACAAGCTCGAGAATACGCTCTTTGAAAACTGCAGAATGGGGAGTATCGACTTCTTCGACTGCAAAATGAAAAAGGTGGTATACGATGGTTGCGACTTGAATGAAGCGCGGTTTGTAGACACCTCGCTGAAAAGCATCGATATCAGTACTTCATACTTCACCACTTTTGATATCAAGCGGGAGGATCTCGAAGGGGGCATCGTTTCGAGCGCGCAGCTGCTGCAGTTTGCATCAATGCTTGGACTGGTTGTCAAAGACTGATTTTTTCCAATCAAAGCGGTCTGGATGAACAGAATTAATGGTAGAATGTAATATATGGTTAACGAATTGTGAAAGGAGGGAATCATGGCTTACATCTCTCTTATTTTCGTGGACGTCATTGTGCCGCTATTGATTCTGCTCGGCATCGGTGTGCTGCTTCAGAAGAAGTTCGAATTCCGGCTGAGGCCGATTGCGAACCTGCTGACATACTGTTTTCTGCCTTCTGCAGTGTTTCTGAATCTATATGAGGCGGAGATTGACGCAGGACTGCTTGGGCAGCTTGTGGTTTATCTGGCGCTGTTTGTGCTGGTGATTGCCCTGTTCGGTGAATGGCTGTCCCGGTTTCTTGGTCTTGCGGGTGGGGAGCAGACTGCACTCAAAAACAGCATCTCGCTGATGAATTCGGGAAATTATGGGCTGCCGGTCAGTCAGCTCGCCTTCAGTGCCAATCCGGTCGGTGTGTCGGTCCAGATCATTGTGCTCGTCGTCCAGAATCTGCTGACATTTACATATGGACTTTACAACTTGAGATCAAGCTCGAAATCACTGGTGGAAGTGATGAGGGAGCTGCTGCGCCTTCCTGTCATATACGCACTGGCCGCTGCATTCATTTTAAAAATGTTCCAAGCAGAGGTTCCAAGGTTCATCATGGTGCCGATCGAACAGCTGGCTGGCGGCTTTGCGGCACTGGCTCTGCTTCTGCTCGGCATGCAGCTGGCCCAGATCGAAATCCGTTCCTTCCATAGGGTCATCGCGTGGAGTGCGCTCGGACGGCTGATTGTGGGTCCCGCAGTCGCGCTGCTGCTGATCATGCTGCTCGGCATCGACGGTGTCATCGCGCAGTCGCTGTTTATTGCCAGTGCGTTTCCAACATCAAGGAACACTGCGACTCTGGCGCTTGAATATGACGTGGAACCGGAACTGCACGCGCAGGTGGTACTATATTCCACAATACTCAGTAGCATTACAGTGACGTTCGTCATCTATCTGTCCATGCAGCTTTTCTAGGGGGTTCTGCCTCAATTTGGACATACTTGCATCGTTTCATCTTCCTGTTTCCGAGGTATATATATTATGAAACATTCATGGTCATCAAAGGAGGAAATGGATTTGGATCTTAAAGACAAAGTTGCAATTGTTACAGGTGGCGGTTCAGGAATTGGTCTGGCAACAGCGCAGGCATTCCTTGAAAAAGGTGCGAAAGTTGTCATCGCGGACTATAACGAAGAGTCGGGCAGCAAGGCAGCAGAGGATCTTTCCCAATACGGCGATGTACTATTTGAAAAAGTGGACGTATCCGACGAGGAGCAGGTCAAGAACGTCATCGCGACAGCAGTCGATAAGTTCGGCCGACTGGATGTCATGTTCAACAATGCCGGTATCGGTGTGCAGGGCGAGACGCACAAATTGTCCTATGAAGATTACCATAAGGTGATCAAAGTCAATCAGGACAGCGTATTCTTCGGTTCGAAGCATGCGATTCCTGAAATGCAGAAAGTCGGGGGCGGTGCCATCATCAATACGGCTTCCATTCTCGGCAGTGTCGGTGAGCCGACAGCATTTGCGTACAACGCATCCAAAGGTGCAGTCAATCTGATGACGAAATCCGTAGCACTGCAGTATGCGAAAGATAATATCCGTGTCAGCGCAGTCGCACCAGGCTACGTTGAATCTGGCATGGTCAACAGGGATGCACTCGGCGACTATTATGACAAGCTGGTCGACAAGCACCCGATTGGCAGACTCGGCGAACCGCATGAGATTGCGCACGCGGTTATATTCCTGGCTGAAAATGAATTTACTACAGGTACAACACTTCTCGTTGATGGCGGTTATACTACCCAGTAATGAGATGGAATAAATTGAAAGATGCACTGGATCTGCTTTGATCCGGTGCTTTTTTTAGTATGTATATCTACTCTATTGATAATATTGATAAAAACTTTACGATACCTATTGCAAAACGGAACGATTACGACTATAATTTTAAAGCGTAACTATTACGAATTGAACCAAGGAGGATATTAAATATGAAAAAGCTATATTTTGGCCTTTTCGGATTTATGCTGCTTTTTCTGACTGCCTGTGGCGGCGGAGAAACAGGATCTGCAGATACTGAAACGGAAAGTGCTTCTGCTGAAGGCGAAGCGACCATCTATACAACTGTCTTTGCACTGAAGAGTCTGACAGAACAGATTACAGGCGATTTTGCACAAGTTGAGTCCATCTACCCGAATGGTACGGATATACATACATTCGAACCAACACAGCAGGACATGATCAAGTTTGCAGAAAGCGATCTTTTCGTAACGACAAATAGTGAGCTGGACACAGTATCTCAAAGCATCCTCGATACAGTCAGCGACCAGACTGAAAGCCTTGAAGCAATCCAAAATACAGATCAGCTGCTTGAATTCGCACATGACCATAGTCATGGAGAAGGTGAAGACCATGACCACAGCCATGACCACGGCAGCATGGATCCGCACATCTGGCTCGATCCGGTCATTGCCAGTGAAATGGTCGATAATATTGAAGCGAAGCTGAGCGAAATGTACCCGGATAACGCGGAAAACTTCCAGAGCAATGCAGATGCACTGAAAGAAGACCTTGCAGCACTCGATAGTTTACTGCAGGATGCCACTGCAGATACACCGGTTGAAAATGTATATATTTCACACGAATCCATCGGTTATCTTTCCGACCGCTACGGTTTCCAGCAGGTCGGTGTTTCAGGCATCAATAATGAAGAGCCATCCCAGCAGGAACTGATTGATATTCTTGAAGGGGTAAAATCAGACGGTGCCAAGTATCTGTTGCTTGAACAGAATATTTCCTCCAACCTGACAGATACAATCCAGAATGAAGCAGACATCGAACCGCTGCAGTTCCATAACCTCGCTGTACTGATTGATGAAGATAATACCGATGCGACCTACCAGTCGCTGATGGAAGGCAACATCGAAGTATTGGATCAGGCACTGAATGACTATAATGAAACAGAAGCTGAAAAGATGGCTGAAAATGCAGAAGCACATGACCATTCGCATGACCATGGACACGATCATTCCCATGACGGCCATGGACACGCGCATATCGATGAAGATGTCTATAATGGATATTTCGAAGACGCGCAAGTTGAAGACCGTGAACTGTCCGACTGGTCAGGGGACTGGCAGTCCGTATACCCTTACCTTGAAGACGGCACTCTGGATGAAGTTTTCGAGCACAAGGCTGAAGAAGGCGACATGACAGCTGAAGAGTACAAGGAATACTATACGACTGGCTACCAGACAGATGTCGAGCGCATCGAAATTACGGATTCTGAAATGACATTCCATCAGAACGGTGAATCCCATACTGGTACTTACGTCAGTGATGGCTATGAAATACTGGAGTACGAAGCAGGCAATAGAGGTGTAAGATATATCTTCAAACTGGAAAACCCTGAAGAAGCAGACGAAGCATTGCCTCGCGTCATCCAGTTCAGTGACCACGCGATTTCCCCTATGGACAGCTACCACTTCCATATCTATATGGGAGACGACCGTGCAGCACTGCTTGAAGAAATGGATCATTGGCCGACATACTACCCGTCAGATCTTTCAGGAGAAGAAGTTGCGGAAGAAATGATGGCACACTAGAATAGAAAAATAATACACCTTGAACGCTGGTTTTGAATCAGCCTTCAGGGTGTATTTTTGTGGTGCTAGAAATCATACATCGACTCTTTTTCGCTACGGATCCGCTGGTACGTGTCCGTCAGCATGACTGTGTCCTCGACCAGTGCATCAAGCCGGAACAGCACATCTTCATTGACAATCTCTTTATTCAGAAAATCTTTTTCTTCAATAAAGACGTAGGTGCTTACAGTCTGTGCCTTCATATAGCTGAGGATGGGCTTGAGCTGGGTTTCAGGAATAAGGAAGTGCTTTGATGTGCCGGCGGTGACGAAAAAGCTGACAATCTTACCCGAGAGCGCATTGATCGGCAGGAGGTCGAAGACATTCTTCAATGTCGCCGGAATGGATGCCTGGAAGATGGGTGTGCCGATGATGATGGCATCCGCCTCCATGATTGTTTTGGCAATATAGCCAGTGTCCCCTTCGTAGTCCAGATAGTTTCGACCATCGCTGAATTCGAGCGTGTGATCTGCAAGGTCGATGAATTTCCAGTCGACATGTGAGTACTGACTGGTCAGTTTTTCCGATACATATTTCATGGTCGTGCGTGTCTTTGATCCGATATTGGAGCCTGAGAGTCCTACAATTTTCATTTATCTGTCTCCTTCTTTGTATATTTTCTGATGGCGGGGAGCACTTCGTTGCCGATCCATTCTATATTACGCATCAGCTGGTCGAATGGCACACCGCCGAAGTCCATCTGTGCAATATAGCGTTGGTGATCAAACTGCTCATGCTGGTAGAGGATCTTTTCGATGACTTCCTGTGGACTGCCGACATTCAGCACATTGCGCCTGTCGGCGCCCATCGCGAAGCCGCGCTTCGGGAAGCCGGCCCCGTTTGTCAGCTTCATGCCTTCATTGATATGCGGATAGACTTCACGCTGCGCCTGCTGGGTCGTTTCAGCGATATGAAAGAATCCAGCCGTGGCCACGGGCAGCTCGGCGGGATCGTGCCCGTAGCTTCTCGCCGCTTCGCGGTACATGTCGATCGTCTCCTTGAAATTCTGGGTCGGACCGGCCAGCATCGCAATCTGCATCGGTACGCCCGCAGCACCAGCCTTGATCGCACTCGCTGAATGACCACCGACAGCACGCCAGATCGGCAGGCTACCGTTGAGCGGGCGGGGGAGGACTTTGGCATTTTTAAGCGGTGGCCGGAATTCCCCTTCCCAGTTGATGATTTCATTTTCATTTATTTTAAGCAGTAGATCGAATTTCTCTTCATAGAGTGCCTCATAATCATTGAGGCTGTAGCCGAGCAGATCGAACAGCCCGACTCTCGACGCCCGGCCGGCGATGATTTCCGCGCGTCCATTCGATATCAGGTCGATTGTGGCAAAATCTTCATAGACACGCACAGGGTCGAGCGTACTGATGATCGTCGAGGAGCTGGATATTTTTATTTTCTCAGTTGCCTGGGCGATGGCCGCAAGTACTACCGAGTGCGCCTGGGTGGTGAAATATTCCTGGTGGCTTTCCCCGACACTGAAGAAGTCGATGCCAGCTGATTCCGCCAGCTTTGCCAATTCGATGATTTCATTCAGGCGCTGCTGGGCGGATATCCGTTGCCCGGTATTCGGGTCTGCGAGATGGTCGCCGAGCGTATACAGACCAAACTCGAGGCCTTTGTCTTTCTGGATGCGATATTGTTCCATGGAAGCCGTCCTTTCCTGTAGTAAGTATGGTGTTGCTTCCATTATGTATTGTAATTGATGAAATGAGAAATAATCCGTTTGGTATTGAGTGTGTACGGCTTAAAATACTGCCCAGGACTGATTTTGGGCGGGGTGTGGCCAGAGTTATGCGCGTTTAACGTGCACTGAGTGATTGGGTGAGTGCAAATTGGAGGGGTTACTGTCACTCGTGGCCTGGACGAATGACAATTAGGCGTCCAACTGACACTCGTGGACCCGACGAATGACAATTAGGCGTCCAACTGACACTCGTGGACCCGACGAACGACAATTAGAGGTCCAACTGACACTCGTGGCCTGGACGAACGACAATAAAAGCTCCAACTCACCCTCGTATTAATAACGAACGCAAGTTGGAGCGATGAATCCAATCATATATATTTTATTTTCCTACCAGTTTCAGCATGGTCCGGTAGAGGAGCTCGGTGCCTGCCGCGATATCTTCATCCGATGCGTACTCGGCTGGATTATGGCTGATGCCGTCTTTGCAGCGGACGAAGATCATGCCCATATCACAAATATCAGCCATGTTGCTGGCGTCATGGAAGGCGCCGCTCATCAGCACGGGCGGCTCGAGTCCAAGTGATCTACTTTCATCCTTCATGATGCTGATGATATTTTCACTCGCATCCTTCGGGGTGGTGCCGCCATCATCGTAGATTGTGTATTCGAGACTGTATTCGAACGCCGTCTTGTCGATGATATTTTCCAAAGCGGCTTCGTAAGTATCGCGGCGGTTGAGATCGCTATCTCTCAAATCAATGGTGAATGTGACACGCTCAGGGATGATGGATCGGCCGCCAGGAAAGACATCGAGGCTGCCGACCGTACCGACGGATGGTGCACCGGCTTCCGACTGGACGAGGCCATTGAAAGCGGCAATGATATATGATGCACCGACGAGCGGGTCCTGCCGTTTTTCCATGGGGACGGTACCGGCATGGCCGGATATGCCGGTGAGTTCGACTGTCATCCACCGTGGGCCGGCGATGCCACTGACGATGCCGACCGGCTGGTCCAGGGCTTCGAGATTCGGTCCCTGCTCGATATGCATTTCCAAATAGGCAGAGATGGCTGAAGGGTCGTACACCGATGCTTCCAACTGGTCGGGATCGGCGCCGAATTCAATCAGTGCTTCCCGCCTTGTGATGCCGTCTTTATCCGTACGCTCCAGTTCACCGGGATCAAGCTGTCCGGTAATGCCGCGTGAACCGAATAGGCCGACTCCGAAACGGTGGCCTTCTTCATCACAGAATGACATGACTTCGATGGGGACATCGGGTTCGATGCCATTCTCGATCATCGTCTGTACAGCTTCGAGTCCACCCAGTACACCGATGGTGCCGTCGAAGCGGCCGCCATAGGGCTGGGAATCGATATGCGAACCGAGCATGACCGCAGGCGCGTCCTTTTTCTTTCCTTCGATGCGGCCGATGAGGTTGCCGAAGTTGTCATAGCGTGTAGCGAGCCCGGCATCATCCATCCAGCTTCGGACGAGATCCATGCCTTCCTTATAAGT
This sequence comes from Salinicoccus sp. ID82-1, assembly GCF_021991715.1. Taxonomy (NCBI): domain Bacteria; kingdom Bacillati; phylum Bacillota; class Bacilli; order Caryophanales; family Staphylococcaceae; genus Salinicoccus; species Salinicoccus sp. ID82-1. The sequence goes on from NZ_JAGFLY010000001.1 coordinate 100,290, forward strand.
CGCGGACAGAGCGAGGCGGTTGACGCCGGTCTCTTCTATTTTTCCTATCCTACTCAGAGCATGCAGGCGTTCAGATAGCCGTGATGCATTGATTGCTCTATCCATTCAGATTGCCCTTCTGCTTCTCCATGAACAGCACAACTGCGATGGTCAGCGCAACGCAGATTGGTATTTTGATCAGGCTGAAGATCGGTGCAAACAGTACAGCCATGCCGATGATCAGTGCGATGATGCCATACTTCGGTGTACGGTAGGCGAACTGGCCGAGTACTGCGCCGAAAATGGAAGGCAGGATGAAGCTGAACATGCTCTCAACGAATGGCGGCAGTACGGAAATGATATAGGTGCCGCCGAGAATCATGATGACGAGGATGATGATATTGGTCAGTGAAGCGACAGCAATGCCGAAGACGCCGGCCACTTCCGCCTTTTCTGAACCGGGTTCTGCACCGACTGCCTTCTGTGCTGCTGAGGAGCAGGGCAGGCACATATTTGCGATGTTGCCTGTCAGAAATGCAAGATACGTTCCGGCAACGCCGAGTGTCGGGTAGTAGGTGATCGGTTCGAGTATCCACATGATGCCGATGAATGATGCGTAACCGACAAGCCCTGTTCCAATGACACCCCAGCCTGGGTGGGCGTCCATGACGAAAGAAATATACAGTGGGGGTACGAGTGACATGAGGATAATGACGAAGAGCGTCAGCCTGCCCCAGAAGTGGGAACGTCTATAAAAGAGTTCCATTGACGATGATCCGGCAATTCCGGGCGTTTCGGGCATCGGGTTATTAAGCACAACTTGCGTCTGTTCTGCTGCATTACTCATAAGAAAAACCCCTTTTCATTTATTTTATAGAATGAATGTCGTCAGATAGCCGGTCGTCATGCCGATGAGCAGTGCGAAACCTAGGGCCCATTCCTTCAGCCAGCTGATATTTCTGTGATCGGCGTATTTCATCATGAGGATCATGGCGGCGACTGAAATGACACCGGCGACGGCATGATTCATACTGGTGATCATCTGCTGGCTTGCGAGATAGGCGAAGGCGCCGAGCATGGCAGCGAGAGAGACACCGGCCATGATCTTAGGGTTATGCTTCTGGATCTTCTGTTGTGTCCTGCCCAATGATTTGGTGAACAGCATCGTAACGATCAGCCAGCCTGTACCGCCGAGAAACATGGTCCACATGACAGCGGCCAATGCTTCAATCGGGAAGTTGTCTGCACCGAGTTCCGCACCGAAGGCGGAGGCACCGATGGATGCTGCGCTGGATTCCGTGGCAGCCGATCCGATGATGCCGATTCGCATGAGGGTGATCGGAGAACCGATCAGGGCAATCAGGGATATGAGTATGATTGCGATGCCGAATGACGGACCGATCGAGCTGATGAACCCTGAACGGATGGCTGTTCTGACTTCGCTCGGGTTCATATCCGCCTGTCCAGCAGAACGGCTTGCGATCCATAGGAATATGATGGCCTGGAAAGCGACGATGGCGACGACGATGAATGCGAAAATCCAGAATACGGTACTGTTTGCAATCTGTAGAATATCTCCCATGATTGAATCCTCCTATAATGTGCTTGCCGGTCAGGAAGCACTATCATTCATATAGTCGAGCACTGTGGCAATGAAAAGTTTACCGATATCGAGCATGGCTGCTTCCTGGACGTCGAACTTCGGGTGGTGGTGCGGGTAGATATCGCTTTCGTCCGGCATGGCACCGCCTACCCATGCAAATGAACCTGGGGCTTCCTTCAAGTAGTAGGCGAAGTCTTCCATGCCCATCATCGGTGTCATTTCATTTACATTGTCTGCACCGAAGAGTGTCTCGGCCACCCGGCGGTAGCGGGCGGTTTCAGCAGGGTCATTGACAACGGCCGGATAGCCTCTGACGTAGTCCACGATGGCTGTGGCACCGAAGCCTTCGCACGTCGACTTGGCGATGGATTCAATCCTTGCCTGGACATGATCCCGGACTTCCGGCTCGAACGTACGCACGGTGCCTTTCAATGTTGCGGAATCGGGAATGACGTTGAAGCTGTCTCCACTATTGAAGGAGGCGACAGTGACGACTGCAGACTTCAGCGGATCGGTCTGCCGGCTGACAATCTGCTGCAGCGACCCCATCAGCTGGCCGCCGATGGCGAGCGGATCGATGGTCAGGTGTGGTGAGGCGGCATGCCCGCCACGCCCCTGGATGGTGATTTCGAACGTATCTCCATTGGCCATGACCGGACCTTCCCGGTAGCCGACAGTGCCGAGCGGCTCATTCGAACTGACATGAGCGCCGAATACTGCATCGACACCATCCATGCAGCCATCCTCGATCATGAATTTGGCACCACCTGGAATGACCTCTTCGGCAAACTGGTGGATGAATACAACGGTGCCGGGAAGCTCTTCTTTATTTTCGCTCAGTACTCTAGCGACGTGCAGCAGACCGGATGTATGGATATCGTGGCCGCAGGCATGCATGACACCATCGATCCGTGATCTATACGGCACGTCCTTCTCGTCGTGTATCGGCAGGGCATCGAAGTCGGCACGCAATGCCACCGTTTTTCCGGGCTTGCCGCCTTTCAGGGTACCGACAACACCTCTCGAACCGACCTCGGTTCTGACGTCGAGTCCAAGGTCTGTGAGAAAGTCGGCAACTTTCTTCGGTGTATCGACTTCGTGGTGGGATAGTTCAGGGTACATATGTAGATCTCTGCGGAACTGGACCATATCTGAATAGAGTGCTTCAAGACGTTCAAAAAGTTGTGCTTGCAAAACATCATCCTCATTTCTGAAATAAGATAGTATTCAGAATAATCAATAACTATGAGGGTGTCAAATCCATGTAAGGTGTTAATATATACCAGTTGGTCTTCATCGGATTGGGAATTGCATCTTGATTTTGGTAAAATAGAGGTACAAAACATGTATTTCAAAGGGAAGGGATCATATGAAAGAAAGCGGATGGCAATTGGAACACAGTTATGCCGATCTTCCGGATGTGTTCTATAAAGAGACAAAGCCGGAGACTGCAGAGTTTCCGGAAATTGTGCTGTTCAACTGGAATCTGGCAAAATCGCTTGGGCTGGACCCGAGAAATCTGCAGCTGGAATCGAGTGAGGTGTTTTCAGGCAATAGAATTCCCGATGGCGGACTGCCGATTGCACAAGCCTATGCCGGCCACCAGTTCGGCAACTTCACCATGCTTGGTGATGGACGTGCAATCCTGCTCGGAGAGCAGGTGGCACCGGATGGCAGACGCGTGGACATCCAGCTGAAAGGGGCAGGGCGGACAGTATTTTCCCGTATGGGGGATGGCCGCTCACCGCTTGGTCCGATGCTGCGTGAATACATCATCAGCGAGGCGATGCATGCGCTCGATATTCCATCGACCCGTGCACTGGCACTGGTGACGACCGGTGAAGCGGTCAGCCGTGAACGCATGCTGCCGGGTGCAGTGCTCACCCGGGTGGCAGCGAGCCATCTGAGAGTCGGGACTTTTGAATATGCAGCACGTCTGGAAGACAAGTCGCATATCAGAACTTTGGCCGACTATGCCATTGAGCGCCACTATCCGGAAATCGAAGGGGAAAATAAATACCTGCAATTTTTCAATGCGGTCATCGATCGCCAGGCCGCACTCATCAGCAGATGGCAGCTCGTCGGATTCATTCATGGGGTGATGAACACCGACAATATGACGATCAGCGGAGAGACGATCGACTATGGACCATGTGCTTTCATGGACGCGTATGACCCGGAAACCGCGTTCAGCTCGATTGATGTGAATAAACGGTACAGATATCGCAATCAGCCGGGCATCGCACAGTGGAATCTTGCGCGCCTTGCCGAGACACTGCTGCCGCTGATCCACGATGACAAGGAGGAAGCGGTGGAAATTGCACAGGCTTCTCTCGGGGACTTTGGCAAGCAGTATAATATGTACTGGCAGTCAGGCATGAGAGAAAAGATCGGACTGGTGGACGCAGAAGAAGCTGATGACAGTCTGGCGGACGAACTGCTTGATCTGATGCATCAGTATAAGGCCGACTTTACGAAGACATTCAGAATGCTGTCGCTCGACGCATTGGAGGATATGCCCCTTTACGCAGTTGAAGCATTCAAAGACTGGTACGAGAGATGGCAGAAACGTCTGGAGTCTCAGAGCATCTCAGTTGAAGTGGCATACGAACGGATGCGCAGTGTTAATCCTGCTGTCATCCCACGGAATCATCTTGTGGAAGAAGCACTGGATTCGGCAGTCGAGAAAGGCGACTTCAGCAAGGCGTCCAAACTGATCGAAGTACTGAGCAATCCGTATGATGATGGCCACGACAAAATGTTCAAGGAGCCGCCGGAGGATGAAGAAAGAGTGCATATGACATTCTGCGGTACATGAAGTATATAATATGAAGGAAAGCGCATTCATCAGGTCGATGAATACGCTTTTTGTGTGGCCGTTCATTTTATTGATCGGGGCAAGGCTCGGGACGCCGTTGGCCTGGCTCACGAGTGACAGTTGGCCGCCTAATTGCCGTTGGCCTGGCTCACGAGTGACAATTGGACGCCTAATTGCCGTTCGTCGGTTCCACGAGTGACAGTTGGATACCTAATTGCCGTTCGTCGGGTTCACGAGTGACAGTTGGATACCTAATTGCCGTTCGTCGGTTCCACGAGTGACAGTTGGATACCTAATTGCCGTTCGTCGGGTTCACGAGTGACAGTTGGATACCTAATTGCCGTTCGTCTGGCTCACGAGTGACAGTTGGATACCTAATTGCCGTTCGTCGGGTTCACGAGTGACAGTTGGAGACCTAATTGTCGTTCGTCGGGTTCACGAGTGACAGTTGGAGACCTAATTGTCGTTCGTCGGGTTCACGAGTGACAGTTGGACGCCTAATTGCCGTTCGTCAGTTCCACGAGTGACAGTTGGATACCTAATTGCCGTTCGTCTGGTTCCACGAGTGACAGTTAAAGCATCGATATCCCATCCTCATTTCCTCCGCTTGACATTGAAGAAGTCGCCGCCTTTTTTCTTTTCGTCGTCTGTGCCCCAGTCGACGGTTTCGGATTTCTTTACGAGATGGGGGATATGCTTGGAGCAGTGGATGTAGGCTTCATCCACCCGGATGACCACCCAGCGTTCGGCGCGGCCATTCTCTTCCTGATGCATCCTCAGGAGGGTGTCGTCATCAATCCCGAGTGAGGACAAGGCTTCATTTTCTACAATTTCTGCGGTGCCATTGACGTGGAGGCCGATATGATGGGTATAGAAATCAATGAACATCAGCCCGATATGGGGATTTTCTCTAATATTGCCAAGGCTTGCCATGACGCCATTGCCACGGTATTCGGGGTAGAGAAGTGTATATGCATCAAGTACTCTGACGAACCCCGGATCGCCTGCACGAAATGTATTGTCGCAGTTGCCGCCGCTGTCTGATGTGGCGACGAAAACCATTTCCTGCTCGGAAATGAAGTCTGCCATATCCGTATTCACATGATCGAGCATCTGATTTCTATAGAATGCTGCGGCACGCCGTTCTGTACCGAACTGTGACTGGAGCTTGCGTTCACCTTGAGACATGCTATGTTCCTTTCTTCATCGCGCCATAAAAAAGGTGGGCACAAATCTTGGAAGATTGTGTGCTCACCTGCATGACTACAGTAGTTTTTCGATATCTTTTTTCATTTTCAGAGGGGAGGTTGTCGGTGCTGTACGTGTAACGACGTTACCATTCCTATCGACGAGGAACTTGGTGAAATTCCATTTTATTCTGTCTCCCATCATGCCTTTTGACTCGCTTCTGAGATGCTTGAAAAGAGGGTGGGCACCATCCCCATTGACGTCGATGATTTCATGGATGTCGAATGTGACACCGTGGTTGATGCGGCAGGCTTCCTCGGCATCCGAGTCGGACCCGGGCTCCTGGTTGTTGAACTGGTTGGAAGGGAATCCGAGTACGACGAGATCCTGATCCTTGTATTCTTTATGAAGTGATTCCAGTTCATCGTACTGCCCGCGCAGACCGCACTGGCTGGCAGTATTGGCAATCAGCATCGGCTTGCCTTTGTACTTGTCTAGAGAGTAGGCTTCGCCGTTCGCTTTTCTGACATTTATATCATAGATACTCATACGAATGCTCCTTTTAGGATGATAACTATATTATATGTAATCCACGGCATAAGCTCCATCATTTCGGCTTATGCCGGAATCATCTCGTCATCCCATCTGTCTATCGGATTCAGGATAGGAGAAGAAGGCTGCACGGCTTTTATTAGTATAGCCGCACTCCATGCATACATAACTGTGTGCCTTACCATTAAGGAAGGATTTCACAATATCTTTATGAGTACAATTTTTCCGGCTCTTCAATTTGCCATCTTCTCTTTTCTGTTCAAGCAGCTTGTCAATCTGCTCACTTGAATACTTTTCCATTGTTCTTTCCTCCATTCGTATGAGCAGGTGTTTTATAGTATCTATTCATAATGATGATATAAATATATAACCGGTTTTAAGGTTGCCTAATCATTTTATGTGGATTTTTACAACATTAAAAATTAAGAATTTAGCGAAAATAAATTTCACCACTCAAATCTTGTACTTATCCGAAATCCAGCGTTTATGCTATGATATATTCTAAATACTCGGAAAATTATAGAGGAGGGCTGACGATGACGGTTGAGATGATTTTTGTCGCTCTGATGATTGTACTGATGCTTCTTGGTCTGCTTTTTGAAATCGTACGTGCGGATCTGATTGTCTTCTTCTTTCTGGTCGTCTTTCTGCTGACAGGCATCATTTCCACCGAACAGGCATTGAGCGGCTTCTCGAATGAAGGCATGCTGACTGTGCTGCTGCTGTTCATCGTTGCTGGTGCCATACAGAAGCATGGCATCATTGAAAACTATATCGACCGCCTGCTGAAAAGGCACAGAGGACCGAAACGCTCGATGATCAAGCTGCTTGCACCGGTGGCGCTTTTCTCCGGTTTTCTGAACAATACACCGATTGTTGTCACACTCACACCGATCATCAAAAAATGGTGTCAGAAAAATGGCATTGCACCGTCCAAATTTCTCATTCCGTTGTCCTACGTCACCATACTTGGGGGCACGATGACGCTGATTGGCACGTCGACGAATCTGGTGGTGCATGGCCTTCTGATCCAGTCGGGGCGGGAAGGATTCGATTTCTTCCAGTTGACCATCGTCGGTGTGCCGATCGCGATCGCAGGCATGATCTATATTTTCACACTTGGCTATAGACTGCTGCCGGATACACTCGGTGCAAAAGAGCAGATCCGTGAGGAAGTGAAGGAATTCCTGGCTGAAGCTGTGATTGAAAAGGAATACGAGCATACGGGCCGGCATGTGGTCGAAGCGGTCGATGCATCGCTGAAGGGCATATACATCATCGAAATTCTAAGAGGGGATACACGCATATTCCCGGTAACACCGTCTACTGTAATCGAGGAGGGGGATCATCTTTTATTTTCAGGCACTCTGAATACCATTGCTTCGGTCCAGAAACAGAAGGGCATCACGCTGATCACCGGAACCGACCAGACATTGGACAGTATGATGGATGACGAATTCGAGCTGATTGAAGCGGTCATTTCCCACCAGTCGGGTCTGTTGGGAAAGTCCGTAAAATCCACGCGTTTCCGCACACGGTACAATGCAGGTGTCATTGCAGTCCATCGGAACAATGAAAGAATCAAGAGCCGTGTCGGCGACATCATCTTCAAACCCGGGGATACGATACTGCTGCTTGCCGGCAAAAGATTCCTCGAGCAGCATATGCATGAGAACGACTTCTATGTCGTCACATCCTTGGCGCCGCCGGAAGCTCTGCATCAGAGCAGCGCAAAAGGGTGGGGTGGCCTCGCGCTGCTGCTTGTCATGATTGCTTCCGTCACCATCGGCATACTGTCGATGTTCGAAGCCATGCTGATCACTGTCGTACTGCTGATGCTGTTCAAGTTCATCGATGCGGATGAGATGCTCAGCTATATCCAGTTCAATGTCATCCTGCTCATTGCGAGTGCCTTCGGTGTCGGCGCCGCCATGATGGAATCCGGACTTGCCCAGTTTCTCGCTGAGAATATGCTGGCCATCGCAAGGCCGCTCGGTGCCATCGGTATCATCGCGATCCTCTATATCATGACGAATATTTTTACAGAGCTGATCACCAATACCGGTGCAGCCGTCCTGATGTTTCCGATTGCGATGGAAATGGCCACACAGATGGACATGGACTACATGGGACTCATCGTCACCATCGCGATTGCGGCCTCAGCAAGCTTCATTACACCGATCGGCTATCAGACAAACTTGATTGTCTATGGTCCTGGAGGATACAAATTTACCGATTATGTCAAAGTTGGTGTACCATTGTCAGTGATGACCATGGTCATCTCGACGCTGATCATCCACGCAGTATGGTTCTGAGATGCATATTATGAAGAAGGAAAGGATCGAAGGCAATGAAACTGGGTATATTGGATCAGATGCCGAAGCCGAAAGGCAGGACGGCTGAGGAAACGGCAGCACATACGATTGAAATGGCACAGCTGGCTGAGGCACTGGGCTACGGGAGGTACTGGTTCGCAGAACATCATGCCACACGCGGCATGGTATCCAGCGCACCGGAAATCATGATGGCTGCTGCAGCCAGTCGGACGAAGAAGATTAAAGTAGGCAGCGGCGGCATCCTGCTGCCGCAGTACAGTGCATTCAAAGTCGCCTCCCAGATTGCCCAGCTCGAATCACTGTTCCCCGGCCGCATTGAAGCGGGAGTGGGACGGTCACCCGGCGGTGGTGAGTTCATCCGCAGACTGCTGGCGGATGACAAGCCGAATCAGATGGAGGCATACCCGGATAAACTTAAAAATCTGATCCAGTACCTGGACGGCAGTGCACATGTACGTGCAGCGCCCCGTACAACGGATAGGCCGGAGCTCTACTCTCTCGGGCTCGGCGAAAACAGCGCCCTGCTGGCAGGACTGCTCGGCATCGGATATGTATTCGGTCATTTCATCAGACCGGACCGCGGCGCTGCCGCCTTCCAGACATACCGCGATGCTTTCAGTCCGGGTTTCATGGATGAACCGGCTGCCCGGGCGTGCGTCTTCATCATCTGTGGTAGAAATGACCGGCATGCAGAACAGCTGGCCGAGAGCCAGGATGTCTGGCTGTTGAATGTCGAAAAAGGTCTCGACAGCCAAGTGCCGACACCACAAGCGGCAAAGGAAAAGATCGATGCATTGACTGAAGACGAAGTGCAGAAAATAAAAAACAACCGCCGGCGCATGATCATCGGTGGACCTGGGACAGTCAAGGCTGAACTAGATCATTTCAGCAATCTGTACCAGTGCGAAGACTGGCTCGTATTGTGCAACATCCACGACTGGGAAGAGAGGAAGCGTTCTTTCGAACGGCTTGCCGGCATTTATTTATAGGTGAAATACTATTTACAGGGCAGCTGAGGCAGGACAGCATCTGGAATTTTATAGTACACTGGAAGAAATAAGAATAAATGGAGGGTATTTATGGAAGCGCAGAATATGCTTGTGTGGACACTGCAGTTTGAAACGGATATTCCGAATGATATTGATGATATTCTTATTGGCAATGAACGACCGATTGCTGCCTATAAGACCTTGAGGGATTCAGCAGTATTTACAGACAAACGGATGATCATACGCGATTCGCAGGGGATGACAGGCAAGAAGGTGGAGATGTATTCTCTGCCGTACAGTTCCATACATATGTGGTCGACTGAAAATGCAGCCGGCATGTTCGATGTGAATGCTGAATTGGAGCTGTGGACAAGAGTGGGCCGCATAAAGATCAATCTCGGCAAAAAGATCGATATCAGACGTCTGGACCAGCTGATTGCCGAAGCTGTACTATAGCCGGAATCCGTCTTTCATTATGGAAGACGGATTTTTAATGAATTCATGGTTGAAATTTTCCACTTAAATAATTTACATAATTATTACCAGCTTTTCAATAGTAAGTGAAAGTATCAGAAGCGGCCAAGGACAAGGGGATGTACATTATGAATAGAATGAATAAACGAGATAATCGAACACCGTGTCTGCGCTATCATATATGGAAATGACATGGAGGTCTTTCTGGGTACATTCAATATTATACATATAAAATGCATATTAGAATTATTTTCAATATATCCGATAGCAAGTTCTGGTAGAGGGATGAGGATTAATTTCATATTTTTAGAATGTAATTCTGTATATTAATGTAATAATTTCAAGCTTTCAGAATATTTTATAAATTATTGTTGTATATCCATTGCCATCGTACTATAATGATATCAAGCTACTGCAGAAGCATGTTGAACAGACATCTGATTAAGGGAAATATTGAAAGTATTCTACACCTTTATGATTATTAATTGAAGTTCCAGACCAATCGGGAGGAGGCAGGTTCAAGGGTGCAGGGAGCTTCATTCTAATAATAAATGCTGCGAGATAGATAGATGTGCAGTGTCCCACACGAAATCTTATGGAAGTTGCGCGACAATACGGTACTCATGATTTTTTATGTATTGGAAATTGGACACATATGGAGCCAGCTGCACCTTGGTCGGGACCATTTCTGGTTAGGCGGCTGGTTCTGAGCCACTTAAGGGTTTGTTTTTCGTTGAGAAAAATAGGTAATTGGAAGATATGAATGAAATATATCAGCGCAGGTATTTAGATTATCTCCGCCCTCATGATGGAACTGTGGTCTCATCCACACTGCGGTTCCTGCTGTGAAATAGGAGAAGTGCACCTCGAATGTGAGAGAGAGATAACATTCGAGGTGTTTTTTCGTGTTTCAATTACTCGGATTTCCACGTATTCAGTGATGGGAAGTAAGATCTTCCCTTTTTATTTATGTATTTTTATGTAATAATGTGCATATGATAAAAATTGAAGGATGATGACTTTGCAGAAGGTACTATTTGAACAGCTCGAGAATCTACTGCCCGAAATGATCAAGATGCGCAGGCATCTGCATATGTACCCAGAACTTTCTTTCAAGGAGCAGTTTACACCGGAGTACGTGTGCCAGCACCTTGAATCTCTCGGAATCGAATACAGGATGAACGTTGGTGGCAATGGTGTCGTCGGTACTTTGAAAGGGGGCCGCCCGGGTCCGACGGTGGCACTGCGCGCAGACTTCGACGCCCTGCCGATACAGGATGAAAAGGACGTCCCCTACAGATCGACCATTGATGGTGTCAGCCATGCATGTGGACATGATATACATACGGCTGCCCTGATGGCAGTGGAAACGGTACTTTCCGGTGTAAAAGAGGAACTGGCAGGAACAGTCGTTTTTATTCATCAGTTTGCTGAGGAACTGCCGCCGGGCGGAGCCCAGCTGATGATTGCAGATGGTTGTCTTAAAGGAGTGGATCATGTGTATGGCGCCCATGTATGGGCGGATGATGACTATGGCACCATTGGTTTCAAGCCGGGCAGCATGATGGCAGGCGGGGACAACTTTGAAATTACCATACAGGGGAAGGGTGGCCATGGGGCTATGCCGCATACGACGGTGGATCCGCTTGTGACCATGAGCCAGCTGGTCGTCAATCTGCAGCAGGTTGTCAGCCGCAAGATGGATCCGGGCGGAGCGAATGTCCTTACAATCGGCAAGTTCCACAGCGGAGAGGCGATGAATGTCATTCCGGATACTGCATACATTTCCGGTACAACAAGAAGTTTCGAAGTGGACACAATGAAGGAGATGGAGAGGTGGATCCGCCAGATCAGCGGAATGACGGCCGCTCAGAACGGAGCGACAGCAGAAATCGAGTTTACATACGGCTGTGACCCACTGATCAATAGTGAAGCGGAGACGGTTCAGCTGAAATCTCTTGCCGAAGACTATATGCCCGATGTGACTGTCATGGACAAGCAGGCCATGATGACGTCTGAGGACTTTGCATACTATTTGCAGCAAGTACGGGGGTGCTTTTTCTTCGTCGGCGGGCGCAATCCGGAGATTGATGCCATCTACCCGCACCATCATCCGAAATTCGATGTGGACGAGCGTTCGATGGTCCATATCGGCAAAGTCTTTGTGCTTGCCGTACTGCATCATATGAAATGTCTGGAGGAAGAGAATAATGAATGATGATCATACACGTAAGAAGCGTTTTGAAATGCCGGATACATATGTCATATTGTTCCTCGTACTGGTCGCGACGGCAATTGCGACATATTTCGTGCCGGCGGGCGCCTATGAAAGGGAGACGGTGGACGGTGTGGAGCGCGTCGTCTCCGGTACATTCGCAAGTGCACCACAGAACCCGGTCGGCTTCATGGATGTATTCCTTGCGCTGCAGACCGGCATGATCGATTCAGCCGGACTTATTTTCCTTGTACTTTTCGCCGGCGGCATGTTCGAAGTCGTCGAACGATCCGGTGCCATCACAGGTGGCATCATGAGCGCAGTGGACAGAATGCGTGGCCGGGAATTCATGCTCATCGCCGTCATTTCCGTGCTGTTTGCACTTGGTGGTGCCACAGGTGCCGTTGCCAACTCTGTCATTCCGTTTGTCGCCATCGGTGTCATGCTGGCCCGTGCATTGAAACTGGATGCCATTGTTGCCGTGGCCATTACATTCGGGGCAACGTTCATCGGCTTTGGTGCAGGCTTCCTGAATCCTTATACGGTGGGCATCGCCCATGCGATTGCCGAGCTGCCGCTGTTCTCGGGCATGCTGTTCCGCATCATCACATTCATTGTGCTGGTCGGTGTGACAATCTGGTATACATGGATGTACGCCAGACGCATCATGAAAGACCCTTCCCGCAGCCTGATGGGCATCCTCCAGGATGAAGCGGATGGCACAGAAATCGAGAAAGCACCGTTCACCTTGAGGCACAAGCTCATCCTGGGCTGGGTGGCGCTGGCACTTGCATTCTTCGTCTTTGCGGTCATCCGGTTCCAATGGACGACCAATCACATGGCTGCCTTCTTCATCATCATCGGCCTTGTTTCAGGCATCATTGCCGGAATGAACTACAATACGCTGACACTTACATTTCTTGAAGGGTGCAAGAACCTGGTCTATGGTGCACTGATCATCGGAGTCGCCCGTGCGGTACTTGTCGTCATGGAGCAGGCGAGCATACTCGATACCATCGTCCAGGCGCTGTCCGTACCGTTAAGCACCTTGTCACCTGTGCTTGCAGCAATCGGCATGTTCATTGCGAACACCATCTTCAACTTCTTTGTCCCGTCAGGCAGTGGCCAGGCGGCGATCATCATGCCGATCCAGACACCGCTTGCCGACATGGTTGGTGTGACGCGGCAGGTCGCAGTACAGGCATACCAGTTCGGGGATGGCTTCTCCAACAGCATCTTCCCGACGTCCGGACCTCTGATGGCAAGCCTTGCAGTTGCTGGTGTGCCATGGATCAAATGGGCGAAATGGCTGCTCCCGCTGTTCCTCATCTGGTCGGTCATTGCCATGATCATCCTCGGAATCGGTGTCATGATCAATTGGGGACCTTTATAGCATATCGAACGGCGTCTGAATGACGTCGTTTTTATTTTTTCTAAAAATACAGAAAGATATGGCACACTTGCCATAAATATGGTATCTTCTAATCTAGTAAACAGAAAGCGTTTTCCAGGAGGGGAAGTCATGAGTGGTTCAAAATTAAAACAGTCTTACAGGAATTTATGGCGTGAGTCCAGACGGACGAAGTCGATGCTGAAATTTTTCAGCGCAGAAGCGGCAAAAGAGCAGGCCATGAAAGGGAAGGACGATGAACCACCGGCAACACCATACAACCGTAGACAATTCATCGGACTGATTCTCGGTCCATTGCTGTTTGTTCTGACATTGCTGTTTTTGAATGCGGATGGTCTGGATCAGGCGGGCGTATTTGTTGTTGCTTCGACATTATGGATTGCAACGTGGTGGATTACGGAAGCCATTCCGATTCCTGCCACATCTCTGCTGCCATTGTTCCTCTTTCCGCTCGGTGGTGTCATGGACAGTGATACGACAACCAGTGCATACGGGAATGATATCATCTTCCTGTTTCTTGGCGGATTCCTGATTGCACTGGCGATGGAGAGATGGAACCTGCACACGCGTATTGCGCTGACCATCATCAGTGCCATCGGAACGACAACAGCGACGATTCTTCTTGGTTTCATGATTGCGACAGGGTTCCTGTCGATGTTCGTCAGCAACACGGCAGCCGTCATGATCATGATACCGATTGGTATGGCGATCATCAACGAAGCGCATGCCATGACGAAAAATGATCTTGAAAACGACTTGATGAAGTTTGAAAAGTCACTGGTCCTTGGTATCGGCTACGCGGGTACCATCGGTGGTCTCGGTACACTGATCGGGACGCCGCCTTTGATCATCATGGCAGGCCAGATGCAGGAGCTCTTCAATATCGAGATGAGCTTTGCCCAATGGATGCTGTTCGGTGTGCCGATTGTCATCCTGTTCCTCGCAATTGCCTGGGCATACATGAACTTCTTCGGTTTCAAGCACGGCATGAAGGAACTGCCGGGTGGCCGCAAGATCATCAACAGTGAACTTGAAAAGCTCGGCAGGATTACAAGGGAAGAAATTCTCGTCCTGCTTGTCTTCATATTTGCTGCATTCATGTGGGTGACACGTGGATTCATCTGGAGCAACATTGAACTGACAAGCATGCTGACAGATGGCTCGATTGCGATGATCGCTTCAGTGATCCTGTTCCTGCTGCCGACACGGAGAAAACCTGGGCGCATCCTCGACTGGTCTGTCGCCCGTGATCTTCCGTGGGGTGTCCTGCTCCTGTTCGGAGGCGGTCTTGCACTTGCAGCGGCCATTGTTGAGACGGGTGTTGACCAGTGGATCGGTGATCTGCTGACGACTGTTGAAGGCATACACATCATCCTCATCATTTCAATCGTCGCACTGGCCATCCTGTTCCTGACAGAAATCACTTCCAATACAGCGACAGCAACGATGATCCTGCCAGTACTTGCAGGACTGACGATTGCACTTGAAGTGCATCCGCTGACATTGATGGTGCCGGCTGCCATGGCTGCCAACTGTGCATTCATGCTGCCTGTAGGTACACCGCCGAACGCAATTGTCTTCGGTACCGGCAAGATCAGCATCCAGGAGATGGCGAAGGCCGGCTTTGCATTGAATATCATTGCCGTCGTACTGATCGTCTCGTTTGTGTATCTTCTGATGCCGTTCATTTTTGGTATCGAACTGATGAACTTCAGCCAATAGAACGTTAATAATGCCCCCGCCTAATTGAAGACGGGGGCATTATTCGTGCTGTGTTATTCTGCTGCATCTTCAAAATGGCCCAGAGGGACGACATGGACATTTGTGTCCTGGGTGCCGATAAAACCTTTGCCATCCACAACTACAGGGGGCGCACGGACTTCATTTCCCGTTTCAAATGCTGTATATACGAGTGGCTCATGGTCGGAATCGGTGACTGCATTCTTATTCGGGCCGTGGCGGTACTGCGTCCATTATTTTGCACCGAACGCTTCTGATCGACTTTTTTCAACCGCAGCATCCTGTGCGTCCGAGCAGGCACCGAGGAAGATGATGCCGGTCAATATGCAAGTTTTCATCATTTCTGGAAATTCCATGATATCCTTCTGCAGTATTATGGATTAAAAACTGTATTTTACGTTTGAAGCCTGGTCTGTTAGGCTATATTTTAGAAAAGAAAAAAGAGGAGCGTCAATTCCTAATGGAAAACCAAATATCTAATGTAGAACGTACGGAGCTTGACAATACCATGTCCAAGCGGTTCATCTGGGCCATCGCATACGGCTCAAGCATCGGTTGGGGGGCTTTTATTCTTCCTGGTGACTGGCTGCTTTCTTCCGGCACGCTTGGATCGACACTCGGTATTACGATCGGTGGTATTCTGATGCTGATCATCGCAGTTGCCTACGGGGGACTGACAACACAGTTTCCTGTATCAGGTGGGGAATTTGCTTTCAGTTATGTCGGTTTTGGAAAATATGTCAGCTTCATCGCTTCTTGGTTCCTTGCGCTGGGTTACATATGTGTTGTTGCACTTAATGCGAGTGCATTCAGTCTGCTTTTCAAATTCGTTCTGCCGGACTTCCTTGAAGTCGGCTATCTCTATACAATTGCGGGCTGGGATGTCTATATTATGGAAGTCGTTCTGTCATCACTCGTTCTGATCCTCTTCGCTTTCATATCAATACGTGGCAGCGGGCTGTCTGGCAATCTGCAGTTCCTGTTCTGCCTGTTCATGGCCATTGTAGTCACCATCCTGTTCGTGTGGTCATTCCTCACAGGAGAATTCACACTGGCGAATGCGGAACCGCTGTTCAACAGTGAAAATGGCATCTGGACATCCATCATTCTGATTGTTGCAGTTGCACCGTGGATGTATGTCGGTTTCGACAATATTCCACAGGCGGCAGAAGAATTCAATTTCAGCCCGGATAAGACTTTCAAGCTGATTGTATTCGGCATCATTGCCTCCATCATCACCTATGTTCTGATGATTCTTGTCACTTCATGGGTTTACCCGGATGAGCAGTCGATAGATGGTGCATTATGGGTAACGGGCTCCGTCGTACAATCGTCAATGGGGGCACTTGGCATGACCATTCTTGCAATGGCAATCTCATTCGGTGTATTTACAGGGCTGAACGGATTCTATATGTCATCCTCAAGACTGTTGTTCGCATTGGGACGTGCCCGCTTCATTCCTTCAATATTTATGAAGCTCGGCAAGAATAAAACACCTTATGTATCAGTACTCTTCATCATGGCAGTTTGCCTTGTCGCACCATGGCTCGGCCGTACCGCACTCAGCTGGATTGTCGACATGTCATCAACTGGCGTATCCGTTGCATTCCTGATCACCAGCCTGGTTGCCGTCAAGTTCTTCAGACAGAAGGAACACTATAACATGGTCTATGTCGTGTTCGGTGTCATGGGCGCGCTGATCTCGGTTGTATTCCTGGTACTGCTTCTCTATCCAGGATCGCCAGCATCCCTCAGTGTGCCATCGTACATTGCGCTTGGTGCATGGATCATACTCGGAGCAATCTTCTTCATGACACAGTTCAGAAAAATCAATTCAATGTCAAAAGAAGAGCTGGACTACCTGATTCTCAATAAAGATAAATAGATGGTGAGACAGAGCTTCCATGCATATTGCATGGAAGCTCTCTTCTGATCCTCGCATTATAAAACGCTTTCTTCTTTTCTGAATATTACAGTTATGTTACAATAAGTTCGTTATATTACGAGTGCATAACTTGAGTATAGGGAGACAACAAAGTGAAACCGATAATCTTAATATTCGCTGTGGCGCTGCTTGCAGCATGTGGCACTGAAACAGAACAATATGCCGGTTTTGAGGACCTGACTTCCGAAAGGCCATATATAGACACGATGAAACATCAGAATATACAACTGAGCTCTGCAATCAATCAGCCGGGGAAAAGAACTTATGCAAATAGCGACAGTGTGGCATCTGCAGTCCCCGATTCCGATATGGATACTGTCAGCATGGATTATACAGAACAGGAGGCTGTGCAGCTTGAAGATATGACACAGCAGGTGGAACATATCAAACAGGATGTGACAAGCATCTGGAAGAACCAGTTTACACCCATGTATAACCAGTTTCTATGGAATGGACTGGAAAAGGAAAAGGCGGCAGAAAACCTTGAGTTGCTGCACGAGTCATACGGCCAGCTCGAGGCGGAGCTGGACAGCTTGAAGACACCAGATTTCATGGACGAAGAACATGGGAAGGTGCTTGAGCAGCTGAAAGATGATCTTTATCTGGCGATATCAAACCGGACGCTTGCATTGATTGAATTCAAACTGATGAACGAGGATGAAGAGTATACAATGAACGAAGCAATGCTTGATATCCATCTTCAGAACAGCAGCAAGTATTTAAGCAGTGCAGATGAGTCACTGGATAGGCTTGAAGTCATTGAATCCGGAGCGGAGAGGCCGGATGATAAATTTGTAGTCGTCGAGAAATAGAAAAAAGGTGGATTCATATGAATCCACCTTTTCTTTATCTATTCGGGTGACTGCCGTCATTACCTTTATCGTTATGGTCGTCACCTGCACGCGTTGTGGTGTCTTCCTGAGTCACTTCACGGTCCGGCGTGCTTTTTTCAGTGCTATCATCATTGTTTCCGAAACGGTCGACTACCTGGTCACCTTTTTCCTTGACGCTGTCCCAAGTGTCTTTGACGCTCTTATTATTGCTGCCGTCACCGCTCTTGAAATTGTTCACTGCATCTTTTGCTTTATCAAATAGTCCTTTATTATTCTCTGCCATTGTTGACATCTCCTTTCTAATGTTGCCTATACCATATGGCTACCTTTCACTTGGAAAGGTTAAACATGAAATGAGTAGTTCATGCTTGTCACTTTCCAATCAGGTCCACTACTTTCTGTTGTTGAAAGCATCGTCGGCTTTATTTTTCACATCATTGGCTGCATCTTTGATCTTGCCTTCTGTTTCCTGGCGCTTGCCTTCTTCTTTCGTCTTATCATCATTCATCATGTTGCCGGCGGCCTTTTTCGCCTTGCCCATGAACTGATCCTTCTTGCTGGTATCTTTACTCATAGTGCTCACCTCATTTAATTTATTTTTCTCTATAATTGGTTTTTCCCGTCCGGCTTCCTGTTTAAACGTCTAGCGGTTTCCGCTGTCGTGCCGGTTATCGTGGAAGACACTCTTATCGGTCTCCTCGTCCGTATAGAAGTCTTTCCGCTTCTTATTGATGTCGGAAAGGACATCTTCCATGGAGTCGTCTTTCGAATCGCGCTGCCCCAGTTTATCTTCGGATGATTCTTCGAACATTCTATCCGTCTTATCCTTTTTTACCATCAGACAATCGCTCCTTCCTTTTTTAAAACTGTACCCGTCGTGAAACAGTGTGAAACACCGCTGCACCGGGTAGAAGCCATTAAGGAGGCATCGATATATGTATGCAATCAATGGTAGGTTCAATCGTACATTCAGGGATTTTGAACTGTATAGGCAGCTCGGCATAGTGAGTGTCACGACAACGCGCTTCAAGGAGAATCTGATGAAAATGAAGCCCGGGGAGCAGTTTGCACTCTACAGCAGTGGCAATGGCTGGCTCGGGGTCGGTCGTGTGGTGGAGTCTGCAGTTCCTTTCGGGGAGTTTGAAATGCGCCAGGGCGGTCGCCTGATCGACTATGACCAGTATCCGTTCAAGGAGATAGGGCGGATCAATCCTCATTTCGCCAAGGAGGAATACGTCATGCGGGTCGAATGGCTGGGGCTGGTCTCTTCGCTTGAAGAAGCGGTCGACTTTGGCACTTTCGATTCGAAAGATCCGGTCATGCTGCTTGATGAGACGCAGAAGGATGCAGTCATGGACGTGTTCAACGTTAGAAAATGAAAAAATCCCCTGCAGCCGGAGGTTCGTCCGGTGGCAGGGGATGCGTTTGTTCTATATTATGAAGCTTTCTGTGCGAGCAGAGTTTCTCCCGCGTCAGTCAGTTCGATATTGCTGTAGTAGAAGTCGTAGTCGAAAGGTGTCAATGTAATCAGGCCTTTTTGCTCCATCAGTTTCATATGGAAATCGACCGTACGGATATCGTATTCTGCCATGCTCGTATTCGGGTAGGGGAAGAGCTGATGCTTGACGTTGTATAGAATTTTATATTCCAGATTCTTATCGTATGAATAATGCATATGATCACTCCTGATAATATAGTATAGGAACGTTTGTTCTGTTTGTCAATGGCATTTATTCATAATAAATTTGTTGATGATGTTTGAAATGAAGTCATATGTGGAACACTATCTATGTAACGATATTCAAGAAGGAGTGATTGATTTTGACTAAGAAAGTCGCTGTAATCATGACCAACATGGTAGAAGACATCGAATATACAAGCCCGGTAGAGGCACTTCGGAATGAAGGCCACGAAATAGAAGTCATCGCACCTGAAGCAGGTGAAATAGAAGGCAAGCAAGGTGGCAAATTCACAGCAGATAAAAGTATTTCAGACGTAAGCCCAGAAGACTACGATGCAGTATTCGTGCCTGGCGGATTCTCCCCAGACCTCTTGCGTTCCGACGAGGAAGGCCGTTTCGGTAAATTCGCAAAACACTTCCTCGAACAGGACAAGCCGACATTCGCAATTTGTCACGGACCGCAAGTTCTGATCGATACGGATCTACTGAAAGACCGTAACATCACTGGTTTCACATCAGTAAGAAAAGACTTGGAAAATGCAGGTGCCAAAGTGCATGATAAATCTGTTGTTGTATGCAGCAATCTTGTATCCAGCCGTAATCCGGACGATCTTGAAGACTTCAACCGTGAAATCACAGCACAACTTGCCTAGCAGATGAGTTTGTAAGCCAAAACCTCTTGGGGTTTTGGCTTTTTTTGTGTGGGGCGGAGTCGGTGATGATATGGCATAGACTGTCTTTCACGCGTCCGACGAGTGACAATTGGGCGTCCAACTGACGTTCGTGCGTCCGGCGAGTGACAATTAGGCGTCCAACTGACGTTCGCGCGCCTGGCGAGTGACAACTAGACGTCCAACTGACGTTCGTGCATCCGGCGAGTGACAATTAGGCGTCCAACTGACGTTCGTGCATTCGGCGAGTGATAATTAATTCTTCCAACTCCAGATTCAGACATATAAAAAAGCCGCAATTCCAATAAGGAGGCGGCTTTGCATCTTTATTCTACTGTAATGGTGCGGGCCTTGGCGTGTGGATCTCCGAAATGATCGAAAACTGCGTAGGCAATTGTGTATTCGCCAGGTGTACTGGTATCGACTTCGCCTGAAATGTAGGCGCGGTGTGTAATATCACTGCCGTCGACATCGATGATTTCGACGTCTTCCTTCGGATTGAATTCTTCACCTTGCTGGATGGTGATGTCTTCAAGGCCGATGAACGTGATGGCTGAACTCGCAGATTCTTCATCGGAATCTTCCGAGCCACCTTCAAGTTCTGCTTCTGTCGGTGGAATCATCGGTACGGGATCACTCGGTGCATTGGTCACCTCGATGGCGCGTCTATATTCGTACCATCTGTTGCTGGAGTCTTCGACGCGGTACTCGACTGTATAGGATCCGGGCTCGCTTGTATCCACGTTGTCTGAAATGACTTCAATGTTTTCCGTCAGATCTCCATCCTGACTATCGATGGCGTAGACACCTTCCAACGGATTGAAGGTATCGCCGACCTGGACGTTGAAGGCGCCGGTATCTTTGATGATCGGATTGCTGCCGCCATGAGCAGCAATCTCTTCCTCCATCGTCGGACCTTCGTAATCGGCATATTTGGAATCGCCCTCAGTGCTGGATTCGGAATCGGATATGTTCACCTGGCTGATCTGCGTGTCGAGCAGTTCGCCGGTGATCGGAGCGGCAGGCAGCAGAGCTGCCATGATTTTTATTACTGTGCTTGAGTTCATCATGGTCACCTCAACATTGCTTTAGGAATAATGTCTTTCAATGTATATTTATCGAGCACTTCAAAGTATGCGTCAAGTGCGTCGTTCAGTACGAATCTCAGGCCGCACACAGGTGTAAGTACACACTGGTTGCCTTCAGAGAAGCATTCGGCCATATGAAAGTTGTCTTCCGTATGCCGGACGACTTCGCCGATATTGATTGCTTCTGCCTTATAGTTTAGCATAATCCCGCCCCCACGACCACGGACGGTTGTAATATATCCGAGTTTGGAAAGGTTATGGACAACTTTTGTCAGATGATTTTTAGATATGTTATAGAAATTTGCAATCTCATCAATCTGAATCTTTTCTTCCTCCCGCATTCCGAGATACATCAGAACCCTCAAGGAATAGTCCGTATATAATGTAAGTTTCAATGGAATCAACTCCTTCATATGATTATACACGCATTTCATTTTTATATAAATAAAGTGCTCTCCTTAAAATTGTTATGTGAACATATTGTGAATTTAAACACAAAAGGTTGTAATTTATATTTCAAAAGATTAAGATAAAGATGTATTAAATATATATTTTTTAATTGAAGGGGTTATTCAAATGATTACGGAAGCTAAAAAAGATGTTATCAAAGCCACAATCCCAGTACTCGAAGCACATGGAACTGAAATCACAACAACATTCTATCAGAACATGTTCGTAGCACACCCTGAACTTCTCAACATCTTCAACCAGACAAACCAGAAAGTCGGCAATCAGCCGAAGGCGCTGGCGATGACAGTACTTGCAGCCGCCAAGCACATCGACAATCTGGAAGCCATTGTGCCGCATGTGGTCGGCATCGCCCATAAGCACCGTGCCCTTGAAATCAAACCGGAACACTATCCGATCGTCGGCAAGCATCTTCTCGAAGGCATACAGGAAGTGCTCGGTGATCAGGCAACACCTGAAATCATCGATGCCTGGGGCGACTACTACAATCAGATCGCCCAAGTATTCATCGATGTGGAGCAGGATATGTACCAGAGTGCAGCCTGGGATGGCTTCAGACCATTCACTGTCAAAAAGAAAGAATTCATGACGCCAGACATCGTCAGATTTACAGTGGATTCCGATGAAGTGGACAAGTCGTTTACAGCTGGACAGTACATTACTGTAAAAGTGAAACCGGCTGACTATCCATATGAAGCGCTGCGCCACTATTCCATCTGTTCAAATAAAACAGTGGATGGCATCACGTTCGCTGTGAAGCGTGAAGGTACCGACGATACGAAAGGTGTCGTATCCAACTACATGCACGACGAAATTGAAGTGGGAGATGCACTATTCCTATCTGCACCTGCAGGCGACTTCAAAGTCGATGAGGATCACAGCAGCCTGCTGTTCATCGCGGGAGGTGTCGGCGCTACACCTGTCATGGCCATGGCAGAAGAAGCCATCGCAAAAGGCAATGATGTGAAGTTCCTCTACAGCGCCATCAACGAAACGCACCTGCCATTCAAGGATCAGTTTGAGACTCTTGAAGCGGAAGGTGCAGATATCAGAATCAAATTCAGCGAATCTGAGGGCTATCTGAACCGTGAGGATTTCGTGGGCAACGAAGATCGTGAAATCTACATCTGTGGCTCCATGGTGTTCATGAATGCAATGATTACTGAACTCAATGAGATGGGCGTTGACGATTCCCGCATCCACTTCGAGCCATTCGGTCCGAAGATGAGCCTGCAGAAAGTCTAGAAATACATCCTCCGCAATTTCATATGCAATCCATGTACACATCTGTCCGGGCCAGGTGTGTGCATTTTTTATGGGACAATGGAATGAAAATATTTTCATACAAGCAATGGATGGCGTAATATAATGATTGCAAAGAGGTAATTTTAAAATCTGATCGTTTCATTTCAGGAGAACCGGAGGCATTTTAATGGAGAGAAAATGGGGAATCAATTTTATCAGAGTGGCGTCCTTGTTCGGTCTGCTCGGCGTTTTCATCGGGTCGCAGATGGCAGGTGAAGTCGACTACAGCATCCGTCCGATCCATACCCATGTATTGCTGGTCGGCTGGCTGTCCATGTTTGCATGGGGCATCTTCTACAGCATATACCGTGTGAAGAGCAGAATACTTGTACATATTCATGGCGTAATGGGCATGGTCGGCGCCATCATGCTGACGAGCGGCATGTACTTCTACATGCTCAACCCATTCAATTTCAATGAGACATTCACAACAGTCTACTTCATTGTCGGCGGCAGCGTACTGCTCATCGCCTTCCTACTTTTCATCATTGTGACATTTTTTGTCGAAAAGGACGGGCGTAGCGACCAGAATTGGTAATTCCGCTCAGCTAAAGAATTTTTTGTGTTTGAGTTGATTTTTAAGGGAATGTACTGTCTATAACAACTATATGGAAAGTGAGTTGAAACCTTTGGAATATATTCTTCTGATCGTCGGCTTCGTACTGCTGATCAAGGGTGCTGATTATTTTGTTGAAGGAGCATCCAACATTGCGGTGAAACTCAATGTGTCGCCACTCCTCGTCGGCTTGACGATTGTGGCGATAGGCACCAGCTCGCCGGAAGCGACAGTTGCCATTCTGGCAGCAATCGATGGGAGTTCCGGCGTTGTCCTCGGTAATGTCATCGGAAGTAACATTGTGAACATAACTGTCGTTGTCGGTCTTACTGCGCTGATCGCACCACTGACCGTACAGAGTGAAACCGTGCGCAAGGAAATTCCTTTTGCACTGCTTGCGGCAATTGTAATGATGATACTGATGGTGGATATTGCACTTCAGAGCGGTGGAGAAAATATCATCACCCGTGGCGATGGTCTGATCATCCTGCTGTTCTTCGCAGTATTTCTATACTATGTATTCGAGATGGCACGTAAAAACCGTTCGAACAATGTAGAAGAAGTGAACACGGATGTCGGTGAATCGTGGCTGAAAAACATTCTTTTCACAATTGGCGGGCTGGTCGCAATCATCATCGGCGGAGAAATGGTCGTCAGCAGCGCCACTGAAATCGCACTGGCGCTCGGCATGAGTGAAGCACTGGTCGGGCTGACAATTGTCGCTGTGGGCACATCCCTGCCTGAAATCATGACTTCTGTAACAGCAGCCATGAAAGGGAAGGGCGACATGGCAATCGGTAACGTCGTCGGCAGTAACATTTTCAACATCCTGTTTGTAACAGGTACTGCAGCGACCGTCGCACCGATCGCTGCCGAATCCAAGCTGTTCTTCGATGGCTGGGTGATGGTTGCATTGACTGTACTGCTGCTGATCTTCTCACGAACGCATTTCAAGATCGGACGAAAAGAAGGGGCTGTACTGCTTGTAGCATATGTCGCTTATCTGATCTATATCATCATAAGAAACTAGTATAAAATTGCGATAGTTAATTTATTGATTCGAATTATATTAATTATCTACATCTAAAAAAAATCAAAATGCCTCTTTTCCACCATATATAGGAAAGGAGGTTTTTTATTATGCATAAAAGAAGAAAAACGATTGAACACCAGTGGCTGGAACTCATGGATATCAGAGGGGGGCTGTCTACAGAAGACCAGCGCAGGCTGGAGGCGCTTGAAATCGGATATGAAGGGGAATGCACATTCGATTTCTGGATGGAACGGTATGGTGATGAACAATGGCGTGTGTACCGGGATATATGGATTGATGCCGGCGGGCCGACGCAGGTGGATACGATGGTGGTGACAGAAACGGGGGTCTTCATTTTCGATGTGAAGAACTACTCCGGGGACTACGCCTATCTCAATGGCAGGTGGTCCGTCAATGGACGCCCCATCATCAAGGATATCTTTGTACAGCTGAAGCGGTCGATGGAGAAGGTGCATCTCATGCTGCGGCAGATCGATTTATCCCTGCAGGCGGAAGGATTGATTGTTTTCATCAATGAGCACTTTACTTTTGAATCGGAAGCGGGTATCGATGAAAGATTCGTGATGCGTCATACTTTGAAGAAGCACCTGCAGACGATGGATGAGGGGAGTGTAGTGATGCGGATGCCGATCGATATGCTGTGTCGCCGGATTGAGTCTTATTTTATAGACAATCCATATCCGGCACCCGCATGCGACGATGATGCATATTCAAGACTGAAGAAAGGCGTCCGGTGTGCTGGCTGCGGCGGTTTCCGGCACATGGTGATGAGATATCATCTGAAGTGTTTGGGGTGTGGAAATAAAGAAGCCAAAGAACATGCAGTTCTAAGGTCCATCTGTGAATATGGCGTGCTGCGTAATGATAGGAACCTCCGAGTTAGAAATATTATTCATTTTGTGGATAATATTGTGTCTGAAAGGTACGTTCGTTTTTTACTGGCTAAACATTTTGAGGCAATATCAAGAGGCAAGCACGCCGCTTACAAAAATATGAGGCAAGTATGGGAATACTGTGATATTAATGTCACGAGCAAGTACAAAGATAGGAAAATTTGATAAATTTTAAGTCCAACTGACGTTCGTGCATCCGACGAGTGACAATTAGGCGTCCAATTGACGTTCGTGCGCCCGACGAGTGACAATTAGGTGTCTCATCGCTCAACATCCCCGCATAAACTCAAAAACCCCGGATTCCAACCGACTGCAATTACGCAATCAGATGAAATCCGGGGTTTCTCCTATTCAAGCCCGTTATGCCATTTGGCAGCGAGCAGTGTATTGTTGAGGACCATCGTAATGGTCATGGGGCCGACGCCGCCGGGCACCGGGGTGATGTAGCTGGCGACTGCCTTGGCGGATTCGAAGTCGACGTCTCCGACGAGTTTTTCGTCGACGACGCTATTGCCGACATCGACGACGATGGCGCCTTCCTTCAGATGCATCCCGGTAACGAGTCCGGGTGCCCCGACGGCACTGATGACGACGTCAAAGTGTTTCAGTTTATCAATCATGCCCTGTGTCCGGGAGTGCATCAACGTAACAGTTGCATGGGCATCAGTGAGCAACTTGGCGACGGGCTGGCCGACGATGTGGGAGCGTCCGATGACTGCGACGTCCTTTCCTTCCAGTGGTCCGGTGTGCTTGAGCAGTTCCATGATGCCGAGTGGTGTACACGGTACAAAAGTGCGTTGGCCGGTGTAGAGTCGACCGATGTTCGTCGGGTGGAAACCGTCAACATCTTTATGTGGGGCAATCGCTTCGAGCACTTTCTCTTCGCTGATCTGCTCAGGCAGCGGCACCTGGACGAGAATGCCATTGACGGTGTCATCGTTGTTCAGTCGTTCGATCGTATCGAGCAGTTCCGTTTCCGCAACATCTGCATCCAGATGGATGATGCCGGAAGACATGCCGATCTTCTCGGCCGCCTTGTTTTTTGAGCGGACGTAGCTCAACGAAGCGCCATCGTTTCCAACGATGACCACTGTCAGATTCGGGGTGATGCCCTGAGCTTTCAACTTCTCGACTTCTTCCGCGAGACCTGCGCGATAGGCCTTCGCAATTTCCCTGCCGTTCAAAAGTTCTGCTGTCATTTAAAAACGCCTCCTGAATGATATTCCATTTCCATTATCCATGACTTTGCTTCAAATCTCCATTTTCAAGCAGAATAAACACCATACGTATTCGACTTCGTAAAGCCGTTTAACCCACATAATACCGTATGTTTATTTAAAAAAGCAACCTGAATGATAACAAAATACAAACTATATAATATAAATAAATAAAAACGTTCGCTTTTAGGTTGATTATCCATATCCAAATTGTTAAGCTATACATGAGGAAAAAACATCTGAATGCAGAGAGGGTATTTATTCATGACAGTTGGAATTATTATGGGCAGTTCTTCGGACTGGCTGACGATGAAGCATGCATGCGATATGCTGGATACTTTTTCGGTCCCCTATGAGAAAAAAGTGGTGAGTGCCCATCGTACACCGGAGATGATGATGGATTATGCAAAAACGGCACATGAACGCGGTATCAAGGTGATCATCGCAGGTGCAGGGGGCGCTGCACACCTGCCTGGAATGGTGGCATCGATGACAAACGTACCGGTCATCGGCGTACCGATTGAATCGAAGGCGCTGCAAGGTCTTGATTCACTCCTGTCAATCGTCCAGATGCCTGGCGGCATACCGGTTGCTACGACGGCGATCGGCAAGGCAGGCAGCACGAATGCCGGCATACTGGCGGCAAGGATGCTGGCCGTGGGCGATTCCGGGCTGTACGAAAAACTTGAAGCATACACGACATCATTGGAAGAGAAAGTGGAGGCGATGCAGAATGACCTCAATTAGACTGGGTGGCACAATCGGTATCATCGGCGGCGGACAGCTCGGTAAGATGCTGGCGCAGAGCGCGCTCAGGATGGGCTATAGAGTTGCCATTCTGGATCCTTCTGAAGATGCACCGGCACGCAGCACATGCCATACATTCATCCATGCAGCCTTCAGCGATTTTGATGCACTGAAGCAGCTATGCGAACAATCCGACGTCGTCACCTACGAATTTGAAAATATAGACGCACACATTCTGCGCACACTCGTCAACGACTATCATGTGCCGCAAGGTGCCGAAACGGTCCTGACACTTCAGAACCGTGATCTTGAAAAGACGGCGATCCGGAATTCCGGAGCCGATGTCGTTCCTTACGAAAAGCTTGCAGGCAAAGCTCAACTCGAACAGTTCATCGAAAGCCATCAGCTCCCCGTCATCGTCAAGACGTCGACAGGCGGATACGACGGCAAGGGCCAGGTGCTGATCGAGACAGAAGCCGAACTCGACACACTCGACATTCCATTTGATGAAGCGGAATGGGTGGTGGAGAAATATCTGCAGCTCGAACGGGAAGTGTCACTGACCGTTGCACGCAGCGTCAGCGGCCAGGTCGTCTATTTTCCACTGCAGGAGAATCTGCATAAGGATCAGATACTCTACCGTACGATTGCACCGGCGCGTGTCGACTATATGGAAGAGGCGAAAACAGCAGTCGACAAGATCATGGCTGCGATGCACTTTGTTGGTGTATTCACGGTCGAGTGCTTCATCGACCAGGACGGCAAGCTCTACGTCAATGAGATTGCACCGAGACCACACAACTCGGCACACCATACGATCGAGTCATGCAGCATCAGCCAGTTCGACGCACACATTCTGGCGATTCTCGACCATCCGATGCCCGAAGTCCATCAGCATCAGCCTGCGGTCATGATGAACCTGCTTGGTGATGACCTCGATCGCCTTGAAGAGAAGCTTTTCACCGAACCCGACTGGCATGTCCACGTCTACGGCAAGACAGGGCGCAAGCCTGCCCGCAAGATGGGACATGTTACTGTACTGACTGATGATCTGGACACTACGCTTGACCAGCTCGAGCAAAAATTTATCAAGGGAGTCGAAGTATGATGCTGTTATATGAAGGCAAGGCAAAAAGGGTCTACCGTACAGAGGCGGAGGATGTCTACCGCATCGAATATAAGGATGAAGTGACGGCAGGCAATGGGGAGAAGCATGATTTCCTTACAGGCAAGGGCAGGCTCAACAACCTGATCTCCTCCGATATCTTCCAGTATATGGCCGATCATGGTGTCGCTTCCCATTTCATCGAGCGCATCAGCGAAACGGAACAGCTCGTCCGTTCGGTCGAAATCATTCCGCTTGAAGTGGTCGTCCGCAACTATGCATCCGGCAGCATCGTCAAACGTCTCGGACTCGAGCCCTATCAGCTGATGACACCCCCACTCGTCGAATTCTACTATAAGAAGGACGAATTGAACGATCCGATTCTGACGGACGCGCATGTGGAGATGCTCGGACTCGCAACACCTGATGAAATCGAAGCACTGAAATCAGCTGCTTTGAAAATAAATGGTGTCCTCAGCCGGATGATGGAAGAGATGCAGCTGTCGCTCATCGACTTCAAAGTAGAGTTCGGCAAGGACAAGGCCGGCAGCATCGTTCTCGCAGATGAGATTTCCCCGGATACGTGCCGCATCGTCGACATGGAGACGAAAGAGAACTTCGATAAGGATGTATACCGCAACAGCACCGGCTCGCTGCTCGATACGTACAGTGAATTCTATAACAAGATGGAGGCCCTTAAATAATGAAAAAAGTAGAACTGATCGTTACATTGAAACCGCAGGTACTGGATACGCAGGGTGAAGCACTGAATCGCGCGGTGCACGAACTGGATCATGACGAAATCAATAACATCCGCGTCGGCAAGGTGCTTTATTTCGACATCGACGAGACGGATGACGCGAAGATCGATGAGAGTGTGCGCCTGCTGTCGGAGAAACTGTTCACCAATACAGTCATCGAGACGTACTCATACAAGGTGCTCGAAGAGGTGTCCCAGTAATGAAGTTTGCAGTCATCAGATTTCCAGGGTCCAACTGTGACAGAGATATGCTGAACGCAATCGTCAAGGCGGGCGGCGAAGCGGAATACGTCGACTACCGTGAAACAACGCTCTCCGGCTTCGACGGCGTACTTATTCCGGGCGGCTTTTCATTCGGCGACTACTTGAGGAGCGGCGCGATGGCAAGTGTGGCACCGATCACAGCGGCCATCAAAGAAGTGGCGGCAGATAATAAGCCGGTGCTCGGCGTATGCAATGGATTCCAGATTCTTACCGAAATCGGCCTCCTGCCGGGTGCGCTCATCTTCAACGATACACATACTTTCATTTCACGCAATGAGACGCTGACGATTACAAATAACGACACACCATTTACAAGCGAGTACGAAGAAGGGGAAACGGTCGTCTACCCGGTGGCGCATGGAGAAGGGCACTACTACTGTGACGACGAAACGTACCAGCAGCTCGTAGCCAACAACCAGATTGTACTGACGTACAACGATAACCCGAACGGATCAAGAAATGACATCGCCGGCATCATCAATGAAAACGGCAATGTCCTCGGTATGATGCCGCATCCGGAGCGCGCACTGGAAGCACTGCTCGGCAGCGACAACGGCATGAGACTTTTCGCAAGAATGACGGAATGGGAGGCAGAACATGATTACATTCACTGAGCCGAACGAACAGGTGATAAAAGAAGAAAAACTGTATGCCGATATGGGGCTCTCCGACAAGGAGTATGACAAGGTCGTCGAAATTCTCGGCAGACAGCCGAACTATACGGAAACCGGCATCTTTTCGGTCATGTGGAGTGAGCACTGCTCCTATAAGCACTCGAAGCCTTTCCTGACACAGTTCCCGACAACCGGCGAACATGTACTGATGGGACCGGGCGAGGGTGCAGGCGTTGTGGATATCGGCGATAATCAGGCAGTCGTGTTCAAAGTGGAATCCCACAACCACCCATCTGCTGTCGAACCCTACCAGGGTGCAGCAACGGGCGTTGGCGGCATCATCCGCGACATCGTCTCGATTGGTGCACGTCCGATCGGTCTCTTGAACTCACTGCGTTTCGGTGAACTTTCAGAAGCGAACAATCGCCGTCTGCTCAGAGGTGTCGTTGCCGGCATCGGCGGCTACGGCAACTGCATCGGCATCCCGACCGTCTCCGGTGAAGTCGAGTTCGACCGCTCCTATGACGGTAACCCGCTCGTCAACGCAATGTGTGTCGGCATCATCGATCATGACAAGATCCAGAAGGGGACGGCGAAAGGCATCGGCAATAAAGTCATCTACGTCGGTCTGAAAACAGGGCGCGACGGCATTCACGGTGCGACTTTCGCATCAGAGGAACTGACGGAGGAATCCGAGTCCAAGCGTCCATCCGTACAGATCGGTGATCCATTCACAGGCAAGAAGCTGATGGAGGCGACACTCGAAGCAATCCAGCAGCCGGAACTCGTCGGCATCCAGGATATGGGCGCAGCCGGTCTGACATCTTCAAGTGCTGAAATGGCAGCTAAAGGCGAGTCCGGTATTGCGCTGCATCTCGATCAGGTACCGGTCAGGGAAGCCGGCATCACACCTTACGAAATGATGCTGTCGGAAACACAGGAACGCATGCTGCTCGTCGTCAAGGACGGTACAGAAGATAAGTTCCTGTCGATGTTCGAAGACTTCGAGCTCGATGCAGCAGTCATCGGAGAAGTGACCGATACCGACCGTCTTGAGCTTTTCTTCCACGGCGAAAAATATGCGGACATTCCGGTTCAGCCGCTATCCGACGAAGCACCGGTCTACATTCTGGAAGGCGCGGCACCGGCAATAGACGACACAGCGCATCATTATGGAGATCAGGATCTGAACATCGTCTTCGATGCATTGATCGGCCACCCGACACACGGTTCGAAACGCTATATATATGAACAGTATGACAATCAGGTCGGCGCGAACACGGTACAGAAATCCGGTTTCGGTTCCGGCATCGTGCGTGTCGAAGGGACGGACAAGGCGATTGCGATGGCCATCGACGGCAAGAGCCGCTACGTCTATGCCGACCCGTTGAATGGCGGCAAGGAAGCAGTGGCCCAGACTTTCCGCAGCATCATTTCCACCGGTGCGGTTCCACTGGCGATGACGGACTGCCTGAACTACGGCAGCCCGGAAAAACCGGAAATCTATCATCAGCTGGGCGAATCGACACGCGGTATGGCTGAAGCATGTGCCGCGCTGTCGACACCGGTCGTATCCGGAAACGTCAGTCTGTACAATGAATCGAAAGGCACCATCCTGCCGACCCCGGTCATCGGCATGGTCGGCCTGATCGAGGATGTCAACTTCATGGCCGATCTCAAAGTCGAATCAGGCGACGCCGTCTACCTCGTCGGCGAGACGGAAAAGGCATTCGCCGGCAGCCAGATCGAGAAGCTGATCGACAATGATATCAGAAAGCAGACACGCCATATCGACCTTGAACTGGAATATGCGCGCGGCATGGACCTGCGCGAGCGTCTCATCAATAAAGAAGTGAAGAAGATTGCACCGGTCGGTCGTGGCGGCATCGCCATCAAACTGGCACAGCTCTCAGCGTTCCACCAGCTCGGCATCGACGCGACACTTGACCTCGACGGTGAAGATCTTTTTGCAGAGAATGCGTCCCGCTATATCGTGATTGCACCTTCCGGCCAGAATATCACGGACGGAAAAGAAATCGGCAGACTGACGGATGAAGAGTTCCATATCGCAGCACGTGATCTTACAATCGACAGAAGCATTGAAACGATTTCAAGTATTTGGGAAGGGGCAATTCCACAATGTATGACATCCGTGGACTAAATGAAGAATGTGGCGTGTTCGGAATCTTCAACCATCCACAAGCCAGTGAACTGACCTATATTGCACTGCACAGCCTGCAGCACCGCGGGCAGGAAGGTGCAGGCATCGTCTGCTCCAATGGTGAATACCTGTTCGGCGCACGCGGCATGGGTCTTCTGACGGAAGCACTGTCGAAGGAGCAGCTCATGTCACTTGATACGTTTCCGCATGCCATCGGACACGTCCGCTATGCGACAACAGGCGGCAGTGAACTGTCGAACGTCCAGCCGTTCCTGTTCAAAAGCCACAAGGGCGACCTTGGCCTTGCCCACAACGGCAACCTCGTCAATGCACTGAGCGTACGCGAAGCACTTGAGGATGACGGTGCCATTTTCCAGACATCCTCGGACTCCGAAGTACTGGCTCACCTGATCCGTAAAAATAAAAGCCCGGACAAAAAGCAGCGCATCAAGACGGCCTTGCGCCAATTGAAGGGTGCCTTTGCATTCGTCATCCTGGACGAGGATTCACTGACAATCGCACTCGATGACCATGGTGTCCGTCCGCTCATGCTCGGCATGGTGGATGATGCGTATTGCGTCGCCAGCGAAACGTGTGCGTTTACGGCAATTGGTGCCGAGTACATTCGCGATATCGAACCCGGTGAACTGATCACGCTGAATGAGCAGGGCATCGAATTCGACCACTACACGGATGTGTCGAAACCGAATCTGTGCTCGATGGAATACATCTATTTCGCCCGTGCGGATTCCGAATTTCGCGGCACATCGACGTACACGATCCGCAAATCGCTCGGCCAGCAGCTGGCACGCGAGATGGATATCGAGGCCGATATCGTCATCGGTGTACCGGACTCGAGCCTTGCAGCGGCGAAAGGGTTCTCGGAAGCATCCGGCATACCGCAGGAGCAGGGTCTGATCAAGAACCGCTACGTCGGCCGGACATTCATATCGAAAGGTCAGGAGGCGCGGGAGCGTGCGGTACGCATGAAGCTGTCGCCTGTACGGGATGTTGTGGAAGGCAAGCGGGTCATCGTCATCGATGACTCCATCGTGCGGGGCACGACGAGCCGCTTCATCGTCAAGGCACTGAAAAAAGCAGGGGCGAAGGAAGTGCATATGGGCGTCTCCTCACCACCGCTCAAAAACCCGTGCTTCTATGGCATCGATGTATCGACCCATGCAGAAATCATTGCTTCGACAAAGTCGACAGAGGAGATTCGTGACGAAATTGGTGCGGACTCACTGAACTACCTTTCCGTCGATGCGATGCACGATGTGTACTATTCCTATGGCTCGAAAGGCCAGTGCGATGCCTGCTTCACAGGCAATTATCCAATTGAAATCATCGATCGTCTCCTCCCGCAGGAGAAGGATCTGAAAACGAAAGGGGTCTGACATGTCAGAACAATATAGAGATGCCGGTGTCGATATAGAAGCAGGATACCAGGCAGTCAACCAGATCAGGACGCATGTCAAGCGCACGATGCGCAAGGAAGTCATCGGTGGACTCGGCGGCTTTGGTGCCGCATTCGATCTGTCGAAGCTGAACATGAAATCCCCTGTGCTCGTCTCCGGGACGGATGGTGTCGGTACGAAGCTGAAACTCGCCATCGATCATGACCGTCATACGACGATCGGCATTGATGCTGTCGCAATGTGCGTCAACGATATTCTGACGACAGGCGCAGAACCGCTCTATTTTCTGGATTATATTGCCGTCAACAGAGTCGTTCCGAAGCACATTGCCGATATCGTCGAAGGGGTAGCGACCGGCTGTGAAGCTGCAGGCTGTGCACTGATCGGCGGTGAGACGGCCGAAATGGGTGATATGTACGGCCATGGTGAATATGATATTGCCGGCTTCAGTGTCGGTGCTGTGGAGAAGACGAAGTACATCGATGGCTCACATGCCAAACCGGGCGACCGTATCATCGGCCTGCCTTCAAGCGGCATCCATTCCAATGGCTACAGTCTGGTCAGGAAATGGCTGGATAACTATTCTGTTGATGTTGAAGATGATCTTGATGGTACACCAATCATCGATCTGCTGATGGCACCGACACGCATCTATGTAAAAAGCGTGCTTAAAGTCATCGACCGTATCGACGTCAAAGCGATGAGCCATATTACAGGGGGCGGCTTCATTGAAAATATACCGCGTGCATTCCCGGCGGATGTCGGCATCGATATCGATGTTTCCGGCGTCAAAGTGCCGAAAGTCATCGAATGGCTGATATCACTCGGTGAAATGGACCGGAATGAAGCCTATAACGTATTCAACATGGGTATCGGCTTCATACTGTGTGTCGATCCGGAAGATGTTGATGAGACATTGGAGAT
The DNA here is from genome assembly GCF_021991715.1 of Salinicoccus sp. ID82-1. Taxonomy (NCBI): domain Bacteria; kingdom Bacillati; phylum Bacillota; class Bacilli; order Caryophanales; family Staphylococcaceae; genus Salinicoccus; species Salinicoccus sp. ID82-1. Next base: position 135,299 of record NZ_JAGFLY010000001.1, read on the forward strand.
TCTGCAGTCGGCTGGAGAATCCCCTGAACTGATCGGCCAGGTGACCGAAGGAAGCGGTCTTAAGATCCATGGCTATTAGAGTGGCTGTACTCGCTTCAGGTGGCGGTACCAACTTTGAAAATCTGGCACGTCATGCGTCTGGGATCGGTATGGAGATTGCCGTACTGATCTCGGATAAGCATGATGCCTTCGCCATTACGCGGGCACAGAATCTCGGCATTCCGCATCACGTACATAGCCGCAAGGACTTCGACCAGAAAGCGGCGCATGAAGCGGCGATACTCGAAACACTGGCGGCACACGATGTTTCCTACGTACTGCTGGCAGGGTTCATGCGCATCCTGTCACCGCAGTTCATCGAGACCTATGATCGCCGCATCATCAATCTGCATCCCTCGCTCCTGCCAAGCTTCAAAGGACGCGACGGCATCCGGGATGCCTATGAATACGGGGTGAAGGTGACGGGTGTGACCATCCATTATGTCGATGCCGGCATCGATACAGGAGAGATCATTGCACAAGTGCCGGTTCTGATCGAAGCAGGGGATACATTGGAAGATGTTGAAAAAAAGATCCATGCGGTGGAGTATGCACTCTATCCCGCAGCAATAAAAAAAGTTTTGAAGGAGAGAGACGATGAAGAAGGCACTCATTAGCGTTTCCGATAAGAGAGGACTGGAGCCGTTTGTACGTGGACTGGCGCGCAACGACTTTGAAATCTATTCCACAGGCGGTACATTGAAAGTCATCGAATCATTTGGTGTGAAGGTGCAGAATGTCAGTGATCTGACAGGATTTGAGGAAATACTCGACGGACGCGTGAAGACGCTCCATCCTGCAGTCCATGGGGGCATTCTGGCAGACCGTGACAACAAGGACCATATGGCGGCACTGGATACACAGGGCATTTCAACCATCGACCTTGTCGCTGTCAACCTCTACCCGTTCAAGGAGACGGTGGCAAAAGAAGATGTTTCGGAATCTGAAGCGGTCGAGAATATCGATATCGGCGGACCGACGATGCTCCGTGCGGCTGCGAAAAACTTCAAGCATGTCACGACCATCGTCTCTCCTGAAGACTACGGCGAGATCATTCAGCGCATCGAATCGAATACGCTTGATGAGGCCTATCGCCGTTCATTGATGGTCAAGGTTTTCCGTCATACGAACGACTACGACCAGGCGATTGTCAACCACTTCAGCCAGGCTGAAGAGACGCTGCGCTATGGTGAGAATCCGCATCAGGCGGCACGTCTCGTCCGGACGACCGAAGATCGCAATACGATACTGAACGCGGATGTCCTTCACGGCAAGGCACTGTCCTACAACAACATCCGCGACGCGGATGCTGCGTTCCAGCTGGCCAAGAAGTTCACGATGCCGGTTGCGGTTGCAGTGAAGCATATGAATCCGTGTGGTGTCGGCACAGGCGAAACCATCTCGGAAGCATTCAAGAATGCACACGAAGCGGACAGCCAGTCCATCTTCGGCGGCATCGTTGCACTGAACAAGCCGGTCAATCGTGAGACGGCCGAACAGCTGCATTCCATCTTCCTTGAAGTCATCATTGCGCCTTCCTATGACGAGGCGGCGCTCGAGATCCTGACGCAGAAGAAGAATATCCGTCTGCTTGAAGCGGACTATCATGAAGACGCGCATGCCGAGGAGTTTGTCAGCGTATCCGGTGGCTATCTCGTCCAGACGCAGGATACCGGCGCACTCGATGAATCCGATATTAAAGTCGTTACCGAAAACAAGCCGTCACGCGATCAGATGGCTGCCATGGCGCTTGCATGGGAAGTATCGAAGCATGTAAAAAGCAATGCGATCGTGCTGGCGAATGAAAAGCAGACCGTCGGTATCGGTGCCGGCCAGATGAACCGGGTCGGTGCACTCGAGATTGCCATCAACCGTGCACTCGAACTCGGAGAAAACGTCGTCATGGCGAGTGATGGCTTCTTCCCGATGCCGGACAGTGTTGAACTGGCGCACGAGAATGGCATCCGGGCAGTCATCCAGCCGGGCGGATCGAAACGCGATCAGGAATCCATCGATTTCTGCAACGAAAATGGCATGTCGATGGTGTTTACAGGCATGAGGCATTTCAAGCACTAGAGATATGAGCCGGAGAGATCCGGCTATTTTATTTTTGAAAATGAAGGGAGCAGTCAAGATGAATGTTGCAGTAATCGGCGGCGGGGGCAGGGAGCATGCCCTGGCGAGAAAACTCGCGCAGTCCGATCGTATTGAAACGGTCTATGCAATTCCTGGAAATGATGGCATGCGCGATGTCGCGGAAGTCGTCCCTGAAATCGGGGAGACCGACTTCGAGAAGATAGCAGCACTATGCACCAGCAAGCAGGTGGCGTGGGTGGTCGTCGGACCGGAAGCGCCGCTCAGCGAGGGCATTGCAGACTACCTTGAAGGACGGGGCATCAAAGTTTTCGGTCCGAGAAAAGAGGAGGCGAAGATCGAATCCTCGAAAGCCTTCACTAAAGATATCATGGAGAAGTATGATATACCGACTGCACGATATAAGGCATTTACAGATTATGACGCTGCGTACAGCTACATAGAATCCGTCGGCGCACCGATCGTTCTGAAAAAGGATGGACTGGCTGCCGGCAAGGGTGTCATCGTGGCGACCGATATGGACGAGGCGCTTGCAGGGCTTGACGCCCTGATGGCGGATTCCGATGCACCGATCGTCATCGAGGAGTTTCTGGAAGGGGAGGAGTTTTCCCTGATGGTACTCGTCAATGGCGACTACACGCATTCATTCGAAATCATCGCGCAGGACCATAAGCGTGCATTCGATAATGATGAAGGGCCGAATACCGGCGGCATGGGGGCATATGCGCCGGTCAGGCATATTCCTGAAAGTGTGAGACAGGAAGCAGTGGACCAGATCGTGGGGCCGATGGCTCGAGCCATGGTCTCTGAAGGGCTGGACTACTTCGGGGTACTGTATCTCGGCGCCATCGTCACGGACAAAGGGGTCAAGACCATCGAGTTCAATGCGCGCTTCGGCGATCCGGAAGCACAGATCCTCCTATCCCTGATGGAGGATGATCTTGTTGACGTACTTGAGAAGGTGGACAGGAAAGAGGCGTTCACGCTGACGTTTTCGCCCCGCTACCAGGTCGGCGTCATGCTGGCGAGCGCCGGCTATCCGGGTTCCTATGACAAGGGGCATACCATCGATTTTGAAGCAGTACGCGAGAAAAGCTTCGTCAGCGGGCTCAAGCAGGAGAATGAGGGTTGGGTGACGGCTGGCGGCAGGGTACTGCTTGTGACAGGCGAGGGCGAAACGATAGAATCAGCAATCGATTCGGCCTACCACAACGTCGATCAGGTGAAATTCAACGAAGGCGAAGTTTTCATCCGCCGGGATATCGGCCGTCACGCTCTGAAATAATTGAACGGATCAACAAAAAATGCGTTGCCAGAAAAACTGGCAACGCATTTTCCATTATTCGAATGAATCCTGAATTTCCTCTTCGGTCTTTTCAGAACCGGACGCATCGCTTTCCTTATCCTTGCCCTTGTCGACTTTTCTGTCTGCTTCAGTATCGATATCTTCTGCTGGATTTTCTTTAGTACGTGCTTCCTTTGCTGCATCCTTCATGTCGGACTGCTTGTCTTTGCTGTTGTTGTCACCATCTCGATCCGCTTCGGTATCCATGCCTTCCTGCGGATTTTCCTTCGTTGGTGCGTTCTGTTCCTGTGTCTTTTCTTCTTGTTCTTTATCGTTGAAATTCACTTCAAATCACTCCTGTTATAACTGTTTTGATATCACATATTATTATTTCTTATCTGCTGTTAGTTGAGAAATACCCCGCACTTTGGACCATTAAACAAAATAAAGGATATTTATTTTTGATGAAAAGGGGATTCGGTGCATTCAACCACTAAATCCTCTATAATGGGAAGGGATATTGAGGTGAAATGAAAATGAAATGGTTGAAACAGCAAAGTGAAGTGATCATAAGCATTCTTCTCGGAGTGTTTTTTGTCATATCAGGATTGTTCATCCTGTTCAACACAGGCAGGATCAGAGGAGAGGCATTGGAAATTTCCAGGATCGAAACGTTCTTCGATCTGTTCAATGCGTTCTTTGTGGAAGTCATCAATATACTCGGCATCGTCATCGGCGGTTTTCCGATCATCGCCGGCATTCTGCTCATCCTGTTTGGAGCCGGCATGTTCAAGGTGGCGCAGCTCATCCGGCGGACGACGGAATTCGATACAGGTCTTTCTCTTTTCTTTCTTGGTCTTTCGTTCGTCCTGTTCCTGGTGACGACATTACTGATGTTCCAGGTGTACGGCTGGTTTGCACTGTTCTTCATGCTTGCCTTCATTGTCCATATGCTCTACAGCATCTTCAACGAGCATCTGGATCCGAGGCACCGCAAGGAGCACTATATGGTCATCCTGTTCTTCTATGGACTGGCCTACTTCTTTACGCAGAATGCAGTGTACTCGAATATAGAAACGACACTGTCACCGACTGATGTCCTGTCGATCGACATGTTCTTTGCGATCATCTGGGTGCTGTCACTGATGGCGCTATGGGTGGGTGTATTCCTGTCGAAATCGAAAAACCTGCTTAAGAAACCGAAGAAGGGGGATGCGGCGACGCTTTCCAGACAACACAAGCGGCGCAGGCTGCATCCGGATGAATATCTCAAATTTTCAAAACATCTCTACGATATGCGCAGTGGACTGCTGCACAAAGTGAAGACGTTCATGGAAGTCGAGTTTCCATCATGGCTCAGGCCGAACTATATCGAGCTGCTGCTCGGTGCACTCGTTCTGATCTTCATCCTGATCGAGTTCAATAACAGGCAGGGTGTCTTTACGGAAGGGTATTTCAATCTGTCGGACATGCAGTATATATACGAATGGGTGAACTTGTTCCTATCCTTGGCACTTGCGGTCGCCTATCTATTTACAACATTCTTCAACATGACCCAGAACAGGTTCTACAACAGGCAGATGATCTTCATCACCGCCCTATGGCTCAAAGTGACGGTCAGCCTGTATATTACGGTATTCAAGGATGTGGAGCTGTCGCTCTTCATACTGCCGTTCAATATTCTTCTCGTCCTGCTGACAACACCGCTTCTGATCATCAGCATATTCAAGGAATTCGATAAGGGGAGATAGGTTATGAAGAAAATTGAACATCACGACTACTCGGGCAGGGTGGATGACCCCGCCGTCAAGGAGCGGCTCCACCAGGTCATAGAAAAGTGGGATGCCAGTACGCCTGCAGGTGCACCGGTATTCATCGGCTTTCGTTCGGAAGAAGGGGTGAAGCGGAATAAAGGCCGCCCTGGTGCCTACGATGGCCCGGTCGCTGTACGGCAGAAAATCGCATCGATGCCCTACGAAAAACCGGTATTCGACTACGGCAGCATTATCGGGGATGAAGAACTGGAAGCATCACAGGCGGCCCTTGGACAAAGCGTGGCCGAAGTGCTGTCGAATGATCAGTTTCCGCTCATCATCGGTGGCGGACATGAAACGCTGTATGGGCACTACCTTGGAGTACGGCAGGCATTTCCGGATAGTAGGCTCGCTGTCGTCAACTTCGATGCACACTTTGACCTCAGGGATGAGCGGCCGTCATCGGGAACGATGTTCCATCAGATCCTCTCCGGTGACCCGAATGTCGACTACTACGTTTTCGGAATCCAGGCTTCCGGGAACACACGGACACTGTTTGAGACGGCAGACCGTTTCGGCGTCAAGTATGCATCGATGAATGAAGTGCGGCAGACGGATGTCTATACCCGGGCACTTCGGTCGCTCAGGGAATATGATGCAGTATTTGCGACGCTGTGCATGGACTCCGTCCAGCAGAGTGTGGCGCCGGGCACGAGTGCACCTGCGCAGAACGGCTATACGTCCCAGGAAATCCATGATATGGTTGCACAGCTTGCCAAACTCCGGAATCTGACAAGCTTCGACATCAGCGAGGTGGCACCTGCACTTGATATCGATGACCGGACGAGCAGTCTGGCAGCAAGCCTATTCCATAGTTTCATGACAGAAAGGGAGACATTCCAATGAATACGATACAATTGAAAAAAGGCCATGAACGGCCATACATGAATGGTCAGCTGAATATCGACAGAGATGACCTGAGTGATGATACTTTTCTGAAGGACGGTGAGATCGTCAGGGTCGAAGATCCATTCGGCAAGCTGATCGGCATCGCCATGCTGAGCTTCGAGCAGAAGACAAGAGGCTGGATACTGACCCATGATGAGCAGGAGACGATTGATGATACATTCATCGTAAAGCGCATCAGGGAGGCGGTGGAGAAGCGGACACCGCTGTACAACCAGGCAGATACGACCGCCTTCCGTCTATTCAATGAAATCGGTGATGGCATCGGCGGACTCACTGTCGACAATTATGATGACCATCTGCTCATCACTTTCTACTCCCGCGGCATCTACAAGATCCGTGATCTCATCATCAAGACACTGATGGTCGAACTCAACCCGGATTCCATCACGGAGCAGACGCGATTCAGCGATCAGGGCAAAATGGAAGTGAAGAATCGCCAAGTGACAGGCAATGTCGAGTTTCCGATCACTGTGCTCGAGTCAGGCGTGACCTACAGCGTGCATCTCGACGAAGGTCCGATGACCCGGCTGTTCCTGGATCAGCGGGAGACACGTAAAGCACTGGAGCAGAATCCATATCATGCAAAGTCCTTCCTTAATATGTTTGCCTACAGCGGGACATTTTCCATTGCGGCGCGTAAGGGCGGCATGATGACGACAAGTGTCGATCTGGCAAAGCGGAGCCGCGAGCTGATTACAGAAAACTTCAATGCAAACAACCTGTCCACCGATGGACAGAACATCTATATAATGGAAGCATTCGAATATCTGGGCTATGCGGCAAGAAACAGGCATCACTTCGACGTAATACTGATGGATCCGCCAAGCTTTGCCCGTTCCGGAAAGAAAGTATTCAAAGTCGAACGCGACTTTCCAAAGCTGATCAGGGCAGCGCTCGAAATACTGAAACCGGATGGGCATCTGATACTTAGCCAGAACCTCGAAAGCGCTACGCTGAACCAGTTCAAAAAGCAGATCGACAGGACGCTTGCAGAAGCGGGACGGTCGTATACGCTTACTGATGTCAAAGGACTGCCGAAAGACTTTCCGACAGTGAAGGGCTATAGGAACGGCAAGTACCTCAAAGTGGTCACTGTACAGATCCACGGCTAGAAATCTGATTATCATCAGGTGACAATGGGTATACTTAAACGACAACACTCAAATTCTAATACAAAGGAGTTTTGGCAATGGGTGCCCAACCGCTCACTGAAAATGAAATACAGATGAAGGAACAGGAAGCGCGCGAAATGGTCAACAAGAAAGCATTGTATTCCTCGATTGCCGCTGTGCTGCCGATTCCACTGCTTGATATTGGTACGGACATGAAGCTGATGAAAGACATCAGACAAGAGGCGGAAAAGATTTTCGAACTCGACCACAGCCAGGTGAATGAACTTTCCGATGACCTGATGAACCGGGCGCTTGTCATGGCGACAAGCATGGGCAGCGAATTCATCGGCCGCAACGCATCCAAGGTTCTATTCAAAGGTGCAGCGAAAAATTCCAAGGTGGCCAAGTTCGGAATTGCCCCGCTCGCAACGAATGCACTTGGTGCAGGAGTCAGCTATATGCTGATGAAGAAGCTCGGACATGACTATGTGGACAGATGTGCAGAAGCAGCCAGAAACCAGACAGTTTCATAAATGATGCCCTTTCGGACAGCTGTTCCGAAAGGGTCTTTTATTTCTCGCTGATGTACATGCATGTGTCCGAAATGTGTCCCGGATGGGCCGGATGGTGAAAAAGTTTACGCCATGATTGATGGTGGTATATTAGAATATCGTTGGCATACATGGTATAATATTGCTAAACATGTGTGCTTATCATGTAATATTATAACGCATTCAAAAGGAGACTAACGCAATGGAACAAAAATCTTATCTCATTACAGACGAAACAGGAATTCACGCAAGACCAGCAACAATTCTCGTACAGACAGCATCCAAATATGATGCTGACATCCAGCTCGAATACAACAGTAAAAAGGTGAATCTGAAATCCATCATGGGCGTTATGTCACTTGGTGTAGGCAAGGACTCTGAAGTGACGGTCTATGCTGAAGGCAAAGATGAAACTGAGGCTATTGAAGCGATTACTGAAACACTGTCCAAAGAAGGATTGACCGACTGATGTCTGAAATTCTTAAAGGGATTGGTGCGAGTGACGGTGTAGCCATTGCACCGGTATACTCTCTGGAAGAGCCGGATCTGTCTTTTGACAGCAAATCCATCGATGCCGGTCAGGAAGACGCTGAAGTGGAACGCTTCAAAGCCGCTTTCAACCAGTCCAAAGTCGAAATTACACGAATCAGAAACCATGCGGAGGAATCGGTAGGTCCTGAACATGCGGCCATTTTCGATGCACACCTGCTTGTGCTCGACGATCCGGAGTTCCTTGGACCGATTGAATCCCATATCCGCGATGACCAGAAGAGTGCGCCTCAGGCACTTCTGGAAACGAGGGACCAGTTCGTTGCCATTTTTGAGAACATGGACAACGATTATATGAAAGAGCGCGCGGCAGACATCAAGGACGTTTCGAAGCGTGTGCTCGCGCACATGCTCGGGAAGGAACTTCCGGATCCAAGCAAGATCGATACACCGGTCGTCATTGTAGCCGAAGACCTGACGCCTTCCGATACGGCACAGCTTGATAAGAATTTTGTCAAGGGCTTTGTGACGAATATCGGCGGAAGGACTTCACACTCTGCGATCATGTCCCGTTCCCTTGAAATTCCGGCTGTTGTCGGTACAAAGGATATTACGTCACATGCGAATGCTGGTGACCACATCATCGTTGATGGCAGTGCGGGTGAAGTCATCGTCAACCCGACGGAAGAGGAAGTACTTGTCTATAAGGATAAGGAAGCGAAAGTCCAGGAAGAGAGGGCAGAGCTTCAGAAGCTTGTGGATGAACCGAGCAAGACGATGGATGGCATCTCAGTCGAGCTTGCTGCCAATATCGGCACACCGGATGATCTTGACGGTGTCAAATCCAATGGTGCCGAAGGCATCGGCCTCTACCGTACTGAATTCCTCTATATGGGCAGAAACGAGCTACCTACAGAAGATGAACAGTATGAAGCCTACAAGAAAGTACTGAAGGATATGGGCGACAAGCCGGTTGTTGTACGTACAATCGATATCGGTGGAGATAAGGAACTGCCTTACATGGATCTCCCTAAAGAAATGAATCCATTCCTCGGATACCGTGCGATACGCATGGCACTGGATAATCAGGAGCTGTTCAGAACCCAGTTGCGTGCACTGCTGCGTGCATCCCAGCACGGCAATCTGAAAATCATGTTCCCGATGATCGCAACAATCGATGAATTCAACCGTGCGAAAGCAATGCTGATAGAAGAGAAGGATAAGCTGACTGATGAAGGAGAGAAGGTCAAGGAAGATATCGAAGTCGGTATCATGATCGAGATTCCTTCAGCTGCAATCATTGCAGACCAGTTTGCAAAAGTGGTCGATTTCTTCTCGATCGGTACAAACGATCTGATCCAGTATACAATGGCTGCGGACCGTATGAACGAATCTGTCAGCTATCTCTACCAGCCGTACCACCCGGCGCTCCTCAGACTGATCAAGATGGTCATCGATGCAGCGCATAAAGAAGGCAAATGGGCCGGCATGTGCGGAGAGATGGCAGGAGATGCGCATGCAGTGCCGTTGCTCGTCGGTCTCGGTCTGGATGAATTCTCCATGAGCGCTTCTTCCGTTCTGAAAGCGCGCAAGCAGATTTCGGAACTCAAGAAGACCGACATGGAACGTCTGGCACAGGCGGCAGTCGAATGCAGCAGCACTGAAGAAGTGCTTGCACTTGTAGAAGAATATACGCAGAGAGCATAGTCTGGAACACGCATGGTACACCACCATGCGTGTTTTTCTTGTTATAATGACAGAAAAAGAGCAGAGGAGAACTACCGATGAATCAGACTGCACGTCGACCGCTTGAGCTTTATCTCACCTTGCCGATCCTTGCTTTTGCATTCTACGACTTTGCAAACACCATCTTCAGTGCCAATATCGTCACGCTGTTTTTCCCGCAGTATATTACAGAAACAGTAGGTACAAACCCCAGGCTTGAACAGATTGCTTCCACCATCATCGCCTATGCCAATGCACTGGCTGCCGTACTGCTTGTTGCATTTGCGCCACTCTACGGGGTAACGATGGACCGTACCGGCAGACGCAAGAAGTATGTTGTCATCTTTACACTGCTATGTGTATCGGCTGCCATCGGCATGGGGATATTCGGAGGGATGGATACTGCCCGGTGGTTCGGCCTGCCGAACGGCTTTGTGCTTGCAGTGCTGCTATTCGTCTTTGCAAAATTTGCATTCAACTCCGGCAATGTCTTCTATGATGCGATGCTTTCCGGGCTCGGCAACAAGAAGGAGATCCCGCTCATTTCGGGCTACGGTGTCGCACTCGGATACATGGGGACATTGTTCGGCATATTCTCCGTTCTGCTTCTGATCGGGGACCGGGCTGTCCATCATACATTCTGGCTGTCCGGCGTCCTGTTTCTTATATTCTCACTGCCGCTTTTCTTCATCAATAAGGATCAGCCGCAACAGACAAAGCCAAGACAGCAATTTCTGAAAGGATATAAGGATATCTACCAGACTTTCAGGGAGGCACGCTCTTATCCCTCCATATTCTATTTCATGATTGCCTACTTCTTTATAAACGATGCGCTGGCGACAGCAATCGCCATGATGCAGCCCTATGCAACGACGGTCGTCGGTTTTGAAGCAGGCACTTTCCTCATCATCTTCATGGTTGCAACACTGTTCAGCATCGTCGGCGCCATAATATTCAGCTTCATCAATAGGAATATCGGCTCCAAGAAGACATTCACCATTGTTGCGCTGCTGCTTGCCCTTGCTGTGGCGATTGCAGCCCTGCCCCTGCCGATGTGGACGTTCTGGATTGCAGCTGCACTTTTCGGAATCGCAATGGGATCCACCTGGGTGGTCAGCAGGACAATGATCATCGAACTCGCGCCGGAAGGGAAGGAAGGGCAGTTTTTCGGACTGTTTGCCTTCAGTGCGAAGATGAGTGCCATCGTGGGGCCGTTCATCTATGGATCGATTACACTTGCCATGGCGGACTATGGCACGCTTGCCTCACGCATGGCCATTACAAGCCTGATCATCATGGTCATAATCGGTCTCATATTCCATCTTAGAGTAAGAGATCAAAAATACACGGTTTAATTCTTTGTAATTGAGGGCAAAATAGGGTAGAATAAGGAAACAGTATGATAATTATTTCACAAATTATCCAAAATAAAGATGGTTCCGATATCCATGGATCAGAAATGGTCCTGGGGCGGAATCCATTGTCGGAGAGGTGATTGAATGGATGATGTGATCATTGGTCGGGTGCTCACTGCGTCGACTCTTGGATTCCATATTATCTTTGCAACAATAGGTGTAGGTATGCCGCTTGTCTTCATGGTATTGGAATTCCTGGGCTTGCGTAAGAAGGACGACAAGTACTTGACGATGGCACGCAGAATAGCGAAAGGGTATACGGTGACCGTAGCCGTCGGTGTTGTAACCGGCACGATCATAGGGCTGCAGCTGTCTCTCATCTGGCCGGAATTCATGCAGTTTGGTGGACAGATCATCGCGCTTCCGCTGTTCATGGAAACTTTTGCATTTTTCTTTGAAGCAATATTCCTCGGGATATTTCTTTATACATGGGACCGCTTCAGAAATCCTTGGCACCACTGGCTTCTGAATATCCCGATCGTGGTCGGTTCCACTCTGTCTGCTGTATTCATCACTACAGTCAATTCCTTCATGAATACACCAGCAGGGTTCGATCTTGTAGATGATGTATTTGTAAATGTCGATCCACTGGCAGCAATGTTCAATCCGTCGAGCTACGTCAGAATATTCCACGTTGTTGTAACAGCCTATACGACTGCTGCTTTCATCATTGCATCAATTGCTGCTTTCAAACTCCTTCGTTCGAAACACAAGGAGGATCGAGAGTACCACAAGAAAGCGCTCAGGGTCATGATGGTGATCGGACTTATTGCAGCTGCAATGAGTGCACTTGCAGGCGACCTTTCCGCCAAGTTCCTTCATGAGAACCAGCCGGAAAAACTGGCTGCAATGGAATGGCACTTTGAGACCGAAGATAATGCCGACCTGGTGCTTTTCGGCATGTTGGATGAGGAGACCCAGGAAGTAAGCTATGAAATCAGGGTGCCAAGCGCGCTCAGCTTCCTTGCAGGCAGCTCATTCGATACGGAAGTTACAGGACTGAATGATATACCGGAAGATGAAAGACCACCGCTGATCATCCACTACTTCTTTGATACTATGGTATTCTTCGGCATGTTCGGACTGAGTGTAGCAGTCATTTACCATATAGCGAGATTTACGAAGTTCAATGCGCACCATCCTGCATTGCTCTATCTGTATGTGCTGACCGGTCCTCTGTCTGTGGCAGCCATCGAATCCGGGTGGTTCCTGGCAGAACTCGGCCGTCAGCCATGGATTCTACGAGGCTACATGCGCGTCTCCGAGGCTGTGACGAACGCAGAGGGACTCGGCATAACGCTGATTGCATTCGTACTGCTGTACATTGTTCTCGGCGCAACATGTGTATACGTGCTGCTCAAAATGTTCCAGAACAAGAGCGTGCATGCGGATCACCTTGAGATGTACGGAGATAAAGACAAAGGGGGTCTGCTGCCATGAACTATGAACTGATTGGTGTAACGGTTCTGTGGACGTTCCTGTATGGCTATATCATTGTGGCATCGATTGATTTCGGTGCCGGTTTCTTCAATTTCTACTCGAAACTGACCGGTGATGATAATGTCATCAGTCCAATCATCCAGCGCTATCTGAACCCGGTGTGGGAAGTGACCAATGTATTTTTCGTCTTCTTCTTCGTCGGAATCATTGGCTTCTATCCGGATACAGCCTACTATTATGGTACGGCGCTTCTCATTCCTGCGAGCATTGCGCTGATACTGCTTGCGATCAGGGGGGCATACTATGCCTTCAACTCGTATAATAAGGAGCCGAAGCTTTCATGGACGTTCCTGTATGGTGTAACAGGCCTCCTTATACCTGCTTCACTGTCGATGGCACTCGTCATATCGGAAGGCGGCTATATCGTGGATGGGGGGGATGGCATCCAGCTGCAGCTCGAAGAACTGCTCTTCAGTACGTATGGCTGGTCGGTAGTATTCCTGGCCATCATTACAGTACTCTATGTATCGAGCGGCTTCCTGACGTTCTATGCCGCACGTGCCGAGGATAATCAGGCACTGGAGCTGGTACGCAGATGGTTCCTCATCTGGGCGTTGCCGATGCTGTTCATTTCCCAGTTTGTATTCCTTGGTCTCAGGGAACACAACCTCGAGCACTTCCAGCGCGCACAGGACTACTGGTATCTGTTCGGCCTGAGCCTCGTGTCGATGGGCATTGCAGTATTCCTGATGTGGCGCAGGCGGTTCTTTGGACTGGCCTTCATCATGATCATGCTGCAGTTTGCATTCGCCTTCTACGGCTATGGCATCAGCAAGCTGCCGTATATACTCTATCCATATATCGATATCAATACTTCAGTTGTGAATGACGCTATGGCATTCAGTTTGACAATTGTGTTCATTTTAGGTTTACTATTATTGATTCCTAGTCTTGTTCTGGTGATGAGGCTGTTCCTGTTCGATAAGGAATATGTAAGAGGGAAGAGCAGTAATAAGTACTGACAATTGAGATGGACTGGTGATTATATGAATAAGGATTATGCAGTAATCGGGCTCGGACGGTTCGGGGGCAGTATTGTCCGCGAGCTGATCGAACTTGAAATGGATGTGCTGGCAGTCGACCTGGATGAAAACCGGGTCAACGAGTATGTCGATATCGCAACACAGGCAGTCATTGGTGATACGACTGAAGAAACAGTCCTCAAAGATCTTGGGCTTGGCAATTTTGATAATGTCATCGTGGCAATCGGCGACAATATCCAGTCGAGCATACTGACAACACTGCTGCTCAAGGATCTTGGCGTCAAGAAGGTCAGCGTCAAGGCGCAGAATGACTATCATGCAAGAGTACTCGAGAAGATCGGTGCCGACTATGTCATCCATCCCGAACGGGATATGGGTCGTCGAATTGCCCACAAGTTGGCGTCTAGTTCAGTACTCGACTACCTTGAGCTCTCCGATGAACACTCGATCGTCGAGCTCGTGGCCCAAGAAAAGCTTGCGGATAATTCATTATTGGACCTTGATATCCGGGCGGAATATGGCGTCAGCGTCATTGCCATCAAGCGTGGCGATGACATCATCGTCAGCCCCGACCCTACAGTCAATATCAAGGAAGATGACATACTGATCGTCATCGGCAATGATGCCGATTTGACTCGCTTTGAAAAATCATTGATATGAAAATAAAAATGACATCAGACCATATGGTCTGATGTCATTTTTTTATTCCTGCTCCTGCTTGTCTTCCACTCTCATGATGGTCGGCAGTATCATCGGTTTTCTATGTGTCTTGCGGTACAGATGGTTGCTCAGCTCTTCGATGATGAGCTGCTTCACATGGTACCATTCGACATTCTCCTTCGAGTTCAGAAGATTGATGACATCGCCTTTGATTTTCTTCTCGGCGCTGCGGATGAGCCCGTATGACTCACGCATGTAGACGAAACCGCGTGAGATGATGTCGGGACCACTGAGCAGTGTTTTTGTGTTGAAGTCGATGGAGACGACAACAATCGCAAGTCCCTCCTCTGAAAGGTCTTTTCTGTCACGCAGAACGATATTGCCGATATCCCCGATGCCGATGCCGTCTACAAATACCGTACCGGCAGGTACACGGTGGCTATGTCTGGCACTGTTTTTCTTCAGTGCCAGGACATCACCGATCTCCATCAGGAAGATATTGTCGGGATCCATGCCTGTATTCACTGCAAGTTCCTTATGCAGGTGCAGCATGCGGTATTCACCGTGGATCGGCATGAAATACTTCGGACGCATCAGTCTGAGCATCAGTTTCTGCTCTTCCTGGGAACCGTGGCCGGAAGTGTGGATGTTGGACAATTTGCCATGAATGACATCCGCTCCAGCCTTGTAGAGTGCATTGATTGTACGGTTGATGCTGAGCGTGTTGCCAGGAATCGGTGAAGAACTGAAAACGACTGTGTCGTCAGGTATGATGCTGATCTGGCGGTGTGTACCGTTGGCAATTCTTGAGAGGGCTGCCATCGGCTCACCCTGTGAACCTGTACACAGCATCATGACCTTGTGCTTTTCGATGCTGTTGATCATTCTTGGTTCGATGAATGTTTCAGGCGGCGCTTTGATATAGCCGAGTTCGAGACCGATCTTGATGTTGTTTTCCATGCTGCGGCCGAAGATGCATATTTTGCGGTCGAATTTGATGGCGGCATCGATGGCCTGCTGAACACGGTAGATGTTGGAAGCGAATGTCGCAAAGATGATTCTCCCGGTACATTTCCTGAAGATATCCTCCACATTCTGACCGACTTCCTTTTCGCTGATTGTAAAGTTCGGTACTGTCGCATTGGTGGAATCGGAGAGCAGGCAGAGTACGCCTTCTTCACCGAGCTGTGCCATTTTCGCAATATTTGCGGGTTCGCCAACAGGGGTGAAGTCGAATTTGAAGTCGCCGGTATGGACGATGGTCCCTTCCGGTGTGCGGACAACGACACCGTACGCTTCCGGAATGGAGTGTGTCGTCAGATAGAACTCGACGGACATGTGCTTGAAATTGAGCACTGTGTCCTCCTTGACCGGATTGAGCTCCGTCGTGCGCAGAAGGTGGTGCTCCTCAAGCTTGTTGCGGATCAGTCCGAGCGCAAGTGGACCGGAATAGATCGGTACATTGATTTCCTTTAGAAGAAACGGAATGCCGCCGATGTGGTCTTCGTGTCCATGTGTGACGATGAGTGCACTGATGCGCTCCTTGTTCTCCTTCAGGTATGTGTAGTCCGGAATGACATAGTCTATACCCAGCTGCTCATCATCCGGGAACTTGATGCCTGCGTCGATCATGATGATCTCATCTTTATATTCGATACAATAGGTGTTTTTACCGATTTCCCCGAGTCCCCCGAGGGCAAATACGCCTACTTCTCCTTTTTCAAGCGTCATCAGGTATTCTCGACCTTGAAATCTTCGTTGTTTGCTTTTTCGTACTCGAGGTGTGAGGGACTCAGTTTCTGTACGAATTCAATGTTATACGGGTCGTCATCGAGCATCTTGCGGACTTCGGATTCCGAACCCGCTTCATAGTAGCGTGTGAGTGTATCCTCACGGATGATACGGTTATCCAGGGTTTCCTGGAAGAAAACTTTAAAAACTGCCATTTATATATTCTCCTTTTGCTGGTTGTGTCCAATGATATTGTTGTTCTTGGAATTGTGTGCTGTAAGAAGCAACACAGAAAAGAAGGGGGGTCAGTCCTTCTTCATGTATTCGTTGTTGAGCAACCCTTTCCTACCGAGAATGCGTCCGAGCCTCTGTTTCAGCTTCTTCCTCAAACGTTTAAGCATTCAAGACCACATCCCTTTATCAGCTTAAGTTCATTTTACATTATAGACGAAGGACATGCAAAGACTTTATAATTGCCTTGAATGGAGGGATACAGATGAAAGACAGGCGTATATTCGAAGCAGTGCTGCTTGAGCGCGAGCGCCAGGATCGCAACATGATCATGATCGAGTTCAACATCCATCCTGACATGGTTGTGATGAACTATGTGTACGACGATCATGATGATGGTGGTGATGTACATAGGAAGCGTCATGACCGTGATCCGGAAATACTCGACCGCAACACTTTTGAAGCCGTAAAGGAAAAGCTCATTGAACATAACGTGCCATACAGGGAAAGACGCGATGCGTTCATCTGAATCCGGCTATTGATTACAAATAGAGAAAAGCGGCCCGAAGAGGCCGCTTTTCTCTATTCCACCGGTCTGGCACCGATTTTCGGTTCCATCGGCATGTCCTGATCAATCCGGTCGTAGAACATGATGCCATCAAGATGGTCGAGCTCGTGCTGGAGTACGACGGCAAGCATGCCTTTCGCCTTCACTTCCACCGGTTCACCGTGTATGTCGGTGGCAGTGACTTTCACTCTCTGATAGCGATGGACGAGACCTGGCATCTCCTCATCCACACTCAGGCAGCCCTCACCGTTCGGCAGGTACGTTTCCGTGACGGAATGGCTCTTCACCTTAGGGTTGATGAGCATATAGTCATGCAGCACTTCGCCTTCCTCACCTTCGATGTAGACGGCGAGCATGCGCTTGTCGAGACCGATCTGGGGTGCAGCAAGGCCTACCCCGGGACGCAGGCCGTATCTCTCGGCTGTCTCTTCATTCTGCGAGTTGACAAGGTATTCCCGCATCTCTTTGAGCTGGCTGATCGTCTCCTCATCTATTTCTTCCACTTCCGCTGTCCTGATCCTGAGGAACGGATCCGGATCACGGATGATATCTTTCATTGTAAGCAAAATAAACCCTCCAGTTTCATCTAAGTCGTTTTTATTATACTATAATACCCAGGAGAACGTGGAAAGTACAAACATTTTTCCACTGGAAAGCCAATAATCGGAGGTAGGATAATGAAGAAACTGTTAGGCGGCCTGCTGATTTTTTCAGTAGTGATTGCAGGATGTTCCTCGGACGAGGATGAACTCATGGATTTTTATAATGCGTTTCAAGAGACTGTCGAGGTGGAAAAGGAGATAGGGGACGTGACAGCAAGATTTGACGAACTGGAAGCTGAAAAGGCGGAACTGCAGGAATCCCTCGAAACTGCCTCGATAGAAGAGCTGCCGGAGATCAGCGCCGACCTTGTCGAGAATACGGAGGCAAGAGTGGCGCAGCTTGATGAGGAAGTGGCCATCATGGCGGAAAGCAGAAGCCGCATGGAGACGTCCGAGCAGTACATCAGTGAGATTTCGAATGAATCCAATCAGGAGCAGGCGCAGTCCCTGGTCGATGCGATGAAGGAAAGATACAGCGCACACGGGGAGATGATCGGCAGCTACAAGACAGTCCTTGAAAGTGAAAGGAGCATATTCGAATATCTTGGAGAGGAGGACATCTCCCAGGACGAAGTGGATGAGCGTCTGAACAACCTCAATGAAGAATACCAGCAGGTACAGGAAGATGCACAGACTTTCAGCGAACAGACCGAAAACGTCAATGAAATAAAGAGGGAAATCGAATCACGTATTGAGGGATAGACAATGGAAGCGCTCTATTATATAACAGATATTACTGTTTTAGTACAGAGAACGTTGATTTAAAGCCTTTTTCAATGTACTGTTACAGTTGTGTTTGATTTACTATTATAACAGCATGTGATAAAATTATTTATATTAAATGAAAAACTGAAAGGTATGGTGAACTGTTTATGGCACCGAGGAAAAAGAGCTTCGATCCCGTCAAAACACTTGAAGAGATTGAAAGCAAATTTGAAATGTTTCAGATTCTGGACCAGGATGGCAAAGTAGTCAATGAAGACTATCTGCCGGAACTATCCGATGATGAACTGGTAGAACTGATGAGACGCATGGTATGGACACGTGTACTTGATCAGCGTTCCATCTCACTCAACCGTCAGGGCCGTCTCGGCTTCTACGCACCGACAGCTGGACAGGAAGCTTCCCAGCTTGCAAGCCAATACGCACTTGAAGGAGGAGACTACATCCTGCCGGGCTACCGCGATGTACCGCAGCTGATCTGGCATGGTCTGCCTCTGACTCAGGCGTTTCTATTTTCCAGAGGCCACTATAAAGGGAACCAGTTCCCTGAAGGCGTCAATGCACTGAGCCCGCAGATCATCATCGGTGCACAGTACGTGCAGACTGCCGGTGTTGCGCTCGGTATCAAAAAGCGTGGCAAGGATGCTGTCGCAATCACATATACTGGTGATGGCGGTACGTCACAGGGTGACTTCTATGAAGGCATCAACTTTGCAAGTGCCTATAAGGCGCCGGCAATCTTTGTCATCCAGAACAACAACTATGCCATCTCCACACCACGTGAACTGCAGACGGCAGCGAAGACACTGGCGCAGAAAGGTGTTGCTTCAGGTGTACCAAGTGTACTCGTCGATGGCATGGATCCACTTGCGGTCTATAAAGTGACAAAAGACGCACGTGACCGCGCAGTTGCCGGTGAAGGACCGACAGTCATCGAAATGCTGTGCTACCGCTATGGGCCGCATACGATGGCAGGGGACGACCCGACACGCTACAGAACTTCCGATGAAGATTCCGACTGGGAGAAGAAAGATCCGCTTGTCCGCTTCCGCCAGTACCTCGAAGAGAAGGGTCTCTGGAGTGAAGATAAGGAAAATGAAGTGATGGAACAGGCGAAGGAAGATGTCAAGAAAGCCATCAAAGAAGCAGATAATACAGAAAAACAATCCGTAACAGAGCTTATGGAGATCATGTATGACGAAATGCCGAGCAATCTCAAAGAGCAGTATGAAGTCTACAAAGAAAAGGAGTCGAAATAATCAATGGCACAGATGACAATGATTCAGGCAATCACTGATGCGATGGCCACTGAACTTAGAAATGACGAGAATGTTCTCGTCTTCGGTGAAGATGTCGGCGTAAACGGCGGTGTGTTCCGTGCGACTGAAGGCCTGCAGAAAGAATTTGGCGATGAGCGTGTATTCGATACACCCCTCGCCGAGAGTGGACTTGCTTCCATGGGTCTTGGACTCGCAGTTGAAGGATTCCGCCCTGTTGTCGAGATCCAGTTCTTCGGCTTCGTTTTCGAAGCAATGGACGGCATCGCAGGTCAGATTGCACGTCACAGATACCGTTCCGGCGGCTCCAAAGAGATGCCGGTTGTAATCCGTGCGCCATTCGGCGGCGGTGTCCACACACCTGAGCTTCACGCAGATTCACTGGAAGGACTGATGGCGCAGACGCCAGGTCTCAAAGTTGTCATCCCTTCCAACCCGGTGGATGCGAAAGGACTGCTCATCGAAGCGATCCGTTCGAATGACCCTGTCGTGTTCCTCGAGCACATGAAGCTCTACCGTTCATTCCGTGAGGATGTGCCGGAAGAAGAGTACACTGTCGAAATCGGCAAGGCCAACGTCAAGCGTGAAGGGGACGACATCACACTGATCGCCTATGGTGCAATGGTGCAGGAAGCGATCAAGGCAGCAGATGCACTTGCAGAGGAAAACGTATCTGCAGAAGTCATCGACTTGAGGACTGTTTCTCCAATCGACTACGACACACTTGTGAAATCCGTTGAAAAGACGAACCGTGCAGTTGTCATCCAGGAAGCGCAGCGTCAGGCAGGCGTATCTGCAAATGTTGCAGCTGAACTGTCGGAACGTGCAATCCTCAGTCTCGAGGCACCAATCATGCGTGTCGCAGCACCGGATACAGTCTATTCGTTTACACAGGCAGAAGGCGTGTGGCTCCCGAACAAAGATGATATCATCGAGCGTGCAAAGCAAGTATTGGACTTTTAATTAGCAAAAGGAGGAAATACTGTGGCATTTGAATTTAAACTGCCGGATATCGGTGAAGGTATCCATGAAGGTGAAATCGTCAAGTGGTTCATAGCTGAAGGCGACGAGATTAAAGAAGACGACGTACTCGCAGAAGTGCAGAATGATAAGGCAGTAGTCGAAATACCATCTCCAGTGGATGGCACGATCAAGAAACTTCACGTTGAAGAAGGTACTGTAACAACTGTTGGTGAAACAATCGTTACAATCGACGACGGTTCAGAAGATACAGGCAGCTCTGAGCCTGCGAAAGAAGAAAAGAAAGAGGCGGAACCAGAAGCAGCTTCCACTGCGCAGAAGGAACAGCGCGATGTTGGAGAAGAGGCACCTGGATCAGAAGAAGAATCGAAGGATTCCAAAACTGGTGAACGTGTCATTGCGATGCCATCCGTTCGCAAATTTGCGCGCGATAATGACATCGATATCCATGAAGTCAGCGGCAGCGGCAAGAATGGCCGTGTCGTCAAGGAAGATGTCGAAGCATTCATGAATGGCGACCAGACTTCCGGCGAATCTGCCGAGGAGACGGAAGCGGAAACAGCTGGAACAGAATCCAAAGAAAGTGCATCAGCACAAAAAGCGCCTGAAGGCGACTTCCCTGAAACACGCGAGAAGATGAGCGGTATGAGAAAAGCGATTGCGAAAGCGATGGTCAACTCCAAGCAGACATCTCCTCACGTTACACACCTCGACGAAGTCGAAGTACAGGCACTATGGGATCACAGAAAGAAATTCAAGAGCATCGCAGAAGAGCAGGGCGTCAAGCTGACATTCCTTCCATATGTCGTCAAAGCGCTCGTATCCATGCTCAAGAAATATCCTCAGTTCAACACTTCAATCGATAATGAATCATTTGAAGTTATCCAGAAACATTATTATAATGTGGGTATTGCTGCGGATACGGAACGTGGACTTGTTGTACCTGTCGTCAAAAATGCAGACAAGAAATCCATGTTCGAAATTTCCGATGAAATCAACAATCTCGCTGTCAAAGCAAGAGACGGCAAGCTTTCCGGTGATGAAATGAAAGGCGGATCCATGACGATCTCAAACCTTGGTTCTGCAGGTGGACAATGGTTCACACCTGTCATCAACCAGCCTGAAGTTGCAATCATCGGTATCGGCCGCATTGAACAGAAAGCAATTGTAAGAGATGGAGAAGTTATTGCAGCACCTGTACTGGCACTGTCACTCAGCTATGACCATAGACAGATTGACGGCGCAACAGCACAGAATGCTCTGAACCACGTCAAGCGTCTGCTTAACAATCCGGAATTACTATTAATGGAGGGATAATTACACATGGTAGTTGGAGATTTTCCTATTGAAACTGATACAGTTGTAGTTGGCGCCGGCCCAGGAGGCTATGTTGCAGCAATCCGTGCAGCCCAGCTCGGCCAGAAAGTAACAATCGTCGAAAAAGGAGACCTTGGTGGTGTATGTCTGAACGTCGGATGTATCCCTTCCAAAGCAATGATCTCCTCATCCCACCGTTTCCATCAGGCACAGCACTCCGAAGATATGGGTATCGTGACTGAAGGCGTCAAACTTGATTTTTCCAAAGTGCAATCTTTCAAGGACAGTGTAGTCAAAAAGCTTACTGGCGGCGTTGAAAGCCTGCTCAAAGGAAACAAAGTTGAAATCGTCAGAGGCGAAGCATACTTCGTCGAGGCAAACAAAATGAAAGTCATGGACGACAAGCAGTCCCAGACTTACGAGTTCAAAAATGCGATCATCGCTACAGGCTCCCGTCCAATCGAGATTCCTGGATTCAAGTTCGGCAAGCGTGTGCTGGATTCCACTGGCGCACTGGCACTTGAAGAAAAGCCTGAAAAGCTCGTCGTTATCGGCGGCGGCTACATCGGTACCGAACTCGGTACAGCGTATGCCAACTTCGGTACTGAAGTGACTGTACTTGAAGGTGCAAAAGACATTCTGGGTGGTTTTGAGAAACAGATGACCCAGGTTGTCAAAAAGAACCTCAAGAACAAAGGCGTTGAAATCGAAACGGAAGCAATGGCTAAATCTGCTGAAGAAACAGATGACGGCGTCAAAGTGACTTATGAAGTTAAAGGCGAGACAAAGGAAATCGAAGCGGACTACGTTCTGGTTACTGTAGGACGGAAGCCGAACACGGAAGAAATCGGACTTGAAGAACTCGGCGTCAAAATGACCGACCGTGGTTTGATCGAGGTCGACAAGCAGTCCAGAACTTCCATCGATAACATCTTCGCTATCGGAGATATCGTTCCTGGTCTTCCGCTTGCCCACAAAGCAAGCTACGAAGGCAAGGTGGCAGCTGAAGCGATTGCTGGAGAGAAATCCGAAGTGGATTACCTCGCAATGCCGGCTGTCTGCTTCTCCGAGCCAGAGCTGGCGACAGTCGGCTTCAGTGAAGCAGATGCCAAAGATGCAGGATTCGAAGTGAAAACAGGTAAATTCCCATTCGCAGCGAACGGTCGCGCGCTTGGTCTGAATGAGACTGACGGCTTCGTCAAACTGGTTTCACGCAAGGAAGATGGCCTTCTGATCGGCGCTCAGGTTGCAGGCACAGGCGCATCCGATATCATCGCTGAACTCGGTCTTGCAATCGAGACTGGCATGACAGCTGAAGATATCTCACTCACTATCCATGCACACCCGACATTGGGAGAAATTCCGATGGAAGCTGCAGAAGTGGTACTCGGCAAACCGATCCACACGATGTAGTCATAACTCTAAACGGCGTCCTAATTGGGGCGCCTTTATTTATTTTACAAAGTAAGGAGTCTTTAAGATGGAAGAATACAGCTATCCAATCGATGTAGATTGGACAACGGAAGAAATCATTGATGTCGTGGATTTCTTTGAAGCCATTGAAAAGGCTGATGAAAAAGGCATCATAGCATCTGAACTGAAGGATAAATACCGGAAGTTCAAAGTAGTCGTTCCAGGCAAAGCCCAGGAGAAGGCGCTTTTCAAAGAATTCAAGGAGAACAGCGACCTTGAAGCCTACTCCGCAGTCAAGATGCTGAAAGATGCAGACGACAGTGATGTCATCAAGATATAGAAATAGAATTAGAAGACCTGTTCCAGAGCGGAGCAGGTTTTTTTATGCGATCTGGTGCGATGTTCGGCTTGACGTGCACTGGGTCCAGTAGTCTATGCAAATCAGAATCCTCGTCAATCTAAAAGTGTAAAAAATATTTCTATTGTCTTTGACAGTCACTGCGAATATAATGAATAAGGCTGTTTTTACACCCAGAATGTCTGGTAAAAGGAGATGGCAATGACTAATATCAATCTACAGAATATCAACTATCAATACGGTGACACGGTAATACTTAAAAATATAGAGCATACATTCGAGGCGGGGCGCTTCTATACCATTCTCGGCCCGTCAGGATGCGGCAAGACGACCATACTAAAAATGATCGGCGGGTTCATCCATCCGACGGATGGTAAGGTTTCTTTTGATGGCAGAACGATGAACGGCATCGATGCGAACCGGCGGAAAGTCAACACGGTGTTTCAGGACTACGCACTGTTCCCCCACCTTAACGTATATGAAAATATCGCCTTCGGTCTGAAGGTGCGCAGAATATCCAAAAATGAAATCAGAACCAAGGTGGAGGAAGCGCTTCGCTTCGTCAACCTCGCCGACTTCAGGGACCGTCCGATTGATGCGCTATCCGGCGGTCAGCGCCAGAGGGTGGCAATTGCACGGGCGATTGTCAATGAACCGGATGTCCTGCTGCTGGATGAACCGCTCAGTGCACTCGATCAGAACTTGCGTGTCGATATGCAGTATGAATTGAAGGAGATACAAAAGCGTCTTGGCATCACCTTCATATTCGTGACACATGACCAGGAGGAGGCGCTTGCGCTCTCGGATGAGATTCTTGTCATGAATAATGGAGAAATCGTCCAGGCGGGACCGCCGAAAGATATTTATGATGAGCCGCTCAACCGCTATGTGGCTGAATTCATCGGAGACTCGAATATTGTCCGTGGTGTCATGGTTGAGGATAATCTGGTCAGCATCTATGGACGGAACTATTCCTGCGTGGATGGTGGTCTTAAGCCGAATACATCGGTTGATGTCATGATACGTCCTGAGGACCTGCTCATCACTGGACACGACAAGGGGAAAATGAACGTCACCATCGATTCCTCACTCTTCCGGGGTGTGCATTACGAAATCGGATGCATCGACCAGGATGGCTACGAATGGATTGTCCATTCGACGAAAGATGCGGAAATCGGCCAAAAGGCTGCGCTCGACTTTGAAAGAGTCAATATCCATGTCATGGTGCCAGGTGAGGATGAGGATGCCTTCAAAGAACGTCTGGAATCATATCAGGAGGACGAGGTATAATGCGGAAGCTTCTTTTCATTCCCTATCTCATCTGGATTGTGCTGTTCGTGGTGGCACCACTCGGCCTCATGGTCGGCTATTCATTCTTCGATATATCCGGCAACCCGACGCTTGAGAACTATGGCGCATTCTTCAGCAGCGAATATTTCGAAATGACGCTGTCATCTTTCTGGTATGCTTTTCTGATCACGCTGTTCTCACTGCTGGTCAGCTACCCGCTGGCACTCGCAATACGTCAGACAAAGCACAAGATGTTCTGGCTGCTGCTGATCATACTGCCGACGTGGATCAACCTGCTTTTAAAAACGTATGCCTTCATCGGCATGTTCGGGAAAGAGGGGCTGGTCAACGCAGTTGCGGCTGCATTTGGGCTCGGAGAGCTGCAACTGCTGTTCAGTGACGTCGCCTTCATCATTGTCAGTGTCTACATTTTCATTCCATTCATGCTGCTGCCGATTTTCAATGCGGTGGACGGCATCGACAGCAATCTGCTGTCCGCTGCAAGGGATCTTGGCGCTTCAAAATGGGATACATTGCGGCGTGTGCTGCTGCCCCTCTCGCTGCCAGGAATAAAGACCGGCATACAGGTCGTCTTCATTCCGAGTCTGAGCCTGTTCATGATCACCCGCCTGATTACAGGAAATAAGGTGATCACACTGGGAACAGCAATCGAGCAGCAGTTTCTGACCACGGAAAACTGGGGCATGGGTGCCACAATCGGTGTGTTCCTGATTATCGCCATGATGCTTGTCATGACGGTGACATCAGGCCGCAGCAATAAAGAAACAGGAAGGGTGGGACGTCTATGAAAACACTGGGCCGATCCTATATGGTCGTCATATTCATCTGTCTGTATCTCCCGATTGCCTATCTGATTTTCTATTCCTTCAATAGCGGGGGAACAATGACCAGTTTCGACGGCTTTACACTTGAACATTATCAAAGCGTATTTACAGACAGCAGGCTGATCGTCATCCTGCTCAATACGGTGGCGGTGGCGCTGATTTCAGCCGGTCTTGCTACACTGATCGGCATTGGAGGCGCCATCGGCCTGTACAATATCAGGATGAAGCGGCTGAAGCAGTCGCTGCTCAGCCTGAACAATGTCATGATCGTATCTCCGGATGTCATCATCGGCGCGTCACTGCTCATCCTGTTTACTGTGCTCGGCATCAGCCTGGGTGCATTTTCCGTCATCATGGCGCATATTGCTTTCTCGGTTCCGATCGTCGTCCTGATGATCCTGCCGAAACTGCAGGATATGAAGTCGTCCTACCTGGATGCCGCGCGTGACCTCGGGGCGAGTTCCTTTGATGTGCTATGGCGCGTCATCATCCCGCATATCAAACCGGGTATTCTTGCCGGCTTCTTCATGGCGCTGACATACTCGCTGGATGACTTTGCTGTGACATTCTTTGTGACCGGAAGCGGCTTCTCGGTACTCTCTGTAGAAATATATGCCATGGCGAGGCGTGGCATATCGCTTGAAATCAATGCGATATCAACACTCGTCTTCCTGGTTGTTCTGGTGATTGCGCTGGGCTACTACTTCATCACTTCACGCGCATCGGTCAAACGAGGAGGAATAACATGAAAAGTATTGTTTCAATGATTCTCGCTGCCATCGGCATCGGGGCACTGATCCTTTTCGGCACAAGATTCATCAATCCGGTCCCGAATGAGGAAGGCAATGTCCTTCACGTCTATAACTGGGGCGAGTATATCGACCCGGAACTGCTGGCGCAGTTCGAGGAGGAGACGGGTATACGCGTCATCTATGAAACTTTCGATTCCAATGAAGCCATGAAGGTCAAGGTCGACCAGGGCGGGACGAACTATGATGTGGTCTTCCCAAGTGAATATATGGTCGAGAAGATGGTGGCTGAGGATATGCTGCTGCCGCTCGATCATGAGCAGATACCAAACATGAAAAACATCGGCGATAATTTCCTCGATCAGCCATTTGATCCGGGCAATACGTACTCCCTGCCTTATTTCTGGGGGACTGTCGGCGTACTCTTCCATCCAGAGACGACGGAAGGTCTTGATTTTTCGGATTGGGATACACTGTGGGATGCGCGCCTTGAGAATGACATACTGATGGTCGACGGCGCCCGGGAAGTCATGGGTGTCGGACTGGCTTCACTCGGATACTCACAGAATGAAACTGATATGGATGCACTGCGTCAGGCTGAAGAAAAGCTTGAGGCACTGGGTCCGAACATCCGTGGCATCGTCGGTGATGAAATCGCTGCGATGATGGAAGTGAACGAAGCAAAGGCTGCAGTCGTCTGGAGCGGCATGGCACAGGATATCATGTGGGAAAATGAAGCACTGGATTTCACTGTGCCGGAAGGCGGCTCCAATCTGTGGTTCGACACGATGGTGATTCCGAAGACGGCACAGAATGTCGAAGGGGCGCACCAGTTCATGAACTTCCTGCTCGATGCGGAAAATGGGGCGCAGAATACGGAATGGGTCGGATATGCGACGCCGAACGAAGCGGCCTACCAGCTCCTTGATGAAGAGGTCCGGCAGGATGAAAGATTCTATCCGGGACCAGAGCAGCAGGAGGAACTGGAGGTGTACAGGAACCTTGGTCCTGAGATGATCTCCAAGTACAACGAACTGTTCCTGAAGTTCAAGATGACACTGGAGTAGCTGCATGATCAAAACAACTTCCCGATACCGCTCATGGTTGATTAAAATCTTGACTGTAGGGTATTATTCAAAGTGAAGACATAATATTACGGGAGGTTAACATGGCTAGAAAAAATTACACACAAACAGTAGAACCTGTCAGCCGGATTGCTGAAAAGATCTTCGGGTGGCTGGCCTGGATTGTTCTGCTCGCGATTACTGCTCTACTACTATTCTTCTCACTGGTCACAATGAATGATGCAGCATTTGTCGAGAATTTCCGTCAGGATATGATGGCACAGTTCCAGCAGATGGCCCAGCAGGGGCAGGATCTCGGTGCAGCACCTGAAGAGATTACCGACCTTGTGGTCAGCTGGATGAACAATGTCTGGCTGATTGCGCTCTACCTGATGATCCCTCTGATCCTGGGACTATTCGGACTATTGACGATGCGTCGTAGAATACTTGCAGGTTTCCTGCTGCTGCTGGCAGCGATCTTCACTGCACCACTTGTTCTGGGTGTCATTGCAGGACTGATTCCTCTATTCTTCGTCATTGCGGCAATTCTTCTTTTCGTCAGAAAAGACCGTGTCGTCAAGAATGATGATATGGAACCGCTGGATAACAGAAGAAATGATTACGACCGCAACCGCAGCAATGCATACGACGACAGAAGAGGCGTGGCAACAGATGATGCGGCCTACAACCGTCGTCGCGACATGGAAAACGACCTCGAAGACAATCAGATGAATCGTCATGGTGACGACCCTGTAGGAAGATACGAACAGGATCGCGAAAATCAGCGTCGTGCAGATGAAATCGATGAAAGAAGACGTGGAGAAAGGTCGAATGACCTTGAAGAGACAAGAACCTTCCGCAGTCTTGATGATCATGATGCCAATTCACGTTCCAGCAGCGTCACTTATGACGACCAGACGGGACGCAATCGTGGCTCCGATGACAATGATCGCTTCATCGACCGTAACATCGACTCTTCAGAAGCAACTGGTCCTGTGACCGAACAGGAGTATACACGTCGGGGCGGTACGGCTGGCGGCAACGAGAAGGATAATGATACGACATTGAACGACACTGCCGACAAGCGTCGTGGTGCAGACTACGATTATGACGCAACCAAGGAACGCAGGGATAATGTCAATCGACGCAACAATGATGATCTATAATTGAATGATTCTGTCAAAGTCCGGCTTATGAAGCCGGACTTTTTTGTTTGATCACGTCTATTGCAGCAATCGCTCTCAAGAAAGTTGAAGAGATGTTTTTCTACACAAAAAAAGTTATAGTTCCAATTATTCAAAAAATTAAATAAAATACCTAGGCTATTTCGTTTTTATCTGTTAAGATACTCTCTATAGTTTTAAGCTAAAAAACCTGGGGAGTGATATCGATGAATGCGTTAGCAAGACTGAGTCAAATTGTAGGAAACACGTTTGGCATATGGGTGATCATTTTCGCCATCCTGTCATTTATCGCTCCAGACGGCTTTACATGGATTGCACCATACATAAGCCTGCTGCTCGGCATCATCATGTTCGGCATGGGTCTTACATTGAAGCCGGCAGATTTCATACGGGTACTGAAGGCCCCGAAGCTCGTTCTGATCGTCGTGCTGGCACAGTATACGATCATGCCGCTTCTGGCACTCGGACTGGCTGTGCTTTTCCAGCTGCCGCCTGAACTTGCGGTCGGCGTCATTCTTGTAGGATGTACGCCTGGCGGCACGTCATCCAATGTCATGACGTTCCTGGCCAAAGGGAATACGGCACTGTCCGTGACGGCGACTGCCGTCTCGACGGTGCTTGCGCCTATACTGACGCCTGCACTCACACTGCTTCTGGCAAGTACATGGCTGCCTGTATCATTCATGGATCTGTTTGTTTCGATCATCCAGATTGTACTGGTACCGATAGCACTCGGACTCATTGCGAGGACGCTGCTTGGTGATCAGGTTGAAAAGGGCATTGCCGTACTGCCGCTCGTTTCAGTGGTCGGCATTGTCGGTGTCGTGGCAGCTGTCGTATCGAATAATACCGAAGCCATCATGCAGTCGGGTCTTCTTATTTTCGGTGTGGTGATGCTGCATAATGTGCTTGGATACGTAATCGGCTTCGTCCTTGGCAAAGTTCTGCGCTTTGATCTCGCCGATCAGAAGGCGGTCTCGATCGAAGTCGGCATGCAGAATTCAGGGCTTGCCGCAGCATTGTCCGCCGCTCACTTTTCGCCACTATCAGCTGTACCGGCTGCACTGTTCAGCGTCTGGCACAACATATCCGGATCAGTCGTGGCGACATGGATGAGCAAGCAGCGTGAAGACAAAGAGAATGAAAAAGCAGTCAGCAGCAGTAAAGTCCATATTTAAGTTTTCATAATCAGAAAGGATGTCATAGAATGTCTACAGGAGAAAATAATAAAAAAGATCTGCGCATCAAAAGTAAAGTCTATACGGAGAGTAATATCAAGGCGCCGAACAGGGCGATGCTTCGTGCTGTCGGTTTTACGGATGAAAGCTTTACAAAGCCTCAGATCGGTATCGCAAGTACGTGGGCGGAAGTCACACCATGCAACATCCATCTGAACGACCTTGCCAAGGAAGCGAAGGCCGGAGCCCGGGAAGCGGGCGGAGTCCCGCTCCAGTTCAATACCATCACCGTCTCCGATGGCATCTCCATGGGTACACAAGGTATGCGCTATTCCCTGCCGTCACGTGATCTGATCGCCGATTCCATCGAGACGGTTGTCGGCGCTGAAAATCTGGATGCACTGGTCGCAATCGGGGCATGCGATAAGAATATTCCTGGCTGCGCGATTGCGATTGCCAACGCTGAAGTGCCGGCAGTATTCGTCTACGGTGGCACAATTGCACCAGGGCAGCACCGCGGGGGAGACATCGATCTTGTCAGCGTATTCGAAGGGGTCGGCAAGCTGAATGCCGGTGAAATAGATGACGAGGAACTCAATAAGATTGAATGCAGCGCCTGTCCAGGTGCAGGGGCATGCGGTGGCATGTATACTGCCAATACGATGGCTTCAGCGATGGAGGCACTTGGACTCAGCCTGCCGGGCAGTGCATCGAATCCGGCTGTATCCGAAGCGAAAGCCAAGGATGTCAAAGCAGCGGGCGAAGCGGTCTACAAGCTGCTTGAAGCGGGCATCTATCCGAAGGATATCATGACGAAGAAAGCATTTGAGAATGCCATCACTGTCGTCATGGCGCTCGGTGGATCGACCAATGCCATCCTTCATATCCTGGCGATTGCACATGCCGCGGAAGTGGATCTGACAATCGACGATTTCAACCGTCTCCAGGAGAAGGTGCCGCATCTTGCCGACCTGAAGCCGAGCGGTCGCTATGTGATGCAGGATCTATACAAGGTGGGCGGCGTCCAGGGTGTCATGAAGATGCTGCTTAAGGAAGGCTATCTCCATGGCGACTGCCTCACGGTGACAGGGAAGACGATTGCAGAAAATCTTGAAGCAGTCGATGATCTGGCTGAAGGTCAGGACGTCATCATGCCATTCGATAATCCAAAGCGTGCAGACGGACCACTCATCGTCCTGAAAGGCAACCTGTCTCCTGTCGGTTCCGTCGCCAAAGTATCCGGCGTCAAAGTATCCCGTCATGTCGGACCAGCGCGTGTCTTCGACAATGAGAAGGATGCGTCGGATGCAGTACTGAACAACAAGATCAATGAAGGCGACGTCCTGGTCATCCGCTACGTCGGACCTAAAGGTGGACCGGGCATGCCGGAGATGCTCTCCATTTCTAGTCTGCTCGTCGGCAAAGGACTGGGCGAAAAGGTCGCACTGCTGACAGATGGACGCTTCTCAGGCGGGACGCATGGTCTTGTTGTCGGCCATATCGCACCGGAAGCACAGAGTGGCGGTCCGATTGCCTTGCTCAAGGAAGGGGACACGGTCACCATCGATTCCACGAAGAAGGAGATATCCTGTGATGTTTCGGAAGAGGAATTCGAAAGACGCCGCAGCCAGTGGCAGGCGCCACCATTGTATAAAAAAGGTGTGCTTGGAAAATATGCACACAATGTTACATGTGCTTCCGAGGGCGCTGTAACAGACTATCTGAATAAGTAGCAGCAGCTGCACGGCACTCATGTGCCGTGCATTTTCATGCTCTGATGCCTTATTTCTGCAGAAATCAATAAAAAACTTAATTTTTTCTAAACGTTGACATGACAACATTGTAAACGGTTACATTATCAGAAATATTAGATAATTTAAATAAATTCATAAATCAACGGTTGATTTATCGTTTCATTCGTTATAAGATTACTGTCAATATCACGTATCAGAAATATCTGATAACTAAAACGACGATGGGAACGTAGAGGAAAGACAGAGCGATTACCAGAGACCCGGGACATGCTGGAAACCGGGATCGACACTTTCTTCTATCTCGACCCAGAGTGCCGGATTGAAAGTTCCTTGAGTAGGTTCGGCCGGGTGTACACCACCCGTTACCAAAACGGACTTTATACAAAGTCCATAAGGCATGCTTCGCAAGAAGGATGTAAAACTGGGTGGTACCGTGAAACAGCTCTTTTCGCCCCATGATATGCCTGCAGTATGATCTGCGGGTGGCTTGTGGGAGAGAAGGGCTGTTTTTTATTTCAGTGGCCGAACCGATGAATTATTTGAAGATCTATTAAGGAGGTAAGTGGTAATGAAAACACAAACTGAAACGCACACACAACCGGTTGAACAGAAGCTCCGAACTGGCGCCGATCTTTTTGTCCAGTCACTTGTTGAGGAGAAAGTGGATACCGTATTCGGTTATCCGGGTGGTGCAGTGCTGCCGATCTACGATGCCCTCTACCGGGCGGAGGCACCGTTTCAGCATATTCTATGCAGACATGAACAGGGCCTCATCCATGCTGCAGAAGGATACGCCAGGGTGACAGGAAAACCTGGTGTGGTCATTGCCACTTCAGGACCAGGCGCGACAAACCTGATCACAGGCATCACTGATGCCATGATGGATTCGCTCCCAGTCGTCGTATTCACCGGCCAGGTATCCACAGCAGTCATCGGCTCCGACGCTTTCCAGGAAGCGGATGTCATTGGTCTGACAACACCGATCACAAAGCATAACTATCAGGTGACGGATATCAAGGACCTGCCGCGCATCATCAAGGCGGCGTTCCACATCGCAACTACAGGCCGGCCAGGCCCGGTCGTCGTGGATATCCCTAAAAATATCGCCCAGGAGATCACAGATCGAACTTTTGATACGTCATTCAGCCTTCCGGGCTACCAGCCGACAATCAAACCGAATCCACTGCAGATCAGAAGGCTGGCTGAAGCGCTGGCCAAAGCGGAAAGGCCGGTACTGCTTGCAGGTGCAGGTGTCCATTTCGCGGATGCCTCAGAAGAACTGGTTGCCTTCGCTGAAAAATACGAATTGCCGGTCACAACGACACTGCTTGGCCTTGGCAGCTTCCCTGGTGGCCATGACCAGGCGCTCGGCATGGCAGGCATGCACGGCTCCTACAGTGCCAACATGGCAATCTATGAAGCGGACCTGCTCATCAATATCGGTGCACGATTCGATGACCGCCTGACAGGTGCCATCCAGCATTTCGCACCGGATGCAACTGTTGCCCATATCGATATCGACCCGGCTGAAATCGGCAAGAACATCGAAACGAAGATTCCGGTTGTTGCAGATGCCAAGGAGGCACTGAACGGACTGCTCGAGATAGACATCGAATGCATCGACCATTCCGGCTGGACCGAACAGGCGATGTACAACAAGGAGCACTATCCGTTCTGGTTCGAGCGTTCCGATGATCTCATCTCGCCGCAATGGTTGATCGAAGCGATATACCGTGAAACGGACGGACATGCGATTGTAACGACCGATGTCGGCCAGCACCAGATGTGGGCCGCACAGTTCTACCAGTTCGACAAGCCGCACAAATGGGTCACATCCGGCGGACTCGGCACAATGGGATTCGGATTGCCGTCAGCCATCGGTGCACAGCTTGGACGGCCGCAGGAGACGGTGGTCGCCATCGTCGGTGACGGCGGCTTCCAGATGACGATGCAGGAAATGGCGGTGCTGAAGCAGTACAACCTTCCGGTCAAGGTCATCATCGTCAACAATGAGGCACTCGGCATGGTACGCCAGTGGCAGGAGAAATTCTACGAGGAGCGCTACTCCTCCTCACTGATGACCGAGAACCCGGACTTCATCAAACTCGCTGAAGGATTCGGCGTCAAAGGGATACAGGTTTCAAAGGAAATGGATGTCCCACGGGCCATCAAGGAAGTCTTTTCTCATGACGGACCGGTACTGCTCGACGCCAGAGTCCAGAAGCTCGATAAGGTGTTCCCGATGGTCGCGCCGGGCAAAGGGAACCACGAAATGATAGGAGTGAAACGATGCGAAGAATAATCACTGCCACCGTACAGAACTCGAGCGGTGTACTGAACCGGATTACCGGGATGCTGTCAAAGCGGGCGTTCAATATCGAGAGCATTACAGTCGGTACCACCGAAGTGGAGGGCGTATCCAAAATGACTTTCGTCGTCGAAATATCCGATACGAATAAGATCGAACAGCTGACAAAGCAGCTGAACAAGCAGATCGATGTGCTGAAGGTCAATGACATTACCGACAAGTCCATCGTGCAGAGGGAACTGGCACTGATCAAGGTGGCCAGCACCAGTGCCTCGAGGGCTGAAATACAGGGTGTCATCGAACCATTCAGAGCGCGTGTACTGGATGTTTCAAGAGACAGCCTCGTCATCGAAGTGACAGGCAAGCCGGATAAGATCGAGGCACTCATCGACCTGCTCCAGCCATATGGCATCAAAGACATGACGCGTACAGGGGTGACCGCTTTCCCAAGAGGAAAGCAGCCCAGGCAGATCCAGGAATTCACAATGAGCATCTAGTAATAAAAATATAAAAATAAATCATACACATGAGAGGAAGATCATAATGACTAAAGTATTCTATGACAAGGACATCAACAAAGAGGTACTCCAAGGAAAGAAGATCGCAATCGTCGGCTATGGCTCACAAGGACATGCACACGCACAGAACTTGAGAGACAGCGGACATGATGTTGTTGTCGGACTCAGACCAGGCAAATCCCACGACAAGGCCAAGGAAGACGGCTTCGATACAAAACCTGTTGCAGAAGCAGTCGCAGAAGCGGATGTCACTATGGTCCTCCTGCCGGATGAAAACCAGCCGAAAGTATATGAGGAGAGCATCAGGGATAATATGAAGCCGGGCAGTGCACTCGCTTTCGCCCACGGTTTCAATATCCACTTCAACCAGGTTGTACCAAGAGAAGATGTCGATGTCTTCCTTGTAGCACCTAAAGGACCTGGTCACCTGGTCAGAAGAACTTTCGAAGAAGAAGCGGGCGTCCCGGCGCTCTACGGTGTGTTCCAGGATGTATCGGGCAATGCGGCAGACGTGGCGATGGCATATGCTGCAGGCATCGGTTCAGCGAGAGCAGGTGTACTTGAAACATCATTCCAGGAAGAGACCGAAACGGATCTGTTTGGTGAACAGG
This sequence comes from Salinicoccus sp. ID82-1, assembly GCF_021991715.1. NCBI lineage: Bacteria > Bacillati > Bacillota > Bacilli > Caryophanales > Staphylococcaceae > Salinicoccus > Salinicoccus sp. ID82-1. Next base: position 170,577 of record NZ_JAGFLY010000001.1, read on the forward strand.
CAGTCCTTTGCGGCGGACTGACAAGCCTCGTCAAAGCAGGATTCGAAACATTGACTGAAGCAGGGTACCAGCCTGAAGTGGCATACTTCGAATGTCTCCATGAAATGAAACTCATCGTCGACCTCATGTATGAAGGCGGCATGGAGAACATGAGGTATTCCATCTCCGATACTGCACAATGGGGTGACTTCGTATCCGGACCACGCGTCGTCAATGAAGAAACAAAAGCACGCATGAAGGATGTGCTGACGGAAATCCAGAATGGCCAGTTCGCCAAAGGCTGGATCCTTGAGAACCAGGCTGGCCGTCCACAGTTCAATGCAATCAACAATAACGAGTACAACCATCCGATCACTAAAGTCGGACAGGACCTGCGCGATCTGATGCCATTCGTCAAACAGCCTGTCAATGACAAAAAGAAAGAAGGGAAGGCCCATGTCACGAATTAGAATTTTCGATACGACACTGCGGGACGGTGAACAGTCCCCGGGTGTGAACCTGAACAAGATGGAGAAGCTTGAAATTGCAAAACAGCTTGAACGGCTCGGTGTAGATGTCATGGAAGCCGGTTTTCCCGCAGCATCGGAAGGTGATTTCCAGGCAGTCAAGCTGATTGCGGATACCGTCAGAAATGTATCCGTCACAGCACTTGCCCGGACACGCAAGGAAGATATCGACCGGGCTTATGAGGCACTTAAAAATACGCCGCATCCAAGAATCCATGTGTTTCTCGCAACGTCACCCATCCATATGACATACAAGCTCAAGATGACACCTGAACAGGTGACGGCACAGTCGGTGGAGATGGTGAAATACGCCAAGCAGCGCTTCCCGGAAGTCGAGTGGTCTGCTGAAGATGCGACCCGTTCCGAATGGCCTTTCCTCGCCGAACTGATCGAGCAGGTCATTGACGCAGGCGCGACGGTCATCAATCTGCCGGATACGGTCGGCTACACGACACCAAAAGAGTACGGAAACATGTTCAGGTATATGAAGGAGAATGTACCGAACATCGATCGTGTCGATCTTTCATGCCATTGTCATAACGATCTCGGTATGGCGGCAGCCAACACGATGGCGGCCATAGAAAATGGGGCCACCCAGGTCGAGGGCACAATCAATGGCATCGGTGAGCGTGCAGGCAACGTGGCATTAGAAGAAGTGGCAGTGGCACTGAAGATCCGTGGCGACCGCTACGGTTACGAAACAGGACTGAAGCTGAATGAAATCAAACGCTCCAGCGATCTGGTCGCGAAACTGACCGGAATGTATGTCCAGGCCAACAAGGCCATTGTCGGCCGCAATGCCTATGCACATGAATCCGGCATCCACCAGGATGGTGTGCTGAAGAATGCAGAGACGTATGAAATCATCACACCTGAACTGGTCGGTGTCTCATCCAATACACTATTCATGGGCAAGCACTCGGGACGTCACGCCTTCAAGGACAAGATCAACGCCTTTGGTGTCGAGATGACTGAGGAAGAGATCAGGACAGCTTTCAAAAACTTCAAGACGCTGACGGATCATAAGCGTGAAGTGACGGATGATGACATCTATACACTGATCATGGAAGTCAAGACGGAACAGTCGTCAATCGAGAAGTATACGCTTGAAACTTTCCAGGTCAACTATGGTACACAGAACATCACGACAGCAACCGTGTCGCTGAATACGCCATCCGGTGAAACCATCCAGACGGCAGCAACGGGAAACGGCAGCGTCGAGGCGCTCTACCGGACCATCTCGGAACTGATCGACTACGATCAGAAGCTGCTCGACTACCAGATCAATTCGGTCGGAGGCGGCAAGGATGCGCTGGCCGAGTCGCACGTCCAGCTGTCGGTTGAAGGTGAAGCGGTCAACGGACGGGGCACAGCGCAGGATGTCATCGAAGCATCCGCCAACGCCTACATCAACGCGGTCAATCGTTATATTTTGAAAACACAGGCGAACAAGGAAGAAGTCGTCAACGGATAAAAAAAGAAGTGGAGGCGTTCGAGATGAGGAAAGAAGTAGTTCTACTACCTGGTGACGGAGTCGGTCAGGAGATCATGAAAGGTGCCAGGACAGTACTGGAAACTGTGGCGAGTGAATACGACCATGAATTTGTATTTCATGAGCATGCCATCGGCGGCGATGCCATCGACCGCTATGGCGTACCGCTGCCGGATGACACAGTGAAGGCATGCGAAGCGGCAGATGCGGTGCTGCTCGGTGCAGTCGGTGGTCCGAAGTGGGATGATATGCCCGCTGACAAGCGCCCGGAAAAAGGGCTGCTCGGCATCCGCAAAAGACTCGGACTTTTTGCCAACCTGCGGCCTGTCCAGGGATTTGGTCCACTTGTCCATGCGTCTCCACTCAAGACCGAACTGGTTGATGGATGCGATATCCTCATCGTCCGTGAACTGACCGGCGGCCTTTATTTCGGTGAACCGAGCGGCCGCAGTGAAGATGGGCAGTCGGTAGTGGATACACTGTCCTACACGCGTGAAGAGATTGAACGCATTGTGGAGAAAGGCTTCGAGGCTGCGCAGATGAGAAGCGGGCATCTGACATCCGTCGATAAGGCGAATGTACTCGAATCCAGTCGCATGTGGCGGGAAGTCGTCAATGAAAAGGCGGCGGACTACCCGGATGTGACAGTGGAACACCAGCTGGTCGATTCTGCAGCGATGAAGCTCATCACCAACCCGAAGCATTTCGATGTCATTGTTACCGAGAACCTTTTCGGTGATATTCTGAGTGATGAAGCATCGGTGCTCACCGGCTCGCTCGGCATGCTGCCTTCAGCAAGTGTCCGGACAGATGGGGTCGGACTCTATGAACCGGTCCACGGGTCTGCCCCGGATATTGCAGGTCACGGCATCGTCAATCCGCTCGGTATGATCCTCTCGACTGCCATGATGCTGAAGTATTCATTCGGTATGGAGAAGGAAGCCGAAGATATTGAGCGCGCGGTCAGCCAGACTCTCGTTGACGGGTATCATACCCGCGATCTCGATGTAGAAGGTGGCAAAGTCGTCGATACAGAAAGCATGATCGGCAAAGTCATTGATCATCTCTCCACAGAAAGCATTTCAAATTCAATCTGCAGTTCTTATATGTAAGGAAAAGGTGTGTAGAATATGGGAAAAGGAAAAACGGTAATTGAAAAGATATGGGAAACCCACGTTGTTCATAGTGAACCGGAAAAACCGGATCTGATCTACATAGATCAGCATCTCGTTCATGAAGTGACATCTCCACAGGCATTCGAAGGCCTCAGGCTCAATAACCGCAAGGTGCGGCGCCCGGACTTGACATATGCCACGATGGACCACAACGTGCCGACGGCCAACCGGGAAGTGATCAAGGATCAAATTTCCAGAACGCAGATGGAGACTCTGAGAAGGAACTGTGAGGAATTCGGTATCGAGCTCGCTGATATGCATCATCCGGATCAGGGCATCGTCCACGTCATCGGTCCCCAGCTCGGGCTGACCCAGCCGGGCAGGACAATCGTATGCGGCGACAGCCATACATCTACACATGGTGCTTTCGGGGCGCTGGCATTCGGCATCGGCACAAGCGAAGTGGAGCATGTGCTTGCGACGCAGACGCTGATGCAGAGCCGTCCAAAGACGATGAATGTAAAAGTGAACGGCGACCTGCCTGCCGGTGTCACCGCAAAGGATCTGATTCTTGCGATCATCGCCAAATTCGGCGTCAAGTTCGGAACAGGGCATGTCATCGAGTATACGGGCGAAGCGATTCGCAGCCTGTCGATGGAAGGCCGCATGACAGTGTGCAACATGTCCATCGAGGGCGGTGCCCGTGCGGGTCTGATCAGTCCGGATGAAACGACTGTCGAATTCCTGCGGGGCAGGGAATACGTGCCTGAAGGTGAAGCATTTGAACAAAAGGCCAAGGAGTGGCTGTCACTCGCTTCCGATCGGGATGCATCCTATGATATGACACTGGAAATCGATGCCCAGGAAGTCGAGCCTCAGGTCTCCTGGGGAACGAATCCGAGCATGGTTGTGCCGGTCAGTGGACACACACCTTCCATTGATGATGTTGAAAATAAGGATGAAGTCCGGCGTGCCCTCGAGTACATGGGACTTCAGGAGAATCAGCCGATCACTTCGATCGAAGTCGATCACGTATTCATCGGTTCCTGTACAAACTCAAGACTGCCAGACCTGGTCAATGCAGCCAATATCGTCAAAGGCCATAAGGTGAAGCAGGGCGTCCGTGCCATCGTTGTACCGGGTTCATTCAGTGTCAAGCTACAGGCTGAAGAACTCGGTATAGACCAGGTATTCAAAGATGCCGGATTCGAATGGCGCGAGTCGGGATGCAGCATGTGCCTCGCGATGAATGACGATGTCGTACCGGCTGGCGGACGCTGCGCTTCCACTTCCAACCGCAATTTTGAAGGCCGCCAGGGCAGCGGGGCACGCACACACCTTGTCAGCCCTGAAATGGCAGCCGTTGCAGCGATTGAAGGCAACTTCATGGACGTCAGAAAATTTCAGACCGGTGTGCTGAGCTAGGAGGAATTCATATGGAAGCAATCAAAGAACATACAGGTAAAGTTTTCCCACTCGACCGCAGTAATGTGGACACGGACCAGATCATCCCGAAGCAGTTCCTGAAACGTGTAGAACGGACAGGCTTCGGCCAATTCGTCTTCTATAACTGGCGTTTTGATGATGATGGCAATGCAAAATCCAACTTCGAGCTGGACAGTGACAAGTACAAGGATGCATCCATTCTGGTTGCCGGTGAGAACTTCGGCTGCGGTTCCTCCAGGGAACACGCGCCATGGGCATTGCTTGATTTCGGCTTCAAGGTCATCATCGCTCCAAGTTTTGCCGACATATTCTACAACAATGCCTTCAAGAACGGCATCATCCTGATCAAGGCGGATGAGACGCAGATGGAGGAATGGATGGCACAGGCTAAGGATGGCACATTCCATCCGCATGTCGACCTTGTGAACCAGACAATTTCCGATGGAGAAAAGCAGGTGCCGTTCGACATCCCTTCGTATCATAAGGAAAAGCTTCTGAATGGCTGGGATGATATTGCACTGACACTGCTGCTTGACGACAAGATCAAGGCATACGAAGAGAAGCAGGCTGCCAGAGTCTGACTGCTTCATTAATAATGGGATTAATCATAAAAATAGATGATGTCCAACTAAAATTATCGAGGAGTGTGACCGCATGGGGATTTCCTGACTGGTGGATTAGTCCACGACGCCTGGGGGCGTCTGGATCATATTGTCCATCACACAACGTTACGTACGTCAGCTACAACAAATAAGCGCACACAGAAAAATGTCTACTTTAAAATGGAGAACCAGCAGAAGACAGGTGCTTTCAAATTCAGAGGTGCCAGCTATAAGCTGATGCGTCTGACGGACGAGCAGCTCGCCTGTGGTGTGATCACGGCTTCCGCCGGCAATCATGCCCAGGGGCTCGCGCTGGCTGCCTACAAGCTTGGTGTGAAAGCAACAATCTACATGGCAGAGCCCACGCCGGACGCCAAGGTGGAGGCGACGAGAGGATATGGTGCCGAGGTCGTTCTGATAGGAGAAAGTTTCCAGGAGGCCTATGAAGCATCAGTGGAGTATCAGAAGAAATGCGGTGCGACCTACGTCCATCCTTTCGATGACTACGACATCATGGCAGGACAGGGAACGATTGCACTCGAGCTTCTGGAACAGGAAAGCAGAATCGATACCATCATGGTACCAATCGGTGGTGGCGGACTTATCAGTGGTATTGCAGTCGCTGCCAAATCCGTAAATCCGAATATCAGAGTAATCGGTGTGCAGGCAGCATCTGCTGCAGCAACACATACCGCCTATCATGAAGGTGCCGTGAAAAAGCTGGACAAGGTCTCCACGATTGCGGAAGGCATTGCTGTAAAGCAGCCGGGGGAAAAGACGCTCCCGATCATCAGACATTATGTTGATGATATCATCACAGTGAGTGAAGCGGAAATTGCCCATGCCATCATCTATATGCTCGAGCGCGGCAAGACACTGGTCGAAGGTGCTGGTGCAGCAGGGCTGGCAGGGCTGTTGTCGCATAATGACAAGATCGATTCCAGACATTGTGGCGTAATCGTCAGTGGCGGGAATCTGGATATCAGCAAGCTCTCTCATATCCAGGCGCTGGCCAGGCAGCTGAAGCCCGAAGTTTCACACAAGGCCCTCGTATTGTAGATCGGATCTGAAGTGATTTCTGAATACAACCAAACAACCCGTCATCCTGAGATGACGGGTTGTTTTTTCTGGATGATGGGGTCTGTGTGGTTCATACATTGAAAAGTATACGAAATACTGATTCTAGTACAGACGAGCCAGTTCCTGCAGAACTGCTTCCAGTTCATAGATGAATACATTATCATTATCCAGTATGCTGTTTGATGGCAGGTAGCTTTTCCCGATGAGGAGCTCTGCATTTTTCTGGTTCTTCAGTTTGACAAGTGCTGCTTTAAGATCGTCATCACTCAGATCTTTGAGCGGCGCCTTCTCAGGCTTCATATGGTTCACGGAAAAGACATAGTTATCCGGCATCGACTGTATCTGGTCGATCCGATCGAGCCACTTGTCTGCAACTGCAGTCTTGTCGGCTGTCTCGTATATGACGCCATACATGCAGAAGGCGTGGTCGCCAAACAGTCCGATCTGGAAATGGGGCAGCATCTTATAGCCCCTCGGATTGGTACTGAAGCTCACCCAAGTGTCATCGGGCGGGTTGACCGTGCGTCTTGCGTGCTGAGCCACATGGGCATAATGCTGATCACCGGTTATTTCAGTCAGGTAATCGCTGAAGTGTTCACCGATCTTGACCAGCTTTGGGCGTATGTTCTTTTTCAGTTCGGTCATTCGCGGTTCAAGACCCTCAATATCAAATACTTTAAAATCATCATTGGTAAAACGGTAATCAGGCATTTTACTACTCCTTTCAGGTCATTACTTATATGATAGAATAAGTAGTGTTGTCAATCAATTATTTGGAGTGGATGGAATGGAAATATACGAATTTGGACAACGTCTGATCAAAGAAGCAGGAGAATTTGTCCGACAGCGCATGCTGGAGGATTTCCGTGTGGATTCCAAATTGAATCCGAACGACCTTGTAACGGACGTAGACCGCGAAACAGAAACCTTCATATACGACCGTATAAATGAAATGTACCCGGACCATCACATCATTGGAGAAGAAGGGCATGGTACAGAAATTGATGATGCCTCGGGCGTCCTATGGATAGTGGACCCAATCGACGGTACGTTGAATTTCGTGCATCAGCTCCAGAACTTCGCCATTTCCATTGGTGTCTATATCGATGGGGAAAAGCATTGTGGCCTGATTCTCGATGTGATGAACGATACGCTCTATCATGCCCAGTCGGGCAAAGGTGCATACATGGATGATAGGCGCCTTGAACCAATCGGCAGCACTGAACTTGCCACGTCTCTCGTCAGTCTCAATCCGAACTGGGTGATCAAGGAAAGAATCGGTTCCGCATTCGCGGGAGTGGTGAAGGATGCCCGCAGCACCCGTTCATATGGCTCCGCGGCACTCGATCTGGCGTATACTGCAACAGGCATCGTCAGCGCAACGCTTTTCTTCCGTCTCCATCCATGGGACTATGCCGCTGGCATGATCATCATCGATGAAGTCGGGGGCAGAACGACGAATCTGCTCGGCGAAGAAATAGATATACTTCATAAGGATAGTATTCTGGCTGGAAATCGGGCATTGCATGGAGAACTTGTACAGTACTTTGCAGATGATGAAGCATTCATCGAGGCCCATAGGCACGTTCACGGTGAGAAGAAGTAGATTCTCTTACGATGTTCAAGTCTTCTGAAGTTGGCGTGTATGATCTTCTGCAGTGTGTATTCGGAGACGGCCAGCTTCAGATGATCCATAATATCGCGTCTTTTATAAATATCACCCGGATAGAGGAGATCAAGCCTTGTAAAGTAGTCGGCGGCAATCCGCTGGACCGACTCCACCTGACCGCATCGGCCGCACTTCCCGATGCTGCCGCCGATGGCCTGCCAGTCGAAAGCATGGCATCGCCTGCATTTGATGCCGCGGCGGATATTGCGCGTAACGATGGGCAGGGGCACCCGCGCCTTCAGCATCATGTCGAGGCGGGGTGATGGTTCTTTTTTCTGATCACCGCAGAGTGTTCAATGGCTTTCAGGTAGTAGGGAAGATTCTGTTCTTCAAGAAACAGGTCGGAACGTTTTCCCTTCATCCTGAAGGCTTTGTTCATCATGACGTACTTGAGTATGATGGGGCGCTGATACTTGCCTTCGTCGATGAGCTGCTCTCTGAACATATCGAAAAGCTGTCTGCTGCGATTGAGGTCAAGCACAGCTTCGTGCGACATATTGCACAGGATGTTGAAGGGGTTGATGTAGTATTCTCCTTCCAGGTCATGGAGCACGAACAGGTAGTAGCAGTAGTCGGTGACGATGAGTACATTGACGATCTCCATCCTCTTATCAACAAGGATTTCGGCATGCCAGTGGATGAACATGTTGCTCGTCTTTATTTTCATCAAGTACTGTTCGAACCGGGCTTCAAGCTTCTCCATCCGCTGCATCGCTTCGTATTCAATCACTTCACTTTCTGAAAATGGCAGTCTATTATACAGGAATTCATATACTTTCAGTCGGTCCGGCTTATCTCTCATGGCATTGCCCCCTCTGTTATGATGGCTTAATTGTTCAGCATGGGGCGATTCTGGTCAAAGTACGGATTCAAGAAAATTGCCATGAAAAAACAGGACAAATGGGGAAACTGAACCAGGTTCAGTCATTTGTCCTGCAGGGTAAAGACGAAATATCAAAAAATGCAGTGCCTACAGCCATCCATTTTCGCGGTATTTCTTTTTCAGGGTGAAACCGACACCGAAAATGGCTATGAAGACGACTACGGTCAGTATGGCCGCAAGCGGCATCGCCTCTGCAATGAAAACGGAGAAGGCAATCATCATCAGTACAGCCATTACAGCGAGTAGAGCAAAGATGGCTTTGGATTTCGTTTGTTCCATAAGCGATCGTCCTTTCGATGTATATTGCCGCCATTATACCATATATCACGCGTCATTACAGCTGTACGGAATATTACATAGTGGAAAAACACACGGGTTCCATGTTATAATAATTAGGTTGTGAAGTAACGAATCTAAACATGAAGGGAAAGACCTATGAATTTAAGAGATGATATACGGAATATTGCAATCATAGCGCACGTTGACCATGGGAAGACGACACTGGTGGACGAACTGCTTAAGCAATCTGGTATTTTTAGAGAAAATGAGCATGTCGAAGAACGTGCAATGGATTCGAATGATATCGAACGTGAGCGGGGCATCACGATTCTTGCGAAAAATACTGCGATCGACTACAAAGATAAAAGAATCAACATCCTCGATACACCTGGACACGCCGACTTCGGTGGTGAAGTTGAACGTATCATGAAACTTGTTGACGGCGTCATCCTCGTTGTGGATGCGTACGAAGGTACGATGCCGCAGACACGTTTCGTCTTGAAGAAGGCACTTGAACAAAATCTCAAACCACTTGTTGTCGTCAACAAGATCGACAAGGATACTGCACGTCCGGAACAGGTCATCGACGAAGTGCTTGAACTCTTCATCGAACTTGATGCCAATGATGAGCAGCTGGAATTCCCGGTGGCATATGCTTCTGCAATCAATGGTACAGCAAGTCTTGAAATGGACCAGCAGGATGAGAACATGCAGTCCATCTTCGATATGATTGTTGAACATGTACCGGCACCTGTAGACAACAGCGACGAGCCGCTCCAGTTCCAGGTCGCACTGCTCGACTACAATGACTACGTCGGCAGAATCGGTATTGGACGTGTCTTCAGAGGGGAAATGAAAGTCGGCCAGCAGGTGTCACTGATCAAAATAGATGGCACAGTGAAAAACTTCAGAGTGACCAAGATTTTCGGTTTCTTCGGACTGAAGCGTCTTGAAATCGAATCCGCCAAAGCAGGTGACCTGATTGCAGTAAGTGGCATGGAGGACATCAACGTCGGCGAAACGGTCACACCGATAGATACACCGGAAGCACTGCCGGTACTGCGCATCGATGAACCGACACTGCAGATGACATTCTCCGTCAACAACTCTCCATTTGCAGGCAAGGAAGGCAAATTTGTCACAGCACGCAAGATTGAAGAAAGACTCGATCAGCAGCTTGAGACCGACGTTTCATTGAAAGTCGAGCCGACGGATCAGCCGGATGCCTGGAAAGTATCGGGCAGAGGTGAACTCCATCTGTCCATTCTGATCGAGAATATGAGACGTGAAGGCTTTGAGCTGCAGGTCTCCAAACCTGAAGTCATCGTCAAGGAAGTCGACGGTGTCAAATGTGAACCATATGAGCGCGTTCAGATCGATGTACCTGAAGAAAATACAGGCAGTGTCATCGAATCTCTCGGGCAGCGCAAGGGTGAAATGGTCGATATGGCCAACACCGGCAATGGTCAGACACGCCTCATCTTCTATGTACCTGCAAGAGGGCTGATCGGCTACCGTACCGAGTTCATGTCCATGACACGCGGCTATGGTATACTGAATCACACATTCGAAGACTATAGACCACTGTTCAAAGGCCGTATCGGCGGCAGACGCAATGGTGTACTCGTCTCAATCGATAAAGGTGCAGCATCCACCTATTCCATTCTTCAGCTTGAAGACCGTGGTGTGAACTTCATGGAACCGGGAACTGAAGTATATGAAGGCATGGTTGTTGGGGAAAACTCGAGAGATAATGACCTTACCGTCAATATCACTAAAGTGAAAGCTGCCAACAACATCCGTTCCGCAACGAAGGAACAGACGACAACAATGAAGAAACCAAGAGCAATGACACTCGAGGAAGCACTTGAGTTCATCAACGAAGACGAACTGGTGGAAGTGACACCGGAATCTGTTCGCATCAGGAAGAAGATTCTTGATAAGAGCGAAAGAGAAAGATCACAGAAGAAAGAAAAGTTTAAACTTGAAGCGGAGTGAATCTAATTGTTTCTCCCTGAACTGATGAATGTAAATGTAACGGAACGCCTGACGTTTTTCGGCAGAATCTTCGGCCTGGATACGAATCCAGGGGCGGGCATGTGGTACCTGTTCATTACCATCTTCGTGCTGTCGATTCTTGTCTATAACCTTGGATTTGCGCGCAAAATCAAGATATGGCAGAACGTGATCATCTACATCGTCATGTTTTTCGGTTGTATAATGCTGACGTTCTTCGGCGCTTTCCTGCCGGTTGCAGAAAGTCTGGTTGTTGCTGCCATCATCCTGGCACTCTATCGTTTCAGACTGCATCAGGAACGCAAGGCCGGTAATATCAAGACTTCCGGAAAATAGAAAAAAGCTGTTCATCCATAGGATGAACAGCTTTTTTTGCTGAATGGTACTAGTCGAACCTGATGCCGCTGACGTGTTCGAGGCGTGTCTCGATCTCTCCCTCTTTGATGACGAGCACATCGATGAGGCCATCTTCATACAGCTGCTTCCCATCCCGGCTGAAATGGGCATAGAAAGTGTGGCGCGCGTCGTATGGGAGTATTGTCGTATCAGCTTCATGAGTGAAGGTGATCATGGCATCTTCGCCACGGACCGGCTCTGCGTATTCAAGAAAAGGCTTCAGGCAGATGGCGAAAGTCCCATCCAGCAGCTGCTGCTTCTTGAACTTCTTTTCGGATTTAAGTGTCGGCGGCTTCGTTGTGCCTTCTATAATCTGACGGTTCCATTCTTTCGAATCGGAGAAGTCGATCTGTTCTTCATCCGCATCATTTCGGAGTATTTTATCAAGCTCTTCTTTACGGTCATCGAAGATCCATGTGGAAGGATCCAGTGTGATCTGAAAACGTACATTACCCATAATCTGTATTATCATATTCATTCGCTCCTTATGATGTAATTATAACAGACTTGAACAGCATATATAAATGTCCGCAACTGCTTTCATATGCTCGTCTTCGCTTGCTTTTTTACGTATGGTGATATAAAATTTTATAGAGAGTTTATAGAAAGGGGTTATTTCGTGTCCACATTAAATGAACTGAGTAAACAAGCTTATGACCAGCTGGAGAAAGACGCAGAGAAGATTGTTCAGCTGATCGAAGTGCAGATGGACAATTTGACAATGCCCCAATGCCCTGTCTATGAAGAAGTACTGGACACCCAGATGTTCGGGCTATCCAAAGAAGTTCATTTTGCTGCCAGGCTTGGCCTGATCGATCCTCAAGATGGCCGTGCACTGCTGGAGAAACTCGAGAAGGAAGTCTCCAAAGTCCACGATGCATATATGAAAGATGAAAAATTCGAGTCTAAAGGAATGTAATCTTTAGACTTTTTTTAAATGAGGCGATACATTGTCATTCATAAAAGATTTCTTCAATTACGTAAGAGTTTATTCAAAATATGTCGATTTCACCATAGTCATTACATACGTACTGCTGAGCCTGATCGGCCTTGTCATGATCTATAGTGCGAGCATGGTGACAGCCTGGAAAGACGGGGGCAGCCCGGAGAGCTTCTACATAAAACAGCTGGTTGCCATTGTTCTCGGATTTACAATCGTCTTCATCATGGCATACTTCATGTCTGGAGAGTTTCTGAAGAACAAGTATTTCCAGATGATTGCCACAGGCAGCATCTTCATTCTACTGGTATATACAGCACTCTTCGGTATGGAGGTCAATGGTGAGAAAAACTGGATCCCGATTCCTGGAGTAGGCTTCAACTTTCAGACTTCCGAGTTCTTCAAGATTGTCACCATTCTTTACCTGGCCTATATTTATGATCGGAAGAGAGACCGGCTGAAGCATCTGGAGGGCGGCCACCTTGTTCCTCTTCTTTTTATCGGCTTCTGTACGATGATCGTCATCACCAATGATTTCGGAACGGGTCTTGTCATCATGGGGATCATAGCGGGCATCTTCCTCTATTCCGGCATCCCGATCGGCTTTCTTGCGAAAGCAGGGGGTGTACTTGCTGTTGCTGCCGGTGTTGTCGGCATATTTACGTACCTCATCAAAGGCAGCATTCTTTCCCCTTATCAGCAGGCAAGGATCGATACGTTCCTGCACCCGTTCAATGATCCGACAGGTACCGGGTACCAGCTGACCAATGCACTTGTCTCCATATCACATGGCGGCATTACCGGTACCGGCATCGGCGACAGCGTAATGAAGCTCGGCTACCTGCCTGAGCCGCATACCGATTTCATCTTCGCAATCATTGCAGAAGAACTCGGGTTGATCGGTGTCGTGTTCATACTCTGCCTCTATCTGATCATCGTCATCAAAGCACTCAGGTACGCTGCCATATCGAAAGACATGTTCTACCGCCTGGTGTGCATCGGTGTTGCAATCTATGTTGCTTTCCAGCTGTTCATCAATCTTGGAGGCATCTCCAAGCTGATTCCACTGACAGGTGTACCATTGCCGCTTCTAAGCTATGGTGGATCTTCGTTCCTGAGCATTTCGATTGCCATCGGTCTTTTGATCATAGCGGCCAAGCACGTAAAAAAATCAAAAGAGATGGGACGTATCTGAACCGGACATCATTGATGTCCGGTTTTTTTCATATACCATGTGAGCGGTTCCGTAAATGTTTCAAAAATAGTATGAAAATTTCGTAATGAATTTCATTGTTTATTTTTTGAATATTTAATATAATTGATTGGTATAGTAAAGGAGGAAGATTATGAATAGAATCAACAAGCTGCTTGTCGCCAACAGAGGAGAAATCGCAATTCGTATTTTCCGGGCATGTACAGAACTGGATATTACTACTGTGGCAATCTATAGCAATGAAGACAAAGGTGCGCTACATAGATATAAGGCGGATGAAGCTTATCTGGTCGGTGAAAATCTATCTCCGACTGAGAGCTACCTCAATATAGAAGCAATCATCAGAGTAGCAAAGAATGCTGGAGTGGACGCAATCCACCCGGGCTACGGCTTCCTGAGTGAAAACATGGAATTTGCAAGACGCTGTGAGGAGGAGGGCATCATATTCGTCGGTCCCGAGCTCCGTCACCTCGACATGTTCGGGGACAAGGTCAAGGCTCGCGAGACTGCAGTCGCCACAGGCCTGCCTGTCATTCCAGGCACGGATGGTGCGGTACAGTCCTTCGACGAAGTGGAGGCGTTCATCGAGACGCACGGCTATCCGATCATCATCAAGGCCATTTCAGGCGGCGGCGGCAAAGGCATGCGCATCGTCGAAAGTGATGACGATCTTAAAGACAGCTACGAGCGTGCAAAAAGTGAGGCGTCGAAGTCATTCGGCAACAGTGAGGTCTATCTTGAGAAATACATCGATAGGCCGAAGCACATCGAAGTCCAGATCATCGGTGATACGGACGGCAACATGCTTCATCTGTATGAGCGGGACTGTTCCGTCCAGAGGCGTCACCAGAAAGTGGTGGAGGTTGCCCCTTCAGTCGGTCTGACTGATGAACTGCGCCTTGAAATATGTGAGGCTGCAAAGAATATGGGCGAACAGGTCGGCTATGTCAATGCTGGTACAGTGGAGTTTCTTGTAGCGGATGATGAATTCTATTTCATCGAAGTCAACCCGCGTGTCCAGGTCGAGCATACAATCACCGAAATGGTCACAGGCATCGATATCGTCAAGACACAGATCCAGATCGCCGATGGCAATACACTGTTCGGTGAAGTCATCAACCTCCCGAAGCAGGAGGACATCCCGCTCATGGGCTACGCGGTACAGTGCCGTATTACAACAGAGGATCCTTTGAACGGCTTCATGCCGGATACCGGTGAAATCATGGCGTACCGTTCCAGTGGTGGTTTTGGTGTCCGTCTGGACGCCGGAGACGGTTTCCAGGGTGCAGTCATCTCCCCGTACTACGATTCCCTGCTTGTAAAGCTGTCGACGCATGGACTGACGTATAAGGATGCCAATGAGAAGATGACACGCAGCCTGAAGGAGATGCGGATCCGCGGCATCAAGACGAACCTCCAATTCCTGATCAATGTCATCGGCAACAAGGACTTCCAGAAAGGCGACTACTCGACGAAGTTCATCGATACGACGCCATCCCTTTTCGAGTTCGAAAAGCCGAAGGACCGGGGAACAAAGACGTTGGAATACATCTCGACAATTACCGTAAATGGTTTCCCGGGTGTAGAGAAGCGCCAGAAGCCGCACTTTGATCCTCCTGTGCTGCCGGACTATGAGCCGGATATCAAAGAGGGGACAAAGCAGATTCTGGATCGTGAAGGGCCGGAGGGGCTCGCAAAATGGCTGAAGGCCCAGAATGATGTGCTCATCACCGATACGACGATGCGGGACGCCCACCAGTCGCTTCTGACGACACGTGTCCGGACCTACGATATGAAGAAGATTGCACCTTATACAGCGCATGATCTGAAGGATGCATTCTCCCTTGAAATGTGGGGTGGGGCAACGTTCGATGTCGCCTACAACTTCCTGAAGGAGGACCCTTGGAGACGTCTTGAGGTACTCCGCAGGGAAATACCGAACGTACTCTTCCAGATGCTGCTGCGTGCATCCAATGCGGTGGGCTACAAGAACTATCCGGATAATGTCGTGGAGAAGTTCGTGCAGGAAAGCGCGGATGCCGGTATCGATGTGTTCAGAATATTCGACTCTCTGAACTGGATGGAGGCGATGAAGCAGCCGATCGAAGCGGTGCTCAGGACAGGCAAGGTGGCGGAAGGTGCCATCTGCTACACAGGAGATATTCTGAACCCGGAGCGTTCCAATGTCTATACACTCGACTATTATAAAAATATGGCCAAAGCCCTCGAAGCGGAAGGTGTCCATATTCTCGCAATCAAGGATATGGCGGGTCTTCTGAAGCCGCAGGCAGCCTATGAGCTGATCGGCGAACTGAAGGCCACCGTGGATATTCCGATCCATCTGCATACGCATGATACGAGCGGCAATGGCGTACTGATGTATCACAAGGCGATCGAAGCCGGTGTGGATGTTGTCGATACCGCCCTCGGGGCGATGAGTGGATTGACTTCGCAGCCGAGTGCCAACACCCTCTATTATGCACAGAGCAGCCAGGACAGGCAGATCCGTGCGGATATAGATGGTCTTGAGCGGCTCAGCCAGTACTGGGAGGGTGTCAGAAGATACTACACTGATTTTGAAAGTGACATCAAGAGTCCGAACACAGAAATCTACAAGCACGAAATGCCGGGTGGACAGTATTCCAACCTGTTCAGCCAGGCCAAGTCCCTCGGACTCGGCGAGCGTTATGGTGAAGTGAAGAAAATGTTCCAGAAGGTGAACTTGCTGTTCGGTGACATTGTCAAAGTGACCCCATCATCCAAAGTGGTCGGCGATATGGCACTGTTCATGGTTCAGAATGATCTGGATGAGGAAAGCGTCATCGATCGCGGTCAGCATCTCGACTTCCCGGATTCCGTCGTCAGCTTCTTCAAAGGTGAAATCGGCAGACCGGCAACAGGCTTCAATACCGAACTCCAGAAAGTTGTTCTGAAGGGCAGCGAACCGCTGACGGAGCGTGCAGGAAAAGTGATGGAGCCTGTGGATTTCGATGCGCTGAAAGAGGAGATGTCACAATTCTGCGAGCGGCGGATCACCGATAAGGATGTTCTGTCGTATGCGCTCTATCCGAAAGTATTCAAGGAATTCATCAGCACAAATGACCGGTTCGGCAATGTTGAAGTGCTGGATACGCCGACGTTCCTTTTCGGCATGCGGAAAAATGAAGTGCTCGAAATCGAAATTGACAAGGGCAAAACACTGATTGTCAATCTGCTTTCGATCGGGCACGTTCATGAAGACGGCTGCCGCTGGATGTACTTCGAACTGAACGGATTCCCGAGGAAAGTCTACATCAACGATGAAAATGTGGAATCCACTTCAGCCCGTCTGAAGAAGGCGGATCCAACCGCACTTGGAGATATCGGCGCCCAGATGCCGGGCACAGTAAGTACAGTGAAGTACAAGGCAGGCGACACATTCAAAAAAGGGGAAGTCATCATCATTACAGAAGCCATGAAGATGGAGAACTCTGTAAAGGCACCATTTGATGGCAAAGTATCCGAAGTGTTTGTGGCTGCTGGAGATAAAGTCGAGTCCATGGATCTGATGATGACAGTGGAAAAGGCATAAAATAAGACCCACACAACTGTGTGGGTCTATTTATTTGGCTCTCGACAGCAGAAGAATGAAGTAGCATAGCAGTCCGAACAGCAGAGTTATGAACAGTGCATGCAGCAGGGCGATGAATATGTTGACGAGTGTCAGTACGCTAAGCATGCCCGTCAGTGCCTGCAGCAGTACGAGAATGAATGCAATCGTCCAGCCATACTTCAATATTCTATACTGGCTGTAGTGTCTGAGTACATGGATCAGTATGATGAATATCCAGATGACGATGATGCCGGCAAGTACACGGTGGCTCATCTGTACCCATTGGTAGAAGTCAGCTGCCCATAGCTGGCCCTGTCCACAGTGCGGCCAGCCCAGACAGGCAAGTGATGAATCCGTATGCCTTACCAGTGCGCCGCTATAGACAACGAGATAGATATAGATTGTCAGGAATATTGTATGATATCTGAGGTAGGAACCAATGGCAAGGGACTGTGCCTCAAATTTCTGATCGACTTCGAATACGAGTAGTGTAAGCAGAAAAACTGCAGCAAAGCTGATCAGTGAAATACCGAAATGCGCTGCAAGAATGAAGTCGTTCTGCCCCCATATGACTGCGCCTGCTCCAATCAGTGCCTGAACAAGAATGAAACTGATGCTCAGAATGACAAGAAAGCGCGTTTCCCTCTTGTGCGGCAGCAGCTTGAGTGCCAGCCAGCCCAGCAGACCGACCATTATGATGGCCATGCCGGAGACGCCCCGGTGGGCAAGTTCGATGATTGTTTCAATAGGCCATGAGCTCGGGATGATCTGTCCGTGGCATAATGGCCATGACCGTCCACATCCGTCGGCAGAACCGGTTTTTGTTACCAATGCACCACCGATCTGCACGAAGACCATCATGAGTGTCGTGACGACGGCCAATACTTTTAAGTTTTTATACAATGGTAACACCTCAATAGTTCTTTTGCTGTAAGTGGTCACAGATAACTAATATATATGAAAGAACTTGTCCGTGCAATCACGAATATATTCGATTGCCCTTAACAATTCCAGAATATATGGTAAAATCGAAATGTACAACAAACAACTATTCCCAGTATAAAACACAAAAGGAATGAGATTGTGGCACATTGATGAACAATTTTTGAACAATATAAAATGTAACGAATTTATTTCAGAAATGTATAGTAAATGTGTCATTTTTAATTTATTATTATCTGTAAATGTGTCTGTGGTGAAAGGAGGCGTATGGATGCAAAGTGATGTATATGGTAATGATGTGCATCATGATAGTAAGGGAATCACCTTCAAGGCAGTGAAGACACTGGTCAAGGATGGTATTATCAAGGCAAACCTGATTCCGGCCTTTGCCGCAGGATTTCTGGCTGTAATGTATTATAATCAGTCTTTCTTCTCCAATGTGCCACTTCTGCTGCTGATGGTTGCAGCAACCGGACTTGTCATAGGCGGCGTAGCCGCACTGAACAACTACTACGATCGTGACATCGATGCTGTAATGGCATCGAAGCAGTCGAGACCAAGTGTAGACGGTACTTTCTCCGGTCGGGATATTCTGATGATCGGATACGGCAGCCTGGCTGTCGGGGAGATCCTTCTGTACTCGATCAATTCGACTGCCGGAACACTCGGTCTGATTGCCGCTTTCGGGTACGCAGTCGTCTACTCGATATTTGCAAAGCGTCACCTTCTATCGAATACGGTCATCGGTGCAATTCCCGGAGCTATGCCACCGCTTATCGGCTGGGCCGTAATTGAACCGGATCTTCATATACTTGCCTGGGCGATGTTCATCGTGATGTTCTTGTGGCAACCCCCACACTTCTACGCATTAGCAATAAAACGGAGCGATGAGTACAGCATGGCAGGAGTGCCTATGCTTCCTTCCGTAAAGGGGAATCATCGCACGAGGATATCAATTGTCTTCTGGGTGGCACTGCTTCTTTTTACTCCCATCATGATGACTGAACTTGGCTTGTGGTTCGTCGTTCTGGCAACCGCATTGAACATCATATGGCTGGTCATCTCGTTCAACAAGTTCCGTCCAGTCGAAGATGATAACCGGCATGCCGGCAAGGTATTCATCTTCTCATTGAACTACATTATGATTTTCTTCGTAATGATCATTGTCGCCGGTCTATTAGGAAATTTCTAAAGCTTAAGAATGAAAGAGAGGGCTATTTACATGAAAAATCGTTGGATGAATGCCAAGTGGCTTGGACTTATCACGATCTTGGCTGCATTCGCATCCGGGTGTGGTAAGAATCATCTCAGCACTTTAAGACCAGCTGGTGAAGTTGGACAGGAACAGTTCGATCTGATGCTGCTATCCATCATTATTATGCTGTTTGTTGTTATTGCAGTTTCAATCGTCTTTACTATCGCTGTAGTAAAGAGCCGCAGGAAAAACATGGGCGAGGATTTCGAGCCCAAGGATATTGCCGGAAACCATACACTTGAAGTGATCTGGACCGCAATCCCGATCATATTACTTATTATCCTTGCTGTTCCGACCGTCTACCTGACATTCAAACAGGCGGATACAGAGGCAAGTGAAAATGATGCTGGCGAAGTGAACAGCGAAGAAGTAGTCATCAACGTTACTGCAAACCAGTACTGGTGGGAATTCGAGTATCCGAATGTAGGCGTCGTTACTGGCCAGGAACTTGTCGTTCCAACGGATACGAAAGTATACTTCAACCTTCAGGCTTCCGATGTAAAACACTCATTCTGGGTGCCGGCCGCTGGTGGTAAGATGGATACGAACGTTGAAGGTATCAACAGTTTCTACCTTACATTTGATGACGAAAAAGCACAGGATTCAAACCGTCTGTTCTATGGTAAATGTGCTGAGCTTTGTGGTCCATCCCACGCACTGATGGACTTCAAAGTGAAAACCCTCCCTGAAGACGAATACAATCAATGGCTCGCAGACATGAAGAGTATCGAAGAACCTGTACAGGCATCTGCATCCGATGCAGCTGAAGGCCAGGAAATCTTCAATAACTCCTGCATCGGCTGCCACGCTGTTACACCAACTGGAGCAGGGGCACAAGGGCCTAACCTGACAAACTTTGGAGACCGTGAACTGATTGCAGGCTACCTGGCTCACAGTGAAGAGAACCTCATCAACTGGATCAAGGATCCGGAAGCATTCAAGCCGGACAACAAGATGACAGGCGCTTATGATCTGACAGATGAGGAAATCGCATCTGTTGCCGCGTACTTGATGGAACTCAAAGTTGAAGAGGGTTCAGGTGATGTTGAAACGCTAAGACAAAACGCAGAAGAATCCTCGGAAGAGGGATCCACTGAATCCAGTGGAGAAAGCGAAGGTTCTGCAGAAGAAGCTTCCTCGGAAGAGCCTGCTGCAGAGGGCGAAGAATCCACGGAAGAAGCGTCTCCCGAGTCTGGTGAAGAAGCTTCAGAAGAAGCCTCCTCGGAACCTAGCGAAGAAAGTGCATCAGATTCTGAAGAATCCACTTCGGAATCCGATGAAGAAGGAGGTAACTAGTAATGGCATCCACAGCTAAAAAGCAAGGTGTCGGCTCTGTAGTCTGGGAATACCTGACTACAGTAGACCATAAGAAAATAGCAATACTCTACTTGATTGCTGGTGGTTTCTTCTTCGTAGTTGGTGGTATTGAAGCAATGATGATAAGACTTCAGCTTGCAGTACCAAATAATGACTTCCTCTCAGCAGGACTGTTCAACGAAATGATCACCATGCACGGTACGACAATGATCTTCCTGGCAGCAATGCCGTTATTGTTCGCATTCATGAATGCGACAGTGCCACTTCAGATCGGGGCGCGTGACGTTGCGTTTCCGTTCCTGAACGCACTCGGTGTCTGGCTGTTCGTTTTCGGTGGTATCTTCCTGAACCTATCATGGTTCCTTGGAGGCGCGCCGGATGCAGGCTGGACAAGCTATGCTTCACTTTCAATCGCGTCAGCTGGACATGGTATCGACTTCTATGCACTCGGTCTTCAGATCAGTGGTGCAGGTACATTGATATCAGGTATCAACTTTGTAACTACAATCATCAACATGAGAGCACCCGGTATGACATACATGAGAATGCCGCTTATGACATGGACGACACTGGTCGCTTCCGTACTTATCGTATTCGCATTCCCGCCGCTCACAATCGGATTGTTCCTCCTTATTTTCGACCGCATGTTCGGATCCAGTTTCTTCCTGGTCGAAACAGGGGGCAACACGATCATCTGGGAGCATCTGTTCTGGATATTCGGACACCCGGAAGTATATATCCTGATTCTGCCGGCATTCGGTATATTCTCGGAGATATTCGCAACATTTGCACGTAAACGTCTATTCGGCTACTCGGCAATGGTATTCGCCACAATCATCATCGGATTCTTCGGATTCATGGTCTGGGCGCACCACATGTTCACAGTAGGTCTTGGACCGACAGCGAACGCGATCTTCGCCTTGGCTACGATGGCCATTGCGGTGCCGACCGGTATCAAAATATTCAACTGGATCGCAACCGTCTGGGGCGGAAGCATAGAATTCACGACACCGATGCTCTACGCTCTTGCATTCATTCCATCATTTACGATGGGTGGAGTCACAGGTGTCATGCAGGCAGCGGCACCAGCCGACTACCAGTACCACGACTCCTACTTCATCGTTGCACACTTCCACTACGTCATCGTCGGTGGTGTCGTGTTCGGACTGCTTGCAGGACTGCACTACTACTGGCCGCTGATGTTCGGTACAATGCTCAGTGAAAAGCTCGGCAAGATCACTTTCGTCATCTTCGTCATCGGCTTCCACGTGACATTCCTGATCCAGCACTTCCTCGGACTATGGGGTATGCCTAGACGTGTGTTCACCTACCTGGATGGGCAGGGGTACAATACAGCCAACCTCATATCCTCGATCGGGGCATTGATGATGGCAATTGCTGTAATCATACTCGTCATCAACATCATTATGACAATCGCCAAGAATCAGAAAGTTGGACGTGATCCATGGGGAGATGGCCGTACACTCGAATGGTCACTGCCGCTTCCTGTACCATACTATAACTTTGCACAGATTCCACTCGTCCGTGGACTGGATGCATACTGGATCGAGAAAAAAGCGAACAACGGTAGAATGATGCCTTCCGAATCATTGGAAGACTTCCACATGCCGAATAACTCATTCATTCCGTTCGTCATGTCATTCGGACTGTTCGTTGCTGGTTTCGGCGCACTGTACTTTGCATCAGGCAAGGACTGGGCGATTGATGCAGTAAGTGGTCTTCCTGTACATCCATGGGCGCCATGGGTACTGGGTCTTGGACTGGCTATTACAATCGGTGCAATGATTACACGTTCTGTAAAAGATGACCTCGGCTACTATGTAACCAAGGAAGAAGTACTCAGAGATCTTGAAGAAGAAGAAAGGAGGGCGAAATAATGGCTCACATGGAATATAATGTGCCAAGCGAAAGATGGCCGGCCCATCCTGAAACTGCGACAATGGAAGGTAAGAACAAGTTCATCGGCTTCTGGATTTTCCTTGCAGGTGAGACTACACTTTTCGCATCTCTCTTTGCGACGTATCTTGCTCTGAAAGATTCAGTACCAGGGGAAGATCATCCCCTGGCTGCTGATCTCTTCGCGCTACCGCTTGCATTTGTCATGACAATGTTTCTACTGACATCATCACTGACAAGTGTCTATGCAATCTATCACATGAGAAACAACAACTTTGCCAAGATGCAGCTATGGCTCGGTATTACCGTACTCCTTGGACTCGGATTCCTTTCATTGGAAATCTACGAGTTCATCGAATATGTGCACCATGGTCATACATTCAGGTCCAGTGCCTTCGGTAGTGCGTTCTACTTCCTGCTCGGTACACACGGTTTCCACGTCGTCATCGGTCTTGGATGGATCACACTGCTCATCCTGCGTAATGCGAGACGAGGTATTTCCGTCTACACGGCGGCTAAAGTGAATACAGCGTCCCTTTACTGGCACTTCATCGATGTTGTGTGGGTGTTCATCTTCACAATAGTCTACTTGCTGGGAGTGATGTAGCATGGCAGAAATCAAACAGGAACCAATGTCTAAAAAGAAGCTCGATTACGTCCGTCGTGAACGCACCAGGGAAATGCGTCAGCAGATCATCTCATTCTCACTGATGATTTTCCTCACGTTCGTCGCTTTCGGACTGGTGGCGATGGATGTGAGTCCGCAGTTCGTCATTCCTATTGTGATAGGCATGGCTTTCATTCAGGTCATCCTCCAGTTCTACTACTTCATGCATATGAAGGACAAAGGGCATGAATTCGCCAAGCTGTTCATCATGACGGGGATATTCTTTGCATTATCTTTTGTAGTTACGTTCATCTATATCGTATGGATTGGCAAACCAATCTAAGTCAGCATAAAGACCGGCACACTGTGCCGGTCTTTATTTGTCATCATATTGTCATGGTATTACCTTGCCCAATAAACGCCTGGAAACTATACTGGGATTAAGTGATTTTATAAAGGGATGATTCTAAATGGAAAACTTGTCATCTATATCAATATTCGGTTTTATCGCAAACTGGAGTCCGTATTTCCTGGCTTTTGTCGTTTTTATTACCGTCGTCTATTTCCTGACCACCAAAAAGTGGTATCGGAAGTTTGAAGGCGGCCGGCCTCTTAAACTCAAGGAAGGTTCGCTTTTTGCCACTTGCATGCTGCTGCTCTATGCCATGTATGGTGCGCCGGTGGACATACTGAGCCATATTCTGTTCAGCTTCCATATGCTGCAGATGGCCGTGGTATTTCTGTTGATTGCTCCGCTGATGTACTTCGCCATACCCGAGTACCTATGGAAATACATCGTGGAACTGCCCGTTCTGAAGCAGTTCTTTGCAATCGCCCGGAAGCCTTTGATACCGCTGATACTGTTCAATGGAATCTTTTCCATCTATCATATTCCGGTCGTGCTCGACTACCTTAAACAGAATGCGCCATTGCACTCCGGATTCAACATTCTGCTCTTCATGCTGGCAATTCTACTTTTCTATCCGATCTTCAACAGGGTAGAGCCGCAGGAGAATCATATGGGTGGGCTGTTCAAGCTTCTGTATGTCTTTGCGATCGGAGCGCTGTTGACACCTGCCTGTGCATTGATCATCTTTGCAGGTGAACCGCTCTACAACACCTATACAGATGGAGATGCGTGGCTTTCCGCAATGGCACTGTGTGTACCTTCCGGTGTTCTTGATGGATTGAGAGGGCAGGGCCTCATTTCAGGTCCCGAGTACTTCACCAATACAACGCCGATCATGGACCAGCAGACAGGCGGCATCATCATGAAAGTGCTGCAGGAGATCTTCTTCGCCTTCATGCTCGGACATCTCTTCTATAATTGGTACAGAAATGAGCGCAGGGATGAAGATGAAGTGACACGCCGCTCCATGGAAGAGGCACGCCTACAGAAAGAACTTTTCAACCAATACAGATAATGGAATAAGGAGAATCACACCGTGCACATTTTACCGACCATCAGTACATTATTCATCGTAATCAGTGCAGTCTTCATGGCCATCGGCATCGCCAAAGTCAGAAATGGACAGATTGACGGACATCAGAAGATGATGACCTATGCAGCAGTCAGCGCACTGATCTTTTTCATCATCTATGCCTCAAGGACAGTATTCATAGGAAACACGGCATTTGGAGGACCGGAAGGTCTCGTTCCTTTCTATACGGTGTTTCTGATATTCCATATCATACTGGCTACATCAGGGGGCATCCTCGGGGGCGTCCAGGTCTACCTGGGCTACAAGAGGAAACTGGCGCGACACAGGAAGATTGCGCCATGGGCATCTACCATCTGGTTCGGTACAGCGATTACTGGTGTCATGGTCTATGTACTGCTGTACGTACTCTACCCGGGTGGCGAGACGACTTCACTGATCAAAGCCATCCTTCAGGGATAGAAAAAGGGCTGCTCGAATGAGCAGCCCTTTTTCTATGAAGATTTATGCGATTGCTTTCAGGTCCTGTGCGACAGCTCTGATTTTCTGTACGGCGTGGTTCACGATACGTTCAGGGAAATGTTCATCGCTTCCGTACTCGAGACCAGTCGGGTAGTAGTGTTTGCCCATGTATGGGTCCATCAGCTGGAGGATGGCATTTTTGGCACCAACATCCCCCTCTATTGCATATCCAGGGATACGCAGGTAATAGATGCCTTCAGGCAGTTCATATTTATAGTCGAAGGTCATCCGTTCATAATCCCATGAGCCGCCAAGTACCAGTCCGTTCTTATTCATAACATCTTGCAGTATATCCTGAGAAACGACCATCGTCTCAAGAGTAGAGTTTTCGAAAACCATGAATTTTCCTCCCTAAGCATTTTTCCATTACTTTAATTTTAATCTATTGTCCCGACAGTTGCAAATGGTATTTGAAAACTGAAAATGCTGGTGGTGGAAAACCATGGATATGTGATATTATGTGGGGGAGGTGTTGTAAATGGTTACAGAAACAGAAATGGAAATTCTAGATCAGCTCGATGCCTTAAATGAAAAAATAAGGCAGACCGAAGCCTATCAGCAGTATTGCAGATACCGTGCACTTCTTGATGAAGATCAGGAAGTATCACAGCTCATAGATCAGTTCACACGTCTGAAGATGGATTTCGAGGAAGTCCAGAGGTTTGGCAGATACCATCCCGACTTCAGTACAAAACGTCGGGAGATCAACCAGTTCAAAAAGAAACTGGATATGCACCCCGTCATCATGGAATACAGAAGGACCGAATATCAGCTGCAGGCTCTGCTTGATGAAGTGCTCTATCACGTGAGCACGAGTGTCAGCAGCAATGTCAATGTAGTCAGCAGCAACCCGTTCTTCTCCGTATCCGGAGAGTCCGGATGCGCAACAGGTGGCAGCTGCGGATGCCAGAGTGCAAGCTAGGATATGCGAAAGGCTCCCCATCGGGGAGCCTTTTCTAGTATCTTTCCTTCATCAGGTGGTGGCTGATGTCCGGATAATCGGTGACAATCGTGTGCGCACCTTTTTGGATGAGTTCATCCATCTCGTCCATTTCATTGATGACCCAGTATCCGACCGCAATGTTCAGGCTCTGCAGATAGTCTATGAAGCCTTCCTTGTCGAGCGGAATGTTGTTGTAGCGTGGTGGAATCTGGAAAGTATCCGCTTTAGGATTGAATAGATGCTTGAATCCTGAAGCATATGCCAAGTAGGCATTTCTGACCTGTTCTTCTCCGGCCCCAAGAGCGATGTCATCGCCCGAGTAGAGCTGGAACCGCTCAATCTGTGCATCGTAGAAGCTTGTGATGAGGACACGATCGCGGACGTCAAGCTCATCGATCAGACGGTAGAGCAGGCTTGGCATCAGACTGCCTTCATATGAATTCGGATCGTCCTTGATATCGATGTTGATGAGCTTGTCGGGATACTTCTCGATCAGCTCTCTGAGTGTTACAATGCGTGCATCTTCAGATTCCCTGTAAGGGTGGTTTCCTTCAGCATTCCGGAAATGGTAGCCGAAATCGAGTTTTCTGAGTTCGTCGAGTGTCAGGTTGCTTATGCGTCCGGCACCATTGGAAGTACGGTCCACATAGGCATCGTGGAAGACGACAATCTCTTCATCCTTTGTCATGCGGATATCGACTTCAAATCCGTCGACTTCGAATCTGCCCGCCTTGTCGAAGGCCGCAATGGTATGCTCCGGTGCAAGTCCCATGCCGCCGCGATGTGCAAAGATATAGGGGGAGCGGTGTCTGAAGTACGGTTTGATGTCTCTGATCTTCGGTTCACTCGCCACTCTGGTTCCCACCCAGAGTCCACCGACGAGTCCGCCTGTGACCCCGATTGCTGCAAGTAGGCTCTTCGTACACTTTTTCATAGTAATTATGCCTCCAATTATAGTTTCGTTTAAAACTTCCTATTTCCATGGTATCATAACTGTATAAAAATATATAAGGTGGGGTAGTATGCTTGAGAAACGCATCGGCATATACATTTATTTTAAACAAAATAAATTCATACGACAATTGAAACGGTACGGCCACCTCATATACGTCAATAAGGAAAAAAAGTACTTATTACTATATATATACGAAACCGACCTCTCTCAAACAATGGAGGCTTTGAACCGGCTGAAGTATGTCAGCGATGTGGTGGCGAGCGAATATCCGAATATCAAAAGGGAATACGGTACCGAGAACTTTGAACCGAAGGACTACCGGGTCATCTGATTTTCAGGTCAGGGGCGGAATCAGATGGTTCAGCCGCAGTACCCCGGTAATGTACTGGTAGAACTGCTCTCTTTCGTGGAAATCTTTTGGATCCCGCGTGGAGAATTCAATGACCGGAATATTCTGCCCCCGGCACCATTCACTGATCATCGCATATTTCTTTCCTGTGCCCTCCTTATGAAGGATGCCTCTGTAGATGGCATATATGGCCTGGAAATTTCCGCGGAGCGGTGACATGACGAGAAGAAATGTCGACATGCCTTCTGCGGTATGGAGGAAGATTCCTTTATCGATTCTTCCATGGTCATTCTCTATCAGTGCTTCAAGCTCGAAAAGGTCGCCATGACCTTCTCCAAGTGTGATGAATTTCTGCATATTATCAACTCCCATTCATCATTCTAAACCAACCATGTAAGGAAAGAAAGCAGGTTTCTCATGAGAATAATCAGTGGAAAATATAAATCAAAAAAACTTGCGGTACTGAAGTCGAATGATACGAGGCCGACGACCGACAAGGTACGGGAAAATATATTCAACATACTCGGTCCGATCGACGGCAGTGTCCTGGACCTGTTTGCCGGAAGCGGCGCACTCGGCATCGAGGCGCTGAGCCGCGGCGGCACGGATGCCATGTTCATAGACGGGGCGAAGGACGCGGTCGGCATCATAAGGCGAAATACGACGGACATCGAGGAACCGATCGAGATCTTCCGCAACGACTACCGGCGTGCGCTTCGGGCCATGAGCCGAAGAGGCAGGCAGTTCGACCTGATCTTCCTGGATCCGCCATACCATAAGGGGATGGTCGAAGTAGCACTTGAACTGATCGATTCACTGGGCATACTCGCCCGAGACGGCCGTATTGTGGTTGAGACGCATAAGGACGAAGCCTACGGAACACCCGGCTACGCCAGCCTGAAAGAAGCGGTATATGGCACGATCCGCATCAATGTACTGACAAAGGAAGGGGAACTATAATGAGTAGAATCGCAGTATGCCCGGGAAGTTTCGACCCGATCACCTACGGTCATCTTGATATCATAGAGCGGACGAGCAAGATTTTTGATACAGTCTATGTGTCCGTGCTGAAAAATTCATCAAAGAAGGGGCTCTTCTCGACAGAGGAGCGGGTGGCGATGATAGAAGCGGTGACCGCCCATCTGCCGAATGTCGAAGTGAGGAGTTTCAATGGCCTGCTGATCGACTTCTGTGAGGAAGTGGGGGCCAGGTCGATTGTCAGAGGTCTGCGTGCAGTCAGCGATTTCGAGTACGAGATGCAGCTGACCTCCATGAACCGCAAGCTCAACAGCTCCATAGAGACGATATACATGATGACCAACAACAACTATTCGTTCATCTCCTCCTCGATTGTCAAAGAGGTGGCCAAATATGGTGGCAGAATAGAGGACCTGGTCCCGCCGCTTGTGGAGGATGCCCTGAAACAGAAATTCAGTCTGCGATGATGACCGGCGTATTGAAGTCGTTCCTGTCCGAGCCGCTGTAGATATTATGGATATCGGTGGCGATGATATCGTTTCGGATATATCCGCTGTTCCTGCTGTTGACGTTGGTGATGACTTCAAGCGCTTCAGGCAGGGTTTTCAGGAAGGTCTGCCCTGTTCGGTTCATGGCCAGCACTCTGATGGCCTCAGGCATCTGCAATCCAGCCATCTGCGTCTGCGTAATATTGAGCAGTATATAGATCATGAGCCGGTTGAGACGCGTCATCGTATAGCGCTTCGTCTTGACATCGGAAAGGAAAGCATCATAGGAACGATGTTTTCTTATTTTGGCGAGCAATCTATGCTCTATGCCTTCGGTCATCATATAGATTTCACGCAAGTCGCGTGGCGTACTGCGCTGGATGAGGAGCTTCAGAGTATCGAACAGCACTTCGTTGGACAGTGGACCTTTGGCATGGATGCTACGCACCAGGTCTTCCGGCATATATTGCGCTGCTTCCTCGGTCCTGCCTTCCTGGATGGCCTGCCTCAGACTGGTGGCACTGGAGAAGCGGGATTCGGACAGGGCGGTCTCATTGTACTGGTTGCCGAGCCTTGGTATGGTCAGCGGTGTGATCTCGGCGCCGAGTGAATCGATTGCGCGCAGATAGGACAGGCCAAGAGTGTTATTGGCACCATTGAAGATGTCGGAGCCGATGGCTGCGTTGATGGCGCGGGGGTAGCTGTAGCCCTGCTTCGTCAATACCTCCATCTTCTCCCTTATATCATGATCCTTCAGCTTATGGTACGTATCATGAAGCGCATCGATATCGCCGGACTCACTGCCGAAGACGATATGGTCGCTGCCGAGCAGTTTAGCAATATGCACACCGCCGAGTGCAAAGTCATCGGCAAAGCTCACTGCCCAGGGCATGGGCAGCTCGACCACGAGATCGACGTGTGCAATGGCCGCCTGAGCACGCGTGAACTTGTCGGTGACGGCAATTTCGCCACGCTGTGTAAAACTGCCTGACATGATTGCGATGACGACGTCTGCCCCGGTCAGCCGCCTGGAGGCTTCGATATGATGGATATGTCCATTATGAAAGGGATTGTATTCAGTAATTAAAGATGTAATAATCATGGTTAGACACTCCTTTCTCTTCAATGATATTGTAACAGAAAATGCCATTGGAATAATGTGTAGTGTTAAGAAAAAAACTTGACAGAAAACCTTGTTGAAGGTACAATGTTTTTTGTGCTCATAAGAGGTGAAACTATATGAGATGGTCATTAACACAGCTTAATAAGTTCAAACAGAAATCAATCGCTGTAAATGAAAAGGTCCAGTTCGGAGAGATAACAGATCGCAAGGATGTCACCGGCACTGAAGAGACTTCAGTGGAAGGTGAGATCCATATACGGAATCGTGAGATTCTAGTCGATCTCACGATAGATACAGTGGTCAATATGCTCGATAGCCGTACTTCCGAAGATATAGAGGTACCTCTTCACATCGAATCACAGGAAGTATTCGTTGAAGAGCCGGGTGAGACCGACGAACTGGCTGAAAATGTTCATCCAGTGACCCACACTTTGGATCTCGAACCGATTGTCCGTGAACTGATTGTCGTCAATATTCCCTACGTCATCACCAAAAGTGATGAAACGCTGACAGGTGGCAATAACTGGTCGGTCATGAAAGAAGAGGAACTGGCGGAAGATGCGGAAAAAGTGGATCCGAGAATGGCAAAGTTGAAATCGCTGCTAGACGACAGTGAAAATAAGGAGGAATAGAAATGGCAGTACCAAAAAGAAGAACCTCAATCACACGCAAAAGAAAACGCCGTACGCACCTGAAACTTTCAGTGCCTGGTATGGTCGAATGCCCGAACTGTGGTGAAATGAAGCTTTCCCACCGTGTATGTAAAGAATGTGGCAGCTATAAAGGTGAAGACGTCGTAGCAAACTAATTGATGCGATATGAAAAGTCGCTGGCGGAATGAATCCGCCAGCGACTTTTTGTGTTTTCCCATCTAGTTCAGTACATAGCCTTCCGGATACCAGATCAACGGATCATCCGCCATGTCCCGGTCAATGTCATATTTCATCGGTTCAAAGCCATGCTTTTCGAAGAATCCGCGCGCATTCTGGCGGCTGATCGCCTTGATGGGAAGTGCGTAATCCTTGGCGAATTCAATCATTTTACCGCCGAATCCCCGGCCCTGGTACTTCTCGAGTACTTCAAGCTTCCAGATGACCATGTAGTCATGTGGCGGATCGAATATCGGCTGCTGCTCGTCCTCTTTGCGGTACAGGCACATGCGGGCGGCCAGTGTGTCGCCGACGTAGATGCCATAGAATGGGGAGTCGATATCAGCGTCAATCATATTGCCTTCGAGTTCTTTCATCATATGCAGTTCCTGCGCACCATACTCACGGAATTTCTTGAAATCTTCTGCGGTCTTATAATTGATTGCTAAATGTTTCACTTCTGACATTTTTATTCTCTCCTTTGGTTTCATTATAGTATATTTCTTCAAAACCGTTCAATTGTTTTATATGTTTATAATATTTATAATCTAATTACTACCCCGAAGAAGGAGACGGATTATGGAAATCGAATGTTTGAATTTCGGACAGGATGAATTTACAAAAAACTTCAATAATAAAGATCAAGGGACACTGCAGTTCTATGATCATCTTTCCTATGATAGGGAAAGCGTGGAAAAGGTGCTGGATCGCCCTGTGCATCCGCATACGGAAAAGCTTGCGGGCATCATACGGAGCGATATGGAGCAGTATGGGCTGAGTGATGCGCAGCGTGAAAATATAGAAAAGCTCAAGGCCGGACATCGGGTCATCATCGGCGGCCAGCAGGCTGGCCTGTTCATGAGTCCGAGCTATATCATGCATAAGATCATCACACTGCTTGTGCTCACAGAGGAAGTCAAAGCAGCGCATGACTATGATGCGGTTCCTGTATTCTGGGTTGCCGGGGAGGATCATGATTTTGCCGAGGTGAATCATACCTACATCTATGACAAGCATCATAGAAGACGCCGTAAAATCTCCTATAAACCGAACTTGACGGTACCGATGAGTCTCGGGTTCTACCGGTATGATGCTGCCGAAATGGAGAGGACACTGCTCGCAATCATCGAAGCATGCGGCGATTCGGGTCTGCTTTACCATAAGAAGAGCCATATCATTGAAATGATCCATCGCCATGAGTACTGGACTGAACTCTTTCATGCGCTCGTCCATGATGTGTTCAAGGAGGAAGGACTGCTCATCTTCAACGCGCACAGTGAGGCAGTACGTGCCTTTGAAGTGCCGATGTTTGAACAAATGATCAATCATCATGAAGACATCGACCGGTCCTTCAGGAGCGGACAGAAGAAATTCAATGAAACACTCGGACTGTCCCCGATGATAGAGACGGAGACCAATGTCCATCTGTTCACAGGTTCCGAAGGAAGCAGGACACTGCTGATGCAGCAGGATGGCCGGTTCGAGACAGATAAAGGCACAATCGACAAGGAGGCGCTGATCGAAAGACTTGGGGATGCACCTGAAACGTTCAGCAATAATGTCGTTACGAGACCCCTCATGCAGGAAATGCTGTTCAATACGCTCATATTCGCGGGCGGCGGTGCCGAAGTCAAGTACTGGGGCGAACTCCACGAAGTGTTTCAATCAATGGGGATGCCGATGCCGATTGTTCTGAAGCGCATGGAGATCATCCACGAAGATATGCGGCTTGGCAAGCTGCTTGATAAATATGATCTGCAAGTATCTAATACACTGCATGCAGATGTGGAAAACAGAAAGAACAGGCTGGTGGAGGAGGCGACCGACCAGGCATTCCTTGACGAGGTGGATGCGATGAAGACCAGACTCGAAGATGACTACCGAGCCCTGTCGGGTGGTGATGGCCGGGAGCGGTACGGGCATCTGATTGAAGCGAACATGAAAGTCCACCAGAAGCAGCTTGCCTATCTGAAACGGAGGTACAGGCTCGAAGTGAAAAAGGCATTGAGAAGCAGGCTGAATGACCTTGAGGAAGTGGCGGAGCGCGTCATGCCTGGCGGTGCGCTGCAGGAGCGTGTCTACCACCCTTGGATGTTCCCTGGAATCGACCATCGCAATCTAAGCTATACGACGAAGCTCACAATTATAAAAGGCGTCTAGCATAAAGGCAGTTTCCTTCTCGTGGAAACTGTCTTTTTTCATGTTAAGTAATTAAATTCACACAAATGCACATAATTTGTGGTACAGAGTGGGGAGATGTGGTAAATTATTTGTATAGGCGAGGTGATTGGATGTTCATGGGAGAATTCAGGCATCAGCTGGATGCTAAAGGACGCTTGATTGTTCCCAGCAAATTCAGGGATGCCCTTGATAAGCAGTTCATCATCACCCGCGGCCTCGATCACTGTCTGTTCGGCTATACAATGGAAGAATGGGCACAGATCGAAAAGAAAATGAGCACCCTGCCACTGACGAAAAGGGATGCCAGAAAGTTCATGAGAATGTTCTTTTCAGGCGCAACCGAAGTTGAAGTGGATAAGCAGGGCAGAATCAACATTCCACAGAATTTAAGAGATTATGCTGACTTGAAAAAAGAATGTACGGTTATTGGCGTTTCGCAGAGGATTGAAATATGGAGCACAGAAAAATGGGAGTCCTTCTACGACGATTCGGAATCCCATTTTGAAGATATAGCAGAAGAACTGATTGATTTTGATTTATAGGATGTGAGGATATGTTCAGGCACGATACCGTTCTATTGGAAGAGACAGTGGACGGGCTGAATATACGCCCGGACGGCATTTATGTCGATGCCACATTGGGTGGCGGCGGGCACAGTGCCTATCTTCTCGAACAACTGACGACAGGACACCTGTTCGCTTTTGATCAGGATAGCCTGGCAATTCAGAACGCAGAGGAAAAATTCAAAGATAGTAATAACCTCACACTCATACATTCCAACTTTGAACATTTGACAGAAGCGCTTTCCGAGCAGGGCGTTACGGGAATCGATGGTATATTGTACGATCTTGGGGTTTCAAGCCCCCAATTGGATATTACGGAAAGAGGGTTCAGCCACTCCAAAGAGGCAAGACTTGATATGCGGATGGACCAGAGCCAGTCTCTGGATGCATACGAGATTGTCAATACATATTCCTATGAACAGCTGACCAGTATCTTCTTCAGATATGGGGAAGAGAAGTTTTCCAAGAAGATTGCACGGGAGATTGAACGTCTGCGTGCTGTGAAACCCATTGAAACAACTGTTGAACTTACAGAGATCATCAAATCGCAGATACCGCACAAGTTCAGAAGAACAGGCGGCCACCCGGCCAAGCGTGTCTTCCAGGCACTAAGAATTGCAGTGAATGATGAACTTGGCGTCTTCGAACGTTCTCTTGAGCAGGCAATCGGCCTTCTGAATAAGGGGGGCCGTGTATCAGTGATTACATTCCACTCCCTCGAGGACAGAATCTGCAAGCAGATGTTCATGGAGTATGAGTCCGGACCTGAACTGCCTCGTAATATGCCGATCATTCCCGAAGCCTATGAACCGATTTTGAAGCGTGTCAACAAGAAACCGATTGTTGCAGATGACATGGCGGTGGAGGACAATCCACGTGCACGCAGTGCAAAACTAAGAATTGCAGAGAAGCAGAAATAGGGAGTGTTATTATGGCAGTAGAACGCTATCACCAGACCTTGCCGCGTCCGCATACAGAGCAGGAACAGATCCATGAGACCAGGAAAGCCAGACGCGTCATCGGTATCAAGAAATTTGAAGCACTTGCATACCTTATACTGATGACATTGATTGCAGCAGCTGCAATATACGTACTTTCGCTCAAGATGGAAGCCTATTCGCTTCAGACACAAAATACCCAGGTCGAAAGTGAAATTGCCGTCAGGGAAGGCGAGATCAGTGAACTGAAGACGGAAGTGACAGATCTTGGCTCCTATGAAAGAATCTACGAAAAAGCGAATGAACTCGGACTTGAACTGGACAATGGAAATGTAAAGGTTGCTGAGAAGTATGGCAAGGATTAGAATCAGGCTTGGTGAGAAAACTAAAACGCTATCAGTTGGTGCGCTCCTAATCTACCTTGGTATAGGAGTGCTTTTTATTTGCATATTTTGGCAATTCTCCTATCTGATGATATACAAGACGCTCGATGATGAAGACCTGGTGGCGCATGGACACGACAAGTTTACACGCTCAGCCGTCAGGGAAGCGGAACGCGGGGACATCGTGGACCGCCACGGTAACGTTCTGGCAAGCGATATGGAAGCATACCGTCTGGCATTGATTACGGATGCGGACTACCCGAACCACGTGACAGATCCTAAGGAGACAGCCGAAGCGGTCTCGGAGATAATAGATATGCCGGCTCAGGATATACAGGCACGTATAGAAGAAGGGATCGAGAATGAAAGGTTCCAGGTGGAGCTCGGCAAGGAGGGGCGCGACCTTTCCTACAACCAGAAAAATGCACTGGAGGATGGCAGCATTCCGGGCATCGTGCTGACACCGGAAACGAAACGCTTCTATCCGAATGGGGACTTCGCGTCCCATCTGATCGGCTATGCCGAACAGCAGGGAGACACGGATGAGCTGCAGGGTCAGCTCGGTCTGGAACGGGCATATGATGATATACTCCAGGGGCAGGACGGCACCATAGACTATACGCAGGATCTATGGGGATATATTGTACCGAATTCGGATACGGTAAAACCGCCCGAAGATGGCGCGGAAATGAAATTGACGATCGACTCGAATATCCAGCTGTATCTTGAAGACTCACTCGATATAATGGAGGAGCACTTTGAGCCTGAGGAGCTGTTCGCCGTCGTGGCGGATGCAGAAACGGGCGAAATTCTAGCCAGTGGCCAGCGCCCTTCATTCAACCCGAGAACCCGTGAAGGGTTCGGCAACAGCTGGCTGAACATGCTCTACCAGTACTCCTTCGAGCCGGGCTCGACGTTCAAGGTGTTCGGCCTTGCTGCGGCAATCGATGCCGGTGTCTATGATCCGAATGCACTGTACGAATCCGGGTCCTACGATGTCAATGGATATACGATCCATGACTGGGAAACTGAAGGATGGGGAGAAATCACCTATAATGAAGGCATGCAGTATTCCTCCAATGCACTGATGATGCTGCTGCAGGACAAGGTCGGGGAGGACAAGATGCTCGACTACTACAAGCAGTTCGGCTTCGGCGAAACGACCGGCTCCGAGTTCCCGAATGAGCAGACCGGTACACTTTCCTGGGAAAGCGAACTGCAGAGGAAAACGACATCTTTCGGACAGGGTTCGACAGTCACACCGATACAGATGATCCAGGGCATGACTGCAATTCTGAACGGTGGCAAGATGAAGAAGCCGTATGTCATAGAATCGATCACCGATCCGGATACAGACGAAGTGCTGCATCAGGGCAAGGAGACAGTCGTTCGCCAGGTCATCTCGGAAGAAGCAGCGGATAAGACGCATGAAGAGCTCAATACGCTGGTCGGCGGTTCCATGGAAAGAAACCCGCAGTATCTGCTCGATGACTACGAAGTCGCCGGCAAGTCCGGAACGGCACAGGTGATCGACCCCGAAAACGGCGGCTACATGGATGGACCCTACGAATTTCTGACATCATTCATCGGCTACGCGCCGGAGGATGACCCGGAAGTCATCATCTACTACGGGGTGAAGCTTGCATCGAAAAACAAATCCGATACATGGGACATCGGTGTCATGCCAGGATTCAACCCACTGATGGAACGCACACTCAAATATCTGACAGTCGAGGAATCGGAAGATGAGCAGGAGGCGGAAGTGATCGAAGTCGGTGACTATGCCGGCGAACCTTTGAGTGGGATACCGTTTGCTTCCGACTCCACGATTCAGACCATCGTAGTCGGCAATGGGCAAGAGGTGGTGGACCACTATCCTAAAAATGATAAGCTTCTGCCGTACGATTCGTTCTTCGTCAAAACGGACGGGGACGCGTCAATGCCTGATCTTACCGGCCTGTCAAAGCGTGAAGCTGTGCTATTTGGTGACTTTGTGGGTATTGAGGTCACTGTGGAAGGGGAAGGTTATGTAAACTCCCAGTCCATTGCACCAGGTACTGTTCTTAGTAATGAAGAAGCACTCGAAGTCACACTATCATCGAATGACCCCGAAGATTAGAGGAGGACAAAATGAACTATCTATTTCCAATCATCGCATTCATCAGCACAGTCATACTGGTGCCGGTGACCATACCACTTCTGAAGCGGATGAAGTTCGGCCAGTCCATCCGCGAGGAGGGCCCGAAGAGCCACCAGGTAAAGACAGGAACACCGACGATGGGCGGGTTGACCTATCTGATTCCGGTCATCATCCTGTCCATCATTGCGCTACTGATGGTGGATGATGCATACAAGATGCTTGTTCTCGTCATTGTGACCGTCGGCTTCGGTCTGATCGGCTTCATCGATGACTACATCATCGTCGTCAAAAAGGACAACAGGGGGCTGTCCTCCAAACAGAAGTTTCTTGCACAGATCATTGTTTCAATCATCGTCTATTTCATCATGACCCAGGCCATTACGGATATAGAGACAAGCATCCATATACCGGGCACGGACATCAACATCCCGCTCGGCATACTGTTCATGCTGTGGATCGTCTTCTGGCAAGTGGGATTCTCGAATGCCGTCAATCTGACGGATGGACTCGATGGTCTGGCTACAGGGCTGTCCATCATCGCCTTTTCAAGTTTCCTGGTCATCGCAATCATGCAGGAAGAGATGGCAATCGCCCTTTTCCTCCTCATAATGATCGGCGCACTGCTCGGATTTCTCGTCTACAACAAATATCCAGCAAAGCTGTTCATGGGTGACACGGGTTCGCTCGCACTCGGCGGCATCATCGCCACAGTTTCGATCATGCTCAACGAGAGCCTGCTGCTTCTCCTCATCGGCATCGTCTTCGTCGTAGAGACGGCTTCAGTGATGATGCAGGTGGCTTCCTACAAGCTGACGGGCAGGAGAATATTCAGAATGACACCGATCCACCATCACTTCGAGCTTGGCGGCTGGAGCGAGTGGAAGATTGTCATCGTGTTCTGGACCGCCGGCATCATTGCCGGTGCCATCGGTGTCCTATTGGGGGTGTTGTAGATGACTGCCAGTTTTGAAAATAAAAACGTCGTTGTCCTCGGATACGGCCGGAGTGGCCGGAGTGCCGTTTCGGCACTTGTGTCTCTCGGGGCGGTCGTCACTCTGACAACAAATGAAATCATCGCAGACGAAAAAGTCAGGCAGACGATGAAAGGATGGGGCGTTGAAATCGTCGATGGCCACCATCCGACAAGTCTTCTGAATGATGCCGAGCTGATCGTCAAGAATCCCGGCATCCCGTATTCCATACCGTTTCTTGAGTCGGCTGCCGACAGGGATGTTCCAATCATTACGGAAGTCGAACTGGCATATCACATGTCCGACGCCCCGATCATCGGCATCACTGGTACAAATGGAAAGACGACAGTCACGCACCTGATCGGTGAAATGCTTGAACGTTCAGGCCTTTCGCCAATATTGTGCGGAAACATCGGATACCCGGCGTCGGAAGCAGTACGTGAGGCCGCGAAGGAAGATATTCTGGTCATGGAACTGTCCTCGTTCCAGCTTATGGGCATAAAGGAATTTCGTCCCGACACAGCGGTATTCACCAATATCTACGAAGCCCATATCGACTACCATGGCACCCGGGAAGCCTATGTACAGGCGAAGATGAATCTGCTGTCCAATATGGATCAGCAGCAGACGGTGATATTCAATGGGGCGCAGCGGGAAATGCTTCATGATCCTGCCAGCCTGCATGTCGAATACTTCTCCACTACCGACGGCGGGGAGGCTTCAATAGAAGATGGCATGGTCACATACAAAGGGATGCCATTGATCCACATCGACCAGGTGAAACTGAAAGGTGATCACAACCTCGAGAATATTCTTGCAGCGCTGCTTGCAGCCAAACGGCATGGAGCAACCGACGAAGCGGTCAGGGAAACACTGCTTCATTTCGGCAGTATACCGCATCGCATGGAGCATCTTGGCGAGTATGCGGGTGCATCCTACTATAACGATTCCAAGGCGACCAATAACCTGGCCACTACCTTTGCACTGAAAAGTTTCAAAGATCCGATCATCTGGATCGCCGGAGGGCTTGATCGGGGGCAGTCGCTCGAGTCACTTGCTCCGCATATGGACAATGTGCGCATGGTCATCACTTTCGGCGAGACGAAAGATAAGTTCAAAGCGCTTGCCGAAAGCACCGGGAAGACCGTCCTGATTACAGAGCATCCCCATGATGCAGTACAGGTGGCCGCAAAGCATGCAGAGGTGGGGGATGTGGTTCTGTTTTCACCGGCATGTGCAAGCTGGGACCAGTACAAGGACTATGAAGCCAGAGGCGACCACTTCAAGGAAGGGTTCAGTACGCTTGATAGATGAAGGAAGGGGGTGAGCCGATGAGTGACAGACCGGACATAGAAGAAATGAAGAAAAAGTTGAAGCGCGCGAAGGAATCGGACAGTCATATGCTGGATGAGCGTCTCGACAGCGGCTCTCCTCCCGAGACGCAGCAGAACGAACCGGACGGTGGTGTGCCTGAAGGTGCATCCGATCCTATTGATGATGAGGCCGAAGAGGAGGAGGCGGTTGCCACCTTCCACAGCAGGCTGATGAATGAAAACAGGCAGACCGCGGGCCATTATTTTGTGGACGAAGATGAAATTGAGACTTTTCCCCGGGAAGACAGGCAGCCGGAAAGAAAACGCAGGCTGCCCCGTCCGAAGTTCACCCGTGCACATTTCTATATACTGCTGCTGCTTGTACTGCTGCTGTCCGTCGGTACATTGATATGGTATGTCTTCAGCAGTGCAAGTGACATCAAGACCATCAATATTTCCGGGAATGAACTGATCAGCGATGAAGAGGTACAGGATCGACTGCATTTTGATGAAGGGACGAAAATGTTCAGTGCCGACCTGTCGCAGGCCAGGGAGAACATTGCACTCCTGCCTGCTGTCCAAAGTGTCGAACTGGAACGCAAATGGTGGAGCCAGATCAATGTCACTGTGACTGAATACAGGGCACTCGGGTATGTTGCCAACAATGCCGACTACTATCCGGTTCTCGAAAATGCCCAGATATTGCGAGGCTATCCCTCTGCACCGAAAAAGGCACCCATCCTCCACTACTTCGAAGGCAGGGAATTCAACCAGCTGGTGGAGAATCTGGATAAGGTGGACGCTGAAATACTGGAAGGCATTTCCGAGATATACTACCGGCCTTCCGAGAACTCATCGACACGCATCCATATGTTCATGAACGACGGCCAGGAAATTGTTGCAGACTACCGGACAATTGATGAAAAGATGAACTATTATCCAAGTGTCCGCAAAGAAATCGGGGACCCGAATTCCGGTGTCATCGACTTTGAAATCGGCAGCAGTTTCCTGCCCTACGGAAGCCAGGAGGCAGAGGAAGTCAAAGCAGGCATATATGAAACGCCGGTACAGGCTAAATACATCGAAGATGTAAATCAGGCACTGGCGGATGTAAGAGATCAGCTTACGGATATCGGCGGCGGGGAGTAATGATTCCCCGCCTGTTTTTATACTGGACTATTATGCATAAATAGTTCACAATATAAAAAGTAT
The DNA here is from genome assembly GCF_021991715.1 of Salinicoccus sp. ID82-1. Taxonomy (NCBI): domain Bacteria; kingdom Bacillati; phylum Bacillota; class Bacilli; order Caryophanales; family Staphylococcaceae; genus Salinicoccus; species Salinicoccus sp. ID82-1. The sequence continues at coordinate 211,211 of NZ_JAGFLY010000001.1, forward strand.
AATGTAAACTATATGATAGAAAGCTGAAACAGGCTTGCTAGGAGGCAAATGAGTTGAAGGAACATTATTATGTTGCCCTGGATATCGGTTCCGCAAGTGTAAAGGCGGTCGTCGGTGAGAAATTCCATGATGGTGTCAACATCATTGGCACTGGCCAGACCTTTACGGATGGAATATCCAAAGGGAAGATAAAAGATTTTGATCTGGCACGAAATGCCATTATAGATACGGTTAAAAAGGCAAAGATCTCATCTGGAGTCGACATAGATGAAGTCTTTTTAAAAATGCCGATTACTGAAACGGAACTCAAGTTCAGTGAGGAGGAATTGCGTTTTGGCGGCAATTCCACCGAAATCAACGGTACACACATCGAAGACCTTCTGGAAACGCTGCGGGAAAGGGAAATCCACAAGGACCGCGAAGTGGTGACAGTCTATCCTGTCCATTTCAAGGTCGACGACCTGCATGAAGTGATGGACCCGAAAGAAATGATGGCGACCCAATCGCTGTTTGTACGGGCAGGTATTGTTCTTGTCAACAGGACACTGCTCATGAATGCAGTCAAATGTGTCGAGGATGCAGGTCTTGAAGTCCTCGATGTCTACTCCGATGCGGTCAACTATCAGCATATATTGAGCGAATCCGAGGTGGAACTTGGTGGTGTGGCGATCGATATCGGCGCAGATCTCACACAGTTCGGCTACTATGAACGCGGCACATTGAAATATGCAGGCAGTATCGCTGTCGGTGGCAATCACATTACAAGAGATCTCTCGGAAGCGTTCAACACGCCGATGGAGGCTGCCGAAAAGGCCAAGCATCAGTATGGCCATGCTTTCTATGATCTTGCTTCCGAAGCAGACATCGTCAGGCTGCCACAGCGGGATGGCGAGCCGGATATTGAAGTGACGCCAAAGGATCTTTCAGACATCATCGAGATGCGTCTGGAAGAAATGCTCATGAGCGTATTTGAAGCACTGCAGCAGCAGCGGATCACCAAGGTCAATGGCGGTTTCGTCGTAACAGGTGGGACAGCGAACCTGCTTGGAGTCAAAGAGCTCATGCAGGATCTCGTATCCGAGAAGATCAGGGTGCACGTCCCGAACCAGATGGGTGCACGCAAGCCGGAATTCTCAAGTGTTATTTCCACAGTATCAAGCGGAATTATGTTTGATGAACTTCTTGAATATGTTACAATTGATAATTATGACACGGAGTCGGAAGATGCTCGATATGATGCATCTGAAGAGACATCGGGCAGCTTTTTCAATGGTCTTTTCAACAAGCGGAAAGAGCATAATACCCGTCAGCTGGAATCAGGAGAAACCTACAAGTATCCACCTGGCAAAACCAGCGGTTCTGCTCCGGATGAAGCGGAGTATTCCGATTACGCATATGATGAAGCGCGTTCGGATGAAACAGTCACAAAACGCTCTGAAGACACGCCTCAAGGTGAACAGAAGGACTACCGTGGATACATGAAAAAGCTCTTTAAAAATTTGTTTGAGTAAGATGAATGACTGGGAGGAAATGGAAATGTTAGAATTCGAGCAAGGTTTTAACCATATGGCAACATTAAAAGTTGTAGGCGTCGGCGGCGGCGGTAACAACGCAGTCAATCGCATGATCGATGATGGCATGCAGAATGTGGAATTCATTGCCATCAACACAGACGGACAGGCACTGAACCTGTCAAAAGCGGAATCCAAGATCCAGATCGGTGAAAAGCTGACGCGCGGCCTTGGCGCCGGTGCAAATCCTGAAATCGGCAAGAAAGCTGCCGAGGAGTCCAGGGAGCAGATCGAGGATGCCATCCAGGGTGCCGACATGGTATTCGTTACAGCCGGCATGGGCGGCGGTACGGGCACAGGTGCCGCACCAGTCGTTGCCAAGATCGCAAAAGAGATGGGCGCACTGACAGTCGGTGTCGTTACACGTCCATTCTCCTTCGAAGGCAGAAAGCGTCAGACACAGGCCTCTGCTGGTGTCGACGCAATGAAAGCGGCAGTCGATACGCTCATCGTCATTCCGAACGACCGTCTCCTTGATATCGTGGACAAATCCACGCCAATGATGGAAGCATTCAAGGAAGCGGATAACGTTCTCAGACAGGGTGTCCAGGGCATCTCAGACCTGATCGCCGTCAGTGGTGAAGTCAATCTCGACTTTGCCGACGTCAAGACGATCATGTACAATCAGGGGTCCGCTCTTATGGGTATCGGTGTATCAAGCGGCGAGAATCGTGCAATCGAAGCATCCAAAAAGGCGATTTCAAGCCCTCTTCTTGAAACATCCATCGTCGGCGCGCAAGGCGTACTGATGAATATTACAGGCGGTGAATCTCTGTCCCTGTTCGAAGCGCAGGAAGCAGCCGATGTTGTCCAGGATGCAGCTGACGAAGATGTCAATATGATCTTCGGTACTGTCATCAATCCTGAGCTTGAAGACGAGATCATTGTTACCGTCATCGCGACAGGATTCAATGAAAAATCCGTAAACCGTACACCTGAACGGGAAGAGAAACGTGAATCATTCACCTACCCGACTTCCTCCAGGGAAAGCACGCCGGAACGCGAGCCGGAACCAAGGGAAACAAGGGAAGCAAGCAATGATTCACAAGATGATGATTATGAAGTACCTACGTTCCTGCGCAACCGTTCAAGACGCAGACGATAGAAATAAAGTATAAGTCAGAAGGGCACGCCTTTCTGACTTATTTTTTGAGGTGTGGACATGAAGTTTGATAACCATAGGCACTACGTGGGCACACGGGTCGATGATATACTGCTCGGCTATACGAAGCGGATGGATGGATATAGCGACTATCCATCCAAAAGTTTCAACATGGCCCTATACATCGATGATGATGCCAAAAATGTGCATCAGCATCAGAATATGCTGGCTGCCGAAATCGGTTTTACCCCGGACAGGTGGGTGCTGCCGATCCAGAAGCATGGCGGCAATATTAGAGAAGTGACATTGGACGATGCCGGTACGAATGTCCGGGAACTGTCAGATGCTCTTTATGATGTTGATGCTCTATATACATATGACCGAGGACTGCTGCTCACCATGAACTATGCAGATTGTGTACCCGTTCATGTGTGGAGCAGAAAAAATGACTTTACAGCCCTGCTGCATGCCGGTTGGAGAGGGACTTCACATGATATCGTCGGAACCATCGTCAGGGAATATGGGCACAGTCCGGAGGATCTCTCGATCATGATCGGTGTGGCTATCAACGGCACGTGCTATACTGTAGATTCGAGGGTCATCCACGAACTGGAAAAATTGGGGCTGCCGGACGAGGCAGTGGTGGCCCACAAAGCGGGATATGATCTTGATCTGAAAGCCGTCAACCGGCATCAGGCGATGCAGGCTGGCGTGCCTCCCGAGAACATCCATGTTTCAGCACTTGGAACAGAGGACCTGGAACAGTTCTTTTCCTATCGACTTGAAAAGGGGCAGACCGGCCGCGCACTTGCATTCATCGGGAGGTATGAAGATGATCAGAGATAATTATGAGCAGCTGAGTCGGGAGATCGGGGACCAGGCTGTGCTGATTGCGGTTACCAAGTATCATTCGGTAGAGGATGCGCTTACGGCCTATGATGCGGGTATCCGGCATTTCGGTGAAAGCCGTATCGAGGGTTTTCTTGAAAAACGTGAGGCACTGCCCGAGGATGCAGAAGTCCATTTCATCGGTACACTGCAGTCGCGCAAAGTGAAGGACGTCATCGATCATCTCAATTACGTGCATTCACTCGATCGTGCGAGTGTAGCTAAAAAAATTGAACAATACAGCAGTCATACTGTAAAATGCTTTATACAGGTAAATATTTCAGGCGAGACCACCAAGCATGGACTGCCACCGGAAGAAGTGCCCGGTTTTCTTGAAGACATGCGGGCATACAGCAGGGTGAGGATCATCGGACTGATGACAATGGCGCCGCATACTGAAGATGCAGCGGAAATTTCCGAGGTGTTCGAGCAGCTCGGAATATTGAGGGATTCCCTGAGAGAAAGGAATTCCGGAAATATACAGGTGGAGGAACTGAGCATGGGGATGAGTAATGACTACCATATTGCCCTCCGGCACGGCGCCACCTATATCCGTATCGGCAGCAAATTAATGGGGAGCAGGTGAAAACCATGGCCATCAAGAAGTTTTTTAAAGATATATTCATTGTGGAATACGAAGAAGACGACAGAGCGAAAGAAAATAAAGAGCAGAAAGCAATAAGCAGCAACGCGAAAGTGACAAGTCTGGAAGAATCCAAAAAAGGACGGACCCAGAGTTCATCTGCAGAAGCATCACCGTCAAAGCCGGAGGAAAAGGAGACGACGCCTTTGAACTACAGGAAGACGGAACGGAAGAAACCTGTCAGAAAGCGCCAGGACAAAGATAGAAAAGCCATTCAGAAGGAAAAGGAGACCACTTTGATGAGTGCAGAAGCAAGCAATACAAAAGTATGCCTGTTCGAACCGAGAGTATTTTCCGAAACCCAGGATATTGCCGATGAACTGAAGAATGACCGCGCCACGCTGGTCAATCTGTCCAAAGTGGACCAGGGTCCGAAAAAGCGGATCGTCGACTTTCTGAGCGGTACGGTGTATGCAATGGATGGTGACATCCAGAAGGTGGGCGCGGATATTTTCCTGTGCACACCGAATAGTGTCAGCGTCGAAGGCGAAATCAGCGAGGATAAAAGTCAAATCGAAGAAATGTAAGGAGAATGATATTGGACAATCAACTGATCATAGAAGTACTGTACTTTATACAGCGTTTTATAAATACTGTATTTCCAATCTTCACATGGGGGCTGATCATCTATATTTTCAGTTCCTGGGTGCCTGGACTCAGGGAATCGGCATTCGGCCAGATTCTCGGGAAGGTCTATGAACCGATACTTGAACCTTTCAGAAAGCTCATTCCACCGATCGGCGGCATGCTCGACCTGTCTCCGATCATCGCCATCATTGTATTGAGACTTTTTCTGAGTGGTCTGAACGCAATTTTCAACGCCATCATCACCGCGATGTACTGAATACCGAAGAAAGGGGGCGCTCCTGCTGGACAATTGGTCATTGACGATTGCCCGTAAGGGCGCCCTTATTGATCTGCACTGGAGGATGGAGATTGAAAGAGATCTATCAGCATTTTAGAAAAGAAGAGCATGAAAAGATCACCATGTATAATGGCAAGTTTGAAATTGCAGAACGGGACTACTACCCGATCCTGCTCGATTTCCTCGATCCGAGGGAGCAGATGATCGTGACCAGCCTTGCCGGCAGCTACCCGGAGCTCAAGATCGAGTTCTATGGCGGGGCCGGCGACCGTGAGCGCAGACGTGCCATGATTATTCCGGAGATGCTCGAAGTATCCCACGATGAATATGATATTACCGTTTTTGAAATGAAGTATCCTGAAAAGTTTGTAACCCTGACACACCGCAGCATACTCGGTGCCATAATGAATGTCGGTGTGGACCGCTCCCTGATTGGAGATATTGTGGTCGGAGACAGTATACAGTTCGCAGTTGCGGCACCGTACGCGGCCATGTTCCGCGAATCTCTCGACCGGATAAGAAATGCGCCCATCACACTTGAAGAGGTGCCCCATGAGTCTTTCATCGACGCGGTGGATGATGGAAAGCCCGCATCGATCCTCGTCTCCTCGTTCCGGGTGGATGCGATCATCTCCGAAGTAATCAATGAAGGACGTGCGAAATCGAAGGCACGCGTCGAGAAGGGCAAGGTGAAAGTCAATCATTCGATTGTTACGAGCCCTTCATTTATAATGGAAACCGGTGATACAGTATCCATCCGCCACTTCGGACGGTTCAAAGTGACGGCACTGACTGCAGAGACCAGAAAAGGAAAGTACCGGCTCGAGGTTAGAGTCTATCGGGATGGGTAATACACAACTGAGGTGAATTTTATGGATAGAGAAGAAGCTGTCAATCGCAGATTCCCCACGGTGTACCGCGGCCTGGATGAGCAGGAGGTGCGGACTCACCTTAGGGCATTGCAGGCGGAGATTGACCAGAGAGATGAAAAGATCAGACAGCTTGAAGGCATGCTGGATGAGAAGGAAGAGAACCTGAACAGCTTCAGAAATGTGGAGACAAGCATCAATGAAGCCATTCTCACTGCCCAGCGTGCTGGGGACGAAGCGAAGCGCACAGCACAGGCAAGAGCTGAAGAGATTCTGAAGTCGGCTGAAGCGGAGCGTGAGCGGATCGTCAGCGAGAGCCTGGCCCGTGCACGTCACATCGCCAGTCAGACGGAGGATATGAAGCGGCAGTCGAAGATCTTCCGTGCACGGTTCAAGATGCTGGTTGAAGCCCAGCTTGATCTGCTGAAATCGGATGACTGGGACTATCTGCTTGATTTTGAAACCAACCAGGAGCATCGGGTGGACGATCTTGAAGCAGCGGAGCAGGACCAGAACGAATGACGTGTTGACGGATCAGCGGATATTTAGCATAATGATAGTATTGTTAGACATGCAGACGCCATTGGCAGCAGAAGCGACCGGGGGAGGGTGGAAGCCCCGGCAGACGATGACGATCTTGATATCACTAATGATCCATAATTCATATTGGAATCGAGTGGACTCCGGACGGAGTCAATCAGGGTGGTACCGCGGATTTTTTCGCCCCTATTGACACTGTTCCGGAGTTTTTTATGCATTTATCAATTTAAAAGAGGGAGCTAGGAAAATGGACTATAAAGATACTTTGCTCATGCCGAAAACAAAATTCAAAATGCGTGGAGGGCTCGTCAACAAGGAGCCTGAAATGCAGAAGAGATGGCAGGAAGAGAAGCTGTACGAAAAGAAACTGAAGCTGAATGAAGGCAATACGCCTTATGTGCTGCATGACGGACCACCGTATGCCAACGGTGCCCTGCACATGGGTCACGCACTGAACAAGATCATCAAGGATATCATCATCCGCAACAAGCAGATGCGCGGCTACTATGCACCATACGTACCAGGTTGGGATACTCATGGGCTGCCGATCGAACAGGCACTGACCAACAAGGGTGTCGACCGCAAAAGCATGACCATCGAGGAATTCAGAAATAAATGCATCGAATTTGCCAACTCGCAGATCGATCTGCAGCGCGAGGGATTCAAGCGCATGGGCATCGATGGTGAATGGGATAATCCATACCTGACATACAAGCCCGAGTTTGAAGCGGCACAAGTGCGCGTATTGCGCGATATGGTTGAAAAGGGACTGATCTATAAGGGCAAGAAGCCGATCTACTGGTCTCCGGTCAGCGAATCATCCCTTGCGGAAGCGGAACTTGAATACAAGGACAAGCGTTCCCCATCCATCTATGTCGGCTTCGAGGTGGCAGATGGCAAAGGTGTCGTCGATGCCGGTGTCAAAATTGTCATCTGGACGACAACACCGTGGACGATTCCTGCCAATCAGGGGATTGCCGTGCATCCTGAGCTGAACTACGTGCAGTTCAATTATGAAGGCCAGGAATATATTGTGGCCGAAGACCTGCTCGACCACTTCTGTGAAGAAGTCGATTTCGACAAGGACAAGGTGGCGCGCACGAAGGAATTCAAAGGCGAGTCGCTCGAATACATCGCCGCAAAACACCCGCTGTTCGATCGTACGAGCCTCGTCATACTCGGCGACCACGTGACAACAGACGCGGGTACAGGCTGTGTGCATACAGCACCCGGCCATGGTGATGACGACTTCATCGTCGGCCAGAAGTATGGTCTCGAAGTACTCAGCCCTGTGGATGACAAAGGTGTATTTACTGAAGAAGCAGGCAAATACGAAGGGCTCTTCTATGACGAAGCGAACAAGGTCATCTCGGACGATCTGAAAGCATCAGGCGCCCTTGTCAAACTGAACTTCTACACGCACTCCTATCCGCATGACTGGCGTTCAAAGACTCCTGTCATCTTCCGTGCCACACCGCAATGGTTCGCTTCAATCAGAAATGTCCGAGAAGACATCCTTGAAGCCGTCATGGATACGAAATTCCAGGTCGAGTGGAGTCAGAAGCGGATGTACAATATGATCAGGAACCGTGGTGACTGGGTTATCTCCCGTCAGCGTGTATGGGGTGTACCACTGCCATTCTTCTATGCTGAAAATGGCCAGGAGATCGTCGATACGGACGTCATCGAGCATGTCGCGTCACTGTTCGAGAACCATGGTTCAAACATCTGGTTCGAATGGGATGCCAAGGATCTGCTGCCTGAAGGATATACGCATGAAGGGTCTCCGAACGGGGAGTTCACGAAGGAGACGGACATCATGGATGTCTGGTTCGATTCCGGCTCCTCCCACCGTGGTGTGCTGGATACAAGGGACTACCTGACATACCCGGCGGATCTTTATTTTGAAGGTTCCGACCAGTATCGTGGATGGTTCAACTCATCCATCATCACGAGTGTGGCGACAAAGGGTGTCGCACCATACAAGGAGCTTTTGAGCCACGGTTTTGTAATGGACGGGGAAGGCAAGAAGATGTCGAAATCCCTTGGCAATACCATTCTGCCTGAGAAAGTCATGAAGCAGATGGGCGCAGATATCATCCGTCTATGGGTCATGTCCTCGGACTTCGAGGAGGATGTCAGAATCTCCGATGATATTCTGAAGCAGGTATCCGAAGTCTACCGCAAGATCAGAAACACATTCCGCTTCCTGCTCGGCAACGTGGCCGATTTCAATCCGGCTGAAGATGCAGTGGCGTATGAAGACATGAAGGAAGTCGACCAGTTCATGATGCAGCGCTTCAATGAGATCGTCAACATGATGCTTGATGGCTATGACCGCTATGACTATGTCACTATGTACCAGGCACTCCAGAACTTCATCAATGTCGAACTGTCCAACTTCTATCTGGACTACGGCAAGGACATCCTCTACATCGAGAAGCAGGATGCACATATCAGACGCAGCATGCAGACGGTGCTCTACCGCATCCTCACAGATCTGAACCGTCTGATGGCGCCGATCCTCGTGCACACGGCCGAAGAGATCCACGACCATACGCCATTCGTCGAAAAGGAAAGCGTCCATCTCGAGTATATGCCTGAATCGGCGGAAGTGGACACTGCCCTTGTTGAAAAATGGAAGCAGTTCATGGCTGTCCGTGATGATGTACTGAAGGCGCTGGAAGTGGCAAGAAATGAGAAGGTCATCGGTAAATCACTAGAAGCAAAAGTCTATGTGACCGAGCCGGAAGGCATGAGCTACGATGACATCAACGGTGCGCTCACGCAGCTCTTCATCGTTTCGCAGGTGGAAGTTGTGGATTCACTGCCGGATGGCAAAGCGTACGACCATATCAGCGTCAAAGTCGAACATGCAGAAGGTAGACGCTGTGAGCGCTGCTGGAACTATTCAACTGCCGAATCCATCATGAATGGCGATGATGACATCTGTCCAAGATGTCGTGAAGTTGTCGACCAGCTGTAGGAGGCTAGGATGAAATCTTATAGAATTGTGCCCATGGCTGTTCTCGGTCTGTTCATACTGGCGCTCGATCAGTATACAAAGTATCTGGTTGTCCGTTTCATGGAGGAGGGGGAGTCGATTCCGGTATTGGGCGAGTTCCTCTCACTGACTTCCCACCGAAACAGCGGCGCTGCCTGGGGGCTGTTCCAGGGACAGATGATCTTCTTCTACCTTGTGACAGTTCTTGTACTGGGTATACTGGTATATGTGTATATCAAGGAAGCAAAAGATAACTTCCTGCTGCAGACAGCCATCGTGCTTCTGATGGCAGGGGCCTTCGGCAATTTCATCGATCGTGTGCTGTTCCAGGAAGTAGTGGATTTTATTGATGTTCTGATCATCTCCTACGATTTCCCGATTTTCAACGTGGCGGATAGTGCGCTCTCAATCGGTGTCGTGCTGATGCTGATCGAATTCTTCTTCATAGGAAAAGGTGACAAGAATGCATGAAATAATAGTGAATGAAAATGATGGCGGCCAGAGAATCGACCGGCTGCTCGCAGAACAGATCGAAGATGCATCCCGCAGTGATATGCAGGGACGCATCAAGGAAGAACTTGTTAAAGTGAATGGCAATGTAGTGAAAGCCAACTACAAGGTCAAAACAGGAGATATTGTCATCGTCGAGGACCGCGAGCTGGTCGAAGCGGATATCATTCCCGAGAACCTCAATCTCGATATAATATACGAAGATGATGAAGTGGCTGTCGTCAACAAGCCGAAAGGCATGGTCGTGCACCCGGCAGCCGGACACCCGTCCGGAACACTGGTCAATGGACTGATGTACCAGCTCGACAACCTGTCCGGCATCAATGGTGAACTGAGACCGGGCATCGTCCATAGAATCGATATGGACACAAGTGGCCTCCTTATGGTCGCCAAGGATGACGTGACCCACAGACACCTCGTAGAGCAGCTGGTGGAGAAGAGCGTGACCAGAAAATATACCGCCCTTGTCCACGGTACCATCCCGCATGACAAAGGTACCATCGAAGCGCCGATCGGACGCAATCCGAAGGAGCGCCAGGAGATGGCGGTGGTCGATGATGGCAAGGAGGCCGTCACCCACTTCAATGTTCTGGAACGCTACAAGGACTTTACACTCGTCGAGTGCATCCTTGATACCGGCCGGACACACCAGATCCGCGTGCATATGAAGTATATCGGCTATCCACTTGCCGGTGACCCGAAGTATGGTCCGAGGAAGACGATCGAATCGGCAGGCCAGATGCTGCATGCAGGTACCCTCGGATTCGTTCATCCGAAGACGGGAGAGTACCTCGAGTTCACTGTGCCGCTGCCGGATGTATTCGAGGACGTACTGGAAAGTTTGACACTCCTCTCCGATTAGTTCTTGACATTGAAAATGAATAGGAATAGACTGTTAAGGAAAAGTAAATAGCCATTGTCTTTAAACGAAGTCCCGTGAGGCTTCAAAGACATGATATAAACGGGTGCACCTGCCATAGGCGGAATGCATAATTATTAGGATACGTGTATACTCATGTCTTTGGACATGAGTATTTTTTTATACAATTTTTGAAAAGAGGTCATTGATATGGAACGGAGAACCATTCTGGACGAGTCGCAGATCAGCCGGTCGCTGACCCGGATGTCCCACGAAATACTGGAACGGAATAAAGGGTCTGAGGGCATTGTATTCCTCGGCATCAAGACGCGGGGAGAATTCCTCGCCACCCGGCTACAGGAACGGATAGAGAGCATCGACGGTGTCAGAATACCGACAGGCACCATCGATATTACGGCATTCAGGGATGACAGGCAGCCGGAAGGCAGGGGGGCAGAGGAGACCATTTCGGTCGATGTTCCGCTCGATGGCCGGCATGTCATCGTCGTGGATGACGTCCTCTACACCGGAAGGACGATCCGGGCGGCCATGGATGCGATACTGAGCCAGGTCCGGCCGGCTAAAATATCCCTGGCTGTACTGATCGACCGGGGACACAGGGAACTGCCGATACGTGCGGATTACGTCGGCAAGAACATTCCGACAGCACGGGATGAGAAAATTCATGTGAACCTTGCAGAGTACGATGAGACCAACGAAGTGACATTAAGCAGATAATAGGAGGAACGAAGTCATGCAGGACAGAGAATCAACAGAAGAAATCTATAGCAAAAGTGTAGAGCCGGTACTGGATGTACACGAGAAACCAAAACCCGCCCAATGGCTGCTGCTGAGTTCACAGCACCTGTTCGCCATGTTCGGCGCCACTGTACTTGTACCATTTCTGACGGGGCTGCCGATATCAGCCGCCCTGATCGCAAGCGGGATCGGCACGCTGCTCTACCTGCTCATCACAAAAGGGCAGATTCCTGCATATCTGGGTTCGAGTTTTGCATTCATTCTGCCCATTACCATCGCACTTGGAGCCAACAGCCTCGGTGAAGTGCTGACTGCCCTGTTCTTCAGCGGTGTGCTGTACGTCATCATCGGTCTTATCATCCGGCTGTTCGGAATCGACTGGCTGATGAGCCTGCTGCCGCCTGTTGTCGTCGGACCGGTCATCATGGTCATCGGGCTCGGGCTTGCACCGGTTGCTGTCGACATGGCCATGTATACGGATTCCGGCAACCAGGAAGGCTACAGCATGCTCTACATATTCGTTGCAGCCGTGACGCTCATCATCACCATCTGTGCCTCCATTTTCCTAAGAGGTGTGCTGTCGCTCATCCCGATCCTGATCGGCATCGTTGGCGGCTACATCACAGCAGTGATTGTCGGCATCGTCGACTTCACCGCAATCAGGGAGACGGGCTGGTTCGTCCTCCCGGATGTGCATGTGCCTTTCGTATCCTATGATCCGACTGTGAATGTCGGTCTGATGATCGTCATGCTGCCCATCGTCTTTGTAACAGTCAGTGAACATATCGGCCACCAGATGGTCATCAACAAGATCGTCGGCCGCAACTTCTTCAAGAAGCCCGGGCTGCACCGGTCGCTCATCGGTGACGGCGTCTCCACAATGTTCTCGAGCATCATCGGCGGCCCGCCGACGACAACATATGGTGAGAACATCGGGGTGCTGGCCATTACACGGATCTTCAGCGTGTGGGTCATCGGCGGCGCAGGTGTCCTTGCCGTCATACTCGGCTTCATCGGCAAGTTCACAGCAGTTGTGCAGAGCATCCCTTCACCCGTCATGGGCGGTGTCTCCATACTGCTGTTCGGCATCATCGCATCAAGTGGTCTCAGAATGCTGATCGATGAGCAGGTGAACCTCGATTCGAAAAGAAACCTCGTCATCGCATCGGTCATTCTGGTCGTCGGCATCGGCAAGGCCCACCTCGACTTCACCATCGGGGACATCCCGTTCAACCTTGAAGGCATGGCACTCGCAGCCGTTGCAGGTATTGTCCTGAATGCCATTCTTCCAAAGGAGGCGCCTTTACGAGATGAATAATCTGCTATCGATGCACCAGCTTACTGACACGGACATCATGCGCCTGATCGAAAGGGCACTTGAGATGAAGTCAGGCAACTACACACCGGTAAAAGAAGAAAAATATATCGCAAACCTATTCTTCGAACCTTCGACCCGTACAAAGGCAAGCTTCGAAATGGCCGAACGGCGGCTCGGCATCACATCGATTCCGTTCGATGCCGACCACAGTTCGGTCACAAAGGGTGAATCGCTCTATGATACCTGCCGTACAATGCAGGCCATCGGCTGCGACGCGCTCGTCATCCGCCATGGCATCACGGAGTACTACGATGAAATGGAGGATCTCGGCATACCGATCATCAACGGCGGCGACGGCAGCGGTTCACATCCGACCCAGTCGCTGCTCGACCTGATGACCATCTATGAACGCTTCGGCACCTTCAGCGGCCTGAGAGTGGTCATCGCTGGAGACATAACTCACAGCCGGGTGGCCAAAAGCAACCAGCAGGCACTATCAAAACTGGGTGCTGAAGTCAGCTTCTGCGCACCTGAAGCATGGCAGGATGACAGCATGGCAGTGCACTATGTCGACCTGGACGATGCAGTGGAGGAAGCGGACGTCATCATGCTGCTGCGTGTCCAGCATGAGCGGCATGACGATGCAGTCGACTTCACCAAGAAAGGGTATCATATGCAATACGGCATGACACTGGCACGGCACCAGCGTATGAAAGAAAGTGCCATCATCATGCATCCCGCACCGGTCAACCGGGATGTCGAGATTGATGGCCGTCTGATAGAAGGTCCGCGTTCAGTCATTTTTGAACAGATGAAGAATGGTGTTTTCATGCGCATGAGCGTACTACAAGAAATTCTCGGGAGTGAAAATTAATGGGACTGCTTTTGAAAAATGGAATGGTACTGGAGAACAGCAATGAGGTCAGAAAAGATATATTCATCGAAGATGGTGTCATCGCAGAAATTGCAGACAGCATCGAGCGGGAAGGCGAAGAGATGATCGACTGCACAGGCATGCTCATTACGCCCGGGTTCGTGGACGTCCACGTTCATCTGAGAGAGCCGGGCGGCGAACATAAGGAGACGATCGAGACGGGCACGCTCGCTGCAGCCCGCGGCGGATTCACCGCCATCTGCCCGATGCCGAATACACGACCGGTACCGGATAATGTGGAGACACTCGCAAATATCCAGGATCGCATCAAAGAGACGGCGCACGTCAAAGTGCTTCCATATGCTTCAATAACAGAGCGTCAGCTTGGACGCGACCTGGTCGATTTCCGAGGATTGAAGCAGGGGGGCGCATTCGCCTTCACCGATGATGGTGTCGGTGTACAGAGTGCCGACATGATGCTGCAGGCAATGCTTGAAGCGAAGAAGGTGGATATGCCTGTGGTTGCACATACGGAAGAGAACACACTGATTCATGGCGGCGCCATCCATGAAGGCGAAACGAGCCGCAGGCTCAAAATCCCGGGTATTCCATCCGTTGCGGAATCCGTACATATCGCACGCGATATACTGCTCGCAGAAGCGGCCGGATGCCATTATCATGTGTGCCATGTGAGCACCAAGGAAAGTGTGCGTATCATCCGCGACGCAAAGCGTGCCGGTGTGCATGTAACAGCAGAAGTGACACCGCACCACCTTGTACTCGATGAAAATGATATTACAGGTGATGACCCGAACTTCAAGATGAATCCGCCGCTCAGAGGCAGTGATGACCGGGAAGCACTGATTGCGGGGCTGCTTGACGGTACAATCGATCTGATTGCGACAGACCATGCACCGCATGCAGAAGAAGAGAAGGCGGTCGGCATCGAGACGGCACCATTCGGCATCACAGGCAGTGAAAATGCCTTCCAGCTGCTCTATACGAAACTGGTCAAAAACGGTACGTTCACCCTGCAGCAGCTCGTCGACTGGTTGACAGTCAGACCGTCGGAGACATTCAACATGGGCATGGGTGTTCTGGCGGAAGGCAGGGCCGCGGATATCACAGTCATCGATCTCGGCAAAACATACACGCTCGACAAAGAGAAGTTCTATTCAAAGGCACGCAATACACCATTCCACGGCATGGAACTGGAATCGGATATCCACATGACCATCGTTGATGGCAAAGTGGCATATAAGGAGGAAGCATGATGCTGAAAGAAAAAAGATACCTGGTACTGGAAGACGGCACAGTCTACGAAGGCTATCCCTTTGGTGCAAACAAACCATCGGAAGGGGAGCTTGTCTTCAATACAACGATGACCGGCGCGCAGGAAGTGATTACCGATCTGTCCTATACGGATCAGATCATCACGTTCACCTACCCGCTCATCGGCAACACCGGAATGAACACGGAAGATAACGAATCACTGATCGCCCAGGCACGCGGTGTGGTCGTCAGGGAAGCAAGCACAGGCCCTTCCAACTTCCGTACATCTGAAACGCTGGACGAATTTCTGAAGCGCCATGATATCCCTGGAATCAGCGGCATCGATACGAGGAGCATCACCAGAAAACTCAGAAGCGGTGGTGTGATGAAGGCGATCATTACAGATGAGACATACCATGAAGATCTGATCGAACTGCTGCAGAATTCCGAGTTCCGTACAGACCAGGTCAAACGCGTTGCGACAAAAACCCCTTATATCTCAACAGGACCAGGGCCGCGCGTCGTACTGATCGACTACGGCAAGAAGGAGAATATCGTCCGCCACCTGAATGGTTTCGGCTGTGATGTTACGGTTGTCCCTTACGACACGACCGCCGAACAGATCAGACAGATGCGCCCGGACGGTGTCATGCTGTCGAACGGTCCCGGGGATCCGGCCAACATTCCGGACCAGATCCAAACTGTGAAGGAGCTGCTCGGTATACCGCTATTCGGCATATGCATGGGCCACCAGGTATTCGGCATGGCATGTGGTGCAAAGACGTTCAAAATGAAGTTCGGACACCGTGGCAGTAACCATCCCGTAAAAAATCTCGCAACAGGCAAGATTGAAATTTCATCACAGAACCATGGCTATTCCATTGATCCCGATTCTCTGGAAGGCACAGGCCTCGAAGTGACGCACATCGCCCTGAACGACAATACGGTCGAAGGACTGAGACATACGGAATATCCGGCATTTTCAGTGCAGTACCATCCGGAAGCCAGTTCCGGCCCGCACGATCCGGAATATCTTTTCAAGGAATTCATAGATCTGATGAAACAGAAGGAGGGCAACCATGCCTAAACGTAAAGACATCGAAACCATTCTCGTCATAGGAAGCGGTCCGATCATCATCGGCCAGGCAGCAGAGTTCGACTATGCAGGTACACAGGCCTGTGTCGCATTGAGGGAGGAAGGCTACCGTGTCATCCTTGTAAACTCAAATCCGGCAACCATCATGACCGACAAGGAGATTGCGGATGTCGTCTATATCGAGCCGCTCACTCCGGACTTCATCGCAAGGATCATCCGCAAGGAGCAGCCGGATGCGCTGCTGCCGACACTCGGCGGACAGGTTGGTCTCAACATGGCAGTGGAGCTGGATCGTCTTGGCATTCTTGAAGAGAATGGCGTGGAGCTTCTTGGAACGAAACTGTCCTCCATCAAACAGGCAGAGGACCGCGACCTTTTCAGACAGCTGATGAATGAAATGGAAGTTCCGGTTCCAGATTCCGACATCATCACGACGATGAACGAAGCAGTCACTTTCAAAAATCGTGTCGGCTACCCGTTCATCGTACGTCCTGCCTTCACCATGGGAGGTACAGGCGGCGGCATCTGCTACAACGATGAAGACTTGAGGGAGATTGTAGCTAACGGCCTGAAATACTCGCCGGTCAGCCAGTGCCTGGTCGAAAAATCGATTGCCGGTTTCAAGGAAGTCGAATACGAAGTGATGCGTGATTCCAACGACAATGCGATTGTTGTCTGTAATATGGAAAATATCGATCCGGTCGGCATCCATACAGGTGACTCGATAGTTGTTGCACCGACACAGACGCTGACAGACAAGGAGCACCAGATGCTGCGCAATGTCTCGCTCGATGTCATACGCAGACTGGAAATCGAAGGTGGCTGTAATGTCCAGCTGGCACTCGACCCGCACTCCTTCGACTACTACATCATCGAAGTCAACCCGAGGGTGTCACGCTCTTCTGCATTGGCATCAAAAGCGACAGGCTATCCGATTGCCAAGCTTGCTGCGAAGATTGCCATCGGCATGACACTGGATGAAATGATCAATCCGATCACCGGTACAAGCTATGCAGCATTCGAACCGGCACTGGACTATGTCGTATCGAAAATTCCACGCTTCCCATTCGATAAATTCGAAAAAGGGGAACGCAAACTCGGTACGCAGATGAAGGCGACAGGGGAAGTCATGGCCATCGGCCGTACGTATGAAGAGTCCCTTCTGAAAGCCATCCGTTCACTTGAATACGGTGTCCATCACCTCGGTCTTCCGAACGGCGATGCATTCGAACTTGACTACATCAATGAAATGATCCAGAAGCAGAGTGATGAAAGACTGTTCTACATTGGAGAAGCATTGAGGCGCGGTGTGTCCATGGAGACCATCCATGAATGGACGAAAATCGACATGTTCTTCCTGAGGAAGTTCCAGCACATCATCGATATCGAGCATGAACTGAAGGAGAATCCGAAGTCCATGGACCATCTGAAATGGGCCAAGACATACGGCTTCAGTGACAGAGTGATCGGCCATCGATGGAACATGAGTGAAGAAGAAGTATTTGAACTGCGTAAATCTCAAGGTCTGATGCCGGTCTACAAAATGGTGGATACATGTGCGGCAGAGTTCGAGTCTGAGACACCATATTTCTATGGAACGTACGAGCAGGAAAATGAATCCATCGTCAGTGATCGCGAGAAGATCATCGTTCTCGGCAGTGGTCCGATCCGTATCGGCCAGGGCGTGGAGTTCGACTATGCCACTGTCCACGCAGTATGGGCCATCCAGGAAGCGGGCTATGAAGCCATCATCATCAACAACAATCCCGAAACGGTTTCGACGGACTTCTCGATTTCCGATAAGCTTTATTTTGAACCCCTTACACATGAAGACGTCATGAACATCATCGAACTGGAGCAGCCGAAAGGTGTCGTCGTCCAGTTCGGCGGACAGACGGCCATCAACCTGGCAGATCGTCTGGAACGGAGCGGCGTAAAGATTCTTGGAACATCTCTCGATGATCTGGACCGTGCCGAAGACAGAAAACGCTTCGAGGCACTGCTCCGTGAAATCGATGTGCCACAGCCGCTCGGCAAAACGGCGACGAATGAGCAGGAGGCGCTCGATAATGCAACATATATCGGCTATCCGGTACTTGTACGCCCAAGCTATGTTCTTGGTGGCCGTGCCATGGAGATCGTCTATAATGAAGATGAACTCAAAAACTACATGAGGGACGCAGTGAAGGCATCACCGGAACATCCGGTACTGATCGACCGCTACCTGACAGGCAAGGAGATTGAAGTGGATGCCATCAGCGATGGTGAGAATGTCATCATTCCGGGCATCATGGAGCATATCGAACGTGCCGGTGTACACTCCGGAGACTCCATTGCAGTATATCCGCCGGTGACACTGACCAACAACGAGATTGCGACACTCAAGGACTATACGGAGAAGCTGGCACTTGGCCTCAATACAATCGGACTGATCAACATCCAGTTCGTCCTGTCCGATGGCGAAGTCTACGTACTTGAAGTCAATCCGCGTGCGAGCCGCACCGTGCCTTTCATGAGCAAGATCACGGAAATACCGATGGCCAACCTTGCGATGAAGGCGATTCTCGGTGCCGACCTGAGAGACATGGACCATCCGCTCGGACTCGCGCCATTCAAGAAGGGCTACCATGTCAAAGCACCGGTATTCAGCTTCAGCAAGCTGAAGAACGTGGATATCACACTTGGACCTGAAATGAAATCAACAGGTGAGGTCATGGGCAAGGACTTGAGCCTCCATAAGGCACTCTATAAAGGACTGGTGGCAAGCGGTCTTGAGGTGAAGGATCACGGCACAGTACTCATGACGGTTGCCGATAAGGATAAGGAAGAGGCTGTAAAGCTTGCCCACCGTCTCTCCCAGTGCGGATACCGCATCATGGCGACAAAAGGAACAGCCAAGGTACTCGGAGAGCATAGGATTCCATATATTACTGTGGACAAGGTCAGCGAAGGCGAAAACAGTCTGCTGAAAAATATCCAGAATGGCAGTGTGCAGATTGTCATAAATACGATGACGAAAGGAAAACAGGTGGAGCGCGACGGTTTCAGAATCAGAAGGGAATCGGTCGAGAACGGCATTCCATGCCTGACATCCTTGGACACGGCGCGCACGCTTGTGGAAGTCATTGAAAGCATGACGTTCAATATGGAAAAGATGTAGGTGAAGAAATGAAAAATCTGATGACAGTGGTAGATCAGAAATGCATTGCGGACAAGATTCATGAGATGGTGCTTGAAGGGGATATTACAAGCACCATGGAGACACCCGGACAGTTCGTCCATGTCCGCATCAATGATACGACAGAGCATGTGCTGAGACGTCCGATTTCGATTGCCGATATCGATCATGAACATTCACGGTTCACCATCATATACCGTGCCGAAGGCGAGGGGACAAGGAAGCTTTCGAAGCTTCGGGCAGGGGATGCTGTAGATGTCCTCACTCCCCTTGGCAACGGCTATCCACTCGAGCAGAATGACCATGTACTGATCATCGGTGGCGGCATCGGCGTGCCTCCGCTGTATGAGCTGTCAAAGCAGCTGAACCGGATGGGAGTCAGAACGACACACGTCCTCGGTTTCAACTCGAAGAAGGATGTCTTCTATGAAGACAAGTTCAGAGCACTCGGTGAAACGCATGTCGCAACAGCAGATGGCTCCTATGGTACGGAAGGGTTCGTCACGGACGTGATCCGCACGCTCGATCAGCAGTTCGACTGCTTCTATGCCTGTGGTCCTAAAGTCATGCTCAAAGTATTGAGTGAAACCATGGATATGGACGGCTACATTTCGCTTGAAGAACGCATGGGCTGCGGCTTTGGTGTATGCTACGCCTGCGTATGCGAAACGGCGGAAGGCGACTGGATCAAGCTGTGTACAGAAGGTCCTGTTTTCAGGAAGGGAGAGATTGTACTATGAACAGCAGTGCATTGAACATCACTCTTCCGGGACTTGATCTTAAAAATCCGATCATGCCCGCTTCCGGATGCTTCAGCTTCGGGGAGGAGTTCTCAAAGCTCTATGACTTGTCTGATCTCGGTGCCATCATGATCAAAGCGGCGACACATGAGGCAAGAACCGGCAACCGGACACCGCGTGTCGCGGAGACTTCAAGCGGCATGCTGAATGCCATCGGACTGCAGAATCCAGGTGTCGACCACATTTTGGAACATGAGCTCAAGTTTCTCGAACAGTTCGATGTGCCGATCATCGCCAACGTTGCCGGCAGCGAAGTCGACGACTATGTCATTGTAGCCGACAAAATATCCAAGGCTCCCAATGTTAAAGCCATCGAACTCAACATCTCCTGCCCGAACGTCAAGGAGGGCGGCATCCAGTTCGGTACCGACCCGGAGACCGCCAGACGTCTGACGTCCCGTGTCAAGGAAGTGTCTGATGTACCGGTATATGTAAAACTTTCACCCAATGTGACAAGTATTGTGGACATGGCGAGAAGCGTCGGTGATATAGCCGATGGACTGACAATGATCAATACGCTGGTCGGCATGCGGCTCGATGACCGTGGACGCCCGATCCTCTCGAATATCACCGGAGGTCTCAGCGGCCCTGCAATAAAACCGGTGAGCCTGAACATGATCTACCAGGTGCGCCAGCATCTGCCCCATATTCCGATCATCGGCATGGGCGGCATCTCGAACGTCGATGATATTCTCGACTATATTTCTGTCGGTGCGGACGCAGTGGCAGTCGGAACGATGAATTTCACAGATCCGATGATCTGTCCGACGCTCATACAGTCACTCGATGAACGGGTGGCGGAAATGAGTCTTGATCATCTTCATGATCTTAAAGGCCGCGCATATAAAACACTCTGAGGAGGATATTATGAACAGACCGATAATTGCACTCGATTTCAGTACCATGACAGAAGTGGAAGAATTCCTTGGAAAGTTTGATGAAGCCCTTTTCGTGAAAGTCGGCATGGAGCTCTATCTTCAGAATGGACCTGCGGTCATCAGGGAGATCAGAGCGATGGGGCATGACATCTTCCTCGATCTTAAGCTGCATGATATCCCGAATACTGTCGGCAAGGCGATGGCCGGACTCGGGGCGCTTGATGTGCAGATGACGAATGTCCATGCGCAGGGCGGCGTCTCCATGATGAAACGTGCTGCGGAATCCTTCAAGGATCATAACCCGGATGGCGTACTGATTGCCGTGACGCAGCTGACGTCGACGAGTGAGGAAATGATGCAGCAGGAACAGAAATCCATACTCACTCTTGATGAAAGTGTTATTCATTATGCGCAGCTTGCCAAAAAATCGGGTCTTGATGGCGTCGTCTCATCCCCACTCGAGTCTCAATTGATACATGAACATTGTGGCGATGATTTCCTTACTGTAACACCGGGCATCCGTCTGAATGAAGATTCGAAGGATGACCAGGTGAGGGTGGTTACACCTGCTAGGGCAAACGCCCTTGGCAGCGACCATATTGTTGTTGGTCGATCCATTACAAAAGCCAGTGATCCGGCCGCCCAGTACAGAAGAGTAAAAGAAGAATGGGAAAGCGGGGAAGAATAGTTGAAACAACGTGTAGCGGAAATACTCTTGAACATCAATGCGGTGGAACTGAGCCCGGACGCACCATTTACATGGGCAAGCGGCATCCAGTCCCCGATCTACTGCGACAACCGGAAAATCATCGGTGATGTCGAGGCGAGGAATGAAATTGCCGATGCATTCGCCGAGCAGATCAGAGCACAGGCACCGGACGTGGAGGTGATTGCAGGAACATCCACTGCAGGCATTCCCCATGCAGCCTACATCAGCGAAAAACTCGGACTGCCGATGTGCTATGTACGCGGCAGCAAAAAGAAGCATGGCAAGGGCAACCAGATAGAAGGTGCCGCTGTAGCGGGCAGGAAGATCGTCCTCATTGAGGATCTCATTTCAACCGGCGGCTCCTGTCTTGAAGCGGCAGAAGCACTGAAGGAAAGTGGGGCCGACCTGCTGACTGTCATCGCCATCTTTACATACGGCATCCCGTCAGCGGCACAGGCATTCGAAAGGGCGGATCTCACATTCCATGCACTGAGTGATCTGGATACTCTGATAGACGTCAGCATCAGCCGCGGTGTGATTACGGAAGCACAAAAGGACACGGTTCTCCGATTCAGGGAAGATTTGTTCAAATAAAAAAAGATCGGAATGGATACATATCCATTCCGATCTTTTTTGTTCTAGCCTTCAAATATCATTTCATTGATCGATTTTGCTTCGGCTTCGATGTCCTCGCTGTCGAGCGATACATACAGTTTGATCTTCGGTTCTGTACCGGAAGGGCGGAGGGCAATCCATCCATCTTCGAAGTGGATCTTGATGACATTTGCCTCGGGCAGATCGATGGATTCCGTATTGCCATCACTATATGATCTTTCCTGCGTCTTAAAGTCCTCGGTCATGATGACCTTGCGGCCTTCTATTTCGTCCGGCGTGTCATTGCGGAATCCGGTCATGATGTCTTCGATCTTCTCCTTGCCGCTTGCCCCTTCGAATGTGTGGCTGTACAGAACTTCCATCCGGCGTCCATACTTTTCGTAGATGGCCTCGAGGGCATCCACCAGCGTTTTCCCATCATTCTTCAGTTCGCTTGCCATTGATATGATGTATGGGACAATCTGGATGGCATCCTTGTCGCGGACGAATGGTTCGAGCAGGTAGCCATAGCTTTCTTCGTAACCGAGAATGAACTGATGCTCCTGATCATCTTCAAGGTTCTTGATCTGCTCACCGATATATTTGAAACCGGTCAGCACCTCGATCATTTGTGCGCCTCTGTCTTCGGCAATCTTGCGCCCGAGATCACTCGTTACGATGGATTTGATGACGACGGGTGTACTGCCTTCATGCTTCTTCAGACGATGATCCAGCAGCAGTACGCCGAGCTGGTTGCCGTTCAGATGGATGTATTCCCCTTCATGCAGCACCTGCAGACCGATCCTGTCAGCGTCCGGGTCTGTTGCAATCAGTACATCCGCGCCGATGTCGGTACCAAGTTTCCTTGATTCCTCGAATGCCTCGACACTTTCCGGGTTCGGCGACTTGATGGAAGGGAAGTCGCCATCCGGCTTACACTGGTCTTCGACAAGGGTGCAGCTGCTGAAACCGAGGGTATCGAGCATCTCGGGAACAATCGGTACACTTGTACCATGCAGGCTGGAGAAGACGACTTTCAGATCGGAACTTGGTATTTCAGGAATGAATGCCGTAATGCGCTTCCTGTAGCTCTCTTCCATTTCAGCCTCGATGTATTGGGCTTTGCCGGAATCAAGCGCCTCATCGAATGGTGTGCTGTCGATATTGAATATATCTTCGATTGCGTTGATCTTCTCACTCAATTCGGCAGCTGGGGCATCGATCAGCTGTGCACCGTCCGGACCATACACTTTAATACCGTTATATTCCGGCGGGTTATGGCTTGCTGTAATCATGACGCCGAAGTCTGCACCGTGCTCCCTGACATGGAAGGAGAGTTCAGGTGTCGAGATGTATCGTTCCGACAGGCGGACAGACACATCGTTATTGACGAGAACGCTTGTCATCGTCTCTGCAAATTCAGGAGAGAAGTGCCGTGTATCATATCCGATGACAACAAGCGGCTCCTCTTTTCCCTCGAGTGCATGCGCAAGGCCAAGTGCGACCTTTTCCACATTGTAGCGGTTGAGCCGGTTCGGCCCAAGACCGATCTTCCCTCTGATTCCTGCTGTACCGAATGACAGCGTACCTCGGTAGGCATCCTCCTTCTCCTCTTCGGATAATGCATCATAGGCTTCTGCTGTAATGAAACTGCCTTCGATGTTATCTTCCCACTGTTTCCTATCCATTGATGATCACACTCCTGATATTCTTATTGTTTGCTGTCTGATGCTTTTCTCAATATTGCCACTTCATAGCCCTTGATGTAGAAACTGCGATTATATACACCCTTATCATAATTCCTCTGGTTTGATAACTCAATCTCATAACTGTCCGATGCATCAAAATCGAGTTCCATGGATTTCTCGGTCGGATTGATGATGATCATGAACTCGCTGCCCTCGTATGAGATGCGTACACCAAAGCCGTTCGGCAGATTGCTGAAAGTCATGAATGACAGTGCTCTGCCAATACTTTCCCTGTCTTTCAGCCTGAAAACATCCTCCTTCTTCCTGAAGCGGATCAGCGATTTGACGAATTCGATATTATCCTGGTACTTTGCGCGCCTATTCCAGTCCATACGGTTGAGCAGATCGCTCAGGTTGTACGTATTGCCATGACCGTACTTTGTCCGGAAGAACTCCTGCCCCGCGTGGAGGAATGGTGTGCCGAAAGAAAGCAGTACGAGTGCTGTCGCAATCTGATGCTGGCTCTCCAGTATATACTGACGTTTTCCGGAAGAGTACCTCAGACGGTCGTACAGCGTATGGTTGTCGTGAACCTCGACATAGTTGATGCTCATCTGGGCAGTGAAAGGGCGCTGGTAGCCCATATACAGATCCCTGATTGTATCAATTCCCTGGCCGTCACCATTCACATACCCTTTTTCACTGAGTTCAAAATTACTTCCTTTGAGTGCATCCCTGTAGTGGTCATTGAAGAAATGAACCGATGGGACGCGGTAGCTGTGTTCCGGGAGCGTCTTCTTATTGTATTCGAGTGCGGTAGGGAGGTCCCATCCTTCACCAAGAAGAAATATATCACGGTCCTGCTTTTCCACAATGGCTTCGATTCCCTGCATCGTTTCGATATCGAGCGCGCCCATCAGGTCGAAACGGTAGCCGTCGATGCGGTAGTGGTCGAGCCAGAAGGCGGTGGTATCTGTAATGAACCGGCGTGCCATCAGCTTCTCGGTGGCGAAATCGTTGCCCACGCCGGTGCCGTTCGACAGCGACAGGTCGGCATTATGCCTGAAGTAGTATCCAGGCACCAGCTTCTCGAAACTGGATTCCTCTATCTGATAGACGTGGTTGAAGACGACATCCAGTATGACCTTCATTCCATTTTCGTGCAGTGTCCGCACCAGTGTCTGCAGCTCGATGATCCGGCTGATGGGATCGCTCGGATCTGTCGCGTAGCTGCCTTCCGGTACCATGAAGAAGTGGGGGTCGTACCCCCAGTTGTATTTCGTTTCGCGGTTGAGTTCATCTACAGTGGCAAAGTCGTTCACCGGCATCAGCTCGACATGCGTCACCCCGAGTTCCTTCATATAGGTGAGCCCGCTTGTCAGCCGGTGCTTGGTGGTGGTCGACTGGGTCATGCCGAGGTAGAGTCCGCGCCACTCTTTTCTTACGCCACTGTTCGGATGGGATGTGACGTCCCTGACATGTGTTTCATAGATGATGGCGGAATCATTCGGAATATCCGGGACAGGATGGTTGCCAAACCCGGGCATCAGGCGCTCGAAGTCAACGACCATGGCTTCCTTGGCATTGGCGGATACCGCTTTGATATAGGGGTCGATGATGTTATGCGTCACATGATTATGACTGGCTTCATAGTGATAGTATCTACCATGACAGTCCTTGTTGATGGTCTTTTCGAAATAGCCATCGATCTTTTCCATCTGGTGAGGCTCCCCATCCAGAATCAGACGGCATTCGATGACTGTTGGTGCAAACACTCTGAAGATTGTACGAGACCGTTCGTAGCTTGCACCCATCTGCTGTTCCGTTGCATAATCCAGATCGAATTCGATGGACATAGGGTAGCGCCCCATCATGAGAGGGTACATTCTGCTATCATATTGGATGCAAGTGAAATAGTCGAGACTGACAGGCCGGGTGAGCCACACCGTCAGATAGCCTTCATATTTTTCAATGGTGCTGATCGGCAGCGCATCATCATTCTGGATGACTGATAGATCTTTTTTCTGTATATGCTGTGCATCATTGCTCAGTATCGTGATCTGATATGGTGCATCTAGGTATGCATCAATCATAAATAGCCTCCGTTTGCTTGAAGTAAATGTTACTTACATATAAAATGAATTCAAGGAAATATATTCAGATTATTATAACTTTTTTATACATCTGATTTTTTGAATTGTAGAATTGATTTAAGGGTATGTCATCAGTATAACGTAAAGGGGGAAAAATTTTGAGTGGAGAAAACTTGGAAATGGATAAATATCTATTTCATCAGGGCACCCATTACACAGCATATGATTTTCTAGGCGCTCATATACATGGAGATGAAGTCAGATTTATAACATGGGCACCGAATGCGAAACATGTACAGCTGGCCTGTGACGTGAACGACTACACAGGAGAGGGATTCGATTTTGAAAGACTGGGCGACCAGGGGCTGTGGATATTGACTACCCCTCGGCTGCAGGCCGGCGACAGATACAAGTATAAAATATATTTTGGAGATACTTATCATCTCAAATCGGATCCATATGGTTTCTATCATGAAAAGCGGCCCGCGACAGCAAGCATCATCGATGAGGACGATTTCAAGTTTACAGATTCCGAATGGATGGATAGGCGCAGAAGGCTCAATGTCTATGAATCGCCGATCAGCATATATGAGATGCACCTCGGCACATGGATGAAGCACCCGGTCGGGAATACTGAAAACAAGACAGTAGATGAAATTACGGATGAGGCGCACTACAGCTACAGGGAAGTGGCAGATGCCTTGATTCCATACTTGAAGGAGATGGGATATACACATGTGGAGTTCCTGCCTCTGACCGAGCATCCATTCGATCTGTCATGGGGCTATCAGGTCACCGGTTATTTCTCTGCAACAAGCCGCTACGGCCGGCCCGAGGAGCTGAAAGACCTTATCAACAAACTGCACAATGCTAATATCGGGGTCATCATGGACTTTGTACCGGCGCACTTCTGCAAGGATGCGCATGGGCTGCGTCTGTTCGACGGTACTCCGACTTATGAGCATCCGGATGAGGAAATTGCAGAGAAGCGGGAGTGGGGCACACTGACATTCGACTATGCCCGGCCCGAAGTGCAATCCTTCCTTATTTCGGCAGCGATGTACTGGATCAGGGAGTTCCATATAGATGGGCTTAGAATCGATGCGGTGCACAGCATGATCGACCTCAATTTTGAAAAGCGCGATGAAAATAGAAAAATTTTCAACGAAGAGGGTACAGAAGATAACATTGCGGGTATTGAACTATTGAAAAAATTGAATACTGTCGCTTTTGAATATGATGAAACACTCCTCATGATGGCTGAAGATTCATCCGACACACCGATGGTGACCAGTCCCGTCCATACCGGCGGACTCGGCTTCAACTTCAAGTGGGATCTCGGCTGGATGCATGACCGGCTGGATTTCATGGAAGAGGAATTTCACACACGGGAATATAATCACAACAAGCTCACATTCTCGATGGCCTACAAGTATAATGAAAATTATCTGCTGCCGCTATCGCATGATGAAGTGGTCCATGGCAAGAAATCCATTGTGGATAAGATGGCCGGCGACCAGTGGCAGCAGTTCGCCCAGACAAGGCTGCTCTATGGCAACCAGATGAGTGAACCAGGCAAGCAGCTGCTGTTCATGGGCCAGGAATTCGGAATGTACCATGAATGGAAAGACAAGGAGCAGCTGGATTGGCATCTGCTCGACTATCCGTTGCATTACGATCTTAAAAGGTATGTAGCGGATCTGAACCGGCTTTATCAGGAATATCCGGAGTTCCATCGCTCCGACTACCAGCCCGAAGGATTCAGGTGGCTGCTCGTTGACGACAGCAGCCATTCAATACTGAGCTACGCGCGAAAATCCGGAGATTCCTTCAAGGTCTGCGTCTTCAACTATCGTCCGGAAGTGTATCATGATTTCAAAATCCCTGTGCCGGAACCGGGCGTCTATCGTGAAATATTCAATAGTGACAGCGAAGACTACTCCGGTTCCGGTGTAGTCAGCAGTGGACGCCATTTCACCACTGATGAAGGCTATATCAGGGAGTCACAGTATATCCAGATCAGTGTGGCACCGTTGGCATTCCAAGTATTCGATTTGGAAGATAACAAAAATGGGAGGAAGAAATATGACTAACAAAACAGTAGCAATGTTATTGGCAGGCGGACAGGGTACCCGTCTTGGAGAACTGACAAAAGACCTGGCAAAACCGGCGGTACCGTTCGGAGGAAAGTACAGGATCATCGATTTTACAATGAGCAATCTTGCCAACTCCGGCATATCGACTGTCGGCCTGCTCGTACAGTATTCTCCCCTTGTTCTGAACAAGCACATCGGTATCGGGAAACCGTGGGGGCTCGATCGCCAGTATGGCGGTGTCAGCGTACTATCACCCTATTCCAGCCGGGAGGGCAGCGCATGGTTCAGCGGGACAGCAGATGCGATCGTCAAGAACCTGCACTTCGTAGAGCAGTATGATCCGGATGAACTGATCATATTGAGTGGCGATCACATCTACCAGATGGACTACACGAAGATGCTTGATTTCCACCGTAAAAATAATGCCGATGCGACCATTTCCGCTATCGAAGTGCCTTATGAAGATGCAAACCGCTTCGGTATACTTAATACGAACGAGGATTTCAGCATCTATGAATTTGATGAGAAGCCCGAGCATCCTAAAAATAATCTGGCTTCGATGGGTGTCTATATCTTCAACTGGCGTCAGATCAGACCCTACCTTCTGGAAGATGAGAAGGATGAAGAAAGTGACCATGACTTCGGCAAGGATATCATCCCGAAACTTCTGGCAGATGAAAAGCGGTTGTATGCCTACAGGTTTGATGGCTATTGGAAGGATGTCGGTACCATCCAGAGCTACTGGGAAGCTAATATGGATCTTTTGAAAGAGGATCTGCAGACACTGCTCATGTCCCAGGAGTGGCCTACCTATCCGAATGAGGAGAACCGTCCGCCTGAATATATCGGTGAAACTGCAGAAATCAACAATTCACTCATATCTCCAGGAGCATTCATAGAAGGCGCAATCGACAATTCCGTCCTGTTCGTCGGTGTGGAGACCAAGGAAGGTGCAAACATCAGGGATTCCATCATCTTCCCGGACGTTGTTGTGGGAAGCAATGTAACACTTGAGCGCGTCATCGTCATGGCGGAAGTCAAAATACCTGATGGTGCAAGCATCATCGCATCGGATGATGACCCCATTGTCATCAGCGCGAATAATCTGAACGATTATATCTCAGAAGGAGGCAGTCAAAATGAATAATGAACTGCTTGGAATTATCAACCTCGAGCCGGAACAGGATTATCTGGATGAACTGACCTACTTCAGAAGCAGCGGTTCAGTCCCGTTCATGGGCCGCTATCGTCTGATCGATTTTACAATTACAAACATGGTGAACTCGGGTGTCAACGTTGTCGGTGTATATGCGGGCAATAAGTTCAGATCTCTTCTTGACCATCTGAACCGCAAGGAGGAATTCGGGTTTGAAGGCAAGCATACGAGAATATTCGTGCTGCCTCCCGACTGGAACGATCCGTCCGATATCTCCCAGGGAGATCTGAAGTATTTCCACAACCATGCGGACCTACTCAGACGGACGAAAGCCGAGCATGTCATCGTTTCAGGTACCCAGTTCGTGGCAAATGACAACTATGCAAAAGCTGTGGAATCCCATAGGGAATCTGGACGTGACATTACTTTTGTAGGGGAAAAGGTAACGGATAATATACCAGAAAGTCCCGTGCTCAGAATGGTGACAGAAGGGGAGGATCTGAAAGGATTCACTCATGACCAGAGCAACGGTCACCTCTATACAGGAGTCTATATCATCAAAAAAAGTGTGCTTGAGAACATCGTGCAGTTCTGTATCGACAACTATAAGCAGAATCTCTTCCATCACGGCATACGTGAACAGCTTGAAAACTACAATACCGGTTTCCATAACATCGATGGCAACACACTGTACTTCTATTCCGTCCAGTCCTATTTCAACAACAGCATGAAACTGCTTGACAAGGCGCGCTACCGTGACTTCTTCTATGGCCAGAAAAAGGTCAAGACGAAGATAAGCACGAATCCGCCGACGCTGTATAAGAATGGAAGCAGTGCCAGACGGTCTGTTGTAGCAAACGGCGTTACACTGGAAGGCTCAGTCGAAAACTCTGTCCTCTCGAGGAATGTATGGGTCGGCAAGGGAGCGACAGTCAAAAACTCGATCATTTTTGCCAACTGCTGCATCGAACCCGGCGCACATCTTGAAAATGTCATTCTGGACAAGGATGTCCGAATTACTGAAGGCCGACAGCTCATGGGCTCAGAAGAGAAGCCTTATGTCGTCGCCAAGCGGTCCACAATCTAACTATGATACGGGAAAGAAGTGACAGTATGAAACATGTATTATTTGCTGCAAGTGAATGTACGCCTTTCATCAAGTCCGGAGGACTTGCAGACGTGATCGGCAGCCTGCCGCAGGCACTTGTAAAGGAAGGGGCAGAAGTATCGGTCATACTGCCCCTCTATAAGGAAATCATCCATTCCGAATACCGTCAGGATATGGAGGAAGTGATGATCTTCAATACGCCTGTCGGCTGGCGTAACCAGTATACGCGTATTCTGAAGTATGAAACGCGCGGCATCACCTATTATTTCGTCGACAATGAATACTATTTCAATCGCGATGGACTATACGGCTATATAGATGATGGCGAACGCTTCGTCTATTTCTCCAATGCCATCATCGAGTTCATGTACAGGGTGGAAGCGCACTTTGATGTACTTCACTGCCATGACTGGCAGACGGGTGCAGCAGTGGCGATCGGCAGCATCAAACGTCCGCACCCTGGCATGAAGACGGTCTATACGATCCACAACATCCAATATCAGGGCTGGATTGAAGAATCCGCGTTCAGCGAACTGTTCAATCTTGAGAGGGAGCACTATGCCGGCTTCGAATGGCAGGGCATGCTCAATATGATGAAGGCAGCCATCCATCATGCCGATGACATCACCACAGTTTCAGAAACATATGCAGAAGAGATCATGACACCATTTTTTGGCGAAGGTCTGGAATCAGTTCTGGAATACCGCAGGGAAGATCTGCATGGCATCATCAATGGTCTTGATGTCACCGACTATAATCCGGTCAGGGACGAAGCGCTGTACTACCGCTACCGCTCCTCACGCAGGACCAAGCTCAAAAACAAAACGGCCCTGCAGCAGGATCTTGGGCTGAAAGTGGATGAGAACATTCCACTGTATAGCATTGTCACTCGACTTGTCGGCCAGAAGGGCATTGATCTGATTGAACATATCATGCATGAATTTCTGGCTGAAGATGTCCAGCTTGTTGTTCTCGGTTCCGGCGAAGCTGTCTATGAGGACTATTTCAGATCACTTGTCCACAACTTCCCGGACAAGGTCCATGTCACGCTCGGATTCAGTGAATCCTACGCGAGGAAACTCTATGCTTCAAGCGACTTCTTCATCATGCCGAGCCTGTTCGAACCGTGCGGTCTCGGTCAGCTGATCGCCATCCGCTACTTGACGGCACCGATTGTCAGGGAGACAGGTGGACTGAAGGATACGGTCATTCCATACAATGAATATGAGCAGACGGGTAATGGCTTTTCATTTGAAAACTATAATGCCCACGAACTGCTCAACGCGATGAAATACAGCCTCTACATCTTCCATCAGAAGTCCCATATGGAAGCGCTGTGCAAAAACATGACCGCGTCGGACTACAGCTGGGCCAAGTCGGCCGAGCAGTATCTGAACCTATATGACGCATAATAAAAATCATCGTACGGTTGTCCACCGTACGATGATTTTTTAATCTGTTCTGCCACTTTCCATAGCTGCGGCTTTCTGCCTGTCCGGTGTGACAAAGACCGTTTTCTGGTCGGTGTACGTGACGAATCCGGGCTTCGCGCCGCTGACCTTGTGGACGTGTCTGATCTCCGTATAGTCGACAGGTACCGATTCGGAATCCTGGGCTTTTGAATGGTATGCAGCGAGCATTGCCGCTTCCAGTATATCCTGCTCTTTGATTTCAGCAGCAGGGCGCGTAATGACGACGTGGGATCCCGGGATGTCTTTCGTATGGAACCATAGATGGTTGTTCTGTGCTTTTCTTGTCGTCAGGTAGTCGTTCTGCTTGTTGTTCTTGCCGACAAGTACGTCAAGGCCGTTTGATGTCGTGTAGGCGTGGAGCTGTATTTTCTGCTTCTTCTTTTTGGACTGCTTGCGGTTATTCTTGATGATGCCCTGCTCGATGAGCTCCTCACGTATTTCATCGACTTCCTCTTCCGTTGTGATGCTGTCCATCTGGTGGAGCAGATTGGATAGGTACTCCATATCCTCCCGGGCGCGATCGAGCTGGATGCCCGCACTGTTTTCCCGCGCTTTCAGCTTGCTGTAGCGCTTATAGTACTTCTGGGCATTATCACTTGCAGAAAGGTGCTTATCAAGCGGAATTGTGACCGGTTCATTCGTGTAGTAGTCGATCACTTCGAGCGTTGCATCATAGGGCTTCACCTGGTGCATATAGGCTGTGAGCAGTTCGCCATACTTCTGATACTTGTCCTTCTCTTCGGCTTCTTTGAGATCGTCCTTCAGCTTGTCCATCTTTCTTGCGACCTTGTCGTATTCACGCTCGATGAGCTGGAGATAGTCCTGCGCCTTCTGTCTGATGAGTGATTTCCTGTATCTGTCATGATAGTAGTCATCCAGCAGCCCGGATAACGAGTCGTAGGTCTCATCCGCCTCACCAAGATGCGAGAGGGGGGTGAAGTAGAATATCTCCTTGTCATTCCTGTTGTAGAGTACCGGTCTGATATCTTCAGCCTGGCTGAGCGTCTGCTGTATGGCAGGCACGATATTCTTTATCGTGAAGTAGCCGGCGTTGTGTTCGACTTCCTTGAGGAAGAGCGGACTGAAGCCTTCCGTATTGTTAAGGATCTGCCTATTGACCCTGCCGCTGTTGAAATCGATCAGCCCGGGCAGTGACCGGATCTCTTCCGTTCTCGGATTGAGTTTCGGCTCCGTCGGTGGTGCCGTATAGCCGACTCCCGGCATGATTGTCCGGCTGTTGTTGTTCGGGGTCAGGTGCTTGATGCCGTCAAGTATTCTATAATCCTGGTCGGTGATGATGATATTGGAATGGCGCCCCATGATTTCAAGAATCAGTATCCTTCTGATCTCATCACCGATCTCATTCCTTGACTGGATATGGATTTCCACCCTCCGGTCATTTCCAAGCTGCCGGATCTCCTGGATGATGCCGCCTTCGAGGTGCTTTCTTGCAACACGAAGGAACATTGGCGGCTCGAAGGGGAACTCATACTTCTGGCCGGTCAGATGAAAACGCGCATACATCGGGTGTGCACTGATGAGCAGATGGTGGTTGCTGCCTGCAGAACGCACCTTGAAAATCAACGATGTTTCATCGATCTGCTGTATTCTATTGATCTTGCCCCGGCGGAGCACTTCCAGTTCCGAAAGAAGTGCATGGACAAAGTTGCCGTCGAATGCCATGGTTTCGTCCTCCTAGTTTAGACTACCCAGTATTTTAACATGAAACCGGATGTCTTTGTTCACGCCAGCGATTTAATGATGAATTTTTCTTTCGGATATGGTACATTAAGAGATAATTACAAATAGAAAGGTAACGTGTTATGACTTCAGACAAGGGACTGCTGATTGTTCTGTCCGGTCCATCCGGCGTAGGCAAAGGGACTGTCAGAAAGGCGATTTTCGACCATCCGGATACGGATTTCAAATACTCAATCTCCATGACGACGAGACAAAAGCGCGCAGGCGAAGTGGATGGCGTGGATTACTTCTTCAAATCCAAGGAGGAGTTTGAAGCACTGATCGAGCAGGATAAATTTATCGAGTATGCTCAATATGTAGGCAACTATTATGGTACCCCGGTCGATTACGTGGACCAGACGATGGCTTCCGGCCATGATGTCTTTCTTGAGATTGAAGTGGAAGGTGCGAAGCAGGTCAGGGAGAAGTTTCCTGAAGCACTGTTCATTTTCCTGGCACCACCTGATCTTACCCAGCTTGAAGAGAGACTGGTCAATCGTGGCACCGACTCTCCGGAAATCATCAGGCACCGTATAGATGAGGCCAAGCGTGAACTCAGACTGATGAACCTGTATGATTATGTTGTAATCAACGATGATGTGGATCATGCGCGGCAACGGGTGCAGTGCATCGTTGAAGCTTCCCACATGAAGCGGGCACGTGTTGAATCCAAATTAAGAAAAATGCTACTGGAGGTTAATCAATAATGCTATACCCAGCGATTCATGAATTGAAAAAGAACGTCGACTCCAAATATCTCATGGTGACCATGGCAGCCAAGCGTGCACGCCAGCTGCAGGACCACCCGGAGGATCTTGCGATGGATGACTATGAAACACTGAAGACGGTAAGCCGGGCACTTGAAGAGATCGCTCTGAACAAAGTTAAGGAAAAACACTAGCTGACAAATTTTTGTCAGCTTTTTTATGAGGTGAAGACATGGCAAATATTGTAATCGGAGTTACCGGTGGTATTGCCGCATACAAAGCTGTAGACCTGACAAGCAAGCTGATCCAGGCAGGCCACGCTGTCCGTGTCGTACTGACAGGAAATGCCCTGGAGTTTGTAACACCGCTCGCCTTTCAGGCGATCAGCCGCAATCACGTCTATACAGATACGTTCAAAGAAGAGGATCCGTCAGTCATTTCCCATATCAGCATCGGGGAATGGGCGGATATTATTGTTGTTGCACCCATAACCGCCAACACGATCAGCAGACTGGCAAACGGCATCTATGACAATATGCTGCTCAATGTACTTGCTGCAAATACCAAGCCGGTCATTCTGGCACCTGCCATGAACGTCCATATGTACCATCAGCCGGCCGTCCAGCGGAATATGCAGACATTGATGAATGAGGGCTATCATTTCATCGATTCCGAATCCGGTTTTCTGGCCTGCGGCTACAACGCCAAAGGACGCATGGCGAATGTACCTGAAATAAAAGCCTATGTGGAGGAGCTTCTTGAAACCGGTGAAAAGTTCAAAGGGAAGAAAGTCCTGATCACAGCAGGACCCACGCAGGAAGCAATCGATCCGATCCGCTATATCACCAATCACTCGAGCGGCAGGATGGGATATGCACTGGCTGAAGCTGCACACCGCCAGGGTGCAGAAGTGGTGCTCGTGAGCGGACCTGTAAACCTGCCTCCTGTGCCTTATGGTGTCACAGTCGTCGATGTCGTATCGACGGATGATATGTTCCAAGCTGTCAAATCCCATATGGATGCAGATCTCGGCATTTTCACTGCAGCCGTCAGTGATTTTACACCGGTGTCCCGGATGGACAGCAAGATGAAGAAGCAGGGCAGTGGAAACATCTCGATCGATATGAAGCAGACCGAGGATATTCTGCAGTACGCGGGTGAAAATAAAGGAGATATGTATGTTGTCGGCTTTGCTGCCGAAACGGATGATGTGGAACAGTATGCGCTTGGTAAACTGAAGCGCAAAAATGCCGACTGCA
The DNA here is from genome assembly GCF_021991715.1 of Salinicoccus sp. ID82-1. Lineage (NCBI taxonomy): Bacteria > Bacillati > Bacillota > Bacilli > Caryophanales > Staphylococcaceae > Salinicoccus > Salinicoccus sp. ID82-1. The sequence continues at coordinate 246,859 of NZ_JAGFLY010000001.1, forward strand.
TCGTCATGAACGATGTTTCGGATCCATCAATCGGCATGAACAGTGTGGACAACGAAGTCGTCATGCTCTTCAAGGAAGGGGACCGCATCCCTTTTGAAAAAATGGACAAGATGGTGCTTGCCGACCGCATCATCGATGCACTTGCAAAGAGGTGGCCCGAGTAATGTTTGCTTCAGTCATAGTTGATATACCGAGCAAAAGCGTCAACCAGGTGTTCGACTACAGGATCCCTTCCGGCATGGAAGGACTGATCCGGATCGGTCACCGGGTACTCGTGCCATTCGGCCCGAGAACGATACAGGGCTATGTCATGTCGCTCAACGAAACAACCGATTTCGATCCGACGAGAATCAAGGAGATTGCACGCACCCTGGACATCGAACCGGTGCTGACGGAGGAGATGATTACGATTGCCATGTATCTGGCAGACTACTATGTCGACCAGTACATCAGTGTCATAGAGACGATTCTGCCGGCTGCTCTGAAGGCGAACTACAAGAAGGTGCTCAGGCTCGCCAATTCCCATACTGCTGAAGCAGAGCAGGTACTTTCAAGCATTTCGGGCGGGGCGGAAGCCGAAACGAAGCGTCTTGAACCAGATGCGCTTGAAGCTCTGTCCCCCTACTTGAAATCCGGAGATATCCAGGAAGAGACGGTCATTACACAGCACACGAAAAGAAAGATGGCACTTGCCGTCTATTCATTGAAGCAGGCCGATGTCGATCTTTCCCGTGCAAAGAAGCAGCAGGAACTGTACGATGTCATCAGTGCCGCTTCCGACCCGATTTTCGTAAGGGACCTCGTCAATGACGGCTTTTCCAATGCACTGATCAATGCACTTCATAAGAAGGGCCTGATTGCCAAAGTGGAGGCTGAGATGGAACGGGATCCATACAGCGACCGCGTGTTTACAAGCGATTCTCCGAAAGTGCTCAATTCCGAGCAGCAGCATGCATACGGCAGAATCACATCAGCCATGGACGAACATGAAGCGAAGACGTTTCTGCTTCACGGCATTACAGGCAGCGGAAAGACCGAAGTCTACCTCCAGGTTATCCAGAAGGCACTGGACGAAGGGAAGACGGCCATCATGCTGGTGCCTGAAATCGCACTGACCCCCCAGATGGTCAACCGCTTCAAGCGACGCTTCGGCGATGATGTTGCCGTACTGCACTCGGGCCTGTCCCATGGTGAGAAGTATGATGAATGGCGCAAGATCAAGGAGGGCCGTGCCCGCGTGTCGGTCGGAGCCAGAAGCAGCATCTTCGCGCCATTTGAAAATGTCGGTGCCATCATCGTCGATGAAGAGCATGAAACAACATACAAGCAGAGCGACCGCCCGATGTATCATGCGACGGAAGTGGCCAAGTTCAGAAGCAGATACCACAACTGCCCGCTGATTCTCGGAACCGCCACACCAAGTCTTGAAACGTATGCAAGAAGCGAGCGCGGTGTCTACGAACGTCTGGAACTGACGATGCGGGCCGGCACGAAAGTGCTGCCTGAAATCAGCATCGTCGACATGTCGGAAGAACACCGGATGGGCAACACTTCCATCATTTCCGGTACACTCGAAGCAGGCATCCGCGAAAGGATCGAAAAGGGGGAGCAGACCGTGCTCCTGCTGAACCGCCGCGGCTACTCCAACTTCCAGATCTGTCAGAGCTGCGGGTACGTTCCGATGTGTCCGAACTGCGACATTTCGCTGACCTACCACAAGACGAACCAGAGCCTCATGTGCCACTACTGCGGTTATGAAAGTGCCGTGCACAGGACATGTGACAACTGTCAGAGCGATGAAGTGACGTTCCGCGGTACAGGAACGGAGAAAGTGGAGGAGATACTCCGGGATATGTTCGACACGGAAGTCGTCAGGATGGATAATGATACGACGAGAAGAAAAGGCATGCATGAAAAGCTGCTGGATCATTTTGAGCAGGAGGAGATTCCGATACTGCTCGGCACGCAGATGATCGCCAAAGGTCTCGACTATCCGAAAGTGACGCTTGTCGGTGTACTGAATGCCGACACCATGCTGAACCTGCCCGACTTCAGAGCAAATGAAAAAACGTATCAGCTGCTGACCCAGGTGTCGGGGCGTGCTGGCCGTCACGAGCTGTCCGGGGAAGTGATCTTCCAGACATACAATCCGACACACTATGCAATACAGCTGGCCAAGGAAAATGACTATAGAAGCTTCTATGACAAGGAAATGGCTTTCAGACGGCTGGCGCGCTACTCGCCATACTATTTCCACGTACTGTTTACAGTATCAAGTGAGGACATCAGAAAATGCCTGAAGGCGACGACCCACATCCATGATACACTGGTCCAGGAAGTTTCGGACCAGTCCATCATTGTCGGGCCATCCCCGAGTCCGCTTGAGCGTATCAACCGCCAGTACCGTTTCCAAATCATGCTCAAATATAAAAGAGAGCCCGAGCTGCTCAAAATGCTCAATACATTGGACGAACACTACCATGAGGCATATAGGACGGAGGGCATTTCCTTAAGAATCGATGTCGATCCGCTAGTGATCATGTAGGAGGAATACATTATGACAGAAACCATCATATTCATGGGCACACCGGATTTTTCCGTGCCGATACTAAAAGAACTTCATGAGAAATATCATGTCGCAATGGTCGTAAGCCAGCCGGATAAGCCGGTGGGCAGAAAACGGATACTGACATCGCCCCCTGTAGCAGAGACGGCAAAGGCACTCGATATCCCGCTGTTCCAGCCCGACCGCATCCGCAATGAGGATGCCCTCGACAGAATCAGGGAAATCGAGCCGGATCTGATCATTACGGCAGCCTATGGACAGATATTGCCGAAGGCACTGCTTGATATTCCGCGTCTCGGCGCCATCAACGTCCATGCATCGCTGCTGCCGAGGCATAGGGGCGGCGCGCCGATCCACCGCGCCATCATGGAAGGGGACAGCGAGACGGGTGTGACCCTCATGTACATGGCCGAAGGCCTGGACAGTGGAAACATCATCAGCAGTCGTTCCACACCGATTACAGACCAGGATGATACCGGTACGCTGCATGACAGACTTTCCGGAATCGGCGCCGATCTTCTGATGGACACGCTGCCGGACATTTTGCAGAAAAAGAACGACAGCATTCCGCAGGATGACGATCTTGTGACAGTCAGCCCGAACATCTCTAAATCGGATGAGCGGATCGACTGGTCGAAAGGCGCACGCGAAGTGTTCAATCATATACGCGGCCTGTCACCCTGGCCCGGCGCATATACGGAATATGACGGCAAGCGGCTTAAGATATACGAAGCAAGACCGTCTGAAGGTGCATCCGGATCCACGCCGGGTACAATTGTCGATACGACACCGGACGGCATCAGAGTCGCCTGCGGTGATGGTGGGACAGTCGAAATCACTGCCGTACAGCTTGCCGGCAAGAAGCGCACGAAGGCTGTGGAATTTGCAGCAGGCAGACAGATTAATGGCATCGTGCTCGGGCAGGTGGAATAGATGCAATTACGGGAAATGGCGCTTGATGCCTACAGCCGCGTAGTAGATGAGGGCGGCTTCAGCAACATCGTACTGAACGACATGATCAGAAGCAGCGACCTTGCTTCCAATGACCGGGGACTGCTGACGGAGATCGTCTATGGTACAATTTCAAAAAAGCTCACCATCCAATTCCACATCAGACCGTTCATCCGTACAAAATTGAAACGCTGGCAGAGAAATCTGCTGGATATCACCGTCTACCAGATCGTCTGGCTCGACCGTGTGCCGAACTACGCCGCCATCAATGAAGCGGTGGAGATTGCCAAGAAACGGGGCGGGCCGCTGGCCGGCAAGGCGATCAATGGCATACTTCGAAGCTTTGAGCGTGAACCACTGCAGGACGTCGCACATATAAGAAGTGAGACGGGACGCCTGTCCATCGAAACGAGCATTCCGGAGTGGATCATCTCGCACTGGAAGACCCACCACGGCATCGATGGGGCAAGGGGGATCGCCCATGCTCTGAACAATCGTCCGAAATTGTATGTCCGTACCAATACCGCACGCATCACCCGAAAAGAACTCGTATCACGTCTGCTTGATGAAGGCCTTGGTGCCATCCCTTCCGACATACAGAAGGATGCCATTGAAGTCAAAGGGGAGGTGCTCCAGTCTGCCCTCTATGAGCAAGGACTCTTCAGCATACAGGATGTCAGCTCGATGCTCGTCAACGATGCCCTGTCGCCACAACCGGATGATATCATTCTTGACGCCTGCAGTGCACCGGGCGGCAAGGGGCTCCATGCACTTGAGAAGGTGCCGCACGGCCACGTCGACCTGAGTGATATCCACGAACATAAGATTCCGCTGATCGAACAGCAGGCCGAACGCCTCGAGCTGACCGGATACGACGTATTCCAGGGAGATGCCACGCGCACAGTCTACCCGCGCCAGTATGACCGCATCATCGTAGACGCACCCTGCTCCGGGCTTGGTGTCATCCGCAGAAAACCGGAAATCAGATATGAACGGAAGGCAGAGGATATCGACACGCTGGTCGACCTTCAGCTTGAAATCCTATCCAATATAAAAAATTACTTGAAGCCTGGCGGAGTCCTCATATACTCCACCTGCACCATCCATCAGATGGAGAACGAAAATGTCGCCTATACATTCATGAAACAGAATGATGACATCGAATTCGATCCATTTGTGCTCGAGGCATTTGATTTTGAAGGTCCATACCGACAGATACTGCCCCAGGAGGCAGGCACTGACGGGTTCTTCATTGCCAGGTTCAGAAAGAAGGAAAAATAATGATACAGAGACCACCAAAAAAACCGATAAAAAATAACAGACAGCCCGATTTCGACCAGCCCTCCATCTATTCCCTGTCCCTTTCAGATCTTGAAGACCTGGCCATCCAGTGGGGCGAGGACAAGTACCGTGGCGCACAGATATTCGAATGGCTCTATACGCACCGTGTGGACAGCTTCCAGGATATGATGAACCTGCCGAAAAGCATGCGTGAAGCGCTTGATGCAAGCTACAGCATCGACCCGCTCGAGACGGTCGTCAAGCAGGAGAGCAAGGACGGAACGATGAAGTTCCTTTTCCGTCTGCGCGATGGCTATACGATCGAAACGGTACTGATGCGCCATGACTACGGCAATTCCGTCTGTGTCACAACACAGGTCGGCTGCCAGATCGGCTGCAGCTTCTGTGCTTCCACACTCGGTGGACTGAAGCGCAACCTTGAAGCGGGGGAGATCGTCTCACAGATCGTCCAGATCCAGAAGGTTCTGGATGATCGTGACGAGCGTGTCAGCAGCGTCGTCATCATGGGCATCGGCGAGCCGTTCGAGAACTATGTGCAGATGATGCAGTTCCTCCGCATCATCAATCATGATGATGGACTGAATATCGGTGCCCGCCACATTACCGTTTCGACAAGCGGCATCGTGCCGAGAATCTATGATTTTGCAGACGAGGATATCCAGATCAACTTCGCTGTCAGCCTGCATGCAGCAGACAATGACATCAGAACAAGGCTGATGCCGATCAACCGCGCCTATGATATCGATAAGCTGATGGAATCTTTGAAGTACTATCAGCAGCAGACAAACCGCAGAATCACTTTCGAGTACGGCCTGTTCGGCGGCGTCAACGACCAGCCGGAGCACGCACGGGAACTGAGCGAGCTGATCAAGGATCTGAAGTGCCACGTCAATCTGATCCCGGTCAACCACGTACCGGAACGCAACTACGTACGTACGAGCCGTGATGATATTTTCTCGTTTCTTGAAACATTGAACGAGTGTGGTGTAAATGCGACGTTGAGAAGAGAGCAGGGCACGGACATCGATGCTGCCTGCGGACAGCTGAGAGCGAAAGAATCAAAACAGGAGACGGGGGAGTAGCCTTGAAAGCGATCGATCGGAGCATTCGTGGAGATTACAGGGATCTCAACGAGGACGTTACAGGTATTTTTGAAAATGGCACCGGCCAGATGCTGATGCTTGTAGCCGATGGCATGGGCGGCCATCGGTATGGGGACGTCGCAAGCCAGTTCGTACACGACGAAATCAAAGCTGCCTGGCAGGAGCAGAATCTGCTGAATGTCGAAGAAGGTGTGGAGTTCTTGCGGCGGCTGGTGATGGACGTCAACAGGCGGATGTATGACTATCAGCAGGAGCATCCCGAATATCAGGGTATGGGTACGACGCTTGTACTATGCGCTGTCATCGAAGAGACACTCATCATTCTGAATGTCGGTGACTCCAGAGCCTATGTCATGAACAGCCGGGGCATCGACCAGGTGACGAATGATCATTCATTCGTCAATCTGCTGGTGGATGCAGGAGAAATTACAGCAGAGGAAGCAAAACGTCATCCGAAGCGCAATATCATTACGAAGGCGATGGGGACGGACCGCCTGATCCAGGCGGATGTATTCAGGCTGAGGAACAGGCAGTACGACTATCTGCTGCTTGCCTCCGACGGACTGACGGACAATCTTGACGACAGTGAACTCCATGCCATCATCCGCGCTGAGGCTGCGATGACGGATAAGGCAGCACAATTGACGGAACGTGCGATAAAAGAAGGATCCACAGATAATATCAGCCTTGTTCTTGCCGATCTGAAAGCGAGTGGATCGGTTTGATCGGCCGCATCGTTTCCGATCGATACCGGGTAATGGAATACCTCGGGGGCGGTATGAGTTCGGTCTACCTCGCACATGACATCATCCTGGACCGTGAAGTTGTCCTGAAGATGATCAAGGTCGATCACCACAACAGGGAAAAGTCGAAGGCGCGTTTCCAGCGGGAAGTCGAGAGTACCATCCATCTTGCACACCCGAACATCGTCAGTGTGCTCGATGTTGATGAATCTGAAGAGTACCATCTGCTTGTGACGGAAGTTGTTCATGGACCCACATTGAAGTCCTTCATTGATGAAAACCATCCCATTTCAATCGACGAAGTGATCCGCATCAGTGAAATGATTCTAAGAGGCATTCGGCATGCCCATAGCGCCGGCATCATCCATCGCGATATCAAACCTCAGAACTTGCTGATGGATGAAACACAGCAGATCAAAATAACGGATTTCGGTATTGCCAAGGCGCTGAGTGAAACCCGCCTCACGGAGACCAACCAGGTGATGGGGTCGGTGCAGTACATCTCACCCGAGCAGGCCAAAGGCCATATGACCGATGAACGGACGGATATCTATTCATTCGGCATTGTGCTCTATGAGCTGATCACAGGTGAGCTGCCGTTTGACGGGGAGACACCAGTGTCTGTGGCACTGAAACATATTTCAGAACCGTTCCCGAACATTTCCAGACATCGTGACATCCACGAGGATCTCGCCTATATCGTCTACAAGTGCACCGAAAAGGATCCGCACCGTCGCTACAGGCAGGTCGATGATGTCGTGAAGGATCTGAACAGCTTCAAGGAAGGGCGTCCGATCAGTGCGGCCGCAGTGCCTGCTGATATTGACAGGACGGTCGAATCCGCACCTGTCAAGCCGCCGGTATCAAAAGAGCCGGAAGAACAGCAGGAAACACCTGCGCCACCGAAAAAACGGCGGTGGATGCTGTGGCTGCTCCCGGTACTGCTGATACTTGGTGCCCTGGCGATTCTATTCTATCTGTTCTTGTCCGGAGATGACCCGATCACCCTGCCCGATATGCAGGATATGACAATGGACGACGCAGAGGCGGTCCTTTCGGACAATGGGCTGGTGATGGGGGAAGTTTCAGAGGAGTACAACAGTACGTTTGCTGAAGGCAGAATAGTCGAGACGACCCCTGTCTCCGGTACTGAAGTGGAAAAAGGTGCGACAGTGGACTTCATCATCAGCAGAGGAGAAGAACCCTATGTAATGGAAGATTTTACCGGTGAAAGTTACGACAGTGTGCTTGGTTCAATCAATGACCTCGGGTTTGATTCGCTGGAGGTGGAGGAAGCCTACGATGATTCAGAGCCGGGCACCATCATTTCCCAATCCATAGAACCCGGCACGGAAGTCGACCCGAGCGAGTCATCCCTCTCACTCACCATCTCCCAGGGCATCGAACCTGTCGAGATGCGGAACTATACAGGACAGCTGTATAACAGCGTGGAAGCGGAACTTGCCGAGCAGGGATTCGCTGTTGAACTGGAGCAGGTATACGACAGCAGTGAATCCGGCACCATCCTCACCCAGTCCATAGAAGCGGGGACTGAAGTTGTACCGACGGATGAGACGCTCGTACTCACCATCTCACGGGGACCTGAAACAGTCCTGATGGAAGATTATACGGGCCAGTCCTATGACTCGGTGAGTGAAGCGCTTGAAACACTTGGATTCGAGCTGCAGGTGGAAGAGGAGAATGATTCCGCAGATGAAGGCACCATCCTTTCACAGTCCATAGAAGCAGGCACTGAAGTCGTCCCATCTGAAGAGACGCTCACACTCACTGTTTCACAAGGGCCGGCGCAGATTGAAATCACTGACTATACCGGTGAGCCTTTCGACACTGCAAAGGCGGCGCTTGAAGAGCAGGGCTTCACTGTGGAAATGATCCAGGAAGCCTACAGCAGCGAAGTCGAGGAAGGCAGTGTGATCAGCCAGACTCCGGATGAAGGTGAGCTGGTGCCGGAAGATACAAATGTCCGCATGGTCGTTTCACTCGGAGCGGAGCCGGCACGAGAAAAAGAATTCGTCAAGGAGATCACCATCCCCTACGCTTCCGAGGAGGATGAGGCACCCGACGAAGAAGATGGCTCCGAACCGAAGAATGTGGAGATTTATATAGAAGACAGCGAACATTCCATTGAGAATCCTGCAGATACAATTGAAATTACCGAGGATACCGAATATACGATCAGCCTCATCATCCAGGAAGGCGAGATGGCCTCCTACCGTATCGAACGGGAAGGGGAAGTCATCGCAGAGGAAGAAATTCCCTACGAGTAATTGTTGGCATATATGGCATGATTTATATATAATGAGGTAGGAATACTGAAATTGGAGGAGAACTTATGAGCACAATCAAGAGGGACAAAGGTCTCGATAACACTCTGAAAGTCATGAAAGAAGGATATCTCTATACAACGAACCAGCGCAATCGACTGGGCGCAGATAACATTTTCGAAACACGTGGACTGGGTGGCAAGCGCGTCCTCGTTCTCAGTGGAAAGAAAGCAGCGGAAACTTTCTATGACAACGATAAGATCGAGCGTAAAGGTACGCTGCCTAAACGTGTCGTGAATACACTGTTCGGTAAAGGTGCGATCCACACGACTACAGGCAAGAAGCACATCGATAGAAAAGCCCTTTTCATGTCCTTGATGACAGAAGGCAACCTGAAGCACCTTAGGGAACTGACACGCAACCACTGGTACATGAACACCCACAGAATGGAACAGATGGACCAGATCAACATCTACAGGGAATCCATCATCCTCCTGACAAAAGTCGGTACCAAATGGGCAGGTGTACAGGCGCCTGAAGAGAAGATTGAAGAAATCGCTACGGACATGGACATCATGATCGATTCCTTCAAAGGTCTCGGAACAGCGTTCAAAGGCTACCGCTCCTCTGTAAAGGCACGCCGTCGCGTGGAGGACTGGCTTGAAGACCAGATCATCCAGACACGTAAAGGCAAGATCTTCCCTCCTGAAGGTACAGCGCTCTATGAGTTTGCACACTGGGAAGATTATCTCGGCAATCCGATGGATTCCAGACTCTGTGCGATTGATCTGATGAATACGTTCCGTCCTCTGATTGCGATCAACCGCTTCGTTTCATTCGGTCTGCTTGCGATGCATGAGTTCCCAGTTTCAAGAGAAAAGATCAATAATGAAGATGACTATGCCTACATGTTCTCCCAGGAAGTCAGACGCTTCTATCCATTCGTTCCTTTCCTGCCGGCCAAAGCGAAAACCGATTTTCATTTTGATGGCCATAAAGTGGACAAGGATACGATGCTTCTGCTTGACATCTATGGCACAATGCACCGGGAAGATGTATTCGAGAATCCGAACGAATTCCGTCCTGAGCGTTTCCTCGACTGGGATGGCAGCCCGTTCGACCTGATTCCGCAAGGCGGCGGCGACTACTACACGAACCACCGTTGTGCAGGCGAGTGGATGACAGTCATCATCATGGAAGAGACGATGAAGTACTTTGCAGGCAGAATCACATACGATGTGCCTGAACAGGATCTGAGAGTGGATCTCAACAGTATTCCAGGATACGTCAAGAGTGGCTTTGTCATCGAGAATGTCAAAGAGAATCTCGACCGTAGATAAGCTTGCGATCAAAAGGCTGCAGACAGTGTCTGCAGCCTTTTATTATATTGGATCAGGGGGATCTTGATATGGAACAGATCATCGTTTTGCACGGCTCGAAAGATGAATCCCGCAATGATGCACTGGCCGGCAGGCTTCGCAGCCTGATGGGGGAAACCGGAAACTATCATGCTGCTTTCATCGAGAGCCATGAGCGCAGTGTCGACCAGGTGATGGAACGATGCGTCCGGCAAGGGCACCGGAACTTCAATGTCGTGCCGGTACTTTTCTTTTCCGCTTCCCACTACTGCCGGGACATTCCACGCGCAATCGGGCGGGTGAGGGAAAGCCATGATGACATCGAATGCAGCATTGCACCTGTACTGAGCCATCATCCGCTGATGCAGCGCTTTATTGAAAAGCGTCTATCCGAGCTGCCGGAAGACGGTGTGGCCCTCGTAATGGCCCATGGCAACGCGGACTATGCCGCGGCGGACCGGGAGCTTTTCGACCTGCTGTCAAAAGTGGAGACCAGGCGTCCGCTTCATCCATGCATGCTCCAGGGGAAATTGTCGGTGGCGCACGTCATTCCCGGATTGGAAGCGCAGTATGACACCTTCCACGTCATTCCGATTGCTCTCGAGGATGGGTTCCTTACATCGAAAATGAAAGAAGCGGTGATGGATGAAACAGGGAGTACCTCGGTCAATTTCACTCCATCCGTCAATTTTGATTCCATGTTGAAGGAGATCATCATGGATCATATGTATGACAAGTAGAGTTGCTGGGCATGAATAAAGGTGCCCCCCGGCAAGGGAGGCACCTTCAATTGCGGCTATAGATGGTTGACCGGACCGTCATAGGCCATGATACCGCCTTCAACATTAACTGCTTCGTAGCCGTTGTCCATCAGGTAGTTCTGCACCTGCGCGCTGCGCTGGCCGGAGCGGCACATGACATAGTACTTCTTGTCCTTGTCGAGGGTCGGAAGCGCACTGTCGAAGTTCGACATCGGGTAGTGCTGTGCACCTGGAACAAAACCGGTCTCTTCAAGCTCATCCCTTTCCCTGACATCGATCAGCACATTGTCCGGATCCTGTGTTACATGCTGCACTTCGCTTGCGTGGATTGCATCTGCCATACTGTCTCCTCCTTATATAAGTTCTCCTCACATTTTATCATAAACTGCGGAACTGTTATAATGAAGGAAAATGAGTTCGGGGTGAAGTATGCAAAAAGGAAGAATTATAAAAGCATTGAGTGGATTCTATTATGTGGAATCCGAAGGCAGTCTGTATGAAACACGTGCGCGCGGACTGTTCAGAAAAACGAAGGAGTCACCGCTTGTCGGTGATATGGTGACTTTCCAGATTGAAAATGAAAATCAGGGATATATCGGAGAGATACATGCGCGCAGGAATGCCCTGGTACGCCCACCGGTCGCAAATATCGACCAGGTGCTCGTAACGATGAGCATGAAGTCCCCTGAATTCAGCTATTATCTGCTGGACCGCTTCCTCGCCTATGCCGAGGCGCATGATATAGAGCCGGTCATCGTGATTACGAAGACGGATCTCGTCCAGGATGATGAATACATGGCGCAGATCGCATCAGTATACCGTTCGACGTATGACATCCATTTTACAGACCGTGATCATATCAATGAAGCGCTGAAAGATATTTTCAAAGATAAGATCAGTGTGCTGGCCGGCCAGTCAGGTGTCGGCAAGTCGACGCTTCTGAATACACTCGTACCGGAGCTCGAGCTCGACACGAATGAGATCTCCAATGCGCTCAATCGTGGCAAGCATACGACACGTCATGTGGAGCTGGTTGAAATCGGCGGCGGACTGATTGCCGACACGCCAGGATTCAGTACAATCGAATTCAGTGAGCTCGACAAGCATAATCTGAAATTCTGTTTCCCGGATTTCAACCATTACAGCGAGTCCTGCAAATTCCGGGAATGCCAGCATATGAATGAACCGAAATGCGGTGTCAAGAATGCTGTGGCAGCAGGTGAGCTGCAGGAGAGCCGCTACAGAAGCTATACAGCCATCTATCAGGAAATTGAAAACAGAAAGGCGAGATACTAATATGGTCAAAATACTTCCGTCACTGCTGGCCAGTGACTTTGCAAAGCTTGGGGAAGATATAAGGAAAATGGAGGAGGCGGGCGCTGATATATTTCATCTGGATATCATGGACGGCCAGTTTGTGCCGAACATCTCCTATGGTCTGCCGGTTGTTGAAGCCATCAGCAGGACAGCCTCCATCCCTCTCGATGTCCATCTGATGACGCATGAGCCGGAACAGTTCATAGATGAATTCAGCAGAATGGACATCAGCATGGTGTCCTTCCATATCGAGGCGACGAATCATCCGCACAGGCTGATGCAGCGCATACAGGAAAGTGGGATGAAAGCGGGCATCGTACTGAATCCGCACACACCGGTATCCTTGATCGAGCATCTGCTTCCTGAGATCGACTTCATTCTCATCATGACGGTTAATCCAGGTTTTGGTGGACAGAAGTTCATCGGCAGCGGCGTCCTGAAGATCGAACAGCTCGATGCGCTGAGACAGGAGAATGACTATGGTTATGAAATTGAAGTGGATGGCGGCATCAACGATGAAACTGCCGGGATCTGCAGAGCGGCTGGTGCGGACCTGCTTGTCAGCGGCTCCCATCTGTTCAAATCGGAGGATTGGAAGGCTGCAGTCAGCAGAATGAAGGGGTGATTGGATGCATATGAATGTTCTGATCCGTGAGGATCAATCGGGTGCATTGAAAGAGAGGCAAGGCGAAGCCTGGACCGGCGTCGACCGGGGCGTCTATCTGCTGCTTCTTGAGGACATCACGCCGCATTATACGTATGGGGACTTCGATTCCGTCAGCAGTGCGGAATGGAAGTATATCGAGGAACGCCTGGCAGTCACCCCTGTCCCCTCGAGAAAAGATGATACAGATCTTGAGATGTGTCTCCGTGACCTGGTGTTGCGCGGCTACAGCTCGATAGATGTATACGGGGCGACCGGGGGCAGGCTCGATCATATGATCGGCAATATCTTCATGCTCATGCATGGAGATTTCAGGGAGGCGGACATCAGAATAATCGATCGGCAGAATGTCATGCAGCGGCTTGAAGCAGGGAGTCACCATGTCGAGAAGGCAGCAGGAATGAAATATGTCTCCTTCATTCCTTATGTCGAAGGCACTGAACTGACTCTCTCAGGGTTCGAGTACAATCTTGAGAGGCGCAGGCTTTCCCTCGGTGCCACACTTACGATCAGCAACGAATTTGTGGCGCACCATGCAGAAGTCCATACAGATGAACCGATAATTATGATACAATCCAAGGATGACTAGAAAAGGAGGGGTGCAGTGATTCTTACAGGTGCATTTGTCAATGGACTGGCGATTGTTGTCGGTGGTTTTCTCGGACTGGTATTTACATTCATTCCGGAATACATAAAGGACTCGATCATGAAGATACAGGCGCTGGTCATCATCACCCTCGGCATCCAGATGGTCGTACAGGCGGAAGATATCATCCTGACTCTGCTCAGCCTGATTGTCGGTGTGGTCATCGGTGAGGTCATCCGGCTCGAGGAGCTGCTCAACCGCTTCGGCCACTGGCTGGAGTTCAAGCTTGGGGATAAGCATGCGGGAACGCTATCCCAGGGGCTTGTATCCGGTACGCTCGTATTCATTGTGGGAGCCATGGCGATCGTCGGTGGTCTCGATGCCGGACTCAGAGGGTCGAATGAAGTGCTTTTCACCAAATCGATCATGGACTTCTTCATTGCCATTGTGATGACGACAACCTATGGCATGGGGGTCATCATCTCCGGTATACCGACATTTCTGTATGAGTCGGGCATCATCCTTTCCGCCCAGCAGATTGCAAGATTTGTTCCAGATCCGGTGATGGATGCAATGATCCAGCAGGTGACCGCTACCGGCGGTGTCATCCTGCTTGCCATCGGTCTCAATATGCTCAATGTCACGCATATGCGTGTCGGCAACATGATTCCTGCCATTTTTACAGCAATGTTCATGGTCTATCTGATCAACATCATCTAATAAAAAAACCATCCGACACTGTCGGATGGTTTTTTTAGATATTAAACGCGTTCAACTTTACCGGATTTAAGCGCACGAGCTGAAACCCATACTTTTTTCGGCTTGCCGTCAACCATGACTCTTACTTTCTGCAGGTTGGCGCCAAAACGTCTTTTGTTAGCGTTCATCGCGTGTGAACGGTTGTTTCCTGAAGTCGCTTTACGACCAGTGAAATAGCATTCTTTAGCCATATTTTCATCTCCTTTTATAGAAATTACCATAAACATTGATTGTTGGTTTAATTGCATACTCTAATATAATACATTATTTTATGCTTCACGTCTACATCAAAAGTTGCAGGAGTGATAGTCGGACGCAGTGCAGCAATGATTCCGATCTGTCCGAAACAGTGCAGAACAGCTGATTAGACTGGTGGATGGAAGGGAAGGTATATAGTGCACAGCAGACCTTTCAGACAACAGACGCTGTACCAGGTTTCACCTCCAATGGTTTGCGCTTACAATGGAAGTCAAATATAATACAGTAAACAGCAGATATATGGATTGCATGTATTTTTATAGGATCTTTATTTGAGGTGACGGCTCACTTGTAATCATATGTCATTTCTGCTTATAATAAAATGATGCAACAGGGGGTAGAGCAATGACTCTGGAAATAAAAAATGAACTGGGCAGCATAGATATCGCGATGGATGTCATCTCCAATATTGCCGGTGGGGCAGTAGTGGAAAGCTATGGCGTAGTCGGTATGGCTTCAAAGCATCAGGTAAGGGATGGCTTTGCGGAACTGCTCGGTAAAGAGAACTATGCACGGGGTGTCATCGTCGACAACAAGGATGGCGACATCAGCATCGACCTGTATATCATCGTAGGCTATGGAGTCAAAATCTCGGAAGTGGCGACGAATGTACAATCAACTGTAAAATATAAACTTGAAAAGACGCTTGGGCTTGATATCAAATCGGTGAATATCTACGTTCAGGGTGTCAGAATCATCAATACCGAGGACTGACCAGGGAGGATTTATTAAGTAATGGATAAGATAGATGGCAGAATGTTCAGGAATATGATTTTAAGCGGGGCCGAAAATCTTCGGCGGCATGCTGAATATGTGGATTCTTTAAACGTCTTCCCTGTACCGGACGGTGACACGGGGACGAATATGAATCTTTCCATGACCTCGGGTGCAGATGAAGTCGAGGATAAGGAAGATGTCCATATCGGTACTGTGGGGAAGCACTTCTCCAAAGGGCTGCTCATGGGCGCACGCGGCAATTCGGGTGTCATCCTTTCCCAGCTTTTCCGCGGATTTTCCAAAGCGATCGAGGAAAAGAAGGAAATAGAAGCAGCGGACTTCACAGCGGCTTTCGGAGCAGGGGTCAAGACTGCCTATAAGGCGGTCATGAAACCTGTGGAAGGGACAATTCTTACAGTTGCCAAAGACTCTGCAAACAAGGTCGAGGAGATTTCAGCAACCGAGTCTTCCATCATCACCATTATGGAAGCGGTCATCAAGGAGGCGAAGGCATCCCTTGAAAGAACGCCGGAACTGCTCCCTGTACTGAAGGAGGTCGGTGTGGTGGATTCCGGTGGACAGGGTCTTGTATACGTCTACGAAGGATTCCTTTCTGCGCTGCGAGGCGAACCGATAGAAGTGTCCGGGAAGCCGGATACGGAGACATTTGTCAATGATGAGCATGATTTTGATGAGTTCATGTCTGTTGAAGACATCGAATATGGTTTCTGTACAGAATTCATGGTACGGTTCGACTCCGGCAAGCGTGAATTCAATGAAGACGATTTCCGGCAGGATATGAGCGAGTTCGGCGATTCCCTGCTGGTCATTTCGGATGAGGAGATCGTCAAGGTCCACGTCCACACGGAAACGCCTGGCGAAGCCATGACCTACGGTGCGACATATGGTGAACTGATCAAGATGAAGATCGAGAACATGCGCGAGCAGTTCAGAGCGGTGCACCACAAGAAGGAAGCGGCACCAGCAAGAAAAGAAGGATATGATACCGCCATCATCACTGTGTCATCCGGGGAAGGTGTCAATGAGCTGTTCAGAAGCATCGGTGCCACGCATGTCATCAATGGTGGACAGACGATGAACCCTTCAACGGAAGATATATTGAGAACCATCGAGGATGAAGCGGTCAAATCCGCCATCATACTGCCGAACAATAAGAATATCATCATGGCAGCGGAGCAGGCGCGGGATATGCTGGAGATTCCGGCAGTCGTCATCCCGACACGCTCCATTCCGGAAGGGCTCTCGAGTCTCCTGGTGTATTCACCCGAAGCAGAACTTGAAGAGAACAAGGATGCGATGGTCGCTTCTCTTGAGCATGTCAAGACCGGACAGGTCACCTATGCGGTCAGGGACACGAAGATCGACGGCATCGAAATCAGGAAGGATCAGCATATGGGCATCAAGGACGGCAAGATCACCGGTGCGCATGATTCCCGTGAAGCTTCGCTGAAGCAGCTGATCGAATCCATGCTTGACGAAGAGTCGGAAATCGTCACTGTACTGATCGGTGATGAAGGGAATCCGGAAGAAGTGGACCGCATCATAGAGGCGCTTGAATCCGAATACGATGAAGTGGAATTCGAGGTTCATGATGGACAGCAGCCGGTATACAGCTATCTGCTATCTGTAGAATAGTCATAAGAATCTCATCGGTTCCAGGGAGCTGATGGGATTTTTTTGAACGGAGGGGTTTATATGAAGTATAAGAGTGTTTTTGATATCATCGGCCCGGTGATGGTCGGGCCATCGTCGTCCCATACGGCAGGCGCCGCGAGAATCGGGCTGCTGGCACGGAATCTGTTCGGCGGACAGCCGGATCATGTGGACATCTATCTATACGGATCCTTCAAGGATACGTACAAGGGGCACGGTACGGATGTGGCGCTGATCGGGGGTCTGCTCGGATTCGATACGGATGATGACCGCATCATTTCAGCATACGCGCTTGCTGAAGCGTCATCGATGCAGGTGCAGTTCATCGAGATGGACGAGGAGCGCTCGCACCCGAACACTGCGCTTCTGCACCTTGTAAAGGGAACAGAACGTCTGACGGTGGAAGGCATTTCCATCGGTGGGGGCAAGATCGAGGTGGTCAGCATCAACGACTATCCGATAAACATCTCGGGCAACTACCCGGCATTGCTGGTCTTTCATAAGGATACGTTCGGCACGATTGCACGGGTGACGACCATACTGGGGAACAACCGTATCAATGTCAGCCAGATGAATGTGGCCCGCAAGGAAAAAGGGGACATTGCGCTGATGACCATTGAACTGGACGACACGATAGAGAGCGCCATCATTGAAGAAGTGCGACAGGCGTCCGGTGTCGACAGAGTAATTGAAATGAAAGAAAGCTGAGGTGGGTCATTATGTTTAAAAGTATTCAGGAAATGATAGAGAAGGCAACGGCCGAAAACAAATCGATTGCGGATATCATGATCGCCCAGGAGATGGAAGTGACGGGCCGCTCATACTTGGATATCCATAAGGACATGGAGCGTAATCTCGAAGTGATGGAGTCGGCTGTCGAAGAAGGCTTCGGTGGTGTGGAAAGTACTACCGGACTGACCGGCATGGATGCCGTGAAAATGAAAAAGTACATCGATAGTGGAAGAGGGCTCAGCGGAGAACTCACGCTCTATGCCATTGCACATGCAGTGAGTACGAATGAAGTGAACGCAGCCATGGGCAAGATCTGTGCCACCCCTACGGCCGGTTCTGCCGGTGTTGTACCCGGTGTGCTTTTTGCCATGCGTGAAAAGCACGATATAAGTCGGGAGGACATGGTGAAGTTCCTCTTCACTTCCGGTGCCTTCGGTTTTGTTGTGGCCAATAATGCAAGCATCTCTGGTGCCGCGGGCGGCTGCCAGGCGGAAGTCGGCAGCGCGAGCGCAATGGCGGCGGCAGCCCTTGTGGAAATGGCCGGGGGAACTCCTGAGATGAGTGCCCACGGTTTTGCGATTGCGCTTAAGAACATGCTTGGACTCGTATGCGATCCGGTCGCCGGTCTGGTTGAAGTGCCCTGTGTCAAAAGGAATGCGGCCGGTGCGAGCAATGCACTGACTGCAGCGGATATGGCGCTTGCGGGCATCGAATCCAGAATCCCGGCCGATGAAGTGGTCGAAGCGATGTACAAGATCGGCCTGACCATGCCGTCGGCACTGCGAGAAACCGGCCGCGGCGGCCTGGCTGCGACGCCGACAGGGGAGCGTATAAAAGCAGAGCTTTTCGGTGAGCAGTAATGCTTTCCATGTACCATGTCATCACGCCACCGCCACCTGTGGAAGATATGAAGGGTGTCGGGCCGAAACTCCGTGACAAGCTGCTCGAGCTCGACATCAGAAATGCCAATGATGTCCTGTTCCAGCTTCCAAGCGGCTATGAAAACCTGAGTGTCATGGATCTGACCGAAGCCAGGCATAATGATAAGGTCACAGTGGCCGGTGACATCAAGACCGAACCGGCACTCGCCTTCTTCAGGGGCGGCAAGAGCCGTCTGACCGTATTCATGGAAGTCAACGGCATGTATGTCAAAGTCGTCTTCTTCAATCAGCCCTATCTGAAGGATAAGCTGAAGGTCGGTGGTTCAGCCAGAATATCCGGGAAGTTCAATCTCCATAAGCTTGAAATCAACGCGCAAAGGCTCATCTTCGATGCTTCCGGCGGCTTCCATGTGAAATACCATCTTGGTGGTGTAATGCACTCGAAGACCTTCAGCAAGATAGTAGCTGAAGTGTTTGAAAAGTGCATCTTCAACTATGATCTGCCGGAAGATCTGAAGCAGAAATACCGTCTGCTCTCCATAAGGGAAGCATTATGGCATCTTCATTTTCCGAAAAACCCGCATGATATCAATGAGGCGCGCCGGACAATCAAGTTCTATGAGCTTTTCATCTTCCAGCTGCAGCTGATGGAGAGGCGCAGGCAGGAGCGTGTCAGGAATGAGCGGTATATCGTCGACTATGACGTCGAAGCGCTCCGTGAATTCATCGACACGCTGCCATTTGAGCTCACTTCCGACCAGAAGCGGAGCGCCAATGAGATCTGCCGCGATCTGAAACAGAACATTTCGATGCACCGCCTGCTGCAGGGGGATGTCGGGAGCGGCAAGACGATTGTTGCCGGACTGGCGAGCTATGCGATCAGGACGATCGGCGAGCAGACAGCGCTGATGGTGCCGACAGAAGTGCTCGCAAACCAGCATTACCAGTCATTCATGGAAATATTCGATGGCCGTCTCAATATCGCCAAGCTGACAGGTACGACGTCGCGCAAGGAAAAGATGTACATACAGGAAGCACTGCGTGAAGGGGAAATAGATCTCATCATCGGCACCCATGCGCTGATAGAGGATGATGTCGTCTTCAAGAGGCTCTCCCTCATCATTACGGATGAACAGCACCGTTTCGGTGTCAACCAGAGGAAGCGGCTGAACGACAAGTCCTATCGCAAGAATGTCCTCTATATGACAGCCACGCCGATTCCAAGAACACTTTCCATCACCACTTTCGGTGATATGGACATCTCGATCATCAAGGAGATGCCGAAAGGCCGAAAGTCCGTCATGACATACTGGCGGCGGTTCGATGAAACGGATGAAGTGCTTGATGACCTGGCTGGTGAGATAAGTAAAGGGCATAGCGCCTACATCGTTGCGCCGCTGATTGAAGAATCGGAAACACTCGACCTTAAAAATGTGCAGGAGATCTTCCAGCTGTTCACAGACCGTTTCGGCAGTGAGAACGTCGAACTTGTCCATGGCCGTATGAAGCCTGAGGAGAAAGCTGCCGGTATGAAGCGTTTTGAAGCGTATGAAAAGCCGGTGCTTGTATCGACTACGGTAATAGAAGTCGGCATCAATGTACCAAATGCCACTTTTATGGTAATATTTAACGCAGAACGGTTCGGTCTGTCGACACTCCATCAGCTGAGGGGGCGGGTCGGGCGCAGTAACAAGCAGAGCTACTGCGTTCTGATCAGCGACCCGAAGACGGAGAATGCCAAACTCAGGATGGACATCATGACGAGTACGACGGATGGATTCGAACTGAGTGAACGGGATCTTGAAATGCGCGGGCCGGGGGACTATTTCGGTGTCCGCCAGAGCGGACTGCCCCAGTTCAAGGTGGCTGACCTTGCGGAAGATTACCGGGTACTCGAGCACGCGCGGATGAGCGCAATCGATTATGCTGCGAAAATGGAGGCGGATGGATGAGGTATGTCGTTAGGATCTTCGGTGTCGCATTGATACTTTCAGGTGTCGTGCTTTTCTTCTGGCAGGACATCCGTGAACTATTTACAGACCGTGTGAATGATCGGGTCATCGAAGCCTACCAGCAGGGGGACCGTGATGTGGAGGTGAACCCGCTCGAGTCATTCGTTACAGGAATCGACGACAGTGGGGAAGCGTCAAGTGCCGAAGGAACTTCCGATACGGCAGGTGACGGAAGCCAGACGGAATTCAACATGGATAATGTGGCCGGCATCCTTTCGATAGCTTCAGCAGACATCAGAGAACCGGTTTTCAGAGGGCCGGTGACGGAAAGCAACCTGAGGAGGGGTCTGTCCTTTGTTGATGCAGGTGACCATGTCGGCATGCAGAACATCCCGATAGCAGGCCATCGTGTGGAAGGCATCGGCATCCGGTTCAATCATTTGGATCGTGCTTCTGTCGGGGATGTGGTTACCTTCGACACTGCCGAAGGTACACGGACATACGAAATCACCGATATATTCGAGGTCGATCCTTCCCAGGTCGAGGTGCTGGACCAGAAGGCAGGGGAGCCCCAGCAGCTTACGCTGATCACATGTGAGGACTATAATCCCGAAACGCTGCTCTTCGAGAAGCGGCTCATCGTCAGAGCGGCAATAGTGGAGTGATGGAATGGTGCATGCCCCGAAACCGGGCCGTGCACCTTTTTTATTTTCCCATGCCAGAAATTGTTTGAAATCGCCAAAGCAGTTATATATACTGATGTTAGTACCAACTACTAAATGAGGTTGACTTATGGCGAAATATAAGAAAAGAGAACGCCAGGAACTTCTGATCGAAAAAGTATCGACAGATCCCTTCCTGACTGATGAGCGGTTATCTGAAATGTTTGAGGTCAGTATACAGACGATCCGGCTGGACCGTCTGGAATTGAATATCCCCGAGCTTCGGGAACGCATCAAGCATGTGGCCAGGGAGGAGACGGACAAGATCCGGAGCCTTTCACTGCAGGAAGTGGTCGGCGAGATCATTGATATCGAACTCAACCATCATGCACTGTCACTCTTTATTGTAGAGGAGGGCCATGTGTTCAGGAAGAATCAGATTGCCCGTGGGCATTATCTGTTTGCTCAGGCCAATTCCCTATGTGTCGCCGTCATCGATGAGCCGCTGGCGCTGACGAAATCGGCGCAGATAGAGTTCATCAAGCCGGCAAAGCTTGGCGACAAGGTGATATCAAAGGCAGTAGTCGAGAAGATGGAAGGCAGGATTGCCGCCATTACAGTCGAATCGAAAATTGAACAGCGTCTCGTATTCAAAGGGCGTTTTGAAATGTACTATACAGGTGAAGGTGAAAAAAATGGTTAAAATTGCAGTCGATCTAATGGGTGGAGACAATGCACCTCACGAAATTGAGAAGGGCGTACTACAGGCTGTCGAAGCGGACCAGTCGATTGAAATACTGCTCTTCGGTCTCGAAGGCGCCTATACGGGCGACCATCCCCGCATACAGTTCATCGAAGTCAGTGAAAAGATCGAATCGGAAGATGACCCTGTCCGTTCAGTGAGAAGGAAGAAGGACAGCTCACTTGTCAGGGCTTGCCAGGCGGTCAAGGATAAGGAGGCGGACGCCTGCATCTCAGCCGGCAACACGGGCGCGCTGATGAGTGCCGGGCTGTTTGTGGTCGGCCGCATCAAAGGCATCGAACGTCCGGCCATCGGAACACTGCTGCCTACGACGCATGCAAGCGGCAAAGGCATGATGCTGCTTGATATGGGTGCCAATGTCGACAATAAGCCGAAGCATCTCTACCAGTTTGCGGTCATGGCGGATCTATACATGCGGGACAACGAGGGCCGCAGCAATCCGACCATCGGGCTTGTCAATAATGGCAGCGAAGAGAACAAGGGCAGCGAAATGACGAAAGAGACGTTCAGGATGCTGAAGGAGAGCGATCTGAATTTCACCGGCAACTTCGAAACACGAGATATCCTCTCCGGCAAGGTGGATATTGCAGTGACGGATGGATTCACCGGCAATATCATACTTAAAACAATCGAAGGCACTGCCATGGCACTCATGGGGGAAGTGAAGCATGCTTTTCTCAAGAACGCCAAAAACAAGATTGCAGCACTGATACTGAAAAAGGATGTACAGGGCATCAGGGACCTGCTCGACTACCGTCATTACGGTGGCGCGCCTCTGCTCGGACTGGATGGCAATGTTCTGAAGGCCCATGGATCGAGCGACAGTACGGCGATTGTATCGGCCATCAGGCAGGCGAAGAGAATGGCCCGGTCTGATGCCATAAACAAGATCAAGGAAAGTGTGGGAGAGGAATGAATAAACTGATTCTATTTCCAGGCCAGGGCGCACAGTACAGCGGAATGGCCAAGGATATATATGAGAATTCCCCGGAGGGACGGACGCTGCTTGATGAAGTGTTCATGAATGTGGACTTCGATCTGAAATCGATCATGTTCGAGGACGATGCACGTCTGAACCAGACGGAATATACACAGCCCGCCCTGTTTGCGCACAGCCTTGCAGTGCTTGCAGCAACAGGCATCAAGGGCGATATCGTGCTTGGGCACAGCCTCGGCGAACTGCCGGCGCTTGTTCATGCCGGTGTCCTGAGTGTCAGGGATGGTGTAAGGATTGTTGCAAAGCGCGGCGAACTGATGGCCGGGAGCGAAGGCGGCGGCATGGCGGCTGTCATCGGCATGGAGCGCGAGGCGCTTGAAGCACTGTGTGCATCCCTTTCTGACGACACACGCAGAATACAGCCTGCCAATATCAACGCACCGGACCAGATTGTCGTTTCCGGCGATCGTGGACTGATCGAGTCTTTTACAGCTGAAGCGAAATCGCATGGCGCGCGGAAAGTGATGCCGCTGAACGTATCAGGCGCATTCCATTCCTACCTGATGGAACCGGCCCAGCAGGCGTTCAGGGATTTTGTCAGTGGCATCGAATTCAATGCACCGGCCATCCC
This sequence comes from Salinicoccus sp. ID82-1, assembly GCF_021991715.1. Taxonomy (NCBI): domain Bacteria; kingdom Bacillati; phylum Bacillota; class Bacilli; order Caryophanales; family Staphylococcaceae; genus Salinicoccus; species Salinicoccus sp. ID82-1. Next base: position 270,461 of record NZ_JAGFLY010000001.1, read on the forward strand.
GGTCATCCAGAATGTCTCGGCAAAGCCGGAGACGGACCCGGAAACAATCAGAGCACAGCTCATCGATCAGCTGACACATCCGGTGCGCTTCGTCGAATGTGTCGAAGCAGCAGTGGAACAGGGTGTGACGGAAGCGGTCGAAGTCGGACCGAAGAAAGTACTGAACGGACTGGTAAGAAAAATAGATCGTTCCATCAAAACATCCAATATTGATACAATGGAACAGGTAAAGGAGTTCAACAATGGGTAATATCGCACTCGTAACAGGCGCATCAAGAGGCATCGGCAGAAGCATCGCACTGAAGCTTGCAGAAAACGGCTACACGGTCATCGTCAACTATTCCGGTTCAAAGGATAAGGCAGAAGCTGTCGTATCCGAAATTGAAGCATCAGGGGGCACGGCGGAAGCGGTGCAGTGCCATGTCCAGAACTTCGATGACGTAAAAGCAATGGTCAAGCATATTACGGATACGCATGGTTCCATCGACGTTGTCGTCAATAATGCCGGAGTGACTAAAGACAACCTGCTGATGAGAATGAAAGAGGCCGAATGGGATCAGGTCGTAGACGTCAATCTCAAAGGGACATTCAATGTCATACAGAACGTCGCCCGCCCGATGATCCGCCAGAAGGGCGGCCGGATCATCAACGTATCGAGCATCGTCGGTTCACTCGGCAATGCCGGCCAGACGAACTATGTCGCTTCAAAGGCAGGCATCGACGGCATGACGAAATCGGTTGCCAGAGAACTTGCGCCGAAAGGCATCACGGTCAATGCCGTGGCACCGGGATTCATCGAAAGCGACATGACGGATGTACTGTCCGATGAGATCAAATCGCAGATGCTGTCCCAGATACCATTGAACCATTTCGGCAGTACGGATGATATTTCCGAGACGATTGCGTTTCTGGCATCCGGTTCCGCCCGCTATATTACCGGTCAGACCATTCATGTAAATGGTGGTATGTACATGGGCTAGACCCTGTGGTACCATTGGAGGGAGGTGAAGAATAATGGCAAACTTTGATAAAGTAAAAGACATCATCGTGGACAAACTTGGAATCGATGAGGAAAAAGTAACAAGAGATGCATCTTTCAAGGATGACCTTGGTGCAGACTCTCTAGATATCGCTGAGCTTGTTATGGAACTTGAAGATGAGTTCGAAATGGAAATTCCGGATGAGGAAGCTGAAAAGATCAACACAGTAGGCGACGCTCTGGATTACATCGACAAACTGGACGCGAAGTAATGATAAAATCCACTTTTCGAAGTGGATTTTATTTTTATGCTAAAACTTTTATTCATCATGACAATCATTTAAAATAGTGGAATGGAGGCGAATATGATGACCAGCAGAATGACTTTCAAAGCAATTGAACAGCGTATCGACAAGGACAGGCATGCAAAGCGTGGACTCGCAAAATTCCGTCAGGAATTCAAGGCATTCATCAGTCGGACGGGCATAGAGATCCGGGATGAGGCACAGTATGTACAGGCATTCATGCACAGCTCCTACATCAATGATCTGCAGATGGACAAGATATACAACAACGAGCGTCTGGAATTTCTCGGGGACGCTGTACTAGAATTGATGGTTTCAGATTATATATATGAGCGATTCAAAGAATTGCCGGAAGGCGACCTGACCAAACTCAGAGCCAATATAGTATGTGAACCCTCACTTGTAGTATTCGCAGAAAAACTTCAGATGCAGCCTTTGATTCTGCTCGGCAGAGGTGAGGAGAAGACGGGCGGACGTGAGCGCCCATCCATCGTCTCCGACACATTCGAGGCATTTCTCGGTGCACTCTACCTGGATCAGGGTGCGGATGCAGCAAGAGGCTTCCTTGAACGCCATGTATTCCCTGAAGTGAAGGACAGAGACTATAATGCGGTCGTCGACTATAAGACCGCCCTTCAGGAGAGGATGCACAGGACGCATGGGCAGAGTGTTGCATACCAGCTGCTCGAATCCACGGGTCCGAGCCACGACAAGACGTTCGTGACAGGTGTATTCACTGATGGAGCCATGATCGGCAAAGGTTCCGGACGCTCCAAGAAGGAGTCGGAACAGAAGGCCGCACGGCATGCTCTCGGAGAAATGGACGATAGGGAGAAACAATAATGGTATATTTGAAAGCAATAGAAGCACATGGCTTCAAGTCATTCGCCGACAAGGTGGACATACGATTTGATGCCGGGGTCACCGCGGTGGTCGGCCCGAATGGTAGTGGAAAAAGCAACATCACCGATGCCATCCGCTGGGTGCTCGGTGAACAGTCAGCGCGCTCCATACGCGGCGTCAAGATGGAGGATGTCATATTCAACGGTACAACAGACCGCAAGCCGATGAATCATGCCTACGTCAGACTGTCACTCGACAACACGGCACGCACGCTGCAGATGGATGCGGACGTGGTGCACATCACGAGGAAGCTCTACCGCAATGGAGACAGCGAGTATTTCATCAACAATGACAGAAGCCGACTGAAGGAGATCAATGAACTGTTCCTCGATTCCGGACTTGGCCGCAATGCATTCAACATCATTTCGCAGGGCGAAGTGGATGAAGTATTGAACGCCAAGCCCGACCAGAGGCGCGGGCTGATCGAAGAGGCCGCCGGCGTAATGAAATACAAGCTCCGCAAGAAGGAGTCGGAAAGACGGCTTGAGGATACTGCCGGCAACCTGGACCGTGTCCATGACATCATCCACGAACTGGAGTCGCGGGTCCATCGTCTGGAGCGGGAAAGTGCCAACGCCAAGGAGTATCTTGCGTTGAAGGATGAGATGCGCCAGAGCGATATCGAAGTGACGGTCCACGATGTGGATGCGCTACTCGCCATGCTCGAAACAGAGACGCAGTCGCTTTCATCAGTGGAGCAGTCCATCGCAGCCGACCGTGAGTCACTCGCGGACATCGAAGCACGCATGACCGGACTCGCAGAGAAAAGGGATGAACACGACCGTAGAAACCGTACACTCAATGCCAGGCTGGTCGAACTGTCCAAGAAGCTCGAGCAGACCAATGGACAGATTGCGCTCTACAAGGAACGGAAGGACAACAAGGGCCAGGCGAGCGAAGATCTGAAAGTACGGCTCGAGAATTCAAAGGAACGGCATGATGATCTCCGTCAGCAGCAGGCGGAAGTCCTCGAGACGCTCGGCGCGCTCGAACGGACGGCTCAGAATCTGGAGCAGGCCATCAAGGACACACGGAAAGAACGCCAGGAACTGATGAAGGACCAGAGTGGCGAGATCGAGCAGCTGAAGGACCAGTACTACGATCTGATGGTTCGGAAGACGACGCTCGAAAATGAACACCGCCGTGCAGAAGACGAGAAATCACGGCTTGGAGACAGCATCCGCCAGAAGCAGGAACGGCTCGCATCTCTCACGTCGGGCCTGAAGGAAGAAAAGGCGTGTCTTCAGACTTTGCAGCAGCAGTATGATGAAACACGCAGTACGCTGTCCGGAAAGCGGGAGGCATTCCAGGAAGCAGACGGCAGAGTGGCCAAGCTCAAGTCCCAGTATGACAAGGAGCGGGAAAAGCTCGATACTGCGAAACGCTATATCGAGCAGCAGTCATCAAAACTCGAAATGCTGACCACCATGCAGAATGAATACCGTGGATACTATCCCGGTGCACGCTTCATTCTGAAAAACCGCAAGCCGTCGGACGGCATCGTCGGATCGGTCGGCGAGCTGCTGTCGACAGACGGTGAATATGTCAGAGCGCTCGATACTGCGCTTGGTGCACAAGCCCAGAATATCGTGGCAGCAGACGAGCATAGTGCCAAGCAGGCCATCAGACGGCTGAAGGATGCCAAGGCAGGGTTTGCAACGTTCCTGCCGATGGATATCATCCGCCACAAGCATATCCATTCCGATATCCAAAGTACGATCAGCCGTACGTCCATCGATGTACAGATCATGTCGGATATTGTCCAGTATGAAGTGGACATTCCGAATATTGTATCCCATCTGCTCGGCACGACCCTTGTTACACAGTCGATGGATGATGCGACACAGCTTGCCCGTGAAATCGGCCATAAGCTGCGCATTGTGACTGTCGATGGTGAAACCATCATGCCGGGTGGTGCAATGTCGGGCGGCTCCAGAAATTCCAAAAGCTCCATCATCGAAAGCCAGCGTGAACATCAGGAAACGAAAGAGAAGCTTGAAGCATACCAGGAAAAAACACGGCACATGTCACAGTCCGTCACCCGGCTCGGGGAAGCGCTGGCGGATCAGATGCTTCAGAAGGACAAGCTTGAATCGGAAGGCAGGGAGATTGCCGAGCAGAATGAGACCTGTCATGCCGAGATCGGCCGCCTCACTTACCAGATAGAGGCAAAAGAAGAGAATGCGGCCATCCTTGAAGCAGAACTGAAGGCGATTGATGCGCCGCTTGATACCGGTGATCATGCTGAACAGATCAAGGCTGTCACAGCTGATCTTGAAGCACTGGATGCACGGATCAGAAGAATGAGTGCTTCCGATAAGGATAAGAAGGAGACACTGCGGCAGCTTACAGATGAAGGCCATGCAATGGAACGGGAGCTTGCGACGGTCAAAGAACGTCTTAATCATTCGAGGAACGAAGCAGAACGTCTCGCAGCGGAACTGGCAGATGCACTATCGGCAGTCCAGGATATCACCGACCGCCAGAAGATGCTCGAGCAGGATATCGGCACGCTTGATATCGAAGCGCTTGAAGCACAGCGCGCCACATTGGAGCAGCAGGTTGCGGAGCTCTATGAAGCAACCGAAGAGGCGGCAGCCCTGCAGCACGGTTTGAAGCAGGAGTACGCCGGGCTGCAGGAAGCAAAGGACGACCATCTGAAGCGTCTGGATGCTCTGCAGGATGCTCGCAGGAAGCACAGCGGCACGAAGGAAAAGTTGGATGTACAGATTGAACAGAAGATCGAATATTTATCGGAAACATATAAAATGACGTATGATAGAGCGAGAGAGGAATATCAGGACTTCTCGAACATCGACCAGAAGCGGATGAAGATATCGCTGAACAGGAAGAGCATCGAAGAACTGGGACCGGTGAACCTCGGAGCAATCGAGGAGTTTGAGCGTGTCAATGAGCGCTACCAGTTCCTGAAGGCGCAGGAGAGCGATCTGTATGAAGCCAGGCAGACACTGCTTGAAGTCATCGAAGAGATGGACGAAGCAGTGGCTGTAAGGTTCCAGTCTGCGTATGACCAGGTCAACCAGCATTTCGGTGAAGTGTTCAGACGGATGTTCGGCGGGGGCCAGGCGGAACTCAGACTGACAGACCCCGGCAACTATCTGGAATCGGGTGTCGAAATATACGCGCAGCCACCCGGGAAGAAGCTGTCCACACTTTCACTCCTGTCCGGAGGAGAGCGCGCACTGACAGCCATCAGTCTGCTGTTCGGTATTCTGAAAGTGCGTGTCAGCCCGTTCATCATTCTGGATGAGGTGGAAGCGGCCCTTGACGAAGCGAATGTACTGCGCTATGCGCAATATTTGAAGCAGCTTTCACAGGACACCCAGTTCATCGTGATCACCCACCGCAAGGGAACGATGGAGGAGAGTGACCGCCTGTTCGGCGTGACGATGCAGGAGCGTGGGGTCAGTCAGCTGATCAGCGTCGATCTCAAGGGTTATGAAGAAAATATCAGAGAGGAAGAGACAGTGTGAGCTTTCTAAAAAGATTAAAAGATAAGTTTCAGCCGAAAAGCGACCAGCCTGAGCTGCAGGAACAGGAATCGCTCGAATCCCAGAGCGAGGCGCTCGATGATGGCCTGATCAGCATAGAGGAGTTCGAGGAGTGGGAACAGGAGCAGATCGGCTACAAGTTCAAGGCCGGCCTTGAGAAAAGCCGCGAGAAGTTCCAGAACGAGATCAATGAACTCATGGCACGCTACCGCACAGTGGATGAGGACTTCTTCGAAGCACTTGAAGAAGTACTGATCTCAGCAGACGTCGGCTTCAATACAGTGATGGAGCTGACTGATGAACTGCGTCATGAAGCGAAAGTGAAGAATATTACGGAAACAGCCGATCTCAGGGAGACGATCGTTGAGAAGATGGTCGAAATCTATGAGCGCAACGACGACCTTCCTGAAACGGTGAATATTCAGCAGGACGATCTCACCGTCATCCTCGTGGTCGGCGTCAACGGTGTCGGCAAGACGACAAGCATCGGCAAGCTTGCCCACAAGTACAAGCAGGAAGGCAGAAATGTAATGCTTGCTGCCGGAGATACTTTCCGTGCGGGCGCAATCAACCAGCTGAAGATATGGGGAGAGCGTGTCGATGTCGATGTCATATCACAGGCTGAAGGCAGTGACCCTGCTGCTGTAATGTATGACGCCGTGAGCGCAGCAAAGAAACGCGGCGCCGACGTCCTGATCTGTGATACAGCCGGCCGTCTGCAGAACAAGGGCAATCTGATGAATGAACTGTCCAAGATCAAGAAGGTCATCCAGAAGGTTGTACCTGAAGCGCCCCATGAATCCCTGCTCGTGCTTGATGCCACAACCGGCCAGAATGCACTGAGCCAGGCAAAGGCCTTCAAGGAAGTGACTGATGTCTCAGGAATTGTCCTCACTAAACTTGACGGTACCGCGAAGGGCGGCATTGTGCTGGCGATCAAAAATGAACTCGGCATTCCGGTCAAGTTTGTCGGTCTTGGCGAGCAGCTGGATGATCTGCAGGAATTCAGTGCAGAAAACTATGTCTATGGCCTGTTCGCCGACATGATCTCCGACGCCGAGGAGATTGCGGAAGATGAAGAAGGTGACAGGGTGTGATCGAAGGTCTTGAGCGCACGATGCGCATGAACTACCTCTATGACTTCTATCACACACTGCTGACAGACAAGCAGCGCAAATATATCGAACTGTACTATCTGGAGGACTTTGCCTTCAGTGAAATTGCCGAAGAGCTTGAAGTGACAAGGCAGGCGGTATATGATAATTTAAAGCGGTCGAAAGATCTGCTCGAGCATTATGAAGGCAACCTTGGCATGTACAGGAATTTTGTAACGAGACAGTCTCTCCTCAGACGTTTGAGGGAAAGGCTTGAACATAACGAAGACAAGGAAATCGCAACAATTTTAGATGAGCTTGAAGCGCTCGATTAGGAGGAGAAAATTATGGCATTCGAAGGTTTAGGAGAACGCCTCCAGGCGACGATGGATCGCATCAAGAGCAAGGGGAAGGTCACAGAGTCGGATGTAAAGGTGATGATGCGTGAAGTACGTCTGGCGCTGCTTGAAGCCGACGTCAATTTCAAAGTCGTCAAACAGTTCGTCAACCAGGTCAAGGAACGCGCCCTCGGATCCGACGTCATGCAGTCCCTGACACCGGGACAGCAGGTCATCAAGATCGTCAGGGAAGAGCTGACGGATCTAATGGGTGGAGAGAATCAGAGGATCAACCTCGGTACGAAGCCGCCGACAGTCATCATGATGGTCGGCCTGCAGGGTGCAGGTAAGACGACGACCGCAGGCAAGCTTGCTCTGCATCTCAGAAAGAATTTCAACAAAAAGCCGATGCTTGTTGCCGGCGATATATATCGTCCGGCGGCCATCGACCAGCTGGAGACGGTCGGCAGGCAGATCGACGTGCCCGTATTCTCGCTCGGTGACCAGGTCAAACCGCAGCAGATCGTGACCGAGGCACTGGCTCATGCCAAAGCAGAGCACCTGGATACGGTCATCATCGATACCGCGGGCCGCCTGCATATTGATGAGAACCTGATGAACGAGCTGAAGGATATCAAGGAGATCGCCAATCCGCATGAAATCATGCTCGTTGTCGATGCAATGACCGGCCAGGACGCGGTCAATGTCGCAGAGTCATTCAATGACCTGCTCGACATCACAGGTGTGACACTGACCAAGCTTGATGGGGACACACGAGGCGGTGCAGCACTATCCATCCGTACTGTGACCGAAAAACCGATCAAGTTCGTCGGTATGTCCGAGAAGATGGACGGGCTTGAAGCCTTCCACCCGGACCGCATGGCCCAGCGCATACTCGGCATGGGAGATGTACTTTCCATCATCGAAAAGGCCCAGGCCAATGTGGATGAGACGGACCAGAAAGCACTTGAGAAGAAGATCAAGGACCAGAGCTTTACACTGGATGACTTCCTTGCACAGATGGATCAGGTCAAGAACCTCGGTCCACTGGATGAACTGCTGAAGATGATGCCTGGTGCCAACAAGATCAAGGGGCTCGACCAGATGCAGATGAGCGGCAAGGAGATCGACCACGTCCAGGCCATCATCCGTTCGATGACCATGGCTGAACGTGAAAATCCCGGCATCATCAATGCCAGCCGCAAGAAGCGGATTGCCAGAGGCTCAGGCCGCAGTCTGCAGGAGGTCAACCGTCTTCTCAAGCAGTTCGGCGATATGAAGAAGATGATGAAGCAGATGACAAGCCAGAAGGGCAAGAAGAAGAATCCATTCGGCAATATGGGCCTGCCATTCTAAAACTGCTACCCTGTAAAGGAAAAAGTCTTTACAGGGTGTTCTATTTCTGTTATAGTAGTAAAAGTGAAATTGAGAAATCGAAAGGAGTTAATAAAAAATGGCAGTTAAACTTAGATTGACACGCATGGGTTCCAAAAAGAAACCTTACTACCGTATCGTTGTTGCAGATTCCCGCAGCCCAAGAGACGGTCGTATCATCGAACAGATCGGTTCATACAACCCGGTTATAAAAAGTGATGACAATGTAACACTTGATGAGGAAAAAGCACTTGCATGGTTGCAGAATGGTGCAAAACCAAGTGATACAGTACGTAACATCCTGAGCAGCAAAGGTGTTATGGAACGTTACCACAATGCTAAACTCGGGAAATAATCCCGTATGAAACAACTGCTTCAAACAATTCTTGAACCGATGCTCGAACATCCCGAAGCGCTTGAGATCGAAGTGGAGGAGACGGAATATGACGTCTCTGCGAGGATCAGAGTCCACGAGGACGATGTCGGCCGTGTAATCGGCAGGCGCGGCCGCATGATAAAAGCGGTGCGCACCATCCTGTCGAATGCAAATCACGGCAGTTCAAAGAAAGTGTTTGTTGATGTCGACTAGGCACACCGGGCGGTGTGCCTTTTTTATATCATTACCAATTTGAGGAGGCAAATAATGAAAATCAGTATCGGCCGCCTGGTCAATTTTCACGGCATCCGTGGAGAAGTGAAAGTGCTGAGCGATTCGGACTTTGCAGAAGACCGCTTTTCACCCGGCAGCAGTGTGGAAGTAAAAGGGACTTCCTATACCATCGACAGCTACCGCAAGCATAAGAACTTCCATATGCTTAAATTCAAAGGTGTGGGCAATATCAATGAAGTGGAGCATCTGAAAGGATCGGATGTGCTTCAGGAAGCAGAGGCAGTGGACGTTCCGCTTGAGGAAGGGGAATACCACTACAGGGACATCATCGGTCTTGATGTATTGCTTGAAGAGACGCTGGAACCGATCGGTACGGTTTCCGACATATTCGAGACCGGTGCAAATGATGTCTGGGTGGTCGATGGTGACAGGCAGTATATGATTCCCTATATTGAAGATGTGGTGAAGGATATCGATCTCGAACGGGGTCATATCATCATCCATCCGATGGAGGGGCTGCTGGATTGAATATTCATTATTTGACACTGTTCCCGGAAATGTATGAAGGTGTACTCAATACGTCCATCCTCGGGCGCGCAAAGGAGAAGGGCATCGTCAGCTACAATGCAGTCAATTTCCGCGACTATTCCGGAAACAAGCACAATAAGGTCGATGACTATCCGTATGGCGGCGGTGCCGGCATGGTACTGAAGCCTGAACCTGTATTCAACGCGATGGAAGCAATGGATCTCAAGTCGCCGCGTGTCATACTGATGTGCCCGCAGGGCCGTCCATTCGATCAGAAGATGGCGGAGGAACTCAGCGAAGAGGAGGATATCGTCTTCATCTGCGGACATTACGAAGGATATGATGAACGCATCCGTACACTCGTGACGGATGAAGTATCGATCGGCGACTATGTGCTGACCGGGGGAGAGCTTGCGAGCATGACCATAACGGATGCCATCGTCAGGCTCATTCCCGGTGTGCTGAGCCGCGAGGAGAGCCACCAGGAGGATTCCTTCAGCACCGGACTGCTCGAGCATCCGCACTATACGAGACCCAGGGAATACCGTGGCATGGAAGTGCCTGAAGTACTGCTCAATGGCAACCATAAGCTGATCGAGGAATGGCGCCGTGAGGAGAGCCTGAAACGCACAAGGGAAAGAAGGCCCGATCTGCTTTCCGGCAAGTAGCACAGATATGCATTTTACCCGTTGAAAGCGGGGGATGATTATGGTAATATTATACGAGTGTCAAAGCACACATATACACAATCATCCGCTGCTATGTTCGGCAAGATAATTGGAAGAAGGAGAAGATAATATGTCACAGCAACTAATCAATGAGCTGACAAAAGAACAGCTTAAATCAGATCTGCCACAGTTCAAGGCCGGAGACACTGTACGTGTTCACGTACGTATCGTCGAGGGTTCACGCGAGCGTGTCCAGATCTTCGAAGGTGTAGTAATCAAACGTCGCGGAGGCGGAATCTCCGAAACATTCACAGTCCGCAAGATTTCCTACGGTGTTGGTGTTGAGCGTACATTCCCTGTACACACTCCAAAAATCGAGAAGATCGAAGTGACACGCCGTGGTCGTGTACGTCGTGCGAAACTGTACTACCTGCGCAACCTGCGTGGTAAAGCTGCACGTATCAGAGAAATCCGATAGAACCACAAAAATGCCTGACAGTTCACCTGTCAGGCATTTTTTATTTGAACCGGCGTTTCAGTCTGCTTCTGATCCCGAACAGATCCAGATAGATGAAGCTGATCAGCAGGGACAGGATGCTTATCATGAGTGTCACCAGGAAGTATGGCGGTGAGTAGGAGATTGTGATGACCCGGTCGTCTGCACCAGGTTCAAAACCGGTCATCAGATAGTTTGCACGGAATGCATCAAGGTCCCCGGAAGCATCACCTGCAACCTTCATGCCGTCGCGATGGACGATCGGCACACTGGCTATGCCTGCTCTCGGTTCTGCCAAAGTAATCTCGTAGGTATTGCCTTTTTCGGATACGGTGTACCCTGGATCTGCTTTTTCACTTTCCTGTTCAAGTGTCTGGTAGTCTTCAATGCGGATGGACTGCAGTTCCACTGCATACTTCCCGCTTGAGAAGGTGATCGGCACTTCTTCCTGCAGTTCGACACGATATAGAAGATCATCTGCATATGTCCGGTATTTGCTTGTGGCGAAAAGCCTTTCATTCGGATAGCCGTCGACATTGATGGTGAACCGTTTGTTGGGTTCGATCATTTCGACGTGCATTTCAATATAGACATCTGCATTGTCATACTGGTCGACCAGCGAACTGAAATTCAAATTCAGACCGCCACCGTCTTCAGGCACATCAAGTACGCCATCGGAAAGGGTGGCATTCTGTGCCTCCACCGGAACTTCGTCGATCAGATTTTCTGTCGGTTCTGCCTGAGCGGTCGGTTCGAGCGCATCTGTCACAATTCCGTTGATCATCGCATGCTCGCGTGCGAGCGGGTGATCGAGCGCATCCGGATTGTAGACATCCGTGGCATATCTGATGAAGGGCAATGGGGCGTCATTCTCATAGATCGTATATGTGCCGTCATCCATGATCGGACTGAACTTCAGTGGAATGCCGTAAGTATCTTCATCCCGCATCATGTAGTCCACATTGAACAGCGAGAAAAGGTTGCTGCGCGACTGGAAGGTGGAGTAGCGGCTGATGGTCTCATAGCGGATATTCACTTTCAGGTCATTATAGTAGAAGTCGATGATTTCCCCATCGATGATGCTCGAATAGATGCTTGTGCCGTTGAAGCCCATGTACATCGGTGTATTATCCTGATCCCTCACCTTATAGTCGAGCTTCTGTTCAGGGGCTTTCATATCCTGGATCCGTTCGATGTTATATTTCTGGCGGTCACTGGCATAGTGGTTGCTGTTGATATAGAAAAGATGGTTGCGGTCGGTGATGCCGTCATGGTAGATCTGTGTATTGGTGTGGGAGGCACTCACCACTGCTGTAAACAGGACGAGCAGCACGGCATTCACACCTTGCAGTACAGGCTGTCTGCCTTTCAGATAGACGAGCAGGAAGCCTACCAGATGGATGACGGGCACCATGTATACCCAGATGACGACATCCTCCTTGAAGTATATCGATAGGGCCAGAATGATGTAGACCGGTATCAGACTGACTGCGTACTGCCTGATGCCTACTTCCCTGAAACGGGTGAGATACTGTGCAATGAGCACGGCATGGAAGAATACAAGCATGTAGTGCCAGCGCTTCTGCGGCTGCTGGAATCCATTGAACAGCATGTCGATATAGGGTGACAGTGTAAACAGCATGAAGATGATGGTCAGTACGGCGAATACTCTATAGAAGTAGCGTGTATACAGTTTCGGCGTGAACAGGGCCTGGATCGCAATGAACAGGATGATGACAAGATAGTTCTCATAGAAGATATTATCCTGCCAGTCCAGTTCTGAAAACATCGGCACATCCACTTCATACTCGCGGTCGTCGTTGTTCAGGAAGCCCCGTACGGCATGGAAGAACGCAACGACGGATATGCCGGCCCCGATCAGGGCGGAAGGCACGGCAAGCTTCAGTGTCTGGATGCGGGGCAGGTCACTCTGCCGCCTGAAGATGAGACGGACCGCCAGATAGACGACGGCGATGATGAGCTGGTAGTAGCCGAAGTAGAAATTGTTGATCAGTGTGGCGGCCGTTGCAAATATGAACAGGCCGGGTTTCTTTTTGCGGATGACGAGTTCGAGTGCCCAGAGTGTAAGCGGCAGCCATATGAAGACGTCGCTGAAAAAGGACCAGAAGATCGTAAACCTGAAATAGGTCGGAGAAGCAGCGAATATGAAGCCGCCGATGATGCCATGAAGCGGTCTGACGCCGATGATCAAAAGGAACCGGTATGTAAAGTAGATGATGAGGAACGCTTTCAGGATTGATATGAAAAATGCATTGAATGCCCAGAAATCCACCGTCGACGTGTCGAAACCGGTCAGTATCTCACCGGCTCTGACGAAGATGATGTTGATATAATAGATGATATTCGTCGAATAGTAGTAGGCGAGGTCCGTATAGAAGTCTCCGCCGAGTCCGAAATCGGTATCGTAGAACCATGTGCCTTCCTTGAACTTTTCATAGAGATAGAGCTGCATGGGCAGCATCTGCTCGAGCCCATCATTGGCACCTGTCATGAATACCTGTTTTTTTGTGTCATCAGGTGCAACCAGGCGCCACAGTACGTAGACATGGGAGATGACCGCGAGAAGTGCGATGATCATGATGTTTCTCATCCCTTGCAGCCTCGATTTCATTGTATCCATCCAATCAACCTTCCTTATCTTTCAGTACCCACCGTGTAATGCCGTAGGTGATCGGTACAGTGATGATGAGCACCGGCAGGGGTGCGATGATTTCATTCCATCCCAGCTGGTCGACCAGTACATAGAGAAGCAGCGTCTGCATGCCCATGTTGATGACCTGAGTGAGGGGGAACTTGAGAAACTTCAACAGTGTCGGTCTGACGCCATATACGAAGTGGCAGTTCAGAAAATAGGAGATGATGAATGCCGTGATGAATCCTCCGAAATGCGCTGCAATATAAAACAAGCCGGCGTATACCAGGATGGTGTACACACCGTAGTAGACGGCCGTATTGATCAGGCCGACAAGGACGAAACGGATGAATTCACTGGTGATACTGCTTCTCATGGCGTCCTCCCTGCTTTGTTTCATTCCCTGACGATTCCCTGACGATATATTTCGGCCGGTTCTTGGTCTCGATATAGATGCGGCCGACATACTCGCCGATGATGCCGAGTGAAAAGAGCTGGATGCTGCCGAGCAGCAGCAGGCTGGCAATGATGGTGAAGTAGCCGGGCACTTCCACACCATGAACGGCAATATTCACGAACATATAGAGAATGTAGGCAAGGGAAGCCATGAGGACGACGAGCCCCAGATAGAAGCATACTCTGAGCGGCCGGTGGTTGAAAGCGCTGATGCCATCTATCGCATAATCGAGAAGTTTCAGCGGATTGAATGTTGAACTGCCGGACTCGCGCTCGATATGATCGAATTCTATGACTGTCTTATTGAACCCGACCCATTCGAAAATGCCTTTTGAGAAGCGGTTGTTTTCGCTCAGTGTCAGAATGGCCTCGACCACTTTTCTTGAAATCAGCCTGAAATCTCCTTCGCCGTCCTCAAGATGCACAGTACTGGTGAAATTCATCAATTGATAGAAGAGCTTCGATGGCAGACGGCGGGAGAGCGGTTCCTTGGCCTTATTCCTTTTCGCGACCACCTGGTCGAAGCCTGCTTCATACTGCTCTATGAGTTCCGCAATCAGTGACGGGGGGTGCTGCATATCCCCATCCATGATGATGACGGCGTCTCCCGACGCCTTTTCGAGGCCGGCAATGATGGCAGCTTCCTTGCCGAAATTTCTGGAAAATGAAAGATAGCTGATTTTCGGACCGGCTATTTCCCTGAGCTCGGTCAGTGTCCCATCAGTCGACCCGTCATCGATGAAGATGACCTCATACGGCCGGCCGAGTACTTTCATCACCGAGACGATCTCTGTGTGCAGTGCGGGTATATTTTCCGCTTCATTGAGTACAGGAACAACGATCGAAATCATTTTCCCACCTCCTGTCATTTTATTAAACATTGGTATTATTATATAATATAGAAATAAAATAATGAAACAAAACAAAAAGATATATATAAGTAGAGGTGCACTATAATGAGTATCAACTGGTTTCCAGGCCATATGGCCAAAGCAAGAAGAGAAGTGGAAGAGAATCTGAAGAAGGTGGATGTGGTGATCGAGATACTGGATGCAAGAATCCCGCATTCAAGCCATAACCCGATGCTGGATGAAATCACCCAGCATAAGCCGAGAGTTGTTGTACTGAACAAAGTAGATATGGCAGACAGAAAAGAGACGGACGCATGGATGGCGCGATTCAAAAGCGAGGGCAAGTACCCTGTGGCCCTTGATGGCAGAAATAATCAGATCATAAAAAAGATAGAGCCGTTGGCAGTCCGGGCAACAGCCGAAATTTTTGAACGGATGGAGAAGAAGGGGATCGGCCGCCGCGCAATCCGCGCGATGATCATCGGCATACCGAATGTCGGCAAGTCGACCGTCATCAATAATATCGCCAAAAAGAAAATCGCAAAGACCGGCAACACTCCGGGTGTAACGAAACAGCAGCAGTGGATCAAGGCAGGGGAGCAGATGGAGCTGCTCGACACGCCGGGTATTCTATGGCCGAAGTTCGAAGATGAAATTACGGGGAGGAAGCTGTCTTTGACAGGTGCGATCAAGGATGCGGTCGTCCCCCTTGATGAAGTGGCCATCTACGGCATCGAGTTCCTCCTGGCGCATGATCCGGAGCGTTTCAACCAGTTCTACAACATCAATGTATCGCCATCCGATGAAATCGTCGATGTCTTCGACGCCATCGGCAAGTCGCGCGGCCTGAAAGCCGGCGGCAACGAGATCAACTATGAAGCGGTCACTAACCGCATCATCTACGATATACGCAACGGCAAGATCGGCGGCTATACGTTTGATAAGGCAGATGCATGAAGACGATAAAAGAGATCGAAACGGAAGTGTCGGCCTATACTTCAATGGATGAAATCAGTACATCCATCCATGCCGGCGATGACCGCAAAGGGGTCATCAGACTGCTTGAAAAGCATCGCAGGCGCCTCCGGAGCGAACAGGCGCAAAAGGACAAGTACAGCGCAATGAGCCGCTATGAGAACAGTCTCCGGGGCGAGGTCCGCCATATCGCAGGCATCGATGAAGCAGGACGCGGCCCGATTGCCGGTGAAGTGGTGGCTGCCGCTGTCATACTGCCGGAAGGTTTCTACCTGCCGGGCCTCGATGACTCGAAGAAGCTGTCACTGAAAAAGCGGCTGGCTTTCCGGGAAATCATCATGGAACAGGCGGACTACGGCATCGGCATCGCCAGCGTCCGGGAGATCGATGAACTGAACATCTATCAGGCCAGCCGTCTGGCCATGAAGCGGGCGGTCGAGAACCTGGATGCTGTTCCGGGTCATCTGCTGGTCGATGCCATGACACTGGACACAGGGATTCCCGAAACTTCGATCATCAGAGGAGATGCCAATTCCGTGTCGATAGCAGCAGCCAGCGTCATCGCCAAAACGGAACGTGACATGATGATGGCGGCCTATGATTCATCTTATCCGGGATACGGATTCGGGGGCCACAAGGGGTATGGAACAAAGGATCACCTGGAAGCGCTTCATACCCTTGGCGCAAGCGAGATCCACAGGCAGACATTCGAGCCTGTAAAAAGTATTCTTTTCTCTAGATAATTTTGTGAATTCAGTTTACTTATATGAATACCTTTTCTATAATTGGGTGGTAAGGTTTAAAAAAGTCTTAGGAGGATGAACATGAATATCCATGAGTATCAAGGGAAAGAAATTTTTCGCTCCATGGGCGTAGCCGTGCCTAACGGTAGTGTGGCGTATACACCTGAGGAAGCTGTGGAAGCAGCAAAAACTCTAGATTCCAGTGTATATGTTGTCAAAGCACAGATCCACGCCGGTGGCCGCGGTAAAGCAGGCGGTGTCAAAATCGCCAAATCACTTGATGAAGTGAGAGAATACGCCAAAGAACTTCTCGGTAAAGTCCTCGTAACACATCAGACGGGCCCTGAAGGCAAGGAAGTGAAACGTCTCCTTGTCGAAGAAGGCTGTGATATCCAGAATGAATTCTACATCGGCTTCGTCATCGACCGTGCAACTGACCGTGTCGTACTGATGGGCTCTGAAGAGGGCGGTACGGAAATCGAGGAAGTGGCGGCAGAAACGCCTGAAAAGATTTTCAAGGAAGTCATTGATCCTGTAGTCGGACTCATGCCGTACCAGGCAAGAAGACTGGCGTTCAATATCAATATTCCGAAGGAATCCGTAGGCAAGGCAGCCAAACTCATGCTTTCCCTATACAATGTGTTTACTGAAAAAGACTGTTCCATTGTAGAGATCAATCCACTTGTTACTACTGGAGAAGGCAGCGTGCTCGCATTGGACGCCAAAGTCAACTTTGATGCCAATGCGCTCTTCAGAAACAAGGATATTGTTGAACTCCGTGACAAGGATGAAGAAGATCCGAAGGAGATCCAGGCATCCAAATACGATCTTTCCTACGTTGCACTTGATGGCAACATCGGCTGCATGGTCAATGGTGCAGGTCTTGCCATGGCAACCATGGATACGATCAACCACTTTGGCGGCAGACCCGCGAACTTCCTCGATGTAGGGGGCGGCGCAACGACGGAGAAAGTGACGGAAGCCTTCAAGATCATCCTCGGTGATGAAGGGGTCGAAGGCATATTCGTCAATATTTTCGGTGGAATCATGAAGTGTGATGTTATTGCCGAAGGTGTCGTCGAAGCCGTCAAAAACGTCGGTCTGGAAATTCCGCTTGTTGTCCGTCTGGAAGGTACGAATGTCGACCGCGGCAAGGAGATCCTCGAGCAGTCCGATTTCGACATCATTCCGGCAAGCACAATGGCGGAAGGTGCCAAGAAGATCATCGAAGCAGTCAATCAAAATAAATAATAACGGAGGAATCTACTGTGGGTGTATTTATCGATAAGGATACAAAAGTCCTAGTTCAAGGTATTACTGGATCAACAGCACTGTTCCATACGCAGCAGATGCTTGAATATGGCACGAAGATCGTTGCTGGTGTCACACCAGGCAAAGGCGGCCAGGAAGTCGAAGGCGTGCCTGTATTCAATACGGTCGAAGAAGCAAAAGAGAAGACAGGCGCAAGTGTTTCCGTCATCTATGTGCCGGCACCATTTGCTGCAGATGCAATCGTCGAGTGTGCCGATGCTGAGCTTGACCTTGCCATCTGTATCACAGAGCACATTCCGGTACTCGATATGGTCAAGGTAAAGCGCTATCTTGAAGGCAAGAAGACCCGTCTTGTCGGACCGAACTGTCCGGGTGTCATCACAGCGGACGAGTGCAAGATCGGCATCATGCCGGGCTACATCCATAAGAAGGGCCACGTCGGCGTTGTCAGCCGTTCAGGCACACTGACTTATGAAGCGGTGCATCAGCTGACAGAAGCCGGAATTGGACAGACAACAGCTGTCGGAATCGGCGGAGACCCGGTAAACGGCACGGATTTCATCGACGCATTGAAGGCGTTCAATGAGGATTCCGAGACGGAAGCGGTCGTCATGATCGGCGAAATCGGTGGTACAGCTGAAGAGGAAGCAGCTGAATGGGTCAGAGACAACATGAACAAGCCGGTTGTCGGATTTATCGGTGGTGTAACAGCGCCCCCAGGCAAACGCATGGGTCATGCGGGCGCCATCATTTCAGGCGGCAAGGGAACTGCAGACGAGAAGATCAAGACGATGAATGCATGCGGCATCGAGACTGCAGACACACCATCCGAAATCGGAGAAACACTGATTGCACGCATCAAAAAAGAAGACGGACTCTATGAAAAGTGTCTGACTGTAAAGTAATTGTCATATAAGCTGATGAAACTGTTCAAAAGCACGGAATCCCGTTTGGGAATCCGTGCTTTTTTGCATTTATTTCCAAACGATTTAACTGGATGGTAAACAGCAGGCTGGCCAGTTTCTACTATAATTATTCTTATGAATAAGGAGGTGTCCCATGGACAGGATCTGTTTAAGTTTTGCAGGCGTGACTGCACATGAATATAAAGTGCTGAATGGAAAAATAAATGAAAAAATGACGGGCGGATTAAGACAGAAAGTATCCTATGCAAAAAGTCTGGAAGGCGAATTGCTCGCTCAAAGTCTGACGGACGAAGGAATCGGGTATATGACCATTGAAGATGAAAATTATCCGGTCCTGCTCAAGGAGATCCACGATCCGCCATACATCCTGTACTACCAGGGAGACGCTGCTCTCATGCAGAGGCGGATGCTCGGTATTGTCGGCAGCAGGAAGGCGACCTGCTATACCGGAACCGGACTCAAAAGCATTCTTCCGGAACTGGACAGGGATATCGCAATTGTCTCCGGGTTGGCACATGGTGCGGATGATCTGGCACACTTGAAAGCGATGGAGAATGGCTTGGCAACAATCGGTGTGCTTGCATTCGGCCATGGGACCCATTATCCTCGGAGCACATGGAATACCAGACTCAAAATGGAGGGCGAAGGGCTCGTCATCAGTGAATATCCGCCAGCCGCACAGGTCGCAAAGTGGCGCTTTGTTGCACGCAACAGAATCATAGCGGGACTGTCGGAAGGTGTCCTCGTCACTGAAGCCGAGGCCAGAAGCGGCAGCCTGATTACGCTTGATATGGCGCTCAATGAGAACCGGCATGCCTACTGCATGCCGGGGAATATCCATGCCCTGCAGTCGAAAGGGACGAACTTGAGAATCCAGGAAGGTGCCAAAATGGTGCTGTCCGGTGCGGATATAATGGAGGATTTCAACAGCTAGTTTTCAGGGAAACATGAAAATTTAAAATATATTATAGTTGACAAACAATTTTACTTCACTGTATTATTTGGATTTGAAAACACAACAGAAGGGGGCAATCGGGCTGTGGCAGATAATCTGGTCATTGTAGAATCACCTGCGAAAGCAAAAACGATAGAGAAGTACCTCGGCAAACGATACAAGGTTGTTGCGTCGATGGGTCACGTTCGTGATTTGCCTCGCAGTCAAACGGGGATAGATACTGAAAACAATTATGAGCCTAAATATATTACAATTCGCGGGAAAGGGCCTCTACTCAAGGATTTGAAGAAAGAAGCCAACAAAGCGAAGAAAATATTCCTGGCGAGTGACCCGGACCGCGAAGGTGAAGCAATCGCATGGCACTTGAGCCATGCACTTGGAGAAGATAAGGAATACTACAGGGTAGTGTTCAATGAAATAACAAAGGATGCAGTAAAGGACAGCTTCAAGCACCCGGGGGAGATCAACCAGAAGCTTGTGGATGCACAGCAGGCACGCCGCATACTCGATCGTCTGGTCGGCTATAATATCTCACCTGTATTATGGAAGAAAGTGAAAAAAGGGCTGTCTGCCGGCCGTGTACAGTCTGTTGCGCTCAAGCTGATCATCGATCGTGAAAATGAAATCAGATCGTTCAAACCGGAAGAATACTGGACGATCACCGGACAGTTCAAGTATGGCAAAAGCACTTTTGAGGGCAAGTTCAACCGTCTGGCTGATGAGAAGGTCAAGCTGAAGACGAATGAAGATGTCAAATACGTCCTGTCCAAGCTCGATGGTGATGCATTCAATGTTGATTCTGTTGAAAAGAAGGAGAAGAAGCGTTTCCCGGCCAAGCCGTTCACGACTTCCTCCCTCCAGCAGGAAGCAGCGAGAAAGCTCAACTTCAAAGCAAGGAAAACAATGATGGTCGCCCAGCAGCTCTACGAAGGGATAGACATCAAGAAGGCTGGTACAATCGGTCTGATCACTTATATGAGAACCGATTCCACGCGGATCTCTCCTGTCGCACAGAAGGAAGCGACCGATTATATCGAGAATGAATACGGCAACAGCTTTGTCGGTCCAAAGCCATCCGGCAGGAAGACTGAAGGCAGCCAGGATGCCCATGAGGCAGTCCGTCCGACTTCAGCAAACCGGACGCCTGAGAATATGAAGCAGTATCTGACACGGGACCAGTACAGACTGTACAAACTCATCTGGGACCGTTTCATCGCCAGCATGATGGCACCTGCAATACTGGATACTGTACGTATGGAAATGTCGAATAACGGCGTAATCTTCAGAAGCAATGGCCAGACGATCAAGTTCAAGGGCTTCATGCAGATCTATGTGGAAAGCAAGGATGACGAAGAGGAGGAGCTCAACAACCGTCTGCCGGAAATCGCGGAAGGCGAAACGACAAAATCCGAACAGATCGATCCAAAGCAGCACTTTACACAGCCACCGCCGCGCTTTACTGAAGCCAGGCTCGTCAAGACACTTGAAGAAGTGGGCATCGGCCGTCCATCGACCTATGCACCGACGCTTGATACGATCCAGAAGCGGAACTATGTCAAAGTCGATCAGAAGCGTTTCATACCGACAGAACTCGGAGAAATCGTCAACCAGTCGGTGACCCAGTACTTCCCGGATATCATCGATGTCGATTTTACACGGACGATGGAGAAGAGCCTTGATGATATCGCTGAAGGCGATGCGTCATGGGTTGCCGTCATCGACGAATTCTATAAAGGTTTCGAACCCCAGGTATCCCGGGCCGACGAGGAAATGGAGAAGATAGAGATCAAGGATGAACCGGCCGGTGAGGACTGCGAAAAATGCGGTTCGCCGATGGTCTACAAAATGGGCCGCTACGGCAAGTTCATGGCATGCTCCAATTTCCCCGACTGCCGCAACACCAAGGCGATTGTCAAATCGATCGGCGTCAAATGCCCGAAATGCAACGAAGGAGATGTCGTCGAACGCAAGTCGAAGAAGAACCGGATCTTCTACGGCTGCGACCGCTATCCGGAATGCGACTTCATCTCATGGGATCGTCCGATCGGCAGAAATTGTCCGAAATGCGAGCACTATCTGGTCGAGACCAAAAAAGGCAAGAAGGCAAAAGTGAAATGTACCAACTGTGATTATGAAGAAAAGGCTGAATAATTAAGGCATCCATATTTCTATATGGGCCTTTTTATTGGGTCCGGGCAAAATATTATAAATATTCGTATTATTTTGTGCAAAATAGAATCAAATGGTTTAATATGTATTATTGGATACAAGAAATAAGTGCCCTGTAACAGCGGCGGTATCCCGAATGTTCAAGTGTTTCTGCAGAGAAATACAAAGGTGAAGGCGGGGGTTTTATGGATCATCTTGAAAAGTTCTTGCAGCAGCTCACATACCAGCGGAATCTTTCTGCGCATACAGTCGACAACTACAGGAGGGATATTTCGGAGTTCCTTCTTTTCCTCGGCGAGGAGGGCCTGAGCATTGAGACCTTCAAGTACATGGATGCAAGAAACTACCTCAACATGCTGTATCGGAAGCAGTTGAAGAAATCCACAGTATCCAGAAAAATATCAGCTTTACGAAGCTTCTATAATCATCTGATCGACAAGGGTGCCATTTCTTCCAATCCATTTACAAGCCTGCCGAATCCCAAGAAGGAAAAGCCGCTCCCCGGCTTCCTCTACGAAAATGAAGTACGGGGACTTTTCGATTCCCTGGATCGGAACGCGAAAATGCATGAGCGGGATCTGGCCATTCTGGAGCTGTTCTACGCGACAGGCATGCGGGCTTCCGAGCTGCTTGGCCTGACATTGTCGCGCATCGATTTCGACCATGGTCTGCTTAAAGTCGTCGGCAAGGGAAATAAGGAAAGAATATTGCCCTTCGGGACACATGCTTCCGATGCATTGAAGTGCTACATCGACAAGCATCAGGACAGGATCGAAGCGGATGGCCCTCTGTGGATCAACCACCGGGGTGGCCCTCTGACAGATAGGGGTCTGAGGTATGTCATCGACATGCTGGTCAAAAAAAGTGCCAGTGATCTTCATCTGCATCCGCATAAGATCAGGCACACCTTTGCGACGCATATGCTCAACAACGGGGCTGACCTCAGAGCCGTGCAGGAACTGCTCGGCCATGAATCACTGTCGACGACCCAGAAATATACCCATGTGTCCAAGGAGCAGCTTAGAAAAACCTATCTTGAGCATCATCCAGCTAATCAGAAGAGGTGAAACAATGGCAATAAAAGGTACAACGATATTTGCCATCCGTCATAACGGTAAGATGGCGATGGCAGGCGACGGACAGGTGACACTCGGCAACCAGGTCGTCATGAAGCATACCGCACGAAAAGTCAGACGCCTGTTCGATGACAAGGTCGTCGCAGGGTTTGCCGGCAGTGTAGCGGATGCATTCACACTATTCGAGAAGTTCGAAGCGAATCTCTACGCGTACAACGGCAACATGACGCGGGCAGCTGTAGAGCTTGCCAAGGAGTGGAGAGGCGACAAGATCCTAAGGCAGCTCGAAGCCATGCTTATTGTCATGGACAAGGAGACACTGCTGCTTGTCAGTGGCACAGGGGAAGTCATCGAACCGGATGACGGCATCCTTGCCATCGGCAGCGGCGGGAACTTCGCACTCAGTGCAGGTCGTGCCATGAAACGCCATGGAGATGCGCTCAGTGCCGAGACGATTGCCAGGGACAGCCTGCTCATTGCAAGCGAAATCTGTGTCTTTACAAATGACCATATCACTGTGGAAACGATCGAATAAAAGGAGCGTTTGAATTGAGACAAAATCTTACTCCAAGGGAGATTACTGCGAAGCTTGATGACGATATCATCGGTCAGCAGGAAGCGAAACGCAAAGTGGCGATCGCAATGCGCAACCGCTATCGCCGCATGCTGCTTGACCCTTCACTGAAAGATGAAGTCATCCCTAAAAATATACTCATGATCGGCCCGACCGGCGTCGGTAAGACGGAGATTGCCAGAAGGATGGCCAGATTGACCGGCGCACCGTTTTCAAAAGTGGAAGCAACAAAGTTCACTGAAGTCGGCTATGTGGGCCGCGATGTCGAAAGCATGGTGCGTGACCTGGTTGAAGCCAGTGTACGCATGGTCAAGGAAGAGAAGATGAAGTTCGTGGAAGATGATGCCGAGCAGCTTGCCGAGGAACGGCTTGTCGGCCTCCTTGCACCAGGGGAGAAGCGCCGGCAGACGAGCTCGAATCCTTTTGAAATGTTCATGAACCAGCAGTCTGAAGATGAGCAGGAAGAAGTCACTCCTGAAGTAAAGGCCAGGCGCATGAATCTCAGGGAGAGGCTCAAAGCCGGGCTGCTCGAGGATACGGATGTGACGATCGAAGTCGAGCAGGAACAGAATCCGATGGGCATGATGCCACCGGGAATGGATGCCGGGGGCATGCAGGATATGCTGAAGCAGTTCATGCCGAAGAACAAGCATAAGCGCACCATGCCGGTCAAAAAGGCCCGTGAGTACCTGAAGCGCGAAGAGGCCGAAAAGATTGTAGACACCGACAATGTCAATGATGAGGCCATTACGCTTGCCGAGACGATGGGCATCATCTTCATTGATGAGATGGACAAGATCGCCAAAGGCGGCCAGAACTCGGGCGATGTCTCAAGGGAGGGTGTCCAGCGCGATATTCTGCCGATTGTCGAAGGCAGCACTGTCCAGACGAAGTACGGTCCGATAGATACCGAGCACATTCTGTTCATCGGTGCCGGCGCTTTCCACGTTGCCAAGCCGAGCGACCTGATTCCTGAACTTCAGGGACGCTTCCCGATCCGTGTCGAACTCGACAAGCTCAAGGCCGACGATTTCGTCAGAATACTCAAGGAGCCGAAAAGCTCCCTGCTCAAGCAGTACGAAGCGCTGCTTCGAACAGAAGAGGTATCCATTTCATTCACCGACGAAGCAATCGGGGAAATTGCATCCATTGCCTTTGAAGTGAATAATGATACGGATGATATCGGCGCAAGAAGACTGCATACCATACTTGAAACACTGCTTGAAGAGCTTCTGTTCGAAGCGAGTGGCATGCAGGGTGCCCATGTGGAAATTACAAAGCAGTACGTGGAATCGAAACTGAACAACATCAAGTCCGATAAGAACTTGAGTGCATTCATACTATAAACCTAAAGGAGATTTACTGATGAACCTACTACAGAAAACAAGAGAGATCAATAAGCTTATACAAAGCAACCACGGCGTTAAAGTCGACTTCAAGGAAGTATCCGAAAAAGTGAGCCGGGTGCTCGAGTGCAACGTATTCATCGTTTCAAGACGCGGCAAGCTGCTTGGATATGGCATCAATCAGAAGATTGAAAATGATCGTATCGTCGACATGCTGGAAGAAAGAAGATTCCCTGACGAATATGTGGATAAAATCATGAGAATCAGCGAAACACAGGAAAATATCGAGTTTGAAGATGAACTGACGGTATTCCCGACGGAAGATTCCTTCCAGGACTCCGAAACTTGCATCGTACCGATATTCGGTGGCGGCGAGCGGCTTGGTACACTCGTCCTCGGCCGTGTATCCAAAGCCTTCCATGAAGATGATCTGGTACTTGCAGAGTATGCCGGCACAGTGGTAGGCATGGAGATTCTCCGCGAGAAGCAGGAAGAGATCGAGCAGAAAGCGCGTGACAAGGCGAGCATCGCCATGGCGATCCGTTCCCTGTCCTATTCCGAAAGGGAAGCAATCGAGCATATCTTCGATGAGCTGGATGCGGATGAAGGTCTGCTTGTAGCGTCAAAAGTTGCTGACCGGGTCGGCATTACACGTTCCGTCATCGTCAATGCACTGCGTAAACTTGAAAGTGCCGGTGTCATCGAATCCCGTTCCCTCGGCATGAAAGGGACATTCATCAAGGTCAAGAAAGAGGACTTCCTGCCTGAACTCAGAAAAGAAAGCTAAACAGCAATCTGGGGGTTTGATTTACAGGACTATATATGTTATAGTATTAAACGGCTGAAAACAGCCCACTACACACAGTAGAGTGAAATGGAGACTGGTGCCTTGCGGTCGTTTCCAAAGCTGTACTGGAGGAAAAAACCAGAGGAGGAAATTAATCATGGCAGTAATTACTATGAAGCAACTGCTTGAAGCTGGTGTACATTTCGGTCACCAGACACGTCGTTGGAATCCTAAGATGAAGAGATACATCTTCACGGAAAGAAACGGCATCTACATCATTGATCTGCAGAAGACAGTCAAAAAAGTAGGGGAAGCTTACGATTTCGTTAAAAGCATCTCTGAAGAAGGCGGAAAAGTTCTGTTTGTTGGTACTAAGAAACAGGCTCAGGACGCAATTAAAGAAGAAGCGGAGCGCGCTGGTCAACTCTACGTCAACCAAAGATGGCTCGGTGGTATTCTGACGAACTACAAGACAATTTCAAAGCGTATCAAACGCATCAATGAAATTGAAAAGATGGAAGCTGACGGCACATTTGAAGTACTTCCTAAGAAAGAAGTCATGGAACTTCGCAAAGAATACGATCGTCTGATCAAATTCCTCGGCGGTATCCGTGACATGAAGGAAATGCCTAAAGCACTCTTTATTGTAGACCCTAGAAAAGAACGCAATGCAATCATGGAAGCTAAAAAACTCAACATTCCGATCGTCGCAATGGTTGATACCAACTGTGATCCGGATGAAATCGACTACGTTATTCCTGCAAACGATGACGCTATCCGTGCTGTCAGACTCATGACGAGCAAGATGGCTGACGCAGTCCTCGAAGGACAGCGTGGCGTATCTGATGAAGAAGTCGCTGCAGAACAGAACATCAATATGGACGAAAGTTCAGAAGAGACTGTAGAAGCAGGCGAAAGATAATAAAGTGTTTGACAATGGTGATAAGTAGCTTATTCTTATCACCATTTTTAAAAGATGGGAAGCTTTTCCCGGTCAATAATACGATTCCAGGAGGATGAAAAATGGCTATTTCTGCAAAATTGGTTAAAGAACTGCGTGAAAAAACAGGCGCTGGCATGATGGATTGTAAAAAGGCGCTTCAGGAAACTGATGGTGACCTCGACAAAGCGGTAGACTATCTCCGTGAAAAAGGGATCTCGAAAGCTGCTAAAAAAGCAGACCGCATCGCTGCTGAAGGTATCGTCCATGTGGCATCCAAAGGCAATGACGGTGTCATCGTGGAAATCAACTCTGAAACCGACTTCGTTGCACGCAACGTCGAGTTCCAGCAGCTTGTCAAAGATATCGCAGATCACATCCTTGAAACTAAACCTGCTGATATTGAAGCACTCAACGCTTCTGAAATGAATGGCAAGAAGGTTGAAGATGTCATGAACGAAGCAGTCGCTAAAATTGGTGAAAAGCTCACTCTTAGAAGATTCGCTCTTGCTGAGAAGACGGATAACGACGCATTCGGCGAATACCTCCATATGGGTGGACGCATCGGTGTGCTTACACTTGTTGAAGGTTCAACTGATTTCCAGGCAGCAAAAGATGTTGCTATGCATGCTGCAGCACTGAATCCTAAATATGTCTCCAAAGACCAGGTATCACAGGAAGAACTTGAGCACGAAAGAGAAGTTCTGAAACAGCAGGCCCTTAATGAAGGCAAGCCTGAGAAGATCGTCGACAAGATGGTGGAAGGCAGAATGCGCAAGTATCTCGAAGAGATCTGCATTGTGGACCAGCCATTCGTCAAAGATGCTGACCAGACTGTTGAACAGTTCCTGAAATCAAAAGGTGGAGAACTCAAAAACTTCATCCGCTTTGAAGTGGGCGAAGGCCTCGAGAAAAGACAGGAAAACTTCGCAGACGAAGTTATGGGTCAAGTGAATAAATAATAAAAAGACACTTCGGTGTCTTTTTTTCTAAACAGATAGAACATTAAATTATGTAAGGATGGAGACATATGCCTGAGACTTCCAAATATAAACGTATTGTACTGAAACTGAGTGGAGAGGCCCTGGCTGGAAACGATGGTTTCGGCATCAACCCGGTCGTAATCAAGAATATTGCAGAGCAGGTTGCAGATGCCAAAAGTCTTGGTGTAGAGATTGCCGTCATCGTCGGTGGCGGCAACATATGGCGCGGCAAAGTAGGCAGTGATCTTGGTATGGACCGTGGGACTGCGGACTATATGGGAATGCTTGCGACAGTAATGAATTCCCTTGCGCTGCAGGATAGTCTGGAGCAGCTGGGCTGTGAAACACGCGTGCTTACATCGATCGAGATGAAACAGGTTGCTGAACCCTATATCAGAAGGCGTGCAATCAGACACCTTGAAAAGGATCGCATCGTCATTTTTGCAGCCGGCATCGGCAACCCGTACTTCTCCACCGACACTACAGCTGCGCTCCGTGCAGCTGAAGTGGAGGCGGATGTCATCCTGATGGGTAAAAACAATGTGGATGGTGTCTATTCAGCTGATCCGAAGCTCGATACGACTGCCTTCAAGTACGATACACTGACGTATATGGAAATGCTGCAGGAGAATCTGCAGGTCATGGATGCGACTGCTTCATCCTTCTGCATGGACAATGATATACCGCTTGTGGTATTTTCGATTACAGAAGATGGCAACATCAAACGTGCTGTTTCAGGTGAGACGATCGGTACGGAAATCAAAAAGTAATGGGAGAGAACTAGTATGAGTGAATCTGTCTTGAAAGATACGAAATCGAAGATGCAGAAATCTTTGGACAACCTGAGCCGTGAACTGGCTGCAATCCGCACAGGCCGGGCGAATGCGAACATGCTCGACCGTGTAACGGTCGACTACTACGGTGCTCAGACACCAGTCAACCAGCTTGCAGGCATTTCGGTGCCGGAAGCACGGATGATCACAGTGACACCTTACGACAAAGGTTCCGTGGATGATGTATTGAAAGCCATCCAGCAGGCAGACCTTGGTGTCAACCCGACAAGCGATGGTACGATGATCCGCATCACTGTCCCTCAGCTGACTGAAGAACGCCGCAAGGAGTTCGTCAAAGATGCACGCAAGGAAGGCGAGAATGCCAAAGTTGCAGTGCGTAATGTCCGTCGCGATGCCAACGATGAACTGAAAAGCCTCCAGAAGGATGGGGAGCTCACAGAAGATGATCTGAAAGGCTACACGGAGGATGTCCAGCAGCTGACGAACGACTATATCGTGAAAATCGACAAGATGTGTGATGAAAAAGAAAGCAATATCATGGAAGTCTGATTCATTATCCAAAGGGCAGGATTTTCCTGCCTGTTTTTTTATGTCCTCTATTCTGTGGTAGAATAAAGTGATTGAGGACTCCATATTATCAATGTATACTAATAATTATAATGCTTCAGGAGGATTGTTATGTTTGGTTGGAAGAAGCACAAGAAGACCGATTCCGATAAAGCGCTGCCCGAACATATCGCCATCATCATGGATGGAAATGGAAGGTATGCCAAAAAGAAAAATAAACCAAGAGTGCATGGTCACTATGAAGGCATGCAGAATGTAAAGAGCATTACAAGGCATGCTTCGGATCTCGGTATAAAGTATCTGACACTATATGCTTTTTCCACAGAGAACTGGTCCCGGCCAAAGAGTGAAGTAAGCTATCTGATGAAACTGCCGGGAGATTTTCTAGGGACATTCCTGCCTGAGCTCATCGAGAAGAACGTCAGGATAACGACCATCGGAAACCTGGATGGCCTGCCCATACATACGACGAAAGCAGTACGGCATGCAGTGGAGAAGACGGCTCACAACACGGGGCTCAATCTCATATTTGCACTCAACTATGGTGGGCGTGATGAACTGATACAGGCTTTCCAGGTGATGGCCGAGCAGGTATCCAATGGAGAACTTGCAGCACGTGAAATTACACCAGAGATGGTGGACAGCCATCTGATGACATCCAGTGTACCTGATCCGGAAATGCTCATACGCACCAGCGGAGAATACAGATTGAGCAACTTCCTGCTGTGGCAGTCATCATACAGCGAACTTTTTTTCACAAATACGCTGTGGCCGGAATTCACAACAGATGAACTCGACCATATGATTTCCCAATACCGCAAACGTGAGAGAAGGTTCGGGGGACTTAACCAGGAGGAGGAATGACATGAAGACACGGACAATCACTGCAATACTCGCACTGTTGATTTTTGTACCTATTGTTGTCCTTGGTTCATGGCCGCTGCTCATCGCAGTCTTTCTTCTGGCCTATACTGCCCTGTATGAAATACTCAAGATGAACCGGATCCATATATTCTCCATACCGGGCATGCTGTCGATGGTGGCACTCTTCATCATCATGATGCCGCAGGACGCCTATATGCCCCATATATCGGTCTTCCAGGTGGATCTCATCATTGTCATGGCACTGCTGATGCTGAGCTTTACGGTAATCAGCAAGAACAGGTTTTCTTTTGTGGATATGGGTTTCTGCGTCCTTGCAGTCGCCTATGTCGGCATCGGCTTCATGTATTTCTATGAAACGCGGGAAGCCGGCATCATCTACATACTATATGGCCTTCTGATCGTCTGGGTGACGGATACCGGTGCCTATCTTTTCGGACGCGCCATGGGAAACCGGAAACTCTGGCCCCAGATCAGCCCGAACAAGACAGTGGAAGGATTCCTTGGCGGCATCTTCTGCAGTGTCCTGCTGGCCTTGATCTTCTATTTTACAGGCTGGATTGATGAAATAAACATATTCCTGCTCCTTGTACTTACCATGATCCTCAGCATGTCGGGCCAGCTCGGAGATCTCGTCGAATCCGCTCTGAAACGCCATTTCGACATCAAGGACTCAGGTCAGCTCCTACCCGGACACGGCGGGGTTCTGGACCGTTTCGACAGCTTCATTTTCGTTCTGCCGCTGATGAACATCCTGCCGCTGATAAACTAAACCGAAATACAGGTGAACTCAATGAAAACAATTTCCATTCTAGGGGCAACAGGCTCCGTCGGTACCCAGGCCCTGACGGTGATAGCGAATAATCCCGATCATTTCAGACTTGGCAGCATCTCAATCGGCACCAATACAGCTCGTCTTGAGGAGATCCTTGAAATATTCACCCCTGCGCTTGTCAGCGTCGGCAATGACGCCGATCGTTCTCGCCTTGCGGCCAAGTATCCGCATATCGAATTCACTTTCGGCCCTGGCGGGCTGCTTGAAGTGGCGAGGGATGATTCCGACCTTCTCCTTACAGCCATCATGGGGAGCGTCGGACTTGAGCCGACACTTGCTGCAATCGAGTCCGGCAAGGATATTGCACTTGCCAACAAGGAGACGCTTGTTGCTGCCGGTGAGATTGTCATGGCAAAAGCGAAAGAGAAGAATGTATCGATAATTCCGGTGGATTCGGAGCACTCTGCGATATTCCAGTGCCTGCGTGGCGAGAATAGAAGTGAGATGAAGCGTATTATTCTGACAGCAAGCGGAGGGTCATTCCGGGACCTGTCACGGAGCCAGCTCTCTGATGTGACGCTCGAACGGGCCCTTGACCATCCGAACTGGTCGATGGGACGCAAGATCACCATCGATTCGGCAACGATGATGAACAAGGGTCTTGAAGTCATTGAAGCGAAATGGCTGTTCGATGCGGAAGTCGACCAGATTTCCACCATTCTGCATCGCGAAAGCACCATCCATTCCATGGTGGAATTTGTCGACAACAGCATCATGGCACAGATGGGCACGCCGGATATGAAGACAGTCATCCAGTTCGCCTTCAGCCACCCGGAGCGGCTGCCGACAAACCAGCAGCTGGATCTCGATGCACTCAGCCAGCTGAATTTCAGGCCGATGGATCTCGAGCGCTTCAGGATGCTCGCACTTGCCTATGATGCCATCCGCACGGGCGGCACGATGCCGGCTGTCATGAATGCAGCGAATGAATACGCAGTGAACCGTTTCCTGAATGGAGAGATTTCGTTTCTTGAAATAGAAGAGATTGTCGAATCCCGTATGCAGAGCCATGATCCGGTAAAAAATCCGGATCTCGATACGATTCTATACTATGACCGGCTGTACAAGTCTGATATGAGGTGATTGAATGACCGGTATTCTAGCTTTTATTGTTGTTTTTGGTGTGCTTGTGACAGTACACGAACTGGGGCACCTGATTTTCGCCAAACGGGCAGGAATCATGTGCCCTGAATTTGCTATCGGCATGGGACCCAAAATCTTTTCCTACAAATATAATGACACACTCTATACTGTAAGATTGCTTCCAGTCGGCGGCTACGTCAGGATGGCTTCAGAAGAGATGGAGATCAATCCGCTGAACGCCGGCATGCGTGTGCAGCTGAAGACGAACGAAAGCAATGAAATTACGCACATCATCCTCGATGATAAGCATAACTTCACACAGATCGAAGAAGTGGAAGTCATCGATTCGGATATAACTAAAGACATGTTCATCCGTGCGAGCCGTCTGCATGATGGCGAAGAGGTGACATACCCGTTCTCGCACGAAGCGTATTTCGTCGAGAATTCCCAGCTTGAACGCATTGCACCGAGAGCCGCACGATTCGAATCCAAGTCGGTATCGCACCGTTTCATGACATTGGCTGCCGGTCCGCTGATGAACTTTGTCCTTGCCTTTGCACTGTTTACAGTGCTGTTCTACATCAACGGCAAACCTTCCGAGGAGCCGGTCGTCGGTCTAGTTGCCGAGGATACACCCGCTGAGGAAGCAGGCCTTCGGGCAGGCGATCGACTGGAAACGATCAATGGTGAACCGGTGGAAAGCTGGGGCAACATGACGTCGATCATACAGGAAGAGGGCGGCCAGCCGCTTGATATCACCGTGTCAAATGATGGCGGGGAACGCCAGGTCGAACTGACACCGGTAGTGGATGTTACCGAACTGCCTGACGGCACGACGAGTGAACGGCTGATCATCGGCATCGGGCAGGACATGGAACATGGTGTCATATCCCCGATACTGTGGGGAGCCGAGCAGACCTATGAGATGGGGACGATGATATTCCGACTTGTCGTCCAGATGTTTGCAAGTATTGTCGACGGCACGTTCTCGTTCGATATGCTGAACGGTCCGGTCGGCATCTATAAGGTGACGGAACAGGTCGCGGCCCAGGGGCTGATCACACTGATCAACTTTACCGCAATACTCAGCGTCAACCTCGGCATCATGAATCTGCTGCCGATTCCGGCACTGGATGGGGGACGCATCCTGTTTGTCCTATATGAAGGCATCTTCAGAAAACCGCTGAATAAGAAAGTCGAACTGAACATACAGCTTGTCGGTGTCCTGTTCCTGCTTATGGTCATGATTCTTGTAACATGGAATGATATAAAGACATTTTTCCTTTAGGAGTGAAATGAATGAGACAATCCAGAATGTTTATACCTACAATGAGAGAAACCCCTCAGGACGCAGAAAGTCTGAGTCATCGTCTGATGCTGAAGGCGGGCATGATCAAGCAGATGGCGAGTGGCATATACACGTATCTGCCGATCACAAAGCTCGTCCTCAATAATATCGAGCAGATCGTCAGGGAAGAGATGAACGCCATCGGCGGTGTGGAGATCCACATGCCGGTGCTGCATCCGAAGGAGCTGTGGCAGGAATCCGGACGCTGGGATGCCTACGGCAGGGAGCTGATGCGGATGAAGGATCGCCACGATCGCGACTTCGCACTCGGACCGACACATGAGGAGATCATTACGGCACTTCTGCGCGATGAGCTGAAAAGCTATAAGAAGCTGCCGCTGACGCTGTTCCAGATCCAGACCAAGTTCCGCGACGAACTGCGCCCGCGCTTCGGGCTGCTGCGCGGCAGGGAGTTCATCATGAAGGATGCATACTCCTTCCACAGCGACGAAGCATCACTCGATGAAACGTATCATGACATGTACAATGCCTATTCGAACATCTTCTCTCGTCTTGAGCTGAACTACCGTGCGGTTGAAGCGGATTCCGGCGCCATCGGCGGCAGCCATACACACGAATTCATGGCACTCGCCGACATCGGTGAGGACACGATCGTCTATACGGATGGCAGCAACTATGCCGCCAATATAGAAAAGGCGGGATGCCCGGTTCCTGATCATGCTGAAATCAGCAGCAGCAAGGAAATCGAGAAGGTGGAGACACCGGGCGTTTCAAGCTGTGCCACTCTCGCTGAACATCTTGGCATCGAACTGGAAGAGACGACAAAGACGATGATCATGCGCATCGGCAATGACTACGCAATGATACTGCTCCGTGGCGATCACGAGCTGAACGACATCAAAGTGAAGTCGTATTTCAAGACGGACGATGTCGACTTTGCGACGGACGAGGAGATCAGCAATCTGCTCGATGCCGCACCAGGCAGCCTCGGTCCCGTCCACACCGATCTTCCGGTCTATCTGGACCACCAGGTACGGAACATGCAGGACTACCCGACAGGTGCCAACGAAAGCGGCTACCACTTCATCAACGTCAATCATGAACGGGACTACGAAGTCGAGGACTATGACGACTTCCGCTTCATCACTGAAGGCGAGATGGCGCAGGATGACAGCGGTCCTGTCAAGTTCATGAAAGGCATCGAAGTCGGCCAGGTGTTCAAGCTCGGCACGAAGTATTCTGAAGCAATGAATCTGAATGTCCTTGATGAGAATGGACGCAGTACCCCTGTACTCATGGGCTGCTATGGTGTCGGTGTATCACGGACACTCTCCGCCATCATCGAAAGCCATAATGATGACCGGGGCATCATCTGGCCGAAGGCAGTGACGCCATTCGATATTCATATCATTACCGCCAACCCGAAGGATGAGGAAGGTGTCAGAATAGCCGAGGAGCTCTACGAATCACTTGGAAAAAGGTACCGTGTGCTCTATGATGACAGAAAAGAGCGTGCAGGCGTGAAGTTTGCCGACTCCGATCTGATTGGACTGCCCTACAGGGTGGTCATCGGCCGGGGCGCCAAGGAAGGTAAAGTGGAAGTGAAGGCGAGAAACAGTGAAGAATCGATGGATCTGTCCATTGATGATGTATTGCAGTATCTGGAAGTAAACTATTAGAAGAAGTCATGCGCGTAAATCAGAGATTTACGCGCTTTTATAGGAGTGTTGCAAGTGAAGGGCAAGGATCAGTTCAATATACTGCTCCAGCAGGCAGGCATAAAGGGCAACGAAAACTATCTATCGACCGGTACACTGAAAAAAGTCGTTTCGGATGATGACAGGCGGCTGTGGGAATTTCATCTTCATTTTGAAAATATGATCCCTGCTTCCCTGCGCGCCATGATGGAAGATAGTATCAGCAAGGCTTTTTCGAACATTGCGGATACGAAGCTCTTCATTTCCGCAGATCATTATACGGATAAGGACATTCTGGACTATCTCGAATATGCACTGACCGATATCAGCGTCAATGAAAACATCCGTTTCCAGCTGCTCAACTGTGACAAGCAGTTCAAAGGCGGCACACTGATGTTTTCTGTTCAGAACGATATCGAAGTCGCGCATTTCAATAAACATATCAACGGCAATCTGACGTCCGCCTACAGTGTGTATGGCATGCCGATCAAAGGCATCGAGTTCCATGTCGACAAAGCACTTGATTCCGACAGACGGACAAAACTCGAGGAACGCCTGAAGGAAGAGAAGACCGAGCTTGTTCAGGGCTTCATCGAACAGCGCAAGGATATGGAAGCGGATATGAAGCAGCAGCAGGAAGATGTCGTCAAGCAGATCGGGAAACCCATGAACATGAATGATATCAGACCACTTGAAACCGTTGTGGATGAAGAGTTCAATGTCAAAGTGGAAGGGGTCATCTTCAGCAGTGAAGTGAGAGAGCTCAGAACCGGACGTAAAATACTCCAGCTCAAACTCACCGACTATACGGATTCCATCGCCGCCAAAATGTTCTCAAGGCATGGCAAAAATGACGATGCCGTATTTGATGCACTATCCAAAAACGACTGGGTCATCATTGAAGGCAATGTGGAATACGACGAGTTCTCAAGAGATATGGTGCTCATGATCCGCAACCTCAATGTCATCCAGAAGCCCAAGAAGACGGATAAAAGTGCTGAAAAGCGTGTCGAGCTCCATCTCCACTCTGAAATGAGCCAGATGGACGGGTTGCGCAATATCGGCGAATATGTCAAACGGGCAAAGGATTACGGGCATACGGCAATGGCTGTAACCGACCACAATAACGTCCAGGCTTTCCCGGATGCCTATCATGCAGCAGAGAAGCACGGCATCAAAATGATATATGGCATGGAAGGGCTGCTTGTCGATGACGGTGCGCCGATCGCCTACAAGCCTCAGGACATCGTGCTCGAGACCCACGACTACGTCGTCTTCGACGTTGAGACGACCGGTCTGTCATCAAAGTATGACCAGATCATCGAACTTGCCGGTGTCAAAGTGAGAAACGGCGAGATCGTCGACCGTTTCGAGCGGTTCAGCAACCCGCATGAGCCATTGACCGAAACGATCAAGGAGATTACCGGCATTACGGATGATATGCTCGTTGATGCACCGCCGATATCCGAAGTCATCAGGGATTTCGAGGCCTGGGTGGAGGATGCGATATTCGTCGCCCATAACGCAAGCTTCGATATGGGCTTCATTGAAGCGGCCTACAAAAAGGAAGGGCTTGAACCTTACACCAATGGGGTCATCGATACACTCGAGCTTTCCCGCGCGATCAACAAGGATTTCAAGAAGCATGGTCTCAATATACTGGCCAAAAAGTACAATGTCGAACTGACCCAGCACCACCGGGCGATCTATGATGCAGAGGCGACAGCGTATATTTTCATCAAGATGCTCTCGCAGATAAAAAAGCTCGGCATCGACAACCACAACCACATCAATGAAAAGCTTGCCGATGCCGACTCATACAAGCGCGCCATGCCGACGCACGTCACCATTCTGGTCAAGAACCAGGAAGGCCTGAAAAATCTGTTCAAGATCGTCTCCGCATCATTGACCGACCATTTCTACAGGACACCCCGCATCAGAAAGCAGATGCTCGAGAAGCACCGTGCCGGACTGCTGATCGGCAGCGCGTGTGATTCCGGCGAAGTGTTCACAACAATGATGCAGAAATCATATGAGGAGGCAAAGAAGGTGGCAGCCTTCTATGACTACCTCGAGATTCTGCCGAAGGCACTCTACAGCCGGCTGCTCGACCGTGAAATCGTGCGGGATGAATCGACGCTCGAGGAGATCATCACAAACATCATCACGCTGGGTGAGGAACTCGATAAGCCGGTGGCAGCGACCGGCAACGTCCATTATCTGGATGAATCCGACAAGCTGTGCCGGGATATCCTTGTGAAAAGCAATCCGGGTAATCCGCTCAGCCGCGGTCGGCTGCCGGACGCACAGTTCAGAACGACCGATGAGATGCTTGATGCATTTTCATTCCTCGACGAATCCGTCAGAAGGGAAGTTGTCATCAATGCACCGAACCGGATCGCCGACAGCATCGACACGGTTGTGCCTGTCAAAGATGAGCTGTATACACCGAATATCGAAGGTGCCAACGACCAGATACGTGAACTCAGCTACAGCAATGCGCGTGCGCTCTACGGCGAGGAGCTGCCCCAGGTCGTCGTCGACCGTCTGGAGAAGGAGCTTGACAGCATCATCGGCAACGGCTTTGCGGTCATCTATCTGATCAGTCAGAAGCTCGTGACGAAATCGCTTGAAGATGGCTACCTTGTCGGCTCACGGGGGTCGGTCGGATCGAGCTTTGTAGCGACAATGACCGAAATCACCGAAGTCAATCCGCTGCCGCCGCACTATGTTTGTCCGGAATGCAGAACGAGCGAGTTCTTCATGGACGGCAGTGTGAGCTCGGGCTATGACCTTCCGGACAAGAACTGCGGCACATGCGGCAGCACCCTCATCAAGGAGGGGCAGGATATTCCATTTGAGACTTTCCTGGGCTTCAAAGGGGACAAGGTACCGGATATCGACTTGAACTTCAGTGGCGACTACCAGCCGGTGGCGCACAACTATACGAAGGAGCTGTTCGGTGAAGACAAGGTGTTCCGTGCAGGCACCATCGGTACAGTCGCAGAGAAGACCGCATTCGGCTACGTCAAAGGCTACTTGAATGATAATGGCCTGCAGCGCAGAGGTGCAGAGATCGACCGTCTCGTTCTCGGCTGCAGCGGTGTCAAACGGACGACCGGACAGCACCCGGGCGGCATCATCGTTGTGCCCGACTATATGGATATATACGACTTTACACCGATCCAGTATCCGGCTGACGATGTGGAGTCGGAATGGAAGACGACGCATTTCGACTTCCACTCCATCCATGACAACCTGCTCAAGCTGGATATACTCGGACACGATGACCCGACGATGATCCGCATGCTGCAGGATCTCTCGGGCATCGATCCGAAGACTGTTCCTGTGGATGACGCGCGGACCATGTCGCTCTTCAGTTCACCGGAAACACTCGGGGTGACGGAAGAGGACATCAACTGCCGCACCGGAACACTCGGTGTACCGGAATTCGGAACCGGGTTCGTCAGGCAGATGCTTGAAGACACGAGACCGTCGACATTCAGTGAACTCGTCCAGATTTCAGGACTGTCGCACGGGACGGATGTCTGGCTCGGCAATGCCCAGGACCTCATCAGAAGCGGTACATCGGACCTAAAAAATGTCATCGGCTGCCGGGATGACATCATGGTCTACCTGATGTACCAGGGCCTTGAACCCTCTCTCGCATTCAGCATCATGGAGAAGGTCAGGAAAGGGAAGGGCCTCTCTGAGGAGCATGAATCGGCAATGCGGGAGCAGGGTGTACCGGGCTGGTATATCGACTCCT
This sequence comes from Salinicoccus sp. ID82-1, assembly GCF_021991715.1. NCBI lineage: Bacteria > Bacillati > Bacillota > Bacilli > Caryophanales > Staphylococcaceae > Salinicoccus > Salinicoccus sp. ID82-1. The sequence continues at coordinate 308,910 of NZ_JAGFLY010000001.1, forward strand.
GCAAGAAGATCAAGTACATGTTTCCGAAAGCCCACGCCGCAGCCTACGTGCTGATGGCGGTGAGGATCGCCTACTTCAAAGTGCACCATCCACTCTTCTACTACGCCAGCTACTTCACTGTGCGTGCATCGGACTTCGACCTCCTCACGATGGTCAAGGACAGCACGACAATCAAGCACAAGGTCAAAGAGATGAACCAGCGTTTCCAGGAGCTGAGCAAAAAGGAGAAGGACACGCTCGTCGTGCTGGAGCTTGCCAATGAGATGGCACAGCGCGGCTACAAGATCAGACCCGTGGACGTCGAGAAATCCGACAGCACCGAGTTCAAAATCGAAGGCGACGCGCTCTACCCGCCATTCCTTGCCGTACCGGGCCTTGGTGCCAGTGTGGCACGACGCATAGTCGAAGCACGGGATGAAGAGCCGTTCATATCGAAGGAGGATCTGAACAAGCGTGCCGGTGTCTCCCAGAAGATCGTCGACTATCTGACCGAACTCGGCAGTCTCGATCACCTGCCCGACAAGGCGCAGCTCTCCATTTTCGACATGTAGGTTCAAGTTGCAGGCATAATGGCTGTGTGATATAATTATTATGATATTAAATACCCAGTCACAAGGAGAAGAACGGGCGCGCCCGTTCTTCTCTTAGTTTTGAAGGAGGGGAATGGACATATGAATCGTACTGAACAGAAGGTCATGACACACGCACAGCCACTCGTCGAAGAAATGGGATACAAGCTTATTGAAGTGGAGTACGTGAAAGAAGGTCCTGACTACTATCTGAGACTCTATCTCGATAAGAAGGGCGGCATCACACTCGAGGACTGTGCCCGGGCAAGTGAAATGCTGAGTGAAAAGCTGGATGAATGGGAAATCATCGAGGGCGGCTATTTCCTGGATGTCTCTTCTCCCGGTGCCGAGCGTCCGATCAAGAATGACGATGATCTGGAGATGACACTGGACCAGGGCATATATGTCAAAACGTATCAGCAGATTGAAGGCAGCAAGGAATGGACCGGTATACTGAAACACTTTGATTCTGATACTGTATCCATCGAGTATAAGGACAAGACCCGCACAAAAACAGTGGTCGTCAGCCGCGACAAGATCGCAACGATAAGAAAAGCGGTAATATTATGATTGGAGGCGCTTATAAGTGAACCAGGAACTATTGAATGCAATAGAATATCTTGAAAAAGAAAAAAGCATTCCGAGAGAGGTGCTCATCGAAACAATTGAAGCAGCGCTTCTTACAGCATACAAAAAGAACTACTCCCAGCATCGGAATGTTACGGTCGACCTGAACATGGAAAACGGCACATACCGTGTCATCTCGAGGAAGGACGTTGTGGAGGAGGTCGAAGATTCCACAGCGGAGATCGACCTTGGGACGGCCCGTACGGTCAACCCGGCATATGAAATCGGCGATCCGTTCGATGAGGACGTGACACCGAAGGACTTCAACCGCGTTGGTGCGCAGGCTGCCAAACAGGCTGTCATGCAGCGTCTCCGTGATGCTGAGCGGGGCATTCTCTACAATGAATTCATCGACAAGGAGGATGAGGTGATGACCGGCCTGATCGACCGTGTCGACCATCGCTTCGTCCACATCCAGCTGGGTCGTACAGATGCGGTACTGAGCGAATCCGAAAGAATGCCGAATGAAGTCTACCGTCCGAATGACAGGATCAAAGTCTATGTCAATAAGGTCGAACAGACGACAAAAGGACCTCAGATATTCGTATCGAGAACCCACCCTAATCTGCTGAAGCGCCTTTTTGAGAAGGAAGTACCTGAAATCTATGATGGTACCGTCGAAATCATGAGTGTCGCCAGAGAAGCTGGGGAGCGCTCCAAGATCAGCGTATTCGCCAAAAACCCGGACGTGGATGCAGTCGGTTCATGTGTCGGTGCACGCGGTGCCAGAGTGGAAGCGATCGTCAATGAACTCTCAGGCGAGAAGATCGACATCGTCCTATGGAATGAAGATCCGAAGGTCTTTGTCAAAAATGCACTCAGCCCGTCCCAGGTCGTCGATGTCATCGTGGATGCAGACAACCAGTCCACAATGGTCATCGTGCCGGATAACCAGCTGTCGCTGGCCATCGGTAAAAGAGGACAGAACGCACGTCTGGCTGCAAAGCTGACCGGATGGAAGATCGATATCAAAAGCGAATCGGATGCGAGAGAAGAAGGCGTCCTATAATAAGATATGCGGGTGATATATCATGAAGAAGAAAGTACCACTCAGGAAATGTATCCTGACCAATGAAATGCATCCCAAAAAAGACCTCCTGCGCATCGTCGTCACCAAGGAAGGCGAAGTGGCGGTCGATCCGACCGGCAAGAAGAACGGCCGTGGCAGCTACGTGGTCAAAAATCTTGAAACGGTGGAAAAAGCACGCAAGGGCAGGAAGCTTGAAGGCAGACTCGGCTTTGACAGTGACACACTCGGTCCTGTCTATGATGAGATCATCCGCCTGATCTACCGTGAGGATATCCCTAAAAGATGACAGATAAGATACTGAATCTTCTGGGGCTGGCCAAACGTGCAGGCATGCTGACGACCGGGGAAGACAAGACGATAGAAGCCATCCAGCACAAGAAGGCTAAAGTGGTCTTCATTGCAAGCGATGCAGGAGACAGCACAGCGAAAAAAGTCAGGAATAAATGCAGCTACTACAACGTACCGTTGATTGATGACTATACCAACGAGAACCTCAGTATTGCGACGGGCGCACCAAACCGCGTGGTATTGTCAGTGACAGATTCAGGTTTCAGCCGGAAGATGCTGCAGCTTAAAGAGAAAGGAAAGTGATTCGATGAGTAAAATCAGAATCTATGAATATGCAAAAGAGAGCGGAGTCGCAAGTAAAGAAGTGATCGAGTTCCTCCAGGCGAGAGACATTGAAGTCAAAAGCCACATGAAGTCGTTGGAAGACAACGAAGTTGAGCTTCTGAACAAGGAATTCAGGAAATCCAATGCTTCCAGCAACTCCGGTTCAAACAGGAAGCCGGCGAACCAGGGCGGCCAGAAACAGTCCGGCAGCCAGAACCAGGGCAGCCAGAGACAGAACAACAATACGAACCAGGGCGGCGGCCAGAGACAGAACAACAACCCGAATCAGAGGAACAGAAACAACAGGAACCAGAAGCCAGGGGCCGGCGGCAGACCGAAGAACAGAAAGCAGAATAATGCTCCGAAACAGAAACCGGTTCAGAAGGAAGTCGAAATTCCTAAGGAATTCAAGTATCAGGAAGGTATTACAGTAGGCGAACTGGCTGAAAAGATGGGTCTTGACTCATCCAAGATCATCAAGGATCTGTTCATGGTCGGTACAGTGGCGACCATCAACCAGCCGCTTGATAACGATTCAGTGGAACTGATTGCAAGTGACAATGGATTCACTGCCGAGCTTGAAGTCATTGTCGATGACACGGATCTCGAAAACTATTTCGAACTAGGTGACGACCTGACGGAAGAGAGACCAAGTGTTGTAACAATCATGGGACACGTCGACCATGGTAAGACGACCCTGCTCGACTCCATCCGCAACACGAAAGTGACACAAGGTGAAGCGGGCGGTATCACGCAGCATATCGGTGCCTACCAGATCGAATCCGATGGCAAGAAGATCACATTCCTCGATACACCGGGCCACGCAGCGTTCACGACAATGCGTGCACGCGGTGCCCAGGTGACGGATATCACTGTACTTGTCGTTGCAGCTGACGATGGTGTGATGCCACAGACGATCGAAGCCATCAACCACGCCAAAGCGGCGGAAGTACCGATCATTGTGGCTGTCAACAAGATGGACAAGCCGACAGCGAACCCTGACCGTGTCATGACGGAACTCGGCGAACATGGACTCTTCCCTGAAGACTGGGGCGGTGACACGATTTTCGTACAGCTTTCTGCCCTGAGCGGTGATGGTATCGATGATCTGCTTGAAATGATTACACTCGTCGGTGAAGTTGCAGAACTGAAGACGAAAAGCGACAGACCAGCTGTAGGTACCGTCATCGAAGCGGAACTCGACAAATCAAGAGGTCCGGCAGCATCCCTGCTTGTCCAGCATGGTACACTGCAGGTCGGTGATTCCATTGTTGTCGGCAATACTTTCGGTAAAGTCAGAGCAATGGTCGATGACCTCGGCCGACGCATCCAGAAGGCAGGGCCTTCGACACCAGTTGAAATCACCGGTCTGAATGATGTACCGCATGCGGGTGACCGCTTCGTCGTCTTCAAGGATGATAAGACAGCGCGGAGCATCGGTGAGGCAAGAAGCGAGCAGCAGGTGATCAATGACCGTGAACAGCCTTCAGCAGTCAGCCTCGACAACCTGTTCGAGCAGATGAAGGAAGGCGAAATGAAAGACCTCAACATCATCATCAAAGGGGACGTCCAGGGTTCTGTCGAAGCTTTGAGCGCTTCACTGATGAAGATCGATGTTGAAGGCGTCAACGTACGCATCATCCACACGGGTGTCGGTGCCATCAATGAATCCGATGTGACACTTGCGTCAGCTTCACAGGCGATTGTCATCGGCTTCAACGTCCGTCCGGATGTCAATGCCAAGAAGGCGGCAGAGCGTGAAGGCATCGATATGAGACTCCACCGCATCATCTACAACGTCATTGAAGAGATCGAATCTGCGATGAAGGGCATGCTTGACCCTGAATTCGAAGAGAAGGTCATCGGCAATGTGGAAGTGCGCCAGACATTCAAAGTGTCCAAAGTGGGCACGATTGCCGGTTCCTATGTAACGGACGGCAAAATCACCAGAGATTCAGGTGTAAGAGTCATCAGAGAGGGTATAGTCATCTATGAAGGTGAACTGGATACTCTGAAACGTTTCAAGGACGATGCGAAGGAAGTGACTGCCGGCTACGAGTGCGGCATCACAATCAAGAACTTCAACGACCTTAAAGAGGGAGACCAGATTGAACCTTATATCATGGTTGAAATTGAAAGGTGATGACTATGAGCAACAGACACGAAAGAGTTGCAGAAGAAATCAAGAAAGTTGTAAGCGAGACGATACGTACTAAAGTATCAGATCCCGATATCGGAATGATCACTGTGACGGATGTCGAGCTGACGAAGGAGATGGAAGTTGCAACCATCTATTTCACTTCCCTCAACGAAAATCGCGAGGAAGTGGAAGCGGCACTTGGACGTGCCAAAGGACTGGTCCGCTCCGAAGTGGCCAGGGAGATCAGAATCAGAAAAGCGCCGGAACTTCAATTCAAGTACGACACTTCCATTGAATACGGCAACAAGATTGAAAATCTGCTCAATGAAATCAAAGATAAATAGACCTGAGGGGGTTTCCCCCCAGGTTTTTATTTTTATATGGAGGCATATGGATATGCACGGTGTAATACCCATCAACAAACCAAAAGGACTGACAAGCCATGACGTTGTCATCCGCATGCGCAGAATTCTACATATGAAGAAAGTGGGCCATACCGGCACGCTCGATCCGGAGGTGACCGGTGTGCTGCCGATTGTCATCGGGGATGGCACCAAACTGACCGAATACATGCAGACGAAGAAGAAGCGGTACCAGGCACAGGTGACACTCGGCTTTTCCACAGATACGGAGGATCAGACCGGAGCGGTGGAAGCGAGGACCGAAGATCTGTCCGGTATTACGGATGCGTCGATCGACCAGGTGGTTGCAGGTTTCCTCGGCAGCTACCGCCAGCAGGTGCCGAAATATGCCTCCGTCAGAGTGGATGGCAGGAAGCTCTATGAATATGCACGTCAGGGCATCGAGGTCGAGCGCCCGGTGAGGACAGTGCACATCCACAGTATCAGCCGCACGAGCGATATCGAAAGGGAGGATGGTCTCATCACCTTCGACATTGACGTGGAGTGCTCTAAGGGGACGTATATCCGTACGCTGGCTGTCGATATCGGCCGTGCACTCGGTGCACACGCACACATGTCCCGTCTCGTACGCACGGAATCATGCGGCCTCACCCTCGACCGGACAGTGACGCTTGAAGTACTGAAGGATTCAGACCCTGCAGACTACATTGTACCGATTGCAGAGATCATCGAATCACTGCCGACCATTGAGATTACCGATCAGGACTTCCTTTTCAGAATCCGCAATGGGCAGAAAGTGGACAAATCTGATATCATGGACAAAGTAGACATGGAGAATGTCGAAATGGTGGCATTGAGGCATGAGGGCGTACCGATCGGAATATACTACGATCACCCTGAACGAGAAGACTTGATGAAACCATACCAAATGTTCAATTTATAAGAGGCGATGAAATGAAAATCTACAGACTTCACTATCCACATGAACAGCAAGCGCTCGACCTGGAACCTTCTGCGGTGGCAGTCGGTTTCTTTGACGGTCTCCATAGAGGCCATCAGAATGTCATAAATAAAATGGAAGAGATTGCCGAATCGGAAGGATTGAAAAAGGCAGTGATGACCTTCGATCCCCATCCTTCAGTTGTATTGAGTCCGAAAAAGCAGCGGACAACCTATCTGACACCGCTCGATATAAAGCTTGGCATGCTCGAGGCACGCGGCATCGACTACTGCTTTGTGATCAATTTCTCCAGTGCACTGGCAGGACTTTCACCTGATGAATTCGTCCAGCAGTACATCATGGCGCTTGATATCAAGGAAGTGGTGGCAGGCTTCGACTTTACATATGGAAAGCTTGGCAAGGGCAATATTGATACACTCTCCCGCTATGAATCCTTCAATACGACAGGGGTCGGCAAGATCACTGAAGGCGAGGAGAAGATTTCGACCACCCGCATCCGGGAGGATCTGGCCGCACACGACCTCGCGCATGCCAATCTCATTCTCGGTAGACCATATGAAGTGAAAGGTGTCGTCGTACAGGGGGAGAAGCGCGGGCGGACAATCGGTTTCCCGACGGCCAACATAGAACCGGAATACCGCTATCACCTTCCGGCCAAAGGTGTCTATGCAGTCACCATGCAGCTTGATAATGAAGGGACCGTCCATAGGGGGGTATGCAACGTCGGTGTCAAACCGACCTTCCATGACAATTTGGAGCGTGTTTCGATTGAAGTGCACCTCTTCGATTTTGACGAGAGCATCTATGGAGAGAACGTGACTGTCCACTGGCACCACTTCATCCGTCCGGAGTGGAAGTTCAATGGGATAGATGAACTGAAGGCACAGATTGCAAAAGATAAGCAAAAAGCCATCGGCCTACTTGAAAATGCATGACGATTCAAGTATAATGAGCGAAGTGCCCTAGTCTTGGCAGAGCGAAACTCCGACATCTGCTCGGATAGTGGTGAACAATAATAACAAGGAGGCGTTTCTATTGGCAATTACACAAGAGCGCAAAAATGAACTGATTCAGGAATACCGTACACACGAATCCGACACTGGATCTCCGGAAGTACAGATCGCTGTACTGACAGCTGAGATTACAGCATTGAACGATCACCTGCGTACACACAAGAAGGACCACCATTCAAGAAGAGGACTTCTCAAAATGGTCGGACGCAGAAAAAACCTGCTCACTTACCTTCGTGAAAAAGACATTCAAAGATACCGCGAACTCATTCAGAGACTCGGTCTCCGCAGATAAGAAATGGTCTGGCATATCCTATGGATATGCCCTTTTTTTATGTATATTTTTTTGCAAAAGTGATATGATTGAAACAAGTAGCCTTACTAAGGAGAGTAGACAAATTATGACAGAATCAACGAAAAAAGTGTACGAAACAGAATGGGGCAGACATAAGCTCACTGTCGAATATGGTGAAATGGCGAAGCAGGCAAACGGTGCTGTTCTCATCCGCTATGGCGAGACGGTGGTACTCAGTACCGCAACAGCATCCAAAGAGCCGAAGGACCTGCCATTCTTCCCACTGACAGTAGCATACGAGGAGAAGCTGTATGCAGCAGGTAAAATTCCTGGCGGCTTCAACAAGCGTGAAGGCAGACCGAGTGAGGAAGCAACCCTTACAAGCCGTCTGATCGACCGCCCGATCCGCCCGCTATTCCCTGATGGCTACAGAAATGATGTACAGGTCATGTCCATTGTGCTGTCTGTCGATCCCGATGCATCGCCCCAGATGGCTGCCATGCTCGGATCATCCCTTGCGCTTGGCGTGAGTGATATCCCGTTTGATGGACCGATTGCAGGTGTAACTGTCGGACTGATCGACGGAGAATTCGTCATCAACCCATCGACGGACGAACTGGAACACTCCGAAATAGACCTTCAGGTGGCCGGCACGAAGGATGCCGTCAACATGGTCGAAGCGGGTGCGAAGGAAGTGTCAGAGGAAACGATGCTCAAAGCAATCATGTTCGGACATGAGAGCATCAAGGAAATGGTATCTTTCCAGGAATCCATCCTGAGCGGGCTGGATGTGGAAAAGCGTCCTTTCCAGCTGCCTGAGACGAATGATGAACTCACACACCAGATGGAAGAGAAAGCACTGTCCATGGGACTGTATGATGCCATCCAGGATCCGGACAAGCAGGCGCGCGAAACAGCTATCAATGATGCTAAAAAGCGTATTCTCGACACATTCGACGAGTCTCTGGAGAACTATGAGGAAATCCGTTCGGAAGCATCCGGCATCCTCGAAGGGCTTCTTAAGAATGAAGTCCGCCGACTGATCACTGAAGAGAAGGTCCGTCCGGATGGCCGTGAACCTTCAGAAATCAGGCCACTCGATTCACAGGCAGGTCTGCTGCCGAGAGCCCATGGTTCCGGACTATTCACACGTGGTCAGACACAGGCACTGTCGATCTGTACGCTCGGTGCGCTTGGCGAACATCAGATCATCGACGGTCTTGGTGTGGAAGAGAACAAACGCTTCATGCACCACTACAACTTCCCGAATTTCTCTGTAGGGGAAACAGGTCCGATCAGAGGACCGGGACGTCGTGAAATCGGACACGGGGCACTTGGTGAGCGTGCGCTGCTTCAGGTCATCCCTGATGAAGTCGCATTTCCATACACGATCCGTCTTGTTTCGGAAGTGCTCGAATCGAACGGCTCCAGCTCCCAGGCTTCCATCTGCGGATCCACATTGGCACTGATGGACGCAGGTGTACCGATCAAGGCGCCTGTTGCCGGCATTGCTATGGGGCTTGTCATGAAGGATGACCAGTATACGATCCTTTCCGACATACAGGGCATGGAGGATGCACTTGGTGATATGGACTTCAAGGTGGCCGGTACCGAAAATGGCATCACTGCCATCCAGATGGATATCAAGATCGAAGGTCTGAGTGAAGACATTCTGCGTGAAGCACTGGAGCAGGCAAGAAGCGGTCGTGCCCAGATTCTCGACAACATGCTGGCGACACTCAGCGAGCCACGTGCAGAAGTCAGCAAGTATGCCCCTAAAGTCGAAGTCATGCACATCAAACCGGACCAGATCAGAGACGTCATTGGACCCGGCGGCAAGAAGATCAATGAAATCATCGATGAGACAGGTGTCAAACTGGATATCGAACAGGATGGTACGGTATTCATCGGCCATACCGATGCCGACATGATTGCACGTGCAAAACAGATCATCAAAGATCTGACACGTGTCGCCGAAGTTGGAGAGGTCTATATGGGAGAAGTGAGGCGCATCGAGAAGTTCGGTGCATTCGTCCAGCTCTTCCCGGGCAAGGACGCACTCGTCCATATTTCACAGCTCGATACTTCAAGAGTTGCCAAAGTCGAGGACGTTACGGAAGTCGGGGACAAGTTCCTTGTCAAAGTAACAAACATCGACAACCAGGGCAGAGTCAATGCCTCCCGCAAAGTACTGCTCGAGGAAGAAAAAGGAGAGAAGTAGCGATGATTTTTGATAAAGTTGAACTTGATGAAGTGACTTATGATGTCACGGGTCAACTGAGGATCAAAGATGACGATGAAGTAAAGATCATTTTTGAAGATCTGATGTTTGGTAATGCACTCAAGGATCTGAATGCCAAGGAAAAGACAATCGATCATCTTGCGCTGAAGAACAGCGAAGAGACAAGATACGATACAAAGAAAGTCAAAGTATCCCACCTCACAATAGATGGGAAGTTCTACCACGCCACTTTCAAGTAGGCTTTAGGAGGAAATAATTTGAACGAAGCAAAAAAGAATGAAGCGAAAGTCAAAATCATACCGCTCGGTGGCGTCGGCGAGATTGCTAAGAACATGTACGTCGTTGAAGTGGAAGACGAGATGTTCATCCTCGACGCGGGACTCATGTTCCCGGAAGATGAAATGCTCGGCGTTGACATTGTCATTCCGGATATCACCTATATCCAGGAGAACAAGCAGAAGCTGAAGGGCATCTTCCTTTCCCACGGCCATGAGGATGCAATCGGTGCAGTGCCATACATCATCGATTCCCTGAACGTGCCGGTCTACGGCTCAAAACTCACGCTTGCACTCGTCAAAGACCGCCTCAAGGCGAAGGGCGTCAACAAGAAAGTGAAGTTCTATACAATCAACAGCCAGTCGCGCATGAAGTTCAAGAATGCTGAGATGGTGTTCTTTGAAACAAGCCACAGCATTCCGGATTCCTATGGCGTGAGCCTTGAGACAAAGTATGGCTCCATCGTCTACACAGGGGAATTCAAGTTCGACCAGAGCCTGAAGAACGGCTATGGCTACAACATGGCGAAAATGTACGATATAGCCAAAAAGGATGTTCTGGCGCTCATCAGTGACTCCACCGAGGCGGAAAGAAGGGGCTATAACACCCCTGAGAACATGATCGAGGAGCATATTCTGGACGGTTTTGCCAGAGCACGCGGACGCATTATCGTATCGTGCTATGCCTCGAACTTCGTGCGCATCCAGCAGGTGCTGACGAACGCAGCGAAGACACGCAGGAAGGTTTCATTCCTCGGCCGCACTCTGGAGAGCTCCTTCAAAGTAGCCCGCAACATGGGATACTTCGATATTCCGGAAGGTCTGCTTGTGCCAAGCCATGAAATCGGCGACTATCCCGACAATGAAGTGGTCATCATAGCGACAGGCTCACAGGGTGAACCGATCGAAGCACTTGGCAGAATGTCACGCGGCCAGCATGAAGTGACGAACATCAAGGAAGGCGATATCGTCTATATACTGACGACACCTTCTTCGAATATGGAAGTCATCCTCTACAGCACCATGAATGAACTGGTCAAAGCAGGTGCCGAGGTGGCAACACCGGAGCGCAGCATCCATGCATCGGGCCATGGCATGAGCGAGGAACTCAAAACCATGCTCAATGTAATGAAACCGAAGAATTTCATCCCGGTACAGGGAGAATTCAAAATGCAGATTGCACACGCCAAGCTTGCTGCTGAAACGGGTGTGGAACCTGAAAATATCTTCCTTCTGGAAAAAGGCGACGTTGTCACCTATGATGGAGAGAAGATGATCAGTGCCGATAAGGTCACTGCAGGAAATGTGCTGATTGACGGCAGCGGTGTTGGTGACGTCGGCAATATCGTCCTCAGGGACCGCAGACTGCTCAGTGAGGATGGCATCTTCATCGCCGTCATCACCATCGATCCGAAAAAACGCAGGATCATGGCCGGTCCGGAAATCCAGTCGCGGGGCTTCGTCTATGTGAAGGAGAGCGAAGACCTTCTGAAGGAAGCAGAGGAACGTGTGCATAAGATCGTACTTGATTCGATGGACGAGAAGAAACTGGAATGGAGTACGCTTAAACAGAGTATTAGAGATGATCTCGGCAAGTATCTGTATGATAATACAAAACGTCGCCCGATGATCATTCCGATCATATCCGAAATATAAAACAGGAATGAGACTGCCAGTTCTGGCAGTCTCATTGTAAATAGGAGGGACGCAGACGATGGCAAAGAAAACCGGGAAGTCGAGGCAGACAAGGAAGAAGAAAAAGAAGGATAATAGAACCTATTATTCGATTTCCGCCTTTATTCTCATCGTCATTTTGTTCATCACCATTTTTCAGCTCGGTGTCATAGGTACATACACCGATGCATTTTTTGCCTACCTCTTCGGTACAAGCAGGTATTTTACATATCTTATGCTTTTTCTCACAAGCATATATCTGGCAGCTGAGCAGAAAATACCACTTACCCGCAGAATGGGCGGATATATGCTGATGCAGTTCGGACTGCTGTTCTTGTTCCATACACTGCTTTATATTGTAGACAGAGCAAGAATAGAAGATTTCTACACTTTTCAGCAGACTGTTGAAACGATACAGACCGTCGGAATCATGGCCTTCTTCGGTGGCGGCATCATCGGCCAGGTGCTGTTTTCATTTTCATCCACAGGCATCTCCATGGTGGGAACGCTGCTGCTCGGATTGATCTTCCTTTATATCAGCTATCTGCTGATCACTTCGAAAGACATCGAGCAGTCCATATCCCATGATATGGTGAAGACATCAAAAGTGCTGAAAGGAATCGCCAATGCGGTCATCAGAGGTCTCGGGGCGCTTTACGAGCAGCTGGCCAGGCTTTTTTCAAGACTGGTTGAAAAGGCATCGGACAGAAAGAAAGCAGATGACAGGATCAAGACCCCTGCTGCAAAGAAACAGCCTGCAAAAACCATGATTGCAGCTGAAAAAGGGGCGGCGCCGAAGCAGCCCGCCGAGTTTGAAGCAGATGAGTCCATCATCGAGACGATGCATGAATACGATCGGACGGAAGCTGCAACGCAGCAGGAAACGACTGCACAGAAAGCATCAGACTCCGGTACAACAGCTGAAATCGAGAAGGAAAGCACTGAGGCGACAGAAATAGAGTATGAAAATGAAGACTACCCCGATGATTATGAGGCAGCGGATGAGAGCAGTGATGGGGAACCGGCGACATTCGATGAGGAAGAGATCAAGCAGCTGAAGCAGTATGAGCTGCCGTCCATCACCATGCTGAAGGATGCAGAAGTGTCCGAGACGGTCAGCAATAAGGAAGTGCTGAAGCAGGGCAAGATTCTTGAAGAGACGCTCAAGAACTTCGGGGTCAATGCCAAAGTTTCGAAAATCCGTATCGGCCCGGCCGTCACCCAGTTTGAAATCCAGCCGGATATCGGTGTAAAGGTCAGCAAGATCATCAATCTCCAGAACGATATCGCACTCAGTCTGGCAGCCAAGGATATCCGTATAGAAGCACCGATTCCAGGAAAATCCGCAGTCGGCATCGAGGTGCCGAACTCCGTCATCAGCATGGTGACGCTGCGCGAGGTGCTCAAACGGAGAACAAGTGACAATCCGCTTGAAGTGGCGCTCGGCAAGGATATATCGGGCAGTCCGATATCAGCGGAGCTCAACAAGATGCCGCACCTCCTTGTTGCGGGCTCCACAGGCAGCGGTAAATCTGTCTGCATCAACGGCATCATCATCAGCCTGCTGATGAATGCAAAGCCGCACGAAGTCAAATTGATGATGATCGACCCGAAAATGGTCGAACTGAATGTCTATAATGGCATTCCGCATCTGCTCAGTCCTGTGGTAACCAACCCTCAGAAGGCGAGCGATGCCCTGAATAGGATCGTCAGCGAGATGGAGCGGAGATATGACTTGTTCTCCCACTCCAATACACGTAACATTGAAGCATACAACCAGTATCTGGAACGTGAAAGCGAAACACCTGAAAAGGTTCAGAAACTGCCATATATTGTTGTCATCATCGATGAACTTGCCGATCTGATGATGGTTGCTTCGAAGGACGTTGAAGCCTCCATCACCAGAATCGCGCAGATGGCACGTGCCGCCGGCATCCATCTGATCATCGCGACCCAGAGGCCATCAGTCGACGTCATCACAGGTATCATCAAAGCGAACATACCATCAAGAATCGCCTTCAGCGTCAGCTCCCAGACGGACTCGAGGACCATCATCGATTCACAGGGGGCAGAGAAGCTGCTCGGCCGGGGCGACATGCTCTTCCTGCCATCCGGCAAGTCCAAGCCGATCCGTGTGCAGGGGGCATTCCTCTCCGACAATGAAGTCAGCGATGTCGTCCATTATATTACAAGCCAGATGAAGGCCAATTACGAAAAATCGATCATGAACAAACCGGTTCAGAAAGAGCAGCAGGAATCCGAGGATGCGCTCTACCCGGATGCCAAATGGTTTGTCATCGAAGAGCAGCGTGCAAGTGCATCCCTTCTGCAGCGCCAGTTCAGGGTAGGCTACAACCGGGCAGCCCGGCTGATCGATGATCTTGAAGCAAATGGGGTCATTGGACCGAGCAGCGGCAGCAAGCCGAGAAATGTACTTGTACAGAATGAAGAATAAGGAGTAATACATGTATACAGCAGACCGTACAGAAGTGAACAATATTCCGGCAGTCATCATCGAAACGAACAAGTTCAAGACCATAACGATCCAGCTCCAGTTCAGAAGCAGGCTCGAAAGAAGCCGTGTGACGACAAGAAACATACTGTCCAGAATGATGATCAAAAGAACCCTCCAGTTCAGAAGGGAGGCGGATCTACTGAAGCACCTCGCCCATTACTATGGTGCACATCTGACATCGAATGTCGGCCGTAAAGGGGAGGATCATATCGTCACCCTGAGCATGGAGTTCGTCAATGACAGGTTCATCAAGGAGAATCTTGATGTGGCAGGGGAGATGTGCCGCCTGCTGCGGGATGTACTTGAAACGCCATCCCATTACGACGATTCATATGAGGAGTTCTTCAAAAAAGAGAAGCGGCTCTATAAGAACCGCCTCAAGAGCATGAAGGATAACCGGGCACAGTCGAGCTTCCAGTCGATGATCGACGTCATGTTTGAGGATGAGGACTATAAATACCTGTCCCACGGCGTCCTCGGAGACATCGACTCAATCACTCTGGAGGATATAAGAGCAGAGCACGAACAGATGATGTCGGGCGATGACATGGCCATACTGGTTGCCGGTGCAGTGGATGAAGACATCAAACAGGATCTCTCCACAATCTGTTCACGTGAAGCACCGGTCGTGATCGAACACAGGCCATACCCATACCGTCCAGTGGAGAAGGTCAAGAATGCGAAGGATACTCAGCAGATCGAACAGGCAAAGCTGAACATGGGCTTCAGAGTGGACGTCAGAAACCTGCAGGAGCAGATGGCATTCAATGTCATGAACCAGATGTATGGCGGTTCCGCCTCCTCCCTGCTGTTTCGGAACATACGCGAAAAACTGAGCCTGGCCTACCAGATCCATTCCCAGGTCGACGTCAGGAACGGCTATCTGTTCGTCATGGGCGGTATCGACCCCGCCAACGTAGAGACAGCGGAATCTGCGATACTTGCGGAGCTTGACGCCATAAAGAATGGTGCATTCGAAGCAGAGTTTGTCGAAGAGGTAAAGAGAATGATGAGAGTAAACAGGCAGGAGATCATGGACAAGCCGAAAGGCCTGATCACCATGGAATACAACCGGCTGATCCAGGGTGTACAGGATCGTTCATGGGAAGAGCGGCTCCAGGCAGTGGACAGCGACATGATCAGAGAGATCTCAAGCCGTGTAGTCCTCGATACTGTATATGTACTGACAAGGAGTGACGAAGATGAAAAGAATTGACTATCCTGAAATTGATGAAAGTGTATACCAGCACAAGTGTGCCAATGGCCTCGACGTGTTCATCGTCCAGAAGCCCGAGTACAGCAAGAAGTTCGTCACCTATACGACGAAGTACGGCTCGATGGATGACCATTTCAACGTGGATGGGGAGTCCTTCAGAGTGCCTGAAGGCATCGCGCACTTTCTTGAGCACAAGATGTTCGAAAAGGAGGATGGGGACGTCTTCAACCTCTTCTCCAAATATGGCGCCAGCGCCAATGCATTCACTTCATATGATCGGACGTCCTACCTTTTCAGTACTACAGAGTCCTTCGATAAGAATCTGAAGCTGCTCATGGATATGGTCGAAAAACCGTACTTCACAGAAGAGACGGTCGAGCGGGAAGTCGGCATCATCGGTGAGGAAATAAAGATGTACCAGGATAACCCGGGGTACAAGCTCTATTTTGAAACATTGAACCAGATGTACCATAACCTGCCGGTGAAGGATGACATTGCCGGTACCGAGGCGTCGATCGGTGAAATAACAAGCGACCATCTGTTCCTGTGCCACAGGACATTCTACCATCCATCCAATATGGTGCTCATCCTTGTCGGCGAATTCGATGTGGATGCTGTCATGGCCGCCATCGATCAGCACCAGTCGGAACGGGGCGTCATGGATGCGCCCAGGATCGAAAGAGTGCTGCCGGAAGAACCACGGGAAATCGTCAAGCCGCACAGTGTGCTTGAGATGGATGTCGAGGAGACGCGCATCATGCTCGGTTTCAAGCATCATCAGGATAAGAGGGATGCCATGGAACGTCTGAAAAGGGACCTGTCGATGATGTTCGCACTGGATATGGTATTCGGCGAGCAGTCGAAGTACTATTATGAACTGATGGAGAAAGGGCTGATCGATGATTCTTTCAATTTCAGCCATATCGAAGAAGTTTCCTTCTCCCATCTGCTGTTTGCATCCAATACGGAAGCGCCGGAACGGTTTACAGAGGAGATTACGTCTATAATAGAGACAGTCAAGGACAGTAATTTCTTCACAGACGAAAAACTGAAAGTCCAGAAAAGGGAGATCATCGGCGACTATCTCTCCAGTCTCAATTCACCGGAGTATATCGCCAACCAGTATACAAAGTACTATCTGGACGGCTATGATCTCTATCAGCTGCCTGAAGTCATAGACAGCATTACAATCAATGATGTAAAGCAGCACTTTGCTGATGTACTGGATACCCGGTACATGGTGGAGTGCGTACTGAAACCGCATGACTAGGCACATCATCGTCGGTAGTACCGGCGATATCGGCAGTGCCATTCATGCAGGCCTCGAAGGTAATGCCGAAATCTGGTCTTTTTCCCGGTCGCAGACGCCGGACTACGACAGCATCCATCATTTTCTTGATCTGTCCGAGCCGTTGGATGCATCGGCAGTGGAAAACATATTCAAGGATATCGACCATGTGGACAGCCTGATCTGGTGCCCCGGGGAAACACTTTTCGAGATGCTTGAGGACACGCCACTCGAAAAAGTGGATGCACAGTACAATATTTCCCTCCGCTCACTGATCACGTTCATCAAAGTACTCCTTCCGAAGCTCAGGAAAAGTGGATGCGGACGGATCATCATCATCACTTCGATCTGGGGGCGTCACGGAGCGAGCTTCGAGAGTGTCTACGCTGCCATGAAAGGCGCCCAGGAGGCGCTCATCAAATCGCTTGCCAAAGAGCTTGCGGGTACCACCATTACAGTGAATGGCATTGCTCCAGGTGTTGTTGAAGGAAAAATGACCAGTGAGCTGTCCCAGGAGGACCAGGCGTTTCTGATCCAGGAACTGCCGCAGTCGCGCTTTGTCGCACGGGAGGAAGTGATGCATGCTGTCGCTTATCTGCTGAGTCCAGGCGCCCGCTCTGTTACAGGTGAGATTATGAATATCAATGGGGGATGGTATACATGAGTGATACTGGAAAAGGGAAGCCGATGTATCCCGAGAGAAACATTGAACAGTATATGGAATATGAAATTCTGAACAACCGGCCCGGCCTGCTCGGCGACATCTCCTCACTGCTCGGCAACCTCGGCATCAGCATCGATACGATCAACGGGGTGGAGAACAGAAGGCGCGGACTGCTGGTCCGCACGGATGAACTCAACAAATTGAAACGCTTCGAATATATGAGTGCCTATATCGATGACATCCAGATACTCAAAATAAGAAAGCCGCAAGTGCGCGATCGTCTTGCTGTCAGGCACGGACGTTTCATCAAAAGAGATGAAGAAGACAAGAAGGTTTTCCGGTTCACCCGGGAGGAAATCGGTATCCTGGTGGATTTTCTGGCTGAAATATTCAAGGAGAAGGGCCATAAGCTCATCGGTGTCCGCGGCATGCCGCGCGTCGGCAAGACGGAGTCCATCGTCGCCGGCAGTGTGACAGCCAAAAAGAAATGGCTCTTCCTCTCCTCGACACTGATCAAGCAGACGGAACGTACAAGCCTGCTCAAAGGCGAGTACGATGAGAATAATGTGTTCATCATCGATGGGGCGGTGACCATGAAATCCACCGAGGAGGCGCATAAGCAGCTGATCAGGGAGATCATGAGCTATCCTGCCGTCAAGGTGATCGAACACCCGGATCTCTTTATTGAAGGCATGCAGTACAAACTCGAAGATTTCGACTATATCATTGAACTGAGAGAAGATGAGAACCAGGAAATCACCTATGAGAAGCATAAGAAGCAGCACTGGTTCGAAGATGAAGATACGAACTTCTTTGGTGGAATGTAGGGAGGACCCATGAAACTCGGTGCTTATTTGAAAAATAAAAGAGAACAGTCAGGAATCACCCTGAAGGAGATGCAGGAGAAGTCCGGCATCAGGAAAGAAATCATCAGACTGATTGAAAGCGATGACCTCGGCGCATTGCCGGAACCGGCTCATGCACCTTTCCTGCTGCAGCAGTATACAAGAGCGGTCGGGCTCGATTCCAACGCCATCATGGAAAGGTATGCGGATGCACTTCCTGATGACAACTTAAATGAAAGAAAGCGGCATCAGTCGCAGAATGAGGACTATCAGTATTTCAAAAAGGTGCTGATCAGTTTCCTCGTCCTGGTCGGTGTCCTTTTCGTCGGCTGGATGGTACTGCTCCAGGTCGGTGCACAGACGGACCTGTTCGAGAAGAAGCCGATCTATAGTGTGAAGGAGGACCTCATCGTACAGCCGGATGAAAGCGAAACGGCATCTTCGGAACCGGCAGAGCAGACAGTGGAGGCGCCGACCGAGGAACCGACAGAAGCGCCTGCGACCGACTATTCCTATAGTGGTTCCGAAGGCAGTACGTTCTATTATGATCTTCATGTCGTGGAACCGCTGGTCATTTCACTTGCAGGCGAGGACACATCCTGGGTGACGCTGACAGATGATGCAGGCAATACGTATGCCTATGAAAATCTGACTGAAGGGGAGTTTGAAATCTCTCCGGAGGCCTCGATCGTCTATCTGACACTCGGTGATTCGACCGGCTTCAATGTCCGCATTGACGGCGAACCTCTTGAAAACCCTGAAGCCGGAAGCGCTGTCACCGTCTATTATGAATTCAATCTGGTAAAGGAGGAATGACATGAATATACCCAATCAGCTGACTGTGTTCAGAGTACTTCTGATCCCGGTCTTTCTAATATTTGCACTTGTGGATTTCGGCTGGGGTTCCTTGAGTGTGCTCGGCGGAAATGAAATTATCGTCAGCCAGATGATCGGTGCCATCATCTTCATCGTGGCTGCCCTAACAGACTTTCTGGACGGATACCTGGCCCGGAAGTGGAACCTCATCACCAACATGGGCAAGTTTCTCGATCCTCTGGCCGACAAGCTGCTGGTGACGACCGGCCTGATCGTTCTGGTCGAGCTGCAGGTCATCTCCTCATGGATTGCGGTCGTCATCATTGCCCGGGAGTTCGCAGTCACCGGTTTGAGATTACTCCAGATCGAACAAGGGTATGTGAGTGCTGCAGGGCAGCTCGGCAAAATAAAGACCGTGTTCCAGATGATTGCACTGGTACTCCTTCTGTTCGGTGATATGTTTACACAGTATCTGCCATTTTCTCCTGGAATCGTAACGATGTACATTGCTGTATTCTTCACGATACTGTCCGGCATCGAATATTTCCATAAAGGCCGGGCAGTGTTCCAGGGTGATGGCTCGAAATGATTTCTGCGCGTGTTTCGGACAGTTGTGCCATAACTGCGAGCCTGATCTGCAGTTGATTGATAACCGTTTGGGCAATTTGCGAAATGGGGATAAAAAGCGAACATATATTCGCTTTTTATCGTCCGGTATGGTATAATATATTACGAAGTGAATTAATGGAGGGTAATTATGGACGAGAGACAAAAAGCGATAGATACAGTGATAAAGAACATGGAAAAGTCATTTGGCAAAGGCGCCGTAATGAAACTTGGAGATGATGCTGGACGCAAAGTTTCTACAGTTTCCACCGGATCCATCACGCTGGATAAGGCACTTGGTGTCGGCGGGTATCCTAAAGGCAGAATCATCGAAATTTATGGTCCAGAGTCTTCCGGTAAGACGACCGTAGCGCTTCACGCAATAGCAGAAGCACAGAAGAATGGCGGAATTGCAGCGTTCATCGATGCAGAGCACGCGCTTGACCCCGACTATGCACAGAATCTCGGTGTGGATATAGAGAACCTCTACCTGTCCCAGCCCGATACAGGGGAACAGGCATTGGAAATTACAGAAGCATTCGTCAGAAGTGGCGCTGTTGATATTGTTGTCGTCGATTCCGTCGCAGCATTGACACCGAAAGCGGAAATCGAAGGTGAAATGGGGGATGCCCACGTCGGCCTCCAGGCACGACTCATGTCCCAGGCGCTGAGAAAGCTTTCCGGTGCAATTTCCAAGAGTAATACGACAGCGATCTTCATCAACCAGATTCGTGAGAAGGTCGGCGTCATGTTCGGTAACCCGGAAACAACATCCGGTGGCCGTGCCCTGAAGTTCTACAGCTCCGTCCGTCTTGAAGTCAGACGTGCTGAACAGCTCAAGCTCGGTACGGACATCGTCGGTAACCGCACGAAGATCAAAGTGGTCAAGAACAAGGTTGCCCCGCCATTCCGTGTGGCAGAAGTCGATATCATGTACGGTAAAGGCATCTCGAAGACGGGTGAGATGATCGACCTCGGTGTTGAGAACGATATCGTTGAAAAGAGCGGTGCATGGTACTCCTATGAAGGCGAGCGCCTCGGCCAGGGCAAGGAGAATGCCAAGGAGACGCTTACCAACAACCCGGCACTTCTTGAGGAGATAGAAGGGAAGCTGCGTAACGCACTCGGATTCGGCAAGGAGAAGAACGTGGATGTGCCTGAAGAGGAAACAGCTTCAGACAAGCTGTTTGACGAGGATGAACTATAAACGAATAAGTGTATGACCAGATGGCACCAGAATGCAAATAAGACGTTCTGGTGCTTGCGTTTTCCTGTGTTTATCTTTAGAATTGTATATATATAATATTGGTTATGCATGATATTATATACAACAATAGCTAGAGCCTGTTGGGGAGGTGTTTATTGTGGACATGATAGACATTTTCTTAATCTTGCTTGGCATTTTTCTAGGTGTTGTAATCGGATATTTTATCGTCAGAAACACTATGACTAAACGGCAGCAAGAGGCACGGACTTCTGCTGAGCACATCATCAATGAAGCGCAGAAGCAGGCGGACAGCCTCAAGAAAGAAAAGCTGCTCGAGGCAAAAGAGGAAAATCAGACTCTCAGGGAGACGTTCGAACGCGAATCCGGTGAGAAGAGAGATGAACTCAAGGCACAGGAATCCAGATTGCTGAACCGTGAACAAGTTCTTGACAGGAAGAGTGAAGTTCTGGACAAGAAGGATGAGGCGCTGGAGCACAAAGAAGCCAAAATTGAAGAAAAACAGCAAATGGTTGATGCCGAGGATCATAAGATTAAAGAAATTATCAGTCGGCAAGAAGAAGAACTCACTCGCATCTCCGGACTTACGCGCGAAGAGGCGCGTAATGAAATCTTCGCAGAAGTGGAGCGGGAACTGTCACATGATATGGCTGTAATGGTCAAAGAGAAAGAGAACCAGATGAAGCTCGAAGTGGATAAGAAAGCGAAGGAATTGCTCGCCGTGACTGCCCAGCGTTATGCAGCAGAATATACAAGTGAATCGACAGTTTCAGTCGTTACATTACCGAACGACGAAATGAAGGGACGCATCATCGGCCGTGAAGGCCGTAATATCCGTACATTGGAAACATTGACGGGGATCGACCTCATCATCGATGATACACCTGAAGCGGTCATCCTTTCCGGTTTTGATCCCATTCGTCGGGCAATTGCCAAAAATGCACTTGAAGACCTTGTGCAGGACGGCAGAATCCATCCAGGACGTATTGAAGAAATGGTGGATAAGGCCAAGCGCAATATGGAGACGAATATTCGCGACGCAGGGGAGGCAGCTGCCTTTGAACTTGATATCCACAATCTGCACCCTGAACTCATCAAGCACCTCGGTAAGATGAAATACCGACTCAGCTACGGCCAGAACGTGCTCAAGCACTCTGTCGAAGTCGGGTATCTTGCCGGCATGCTTGCCAGTGAGCTTGGTGAAGATGTGCAGCTGGCAAGAAGAGCAGGACTCCTTCACGACATCGGCAAGGCCATCGACCACGAAGTGGATGGCAGCCACGTCGAGATCGGAGTGGAACTTGCCAAACGCTACAAGGAGCATGGTACGGTCATCAACGCCATCCATTCCCACCATGGCGATGTCGAGCCGACAAGCATCATTTCGATTCTTGTTGCTGCAGCCGATGCGCTGAGCGCAGCAAGACCGGGTGCAAGAAGAGAGACGCTTGAGAATTATGTGAAGCGTCTTGAAAGACTCGAAGCCATCGCTGAAGGATACAGTGGCGTAGAGAAGACATTCGCCATCCAGGCAGGACGCGAAATACGCGTCATGGTCAAGCCGGATGAATTGGATGATCTGAAAGCGCACCGTCTCGCAAGGGATATCAAGAAGCAGGTCGAAGAAGAGCTGCAGTATCCTGGACATATCAAAGTGACAGTCGTCCGAGAAATGCGAGCAGTAGAATATGCCAAATAGAAAACCAGCAGGATATCCTGCTGGTTTTCTTATTTTGGCTGATATTACATGTTGATGTCGATATCCCTGATGCTGTTGAAAGCTTCGCTTGTTTCCTGGGTGGTGTTGGAAAATCTTGCGTACTTCTCAGCAAGCTTGTAGGCGCTCAAGTAGAGCTCGAGGCTGTCTTTCGCCTTATCCTCAACGCTTTCGCTGTTTGAAGGATTCGCCATGAGGGCCAGTTTTGCAAATTCTTTCGGATCGATGGATAATGTCAAATTATTCACTCCTAAGTATTTTATAAAATATAACTTCCCTAAAACATGTATAATAAACATCAAAATGAATTTAAAGGATGAAATCGAATGCGCATTCTATTTATTGGAGATATCGTAGGAAAAGTAGGCAGAAGAATGCTGTCGGAGCATCTTCTCGGACTGAAGCGGGAGCACGGTGCACAGGTGGCCATTGTGAATGGTGAGAATGCCGCCCACGGCAAGGGCATCACCGAAAAGATCTATAAGGAGATTCTGACGAGTGGAGCGGACTTCATTACACTTGGAAATCATGCATTTGCCAAGCGGGATGTCTATGAATTCATGGAACAGGATATCCGCATGGTCCGCCCAGCCAACTTTCCAATAGGGGCGCCCGGCAAAGGACATGGCATCATCAATGTCAATGGTGTGAAGCTGCTCATCATGAATCTGCAGGGGCGGAGCTTCATGGATGCCATCGACTGCCCGTTCAGAAAGGCGGACGCGATACTTGAAAGCGTCGAAGCGGATGAGATTTTCGTCGACTTCCATAGCGAGACGACGAGTGAAAGTCTTGCCATGGGCCATTATCTGGATGGCAGGGTGGATGCGGTCGTCGGCACGCACACGCACGTCCAGACGAATGACGAACAGGTGCTGCCAGGAGGCACTAAATATATTACCGACGTCGGCATGACAGGATACAAGGATGGCATACTCGGCATCCGCAAGGAGGAAGTCATCGAACGGTTCATCCATCAGCTGCCGGTCCGCCATAACGTACCTGAGGAAGGTGCCGGCATTCTTTCCGGTGTCATCATCGATACTGGTACCAGTAAAATAGCCAAAATCCGCATCGAGGAATAGCGGTCATCCGATAGGCTGATTTTCATTTTGGACACGTCCGGATGATCGAAATATGGCTCTGATTTTGGTATATTAGCATAAGGACAAGGAGGCAATGTGTATGAATGGACAATTGTCATGGAAAGTCGGTGGCCAGCAGGGTGAGGGCATTGAATCGACTGGAGAAATATTTTCAACCACACTGAATAGAATGGGCTACCACCTATACAGCTACAGGCACTTTTCAAGCCGTATCAAAGGTGGCCATACGAATAATAACGTCAGAATTTCCACAAAAGAAGTACGGGCGGTCAGCGACAACATCAATATTCTTGTTGCGTTCGACCAGCAGACCATAGATCTGAACAGCCATGAGCTTGTTCAGAACGGCATTATTCTTGCCGACAGCAAATTCAGTCCGAAAAAAGATGAAGGCCTGGATGTACAGCTTGTATCCATTCCATTTACTGAAACTGCCAAAGCACTCGGCAGCCAGCTGATGAAGAACATGGTTGCAATCGGTGCCAGCGCAAGGCTGATGAACCTTGAACTGCAGCCTTTCAAAGATATGATCTACACGATGTTCATCAGAAAAGGGCAGGAGATCGTCGATGCCAACCATGAAGCGCTGATCCAGGGCTACCAGCTGATGGATGATGAGATGGGGCATATCAAGGGCGACTTCGAAATGCTGCCATCGGACAGTGAAGCACGCCTGTTTCTGATCGGCAACGATGCCATCAGTTTCGGTGCGCTGAATGCAGGCGTCAGATTCATGGCGGCATATCCGATCACGCCGGCAAGTGAAATTATGGAATACATGATCACCAACCTGCCGAAAGTGGGCGGTACCGTCATCCAGACGGAGGACGAGATCGCAGCAGTGACCATGGCGATCGGATCCAACTATGCAGGTGCAAGAAGCTTCACCTCATCTGCCGGACCGGGCCTGTCACTCATGATGGAGTCGATTGGTCTTTCAGGCATGACGGAAACACCACTCGTCATCGTCGATACGATGCGCGGCGGCCCATCGACAGGTCTGCCGACAAAGCAGGAGCAGTCGGACCTCATGCAGATGATCTACGGTACACATGGAGATATTCCTAAAATCGTACTTGCACCTTCCGATGTTGAAGATGCATTCTATACGACAATAGAGGCATTCAACCTGGCCGAGTACTATCAGGTGCCGGTCATCCTGCTATCCGATCTGCAGATGTCACTCGGCAAGCAGTCATCTGCGCCGTTCGACGTTTCCCGGGTGGAAATCAACCGTGGCAAGACGATCACTGAAGATATTGAAGATCAGGCGGACGAGTACTTCGAACGCTATGGTGACGAGGCGGACGGTATTTCGCATCGTCCGATTCCGGGCATCAAAGGCGGCATCCACCATGTGACGGGCGTCGAGCACAGCCCGACCGGCACACCGAATGAGGGTCCTGAGAACCGCCAGGTGCAGATGGACAAGCGGATGCGCAAGCTGAAGGATTTCACGATGGAGGAGCCGTTCAAAGTCCAGGGCAGCGTGGACAGCGATCTCCTGGTACTCAGTTTCCTGAGTGTCAACGGTGTCGCCAGAGAAGCAGCCGAGCGGATCGATGCGGACGTGACGACAGTCAACCTCAAGCAGATCCATCCGTTCCCGATCGATGCGTTGAGACCCTACCTCGATGGCGCCAAGGAGATACTCGTCATAGAGCAGAACTACAGTGCACAGCTTCAGAGCGTCCTGAAGATGAATTATCCTGGACATGAAAGAATCCGTTCCTACGTCAAATATGATGGTACGCCTTTCAGACCCGAAGAAATTGAAACGCATATCAATTCGATTCTTAAAATAAAGGAAGTTATGTAATGGCGACATTCAAAGACTTTAGAAATAATATCAAACCGAACTGGTGCCCAGGCTGCGGTGACTTCAGTGTCCAGGCGGCCATACAGAAAGCGTGCGCGGCCAACGGACTTGAACCGGATGAACTTGCTGTCATCACGGGGATCGGCTGCAGCGGACGCTTGAGCGGCTATATCAAGTCATACGGTTTCCACTCCACACATGGGCGCAGCCTCCCGGTGGCACAAGGTGTCAAGATGGCGAATGATGATCTTACAGTCATCGCCTCCGGTGGTGATGGTGATGGCTTCGCCATCGGCATGGGGCATACAGTCCACGCACTGAAAAGAAACATCGATATCACCTATATCGTCATGGACAACCAGGTGTACGGCCTGACCAAAGGACAGACTTCTCCGTCCTCCGGCAAAGGGTTCGTTACAAAAACAACTCCGGACGGCTCCAAGGAGAACCCGATACAGCCGATCAGAACGGCATTGGCAAGCGGTGCAACCTTCGTTGCCCAGAGTGTCAGTTCCGACATCAAACAGCTGACGGCAATCATCCAGCAGGCGATGGATCACAAGGGTTTCAGCTTCATCAACGTGTTCAGTCCATGTGTGACATACAACAAGGTCAACACTTATGACTGGTTCAAGGAGAACCTGATTGCTGTCGAGGATATCGAGGACTTCGACCATACAGATGCAAAGAACGCGATGCAGAACGTCATGGAGTACGACGGTCTTCTGAAGGGCATCATCTACCACGACCAGGAAGCAAAATCCTACCAGGAGAACATCGATGGATACCTTGACCAGCCGCTCATCAAGAAGAAGATGACGCTGGAAAACGAAACATTCGATGAACTGATGGCGGAATTCCGCTAGGTCATATGCCTGAAGCTTCGAGCTTCAGGTTTTTTATTTTACCTATTAAAATAGTTTGAATTATGTCATAATTGACATAATACTTCGGTAACCGAAAGAAATGGGTGGAACAATTGCTGACAGTCTACAAATACGCGCTCAAGTATAAATGGTTCATCATAGTGGCTCTCTTCTTCATGTTCATTGAACTGGCTGTAGAGCTGCTTCAGCCTTATCTGATTTCAAAAGTCATCGATGACGGCATCGTGGCAGAGGACATAGATGCTGTATGGTTCTACCTGCTGATCATGTTCGGCATCAGCATGGCCGCCTTCATCAGCGGCATCATCAATTCCTACTTCTCAAGCCAGGTCGCCACAAGCTTCAGCTATGATATACGGACAGCACTGTTTCGGAAAGTGCAGTACTTTACGCTTGCGACGCTGTCCAAATTCCCGACATCAAGCCTCATCACAAGGATGACGCAGGATGTGCTGCAGACGGAAATGCTGCTCTATATGTCATTGCGCATCATTTTAAGAGCACCGCTGCTTGTCATCGGATCACTCATCATGTCGTTCGTCGTCAATCCGACGCTCGGCTTCTACCTGTCATTTCTGACGCCGGTTCTACTTATTTTCCTGATTATCACTGCACGCAAGGGTGGACAGATCTTCCTGCGTGTCCAGAAACGTCTGGATAGGATCAACCGCTTCATCCAGCAGAATCTCGAAGCGGTCAGGCTGATCAAGGCCAATGACCGGGAAAACTTTGAAATCAGCAAATTCAGCAAGGTGGCAGGGCGCCTGAAGGATGATACGATCTATGCATTGAGACTGATGGAATCGATCATGCCTGTGCTGCTTCTGATCATCAACGGCAGTCTGCTTGTCGTGTTGTGGATGGCGTCCGACCTGCTGCAGAACAACAATGTCGAAGTAGGTGAAGTGGTTGCGGTCATCAATTATGCCCTTCGCATGCAGGGCGGCTTCTCCATGTTCGCCTTCATCATCATTGCATTCAGCCGTGCGAAAGCATCCAGTGAACGGATGGAGGAGGTGCTCGTTGCACCAATCACATCAAACAACAATGAAGAGATCAGGAAGGTGGACCAGGCCGGCACGGTGAAGTTCGAAAATGTGTCCTTCAAATATCCCGGTTCGACACGTTATGTCCTCCGTGATATCAACTTCGAAGTCAAAGAAAATGAAACACTCGTCATCATGGGTGGCACAGGTTCCGGCAAGAGTACGCTGCTCAGCCTGATTCCGAAGATGTATGATGTGAAGGAGGGCGATGTCTATATCAACGGCATCAATGCCAAAGACTGGAACGAGGATGATCTCAGGGAGACCATCGGCTACGTGCCGCAGTCCGCGGTACTGTTCTCGGGCAGCATCTTCGAGAACCTGCTGTGGGGTGATCTCGATGCAGGCGAGTCGGAAGTGTTCACTTCCACCCAGAAGGCGCAGATCCACAATTCGATCAATACTTTCGATCATCGCTACGAGACACGCGTCGGCCAGAGGGGTGTGACACTGTCCGGTGGTCAGAAGCAGCGTCTGTCGATTGCACGTGCGCTTGTCCGCAGGCCGGGCATACTGATTCTCGACGACAGCACTTCGGCGCTTGATATCCGCACCGAGTCCGCATTGTGGGACGCGATCAAAGAAGAGAATACAACACAGATCATCGTCACCCAGAAAGTGGTCACCGCCAAAATGGCGGACCGTATCCTCATACTGGATGGCGGGGAGATCAGTGCACTCGGTCCCCATGACACACTGATGCAAGAGTCATCACTATACCGCTCCATAGTTCAATCGCAGACGGAAGGGGGTCAGCTGGATGATTGATTTTATCAGAAGACCATTCGGCAATGAACCGGTCCTTCAAAAAGAGGAAATCGGACGCAGAAAAAAGAAGGAAGACCAGCGGGCCAACGATATATGGGGCACGCTGAAGAGAATGTGGCGCTTCATCAATGAAGAGCGTGTGCTTCTGTATGCGATCATTTTCCTCGTCACACTGACCAGCCTGCTCAGCATCACCGGGCCGTTCCTCGTCGGCTACATCGTCGATAACTATTTCGTCCAGCAGCAGATGGATGGGCTCGCCAGAATACTCCTGCTTCTGCTCGTCGTCTATGTACTGCTGTCATCGACACAGTACCTTGCCGCCTTCATGATGGTCGGGCTGTCGCAGCGCACGGTGTACAAGCTGCGCTCGAGACTGTTTTCGCATATGCAGAAACTGCCGGTACGCTTCTATGACAAGCGCCAGCACGGCGAACTGATGAGCCGGATGACAAATGATATCGAGACCATTTCACAGACGCTCAATACATCATTCATCCAGTTCACGACAAGTGTCGTCACACTCATTGGGACCATCAGCGTCATGATCTATCTGAGTCCATTGCTGACCCTGCTCACGGTGCTGATCATTCCTGTACTGATATTCGCTGTCGGCTTCATCACACGGCGCACCGGTCCGCTCTATAAGAAGCGGCAGCGTGCCACAGGTGAACTGAACGGCTACATCGAGGAGATGGTCTCCGGCCAGGAGATCGTCAAAGTGTTCTCCCAGGAGGAGACGGCGATCAAGAACTTCAACGAAAAGGCCGGCAGTCTTCGGGACATTACATTCTGGGCATTCCTGTATGCCGGGTTCATTCCTAAAGTGATGAATATGCTTAATAATATCAGCTTTACGATTGTTGCGGGTGCCGGCGGGCTGCTGGCGCTCTCGGGCACTGGCCTCGTCACCATCGGAACCATTGTGGTATTCGCCGAGTATGCGAGGCAGTTCACCCGTCCGCTTGCCGACCTGTCCAACCAGTTCAATCAGGTGCTGTCGGCCATCGCCGGTGCTGAGCGTGTATTCGGCATCATGGATTCCGAAACCGAGAACGACCATGGAAAAATTGAAGATAAGACCATCAAAGGCGAAATCGAGTTTGACGATGTCTCCTTCTCCTATGATCCAGAGCAGAAGACACCGACGATCAGAAATCTAAGCTTTAAGATAGCAGCCGGTGAATCCGTGGCACTGATAGGTGCCACAGGCGCAGGAAAGACGACTGTCATGCAGCTGCTGGCCCGGTTCTATGAAACGGATTCCGGCCAGGTGCGGATCGATGGAGAGGATATTCTCGACTATGCCCGTGCCACTGTACGCTCCCAGACGGCATTCGTCCTGCAGGACCCATATCTCTTCGAGTCGACCATCCGGGAGAACATCCGCTATGGGAAGCTCGATGCGACGGATGACGATGTTGTTGAGGCCGCCAGGCTCGCCAATGCCCATGACTTCATCGTCGAGCTTGAAAACGGCTATGACACCATCCTTGAAGCGGATGAAGGTTTCATTTCACAAGGACAGAAGCAGCTGATTTCGATTGCCCGCGCACTGATCACGGATCCCGCCATTCTGCTGCTGGATGAAGCGACGAGCAGCATCGACACTGTGACGGAGCTGAAAATCCAGGAGGCACTGGAACGGCTCATGAAGGACCGCACAAGCATCATCATCGCCCATCGGCTCAATACCATCAAGGCGGTGGATCGGATCTTCGTCATGGATCTCGGTGAACTGGTCGAAAGCGGCTCTGAGCAGGAACTTCTCCGACAGGAGGGGCGCTACTACCAGATGGTGTCAGATAATAAATAGCTTCACAAATCATCAGAAGTGTATTACCATGGATACAACCGAATAAGAAACGACCACTAGGGGTGTCCGTTTGGACTGAGAATCACCCTCATTACCTGATCTAGATCATACTAGCGTAGGGAAGTGGCATATTTTCCTATAAATATGCACACCACTCCGCTAGTGGTGTGTTTTTTATTTGGAAAATAATGTCTGGAGGGTTTTACCATGGTAAGAAAAAACGGATTGACATTGACCGATGTACTGGTCACGGTCGTCATCGCACTCGTGTTTGCATTCATCTACTCGATATGGGGTGGTGTCTATACGGCACTCGAACCCCTTGGTCTGCATCTGAACCAGCTGCTTTACGGCATGTGGTTCATCGCAGCAGTCGTCGCCTACCTGATCATCAGAAAGCCAGGTGTGGCACTGATTGCTGAATTCGCAGCCGCGTCAGGGGAGACGATCGTCATGCTGCAGTTCGACGTCATGCTGATCGTCTATGGATTGATCCAGGGACTGGCGTGTGAAATTGTCTTTGCAGTCGTGAAGTATAAGAGCACTTCGCTGATGGTGGCAGTTGCGGCTGGTGTGGCAGCGGCGCTTTCAACATTGCCGCTCGACTGGTATTACGGTTATCTTGGACAGCTTGCAACGTGGAATCTGCTGCTCATGTTCGGCTTCAGAGTGCTGAGTGGTGCACTCATTGCCGGCGGACTTGCCCATCTGCTGTACCAGGGGCTGAAAGGAACCGGCGTACTGAAACTGGTCGGACAGAAGGCCACAGCCGATGAAGGACTGTAGGAATGGCCATCGCAGTCAAAAACCTCAGATTGAAGTTCCCGGAGGCACAAGCGCGCCTGTTTACAGACCTTGAACTCACAATAGAGGATAAGGAAAAGGTGCTGATTGTCGGACCGAGTGGCTCAGGCAAGAGTACTCTGCTCAACGTTCTCGGGGGACTCATTCCGAACGTCATCGATGTACCGATGAAGGCCGATCAGCTGGAGCTTCCGAATTCCGGTGCCTATGTCTTCCAGGATCCGGATTCCCAGTTTACGATGCCCACGGTGGCAGAGGAGCTTGCATTCATCATGGAGAACAGGCAGGTCGAAAGAGAGGATATGGACCAGAGAATCGTGCAGATACTCAGTACGGTCGGTCTTGATATCGATCCCGCTGCAGCCATCCACACACTGTCCGGCGGCATGAAGCAGAAGCTTGCCATCGCAAGTGCACTGCTGCAGCAGGCGGACACGCTGTTCCTGGATGAACCGACGAGTATGCTCGATGAGGGGTCTGCCGAACATTTGTGGGAAACCATCCAGCAGATGTGGGACGGCCGCACGGTAGTAATCATCGAGCACCGCGTGGAGAATATATGGGATAAGGTCGACCGTGTCATACTCATGGATGACCAGGGCCGGATCGACAGGATAGGGCCGCCGGATGAAATGCTCGAAAACCACCGGGATGCACTTGATGCGTTCGGCGTATGGCATCCTGAATCCTGGCACAATGCTCCACGTCTTCCTGAAATAAAAGCACAGTCGGATGTACTGCTAGAAGCCCGCGACCTGGTGGTCAGAAGAGGGAAAAGGCAGCTTCTGACCATCGATGCACTTGATATATGGAAAGGGGAGTGGATCACTCTTGAAGGGGATAATGGCACAGGAAAGACAAGCCTGCTCCTGGCATTGATGAAGCTGATTCCGTCAGACGGGGATATACAGTTCAAAATTAAAAAAGTGAAGAAGCAGAAGCATTATAACGGAGCGCTCTATCCGGTATTTCAGAATCCCGAACTGCAGTTCATTACAAACACTGTTTTTGACGAAGTGTTCATCAATCTCGAGCTGCACTTTGACAGGGAGGAAGCAAAGCAGAAAGCGGACGCACTGATAGAAAGACTTGGTCTCGGTAAAGTCCGCCATCTGCATCCGCTCGAAATTTCGACAGGGCAGAAGCGCCGTCTGAGTGTGGCGACGGCAGCCGGCGGCATTCCCGAAATCATCATTCTGGATGAACCGACTTTCGGCCTCGATCAGCGGCACGCATTCCGGCTGCTTCAAATGCTGCATGATATGGTCAAGTCGGGCACGACCATCATCATGATCACACACGATGAAGAAATCAAAATACGCTATCCTTCAAGAAGACTGCGGATAGAGGACGGGACGCTGATGGAAGGAGGCGGGTCTGATGATTGAAGCAATCAGACATTACAGTACACCTGCAGACCGGGTCAACCCGATCACCAAGATTCTGGTGGCGGTCGGCCTGTTTCTCGCCGTCGTACTCATCCATGATCCGAACCACCTGTTCCATCTGTCGCTGCTCATGCTGGTTCTGCTGATCGTATTGAGCGGCGTCAAAATCCGCTACCTCGTCCTGCTCACTGCGACCATCCTGTTTTTCGGTCTGATCTCAAGCCTGTACATGATCTTCTACGGGGAAGGAACGTCCACGCTCCTCCGCTTCGGTATCGTCCACATCACTGAGGAGAGCACTGTGCGCGGTGTTCATATCATGATGCGTGGTGTCGTACTGTCGTTCTTTGGGGCACTGGTCGTGTTCACAACGAAATTGACGGACGTCTTCTACAGTATGATGCAGCAGGGGGGTCTCAGGCCGAAGTTCGCCTACGCGTTCATGGCCGCGATCCGCATGGTGCCGATCATCGCCAATGAGTATATGACACTCAGGCGTGCGCGCAAAGTGAGGCGGCCTTTGATCCACAGGAAATACATCAGCGGCTATAAGGGATTTTCCACGACCATCATCACGCTTCTGAGCCAGAGCATCCGCCGGGCATACCGGCTCGGCATCGCGATGGAATCGAAGGGATTCGATGATGGACCGAGGACATACTACCACCGGACTTCATTTTCCATCATCGATCTCCTTTTCATCATGCTCATCATCCTGACAGTCATTTTTTCATATCAGCTGGGTCAGTGGTACAGCCCTTTTGCCACTACCGATGCAAGATGAAATGACAGCCAAATAGTTTTGAATTATGCGGTGAAAACGTATATACTGATATAAGATTTGATTCACCGATGATTCATGCGGATGATGAGAGAATATTGCCGGGCCACCGGTGTCAAAATAGGAAAAGGTGGAAGCGCTATGTATACGAAAGATGAAATTGTAAAAGAAGCCAAGGCACTTGGCAGCATGATTGCAGAAACTGAGCAGGTCGACTTCTTCAAGAAAGCTGAAGCGAAAATCCATGAGAACAAGGATGTCCGCGAAAAGATGGCGAGCCTGAAGAGTCTGCAGAAGCAGGCTGTCAACTTCCAGAACTATGGCAAGGAACGTGCCTACCAGATGACCGAGGAGAAAATAAAGAAGGTTGAGGCGGAACTAGATGAGATGCCGATCGTCAACCAGTTCAAGGAATCCCAGGGACAGGTCAACGAGCTGTTGCAGATGGTCTCCCATGCCATCAGTCAGACGGTGACCAACGAGGTCATCACTTCTACAGGTGGAGATATTCTTGAAGGTGAAACCGGAGCGGCAATGAGAAACATGCCGAATCGTAAACAGGATTAGACAAAAATATAAAAGGGCTGTGCATCTCTAAAGGATGTACAGCCCTTTTTTCGGAAGGAAGATGTATCAATGGACAGGAAATTAACCAGAAAATTGACCATGACAAGTGTACTTGTGGCACTGAACGTTGTACTGAGCACTTTTATCGTCATACCACTCGGCCCAGTCAGAGCTGCGCCAGTGCAGCACCTCATCAATGTAGTCAGCGTAGTACTCACCGGCCCCTTTGCCGTAGTGCAGGCGTTTCTTTCATCGACAATACGGATCATGATGGGAACCGGATCGCCTTTTGCGTACCCTGGCAGCATGATCGGGGCACTGGTTGCGTTTCTGTTATACCGGAAGTTCAAGAAGCTTGGGCCGACTGCTGCCGGGGAGATGCTCGGCACTGGTATTCTTGGTTCGCTCGCCACGCTGCCTCTGATCGCAGTGCTTGGCCTGGACCTCGATTTTTTCTTTGTGCTGGCTCCTGCATTTCTGGCAAGTACAATGATCGGATCGCTGATCTCATGGCTTCTTCTTGGCCAGCTTGACAAAAAAGGAGTTCTAAAGGAATTCAACATATGATGAGCTGCATGATATAATGCAATTATATTTTAGTAATGGAAGTGTTTAGATGACTACAGTAACACCAATGATGCAGCAGTATCTGAATATAAAGGCGGAACATCCGGATGTTCTGCTCCTCTACCGGATGGGGGACTTCTACGAGCTGTTCTATGAAGATGCCGTCACGGCGAGCAAGCTGCTCGAGATCACCTTGACATCACGGGACAAGAAGAAGGATCCGATTCCGATGTGCGGCGTGCCCTACCATTCTGCGAAGAGCTATATCGAGCGTCTGATCGACCAGGGTTATAAGGTAGCGATCTGTGAACAGCTCGAGGATCCGAAGCAGACGAAGGGCATGGTGAAACGTGGCGTGGTGCGTGTCATCACACCGGGTACTCTGATTGACGATTTCGGTATGGATGACGGCCGCAGCAACTACATTCTTGCACTGGACGAACAGGGTGGCGTTTTCAATGCTGCCTATTCGGACATATCGACAGGGGAGATCTCCGCATTCTGCACGGACGATATGACGGTGCTGAAAAGCGAGATCGACCGGATCGGTCCGAGGGAGATTGTCATCGAGGAGAATATCCAGGGGGTCCTGTCGGAACTGTATGCCGATCCGCCGGTCAATACGCCGTTCACAAACGATGTGCATCACCCGCTCGACTACGACCCGGCAATCACTGCAGGGGAAAAGCAGGCACTTGATCTGCTGATCAGCTATATCCGCGCCCATAACATGCGCGATCTGAAGCATTTCAGAACAGTGGCGAAGCACCGCATCAAGGAGACGATGCAGCTCAACTATGCCGCCCTGTCGAATCTCGAGCTGCTGGAGAGCCTGCAGACCAAGAAGACAAAAGGCTCTCTCTTCTGGTACATGAACAGGACGGAGACACCGATGGGCAAGCGCAAGCTGAGAAAATGGATCGAGCGGCCGCTGCTCAGCCAGGATGCCATTCATGTGCGTCAGAACGTGGTGGCTGTATTACTCGAGAACTTTCTGGAGAGGGAAGATATCCGGGGGCTGCTCAATAATGTCTACGACATTGAGCGGCTCGTCGGCCGGCTCAGCTTCGGCAACATTGATGCAAAGGACCTCGTCCAGATGCGGGATTCGCTGGCAGGACTGCCGGCAATCGAAAATATGCTCAGCCGGATCGGTCTGATGGATACTACCCTGTTCAGCGATTTCGATACGCTCCATGATGTCCATCAACTGCTCGATTCAAGCCTCGATGATACGCCGCCGAAGACAGTGCGGGAAGGCGGCATCTTCAAGGAAGGGTACAACGAGAAGCTTGATGAATACCGCTACCTGTCAAACAATGGCAGGATATGGCTCGATGACTATATCGAGCGGGAACGGGAACGCACAGGCATCCGCAATATGAAAGTCGGATTCAACAAGGTGTTCGGCTACTATATCGAAATCTCGAAAGGCAATGCCGTAAACTTCGATGCCGACCATTTCGAATACCAGCGCAAGCAGACGCTGACCAATGCGGAGCGCTTCATCACCCCTGAACTGAAGGAGATGGAATCGAAGCTGCTTGGTGCGCAGGATGAAAGCATCATTCTGGAGTACAATCTCTTTGTCGAGCTGCGCCAGCAGATGGAGCAGTTCATTCCACGGCTCCAGACGACCGCCGACATCATCAGCACCCTCGACTGCCTCATCTCATTTGCAACTGTGGCGAATGAATACCGCCTGGTGCGTCCCGAATTCAGCGACAGCACGCTGTCCATAAAGGAGGGCCGCCACCCGGTGGTCGAGAAGGTGATCGGCGAGAACACGTATGTACCGAACTCCCTCGACATGGACCAGGAGACATTCATCTACCTGATTACAGGACCGAACATGTCCGGTAAGAGTACTTACATGCGGCAGACGGCGATCATCAGCATCATGGCACAGATGGGCATGTATGTGCCGGCAGAAAAAGCCACACTGCCCATCTTCGACCAGATTTTCACCCGCATCGGGGCGAGCGATGACCTGGCAAGCGGCAAGTCGACTTTCATGATTGAAATGATGGAGGCCAATGAAGCACTGCAGAACGCGACCGAAAACAGCCTGCTGATCTTTGATGAGATCGGGCGGGGGACATCCACCTACGACGGCCTGTCGCTTGCCCAGTCGATGCTCGAGTACATCCACCATCATATCGGTGCGAAGACACTCTTCTCGACGCATTATCATGAGATGACACGGCTTGGAAATGAACTGGACCATCTGAAGAATGTCCATGTCAAGGCGACCGAGTATGACGGCAAGCTGATATTCCTCCACAAGGTGAAGCCTGGTCCGGTGGAGCGGAGCTACGGCATCCATGTGGCACGCCTTGCCGAACTGCCGGATGAAGTGACGAAGCGGGCTCACGAACTGCTCAAAGGATTCGAGCAGGACGGACATGTCATCGGCAGCCGGCAGCTGTCCCTGCCGCTCGATGATACGGAGACGTATGAAACCCATCCGGTCATCGACCAGCTCAAGGCTGTTGATATCAATGCGATGACACCGCTCGATGCAATGATGAAGCTGCAGGAACTTAAAAACGAGCTTGAAGGCGAGTGATGATATGGGTTCAATAAAAGTACTGGACAGTGCAATACAGAATAAGATAGCCGCCGGAGAAGTGGTCGAACGGCCGAGTTCCGTAGTCAAGGAGCTGCTTGAGAACTCGATCGACGCCAACGCCAGGCAGATCGAAGTATTTATAGAGGAATCGGGAATGAAGCAGATCCGCATCGTTGATGATGGCGACGGCATCCACCATACCGATGGACCACTGCTGTTCCAGCGGCATGCAACAAGCAAGATTGATATGGACTATGATCTGTTCCAGATCCGCTCACTCGGCTTCCGCGGCGAGGCGCTGGCGAGCATCGGGGCCGTGGCGAAAGTGACGGTCGAAACGAAGCACGTGGACGGCAATCCCGTATTCATCCGGTTCGAGGGCGGCAGTCTGGCCGAGCAGATTCCCGGCAAGGAACGGAAAGGGACCGATATCACCATAACAGATCTCTTCTACAACACACCGGCACGGCTCAAGTATATGCGTTCGATGCGTACGGAAAGCGGCAAGATCATCGATGTCATCCAGCGCATGGCACTGGCCTATCCGAATATCAGCTTCCGTCTTGTGCTGGATCACAGCGAGAAGGTCATGACGAAAGGCAATGGCAACCTCAAGGAAGTCATCAGCGACATCTATGGACTGAACATCGCACGGCATGCGGTGGCATTCGAAGCCCGGGATGCGGACTTTCACATCCGGGGCTTCCTGATCCGTCCGGAGATAACCCGCAGCAGCCGCAACTATCTCAACATCTCCGTCAACCGCCGGTTCATCCGGAGTTTCCGGCTGTCGCAGGCGGTCATCAACGGCTACCATACGCTGCAGCCGAAAGACAAATACCCCATTGCGATCATCGACATCACAATGGATCCGAAGCTGGTCGATGTCAACGTCCATCCGGCCAAGACAGAAGTCCGCTTTTCGAAGGAACGCGAGCTGAACCAGCTGCTTGAATCGGCAGTCCGTTCACGCATGAAGGACGAGATGCTCATCCCTGACGTCACAAGAAAAGCTCCCGTAGCGAGACAGCAGACGACGCAGGACACACTTGATTTTTCCAATGTGGAACGACAGCCTGACAAAAGAACGGAGACCGGCCGGCATCACCCCGTGACCCGAAACTTCAGCAAGACTTCGACCGACTATAGAATAGTACCGAAAAAGACGGTACTGAACGAAACACAAGAAGCAATAGGACCACCGGCAGAGCGGCATGTACAGAAACCTGCACGCGAAGCACCGCCGGCGGAAAGTCAGACAGCTCCTGACACACCTATAGAAGCTGCAGAGGAGGCGGTGGAAAAAGAAAAGCTGCCGTATCTTGAAATCGTGGGCCAGCTCCACGGCACCTATATCATTCTACAGAATGACACCGGCATGTATATGATGGACCAGCATGCCGCACAGGAGCGGATCAAATACGAATACTATTCGGAGAACATCACCAGAGGGAAGACGGACAGGGTACCGCTTCTGATCCCGTATACTTTCGAATTTCCGATGAGTGATATAATAGAAATAGATGATAGGCAAAAACGCCTCCAGTCACTCGGCTTTGATATCGAGAAGACAGGCATCAGGCAGTATGCAGTGACAGCCTATCCGAATTGGATCGATGACAGGAACCCGGAAGCGGATATCGAGGAACTGATCCATTTCGTTTCATCAAAGTCCGATTTCTCCGTCAGCCAGTACAAGGAGGAGATGGCCATCATGATGAGCTGCAAGCAGTCCATCAAGGCGAATCATTATCTGGATCGGCCGCAGATCGAAGCGCTCCTTGAGTCACTCGGATCCTGCAGATCGCCCTATACGTGCCCGCATGGCCGACCGGTCATCATCCACATGAGTACTTACGAAATCGAGCGCATGTTCAACCGCGTTATGAAGTAGGGAGGAATAAGATGAAGATCAGCGAAGAGACGATAGATAACTACGGACGCCGCATAAAAATAAAAATCTTTTCTCCGGAATCCCCTGTCTGTGCCATCCAGCTCATGCACGGTATGGCGGAACATATGGGCCGCTACAGCGAAATGATGACATGGCTTGCAATGAATGACTGCATGGCCATCATGCACGATCACCGTGGTCATGGCGAAGATGAGCAGGATCCCGGCCATTTTGACGACTTCAATCTGCTGATCGAGGATGCGCTGGCTGTCTCATCCGTCATTCCGCATGATCTGCCGAAGTTCATCCTCGGCCATTCGATGGGCTCGATCGTTGCCAGGCGACTGCTTGAGCGGGGCGTCTACGATGGCGGTATCATCGTCGGCACCGGCAGCAGGGACGCCTTCTTTGACCAGCTCTCCTCAAAGATGCTCAGCGGACTTGCCAATGCAGCACCGAGGATGAAGTCCGAAACAATCAACCGCCTTGCGTTCGCCGGCTATGATGCGTCGTTTCCGGGTACACAGAAGAATCGCTGGCTGTCGGAGGATGATGCCAAGGTGGCGCAATACAACAGGGATGACTATTGCGGATTCAAGATGAGCAACCGGGCACTTTCGGAAATTGTGCGGCATATCCGGCTCAGCACAAAGCAGGAAAATCTGAAGCGGCTCGACCGCGACGTGCCGATCCTGCTGGTCGGCGGCAAGGATGATCCGTTCTCCAGCCGCGGTAAAGATATACGCAACCTGGCACGCCTCTACCGGCACTACTCGGATAGCGTTACGGTGCAGCTCTATGATACGAGCCGTCATGAAGTGCTTTTTGAAAAAAATCGCGAACAGGTATACAACAGACTGGTGGAGTGGGTGATGAGACATGTCTGAAAAGAAGAAGCTGCTTATTCTGGTGGGACCGACCGCAATCGGAAAGTCGTCACTCGGCGTCGAAATTGCGAAGCGGTTCAACCTTGAGATCATCAGCGGAGATTCGATGCAGGTGTACCAGGGGATGGATATTGGTACAGGAAAGATTACAGAGGAAGAGATGGATGGGGTCCAGCATTATATGATCGATGTCATGCCGCCGGATACATCATTCTCGGTGCACGATTTCCAGAAGCATGTCGATGAGGTCATAGATGAATTCCATGAAGCCGGGGATGTGCCCTTCATCGTCGGAGGCACCGGACACTACATCCGTGCGCTCATCTATGGCTATG
This sequence comes from Salinicoccus sp. ID82-1, assembly GCF_021991715.1. Classification (NCBI taxonomy): domain Bacteria; kingdom Bacillati; phylum Bacillota; class Bacilli; order Caryophanales; family Staphylococcaceae; genus Salinicoccus; species Salinicoccus sp. ID82-1. Next base: position 348,836 of record NZ_JAGFLY010000001.1, read on the forward strand.
AATTCAACGATGAGGATGATGCGGAAAAGCGTGCTCTGACAGCGCGGCTCGAAAAGCTCGGTTCGACCATTCTTCACAGCCGTCTCAGGGCGATTGATCCGAAGCTTGCACAGGAGATCCACCAGAACAACCGCAAGCGGGTCATCCGTGCACTGGTCAAGCATGAACTGAGCAACCGGATCAGCAGCAGGGAAGGCCCCGGCTACACAGACGAGATGAAATATGATACATTTATAGTAGGATTGACACGTGATAGAAAAATAATGCATGAGAACATCAACAGTCGTGTCGACAAGATGTTCGAGATGGGGCTTGAAGATGAAGTGCGCGCACTGATGAGCGACAGTTCCCTGTCCAGAACGGCAAGTGCAGCCATCGGCTACAAGGAATTCCTGCCATACTTCGAGGGCAGTGCTTCCCTCGAAGAGGTGAAAGAAACCATCAAACAGCATACCAGGCAATATGCCAAACGACAACTGACTTTCTTCAGGAATCAGCTTCCCGTGAATTGGTACGATCTTGATTCAGTGAATACGGATACTATATTTGAGGATATATATCAATTCCTACACACGAAGGAGAGAAAGAAAAATGACTAATGGTGATCTGCAGGAGAAGTTTCTCAGTGAATTCAAGGAGTCGGAAGTCGAAGTGACCGTGTTTCTGGTAAATGGGTTTCAGATGCGGGGGACTGTCATAGACTTTGATAGATTTGTCATCCAGCTGCAGTCAGGCGGCAAGGATCATCTGATCTACAAGCATGCCATCAGCACGTTTACCAAATAGCACAAAGCATCCCATCTGGTGGGATGCTTTTTTAGCCTCTGAGTACTCTTAGGATGTCATCTTCAAATGTAAGCGGGGATTTTTGCGGTGGGAAGCGTTTCACGATTCTGCCTTCTCTTGAAATCAGGAATTTGGTGAAGTTCCACTTTACAGTATTGGTCAAAAGACCATTCTTGCTTTCAGTCAGATGCTTGAATAGAGGATGGATGCTATCTCCTTTGACATTCACCTTTTCCATCACATCGAATGTAACGCCATATTCCCTATTATAGTGGAACCGGGCTTCAGAAGCATCGAGCGGTTCAGAGTTCATGAAGTCGTCGGAAGGAAAGACAAGTACCCGAAGCCCTTCATCCTTGTACTTCTGATAGAGGAACTCAAGTTCGGACAGCTGGTTGCAGAATGTACACTCACTTGCAGTATTGATTATCAGAATGGCTTTGCCTTCAAAATCCCTCATATCCATTGGTATGCCGGTATCATCATGAACTTTCAGATCATATATATGCGTCTTCATGATTCGAGGCCCCTTTCTAAAACGACAAACACAAATATATCTTTCATTTAGACAAAATCTGGCTCTATTAAACACGAATCCCATAACCGATCAGCAAAACGGGTATGGAAGGCTAAAGCAGCTGAGGAGGTACGCAAATGTCAAAAACGTATAAAGGTGTCATCATTTCAGTGAATACACCGAAAAGAAAAGACGTCCAGTCCGAGGTGGAGGAGCTTCGGAGCCTGGCAGAGTCTGTGGATATCGAGATCATCGGTGTCCATATACAGAACCGGTCATCAGTGGATCCTAGATCGTATGCAGGCACTGGTTTCCTGTCGGAGACGCGGGAATCATATGGAGAGGACGAAGAGATCGACTACACGATTGTCAATGACGAGATCACTGCCAGTCAGAACCGGTCGATAGAAGCGATTATGGATACGAAGGTCATCGACCGTACCCAGGTCATTCTGGATATTTTCAGCATGAGGGCCATGTCGAAGGCCGGCCAGCTGCAGGTGGAACTGGCCCAGCTGCAGTATCTTGTGCCACGGTTGAAAGGCCAGGGTATCAACCTTTCCCGTCTCGGTGCCGGTATCGGGACGAGGGGGCCTGGTGAAACGAAGCTTGAAACCGACCGCAGGCACATCAACCAGCGGATCAAGGAGATCAGGAAGCAGCTCCAGGTTGTCGAATCCCACCGCGAGCGCTACCGTGAGAAGCGCAACCGGAACCAGGTGGTCAAAGTGTCGCTCATCGGCTATACCAATGCAGGCAAGTCCTCATTATTCAATGCCATGGCGAAAAGTGATACGTATGAACAGAACGCACTGTTTGCCACTCTGGACCCGAAAACCCGTCAGATTACACTGCCTTCCGGATTCGAATGCATCCTGTCCGACACCGTCGGCTTCATCCAGAACTTGCCGACGACCCTTGTCGAGAGCTTCAAATCGACACTGGAAGAGGCGGCAGACAGTGATTTCCTGATCCATGTCATCGACAACAGTTCGGATAACCTGCAGACGCATTATGATACGGTCAGAAATCTGATGAAGCAGCTCGACATGGAGCATATTCCATCCATCGTATTCTTCAACAAGACGGATATCGATGATACCGTCCACTACACGCCGGGTGAACCCCATGCGTATGTGAATACCGGCATGCCGCCCATGGAGCTGCTCCAGATACTTGAGGACTTCATGAAGACACATATGGAGAAATATGATGCGGAACTGCCGCTGTCACAGCCTCAGAAGATCTATGATCTGAAGCGGTATACGATTGTAGAAGAACAGACTCTGGATGACGATGCACAGACATACCGGATGACCGGCTATGAACCGCCAGGCGCATGGAGCCAAAGAATTTCAGAGAGAAACGAGGAGTAGCAGTTTGGAGACTACAGAGATAGAAGCATTGGTGGAGGCATCCATCGATGAGATTGAACCGATCATGAAAAGGAATAAAAAAATTGCACAGAAAAACTTCAATAAGGTCATGGAGGCTTTTCATGAGAATGGTGTGGCCGAGAGTGACTTCACCGGGACGACAGGCTACGGCTATGATGATACCGGCCGCGACAAGCTTGAGGAGATCTACCGTAATGTATTCAGAAGCGAGGATGCGATTGTCAGAAGTCAGATCATCTCCGGCACCCATGCGATCAGTCTCGTTCTGCTTGCCCTGCTTGAAAAGGGGGATGAACTCATCTATATCAGCGGAGAGCCGTACGATACACTCGAGAAGGTCATCGGCAACTCTCCGAGGGACATCGGCAGCCTGAAGGAAAAGGGCGTCGGCTACAAGTCAATTGATCTTGTGGATGACCAGTTTGATGAACCGGCCATCATGGCAGCCATTACACCCCAGACGAAGATGATTGCGATACAGAGATCACGCGGCTACAGCATGCGTAAATCACTCTCAATCGACGAAATGGAAACGATGATCCATAAAATAAAGGAGAAGCATCCCGATATTATCATCTTCGTCGACAACTGCTATGGCGAGTTCGTCGAGACAAGGGAACCGATCGAGGCAGGCGCCGATGTCATTGCTGGCAGCCTGATCAAAAATCCAGGCGGGGGTCTTGCACGCATGGGTGGATACATTGCCGGTAACCGTGAACTCATCACCCGCATCAGCTACCGTCTGACTGTACCAGGCATCGGCAAGGAGATGGGGGCCAGTCTGAATGCACTCCAGGATATGTACCAGGGCTTTTTCTTGGCCCCGCATGCCGTCATCGAGAGTTTGAATGGCGGTGTACTGACAAGTCATCTTCTGTCTAAGGCAGGACTCAGAACAGATCCAAGCCCTGACGCCCGACGCACCGATCTGATCCAGAGTGTATCCTTCCATACACAGGAAGAGATGATCACATTCACCCAGATGATCCAGAAGGCATCCCCTGTCAATTCCCAGTTCCTGCCCGTACCAAGTGATATTCCCGGATATGAAAACCCCGTCATCATGGCTGCAGGCACATTCATACAGGGCGCCTCACTCGAGCTCAGCGCCGACGGTCCGATACGCAGTCCTTACACCGTGTTCGTCCAGGGCGGACTCGTCTTCGAACACGTCGTCTATGCACTGACCACCGCACTCAGTGAGATGGCGGAAAAGGAAATGATTGCACTGTAGACTCCATCTAATTTCAAACACAAGGGGAGACAGAACTATGATGTATCTGGAACTGATGCTGCCGATCATTTTTCTGACAGCAATTCTGCTGTTTACGAGCCGATCTAAACTTTTCAATAGTAATGGCAGAAGCATGAAGCACTCTGATGCTGATATCTTTTTGAAGTCTATACTAGGTCTTGAGATTGCTGTTGTGGCGGTGCTGTTGATTGTAAGTAGTATGTAACGAAAAAAACCATCGTTCGATATATGAATATCGAACGATGGTTTTTTGTCTATTGTGTCATCTGTTCACTCTCAAGCGAAGTCTGCTCGACGTTTTCACTTCTCAAGTTGAACACAAGGTTCAGAACGATGGCAGTCAGACTGCCGAGGACGATGCCGCTTTCAGCGATGACGCCGAAGGTGGACGGTACGATGGCGAACAGCTCAGGAACTGCTGTGACGCCAAGTCCCATGCCGATTGAGATGGCCATGATCATCAGATTGTTCTGGTTTTCAAAATCGACTCTTGAAAGCATCTTGATACCGTATGAAATGACCATGCCGAACATTGCGAGCATTGCACCACCGAGAACTGGTGTCGGTATGACCATCGTAATCGCACCGATCTTCGGTACGAGACCGAGCAGGATCAGCATGACGCCGGCGATGTAGATGATGCGTTTATTTCTCACACCGGACAACTGGACGAGTCCGACGTTCTGGGAGTAGGTCGTGTACGGGAAGGAGTTGAACAGGCCGCCGAGAATGATGGCCATGCCTTCGGCACGGTAGCCGCGCTTCAGATCCTTCTCTTCGATCTCTTCCTCACAGATATCTCCGAGTGCAAAGTAGACGCCTGTCGCTTCAACGAGTCCGACGACGGCAACGAGCATCATCGTGACGATCGGCACCAGGTGGAATTCCGGCATGCCGAAGAAGAAGAAGTGGGGCAGGTGGAACCATGATGCGTCGCGTACTTCAGTCATGTCGACCATGCCGAAGAATGAACTCACGATGGTGACGATGACGATACCGCTCAGAATGGCGATGGACTTCAGGAAACCTTTGCCGAATCTGAATAGAATCAAAATGACAGCGAGTGTGCTGAATCCGAGTGCCAGGTTGAGGCCGGAGCCGTAGTCAGCACTGCCCTGGCCGCCTGAGATGTCATGCATCGCGACGGGAACGAGTGTAATTCCGATGATGGTGACTACAGTACCCGTTACGACTGGCGGGAAGAAGCGGATCATCTTGCTGAAGTATTTTCCAATCAGCAGTACAAACAGTCCGGTGACGAGGATGGCGCCATAGATCGATGTGATGCCATAAGTGGTGCCGATGGCGATCATCGGTCCGACAGCGGTGAACGTACAGCCGAGGACGACGGGCAGTCCGATGCCTGAGAACTGGTTCTTCCATACTTGAAGAATCGTTGCGATACCGCACATGAAAATATCGATGGCAATGAGATATGTCAGCTGGGCAGATGTGAGTCCGATGGCGGCGCCGACAATAAGTGGAACGACGACTGCGCCTGCATACATGGCGAGTACGTGCTGGAAGCCGAGTGACAGCTGTTTCGTTTTTGACATCTGCATTATGCGTTCACCCCTGACAGAAAGTTGATTTCCCCATTGGACAGGGAAGCGATGCGTGCGAGCGACTCGACATGATAGCCTCTGTCCTTGAGCTTCTGTGCACCGTCCTGGAATGATTTCTCGATGACGATGCCGATGCCTGCGACGCGTGCACCAGCAAGATGAACGATATCAGCAAGCGCGTTTGCCGCTTCGCCATTGGCGAGGAAGTCATCGATGATCAGAATGGAATCATCACTTGAGATGAACTTGTCCGCTACAGCAATCGTATTGGTTTCCTGTTTTGTATATGAATAGACTTCTGCAGTGAGCAGATTTTCATCAAGCGTCAGAGATTTCCTTTTTCTGGCGAATACGACCGGTACACCGAGCGCAAGCCCTGCCATGACAGAAGGTGCAATGCCTGAAGATTCAAGCGTCAGTATTCTCGTAATATTTTTTCCTTCGAATCTTTCCTTGAACGCCTGGCCGATTTCAACCATGAGTTCCGGATCGATCTGGTGATTTAGAAAGTGATCCACTTTCAGTACCGTGTCCGATAGTGCGACACCTTCGTTCAGTATTTTTTCCTTGAGCAACTCCATGAACAACACCCCAAAAAGTATTTTTAAAATAAAAAAACTCAAAGCACACATCAATGAGATGAGTATACTTCGAGTGTATCCACGCAAGTTACTCACCCATAGTCGGAACATTTACGGTATCCCGGTAGAAACTTGCAGGCCATATCCCTGCGATTATATGAGTGCTTTGTATTTAAGATGTACATAATCATAACATAATAAACGAACTTTTCAACACTATTTTTGTCTTAAGTTCACATTTTAGTTTAAAAGTACAATGTTTTTAGGATTTAGTTCGGGTTTCAAGTCGTCTGGTACGTGAACTGCGCATCATGAAGTGATCTATAGATGCCGCCTTCTTTGGACACCAGCTCTTCATGGGTGCCATTTTCAGAAATGCCTTCCTTTGTCACGACCATGATGCGGTCTGCATTCTTGATGGTGGCAAGACGATGGGCGATGACGAGTGTCGTCCGGCCTTCTGCCAGACGGTTCAAGGCAGTCTGGATCTGTACTTCCGTTGCCGTGTCGAGGGCGCTTGTCGCTTCATCGAGTATGAGGATCGGCGGGTTCTTCAGAAACATGCGTGCAATGGCGATGCGCTGCTTCTGGCCGCCCGATAGTTTGACCCCGCGCTCCCCGACAATTGTATCGAGGCCGTCACGGTAGCTATCTACAAGTTCCTTCAATTGTGCTTTTTCAAGTGCTGCGTATATTTCCGCATCATCTGCTTCCGGCTTGCCGTATGCCACGTTGTCCCGGAGTGAACCGGAGAACAGAAAGACATCCTGCTGGACTGTACCGATATTTTCCCTCAGTGAAGCGAGTGTGTAGTCGCGGATATCCGTCCCGTCCACCTGGATGGCCCCTTCTGTAACATCGTAGAATCTTGGCAATAGGGAACAGAGCGTAGTCTTTCCGGCCCCGCTCGGTCCGACGAACGCAACGGTTTCACCTGGTTTGATGGACAGTGAAATGCTGTTCAATACAGTCTTATCCTCATAGGCGAAGGTGACATCATCATAGACAATATGACCACGAGCGTCTTCAAGCGGCACTGCATTTTCACGATCCTGCACATCCGGCACTTCACGCATGATCTCGGTAAAATGATTGAAGCCGGCAATACCATTCGGATAGAGCTCGATCACTGCATTGATTTTCTCGAGTGGCTTGAAAAGTATGTTTGAAATGAGGATGAATGCGGCGAATTCGCCGAATGTCAATTCTCCATTCATCGTATAGTATGCACCGGCAATCAGGATGAAGACGGTTACGAGACGCATCAGCATATAGGTGGTCGATGTATTGAACGCCATGATCTTGTATGCTTTCAGCTTTGTTTTTCTGAATGACTCGTTGATTACTCTGAAGCTGTCGTATTCGCGCTTTTCATTGGCGAATGCCTGGACCAGTCGTATGCCGCCGATCTTGTCCTCGATCATATGGTTGAAGTCCGAGACACGGCCGAACAGTTCCCGGAAGGCCACCGTCATCTTCTTATTGAAGTAGATGGCAATCACCAGGATGAGTGGGACGATGATGAACGAGATGATCGCCAGTTCAGGATGGATGGCGAACATGATGCCGAAAGCACCGAGCAGTGTCATGATGGCGATGAAAAGATCTTCAGGACCATGGTGCGCCATCTCGCCGACGTTCATCAGATCATTGGTCAGCCGTGTCAGCAGCTTGCCGGTCTTGGTGTTGTCGAAGAAGCGGTAGGACAGCCGCTGGATATGTGCGTATAGGTCATTGCGTATATCCCGCTCTATGTTCGTACCGAGCATATGTCCCCAGTAGGTGACAATAAACTGCAGGAAGGTGTTGAACATATAGACCACAATCAGACCAGCAGCTGCAATAATGATCCATTGCCAGTTGCCGGAAGGCAGCAGTTCGTCTATGAACAGATTGACGATGAGTGGAAAGCCGAGCTCAAGCAGTCCGACGACGACTGCACAGAAGAAGTCTGTGAAAAATAAAAGCTTATAGGGTGCGTAGTAGGAAAAGAAACGTTTCAAATGGTGTGCCTCCAATGCTTGTAAAGTTGCGGTATGTATGAACTCCTTATCGATTATACCATGCCAGTCATAATTGCGGACTCGGTCCAAAGTTCTGTAATTCCAAATACTTGATTTTTATACCCCTTAGGGGTATTATATGGATATAGATAACATAGGGAGTGATTACATGGACGCACATCATAATCATGACAATAATGAACATGAAACTCATAACCATGAAGGTCACAACGACTCTCACGCTCACGGACATGGGGGCCATGATCATGGAGATATGGTGACGGAGTTTCGCAATAAGTTCTTCGTTGTGCTGATATTTTCGATTCCAATCGTGCTGCTCTCTCCAATGATCCAGCAGTTCATGGGTGTCGACTGGCGCTTTGATGGCGACACCTATATTGTTGCTGCCCTCTCCACATTCGTCTTCTTCTATGGCGGCTGGCCCTTCATCAAAGGTGGTTTTGATGAACTGAAGGGAAGGGAACCGGGAATGATGACGCTGATCGGTATGGCAATTTCCATCGCGTTCTTCTACAGCATGGCTGTCGTATTCGGATTTGATGGAGAAGTGATATTCTGGGAACTGGCAACGTTGGTACTGATCATGCTTCTCGGCCACTGGATCGAAATGCGTTCCATCAGCAATGCATCGAAAGCACTCGAGTCGCTTGCGTCACTGATGCCGGATAGTGCGAGCCGCATTACGAGCAGCGGTGATACTGAGGAAGTACAGGTGGACGATATAAGAGCTGGTGATCTGCTTCTGGTCAAGCCAGGGGAGAAGATGCCTCTTGACGGTAAGATTGTCAAAGGGCAATCCCAGGTTGACGAGTCCATGCTGACAGGCGAATCTGTTCCGGTAGCGAAATCTGTTAATGATGAAGTGATCGGCGGCTCAATCAATAGGGAGGGGTCTCTCACAATTGAAGTGGAAAAACTGAGGGACGAGTCCTACCTCAGCCAGGTCATCGAAATGGTCAAGGCTTCCCAGGAAACCAAATCGAAGACACAGGACATCACAAACAAAGCCGCCAAGTGGCTGTTTTATATTGCCCTCGGCGCAGGCATCACCACATTCATTGTATGGATGAGTATTGGCGCAGGCATGAACACTGCAATACAGCGCACAGTGACTGTCATGGTCATCACATGTCCTCACGCACTCGGGTTGGCGGCACCGCTTGTCATTTCGGTCTCTACAGCGCTTGCTGCAAAGTATGGGCTGCTGATACGCAAACGTCCGCAATTTGAAAAAGCCCGAAATATCGATGCGGTCATATTCGATAAGACAGGTACACTGACTGAAGGCGAATTTGGTGTGACGGATATTCAGTCATTCTCGGCACTGGATGAAGACACCATATTGAGCTACGCAGCAGCAGTAGAGAACGAATCAGAACATCCTATTGCAGCAGGCATCATCAATGAAGCCTCTGAAAGAGGACTGAAACCTGGTAGTTTAACAGATTTCAATTCCATCACTGGCGTAGGGATAGAAGGCGATGTTGATGGCAGAAGTGTCAAAGTCGTCAGTCCGGGCTATATGGATCAAAATGATATCCAATTCAATGACCACAACTTCAACAGATGGTCGGATCAGGGAAAGACTGTTGTTTTTCTGATAGTTGACGAAGCACTTGCCGGTGCCATTGCATTAACGGATAAAATCAAGGAAAGTTCCAGACAGACGATTGAGCAGCTGCATGATAGGAACATTAAAGCCATCATGCTGACCGGGGATAACCATAAGGTTGCGAACTACGTGGCGAAAGAAATCGGAATAGACGAAGTATACGCAGAAGTGCTGCCCGATCAGAAGGCGGAAAAAGTAACGGAAATTAAAAGCCGTGGACTGGTTGTTGCAATGACAGGGGACGGTATCAACGACGCACCAGCACTCGCAAAAGCGGATGTCGGTATAGCAGTAGGTGCGGGTACCGACATCGCCATGGACAGTGCAGATATTGTTCTGGTCAACAGTAATCCAAAAGATATAATGGCCATCTTCAGTTTGTCCAGACGTACTTTCAGCAAACTGGTGCAGAACCTGATCTGGGCAAGCGGCTACAATATATTTGCCATTCCGTTGGCTGCAGGTGTACTGGCACCCTGGGGCATCGTACTCAGTCCAGCTGTTGGTGCAGTGCTGATGAGCTTGAGCACTGTTATTGTCGCCATCAATGCCCAGCTGCTTCATCGGTTTGAAGTAGAGTAGTAGCGTATTGTTTTGAGATGGCTGATTTGAAACCAATATGGTAGAAGGACCTTGCCTTAGTATCGGCAAGGTCCTGTTTTTATACTTCATTTTCCTGAGTTATCTTCTATTTCTACCTCTCATACTGGTACGCCTCAAGCAGGGTGACGACCATATCAAGGACCGGGGTTTTGAGATCTCCTTTCTGCTGATGGAGGTATTTCTGTATGAAGGCATACTCGGTCCTCGCACCTGAAATGACGTCGTAGTACATGCTTGTTCCCATTTCACGGTTATAACTTCTATATACGGATAGCGCCGTATCAACAAACGCAGGATCGATGATCGTCTCCTCCTGGTTGATGATGGCTACGCCTTCTTCGAGCAGTGAACGGGTCACGCCGACGACGGATTCTAGGTCGAAAATTTTTGCGGTATTGCCGGATAGGGCAGTGAGTGAGTTGATACCAAGGTTGATCAGCAGCTTCTCGTACCGGGTACGGATAAAATTCTTTGATTTTTGTATTTCAAGTTCCGTTTCGTCATTTTGAGATAGGTCTTTCGTCAAAATATCCAGATGTATGTAGGATCTGTCTTCGACGAGCAGCCTTGCATCCTGGAAATGTTCGACCATATCCTCATGCTTCTGACCGCTGATGTAGACGACTGCCGGTACGGCAGAGTCGAAGAAATCATCGAACCCCATGCCGTTTTGGCAAAGGACGATTTCCGTATTCCCATGGCTCATTGCTTGTGTAGTACGAGACAGTGTCTCGAGTGCCGTAGCTTTGGTGGCGATAAAGATGAGGTCGAAGGGTTTTCCTTCATATGCATGGACATTCTCGATCCGGTATGGATAATGGTGCTTTTCCCCATTTTCAAGTATGGTGAAGCCTTCTTTGACCGATCTGCCGAAAAGTGTGGTATCATGATTGAGCTTTTTAAGTTCACGCGCAATGACGCTGCCGACAGCACCGATGCCGATGACTGCAATTTTCATATATATGTCTCCTTTGGGTGGATGTAGCGTTGATAAATAATATGGTAGACTAATTATAATATATAACTTCCGAATGGAAAGGGGCAGCAGCATGAAAGCGACAAGTGATTGGAAACAGATGAAAGAGAAAGGTGAGAAGATCACCATGGTCACAGCGTATGACTATCCGAGTGCGAAGCAGAGCGAGGCGGCAGGCATGGATACCATCCTGGTCGGTGACTCGCTCGGCATGACGGTGCTCGGCTATGCCAGTACGGTCCAGGTGACGATGGATGACATGATTCACCATGCCAGAGCAGTCAGACGGGGGGCGCCGGATACTTACGTCGTGGTGGACATGCCATTCGGTACGTATCATGGAAATGTGGACGACAGTGTCCAGAACGCACTCGATCTGTATCAGGCGACAGATGCCAATGCCATCAAGCTTGAAGGTGCCGGATGCATCGATATTATCCGGCGTGCAGTGGCTGCCGGTGTGCCTGTGGTTGCTCATCTTGGACTGACGCCCCAGTCGGTCGGTGTCACCGGATTCAGGATGCAGGCATCGGATGAAGCGGCTGCGATGCAGCTCATCCAGGATGCCAAGGCGGTGGAGTCGGCGGGAGCTTCCATGCTTGTGCTTGAAGCCATTCCTTCGGACCTTGCTGAAAAAGTGACCGCTGTCCTCGGGATACCGACAATCGGCATCGGCGCCGGCGTCAATGTGGACGGCCAGGTGCTGGTCTATCACGATGTGCTGCAGTACGGCACCGAACGTCTGCCGAAATTCGTCAGACCTTATGCAGATTTCAATACAGCCGGCGTGCAGGGCCTGAAGTCATATGTGGCAGCGGTCAAGGCGGGGGAATTCCCGGACGTGTCGACAACATACAAGAGGAAGGTATTTGAAGAATGATGAAAACAGCGAGTACAATAGAAGAAGTCCGCAGCATACTGAAAGAGAAGAAAGGCCAGTCGATCGCACTCGTGCCGACGATGGGCTATCTGCATGAAGGACATATGGCGCTCGTCGAGGCGGCAAGGCAGAAGGGCGATATCGTCGTGGTGAGCATATTCGTCAATCCGCTGCAGTTCGGTCCGGATGAGGATCTCGACAGCTATCCGAGAGATCTCGAGCGCGACCTTGAAATCTGCCGGATGCATGGGGTGGATGTCGTCTTCCATCCGGCAGAGACCGAGATGTATCCGAAGAAGCCTGAGCTTCTGCTGACACTTGAAACGATGGCATCCATTCTTGACGGTGTCAGAAGACCGGGACACTTCGAAGGGGTAGTGACAGTGGTGAACAAGCTGTTCAATATCATTCGTCCGGACTATGCCGTATTCGGAGAGAAGGATCGCCAGCAGCTGATGATCATCAAAAGGATGGCCGAGGACTTCAACCATGATATAGAAATCATCGGAGTACCGACGGAACGCGAATCGGATGGTCTGGCCAAAAGCAGCAGGAATGTCAACCTGTCCGATGTGGAGCGGGAGGAGGCACCGGCGATCAATGAGGCGCTCATGATGGGCCGTGATCTGATTCTTGACGGTGTCACGGATGCTGCATCAGTCAAGGAACGCATCGAAGCGCATATCATGGATCATACATCCGGCACAATCGATGACCTGCAGATCTTTACCCATCCTGATCTTAATCCTGTTCAAACCATAGAAGGTAATGCTATAATATTCATTGCTGTTAAGTTTGAGAAAACACGATTAATAGATAATGTGATGGTGATGAAAAATGATCAGAACAATGATGAACGGTAAAATACACCGTGCTGTCGTGACGGAGGCCAACCTCAACTACGTTGGCAGCATCACGATTGATCCGGTACTTCTTGAAGCAGCGAACATGCTGCCGAATGAAAAGGTGCAGATCGTCAATAATAATAATGGTGAACGTCTTGAAACATATATCATCGAAGGCGCAAGAGGCTCCGGGGAAATCTGTCTGAATGGTGCTGCTGCGAGAAGAGTGCAGGTCGGTGATGTCATCATCATCATCAGCTACGTGCAGCTGGATGAGGCGGAGCTCGCAGTTCATGAACCGAATGTGGTGCTTGTCGATGCACACAACAATATCGTCGAGCCTCAGTACTTTGAAAAAAGACAAACCGAATATACACATCAGGGAAGTAATTAGACATCTGTTTAATTACTTTTTTTGAACTTTTCAAGAAGGGGGTGGATGCATGTTCGGAAAACTTTTCTTTATCATCTTCATATATGCCGTCTCTACGTTTCTTGCACCTGTGGTGCAGTCCTATGACTTCGAGGAGGGGCTCAACCGCAGCTATCTGAATGGCTGGCTAGAGGAACACGTCTATCCGACCTATGATATGAGCGAAATCCATGAAGTGAACAGTGAACAGACCCAGGAAGTCGAAATCAATCTGGAAACCCAATATGCAGTGGAGGACCAGGAAGTGCTCGGAAGCGAGTATACAGGGGATTTTGTAGTTGAGAATGACTACGGCATGTTCAGGATGGTGCTGGTCAATGAAGGACAGGTGAGTGGTGCCTACACGAACAGCGACGATGTCTCGATCGATACGATCAACATCGAAGGCATGGATCGCGAGAGTGTCAGAAGCATATACGGGGAACCGGTCGATTCGATCAAGAAAGGATGGAAGCGGCTCAGAGTGACCAACGAGGAGTATGAGGTGTATGACCTGAAGGACAGGTATGTCTACTTCTTCTACGATCTACATGATGGGGAGAAGGTCAACGGTGTGCTGATGCTTTTGAAGGACGAGGTCCGGGCAGCCGATTCACTGTACAATCACCCTGCAGCAGAAGACAACTCAAGGATGAACCATCTTCTTGTCAATGCCACAAGATACGAGTATGGCTTCGATCCGCTTGAAGAGGACGAGCAGGCATCCGATGCAGCACTCGGCCACAGCAAGGACATGGCGGAACGGGATTATTTCAATCATGACTCGCCGGATGGGGAGACACTGAAAGACCGCATAGAAGAAGCGGACGTATCATATCGCATGGCGGGAGAGAATATAGCCATGGGGCATACATCGACCATCTTTTCGCATCACAGCCTGATGAATTCGATGGACCACCGCGTCAATACGCTGAAGCCCGAATTCACCCATATTGGTACAGGCACAGCCTATAATGCAGATGACATCCCATATTATACTGAAAACTATATATACAGATGACACCCGCGTTACGGGGTAATAGTACCCCATTATCTGCGTTTCAAAGTTCTGGCAAGGGGAATCTATAAGTAGACACCACGGGTTGTCCGGAAACAGTCATCACCTTTCCTACTACCCATCCTGATAGACCGATAGAACGAGGGGATGCAGTTGAACACTAAAGCGCAGGAAAATAAAACAAAAGATTCTACAGATATTCTGGAACAGGTAAAAATAATACTTGGTAGATAAATAATCATCAGCAATGAAACAGATTACAGGATGGAACTAGGAAAGATATAATAAAAAGGGCGCCTCTGGCGCCCTTTTAGTATGTTCAATTCTTTTTAGAAGGAGCGGAACAGTCCGACAACCTTGCCGAGTACAGTGACGCTATCCACTATGATCGGTTCCATTGATGCATTTTCAGGCTGAAGCCTGTAGTACCCGCTTTCTTTGTAGAAGCGTTTGACTGTCGCTTCGTCCTCTTCCGTCATCGCAACAATGATGTCACCATTGTGGGCGATGTTCTGCTTGCGCACGATGACACGGTCGCCATCATGGATGCCGGCTTCGATCATGCTGTCCCCGACAACATTGAGCAGGAAGATTTCACTATTGTGATTCGCGGTAAAATGTTCGGGCAGCGGGAAATACTCATCGATATTCTCAACGGCAGTGATCGGCAGACCTGCTGTAACCTTACCGAGTACCGGAACGTGGATGACCGGGCTGTACTGGTCATTTTCCTCAGTGATGATTTCAATTGCTCTCGGTTTGGTCGGATCCCGCTTTATATAACCCTTCTCCTGCAGTTTCGCAAGATGTCCGTGAACCGTAGAACTGGACTGCAGTCCGACTGCATTTCCAATTTCCCTTACACTTGGCGGATACCCTTTTTCGTGAACGGTAGACTTTATAAATTGATATATCTGCTTTTGTCTATCTGTTAGCGCCTTCATATATATACCTCCGACTCATTATATATATGATTCTATCATAATAATCAGTATGTTACAAACGTTTGTTCGTAATTCTATTGACCCGGAACAGATGTTCTGATACCATGATAGTACAAACATATGTTCCGGAGGGGATTTTATGACAATCAAAGAATTCAAGCTATTAGGTGCGATATTTGCATTTGCGCTGGTTGCCGGTCTTATTTTCATGTTCGACTCCCATAAGATAGAGAACACACATTCCAATATTGTTTATATAGACGAGTTTGAAGTGATTACGGAAGAAACACCAATGATGGCCAAAGAGGAAACGGATGTTCCGGAGGAGCAATATGCGGAACGCACACATATCGATCATATGATGGAGATGATCGGACTGATAGAATGACTGCCAAGTATGAGAATGGTCTCATACTTTTTTTTGTGTTAAATTATAAGGGAGTGGACAGGAGGTTTCAGCATGCTTGAAAAAGAAAAACTGCAGCGTATCAATGCGCTGGCTGCCAAAAAGAAAGCAGGCAGCATCAAAAAGGACGAACTGGAAGAATTGAAAGGCCTGAGGGAAGAATACTTGAAAAACTTCCGGTCATCTTTCAGAAAACAGGTCGAAAACACGAAAGTGGTCGACCCTGAAGGCAACGATGTAACACCTGAAAAGCTCAAACGTATTCAAGAAGAGAAAAAAACCAGAGACTAAAGGAGCATTTGAAATGACATTTGATAAAACGGATCAGCTTGCAATCAATACAATCAGAACACTTTCAATCGATGCGATCGAGAAAG
Organism: Salinicoccus sp. ID82-1; assembly: GCF_021991715.1. Classification (NCBI taxonomy): domain Bacteria; kingdom Bacillati; phylum Bacillota; class Bacilli; order Caryophanales; family Staphylococcaceae; genus Salinicoccus; species Salinicoccus sp. ID82-1. Next base: position 365,034 of record NZ_JAGFLY010000001.1, read on the forward strand.
CAAACTCCGGACACCCGGGACTCCCTATGGGTGCCGCACCAATGGCCTACACACTGTGGACCCGTCATTTGAATTTCAACCCGAACTCCATGGCATGGTTTGATCGTGACCGTTTCGTGCTGAGTGCCGGACATGGTTCCATGCTCATCTACAGTCTGCTCCACCTGAGTGGTGCGCTTGAGATGGAAGAGATCAAGAACTTCAGACAGTATGAATCGAAGACACCGGGACATCCCGAGTTCAAGCATACTGAAGGAGTGGAGATTACAACTGGGCCACTCGGACAGGGCTTTGCAATGAGTGTCGGCATGGCCATGGCGGAAAAGCATCTGGCTGCACGTTTCAATCGTGACAACTATGATGTTGTGGACCACTACACATATGTTGTGACAAGTGATGGCGACCTGATGGAAGGCGTTTCCCACGAAGCAGCTTCCCTGGCGGGCCACCTCAATCTGGATAAGCTGATTGTACTCTATGATTCCAATGACATCTCCCTCGATGGCGATCTTGACAAGAGTTTCTCCGAGGACATCAGAAAACGTTTTGAAGGCTACAACTGGCACTACATCAGAGTCGAAGATGGCAACGATACGGATGAGATAGACAAGGCGATCACAGAAGCAAAGTCATCAGACAAGCCGACGATGATCGAAGTGAAGACAATCATCGGCTATGGTGCACCGAACAAGCAGGGCAAAAGTGCTTCCCACGGCGCGCCGCTTGGTGCAGATGAACGCAAGGCAGCATTTGAATACTACGGTTTCGATCCTGAAGAGACATTCCAGGTGGATGCTTCCGTCTACGACCGTTTCAGCGAGACGATGAAGCAGAGAAGCAATGAGAAGGAAGAAGCATGGAACAAGATGATGGAAGCCTACAAGGAAGAACACAGCGATCTCTACAAGGCGCTTGATGATGCCATCAACCAGCGTCTGGCTGATGACTATGACAAGGACATGCCTTTCTATGAAGCGGGCGACTCGAAAGCGACACGTGCCACTTCAAGTGAAATGATCCAGGCACTTTCAAACAGCGTGCCGACACTCTTCGGTGGGGCTGCCGACCTTGCCAGCAGCAACAAGACGAACGTCAAGGACGAAGAGGACTTCGACCGCAGCAACTACGGCGGACGCAACGTCTGGTTCGGTGTCAGGGAATTCGGCATGGCTGCAGCACTTAACGGTATGTCAGCACATGGCGGCATCTATCCTTACGGCGGCACATTCTTTGTATTCAGCGACTACATGAAGCCGGCCATCCGACTCAGTGCATTGATGAAGCTTCCAGTCACTTATGTGCTGACACATGACTCCATTGCGGTTGGTGAAGATGGTCCGACACATGAGCCTGTCGAGCAGCTTGCCGGTCTCAGAGCGATTCCGAACCTGAATACAATCCGTCCTGCAGACGGCAATGAAACACGTGCAGCATGGAAAGTGGCCATGGAGGCGGTAGATGCACCGACTGCACTTGTACTGACACGTCAGAATGTCGAGGCACTCGATGTCCCTTATGAAACTGTGGAAGATGGAGTCAGAAAAGGCGGTTATCTCGCATTTGACAAAGGTGATGATGCCATACTTTTCGCTTCCGGCAGTGAAGTGCCATTGGCAGTCAAAGCAGCCGAACAGCTTGAAGCTCAGAATGTAAATGTCAAGGTTGCCTCTATTCCGAATATGCAGCAGTTCCTCAGACAGGATGCGGCATATATCGAAAGTGTTCTCAATACCCACATTGAAAACAGAACAGCCATCGAAATGGCTGCAAGCTTCGGCTGGCACCGCTTCGTCGGCATGAACGGTAAAATTCACGCGATCGACACCTACGGTGCCAGCGCGCCGGGCGATGTTGTAATCGAGAAGTACGGATTTACTGTCGAGCGTGTACTGGGTACAGTCCTCGATAAATAATCTGTTGAAAATCACCTGCTTTTATTGTAAACTTTATTATGGTCTACGAAGAAAGAGGTGAGCAGTTTGGATACTTGGATTTGGATAGTAATTGTTACAGTTGCGCTCATCGGTGGCATTGCGCTTGGATTCTTTTTGGCAAGAAAGTACATGATGGACTATCTTGAAAAGAACCCGCCGATCAATGAAGAAATGCTCAGAATGATGATGATGCAAATGGGACAGAAGCCTTCCCAGAAGAAGATAAACCAGATGATGTCCATGATGAACAAATCAACGACGGACACGAAATCGGCTAAAGATCGCATGAAAGCTTCAAAAAGATAAAATATAACCCTTCTGCAAATGCAGGAGGGTTTATTTTTTGTATAAACATATTTTTATGGATGCTTGTTGCCGCGGCGATTGGTCCTGTCCTGTTTCAGGAGAATGGCGACTGATAGCTGCGAACGCGAGTTAAGGGGCCAACTCGCCATCGCCGGATTCATAATGGCGAGAAAGCAAAACACAATACCGACAACCAATTCAATCAAGCCCACCTCATCAAAAAATCAAATAAACTAGACTAAAAATTTCTATTTTTTAGAATATTTATTGTATAGGAATAATCGTTCATATATACTTATACCAGATGAAAAAGGGGGCACTTGAATGAACAGAAGATTTTTCATGTTATTTTTTGTATTAGTATTCACTTTGGCACTTGCTGCCTGTACAGACGATTCGAATGTTGATGAAGCGGTGGAAGAGAACTCCAGCGAAGAAGAAACTTCCGAAAATGCAGAAGGTGAAGGGACAGGCTCTGGTGGCGACCTGACGGTCGCAATGATGGATGATGCTGTTACGCTTGATCCACATGGCAGTAACGACTCTGCATCAGCCCAGGTCAGAAGAAACATATATGAGACGCTTGTGCATCAGGAAGTGGATATGGCACTTGCACCAGGTCTTGCCGAGGAATGGAAAGCAACCGAGGATGATGTATGGAACTTCACTTTGCGCGAAGGGACGACTTTCCATAACGGTTCCGAATTTACTGCAGAAGATGTGAAAGCGACACTTGATCGTGTCAGGGATACTGCAGTGGCGTCGGAAGTGGCGTTTCTGTTCGAAATGATCTCCGACGTGGAAGTGGTCGGCGATTATGAGGTCAACCTGCATACGGAATATCCGTTTGCACCACTGCCAAGTCACCTGGCGCACAATACAGCAGGAATCATGAGCAAGGAACTCATCGATCAGGACTACCAGTCGGCACTGGACGAGGGTGGTGTCGATATGACGGTGGAGGAGTACTATGCACTGCGTGAAGAAGGCGGGTCCGATTATGAAGATATCGCAGAGCGCATTTCCGAGCATACCGGAAATGTCATCGGTTCGGAAGCGGATGGGACAAACCATCTGATGTTCGAGTCCCGTGCACCGGGAGACAATACTGTACTGCAGAAGTTTGAAGACTTCCAGGGCGGGGAACGCAACTTTGAAACAGTGACGTTCCGTGTCATTCCGGAGAATGGTGCACGCATGGCTGAACTGGAAACCGGCGGAATCCAGGTTGCCGGTGACGTCGATTCCACAAGTGCTGTAAGAGTGGAAGAGGGCGAAGATACTGAGCTTGTTGAACAGGAATCAGTAAGAATGTCCTACCTCGGCTTCAATACCGAAAAGGAACCATTTGATGATGTCAGGGTCAGACAGGCCATCTCCTATGCCATCGACCGGGATGAAATCATCTCCGGCGTTTATGATGATATGGGCATCAAGGCGGATGGACCACTTGCACCGGATGTATGGGGTCACGATGAGAACCTTGAAGGTGTCGAATATGATATGGAGCGCGCCAAGGAGCTATTGGCCGAAACAGATGTGGCAGATGGTTTTGAGACGACCATCTGGGTGGATGAAGATCCCCAGATTGTCGACACAGCCGTATACATTCAGGAAAAACTGTCCGAACTGAACATTGATGTACAGGTCGAGCAGTTCGAGTGGGGTGCCTACCTCGATCGCACAGCACAGGGAGATCATGAAATGTTCATTCTTGGATGGACGACTGTTACAGCAGATGCGGACTACGGTCTATACGCACTGTTCCATTCCAACAGCCATGGGGCGACCGGCAACCGTTCATTCTACACGAATGAAGAAGTCGACACCCTTCTGGATGAAGGACGCACAGAACCGGATGAAGATGCACGATTCGAAGCATACAGCCAGGCTCAGGAAATTCTGATTGAAGAAGCACCGGCAGCCTATCTGTTCCACACGAACTTTGCGATCGGCGTCAATTCCAGCCAGGTAAGTGGCGTTGATCTCGACCCGGTCGGCAATATCAGACTTGAGAATGTATCATTCAACTAGACAGCAATAAAAAATAGAGCCCTGGGATGATTTTGCTCATCCCAGGGCTCTATTCTGCTGCTATACTTTTTCAACAACGTAGGTGCGCTGGGCCTTGTAGCGTTTCCCGCCATCTTCTGCAGCTTGTTCGAAACACCCTTTGAACTGGTGCGTCACTTTGTATTCGCGTTCGGAATCAGTAAACAGTTCATCTTCATTTGAAGAGAGAATTGTGGCATCTGTCGTACTGATGAAGCCCTCGAGTTCCTGTGCCGTGTAGTGACTGCCCAGTTCGAGATTATTCAAATTTGAATCGGACATGAAAAAGCCTCCTATTCAGTAATGTATTTCATTTTTCCCATCAGGCAATGTAATAAACATTACTGGGACGGCCTCGGTCAATCGTACGAAATTTTAAAATCTTCTGTTGTTCATTATTTCATATTCCGAAACATATGGTAGAATTTAAAAGAATATGACAACAAGGAGGATCGCAATGAAGGTTTTTAAGAAAATGGGATGGTTTTTCAAGCGGGAATGGCGCAGCTACTCAGTTGGTGTCATCATGCTGGTGCTTGTCGCCCTCATGGAGCTGATACCGCCCCAGGTCATCGGCTGGGTCATCGACCGCATCACGCAGGAAACACTGACGGGCAATCTGCTCATGCGGTATATTCTGCTGCTGGTTGCTGTGGCTGTTCTGACATACATATTCAGATATTTCTGGCGCATCATGATCTTTGGTGCCAGCTACCGGCTTGGCAGAATACTGCGTTCAAGACTCTATCGGAAGTATTCCCAGATGAGTCCGGCATTCTACCAGAAGCGGCGGACGGGTGACCTGATGGCGCATGCGACCAATGATATCCAAGCGGTCCAGGCGACTGCGGGTGCGGGTATTCTGACGATTGCGGATTCCCTCATCACAGGGGGCGCGGTACTGGTTACAATGGCGGTCACCATCAGCCCGAAACTGACGCTGCTGGCGATGATTCCGCTGCCGTTCATGGTCATACTGACAAGCTACTATGGAAAGCTTCTGAACCGGGGCTTCAAGAAGGCCCAGGCAGCCTTCAGCATGCTCAACGACAAGACACAGGAGAGCATTTCCGGCATCAAGGTGACGAAGACGTTCGGCTATGAGCGAAGCGACCAGGCGGATTTCCGCAGAATGAGTGATGATGTGGTCGAGAAGAACCTTAAGGTGTCCAAAGTGGATGCCCTGTTCGACCCGACCATCATGACCGTCATCGGTGCGAGCTACTTCATCGCCATCTTCTACGGTGCGCAGATGGTACTGTCCGACACGATTTCGATCGGTGAACTGGTCACTTTCACTACGTACCTCGGCATGATGGTCTGGCCGCTGCTCGCACTTGGCTGGTTCTTCAATCTGGTGCAGCGGGGCAGTGCGTCCTATGACCGGATCCAGGAAATCATGGATACAGAAAACCAGGTCGGTGTGGACTATAAAATAGAAGGACAGCCTGAAGGGGACATTATATTCGATCTTGGTGCGTTCAACTTCCCGGATGATGAATCGGATGGTCTTCGCGATGTCCGCTTCGCCATCAAGAAGGGCACGACTGTCGGCATCGTCGGCAGGACGGGTTCGGGTAAAAGTGCGCTGATCCGTCTCCTGCTGCGGGAATTCGACACGGTCAATCCGGAGGACATCAAATACGGCAAACATCCTCTGCGCGACTATGAAATCAGCAATCTCAGAAGGCAGTTCGGATACGTGCCACAGGACCACTTCCTGTTCTCGACATCAATCCGTAACAACATCGCCTTCAGCAACCCGGGGATGGATGAAGCGGAGATATACCATGCGGCGAAATTGAGCCATGTCCATGAGGATATTAAAGGGTTTACGGATGGCTATGATACTGTCGTCGGTGAACGCGGCGTGTCCGTTTCCGGTGGCCAGAAGCAGCGCATCTCCATTGCGCGTGCCCTGATCATGGATCCTGAAGTGCTCATCCTGGATGATTCCCTGTCTGCCGTCGATGCAGAAACAGAGGAGCAGATTCTTGCCAATCTGCAGGATAGCCGTGCCGGCAAGACGAATATCATTACAGCACACCGTATGAGTGCTGTCAGCCATGCCGATCTGATCATCGTCATGGACAATGGCACCATCATCGAGCACGGCGATCATCACGCGCTGATGGCAAAAGGCGGCTGGTATCATGACACATACAACGCCCAGGCACTGCGTGATGCACTCGAGAGCACCCTTGATGATCTCGTTCTGAAGGAGGAAAGATAAATGGAAAACAACCAGTTCAACCTCTCTTTCAATGATCAGAAGACCGTGCTGCTGAGGCTGATGAAGTATACACTGCCTTTCAAGGGCATACTGGCAGTCGGGTTCATCATGCTGATCATCTCGACCATAGCTGGTGTCGCAACACCGTATCTGGTCAAAATCTTCATTGACGAATATCTGACACCGGGTGTATTTCCTGAATCGGAGATCATGTGGCTCGTCATCGCCTTCATTGCAGTCCAGCTGATCGGCGCCATCACGACCTATATGCAGATATACCTGTTCCAGTACCTGGCCTTCAAGGTCATCCAGCAGCTTAGGATCGATGCTTTCGACAAGATCGGCAGGCTCGGCATGCGCTATTTCGACAAGGTGCCGGGCGGCAGCGTCGTTTCACGGATCACCAATGATACGGAAGCGATAGTGGAAATGTTCATCGGTGTGCTGGCGACGGTTCTGATGGCCATCTTCATGGTCATCTCAAGTTTCATCATGATGTTCGTCCTCGATGTCAGACTGGCACTGCTTGCGCTTGTATTCATGCCGGTCATTGTCGTGGTCCTCGCTGTCTACCGCAAGTATTCGGCGAATTTCTTCTCCCATGCCCGCCAGCTGCTCAGTGATCTGAATGCCAAGCTTGCGGAATCGATTGAAGGAATGAAGATCATCCAGGTGTTCAACCAGGAGGACCGCCTGAGCCAGGAGTTCAATGAGATCAACGAAATGCATTATAAATACAATATGAAGAATGTCAGGCTCGACGGGCTTCTGCTCAGACCGGCCATCAGCATGATCTCGGTGCTGGCCATCGCACTCATCCTCGGATATTTCGGGCTGCTGAGCTTCGAATCGACGGTGACAGCAGGTGTCATCTTCGCCTTCATCCAGTACATGGAACGGTTCTTCGAGCCGCTCAGCCAGGTCAGCCAGAACCTGAACATCTTCCAGCAAGCGCTCGTCTCGGCGAGCCGTGTATTCGCACTGATGGATGACGACCGTCTCGAACCGGCACAGTCAGAAGATGCCGCCTGCCGGGTGACGGATGGCCATATCGAATTCAGAAACGTCACGTTCAGCTATGATGGCAGGACGGATGTCTTAAAGGACATCTCCTTCACAGCAAGACCCGGAGAAACCGTCGCACTTGTCGGCCATACCGGATCCGGCAAGAGTTCCATCATCAACCTGTTCATGCGGTTCTATGAGTTTTCAAAAGGTGACATTCTGGTGGATGGCCATTCCATCAAGCGGATTCCGAAGCAGGAACTGAAGGAGAAGGTCGGCCTCGTGCTGCAGGATCCGTTCATCTTCTATGGCACCATCGAGTCGAATATCCGGCTCTACCACCCGGAAATGACTTTCGAGCAGGTCAAGGCGGCGGCGGAGTTCGTCTATGCAGACAAGTTCATCTCGAAACTGCCTGGTGAATATGAACACAGGGTGATCGAGAAGGGCAGTGCCTTCTCCAGTGGAGAACGGCAGCTGCTTGCATTCGCACGCACCATGGCCATCGATCCGAAAGTGCTGATTCTGGATGAGGCAACCGCCAACATCGACTCCGAGACGGAGGAGCAGATCCAGCGTTCTCTTGAGCGGATGCGAAAAGGCCGGACGACGCTTGCCATCGCCCACCGCCTGTCGACCATCCAGGATGCCGATCAGATCCTCGTGCTGAATAAGGGCGAGATTGTCGAGCAGGGCACGCATGATTCACTGATCCGCTACGGCGGCATCTATCATAAAATGTACCAGCTTCAGAACGGACAGCAGTAAATGTCATAGAAAGTTCTAAAATAATGGAATAAAGTTCAAGTCTACCTCCATCATGTCTGTTAAAATGACATCTGAATGGAGGTATTTCTATGGGTAGCGAAGTAACTTTTCTCCTCGCATTCGGAGCCGGTGTCCTCAGTTTCGTGTCACCGTGTGTGCTCCCTGTTTTCCCAGCGTTCATCTCCTATATCACGGGAATGAGCTACAATGAAGTTGAAAGCCAGAAATTCAATTTCCGTGCAATTCTTCATACATTATTCTTTCTGATCGGCTTCAGCCTCATCTATATCGCACTCGGATTCGGTACGGCATTCTTCGGCGGCCTGCTGATCGACCATTCCAACCTGATCCGCCAGCTCGGTGCCATTCTGATCGTCATATTCGGTCTGATCGTCACAGGCGTACTGAACTTTGATTTTCTGATGAAGGACCGTAAAGTCCAGTTCAAGAACAGACCGTCAGGCTTCGTCGGATCGATTCTGATCGGCATGGCCTTCGGTGCAGGATGGACACCGTGCAACGGGCCGATCATCGGCGCCATATTCGCCATGAGTGCCACCGAGCCGAACAATGCACTGATGCTGATGGTGGTATACTGCCTCGGATTCGCAGTCCCATTCTTTACATTGAGCTTCTTCGTGTCACGGACACGGTGGATGCTGAAGTATTCGAACCGCATCATGAAAGCAGGCGGAATCGTCATGATACTGATGGGTATCCTGCTCTATTTTGATGGTCTGACACAGATCATCATCTGGCTGCAGCCGCTCTTCGGCGATTTCCAGGGGTTCTGATCATGAGTATCGAGAGCATACTGTTCACAGCCGCTTCCATCATGGCGGTGGTCATGGGCCTCGTTGCAGTTTTCGTCAGGCAGAAGGCGGCCAAACGGCCGCTGACACTGCCGAAGATCATCATTCCGCCAGTCATGATGTCGACCGGCGCACTGATGTATGTATTTCCATACTTCAGGCTGACGCCATTTGAAATCGGAGAAGCGATTGTCATGGGACTGATCTTTTCGATCGTCCTCGTAGTCACGACCCGCTATGAAGAGAAGGATGGCAGACTCTACGTCAAGCAGTCGAGGATGTTTCCGATCATCCTGATCGGCCTCCTGATACTCAGAATCATTCTGAAGGCCATACTGTCCCTGAGCATTTCACCTGGTGAGATCGGCGGCATGTTCTTCCTTCTGGCATTCGTCATGATCATCGTCTGGCGGATATCGATGTTCATCCATCTCCAGACATTCAATAAGCAGCAGATCAAGTCACTTTGATCTGCTGCTTATTTTTTCTGTCTGTTCAAATATGGAGAACTTCTGCTTTTCATCATCCGCATACTGGAAAAGATCTTCATATGGTGCATAGTCGATCTGAAGTTCATCGAGCTTCTTCTTCATGAACTTGTGATCCCTTTTCGGTGTTGCGATGATGTAGCCCTTCATGATGTGGTCGAGTGTAATATCATCTGCCCCTTCATCGAGGGCGATCTTCGAAATGCGGCCGGCAATCCGTTCCTTGGCAACATCCCTGAATATTTCAGGCACCGGCGTCACCAGTTCATTCAGCAGCTTTCTGGCTTCCTCGTTCCATAGAGGCAGCGCCCTCTCGATATAGAGGTCCTGCCAGTCGAGCTCACTGTACCCGTCCTCTTTCGGCATGCGCTTCAGAAACTTTCGGAACATGAAATAGCCGCCGATGATCAGCAGTCCAAGCATGACGAAAGTCCACAGTGCAATGAGCCACATGATTATATCGTTCATTCCCTCACCTCCCAGTCATTATAGAAAATAAAGATTCGATTGTCCATCGAATCATTTGTGACGATATATAGGATGAAGGAGGTGAGAGCCATGCTAAAGAGCACAAATGCAAAGTTCTATTTCTTTGAAGCGGATGAGAGTGGTAAGGAAAAACTCCGTTTCAGATCCGTCAGAAACCTGGATACGACATCAACAGATGAAGCCATCAATACACTGGCAAGCATCTACCAGACACTGACGAATGATGTGTATCCGATTGTCGAGAAGGAACAGACCTACGTCATCAACTAATAATGAACAGGAGGAAGAGAAATGACGAAGAAACTTGTAATTGTATTCAACACGGACCTGAGCCGTCGCTTCACATTGACCATCAGCAACCCGAAGGAAGACCTGACGGAAGCGGCACTTGTGGCTGAAGCGGATCGTCTCATCGCACTGGGTGTTCTCGCGCCGATGCAGGGTAGACCGGTATCCGTACATTCGGCGAAGATTGTCGAACAGAACGTCACAGAGATCATCTAGCATGGAATGGGTACCACTGGTCAGCGATGTTGGATTTCCGGCTGTGATCACGTTCTTCCTGCTCCATCGCATGGAGCAGAAACTGGATGACCTCATCATATCCATCAGGCAGCTGAACTGAAAAAAGCCATCCCCAAATTTACTTGGGGGTGGTTTTTCTTGTATAATCGATTCAATGAGGTGGTTTAAATGAAAATTATACATACTGGTGACTGGCATATCGGAAAACGACTCAACGGTGTCGATCTTCTGGAGGATCAGCGGCATATGCTGGACCAGATGCTCGAACATATGGATGAGGCATCTATCGACCTGGTCGTCGTGGCAGGGGATGTATTCGACCGGAGCAACCCTTCCCAGTCGGCGCTGAAGCTCGTCAACGAGTATCTCTATAAGATCAATATAGAAAAAGGCATACCGGTGCTCGCCATCAGCGGCAATCATGACAGCCGCTCACGGCTCGACTACGGCAGCTACTGGTTTGAAAAAAGCAACTATCATATGCGGACATCACTTGAAGACATAACGGCACCTGTAGTGATCGATGATCATCATTTCTATATGGTGCCCCATATGGATGTGCTCGAGGCAAAGGTGTTCTTTGATGATGACACAATCCGGTCCCATCATGATGTGTACAGACGGATTACCAAAGAGATTGCCGAAGTCATGGACAAGGATGCCTATAATGTACTGGTCGGCCATATGTTCATCTCGGACGGCAAGGCATCCGACTCCGAGCGTCCGCTGTCCATCGGACTGTCGGAAGAGGTCGGGGCGGACCTTTTCGAAGCATTCGACCTTATCATGCTCGGCCATCTGCACCATCCGTTTGCGATCACACACGAGCGCATATTCTACAGCGGGTCGCTTCTGAAGTATTCATTTTCCGAAGCGAAGCAGCCGAAAGGCTTCCGCATGGTGGACACGGACGCAGGGACGAAATGCAGGTTTATTCCGCTGCAGCAGCAGCGGGATCTCGTCCACTACCAGGGTACATTCGAAGATGTCATCAATGAAAAGGTGGCATTCCTAGACAAGTCGGCCTACTTCAAATTCGAACTGTCCGGAATGAGCCATATCAATGACCCGATGGCAAAGCTCAAGATGATCTACCCGAATGTCATGGAGCTGCGCCCGCTCGTCGAAAAGCGCGAGCATGCAGTGACAGCAGTCGATGCGCACCAATCGAGTGACCGAGAGATCTTCGAATCGTTCATCGAGAACGTGAACGGGGAACCGCTGACGGAATACCAGCGGGAAATATTCAATACTTATTTCAAAGGTGATGCAGATGAAGCCGATACAGATTAGGATGCAGTACTTCGGTCCTTTCGAGAACCAGACCATAGATTTTGATGATGTATCCGACAGCATGTTTCTGATCAGCGGTCGCACGGGGTCGGGCAAGACGATGATATTCGATGCCATCACCTATGCACTTTATGGCACACTGTCGACGAGCGACCGGGCCGAAGGATCGGTCAGAAGCCAGTTTGCGACGGACGATGACATCAGCAGCATCCGCCTGTCCTTTGAAATCAGGGGCAGAAGGTACACCATCGAGCGGACGCTGTCCTATCAGAAGGCGGGCAGAAAGACACCTGTGCCGCCGAAGGCGGTGCTCTATGATGCAGATGGGGAAGTGCTTGAAGGCAGCATCAATGGTGTGAAGTCGATGATTCTTGAAATACTCCAGCTGAATGCCGACCAGTTCAGACAGATTCTGATTCTGCCGCAGGGCGAATTCAAAAGGCTTTTGACCTCTTCAAGCGAACAGAAGCAGGAGATACTGAGGACACTGTTCCGGACCGAGCGCTTCGTCAAGTTCGAGCACAAACTGAACGAACTGAAGAAGGAGAAGCTCAAGGGCAGTGAGATGGTGGAGACGAAGATTGCCGAACGCTTCAATACCATTACTGGCGAGGAGCATCCGGAAGTGGCTGAACTGCTCGAGGTCGAATTCCCGACTTTCACTAAAAGGATGGAGACCATCGACAAGATCCAGGCGATCATTGAAAAAAGGAAGACGGAGGTCGACCAGGCACTCGGCACAAATAAGGAACGGCTCGATACGCTGAAAGGTCTGCTCAAGCAGAAGGAAGAGAACAACACTCGGATTGAAGAAGTGGAGAAGGTCAGAACCAGTCTGGCATCACTTGAAAGTGACGCCTCCCGCATCCAGTCGCTCGAAGCGGAAATAGAAAGCTATCGTGCCGTCAAGGAGATGGAATATAAACTGCGCACCGAGTCGAACGCAGAAATGCATAGATCACGGACTGAGAGTGAACTGGCAGAACTGAAAACACAGTCATCAGGCATTGAGTCAGCACTCGAAGAACTCGATAAGAAGCGGGAAGCACTGCAGGAGAAGGATGACTTCTACAGGCGGGCAGAGACGTGGCTGAATAGGACAGAGCGGTTCATGCATAATGAAGAGATGGAAAATATCAATGAGACGATTATGTCATTAAAAGCCCGCAAGTCGGAAATCAATGAAGAGAATGATGGAATTTCCATAGAACTTGAAACCATTGGAGAAAATCTCGGTTCGGATCGATGGAATCGTGAACAGTCCGAAAGGATGAACCAGGAACGCTACGTGATCGACAACGAAATATCCGCACTCGAACAGGCCATCAGTACAGAGCGTGAACTGGGTCAGTATGACGCCGAACACGCCGCTCTGACGGCTGACATCGAGGAAATCGACCGGCAGCATGCACGCATCGATTCTGAACGCCAGGCAAAGCGGGATGCACTGAAAAGTCTTTATTCTGCTGAGGATGGTGCCCATATTGAGCATCTGATCGGACATCTTGAAGTTGGTACACCATGCCCGGTATGCCAGCAGACAGTACAGACTTTGCCGAAAGCACATGCGTATTTGTCTGAAGCGGATGAGGCGGCGTTCAAGGCGTTTGAAGCGGACCTCGAGGCACTAAGTGCTGATAGAGGCAGCAAAGTCAGACGTCTCGATGTCGTCGATGCACTGCTCGATGATAAAGTACGCCAAAACATGGATGCACTGAACGCTCTGCTTGAGACGTTCAGACGGCAGCAGCTGAATCTGAAGCGGCGTATCGAGGCAGAGAAGCAGCGGTTTGAAGCGCGGCAGCAACTCGAAAGACAGCAGAGTGAACTGAACAGGAAACTGAATGACAACAGGCTTGAAGAGAATAATATTGATCACGCGCTCAGCCATGCCGAGTCGCTTCTATCGGAATTCAAGTCGCAGACAAGCTATGATGACTACAGAACATTCGCCGAAATGCATCATAAATGCCAGCGGTCACTGGAAGACTATAAGGCCCAGGTCAAAGAGAATGAACAGGGGCATCTTGAATATCGGGAGCAGAAATCACGGCTCGAGGAAAAGCAGTCCTATCTTCAGAAACAGCTGGATGAAGTCACTGGACAGCTCAGGACACTGTCACCTGAGATCGATACATTTGCAGACAGGATGAAGAGTGACCGGGAACAGATGCTCACACTGCTTGAACGTTCGGACATTCATTCCATGGAGCAGACGGTCAAGGAGCATCACAGCCAGAAGGCACTGCTTGAGACAAGACAGCATGCATTGGAGGAAACACTGGAAACAGAGTCGCTGCAGGATACCACAGGAGAGCAGAAAGAAATTGAACAGCTGACCGCACACAGTGAGACGCTGACGAATCAGAAAGCGCGGCTCGAAGCCCAGCTAGAGCATAACAGCAGGACAGAGGATGCCATCCGCAAGCTGATTGCTGATTATGAAGCGGCACTGGGTGAGATCCAGTCGCTGATCGAACTGGTCGACGCCGTATCCGGCAGGAACGAGCAGAAAGTGTCGCTCGAGCGCTATGTGCTCACATACTATCTCGACCGCATACTCGAGATAGCCAACACCAGACTGCTTGAAATGACGAACCACCGCTATGAACTGAGACGCAGCACGAACAGAAGCAACCGCAAGACAGGCCTTGATATCGAAGTGTTCGACTTCTACAACAACCGCTCCCGCCACATCACTTCACTGTCCGGCGGGGAATCGTTCCAGGCGGCACTGACGCTGGCGCTTGCGATGAATGAAGCGCTGCAGCAGGAATCCGGCGGCATCAGCCTCGACACGATGCTGATTGATGAAGGGTTCGGGACGCTCGATCCCGAGACACTCGATATGGCTGTGAATACGCTGATCGAGCTGCAGACGAGCGGCAAGATGGTCGGCATCATCTCGCATGTCGAGGAACTGAAGGAACGGATGGAGAACATCCTCGAAGTCAGTGCAGTCAACGAACGCAGTACAGCGCGTTTCAAATAAAACAATGGGGAACCATGGGGAAGTAGTGAGACGATGCAAATTAGAATGGCCTATAGGCCGAGCCAGAAGTCGGTACTGATCGCCACATTGATGATGGGATCGTTTCTTGTCCTGCTCAACCAGATGCTGCTTGTCACTGTCGTGCCGCCGATCATGGAAGCTTTCGGCATTCTATTCAGCACAGCACAGTGGCTGACGACAGGATTCTTTCTCGTCAATGGCATCATGATTCCGGTATCGGCATTCCTGATCCATAAATTCACATCCAGGCGTCTGTACTTGCTGGGTATGGCGATTTTCATTATGGGTACAGTACTTGCCGCTGTGGCACCCATCTATCCCGTGCTGCTCGGTGGCAGAATCCTGCAGGGGATTGCAGCTGGCATCATGATGCCGCTGACGCAGGTCATCCTACTGACCCAGTTTCCACTGGAGCAGCGGGGACGGGCGATGGGGTACTATGGTCTGGTCATCGGTGTGGCACCGGCAATCGGTCCACCGCTCTCCGGATACATCGTCGGCTTCTGGCCATGGCGCACACTGTTTCTGATTGTGCTGCCGCTCGTACTCGCGAACTTCATTCTGGCCTACTTTTCAATGCGCAACGTCACGCATCAGACAGACCCGAAAGTGGACATCCCTTCAATCGTGCTATCCACGCTCGGTTTCGGTGGTCTGCTCTATGGCTTCTCCGTGGCCGGCACGAGAGGGTGGGGCGACCCGCTTGTCCTCCTGTCCATCATTGCCGGCATGATCCTTGTAGCCATCTTTACCAGACGCCAGCTCGGGCTCAATCAGCCGATTCTCGAGATGAGTGTATTCAAAAACCGGTACTTCCTCATCAGCTCGCTGGTCGGCGTCATCGTCTTCACGTCCATGGTCAGTGCCAACAACATTCTGCCTGTACTCATGCAGGACATGCTCGGCTACACACCCTTTGAATCGGGACTCGCACTGCTGCCCGGGGCACTGATCATGGGTGTAACCATGCCGATCGCCGGTGTGCTGTTCGACAAGTTCGGCATACGGATTCTGACATTCCTCGGCATGGCACTCATCCTTGTCACTTCCATTCTGATGTCCTTCCTGAACCAGGAGACGACCTTCACCTATCTGGCCGTCGTCTACACCTTCAGACTGCTCGGAACGGGACTGACACTGATGCCGCTGACCACTTTTGCGATGAATGCACTGCATGACGATCTCATTCCAGACGGGACTGCCATGAACAACACGATGCGGCAGATCGGCGGTTCGATCTTCACCGCCGTCATGGTCACCATCATGACCGGAGTGGCACTGAACCTGTCTTCAGGTGCGCCATCTGTATCAGAAGAGATCACAGGTGTAAACATGTCCTTCGTCTTTTCGGCAGTGATGGCCGGCGTGGGACTGGTACTGACTTTATTCATGAAAGAGCAGAATTAACGCCTTCGATTACAAGATAGAAATAAATACGCCATACTCTTTTCACAAAATATGCCTTTTTTCTTGTTGCCCTCCAGAATTTATTTGATATAGTTAAATTCAAAGATTAATCGGAGGGTTTTGAATGAGGAAGTTAATTTCCATAGTTTTTGTTCTAGCATTGGCATTATCAGCATGTAACTCCTCCGGAGTCGAAGTCATGTCCCGTTACGGGAATACAATCGATGATTTTGAAGTGACCAATCAGAATGGAGAAACATTTACGAAGGCAGACATGGAAGGCAAAGTATGGCTGCTGGATTTCATATTCACCAATTGCGCCACCGTATGTCCGCCGATGACGGCAAATATGACTCAGGTGGTCAACACGCTTGAGGAAAAAGGTATTGAGGATTACGGCGTCATCAGCTTTTCAGTCGATCCGAAAACCGATTCACCGGAAGTGCTGACGGATTATCTTTCATACTACGATGTACCGGAATCAACAGAATGGCAGATGGTGACCGGATATGATTATGATTTCATCAGAAACTTTGCAGAAAGCAACTTCAAGACCATCGTGGCACCGCCACCAGAAGGCAGCAATCAGGTGACCCATGGCATCAGCTTCTATCTGATCGATCAGAACGGCAAGATCATCAAAGACTATTCCGGCGTCGATACCGGTGATACCGAGTTCGCTCTCGATGAAATTGTCTCCGACGTGGAGACACTCGTTGAAAATGAACCGAAATAGCACAGAATAGTACCAGATCCTGAATGCAGGGTCTGGTACTTTTATTTGGATATCAGTGAAGCCTCTGACATATCGCCGATGATACCGAAATAAAAATGGCACAGTTCGTCTGAACTGTGCCATTAATATATCTGTTTCCATCAGTAGAGATCTTCTCTTGCCCGCTGTGTGATTTCCTTCCGTTTCGAGTAGATGTTGGTCACGATGGTTTTCAATACTGCATAGAATGGAACTGCGAGTATGATGCCCCAGATTCCTGCAATATTACCGGCAGCGAGTATTATTGTGATGACTGTCAGAGGGTGGACGTTCAATGCGTTGCCCATGATGTTGGGTGTAATCAGGTTCCCTTCAATCTGCTGTGCGATGAGCATGATCAGAGCCACGTACAAAGCCATGACCGGATCTTGCACCAGGGCGACTATAATTGCAGGGACGACCGCAAGATAGGGGCCAAGAAATGGTATTACATTGGTTGCCACACCGACAAGGGCCAGCAGGATTGCATAGTCAAGTCCGATGATCAGGTAGCCGATCAGCAGCATGATACCGACACATAGACTGACAAACAGTTGTCCGACGATATAGGACTTCAGCGTTTCATCCACATCATGCAGAGTTTTACGCAGCCATGTGCGTCTTTCTCCAGTGAAGAAATGGGTGACGAACGGCGCGAACTTGTGGTGGTCGATCAGAATGTAGACCAGGAAGAAAGGGACGAGAATAAGGGTAAGTATTCCAGAGAACAGTCCCGACAGGAACGTTGCAATCCATGAGCCAACGCTGGAAGCGCGGTCGGAGAATTGTCCGGCCAGATTATTCGCCTGCTGCTGTATGGAATTCGGCAAGTGTTCACGCTGACTCAGGAGAGATCGTCCATACTCTTCAGCATTTCTGATGATTTGTGGCGCATTATTCACTAAAGAATTGATCTGACTGGAAACAATGGGTGCAATAAGGATGTAGGCCAGCCAGATGATTGCGCCCAGCATTACAAAAATAAGCAGTATGGCCGTCCATTTGGGAAATCCTTTTCTCTCCAGAAAATACAGTACAGGCCTTGTCAGATAGAAAAGTACCCCGCCAATCAGCAGCGGGAGAAAGATGGTCTGTGCAATCACAACGATTGGAGAGAATATCTCTTGAACATCAATAAACAAACGGATGATTAATAATAAGAAAATAATAGCGACAGCTGATCGAAACCAGACTTTATGTGTCATTCAAACACTCCTTCCTTCTACATTGTATACCCTGATGACCTTATGATATTTAGAGATGATAATAATTCAATGGAATTACAGTTGTCCAAGATAGGGAGGCAGAGCCGGAAAACTATCGCATTTATTTCAAGCAATAAATCTTCCTTATTGTGTCTCGAGCCCACTTGGCATAGAATGAGTTCGGAGGTGGTCATATCAATCAGATCAATCAGGATTCAATCCTACATAATCCCACCGGGAAAAAACGGCTGGGACTTGCTTTACTTCTAGGACTGCTTGCCATCATGGGGCCGCTCAATATTGATATGTATCTCCCGAGTTTTCCGGATATTGCACAGGATCTCGGCACGAGTCCATCACTAGTACAGGTCAGCCTGACGGCATGCCTGCTCGGGCTTGCTTTTGGCCAGGTTATCATAGGGCCCATCAGTGATTCGGACGGCAGGAAGAAGCCGCTGATCGTATACACATCATTATTTGTGGTGTCATCATTATTTTGTGCACTGTCACCGAATATATATGTACTGATTGCAGCGAGATTTCTACAAGGTTTCACGGCTGCAGCCGGAGTGGTGCTGTCCCGTGCTGTGGTGCGTGATGTATTCAGCGGCAGGGAGCTGTCGAAGTTCTTTTCTCTGCTGATGGTCATCAACGCGATTGCACCGATGGCTGCGCCGATTGCAGGGGGAGCGATACTGCTGCTGCCTTTTGCCAGCTGGCATACCATATTTCTGTTCCTGGCCATTCTTGGAGTGATCATTGTCATCATTGTGGGCGTGGGGCTCAAGGAGACATTGCCACCTGAGAAGCGCATTCCACGTTCAACTAAAGCATCCATCCGTACAATGGGTAGCCTGTTTACCGACCGTACATTCATCGGCTATGCAGTCATCGTCGGATTCGTTCACGGCGGCAGCTTCGCCTATGTTTCCGGCACGCCATTTGTCTATCAGGAAATCTACGGCGTCTCTCCTCAGACTTTCAGCATACTGTTTGGCATAAATGGGCTGGCCATCATCATCGGCAGTTTCATCATCGGCCGACTGGGTGGCATCATCCATGAGAAGCAGCTGCTCAAAACTGCCGTCATCACTGCAGTCTGCGCAACCTTCCTGCTGCTCATCATGACCATTATTGAAGGGCCACTGGCTGCGATTGTCATACTGATCTTCATCTATATGACGACGATGGGCATGACACTCACAAGTACGTTCACACTCGGCATGGCCCAGCAAGGCCGGCAGGCTGGCAGTGCGAGTGCGGTTCTCGGCATGCTGCCGCTATTGCTGGGTGCTGTATTTTCCCCTCTCGCAGGTATCAATGAAGCATCTGCAGTTCCAATGGGAGCAATACTGTTCGTTACTTCATCCATCGGGCTGATCGCATTTTTCAAGTTGACTGAATAGGAAATAGGAAAGGGGAAGTCGATCAGACTTCCTCTTCTTCTTTGTTCAATGTGATATTTGAAGGTCACCTTTTACTTCCACAGACGCTTTCTGTTCAATAATTTCGGGAACACTGTTAGAATGAATTGAAAACTCATATAAAAGAGGGCTGAAACATGAGCAATAGCAATAGATATAAGAAGGCACAGATTGCGACGATGATCGGCATCGGTGTCAATCTGCTGCTGGCAATATTGAAGACAGTCGGTGGGATTCTCGGCAACAGCCGGGCGCTGATTGCGGATGCGGTGCACTCTGCGTCGGACGTCGTGAGTTCGGTTGCGGTACTGGTCGGCATCCGTGCTGCGCAGAAACCGCCGGACACGGAGCATCCATACGGTCACGGGAAGTCTGAGAATGTGGCGACACTCATCGTGGCGATTCTGCTTGTCATTGTTGGCTTTGAAATCATCTATAATGCCATACTGTCAGTGCTTGAAGGAAATGTGGAAAACAATACATCGATGATTGCACTTTATATCATCATTTTCTCCATTGTAGTGAAGGAAGCTTTGTTCCAGTATAAATTCAGGTTGGGTACTAAAATAAAAAGCCCTGCGCTGATTGCGGATGCCTGGCATCACCGCTCGGACGCCATTTCATCTGTTGTCGCTCTGGTCGGTATCGGGCTGTCCCTCATCGGCGCCACTTTCGGCATTCCATATCTCGGCTATCTGGACCCGGTTGCGAGTGCCGTCATTGCATTGATCATCATGTATATGGGCTATCAGCTCGCCAAAGAAGCAGTCAGCGTCAGCCTGGAAGTTGTGCTGAATGATGAGGAGACGCGCGTGATGCGGGAGACAGTCACCAATATCGACAAGGTGAGGCAGATCGATCGTCTCATTGCACGTTCACACGGTTCCTATGTCATCATTGATATCAAAATCAGTGTAGATGCGGATATCACTGTTGAAGAAGGGCATCATATTGCGCGTATAGTCAAGCAGACACTGCTCAGCAACCACGAGGAAGTCAAAGATGTGAATGTTCACGTCAATCCATACTGATAACAGGAGATGTGTATTATGACAGCAAGAAAAGTGATTCTGGACTGTGACCCGGGGCATGATGATGCCATTTCGATCATCATTGCCGCTTCAAAAATGAGCAATCTTGAGATTCTCGGCATCACGACGGTGGCGGGAAACGTGGAAGTACAGAAGAATACAACCAATGCCCTGAAGGTCAAAGACCTGCTTGGACTCGATGTACCCGTAGTGCAGGGAGCCGAGAGGCCGCTCGTCAGGAAAAGTGAAATAGCAACGGAAATCCATGGGGATTCGGGGATGGACGGTCCAGTGCTGCCGAACCCGAAGAGCAGGGTGGACGATGGACATGCGGTCGATTTCATCGTGGAGCAGATCTTACAGTCGGAAGGAAAAGTGACGCTTGTACCGACAGGACCGCTGACAAACATTGCGCTGGCCCTGCATAAAGCGCCGGAAATAAAGCATAAGATAGAAGAGATTGTACTGATGGGCGGCGGCACGTTCGGCAACTGGACACCGGCCGCCGAATTCAACATTTATGTCGACGCTGAAGCGGCAAAGTTCGTATTCGAAAGCGGCATCCATGTCACCATGTTCGGGCTGGATGTGACTCACCAGGTCATTGCGACGAAAGACATCCAGCAGCGGCTGTCCAAAGTGGACAATCGGGTTGGAAAGTTCGTTTCCGAACTGCTCGTCTTCTTTGGGGATATGTACGAAGACCACTTCGGCTTTGAAGGGGGCCCGATCCATGACGCATGTACGACCATGTATCTGCTGAAGCCGGAACTCTTCGACTTCAAGCATGTGCATCTGGCGGTGGAGACAAAAGGCGAGTTCACTTACGGTGCAACAGCGGTGGACCTGCTTGGTGTAACAGGTAGAATCCCGAATACACACTTTGCGTATCAGGTGGATCAGGAAGCATTCTGGGATCTTTTCGAAGCAGTACTCGAATCATATGGTGAGGTGGCGTAGGATGGGAAATCCAAAGATCACTGTTATCGGCAGTATCAATATGGATCTTGTCACTGTTGCGGATGAAATGCCTGCACAGGGGGAGACCATCAGAGGAGAAAGCTTCAAAACATTGCCCGGTGGCAAAGGGGCCAACCAGGCAGTCGCTGCCGCCAGACTCGGGGCAGAAGTACATATGATCGGCAAAGTGGGGAATGATCCATTTGGATATACACTTCAGGAAAACCTTGAGTCGCAGGGTGTGGATACGCAATCTGTAATAGTGGAAGCAGGTATATCATCCGGCCTCGCCAATATCATCGTTTGTGATAACGACAACCGGATCATCATCATTGCAGGTGCGAACAATAGAGTGGACACTGAATATATCGACAGGTTCACAAAACAGATTCAAGCGAGTGATTATGTGCTCATCCAGTTCGAGATTCCCCAATCCACTATCGAATACATACTGGAACTGTGCAGCAGTCACAGTGTACCGGTCATTATCAATCCCGCACCAGCCATGAAGCTTGGGGACAAGTATTGGGAGAAAGCGGCCTATATCACTCCGAATGATCACGAGGCAGAAGCACTGTTTGGCTTTGATGGCAGTAGTCTCCCGAAATTTCATGATAAGCTCATCATTACAAATGGCGCAAAAGGCGCCATCTTCTATCAAAATGGCAAACCGGTCACCGTACCAGCACACAAAGTGGAAGTGGCGGACACGACAGGTGCCGGTGATACATTCAATGGTGCACTCGCCGTGGCCCTCGCTGAGGGCAGGACGGTGGATGAAGCGATAGCATTCGCAAACAAAGCAGCCTCACTCTCCATACAGAAGCTCGGCGCACAGAGTGGCATGCCCGAAAGAAAAGAAGTGAAGGATTACTAGGGCAATACGACTAATTCTCAGCTACCGGTCAATCTACGTCCGGTCGATCCAGGATATAAACAGGCAAGTGCCATCTATTGATAAACGTATATACATGGGATATACTTGTAGTATCATAAATATGCTCGGGGAGTTGATCAGTATGCATAAGGCAAAGATTGGTCATCGCGAAGCTAGAATCCGCCCTTGGGGCAATAGCCAAGGCGTCAGACTCACGCGTGAAGTTCTGAAAGAAGCAGGGTTCGATGAAAAAGATACGGTGCTTGAAGTGGAAGTCGAGCCCAATCGCATTTCGCTGGTTCCAAAGAACAAACTGACACCGTTTCAGAAGCTATTTGTCGGATACGACGGTGAAAAACCTGAAACAGAACCTCTTTGGGATGAAGCGGAACCAATCGGAAAAGAAGAATGGTAATCTATCTTTTAAAATGATGCGTCTGTACTCAACTTGTATTAAAAGAGTACAGACTTTATTTTTGGAGGGATGAATATGACAAAGTATTTCAAGGCCGGAGATATTATAAAAATCAATATGTCACCTGCGAAAGGACACGAGCAGCAAGGCTATCGGTCTGCAATTGTGGTCTCAGAAGAAAATGTACATAGACACACAGACCTGATCTGGGTTCTGCCGATTACGAACACGAACAAAAATTATCCAACTCATGTTGCTGTCAACGGGAGAACCAAGAACAACAAAACGACTGGTTATGTACTATGTGAAAAAATCAAAGCCATTGATCCGGCGGCCAGGAGCGCGAGGTTGACAGATGAAGCCGAAAGAGAACTGCTTGAAGACTGCAAGCGGATTATCGATGCCATTACATATATCGGACCGTAACCTTAATTTATACTACGCCTTGAATGCGCTCCAGCCTTATCATTGGAGTAATGCATATGATGACATAGTGTTTAAAGCGTGAGATATCATTTCTTGTTACAAGTACATTCAGTCTTCGGCGATTCAAATATAGTCAGCCCCATAAACCAGTGATATACTGGTTTTTATTATTGTACGGAAGAGGAGATGAAATCATGAATGTGAATCACGAAGAAAAATCCCGCAAGTTCTGGGTCATCGTCCTGCTTGGTACGCTTACAGCGATCGGACCGCTATCGATGGACATGTATCTTCCTGCATTGCCGATTGTAACCACTGACCTTGATACGACTGCCTCCTTGGCACAGCTGAGCCTGACGGCCTGTCTTATCGGACTGGCGGTTGGCCAGCTCATATTCGGTCCGCTCAGCGATATAAAGGGCAGGAAGAGACCGTTGCTGTACACATTGGCTGCCTATGCTCTCGTGTCGGTATTCTGTGCGTTTACCGATAATATTTGGGTCTTTATCTTTTTAAGATTCATCCAAGGCTTTACCGGCGCTGCAGGCATCGTTATCGCGAGGGCGGCGGCTCGTGATATGTATGCAGGCAAGGATCTGACCAAAGCATTTGCACTGTTGGCACTGGTCAATGGCGCGGCACCCATACTGGCACCGATATCCGGCGGATTCGTATTGAATTTCGGTTCCTGGCCTGTCGTTTTCCTGATCATCGGAGCCATTGGACTGCTGCTGCTTGTTGCAGTCGCATTGCTGTTCGATGAGACACTGCATCCGGAAAACCGGTCTGAAGGGGACGTCTTTGCAGTTGTAAAGACTTTCGATGTGCTGTTCAAGGACCGGACCTTCATGGCCATCGCATTCATTCAGGCACTGATCATGTCGAGTATGTTCGCCTACATAGCCGGTTCACCATTCGTGCTGCAGAACATATATGACGTTTCTCCTCAGCAGTTCTCACTCATCTTCGCTTTGAATGGAGTGGGCATCATTGTCGCTGCCCAGTTGGCAGGAAGACTGGCCGGCTCCATGGTGGAATCAAGAATTCTGCTGATTGGTGTACTCGTTTCCTTCTTCGGGAGCATTGGGCTGGTCGCAGTCATCGTATTCAACTTGCCACTGATGGTAATGATTCTTGTGCTGTTCCTCGTCGTTTCCAGTGTGGGTCTTGTATCTACTACGGCATTTTCCATGGGGATGCAGAATCAGAGAAAATCTGCGGGTAGCGCATCGGCTCTACTCGGACTGCTGCCTTTCATCGGTGGTGCGCTTGTTTCGCCGCTGGTAGGACTGGCAGGTGAACAGGTTGCCTGGCCGATGGGATTGGTCATCCTCATCTGCAGTACGGTTGCCCTGATCATTTTCAATATTGGTATCAGAGTGAAGAAAAATGGTCAGCAAATATAGTTTCATCCATTAAAGCTTGACCTGCAGGAGGCATATAGATGTTTGAAGCAATCATACACGGATTCATACTGGCACTGGGACTCATTCTCCCTCTCGGTGCACAGAATGTTTTCATATTCAACCAGGGTGCAAATCACCAGAGTTTCAGAAAGACACTGCCTGTCGTCATCACCGCAGGCCTTTGCGATACCACTCTGATTACACTGGCGGTACTCGGCGTATCCGTCATTCTGCTGTCATTTCCAACGCTGCAGCTTGTCCTTTTCATAATCGGGCTGGCGTTTCTTCTCTACATGGCCTGGTCGCTCTGGCATGAGAAGCCGGGGAATATGGATGCACATGCCACCATGGGCCCATTCAAGCAGATTAGCTTTGCATTCTCCGTTTCCATCCTGAATCCGCACGCCATCATGGATATTGTCGGTGTCATCGGAACAAGTGCCACTGCCTACAGCGGAGTTGACAAAGTCGCCTTCACACTGACGACCATATACATATCATGGATATGGTTCATCGGTCTGGCCATCGCAGGCAAAGCAGTCGGCAGAATCGATACGAGCGGTAGATATCTCGTCATGCTGAATAAAATATCGAGCATCATCATTCTGGTCGTTGCATGTATCATCGTTAAAAATATTGTGGTACTGTTCCAGTAGGAGATTGAAAAAGAATTCACACATAATTGAAAAGGGGATTCAGAAGTGCTCGATTTCATATTCAATCATGTTCTGGTCGGTTACATAGTCCTGCCCGCATTCCTCATCTTCGGTATAGTGAAATTTCATAAAGAAGGTAAGAAAGAGTACTCTCGAGCATTGCTAGGTTTCCTTGTCTTCTATATCGTTCTCAGAACCATCTTTTTTATTTTATAGTTTATGACAAAAATACCGCACACATGAACAGTCATGTGGGCGGTATTGCTATGTTGATATTTATTATAGATTATTTCTGTCTTCAAATAGCTGATTGTACTCTTCCTTCAGGCCAGTATACTTGCTGTTCAAAATGCTGATCTTTCTGAGTGTAACAAAGTTCAGAAATCCGATCAGCAGAAGCTGAACGATAATTATTCCCATCAGGCTTTTCTGTTCAATGATTCCCACGAATGCATCTCCTTTCATACTAGTATAAGTTCACGGTGCTATGTATATGTACTATTCTATCCTATTACTATATTGTTTGCAGAGTTTACTATACCTAAACCATATCAAGGGGTCTGATTGGCATTGATAAACATTATCAATTAGAATGGAGGTATCAATCAGGAATGGAGCGATGATCATGTTCATTATGCATAGAAAAATGACAGTCAAAGAAGGATTTGCCGATCAGATGGTCGAGCAGTTCAACAAGCCGGGCATCATCGAGGAGCAGGAAGGGTTTATTGATATCATTGCGATGACCAGCAAGCCGAGAAAAGGTGAGGAGACGGTGATTGCACTGGTCCGCTGGGAATCGGAGGAAAAGTGGAAGCAGTGGGAGAAGAGCGATGCCCATATTGCCGGACATAAGGCGAAACGTGGACAGGCGAAGCCGGATCACATCATCGATCAGGAAGTGACATTCTATACCGTCCAGGCTGTGAAGGAAGCACGGAACTGAATAGGCGAAGGCTACATAATAAGCAGGCGTTGAGCGCCTGCTTTTTGTATATGAAAAATGCCTGCAAAGCGGACTGGACATCCGCCTTGCAGGCATAATTCTATTTTCTTCCGTTAAAAGTAGCAGGGTCTGAACCGATACGCTGGTCCTTGTTCAAAGCGTTGATGCGCTTGACTTGTGCATCAGTCAGGCTGAAGTCGAACACATCGATATTCTCTTCGATTCTTTCAGGGGTCACGGATTTCGGGATGGTGACGAGACCATTTTCGATATTCCAGCGTATGACAACCTGAGCGGGTGTCTTGCCGACTTCTTTCGCAATCTCATTGATGGTTTCATTGTCAAGAATCTTTGCATTCATCAGTGGTGACCAGGATTCCATGATGATCTTGCGAGACTCCAGATAAAGTTTCAGGTCGTTCTGAACCAGGTGGGGGTGGTACTCGACCTGATTGATGACCGGTTTAACATCCGTTTTCTGCAACAGTCTCTCAAGGTGGGAAATATTGAAGTTGCTGACACCGATATTTTTGACCTTGTCATTGTTGAACAGGTGCTCCATCTCATGCCATGTTTCAATCATCAGTTCTTCATCGGTTCCGGGCCAGTGTATGAGGTAAAGGTCCAGATAGTCGAGATCGAGTTTCTCAAGTGAGGTGTTGTACGCTTCCTCCACATTGTCACGACCGAAATCATCAATCCACAGCTTGGAAGTGATGAACAGATCGGAACGCTCGATATCTGCATGCTTCATCCCTTCCTTGATGCCTTCACCAACGCTTTCTTCGTTACCGTATATCATTGCTGTGTCGATGCTGCGATAGCCGTTTATGATGGCGTGTGCGACGGCATCCCTGCATCCTTCTCCATCTTCTACTCTGAAGACACCAAGTCCGACTTGGGGCATTGTATTGCCATTGTGAAATTCAACTGTATTCATGGTTTTTCTCTCCTTATTCCTGAGGTTTGGCCTTCTTGGCGTGGTTCGCTGCCTTGACGGGCTCAGGTGTTTTCCTATTTTCCTCTGCCTGCTGCTTCGTTTCTTCATTTCCACAGATGACATGGTCCAGACCGTTCATAAGCGCTTCATAGCCCTGTCTGGCCACTTCTTCCTTGTCATTCTTGATGCTGTCGTCACCGAAGTAGGTGGAATCCATGCCTGCATTGTGGTGAAAGTCTGTATTCGTTGCCCCAGGCAGCATGGCGGTCACGTTGACGCCTGTATCTTTAAGTTCCTCTCTGAGCGCCTCGGCAAACATGAAGCCGAACGCTTTCGAAGGACCATAGACCGTTTCATATGGCGTAGGCAGTGTAGCAGAGAGTGAAGAGACAATCAGAATGTTACCTGCACCATTCGGTACCATATGATTGACGACCCGTTTGGCCGTATGGACAGTCCCGGAGATGTTTATATCGATGAGTTTAAGCTCTTCATCAAGATTGTTATCCATAAAAGCACCACCCAGACTAACACCGACGTTCAGTACAGCAGCATCGAGCTTACGATTTTTGGCCTCGACAAACTTCCAGAAATCCTCTACACCCTCGTAAGTGGAAGCATCCGCCTGAAGCGGGTAGGCTTCAACACCCATTTTTTCGATTTCCTTTGCAGACTCGTAGATTTTTTCACTCGAGCCGGACATCGCCACATCGTATTTATCTTTTGCAAACAGTTTTGCCAGTTCAAAACCGATGCCGGAAGTGGACCCGGTGATCATTACAAATTTATTTTCAGTCATCATAAAACTCCTTCACAAGCGATTGTTATGCAACTCAAATGGCATAGTTAGTATTACCCATTGTGAAGTAGGGATAAAGAAATAATTATATATTTGAGCAGGAGGGGGATGGTCATGAATTTTCTATAGAAAAGATATCCAGTCAGTGCATCCTATCAAAAAATAAGTTAATGATTAGATATTGAATACAAATGGACGTGTTGACCATGAAAACTTATCTTTTTCTCTAAAGCCATTCCGACTTTTTCCGCTACTTTTATAGAAGCAATGTTTCCAGGCTGAATGAGCGCAATGAGTCTTTTTTCGTTAAGAACATCAAATCCATGGTCTCTAAGGGCTATTGCTGCTTCAGTTGCATACCCCTTTCCCCAATGGGCGCGGGAAATCCAGTATCCAATTTCGACTTCCTTCCTGCCACCGACTGTTTGGGGAACCAGACCCGCATGACCAATCCGACTACCAGTTTCCTTGTCTTCCAGAATCATCAGTCCCAAGCCCTGTTCATGTTCATAGATATAATGGATTCTCTCCAGAAATTTCTTGGCATCCTCTCTGTTTCTTGTCCGACCCTCACCAATGTACCTGACCATTTCTGCATCGGTTAATAATGAAAGCAGAAAGTCAAAGTCATCATTTTTGTATCTTCGAAACTTCAATCTCTTTGATTCGATCTTCATTTCATTTTCTCCTTCCATATTCACTCAACAGAAATTTGCAACGACAGTTGCATTTACATCTATAGTCTATATGACCTGATCTCCTTTACTTTGCCGGACTTTGCAGCATTGCTGAACACGTAGACATCACAGAAATCGATTCTTGCACCGTCTGCATATGAAATCACACCATTGATTGAAGCGGATTTTCCGTGAGTGATGACCTGATAGATTTCAAGACAGTCAATGGTGCCTGTATCCTCATCATGCAGTGCAGTAATCAATGAACGTCTACCTTCTATTATTCGTTCAACTTTTAATTGATACCATACAACAGAATCATGAGCGTAAGCTTCAACAATTTCATAATTTGGCTCCAATAGAGCGGACGTAAAATCAATGACTATCTGCTTTCTCGGAGCATTGTCACACCCCTTTGGAATAATCAGTTTCATCCTATTGCTGGAACTGCTCATCTGAACCGACCTCCTGTAGAAATAGAATCTTTCATCTTATCATATGATTTTCTGCTCAAAATAATCATTTCAAAAGCTTGTAGTAGGCATTCCCATCCTTGTACTCTCCGAACGGATCTTGCGAATAGGCGGGAACCTCGCCAATGAGTTGATAGCCTTCCGACAAGTAGAGGGCATTTGCTGCACTGCCTTTTTCAGTGTCCAGCATCAGCAGCCATCTGTTTTCCTCTGTGGCCATCTTTTCTGCATGCTGCAGCAGTGCTTTTCCGACACCTTTTCGTCGGAAAACCGGGTGGGTCATCAGTTTGGCGACTTCTGCACGATGCTGTCCGTTTTCCTTGTCGCTCAGGTGCAGCTGAACAGTGCCAGCAATCTGACCGTCAAGTATGGCCACGAAGAGGCGGACATGTTCCGACAGCACACCTTCCCAGTAGCGCATTGCTGTTTCGTGGTGCATCGGGTGGAAATAGTTCATGGAAGCGCCGGAAGCGATCACTTCCTGGAATAGATGAGACAATTCCTCCTGGTCATGATGTATTTCATTAATTTCTCTGATCTGCATGTTTCATGTCTCCTTTCATCTCTATCATTATAAAGTAAAAGACTTTGAGATATAAATATCTGTTTAAGTATCTCCCCGGAGTGGTATCTAGAAGACTGACTATAAAAACTACTAGGAGGCATTCATATGAGTGAGCTTGATAAACAGACATACATGTCCGATGGCGTAGAACCTCAGACACAGGATAGGCAGCCTGGAGTGGAAAGTGAAATGACGCCTGAACCGGTATATGAACTGGAGAGCCATGTGGGTTCCGGCAAGCTGAAGGATAAGGTTGCACTGATTACCGGTGGTGATAGCGGTATCGGCAGAGCGGTGGCAATCGGTTACGCAAAAGAGGGCGCTCATGTAGCGATCGTCTATCTTGATGAACATGAAGATGCTGAAAAGACCAAGGCGCGCATTGAACAGGAAGGTGTCAATTGTACTCTGCATGCCGGTGATATCGTCGATGAGTCATTCTGCTTCAAGGTTGTGGAGGAAGTGGTTCAGAAGCACGGCAAACTGAACATCATGGTCAACAATGCTGCACGTCAGGAAGTGAAGGAGAGTGTGGTCGACATCAGTGCAGAGCAGCTGAAGCGTACATTTGACGTCAACTTCTTTGCGATGGTCCACTTCACAAAAGCGGCCATTCCACACATGCAGGCAGGCGATACGCTGATCTATACGTCTTCCATCAATGCGTATGTCGGCAATCCATCACTGGTGGACTATACATCCACTAAAGGTGCCATTGTTGCATTTGTACGTTCTGTGGCACAGGAACTCGCAAGCAAGGGCATCCGCGTAAACGGTGTGGCACCAGGTCCGATCTGGACCCCATTGATTCCAGCAACACTGCCAAAGGAAATGCAGGAGTCATTTGGTGTGTCCTCACCGCTTGGACGTCCTGGTCAGCCTGCAGATCATGTTGAACCTTATGTTCTGCTTGCATCTGAAGGCTCCGCCTATATGACTGGACAGTTCATCCACATCAATGGTGGCATGTACACATCCTCATAATCAATATCAGGACAATTAAACGTTATTCATGCCTGCAGAAGAGTGAACCACCACTTTTCTGCAGGTTTTATTTTTTCCGGGAGGGAGATTCTTATGGAACATGCAGACAACCAAGCTATAAACTTCAGGGACCAAGCCGAATTGAAAGAGCAGATATTCAAAATTCTTGATTTCTATTATCCCGCCTGCATCGATCATGACAAGGGCGGGTATATCAACGGCTTCCTCAATGACGGAACAATAAATGATACGACGACAAAGCATCTGGTCGCGACGAACCGCTATATCTATATCTTCAGCATAGGGGCGATACTCGGTGGTCCTGACTGGTGCCTTGAATCGGCGCGCCACGGCATCCGCTTCCTGAAGGCACATCACATGGATCATGATAACAATGGCTACTTCTTCGAACTCGATGGTACTGCTGTGAATGATGATCGGAAGATGGCCTACGGGCATGCCTTTACACTGCTTGCTTCAGCTATCGCGTATGAAGCGGGCATCGAGGAGGCTAAAAGTATTCTGGATAACGTCTACGAAGTGCTGGAAACATACTTCTGGGATCCGGAACATGCACTCTATAAGGATGAGTGGGATGCCGGATGGAACACGGTATCATCCTACCGCGGACAGAATCCGAATATGCACCTGTGTGAAGCCATGCTGACGGCTTACGAAGCGACCGGCGAACAGAAATATCTCGACCGTGCCTATACTCTGGCCGAGTCGGTTACACAGAAGCTGCTGGAACGCTCAGGCGGCATGATCTGGGAAAACTACACACCGGATTGGCAGCCGGACTTCGAGTTTAATAAGAACAATACAAAAGATGAATTCCGGCCATATGGTTTTGTTCCCGGCCACCAGCTCGAGTGGAGCAAGCTTCTGATGTGGCTCGATCGCCATCGTTCGGAACCATGGATGCTTGAAACTTCCGAGGATCTTTTCCATAAGGGCTGGGAATTGGGCTACGACCCAAAACATGGCGGCATTCTTTTTGCACTGTCTCCGGAAAGGGAAGTCATCGATGATGACAAGAACTACTGGGTGATGGCAGAAGCCATATCCGCCGCTTCACTTCTGGCCGCAAAGACAGACAGAACATTCTACTGGGATGTCTACGATCAGCTGTGCCAGTATTCATCAGAATACCTGATGGATCACGAACACGGTGGCTGGTACAAGCTGTTGAACAGACAGAACAAACCTTATAGCAATGTGAAGACAAAACCGCCTAAAACGGACTATCACCCGGTAGCGGCGTACTACCAGTCAATACTGGCATTCAGATAATCTTTAAATTACAGTTTCAGATGAAAATTAACGCCCTTCAACTTGAACACTTGGAAAAGTGCTCAGGCCGAAGGGCGTTTTTAAGTGCTTGAATCCATGCTAGTCCAGGTCTGCTGGATTACGGATGGAAGAGTCAGCAGAGGATTCTGCTGTTTCATGATTTCTATCATCATCCCATATGCCTTTCGGATCCATCATTGTAATATACTGCCACGCTGTGCCAGCGGCAGAAGGCCAGACGTGCAATTTATAAGGGAGCGGTGCGTAGCCTTGATTGGTATAGGCCAATCCGCCTTCCGGGTCGGCATTCTGCATGGCAAACATCGAGTCGACAAGATGACTGACGTCTTTTCCTTGTCTCATGAACAGATTGATGACCCCCCATGTCCCTTCCGTCCAGATGACGTTCGGCGCATCTGGATACCCGTCCCCATACGGTTTATAGCCGGAGAGGACAGCAGAGGTCTGATAGGACATATTATATGATTGCGGGTCATTGCTTAACGACATGGAAGCATTGTTCACTTCAAACTGGTCAATATAGGCGGTTGCCGTTTCAGATAGATCATATCTTCCTATCGCTTCGAGGAAGATGGCGCCCCATGAATTGGTGTCGAGTGCAGCCGCCGGATCACCGATTCCCTGGTTGAACCGTTGTTCCCCATGGTTCCAATGATGAGTCAAAAGCGCATTCTGAATTTCTTTTGCTGTGTGGGTATAATTTTCGTTCCCAGTAAGTTCTCCAAGGTTCCGGAAGAAGAAGTAGGCATCGATGTTGTGCTCGGTGGAATACCACCTAACGTCCGGTCCGCCCCTGATGCTTCCTGTACTTGGATCCTGCTGCGTCAGCAAGTAGTCGGCAATACGGAGTGCCAGTCCTCTATATGTGGCATCTCCGAATGTCTCTTCATATTTGATAACAGAATCTCCCACCCACGCGATTGAACCGCTTCTCTTCGTTACATCCAGCGGCCCTGTATAGATGTCATAGGAAAAGGCAAAAGAGCCATCCGCATTCTGCAACTGCGTCAGTGAAGAGAGGATCGCAGAGGCTCTGCCATAGTCTCCAGCCATGGAAAAGGCCATGACCGCCAGAGCATCGTCGTAGAGCCAGCTTCTGCTGTCGACACCTGAGATGCTCGCCGGGTCATCAATCGGTACATGATATGAGCGAATCAACTGATACTTCGGCACTTCTGTTGTCCCATATACTTTTTCATCCGCAACCCGAACTACTCTCGCAATTTTTCCGCCTGCACTGACGCCATTGGCAATACCTTCATCAAGTCCCCATACATCTATCGGATTTCTGGTTGAAAAGTCTCCATTCTGCTTGATCGGTACCTTTGCCTGAAGGTATGGCATATCCGTCACAGAGTAGATCCATACTTCATACTCACTCACGACCTGCTCCGCAGAATCCGGATCTGCATATGCACGGATTTTATTTTCAGAATCGACAAGCACAATCGATGGCGTGCCGTGGATTCTCAACTGACCTGCATTCCAGGTGCCATCACTGTTCAGTCCAACTCTTGCGATCTCATAGTTCATATCGGTCTTATCATAGATAACGACCGAATAGTTTTTCGGTGAATCGATATTTCTCCAGGTTCCGCTCACTTCACCCGTATAGCCACTGGCATAGCTTTCATTACTTTCGATGAGTGGAACGGTCTTCAGAGTATGATCCGGCAGTGCAGACAAGTCCACATTACCTTCAACATGCCCTGTATAGTCGTCGCTGTAATTTTGCGAAAGAGACAACTGTGCAGGGTAATAGGGCGGATCCGTTTGCTTCTGCAGCCAGTTCAGGGATCTGGAAACGTTGCTTTCGCTTGCAGAAGCGACCGGTATTGTATACATAGGCAGTAAAGACATCAATAGAGTGATCACTGGAACTGCAACGATAACGCGTTTCGCTAATTTTATTCTCATGTATCGAGCTCCTTGATAATAATTTAACCTCTTAAATTATATACATTTTACATGAAAAAGATAGAAGTAAATGTATTTGTTTCATTTTTTTCTTATTAATTCCATGACCGTGTATATGATGCTATTTGAATTTACTGGAGTGGGCGAGGTCTTAACTCGTATGTAGAGCAAGAAATGTGGCAGGGGGATGTGACTGTTCAGGTGAGAGTACCGATGTAATTGGACAGGAACAATGTCAGAACAGCAATCATCAGTAGTGTAATCATGATATTGTATCTATTAAAGATCATTAATCTCTTTCTCCTTGCTACAATTTAAATTAAAAAATCCATATGTTGTTTTGACTCCCTGTAATAAGCCAGTCGTTCTTGGAGTGTTCCTGTGTGGAGCTCCAGTTTATGGCCATCAGGATCAGTGAAATAGATTGATTTTCCATCTTTTTTATCCCGCTCTCTTCCCTTAAGTACGTTGACGTCTTTTGATTTGAGCCATTGATACCATTCTTCAAAATCTGCTTCGCGGATAGTGAAAGCCATATGCGTATAGGAATGATGTATTTCGTTCCTTGGTATATCCATCTCTTCGTTCAACGCAATCCACAAGCCGCCGATATCGAAATACGCTGTTGTTCGACCTTTAACTAGTAGTTTCCCTTTCAGCACATCCCTGTAGAATTCGACCGAATCATCCAGGTTTGAAACAGAGTAGCAGACATGATTGACAGAATGAATCATTTGAAATGCTCCTTTCAAATATTTATATACATTTGATACTCTAATATTATCGTATGTGATGGTATATTAATAATCTATAATCATGAAACGACAGAGTGGGTGAGGTATCATCCTTGAATTTCGTCCTCTCAGTCCATATGAAAGGAAGTTGCGCCATCGCTATTGTCGCATGGACTGGCCTGCTCGGAGTGGTGATTTTTCCACTGGTTCCCCTGATGCTCAGGAAAACCAGAACCGAAGAGGAAAAACAGAGAGCAAGGCGTATCGTATATATTATTATCGGAATCATTCTTGCCGTCATCATTTTCAAGATGAGCTATCTGGCTGCATTTTTGATCGGGTTTGCTGCTGTATTGTTCGTCGAGAGGAAGGCATACTCCAGAAAGCAGCTCATCATCTATACTGGGGTTGTTCTTCTACTGCTCCTGACAGTCTATATTGTTCTTGGTTCAAATTCAGCTTTTGTTCAGGGTCAGTAGAAAGAGATCCCACTAGACCTGATTACATTGTGCGTGTCTTTTCGTTTCCACTCTTGAAAAATCGATACAATTCCTCATATGTTTCCTCAGGCGCTTCTTCTGCCAGAAAATGTCCGCAGTCTATGCCGCGCCCTTTGACATCATCCGCCCAATCGTGCCAGATGGATAGCACATCATACCATTTTGGCAGCTCGCCTTGTGCGCCCCATAAGGCGAGGACAGGGCAGTCTATCTTTCTATTACCCCGGTCTGCTTCATCCAGCTCATAATCGATGGAAGCACCGGCACGGTAGTCTTCACACATGGCATGGATGGTGCCGGGCTGATAGATGCAACGCATGTATTCAGCAAGTGCTTCAGGATGGAATATGGATCGATCACCGCGAAAATAGAAATTATCCGGATTCTCCCAAATCATTCTCTCAGGCAGGTCATAGGGTTGAGCCATGAAGAACCATCCCCAGAATTCTGTTGCGAAATCTTTATTGGTCCGCCTGAATGCCTCACCGGTTGGAATGATATCAAGTACCGCAAGCCTTGTGACAGCTTCAGGGAAATCCAACGCCAGCCGATAGGCGCATCTCGCACCTCTGTCGTGTCCGGCCACCGCAAACTCGTCGAATCCCAATTCCTTCATCACAGCAATCTGATCCCTGGCCATGACCCGCTTGGAGTAGGGGGAGTGGTCACTGGTGGTTTCAGGCTTCGAACTGTCACCATATCCTCTCAAGTCCGGCATGACCACTGTAAAGTCATTGGCCAGAAGCGGTGCGATACGATGCCACATTACATGTGTCTGAGGGTGACCATGTAATAGCAGCAGCGGAGGACCTTCGCCGCCATAGCGTAATCTGATTTTCACTTCACCGGTATCTATCGTTTTCAATTGGAAGTTCTCGAGTAGCATGTTTCTGTCTCCTTTGTCAGCACAATTCAAGTATATATACCCTATAATGGGGATAGTTGATTGGTTTATATAAAGCGTAATAAAAAATGAAGTGCTTACAGTACTAAAAAGAACAGAGCCAAGATGAATTACAGGATATTCAGTTAAACAGAAACTACTATTTTAAGGCGGGGTTTAAAAGCATGGAAGTAGTATGTCAGAGTGTATTAAAACAGATTAAAGTAGCCGTAGATACGCTAGTAGAAATAATTGATACATTGGAAGAGTCTGATTTGCAGAAAAGGCCAACT
The DNA here is from genome assembly GCF_021991715.1 of Salinicoccus sp. ID82-1. Lineage (NCBI taxonomy): Bacteria > Bacillati > Bacillota > Bacilli > Caryophanales > Staphylococcaceae > Salinicoccus > Salinicoccus sp. ID82-1. Next base: position 401,538 of record NZ_JAGFLY010000001.1, read on the forward strand.
GAAGGTAAGTTTTCAATCGGTGAAATGCTCGAACATACTGCTTTGATCTGTGAAGCTGACTGGCGAATCTCCAATAGTGCTACGCAAAAGGAAATGGAAGAGTTTTATACGAGTTTTTCTCTTATGAGCTTGGTGGCTATAAAAGAGGAGTTATTACATGGTTATGATTCATTGGAAAAGAATTATTCAAATTTATCAAATGAACAGCTTCTTGAAAAAACTTCTGCGTATTGGGGAGTGACATATACTCGTTATGAGTGGTTATTGGAAATCTTGACTCACATTTTTCATCACAGAGGTCAATTACATGCAATGCTGGTTCACTGTTACGCAAAAGATCCGAATCTGATGCTCTTTGAATAATCGATAAGATAAGACGTGAAATCACTAAGGAATTTCTGTTGCATAAATAACTGTTATTAGTAGAAGAGACGTTAGGGAGAGCCTTTATATCGTGTTATTTCTTATATAAAAGATTGGGAGGACTATTTATGAAAAACATACTGATAACTGGTGCTTCAGGCAGAATTGGATCAAATGTGGCTGAACATCTTAAGGGGAAGTACCATCTGACTCTAGCCGATATACAAAATGAGTCTTCGGAGGACCCCGGTGATGATGAAATGAAACGTATTTCTCTTGATATTACGAACCTTCAAGATTGCCGTGAGGCATTCAGGGGAATGGATGTCGTTATCCATCTTGCAGGAGATCCATCACCGGAGGCAGATTTTGAATCGGTGATGCGCATCAACATCGAAGGGACCTACAATGTGTTCAGAGCCGCTCAGGAAGCGGGTGTAGAGCGGGTGATTTTTGCGAGCAGTGTACACACGGTGAAAGGGTATCCTGCAGATGTACAGCCGCACCCCGATATGCCGGTGCGACCGTTAAACCTGTATGGTGTGAGCAAGGTTTCCGGAGAAGCATTTGCCTCGTACTTCGCCTACCAGGAAGATCTGCCCATCATTGCACTTAGAATTGGAGGATATGATGCAGTGGCTCTGACAGATGGCAATCTAAGCGCAAGTGATATGAGCATCTATCTGAGTCCAAGAGATTTGAACCATCTGATGGAACAGTGCATCACGACGCCTATGATCCATCCATTTGAAGTGATCAACGCAGTCTCGGACAACAGATTCAAAGGACTCGATATACAGAAGACCATAGAGCGTTTCGGTTATGAGCCTATGGATGATGCGTTTGAGAAATGCGGGTATACATTTGACAGCTGAATACCGCACGGTGAATTCAGAAACGCCCCGGAGCCTAGATGTGACATTTGGTTCCGAGGGCGTTTTAGTCACCCATATTCATTTTTGGATAGACATTAGATTTCTACGAATGAAATTCGCAGTTACAGGCTCCAGACCTAATTCCCGCGCCCAGATGGAGAGTTGGCCGATATGGTGGATCTCGTGAGCAGTGACATGAAGAAGTATTTCATCACGTGTAAATTCTTCTTCATCCCATGGGACAGATACAATTCTATCTTCAGTTTCCTTCAATTCGACGTCCAGATAATCTGCCACTTCTTTTCTTAATCTGTCGGACAACTTTTTTACTTTTTCCAGACTATTGTAGTCCTCGAAGTTGTACACGATATCCTCCTTACCTCGAATACTGCGAATCCAACTTTGTTCCACATCGATGATATGGAACAGAGTATACAGTATACTGCCGGGACCTCCAGTTCGATTTTCAACCAATATCTCATCAGAAAGCTGACTGCATCGATCCATCCACTCCTCTCTGACCTGCCAATTATACTTAAAAAAATGAATCATTGAATCCCTCCTGTCCATTTTCATTATACTCAAACTTACTCATTAAAGAATCTATAAGTCAATTAAATGGATTGCAACTCAGCCGACAGGCAGAAGGGTATCCAAGCCGCCCCAATTGATTAAAAATGGTTATTCTGCTATAATTGTTTTAAATCGGACAACAAATATCCGGTTTATAGTGAAGGGATGTGATGATGGACATGAAAATGAAAACAGGCGTTGAACAGTCGGTCTATGCTGCGCTGCTTCTGAACCTGCTCCCAGAGGGTGCGGTTTTGCACAGTGATGAGATCAGCAGGCAGATTGGTGCTTCACCGACGTATTTTCAGAAGCTCCTGAGAAAGATGGCCAGCGCAGATCTGGTCACTTCCGTCCCTGGCACCAAAGGCGGTTTCAAACTGAAACAAAAGCCCGAGTCGATTCGGGTCTACGATATATATGTCGCCATCGAGGGACAGCAGTCCATCTATACACCGAGCGGCATCCTGGGTGACATGCTTGAACTGGAAGGGAACGACCGCTGCTGCTTCCTCGGCAACCTGATGGAGGAGGCGGAGACGTCGTGGCAGTCTGTGCTGAAGCGGGAGACCATTGCGTCTTTGACCGAGCAGATACAGTCGGACCGTTATAAGCAGCAGATGAGGACACTTGAAAAATGGCTGGATGAGAAAATGGTCATCTAGCACTGAAGTTTTGCATTTTACGAATCAATGAACCGAATAAATGAAAGAAGTGAAATGGAATGATAGTAGGATTGGATCGAATCAATGAACTGGCAAACAAACAGAAATGGCAGGGGCTGACCGCAGAAGAGAGAGCTGAACAGATGCAGCTGCGTGAAGACTATATGCGCCAATTCCGTGGCCAGGTGCTCGACACTTTTGCAGGCCTGACAGTAATAGATCCAGAAGGCAATGATGTCACACCGGAAAAACTGAAAAGAGAACAGCAGATCAACAATTTATTCAATAAATAAAGATAAAGGATGTTTCAAATGAGACTAAGTGTACTGGATCAGGCACCTGTAACGAAAGGCAACAATGGCGTCGATGCACTGAATAACGCCGAAGAACTCGCAATACTGGCGGATGAACTCGGATACCATCGCATGTGGATGGCGGAGCACCACGGCATCAATTCCGTCGTCAGCTCGGCACCGGAAATCACGGCAGCCAGACTGGCAGCGAAAACTGAAAATCTGCGCATCGGAACAGGCGGCGTGATGATGATGCACTACTCACCGCTTAAGATGGCTGAAGTGTTCAAGACACTGAGTGCATTCTCACCGGGCAGAATCGATTTCGGCGTCGGCCGCGCTCCAGGGGGAGATGGCAATGCCATCTACGCACTGTCCGAAGGCATGAGACCCGGCATGGATGATATGTACGAGAAATTCCAGATTGCCATGCAGCTGATCAGTGATGAGAAACCGGCAGGCCGTCTTTACGGTACAACGCCGGCAGTGCCACAAGGCGTCACGTTGCCTGAAGCATGGATGCTTGGATCGAGCGGCAACAGTGCCATTGAAACAGCCAAGATGGGTGCTGGATATTCATTCGCACAGTTCTTCAATGGTCAGCTCAGCAAAGGCATCCTTGATGCTTACAGGGACAACTTCGTACCATCAACACTGATGGAGAAGCCTGAAATCAATGTATGCTATATGGTGACAGTCGCGGAGACGAAGGAAGAAGCGGAATACCAGGCACTGCCGCAGGACATCTCCGGCCTCTGGCTGTCACAAGGCAAGATCGGCCAGTCGCTGACACCGGAAGAAGCAAAAGATTATCCGCTGACGGAAATGGACAAGATCAAGATCCAGCAGAGAAGACCGATGCACATCGTCGGGACCGCAAAAGAAGTTGCCGACAATCTCAGAGCGGAACAGGAGAAATACGGCTTCGATGAAGCCATGATCGTCAGCATACCGCATGCTCAGGAAACACGCCTCAATGTGTACAGATTGCTTGCGAAAGAGCTGCTATAGAAATATTGAAACCAGGATATCATCATATGTCCTGGTTTTTTATTGCTATTTCTACAAAAGAGTTTCAACTACTATTATTAATATGACACACAGCTGTCCTGCTAAAAATGGTAAAGTAGGTTCAACAAGATCAAAGGAGGCGTCCATCAATGGAGCAATGTTCATGGCCGCAAGGCAATGCACTCATGCAGACCTACCATGATGAAGAGTGGTGCAGACCGAATTATGATGATCGGTATATTTTCGAAATGCTGATATTGGAAGGCGCACAGGCCGGTCTGTCGTGGAGTATTGTCCTCGCGAAAAGAGAAGCGTATCAGGCAGCGTTCAACAACTTTGATATAGAGTATTGCGCTGGACTCAATGATGAGGATCTGGAAGCAATAAGAGAGAACGATAATGTCATCAAGCACTTTGCGAAACTTCAATCTGTGCCCACCAATGCTCAGGCGGTATTGAAGATTCAAAAGGAGTTCAATAGTTTTTCCGACTTCCTATGGCGCTTTGTCGAATATGAACCGGTCATTAATAGCTGGGAAACAGATGCGCAAATACCTCCGCAGTCTCCTTTATCCGTCCAGATCAGTAAAGACCTTAAAAAGAGGAGTTTCAAATTCGTAGGACCAGTAACCACATATTCCTTCCTGCAGGCAATCGGCATGGTGGATGATCATATCAGATCCTGCAAGTTTCATACTTTGAATAGATAGATGAAAAATGAGAGATATTAGAATGAATAATCGTTAAAGAACTACAAGAGGTGAATTAAGTGGAGCAGAGACAGCTCGAAAAATATGCTGATGACTTTCTTAAAAGAGCATTTGATATGCCACTCGGCATACCCATCCGCGTTTCAAAGCGGATGAAATCAAATCTGGGTGCATTCCGCATCAAGTATGTCAGAGGCAAGAAGAATCCTCAGGGCATGGAAATCTTCATGTCCGACGAATTCATAAAGAATAATCCACACGAAACCATCCTTGATGTCCTATACCATGAATGCGTCCATTATGCATTATTCGTTACTGGCCAGCCATATAAGGATTCTGATGCCATGTTCATCAGGACATTGGACCGGTTGGGAATATCAAAGACACGTACCCATATGTATAAAGGGCAGAGCCATCTGTATGAATGCCGGAAATGCAGATACCAGTTCAGCAGGAACACGAAAGGGTATGAGAATCGGTATATCTGCCGAAGATGTGGTGGGAAGTTTACGTATGTAGGTGTGACTGCAAAATAACCAGGAGCTATTGGAGTATGGAGCGCACAGGATATCCAGTCTAAGATATAGCCTGCAATCAGCTACCTATAAATTTTCAAAGAAAAAGAACTTCATCCGAAGTTCTTTTTTTATACTCAAGGTTATCTTGTAAGGTCGATTGCATCAGGAATAGGGGGATATGAAGAAAGCATGGTGTCCACCAAGTTCAGATAACAGTTCTATAATTTCACACTCAACTTTTTAATTTCGTCCAATTTCAATGCATTCTGGAATCACATCTACACTGTTAAAAAAGATGTCCTGGAAGGTGAAATGTGGGATATGATGTCAGGCGTCGTGACAGTTGCTGAAAATGGACATTTTTCAATCTACCAATGTCCTATGAAATGCTTGCCCAGATGCCATTTGGTTCAGTTGAACAAAAAGCGGGTAAAAAAACATATTGAGGCAGACGTTGAAACAAGAGACATTTCAACTTTGTCGTGATATACTTCCGTTCAAAGTCGACACTAGAGAAAAATTAAACTGGAGGATTTATGATGAAATTGGTCAAATTGAACAATGAATTGGAAATTCCGGTAGTCGGTAGTGGTACGAATACGTATGGCAAAGAAGACAACACCTTCAAAGGCGAGTTGAGAGGAGACACCCAGGAAATCGACTGGGCAGTTGAAAATGGGTACCGTCATTTCGACTCTGCCCAAGTCTACGCCAACGAAGAAGTCGTCGGTAAAGGGCTCAACCAATCAGACCTTAAACGTGAGGATTACTTCATCACTACCAAGTTGAACACAAGTAAAGGATTTGCCGGCCATGATTGGATAAATGCTGAAATTGAAAAAAGTCTGGAGAAACTGCAGACCGACTATATAGATCTGTTCCTGATCCATTTTCCATGGGATGACAATGATGAAATTGTAGAAGTCTGGCGTGTTTTAGAAGATTATTATAATCGTGGTGTATTTAAATCCATAGGTGTTTCAAACTTTGAAGAAAAGCATCTTGATCCAATACTTCAAAATGGAACAGTCAAACCGGCTGTCAATCAGATTGAATCTCACGTCGGCAAGTGGAATGATGCATTGATTGATTATAATAAATCAAATGATATCGCTACTGTCGCCTGGTCGCCGCTCGCTGGTATAGATGAGGATGCGAAGCAAGTACTGCAGGAAATAGGCAACCGTTATGACAAGACATACGCCCAAGTTGTCCTGCGCTATCAGATTGAACGGGACGTCATTGTCATTCCTAAATCCCACAATAAAGAGCATCAGGCTCAAAGCCTAGATATCTTTGACTTTGAACTCACAGCAGATGATCGTGAACGTATTGGTGCGCTGTAATTTAAAGAATTCTGAGGGTGTTGCACTCTGACAACTGAATCATTTCAAAGGTATGTCTTCTGTAATCTACAAGGGACATACCTTTTATTTCTGTTAAAAAAAAGCTGAATTTACTGTTCTTGAAACAGGTCGATTGATTATATGACAAGTAAAGACTGAAGATACTAATTGAATAGATCATTAAATTTAACGCAAGTGAATTCATAGATCCTTGATATACCCTCTCTGAACATATATTCTTGCTGAAACAGGATTTCAATTTCAGTTGAACATCTTGGGATAGGGTTTAAACAAGTAGTGAAATAAAAGTATGTAAATAATAAAACTGAAAGCAAATTAGTTTATTTATTAAGGACATTATACGACAGATACGGAAAAAACTATCCTTCCTGAATTAGAAAGGAAGGATAGCTTGATATATATTATTAAGTTCCAGAAATTTTCATTTGGTAACCTGGACATCAGGTTATTTCATCAGATATGAACTATCCCATAGCGGTAACTTTGTACCCAGATTCTTTTCAAGTGCATTCTGGTATACTTTATATCCCCACGCAACATCTTCAGTAGGGAGCCCGCCAGTCATACAGATAATGACCTCATCATCCGATTTTCTACCTTCCTTGTCTCCAGCAATAATATTACCTATATCATCAATCTTGCCGCTGTCATAGTCTCCATTATTCACCATTTCCAATAGTTGTCCTGACATCGTCCAATCAAGGATGCTGCTGATACCCTCAGGATGACTTAAACCATCCTCGAGCCATTTTTCATGCATGGACCACAGATCAGCGACAATCCGATTTTCTTTATATGTTTCTGGAGAAAGATCTGCAGCTCCTGTTAGGAGTATCAGAGCGCCTGGTTTTATACTGGAATGATTGATACTAGGTTTTACTTTTCCTGATGTCGCAACTGTTACAATGTCGGACTGGCTGATGCATTCATCCATATTGTCTACAACTTCTACTTTCAAATTAATCTTCTTCTCAAGTTTTTCAGCAATCTGTTTTCCTTTTTCAACGTTTATGTCGAATAATACAACTTTCTCAATGGTGTCAACTGATGTTGTAATTGCATCAACACAAGATTGATTTATGGCACCGCCACCTACAGCACCAACAACTTTTGCATTTTTACGTGCAAGATGCTTGGATACAACGCCTGGGACAGCACCAGTTCTGGCAGAACTGATCAGATTGCCTGCCATTATGGAAAGTGGGGCGCCTGTATCTTTATCATTTAGTGTAAAAGTATGAATGGAGCGGGGCAGTCCTTTGTTGAGATTTTCAATATTTGATCCGTACCATTTGTTGCCGACAACATCGAATTCACCACCTAGGTATGATATCAAAGACATGAATCTTCGATCTGGACCTGCTTTTGGTATATTCTCGAACTTCTCTTCCTTGTTGAACCACAGCATGAGACCATGATCATTTCGGTTGGGTCCCCCCATCATGTAGTCGCCTTTGCCGACCAGTCTGAACATTTCTTCGATCGTGTCGATGCACTGCTTCATATCCAGAACGCCTGCTTCGATAACTTCCTCTTCTTTAAGATATAGCAATTCAAGTTTTTCAGACATTATGCATTCTCCTTAATGTTAAATTTAATCCATCTCCTGTAGTAGGAGAAGATGAATATTGCAATACTTGCTCCGATTGTAATAATTGTGAAAAGCCAGTGTTGACCACTAAGAATAAACAATGGAGCGAACGTGATAACCAGTATTTCCACTGGTGCCATCGGAATATAGGCTAGGCCGAATTCATCAAGTGTTTTACTTTTAAGTTTAGGATCTACAATCCTTAATAGTGCTATACCCATAGCCACTGCTCCTGTTATCCAACCAAAAGTGAATATCCCTTTTTCAAACCAATTCTCCTGGAAGTATAATTGCGAGACGAAACGGTAAAAGAAAAATGCGAAAGCGATTCCAAAAAGAATCAAAATTGTAAACGGTACGATGTTGTTTGCGACAACTGTCAAATTTATCGAAGCAATACCAAAAGCTACTAGGATGTCTGTCGCACTACCACCAATTTTGGACATGATTCCTTTATCAATGTACTGATCCACTTTTACTGCTTGCATCATCTGCATTAAGATGAGCCCGGATAGAAATGACAAGGAAAAGGCAGGAATTGCCAAGTTAGCATATAATGACTCTCCGAATACGCTTAAATAATAGCCTATCGTAGTCACAAGAACCACAATTGCAAGATGAAAGACAAGTGGGTCAATGGATATGCTTGATACAGTGTCATTTCCCATAGATTCTCTTTTACTTTCAGGCAAAAGTCCTGTTCTTAATTCTTCAGGTAGTTCATTGAAACTACTTATGTAGTTTGTCTGTCCCTTATTTGCACTAGATTTTATCAACAAAAGACCGACTACAATAGCAAGTACAGCTCCTATTGTGGCGGATGTCATGGCTAGTGATGTTGCCTCTTCCCACCCTTGTTGAGCAAAAGCATCACCTATGGCTGCAGCTGTCCCATGGCCGCCAACAAAACCAGCTGCCAATATCAGTCCAAAACCATTATGAACATCAAACAATGGTACCAGCAATACAAGAGCAAATAGAAGTCCGCCACCCCACATTAAGAGCATGATGATCTGTGAGTATGACCAAAGTCCGCCCACTTTGTTTATTACTTCCGACCATTTGAATTTTTCTGTAGAGAGTGGGAGAGCAGCGAAAACTACAGCAATCAATACTCCAGGGTAGTTGCCAATCAAGTCTGAAAATGGAATGAGTCCAAATCCATTCGGGCCAAGTGCCAGACCAAGAACTCCAGCAATAATACTGGCAGGCATAAATGAACGCTGCAGTAGTCCCACTTTGGCTCTTAAAATCATACCCAATAACAAAAGAAGAGATATTAAACCTAAATCTGTCATAATATCCCAGATACTGAAATCCATTTTGTAACCCCTTTCAAAATGAAGTAAAAAAAATCTAAACTATTTGTATAGAATTTAGAAAATTTATAAATTGAGCATATCACTGTAAAAGGATTAAGTAAACCTTTTTTATTAATAAAAGGAATAAAAATTCCTTTTTGGTGTTTACCTTTATATTTCCTTCTATATAACTTATCCTTGAAATGAGGTGTTAACATGGAGAACGAATATAACATTCTGAAAAAGATTATAGAAATTAAAGATGGCATGCCGAGAAAACAAAAGAAATTCTGTGAGTTTATCTTGAGTGAATACAGAGAAATTGGCCTGGATTCAATTTCGAATATGGCTGATAAAGCAGAAGTTGGTACAACGACTATACTAAGGACAATAAAAAATCTAGGCTATGAAAATTTCAATGACTTCAAGAAAGATTTACATACTGCAGTACTGGATACCCAGACACCGAAGTGGTGGAAGTTTGATCCAGAAAACTCGAATGATACTGGAGAAGAACAAATCAGAAGTGTATGGAACAAGATTAATATGATGCAGAAATACTCACTGAATACTGATCTGGAAAAAAGTATATTGAAAGCAGTCAGTCTAATGATGAATGCTGAAAAAATACATGTGTTCGGACTAAGAACTTCAAGAGCCGTAGCAATATATCTAGAAAATAGTATTAATCAATTCTATCCGAAATGTAATCAGTTAAGTTATGAGCCGCACTTCATATTCGATAGACTTTTTCATGCGAACGAAAAAGAGACGATTATCCTGATTGCTTTGTCTCCTTTTACACAATTGACCTATGACGTGGCTGAATATTGTAGCGAAAAGAATATAGAAATTATTTTAATCACTGATAGTATGAATAATTCCATGATTCCATTTGCTAAAACGACTTTATTATTATCAAGAGCTGATGAGCATTTTACTCTAGTGCCTGCAATGTCTCTTGTAGAAACACTTACCGTCATACTGGGAGCTAAAGTTGAAGAAGACAGTAGTAAGGCATTAGAGGATGTAGGAAGTTTAATTGTAAGAAAAAATATAACAAAAACATGATTCAGTCAGCATGACAATTGAATAAAGCATAATGAAAACGAAAGTTTTAATTACTCTAAACACACGGAAACCCGTGTGTTTTTTTATAAATTCAATGAAACCCCTTGCAAAATGTAAGCGGTCCCCCTATTATCTTATTTAGATACAACATAAATCTATGTTAAATCTATGTAAGGAGAATATAAATGGATAACAGATTACTACTCACATTTTACGGTGACGACTTCACTGGTTCTACGGATGCCATGGAAGCGCTGCACCAATATGGACTAAGAACGCTGCTTTTCATGACACCGCCTGACAAGGCACTCCTTGATCAGTTCGAAGGTGTACAGTGCATCGGGGTGGCGGGCACTTCAAGGGCAAAGGATCCGGAAGGGATGAGGGAAGAGCTGACTCCTGTATATGAAGCATTCCAGAAAATGAACCCTTACTTTGTACACTACAAAGTATGTTCGACTTTCGATTCTTCACCGTCAACCGGCAGTATCGGCTATGCAGCAGACCTGGCCAGAACTTATTTTAAAGAGGGCATATTCCCATTGCTTGTTGCAGCACCGGCGCTCGGCAGATATACGGTATTCGGCAATCATTTTGCGAAGTTCCACGGTGAAACGTATCGACTGGATCAGCACCCGGTCATGTCCCGTCATCCGGTGACGCCGATGGACGAGGCGGACTTGAGTGTTCATCTTTCAAAGCAGACGGATCAGCAGGTCGACAAGTTTACTGCAGCTGATATGGCTGAAGGCAAGCGCTTTGATATTAAAGAAAAGAATGCGATTACGCTGTTTGATGCACTGGAATCGAAACACATGAAGACATTCGGCAAAATGGTCTGGGACAGCAGGCATGAAGATGCGACTTTCCTGATCGGTTCTTCCGGTGTGGAGTATGCACTGGGTGAAACTTGGAAAGACAATGCCGACGTTAACCAGAACAGCCTTGGCCTGAAACCGAACGCCATTGATGAAATGCTCGTTGTTTCAGGCAGTGTATCGGATGTTACAAAGAGACAGCTCGAGGAAGCGGAGAACAACGGCTTCCATACTGAGCGGGTACCTTACGAGCTGCTTGCGAATGAAGAAGTTCCGACGGATTATCTGGATAAGATCATCGAACTGATCCATCAGGAGAAGAAAGTCGTCATCTACACAGCGAGGGGCGCGGATGACCCGGTTGTTGAAGAGACAAGGGCTTATTTTACAGATAAGAATGTAACCGGTTCCCATGGTAATCATATTGGCAAGCAGCTCGGCAGATGGACGAAATACATCATGGACCATTCGGATATCCGCAGGTTGGTCGTCTCGGGTGGAGATACTTCCGGATTCGTCACATCACAGCTCGGCATCTATGGCATGGAAGTCATCGAGTCCATAGCACCAGGGGCGCCATTGTGCTTAGCATACTCCGATCAGGAACGCTACAACCATCTGGAGATCGCACTTAAAAGCGGTCAGCTTGGTGGGGAAGCCTTCTACGGAAAGGTTTTTGAAGCAGGAAAAGAGACTACAGTCTAGAGGAGTTTGAAAATGCTATTAAAAGACATCGCCTACGATAGGATCAAGCAGAAGATACTAAACGAGGAGTATACTCCGGGCAAGTTTCTGTCCGAGCGCACATTGATTGAAGATCTTGATATGAGCAAGACACCGATTAAAAATGCACTGATTCGCCTGGAAACAGAAGGTTTCCTCACCGTTTCATCCAAGCAGGGCATTTTCATCAATGAACTGTCGGTCGACAAGATCAACGATATGTACAATCTCAGGATTGCACTTGAGACGTTCAACTGCAAGTTTCTGCATGGCAGGATCACCGAGTATCAGCTGGATGAACTGAAGCAGATACTTGATGTCACAAAAGAAGTGACGGATAACCTCGATATAAACAGTTTTGCCACTTACGATCATGAATTCCATTTGGCCATCAGCAACATGGCAGGCAATATGGAAATCACCGAGATACTGATCAACAGGCAGGACCACTTGCGCAGAATTACATTGAAGCACTTGAGAAAGGATCCTGAGAGAGTGAAGATCTTCTATCAGGATCACCTGCAGATATATGAAGCACTGAAAGCCCATCAGGCGGAGAGTGTTCATCTGATGGAGCAGCACCTCGAAAATTCAAAATCGATATTGTTCAGATAATAAGGAGGAAGAAACATGAAAGCAGTTTATGTAGATGCACCAGAAAGCATTAAAGTAAAAGAAGTGGAAGTACCCGAGCTGAAAGAGAACGAGGTAATGATCAAGGTCAGAGTGGCAGGCATCTGTGGTTCCGATATCCATACTTACAAAGGATTGCATCCCTTCAGAAAACCACCGGTCATCATCGGCCACGAAGTCGCAGGAGAAGTGGTTGAAGTTGGCAGCAGCGTGAAAGATTTTTCCGTAGGTGACAGAGTAACCGTAGAACCGCAGATCGGTACAGGTGAAAGTGAAGGGGTTATGACGGGTAATATTAATTACTCGGATGAAAGACTGGCACCCGGCATAGGTGAATGGCTCGGAGCGATGGCGGAGTACTTCATCTCACCTGAAGCACAAGTCATCAGACTGCCGGATTCCGTTGACTACGACAGAGGCGTACTGGTCGAGCCATTGGCGGTAGGCGTCCACGCTGTCTACAAAGCGGATATCAAGCCGACGGACAGAGTGGCAGTCATCGGTTCTGGTCCCATCGGTCTATTGACTCTGGCAGCGGTAAAACATAGAGGCGTGGAAACGACACTTGTGACGGATGTTCTCGACTACTCCCTTGATGTGGCTAAAGAGATGGGTGCCACACTGACAATCAACAGTGCACAGGATGAGAACTGGATTGAAAATGCCAAGAAGGAACTGGGCGGCTCTTTTGACAAAGTATTCGTCACTGCCGGCGTACGTGGCATCATCGACCAGTCACTATCACTGCTGCGTAAAGGCGGGAAAGTCATTACAGTCGCAATGTTCAATGGACGACAGGAAGTGGACATTGAGAACCTGCAGCAGAACGAAAAGGAAATCATCGGCTGCATGACCTACAACAGACCAGACACTGAAGAAGCGGTTAGAATCATTGAAGAAGACAAAATCCCTGTCAATAAAGTGATTTCCCATAAGCTATCAATGGACCAGGCGGACTACGGCTTCAGAATTGTCGACAAGAAAGAGGACGCGTCGGTAAAAGTGCTGGTTGAATTCGATTCTTAAAATGGAGGGACACAAGTGAATATTTTCAAATACAGAATACTATTGTTTCTAGGGCTTACCGCCATTCTGCTGTCCGGTTGCGGCGGCAGCACGAAAGCAGAAGATGTCACAGTTCTTAGAATGGGACATATTCAGAGTGAATCCCATACTTGGCATAAAGGATCAGAAGAATTTGCAAGACTGGTGGAGGAAAAGACAAATGGTTCCGTCAGAGTGGATATCTATCCGAGCTCGACCCTGGGCTCGGACAGGGACCTGCTCGAAGGCATGCAGATCGGTTCTGTCGACTTTGCACTGGTCGCGGGTGTAATGTCAAATTTCTACACACCATACGCGATTCTTGAGCTGCCATACTTATTTGAAGACCAGGCGCACCTTGAATCATTTCTATACGGAGAAGCAGGTCAGAAACTGCAAGACGAAACACTTGAGGCAACGGGGATCCGCGGGCTTGAGTTCTGGGTACGTGGACCACGTGAACTGACCAGCAATGTCAAAGTGGAAACACCTGAAGACCTCAGTGGACTCAAAATCCGGGTGCCTAACATAGAAGCGTCCGTTAAAGGCTGGCAGGCAATGGGTGCCAACCCGACACCGATGAACTTTGGAGAAGTCTATTCCTCACTGCAGACAGGTGTCATTGATGCCCAGGAGAATCCACTGTCATTCTCGACGAACGCAAGAATCCATGAGGTACAGGATTACCTGGTAATGACGGATCATGTATATGGCTATGTCCAGCTTCTGACAAGTGAAAAAACGTTCCAGAAACTCTCCTCTGAAGAGCAGCAGGCGGTACAAGAAGCGGCTGAAGAGGCGACAGAATACCAGAACCAGCTTGTAAGTGAAGAGGACGAAGCAGCCAAACAGAGCTTCCTTGAAGAAGGCGTCGAAATCATCGAAGTGGACAAGGAACCGTTCATGGAACTTGTTCAGCCTGTACACGATGAACTTGCTGCCAAATATGGCCAGGAACTCTACGACTCGATCGTCGAATTGAAACAATAAGGAGTTATTAGATGAAAGCATACATCAACTTTATGGACACATTGAATACTGGACTCAGATATATTGTCTCGACCTTGTTCGTCATCATGGTTTCACTGGTTTTCCTTCAGGTGCTGACAAGGTTCGTCATCAACTATCCGATCAGCTGGACAGAAGAAATTTCCAGGTATCTCATGATATATATCGTGTTCCTCGGTTCTGCCTTGCTTGTACGTAGGAGTGCACATATCGCCGTCGACTTTCTTCTGGAAATCGTCAAACCGAAAACGAAAGGTATTCTGGATATCATCATCCTGATTGCCAGCATCATATTCTTTGCGATACTGCTTATTTTTGGGATCCAATTGACTTTTGTAGTCATCGGACAGGTTACACCAAACCTGCAGTTCTCAATGGCATGGGCCTATGCGGCAGTACCTGTCGGCGCTCTATTGATGTTTTTGAATGCGCTTGCAGTTCTGTTTGAAAAGATGCAGAACAGAGGACATAAAGGGGAGGAGCAGCTCACATGATCGCAATACTCATCATCTCATTACTGATCCTATTCCTGCTTGGGGTACCAGTAGCAATATCCCTTGGCCTTTCTTCGGCTCTGGCACTTTTCCTGGCTGGTGATATGCCTTTGGCAACAGTTGCCCAGAGAAGCTTTGTCGCACTCGATTCATTTCCGCTTATGGCGATTCCGTTGTTCATTCTTGCCGGTGTCATCATGGAATATGGCGGCATTTCACAGAAGCTGATCAATCTTGCCAATGCCCTTACCGGTCACGTTACCGGTGGACTGGCCATTGTCACAGTCATTACGACACTGTTCTTTGCCGCTATTTCGGGATCCAGTGTGGCAGCAACAGCGGCACTTGGATCGATACTTATCCCTGCAATGATCAGACGCGGCTACCATAAGGAATTTGCCGGCGGCGTGCAGGCTGTCTCAGGGACACTCGGCATCATTCTGCCGCCAAGTATTCCGCTGATCTTATATGGTGTTGCGGCCGGTGCCTCCATTGGTGATCTTTTTGTCGCCTCCATGCTGCCAGGTATCATCATCGGCCTTGGACTCGTAGTTACCGTCGTCATCATTGCCAAGAGAAGAGACTACACGAAAGAGCGCAGAGCAACAGGTAAGGAACTTCTTAAAGCATTTTGGGAAGCGATTCCAGCCGTCATCATGCCTTTCATTATACTTGGTGGTATATACAGTGGTATCTTTACAGCGACAGAAGCGGCAGCAGTTGCCGTTGTCTATGCGTTCATCATCAGCGTGTTCGTCTATAAGGGAATTGGTCTCAGAAACATCAGAACCGTACTGACAACAGCGACCGAGACAACAGCTTCCATCATGTTCATCCTGGCAACTGCAGGGCTGTTCAGCTGGATACTGACAATAGAAAATGTACCTCAGGAAGTCGCACAGACCATCACATCAGTCACCGACAATCCTATGGTATTCCTGCTTCTTGTCGTACTGCTTCTGCTGTTCATCGGCATGTTCATGGAAACCAATGCATCCATCATAATATTAGCGCCGATACTCGTGCCGATCGCTTCAGAAGTCGGCGTCGACCCAGTACACTTCGGTGTCGTCATGATTGTTGCGCTCGCACTTGGCATGGTTACACCGCCGCTCGGTTTGAACCTGTTCATTGTAGGCAGGATCGGCCAGATCAGGATCGATCAGCTGACCCGCGCACTCGTTCCATTCTATATTGCAGTCATCATCGCCATTGCACTCATCACTTTTATCCCTCAGATTGCACTGGGACCAGTACAGCTATTTGATACCAAGTAAGGAGTTGTCATTATGAATAAAGAGGATCTGCTCCATGACCTTAAAAGAACCGGGGAATTCATGGGAAACAATAAACTCGTGTGGGGGACTGCCGGAAACATCAGCGCAAGGCTCGATGACAACCAGTTCTATGTTTCAGCGAGCGGCACATACTTGAGTGAAATTACAGAAGAAGAATTTTCACTCTGTGACGAAAATGGACTTGTGGAAGGCAAGAAGCCGTCGAAAGAACACATCATGCATCAGGGAATCTATGAAAATAGGCCGGAGATCAACGCCATACTGCATTCCTCACCGTTCTACAGTACACTGGTCGCAAACTCCGATCTCGAGCTCCCTTCGAACTACTTCGTCGAAGCCATGTACTATCTTGAAAGAGTCGTCAGAGTCCCTTACTACCATCCAGGGAGCAGGGAACTGGCAGAAGCGGTGAAGGAGAAGTCCAAAGAAGGCAACATCCTGCTGCTTGAGAACCATGGCATCATCGTCTACGATATCAATCTGAAAGAAGCACGAATGGCACTCGAAACACTCGAGTACACTGCGAGGATGCATATCACTGCACTTCAGAACGGGATCAACATGCAGGGGCTGTCTGATGAAAAGGTGGAAAACTTTTTGAAAAACTCCGGATATAAGCCGGTTAGGGATTGGCCGGAGCAATAGAAAGTGAATAGATATTTTGAAGACGACAGCTGATAATTTCAGCTGTCGTTTTTTTGAACTTGAATTGGTCTGGCCAGTACGTTTACACATTATTTATGTATGAAATCTCCTTCCAAGAGTACAGAAAACCGGGTACTGTCTATTTTTTCATACAGTACTGCTGTTTTTATTTGAGGTTCATCAAATTACCTTGTTTTTGCCTTTTTACAGAACGGGAAAGTACGGTTAATATAGTGCTATCAAAGGAGGGATGAAATGATCTGGATAATGATTTTTGGAGGTATACTTGCTTCATTCATCTATGCTTTGGCATGTGCTGAAAATAGTGACTTTCTTTATAGAAGGAGTCGGTGCGATTCATGTCGTCATACACTGAATTGGCCAGAGCTTATACCACTTGTCAGTTTTCTGGCTTTAAAAGGAAAATGTTTGCATTGCCATTCCAAAATTGACCGGGGTACCTTTTTGTGCGAACTTCTCTTGGTTTTCTTTTATATTCTTCCTGTATTCTATGATCTCTCTCTAAAAGACTTCACGTTGTACTACCTGGTAATTACGCTTCTCATCCCTATTTCTTTAAATGATATAAAAACATATAAAATACCTGATCATATGAATCTTCTGTTCCTGTTTACTGGTCTATATTTGACTGAACTGTCCTACCTCAACATCTGGGAAGATATTGTGATCATCCTCATTTTGCATCTGTTCTACTATCTTTTCTCTGAAACCATCGGATATGGAGATATCAAACTGTTTACTGTAATCACACTCATAACACCAGTCAACTTCTTTATATATACAATTTTGATGACTTATATAATTGGTGGTCTGTTTATTATCATCCTTCATTTATACAGGAACAAGATACCGAGCAAAATACCATTGGTGCCATTCATAACGAATGCACTCATTCTTTCGTTCCTGCTGTATGAAGAAATGAATCAAATATACTTTGGAGGTTTTCTATGACAATGCTGATCAAAGAAATGCATAATGCCGATAGACCCAGGGAAAGGCTGATGAACTATGGCGCTGATAAGCTGACCAACCAGGAACTGCTTGGCATCATCATCAATACTGGAAACAGGGAGGAATCAAGTGTTACTGTTGCCAACAGGATCATAAAAGATATGAAGTCGATACGTGAATTGAGAGATCTTACCTATCAGGAACTGATCAGCATAAAAGGTATTGGAGAAGCCAAGGCAATTACAATTCTCGCTGTAATTGAAGTAGCGATCAGAATGCATACACATTCTCTGGAAGAAGATGTCTACATCAAAAGCCCTGAAGATGTAAGTGATTTCCTGATGGAGAAAATGAGATATTATCAGCAGGAACATTTCGTTGTTCTATACTTATCTACCAAAAATATGGTCATCCACCAGGAAACCATGTTTAAAGGATCGCTGAATTCATCCATAGTACATCCAAGGGAAGTCTATAAGGAAGCGGTTAAAAGGAGTGCTGCAGCCATAATCTGTGTTCATAACCATCCAAGCGGGGATCCATCACCATCCCGGGAAGACATTGAGGTGACCAAGCGGCTTCATGACTGCGGTGATATGATCGGTGTGGATTTTCTGGATCATATCATTATAGGAGCCGGTAAATTCATCAGTCTAAAAGAAATGAACTTTATTAAATAGGGAGGAATCTTATGGGTCTTGATATGTATTTATACCTGCAGGAAAAGGAAACAAAGGAAGTGATAGAATACAGCTACTATAGAAAGTTCAATGCATTGCAAGGGTATTTTGTGAGAAGATACGAAATCGAAAATTGTGGGAAGATTAAACTTACAAATAAAACAATAAATGAACTCTATCTGACATTGAACGAGGTGCGACATTCTCCGGAAAAAGCAAATCTTTTGATGCCTGTTTTTCCTGGACCTTTTTTCGGTTCATATGAATACGATCGAATATATCATAACTACATCAATCAGGCCGCTTGCGACTTCTATCATGCGAAATTCATCAACTATGATAAGTATGACCTTTACTACACCTCGGATTGGTAAGGAAAATTACACCAAAATATTACAACTCTATTACAACCCTGTTAGTTTTGTAAAATGTGTTGAAAACCGAAATAATGTACGTTATGATTTATATATCTTATAAATTACATAACAAGGAGGTCAATTTTATGATTACTGCAACTTACTTCTTCGAAAAACAACTTCATATTATTGCCTCCTTCGATAGATTCTAACCCACTCCGGTTCTAATCTAGATATCATATATATTATTTCTTATCTGTTAGGGGAGGCGCAAGCCTCCCTATTTTTATGCCTGATATCAGTGTGCACATTAATAGTGCGCACTTTTTTTGTTGTAATTTATAAGAATATTCCGAACTATAGGGGTGATGATATGCCGAATTCAAAATGCAAAAGACAGCTTGATGCAATGACAACAACGAATATTTCAACAAAGACTACCAGAGGATGCTCTCGACTGTAATTGTGGATTGAGTGCCCTGGTAAGAACAGGGTGGTGTTATCATGTTCGAGTTTCTATGGAAACTGAGATGGTATTTTAAAGAAAACAAATGGAAGTATACAACAATCATCGGTGTGCTCCTGATAGCGAATGTACTGGAAGTGATTCCGGCACAGCTGATTGGGCGGACAATCGACTTCATCGGCAACGGTGAGATGACGGAGCGGCTCATGTGGCAGCTTGTCATCATCTTTCTTGCCGTGACTGTATTGACGTACACAGCGACCTATATATGGTCCTATCTGCTGTTTGACGGAGCGAAGAAGATCGAGGGCATCATCAGGATGAAACTGATGCGCAAATTTCTGCTTCTGTCTCCGAGCTTCTATGAACGCAATAAGACGGGCGATCTGATGGCGAAGGCGACGAATGATCTGCGCAGTGTCAATATGGCGACCGGCATAGGACTCTTGACACTGGTCGATGCGACATCATTCATGCTGACAATCATTCTGGTCATGGGCTTCACAATTTCATGGCAGCTGACGCTTTTTGCGCTCCTGCCTCTGCCGATTCTGGCCATTGTCGAGCAGCGTCTCGGCAAGAAGATCAATGAGGCCCATAAGGAAAGCCAGGAGGCGTTCAGTGTGATGAATGACTCGGTACTGGAAATTGTCGAAGGGGTCAGGCTGACCCGAAGCTATGTTCAGGAAAAAGCGGAGAACAACCGCTTTAAGGGTATGACGGACGACTATCTGCAGAAGTTCATGAAAGTCGAACGTCTGGATGCGCTGTTCAGACCGCTGACCGTCATTGTAACCACATTCAGCTTCATGGTCGCTTTCGGCTATGGGGCAGTGCTTGCCAATCGCGGCATCATTTCGGTCGGCGATATCGTCGCTTTCAACGTGTACCTGAACATGCTGGTCTGGCCGATGTTCGCGGTCGGCATGCTGTTCAATGTGATGCAGCGTGGAAATGCATCACTGACCCGCATCGATGAAGTGCTTGATACGGAAGACGACGTGAAGCACCAGGGTGACATGATGATGACGAATGCGGGCATGGACTTTGACAAGCTGTCATTCCAGTATCCGCTCAGCACACGAACGAACTTGCAGGATATTACGTTCGAACTCAAGAGCGGTGAGACACTCGGCATTGTCGGCAGGACCGGCAGCGGGAAGTCGACGCTAGTCAAACAGCTTCTGAAATTCTATCCGGAAGGGGAGGGGGGACTGGTCATAGATGGTAAGAGAATTGCCGAGCTCGATAAGAAGGCACTGCGCGAAAAAATCGGTTATGTTTCTCAGGAGAACATCCTCTTCTCCAGAACTGTCAGAGAAAACATTCTCTTCGGCAATCCGGAGGCGACTGAGGCTGAACTTGGGGCAGCCATTGCACTCAGTGCACTTGATACAGATCTGAAACGTATGCCACAAGGCCTTGATACGATGGTCGGTGAAAAGGGCATCGCCCTGAGTGGCGGACAGAAGCAGCGCATCTCCATTGCGAGAAGCCTGATCCGTGACCCCGATATTCTGATACTGGACGATGCACTCAGTGCGGTTGATGCGAAGACCGAGAAGCGGATCATCGATGGCATCAGACGAAATCGTACCAGCAAGACGACCATCATCGTTACGCATAGACTATCTGCCGTACAGCACGCAGATCTGATTGCGGTACTGGACGATGGGCAGGTTGTAGAAATGGGAACGCACGAAACGCTGTCAGCAACCGGTGGCTGGTACAGCCAGCAGAATGACTACTACCGGACTGGAGGTGAAACAATATGAAAGAACTTAAGAGACTGATCAATTATGCGCTATATTTCAAGGGATGGTTCGCCCTCGGTATCATTCTGATGATACTGATGGTCGGCTTTGAACTGCTCGGACCGGTGATCGCCATGATCATTCTGGATCGTCATATCCAGGGAGGTGAAGGGCAGATCGAGATGCTGCCGATCTATCAGCTGCTGGCGGTATTTCTAGGGACCAATCTTCTGTACGCCATATTTAGCTACTTCCAGGAGGTTGTCCTTCAGAATTCGGGAGCACTGGTGGTTCAAAAAATCAGAAATGATGTATTTCAGCATGTACAAAAGTTGCCGATCCGCTATTTCGACGATCTCCCAGCGGGCAAGGTGGTGGCAAGGATTACAAACGATACGGAATCCATTCTGCATATGTTCTCAATTGTTCTTCCGATGTTTCTTGTCAGCACTCTGACCATCGGGGCGATTACAGTCGTTACGCTTTTCATCAACATCTGGACCGGATTGGTCATGCTGCTGTTTGTACCGATCATCATTATCTGGATGGTGCTCTATAGGAAGTATTCGAATGACTTCAACCATACCAGAAGAGAGCGTAACAGTGATATTAATGCGATGATCAACGAATCGATCAGCGGCATGCCGATCATCCAGGTTTTCAATCGGGAAGAGCAGATTACACGGGAGTTTGAAGCTTTGAATAATGACTATCTTAAGAGTACAGGCAGCCTGATCAAGCTTGAAAGTGCCACAGGCCAGAATCTGATGGGGACATTGAGATCGCTGCTGTTTGCAGTGATGGTCTATATTTTCGCATCGAGCTTTTTGGATGCATCAACAGCATTGTCCGTCGGGACGATGTATATACTTGTGGACTATGTGACACGTTTTTTCAACCCGCTGTTCAATATCATCGGGGAACTGGACATCTATGAGCAGGCCCGTGTCGCTGCAGTGAAAGTATTCGAACTGCTTGATGCAGAAATCGAAGTGGAGCAGGAAGAAAACCTGGGCAGCTTCACCGGTCATATTGCCTTCAAGGAGGTCAGCTTCTCCTACGATGACAAACATACAGTGCTCAAAGACATCAGTATAGATGTGTCGCCGGGAGAAACCGTAGCGCTTGTCGGTCATACCGGTTCCGGCAAGAGCTCGATCATCAACCTGCTGATGCGTTTCTATGACCCGGTCAAAGGAAAGATTCTATTCGATGGCAAGGATACACGCAAATTCAGCAAACAGTCCTTGAGACAGCACATGTCAATTGTACTTCAGGATCCCTTCATCTACAGTGGATCCCTGTTGTTCAATCTGCGGATGAACAACGAAGAGATTTCTGAAGAAGAAGCAAGGCAGGCACTCCTCAGTGTCGGTGGTGGGGAAATGCTGTCACGCATGAACAACGATATGCACACCGAACTGACCGAACGCGGTTCGACACTGTCGCTCGGTGAGCGTCAGCTCATTTCATTTGCACGCGCTATGGTATTCAACCCGAAAGTGCTCGTACTTGATGAAGCCACAAGCAACATCGACTCCGAAACCGAGCAGATGATCCAGCATGCCATGAAGGTCGTCAGTGCAAATCGCACAACCTTCATTATTGCCCACCGGCTGTCGACCATCCAGCACGCAGATCAGATTCTGCTGCTTGATAGCGGCCGCATTGTTGAGAAGGGCAACCACGAGGAACTCATTGCCTCAGGCAAGGAGTACGCCAAGATGTACACCATGCAGCTCGGCCAGCCGAAAGCGATGAATGCATAGATATGTTAAAGAAACCATCTGCTGATCAAGGCAGATGGTTTCTTATTTTTATAACAATTGGTAGATAGGAAATTATTCATGACTTAAATAGTTCAGGAATAGAAACCGGCTCTAGGAAAGTTCTAAGTTCACCATCCACTTTTCCGAAGTCAACAGACTGTATCCAGTTATATTTAAAATACATACCGTCATCTTTGTCTTCTCCAGTAACTTTATGCGCCCAGAAGTCCTCAGTATTCGAAGGGGCATACAACAGAAAATCATGACGTTCAACCATCTTTTTGATGAAAGGTTTGTAGTAGGTTACACACCCTAATTTCCGTACGAGTTTCGTATTCAACAAACCTGTTTCTTCATGTATTTCACGGTTAAGAGCCATTATCAGGTCTTCTTTTTCTTCTACGCCGCCTCCAGGAATACGTAAGGTGGAGACTTTGTCAGAATCAAAAGACAGTGTTAGCAACTCATGAATTCCATCATCTTTTTCACGTATGATAAATCCTATGACAGAAACCTTCTTATTTTGACTCGCCCAGTTGATCGCACTTTCTGCCAGCTCGTTTACTAGTGAAGACTTCATTTTCTGGTACTCTTCAACATTAAAAACCTGTTGCACGCTGAGCTCCTTTTTAAGGCGTTTGTACTTTGCTGCTTCTTGTGGATTTTCAACCAGATAATCTCTAAAAGCCAAATGTCTACTAACTTCGCTTTTGCCTGATTGGTAAATATGTACGTGGTGTGTTCTGCTGCTATTTATATGCTTAACAAAAAATCGTCTGCCAGCTATTCCGTTCTCTCCTTTTACAGTATACCCAAGCTTAGTCATCATAGTATTATATGAATCTACGTGTTGAACATTTTGAACTTCTACCAGAATATCGATTATAGGTTTGGCGACCATTTCCGGGATTGCAGTACTTCCAATGTGGTGTATGTCCAATAGCTCTTCAGCAAAAACTGCCTGTATCTTCTTAGCTTCTCTGTTAAAGTCATCTTCCCAGCTTTTTCTGTAAGAAACCAACTCCAGCTTTCGCATAAATTCACCCTGTCTTTTTTATGTTAGGTTCTGTATCCATTAGTTATATTTTTGCCATCTATTTTCGTTCTAATTCAAGCCTCTTTAGATATTGCTCATATTACTCGGTTTTACCATGATCAACCGCAAAGCTGAAAACGAGCTTCAAAACATATAAGGCGAGCAGTCCATTCAGAATAAAATGTGTGTCAGAGAGCAGCGTCAGTATGCCGAGTCCCAGTAGGGCAGATGCCATTCCAGCAGTACGCTGTAGGTCTCTTTTTTCAATTCTGGTAATAATCCATGCGACAGATATGGTGAAAATCCAGATGATTGCACATAATGAAAAATTGCCGAAGATCCAGCCGAGTATCAGTGGCTGGACGTGGATGGTCAGAAATACCAACCTGGCTTCAGGACTTCCCTGATAGTATTCATTCGTACCTTTTGTAACATTGGCCACCACACCCCCGGTGATATCGAGTGTCAGTATGACCAGTAGTATCATCTTCCACACTGCGAGCTCTGACCATTCATCAAATGTGTGAAAAAGCAGTATTGAGGAAAGAAGAATGCAGCTCGCCAGCACAATGGCCAACTCCGCCTTTGTTGTCCTTCTGCCAAAAAGTTCATGGAGAAGTTTGGGGACGGGCAATGTCTTTTTGGATATTTTCTTGTTCATCCTGAACACGTTCCTTCATGCATCAAAAGTGAAGCTGACTGCTGCGTCTATTATTCTGCAGATGTACTGTTTCGATGAAAGTGTTCCAATCATATCTATTATATACCGATAGAGTAGAAACAGTTGGTTATCAAGTTTCGTAAATCCAAACTATCTGAATGTTGACATTTCTCCTGGTGTCATGTAGAGTTATCATCATTCAACTGAATACTGTTATCCAGAGAAGTGGAGGGAATAGGCCCTTTGAAGCTTCAGCAGCAGGCTCACCCGGGTACTGTGCTAAATCCTACAAGCGGAGGCTTGGCAGATAATTGTAGAAACCATTTGCCATTTCGGCAGATGGTTTTTTTATTTTACATAGAGGATGTGATCGGATGGCAATTGTACTTGAAGATGTATCAAAGACGTACGAAGTGAATGGCAGGAAAGTGGAGGCTCTGAAAAAGCTGTCCTTATCGATATGTGACGGGGAGATATTCGGCATCATCGGTTTCAGTGGTGCAGGGAAGAGTACGCTGCTCAGGCTGATCAACCTTCTGGAGCATCCGAGTTCCGGCAGGGTCAGTGTCAATGGGACGGAACTCAATTCGCTCTCAGGGCAGGATCTAAGAAATAAAAGGCAGAAGATCGGCATGATCTTCCAGCAGTTCAACCTGATCGAGTCGAAGACTGTCTATCAAAACATCGAGTTTGTTCTGAAGGCAAGCAGATACGACAAGAAGAAGGTCAAAGGTCGTATAGAAGAGCTGCTTGCGCTTGTGGGCTTGAGCGACAAGGCGGACAGCTACCCTGGCAATCTGAGTGGCGGACAGAAGCAGCGGGTCGGCATCGCCAGGGCTTTGGCGAACCATCCGGAAGTACTGCTCTGCGATGAAGCGACCAGTGCACTGGATCCGGATACGACGAAGACGATATTGAAGCTGCTCAAGAGGATCAACAAGGAGCTTGGCATCACCATCGTTCTGATTACACATGAAATGGAAGTCATCAAGGAGATTGCTGACAGGGTCGGGGTCATGACGGCGGGAGAGATTGTGGAGAGTGATGATGTCTACAGCATTTTCAGCCATCCAAAGCACGCAGTGACGAAAGGGTTCGTCCAGGACATCTACGATTTCATTATTCCGGCACACATTGAAATCAATGAGCGATCCGAGGTCATCACCATCAAGTTTCTGAATGAGAATGCAGAGGCGAACTATGTCAATCAGCTCTATCGTCATTTCGACTGTGACATCAGCATACTGAACGGGCGGATCGAATACATCCATGATATGCCGCTCGGCTTCCTGATGCTGCATGTCAAAGGTGATCCTGAAGAAATCACAAGGCTCAAAATATTCATCGACGAATCCAATGGCATAGAAAGGGCTGAAATCCATGCAGAGACTGTCTGAAATTGCACCGCTGCTATACCGTGCACTGCTTGAAACCACGCTAATGGTATCGGTCTCCATATTCTTTGCGGTACTTGTCGGACTGCCGCTCGGCATACTGCTGTATGTTACAGCAAACCCGCTGCTGTTCAGAATAAAGCCGTTGAACCAGGTTCTAGGCGCCATCACCAACGTCATCCGTTCGTTTCCTTTCATCATACTCATCGTGGCCATCATGCCGGTGGCAACATGGCTGACAAACAGCTCGCACGGTCCTGTATTTGCCAGCGTGGCACTGTCCATCGCAGCAATACCGCTCTTTGCCAGACTAGCTGAGACGAGTTTCAATGGCGTCAGCAAAGGGGTCATCGAAGCGAGCATCGCAGGCGGGGCTTCCCTGCCGCTAATCATTACGGATGTACTCATACCTGAAGCGCGCCGTGGTCTCACCCAGGGCATCACGCTGACAATCATCTCCATCATCGCTTTCAGTGCGACTGCAGGTGTCGTCGGGGGTGGCGGCATCGGCGATCTGGCCATCCGCTATGGATACTACCGCTATGACACAGTGACAATGGTTGCCACTGTCGTCGTCCTGATCATCATCGTACAGCTTGTACAGCTGATCGGAGATTTTTTGACCAGAAGACAGGAGGGGAACTGATATGCGAGGAATATTGATATTTCTAGCTTCGACTCTGGCAGTCATCATCGGCTCCAGTGCATTGCTGTATGAAGGAGAAGGGGAAGTCATCACAATCGGTGCTTCCACTGGACCTTACAGTGACATGGTGAATTTTGCCCTGAAGCCGGCACTTGAGGACCAGGGCTATACGGTTGAAATCGTCGAGTACACCGACTACATACAGCCGAATAATGCGCTGCATAATGGGGATCTCGATGCCAATCTATACCAGAACAAGTCCTTCATGTCCGATTTCAATGAAGAAAACGGTACGGACTTCACCAATCTCATCCAGGTCCCGACGGCGCCGATGGGGCTTTATTCCAGTGAATACGAATCATTGGAGGAGATCGAAAATGGCAGCGAAGTCGCACTGCCGCTCGATCCGGTCAACTCGTCCAGAGGCTTCCATACGCTCGTTGATGCCGGACTGATCGAAATTGCCGAGGATGCCAATATGCTCGCAGTCGAGGAATCTGATATCATACAGAATAACAAGAACCTGGAATTCGTCTATCAGGATTCCGGCCAGCTGCCAAGAAGCGTGGATCAGATCGGACTGTCGCTTGTACCCGGGAACTTTGCTCTGGCAAGCGGCATGGACCTGGCAGATGCACTGCAGCTTGAGAATATGAATGAAAACTTCAGAAACCAGGTTGTCATCAATGCATCCGATGAGGACAGCAAGCTTGCAGAGGACCTGATCCAGGCAGTGAAGTCCGATCATTTTCAGGATACGATAGACAGCAGGTTCCAGGGATTCGATAAACCGGAGGGACAGTAATGGCAAACAGACTATTGAACAGTATACCGGAAAGCTATTTCAAAACCGCAATGTCGAGTGAACTTGAACCGGGACCGCTGCCGCTCATCAATCTGGCAGTCGGCATTCCGGACGGCCGCACGCCGGAACCGATACTTGAAGCAGTCACAGAGTCGGTATATAAGGAAGAAAATCAGCGATACGTCAGCTTCAGGGGAAAGCCGTCCTTCAAGCATGAAATCAAAACCTTCTATAAAAAGCATTATGATGTGGACCTCGAAGATGATAACATTGCGCTCCTCTATGGAACGAAAAGTGCACTGGTCCAGTTTCCGATGATTTTTATTGAACCGGGGGAGGGTGTTTTCCTCCCGAACCCGGGCTATCCGGACTACGGTCCCGGTGTCATGCTTGCACGCGGTGAAACATACGACCTGCCGCTGCTCCCTGAGAACGGCTACCTTCCGGATTATGACAGCCTGCCGGACCACGAACTTCAGAATGCGCGGCTGATCTACCTGAACTACCCATCCAATCCGCTCGGGGCGGTTGCCGATAAGGCATTCTTCGACCGGACAGTGGAGAGGTTCAAAGAGACACGTACCAGGATCGTCCATGACTTCGCCTACGCCACATTTTCATTCGACAATCCGCATCCGAGCATCCTCGAGAGTGACACGAATCTTGATTGCGCCATCGAAATCTACTCGCTGTCGAAAGGCTTCAACATGTCCGGTTTCCGCACCGGCTTTGCGGTCGGCAACAGGGAGATGATCGAAGCCATCAATACGTATCAGGATCACACGCAGACGGGCATGTGGGGCGTGACACAGGATGCATCAGCCGCGGCGCTTCGGAATGATGGGGAGATTCTGTCAGGCCAGAAGGAGAAGTTCAGGCGTCGGAGTGCCATGGTGACGGATGCTTTTACTGACATGGGAGTTCCGATCAATCCGATCAAAGGCGGCATATTCGGCTGGATCAAGGTACCTTCAGGATACGATGGGGAATCGTTCAGGGATTATCTCATCCAGGAGCTGTCGATTCTCGTTACTCCAGGCTTTGCTTTCGGTTCGAGAGGCAAGGACTACATCAGAATCTCCCTTGCTGTGGAGGATGCCGTGCTTCGAGAGACGGTGTCAAGATTCCAGCAGATCAAACATTTATGGCAGTAATGGAAAAAATTTTTCGAAAGTACTTGATATTAATATCAAATGCATGTAACATTATAG
Organism: Salinicoccus sp. ID82-1; assembly: GCF_021991715.1. Classification (NCBI taxonomy): domain Bacteria; kingdom Bacillati; phylum Bacillota; class Bacilli; order Caryophanales; family Staphylococcaceae; genus Salinicoccus; species Salinicoccus sp. ID82-1. The sequence continues at coordinate 430,286 of NZ_JAGFLY010000001.1, forward strand.
ATAACATAACAGGTCACAAAGTAATGAATGTCTCATGAAGGTGGCCTCCGATAGAACAGTGCAACATGTTCTAGATATCATATATATTATTATCTTATCTGTTATAGAGAGGCTGCCGCCTCTCTATTTTTTATTTTACATATGCTTATCACACTCGCCCGAGTGTGGTATTCTTTTAATCAGATATTAAGGACTAATTGGAGGCGTTGGATTGTGAACAGGCTTTTCAACCGGAATCGCATGCTGATCATTCTGTTTGGCATCATCATTTTAATTCTGCTCATCGGCTTTTCCATGACGGATCGGAGTTCCACGACCCGTGCTGAACAGTTCACTGCCGATGCAGCAGCTGGTTCGCAGATGATCATCAATGCACCATTCGATTTTGTCGGAAGCCTTTTCGGCACGATCACCCGCAGCTTCAATGCGGTTGAGGAAAATGAAAAACTGCGGGCGCAGCTTGAAATGTTGCCCCAGATGCAGGCGGACATCGAACGGCTCGAGGCAGAGAACGAAGAACTTCGGGAAGCGCTCGATATCAGTTCCAGGCAGTCCTACGAGAGCATCAATGCACGGGTGATTTCAAGATCGCATGACCAGTGGCTGAACAGTTTCACAATCGACAAGGGTGAAACGGATGGCCTCACTACAGGCATGGCGGTCATGACACCAGAAGGGCTGATCGGTACAGTGACACGTGTCAATGGGGGGACGAGCTATGTCGAGATGCTGACGACTTCGGTGTCGCAGAATAATCTTTCGGTCGAAGTGATGCATGACGGCACTCCGATCTACGGCAATGTCCAGAAGTACGACAAGGAAAGAAATCTGCTTGTCGTCGAGAATATAAAGAACCGCAGCGGGCTCTCCCCGGGAGATGAAGTCTTTACAAGCGGTCTTGTCGGCAACTATCCGGAAGGTCTCCTGATCGGCACGGTGGTCGAAGTGGAGAATGATGAATATGGTCTCAGCCAGAACGCTTATGTGCAATTGAAAAGTAATGCAGATAATGTCGATGTGGTCTTCGTCATCGAGAGAAGCCCGGAATCGATGGAGGACTAGCATGAGAGCCATCATGATATTTCTCACCACGTTCCTGCTGATGTATGTGGACTTTGCATTTGCCGGCTTCAGCCCGATCATCGTCAGTGATGTCGAAGTCTATTTCGTTCCGCGCGTACTTCTGATGTTCATTCTGCTGCTGTCGATCTATACAGGTTCCAGAATGAGCATCCTGCTCGCAGTCGTCTTCGGTGCAATGCTCGACTTCTACATAGGATCGGTGTATGGCATCCATGCTTTCGGCATGGTGGCCTTCGTCCTGTTCATGCACACTGCCTTCCGGGTGTTCCATAAGGATTTTGTCGCCATGGCTTTCGTCGTGCTGCTGCTGACGATGCTGTATGACATATACATCTACCTGCTCCATATCATCCTCGACCTGGTGGACAAGCCGGTATTCGACTATATGGCGCTGCGCGCGGCACCGAGCCTGCTGCTCAATGCGCTGCTCTTTACCGTGGTGTATGTCATCGCCCTGAAAACGTCAAGGGTCAGAAAAGAGGTACTGCCAAAGCATTGACACCGGCCTGAGGTGCTGATATAATGCAATAGTTGGTGATAATGTAGACATCAACCGCTCAATTACAGGTTCAAGTGATGCATATCCACCTGTAGATGGCGTGTCTTATTTTATATTAGGAGGTGTAAGTATGTTTGCAATTATCGAAACAGGTGGTAAACAGATCAGAGTTGAAGAGGGTCAGACAATCTACGTTGAAAAACTCAACGCAGAAGCTGGAGATGCCTTCACTTTCGACAAAGTGCTCTTCGTAGGTGGAGAGTCTGTTAAAATTGGTGTACCTACAGTTGAAGGTGCTACTGTATCCGCTAAAGTTGAAAAACACGGCCGCGGCAAGAAGATCGACGTAGTGAAATTCAAACGCAGAAAGAACTACAAGCGTAAACAAGGTCACCGTCAGCCTTATACAAAGCTGACAGTTGAAAAGATCGACGCGTAATGATCCATGTGGAATTCAATATAGACGATAAGGGACAGGTGACATCCTTCGGGATGGAAGGTCACGCCATGTTTGATGAATATGGCAAGGACATTGTCTGTGCTGGCGCTTCAGCAGTCGTTTTCGGTTCTGTAAATGCCATTCTCAATATGACCGGAGCCAATCCGGCGATTGAAATGGATGAGGAATCCGGCTCACTCCGATTCAAAGCGGACGATCCGGATAATGACAAAATGCAGATACTTCTTGAAGGCATGATCATTTCATTAAAGACGATAGAAGAAGAATATGGTGAACATATCACATTAAATTTCAAGTGAGGTGAAAGCAATGCTTAAACTGAATCTTCAATTTTTCGCATCCAAAAAAGGTGTAGGCTCAACTAAAAACGGCCGTGATTCCGAATCCAAACGTCTTGGCGCCAAGAGGCAGGATGGTCAGCACGTTACAGGCGGATCCATTCTTTTCCGCCAGCGTGGTACTAAGATCCACCCGGGTGAGAACGTTGGACGCGGAGGAGATGACACACTTTTCGCCAAAATCGACGGCGTTGTAAAATACGAACGCATCGGTCGCGACAAGAAGCGCGTTTCCGTATACAAGGAAGCAAAATAAAGAATTGAGTGGACATCAGCAAAGCTGGTGTCCTTTTTCATTAAATGGGATAGATCGGTTATGCTATAATATTGAAGGATAGAGGTGAGACGATGTTTATAGATCAGGTAGATATATACTTGAAAGCCGGCAATGGCGGTAACGGCATTGTTGCATACAGAAGAGAGAAATATGTACCACTGGGTGGTCCGGCAGGCGGCGATGGCGGCAACGGTGCGGATATCATTTTCGAAGTCGATGAGGGACTGAGAACACTGATGGATTTCCGCTACCAGCGCCATTTCAAGGCCAAGCACGGCCAGAACGGCATGAGTTCGAATGCACACGGCAGAAACAGCGAGCCGCTCATACTTAAAGTGCCACCGGGTACGATTGTCAAAAGGAAAGATACCGGTGAAACACTGGCCGACCTCGTGCACCATGGTGCCCAGATGGTCATCGCCAAAGGAGGCCGTGGGGGACGCGGCAACTCCAGGTTTGCATCCTCCCGCAATCCGGCACCGGATTTTGCCGAAAACGGTGAACCGGGCGAGGAATTCGAAGTGACGATGGAGCTGAAGCTGCTTGCGGATGTCGGTCTAGTCGGCTTCCCGAGTGTCGGAAAGTCAACGATACTGAGTGCCGTTTCGAAGGCGAAGGCGAAGAGGGGCGATTATCCGTTTACGACGATCAAGCCGAATCTTGGCGTGGTCCAGACCGGAGACGGACGCTCGTTCGTCATGGCTGATCTGCCGGGACTGATTGAAGGTGCGTCTGAAGGGACCGGTCTCGGCCATCAGTTCCTGCGACATGTTGAACGCACCAGAGTCATCGTTCATGTCATCGACATCAGCGGCCTCGAAGGACGCGATCCGATCGATGACTACAGGATCATCCGTGAAGAGATGGGCCTATATAATGAAAGTCTGCTGAAGCGTCCGGAGATTATTGTGCTCAACAAGGTCGATCTGGTAGAGGATGATGAAATCTTCGAACAGTTCAGGTCGGCAATCGGAGAAGACAAGGAAATTCATGAAATCTCAGCAGCCACCCGCCAGAACCTTGATACGGTACTCTACCGTGTAGCAGATCTGCTTGAGGAGACGCCGGAAACGGAAGAAGTGGTCGAAGAGACGGATCACCGTGTGCTCTACCGCTACGAAAAAGATCCGGATGCCTTCAAGATCTCAAGGGATGATGACGGTGCCTTTGTTGTTACAGGCGACGCCATTGAGCGTATGTTCAAGATGACGGACTTCAACAGGGAAGCTGCCATCAGAAGGTTTGCCAGACAGATGCGTTCCATGGGTATCGATGACGCTTTGCGTGAGCGTGGCATTCAGACGGGCGACACTGTAAGGATACTTGGTGGAGAGTTCGAATTCGTAGAATGATGGTGATTTGATGTATCAGTATATTATCGGTGTATTGAAAGAAGTGGAACCACAGTATATTACCGTGGAATCGAATGGAATCGGCTATCTGCTCATGGTGCCGAATCCGTTCCGTTTTGAACAGGAAAAGGAACAGCAGATACAAATATATACCGAACTCATCGTGAGGGAGGACAGCCATACGCTGTATGGCTTCAGAAACAGGGACGAGAAGACACTGTTCAAATCCCTGCTCCAGGTGACCGGCATCGGACCGAAGAGTGCCCTGGCGATTCTTGCTGCCGCGTCCACTGAAGAAATCATCGGCGCCATTGAAGCGGAAGATGAGAAGTTCATGCAGAAGTTTCCGGGTGTCGGCAAGAAGACGGCCAGTCAGATCATTCTCGATCTGAAAGGCAAGCTCGGTGCCGTGGATATTACAGCACATAAGCCGGCGCGTGACAACAACAGCCACTTCATCAGTGAAGCGATGCTTGCACTGGAAGCGCTCGGCTACAGCAGCCGTGAACTGAAGCGCATCGAGAAGCAGCTTGGCAACGAGTCGTTCGAGTCGGTGGATGCTGCTGTAAAACGCGGATTGAAATATCTAGTTCAGTAATGAGGTGCTATTATGGATGATCGCATTTTGGATGAAGGAAAACAGCCGTTTGAAGAAAATGTGGAAATGTCACTGCGTCCGGAGCTTCTGAACCAGTATATCGGCCAGCAGACATTGAAGGACAATCTGACCATCTTCATAGAAGCCGCACGGATCAGGGAAGAGGCGCTTGACCATGTCATCCTTCATGGGCCGCCGGGTCTCGGCAAGACGACGCTCTCCAATATCATTGCCAACGAGCTTGGCGTGAATATCCGGACAACATCCGGCCCTGCCATCGAGCGTGCAGGCGATCTGGCAGCCATCCTGTCGAGCCTTGAAGCGGGGGATGTGCTGTTCATCGATGAAATCCACCGTCTGCCGCGTGCAGTTGAAGAAATACTGTATTCGGCAATGGAGGATTTCTTCCTCGATGTCGTCATCGGCAAGGGGGAGGAGGCGAGAAGCATCCGTATCGACCTGCCGCCGTTCACTCTGGTTGGCGCAACGACACGCTTCGGGAGCTTGTCTGCCCCGCTCAGGGACCGTTTCGGCGTCCAGTTGAGACTCGAGTACTATGACCTTGACAGTCTCATCACAATCGTCAACCGTACGGCAGACATTCTTGAAGTGACAGTTGATCCGGACAGCGCAATGGAGCTTGCCCGCCGTTCACGCGGGACGCCCCGTATCGCCAACCGTCTGCTCAGACGTGTAAGGGACTTCTCCATCGTAAAGAAGGAATCGTCCATTACACTCGAGACGACGAACCATGCGCTGAAGGTGCTTGAAGTCGATCCGAGCGGACTCGATCCGATTGACCATAAAATTATGAACACGATCATCAACACATATAATGGGGGGCCGGTCGGTCTCGAAACGGTCGCCGTGTCGATCGGCGAGGAAGTCATCACACTGCTTGATGTCTATGAACCGTTTCTGATCCAGCAGGGATTTCTGGAGCGGACACCGAGAGGCAGAAAAGCGACAGCGAAGAGCTACGACTACTTCAATGGCGACCCCCACATCGATATATTTAGAAATGAGGAATAGGTTTGAAACTCGAGGAATTTGATTTCGATCTGCCCGAATCACTGATCGCACAGACACCTCTTCTGAAACGGGCGGAAAGCAGGCTGCTCGCTCTGGATAAACGCACGGGCAGCGTGTCGGATACGAAATTTGAAAATATTACAGCGTATCTCAACCCAGGGGATGCGCTTGTGCTGAATGATACGAAAGTACTGCCTGCCAGACTTTTCGGTGTAAAGAAGGATACAGGTGCGAAAATAGAAATGCTGCTCCTGAAGCCGATCGAAGGCGGATATGAAGTGCTGATCCGTCCGGCGAAGCGCGTCAAGCCGGGAACGGAAATCGACTTCGGCGACGGTCTCCTGACAGCAGTATGCACAGATACGTTTGCCGAGGGCATCAGGCACGTCTCCCTCCATCATGATGGGCTGCTTGAAAATGTACTGGATGAACTGGGTGAAATGCCGCTGCCCCCTTATATCAAGGAGACGCTTGATGACAAGGACCGCTATCAGACGGTGTATGCGAAGCATGCAGGATCAGCTGCCGCACCGACAGCGGGTCTTCATTTTACAGAAGCACTGCTTGATGAAATCAGGCACAAGGGTGTACATATCAGCTACATCACCCTGCATGTTGGGCTCGGCACTTTCCGCCCGGTCAGCGTAGACGACATCGAAGAGCATAAGATGCACTCCGAGTTCTACATCATGACTGATGAGACTGCTTCCACGCTGAATGCAGTCAAGGAGAATGGCGGTAAAGTGGTCAGTGTCGGAACGACGAGCACACGGACGCTTGAGACGATCATGCGGGATCATGGACAGTTTGTCGAAGCGAGCGGGTTTACGGATATATTCATCTATCCGGGCTTCAAGTACAAAGCGGTCGACGCGCTGATCACCAATTTCCACCTGCCGAAGTCCTCGCTGATGATGCTGGTCAGTGCGTTCAGTGATAGGGAGACGATCATGAACGCCTACCGTCATGCGATTGATGAGGAATACCGTTTCTTCAGTTTTGGAGATGCAATGATTATATATGAGGATGAAGAGTAGATGGCAATCAGATATGAACATATAAAGACATGCAAGCAGACCGGTGCCCGCATCGGCAAACTGCACACGCCGCATGGCACAATCGATACACCGATCTTCATGCCGGTCGGCACACTGGCGACCGTCAAGACGATGACGCCCGAGGAGCTTGCCGATATCGGCAGCCAGATCATCTTGAGCAACACATACCATCTATGGCTGAGACCGGGCAGTGATATCATCAGGGAAGCAGGGGGACTCCACAAGTTCATGAACTGGGACAGGCCGATTCTGACGGACTCCGGCGGCTTCCAGGTATTCAGCCTGAGTGACAGACGCAAAATTGAAGAGGAAGGCGTCCATTTCAGAAGCCATCTCGACGGCTCGAAGCTTTTTCTGAGTCCGGAGAAGGCGATGGACATCCAGCATGACCTTGGCTCCGACATCATGATGGCATTCGATGAATGCCCGCCGTTCCCGGCAGAGAAGCAATATGTACAGGATTCGATTGATAGAACAACACGATGGGCGGAACGTTGCTTGAACCATCATGTGAAGAGCGGCAACGACAAGCACCAGGCACTGTTCGGCATCGTCCAGGGCGGGGAATACAAGGATCTCAGAGCACAGAGTGCGAAAGAACTCGTGTCGATGGACTTCCCGGGCTATTCCATCGGCGGACTGTCCGTCGGTGAACCGAAACCGATCATGTACCGTGTGCTGGAAGAGACCATTCCGTACCTGCCTGAAGACAAGCCCCGCTATCTGATGGGTGTGGGTTCACCGGATGCACTGATTGAAGGTGTCATACGTGGGGTCGACATGTTCGACTGCGTGCTGCCGACCCGTATCGCAAGAAACGGCACAACGATGACTTCGCAGGGCCGGGTTGTCGTCAAGAACAAGAAGTTCGAGCGCGATTTTACGCCGCTCGACCCGGCGTGTGACTGCTATACGTGCCGCAACTACACGAAAGCCTATCTGCGTCATCTCTTCAAAACTGATGAAATTCTTGGATTGAGGCTTACCACTTATCATAATCTATATTTTCTGTTAAAATTGATGGAAGATATTCGAACTGCGATTTTAAATGATGAACTGCTGGATTTTAAAGAAGCATTTTTCGAATCATACGGATTGAATGTCGAAAATCCGAAAAATTTCTAAAAGAGGAGAAGATTCATAGATGGAATTCTTTATGGCCATCCTGCCGTTTCTGGTACTCATTCTGGTAATGTACTTCCTGATGATCCGTCCGGCACAGAAGAAGCAGAAAGATGTACAGAACATGCAGGCGAACATGCAGAAGGGTGACGAAATCATCACGATCGGCGGACTTCACGGAACTGTCGAGTCCTTCGACCAGAAACACATGTACATCCGTACAGATGCAGCCGGCAGTGCAGTACTTAAATTTGAGCGTGTCGCGCTCAAGGAAATTGTAAAACAGTAGTGCAATGAGCTGACTCCATGAGTCGGCTTTTTTTAATTTTAATTTATGGTTTCAACAGTTATAATTGAAACGTTGAGGATTTCCAAAATAATCGAGGTGTGTTTTGTTGAAAGTAAAGAAGAATAGAATCATCATCACCATTCTGCTGGTCATCGGTATATTGACGGTCGTTGGACTGACAGCGAAAGATCTTGTCAAGGACGTCAATCTTGGTCTGGACCTGCAGGGTGGATTTGAAGTACTGTATCAGGTCGAACCACTTGATGATGGAGATGAAATTGATGACTCGGCGGTACAGAGTACGGCACAGACACTGGATTCGCGCGTCAATGTACTTGGTGTCTCAGAACCGAATATCCAGATTGAGGAAGGCAACAGGATCCGGGTCCAGCTTGCCGGAGTGGAAGATCAGGCTGAAGCTAGGGAGCTGCTCAGCACCCAGGCTGAACTGACCATCCGGGACGTTGATGATAATGTTCTTCTGTCCGGTGCAGATCTGGTCCAGGGTGGGGCGAGTCAGAACTTTGACGAAATGAACCAGCCCATGGTATCGCTGCAGCTGAAGGATCCTGACAAGTTCCGTGAGGTCACTGAAGAGATTTCCCAGAGACCGGCCGGTGAAAATCTGATGGTCATCTGGATGGACTTCGAAGAAGGCGAAGACAGCTTTGCAGAGGAAGTTCAGAAGGCGGATCCGAAATTCATTTCTGCACCGAGCGTATCCGCACCGATCAATTCATCAGACGTCATGATCTCCGGCGGATTCAATGGTGAGGAAGGACTTGAGCGTGCCCAGAATATTGCTGCACTCCTCAATTCGGGTGCGCTGCCGGTCAAGCTGACCGAGATCTATTCCAATTCCGTCGGTGCCCAGTTCGGTGCCCAGGCACTGGATGAGACTGTGACTGCCGGTCTGATCGGTGTAGCACTCGTATTCATATTCATGATTGCGTTCTACAGACTTCCGGGTGTTGTTGCGGCAGTGACGCTGACCGCCTACATCTACCTGACGCTTCTCGGGTTCAACCTGATCAGCGGCGTACTCACCCTGCCCGGTATTGCGGCACTGATTCTCGGTGTCGGCATGGCGGTGGATGCCAACATCATCATGTATGAGCGCATCAAGGATGAACTCAGGATCGGAAGAAACCTGAAGCAGGCCTACAAGCGGGCATCGGCCGCTTCCCTATGGACGATCATAGATGCCAACATCACGACGATGATCGCCGGTGTGGTACTGTTCATATTCGGAACAAGCAGTGTCAAAGGCTTTGCGACCATGCTGATCCTGTCGATACTGATGAGCTTCATTACAGCTGTATTCCTGACACGGTTCGTACTGTCGCTCCTGATCCGATCAAATTTCTTCAACGGCCGGCTCGGCTGGTTCGGAGTCAAGGAGTCGGATAGATTCAATATCAATGAAGGCAAAGACATCGAACATCTGTCGACGCCTTGGGACAAGTTTGATTTCGTCGGTCATGCGCGAAAGTTCTTTATACTGAGCGGTGTGCTCATTCTCGCAGGCCTTATCGTCCTGTCCATCTTCAGACTGAACCTCGGCATCGACTTTACGTCCGGGACAAGAGCGGATATCGAGACGAATGGTGAAGCGACGGTCGAACAGGTCGAAGCGGAACTCTCAGCCATGGATATCCCGCCCGACAGCACTACAACTTCAGGGGAGAATATGGTTGTTGCCCGCTATGCTGAAGATCTGTCCCAGGATGAAGTGACAGAGATGCAGGACACCTTTGAAGAACTGTACGGCAGCCAGCCTGCAATCAGCACAGTAAGTCCTGTGATCGGACGTGAACTTGCGCAGAATGCGGCCATGGCGCTCGCCATCGCATCGCTCGGCATCGTTCTCTATGCCTCCATCAGATTCGAGTGGCGCATGGCGCTGCCGAGTGTGCTGGCACTGATCCACGATGCATTCATCATGGTTGCGGTCTTCTCCATTTTCAGGCTGGAAGTGGATATTACTTTCATCGCCGCCGTGCTGACAATCGTCGGGTATTCGATCAACGATACAATCGTGACATTCGACAGGGTCCGTGAAAACTTGAAGAAGACGCGGGTGATCCGGAAAGAATCGCAGATTGATGAGATTATCAACCGCTCGCTCAAACAGACGCTGACCCGCTCGGTCAATACGGTGCTGACTGTCATCATCGTGGTTGTTCTGCTCGTATTCATGGGCAGCACAGCCATACTGAACTTCTCGATTGCACTGCTGGTCGGCCTGATCAGCGGCATCTACTCATCGCTCTTCATCGCACTGCAGCTGTGGGGCATATTGAAGAAGCGTCAGTTCAGAAAAGCAGAAGGCAGCTTGACCGTATACGAAGAGAAGAAGAAAGATGACGAAAAAATACTTGTATAATTCTAGAACGCCCGGGCACCCCCGGGCGTTTTGCAAAGGATGTAATCTATGTACCAGTCAAAGTATGAGTGGAAAGTACGCCGTAGAAGTTCGGATATGCCGGACGATCTTATTGACAAGTTCAAGCTCAATCCGCTGGAGCAGACCATACTCGAAAACCGGGGGTATACGACGGAATCTGATCTCGAGAGGATCTATCGCCCGAAGACGTATGATCCTTCCCTCGTCTACGGCATGGCGGATGCAGTGGCACGCATCGAGACTGCTTTTGACGCAGATGAACGCATACTGATCTACGGGGATTTCGACGCGGATGGCATCACAAGCACAGTACTGCTTCTGAATGCGCTCAGAAGACGGACCGAAAATGTGGACTACTTCATCCCAAGCCGCATCGAGGACGGCTATGGCCCGAACCGTGCTGTGTTCGAGGAGCTTGTAGTCGGCCAGTATGACCTTGTGATTACAGTTGATAATGGTGTCTCGGGCGGTAAGGAGATCGCCTTCCTGAAATCCGAAGGCATTGAAACGATCGTGGTGGACCACCATGCATTCGGTGATAATGTGCCTGACGCGACCATCATCCATCCGGATCATCCCGACGGCACATATCCATTCCGTTCGCTTGCGGGCGTCGGCATCACCTACAAGCTGGTCCAGGCACTTGGGCTTGAAGCAAAGGAGGATATCGGCTGGGTGGCCATCGGTACAGTGGCCGATCTCGTTCCCATGATCGATGAAAATAAAAAGCTTGTTATCGAAGGTTTGAAGGTTTTGAATGATTCACCGCCAACCGGCGTGCATACACTGCTCAGAAGCGCCGGTCATGATGGCCAGATGGATGAGGAGACGATCGCCTTCACACTGGCGCCACGACTGAATGCGACTGGACGGCTGGGCGAGGCGGAGATTGCAGTCGAACTCCTGCTCGAGAAGGATTCAGGTGTCGCCTATGAGCAGGCCATGGTGGTCGAGAATATGAATCTTGAACGCAAGCAGCTGGTCGAGACGATATTCGATGAGGCAAAGACGCAGGTCGAGCCCGACAGGCAGATCAATATTGTTTATCAGGACGGCTGGCACCCTGGTGTGCTCGGCATCGTCGCCTCGAAGATTGTCGAGCAGTATGGCAAGCCGGCAATTGTGCTGACGCTTGATGATGGGGTCTACCGCGGATCAGCACGGTCGATCGAAGGCGTGGATCTGCATGGTGTCCTGTCCGAGCATTCGAATCACCATCACCGGTTCGGCGGACATGCACAGGCACTGGGTGTGGAAGTACTCCAGGTGGATATCGAATCCTTCACACAGGAGCTAACAGGCTATTTCGATCAGCTGCAGCTCGATCTCAGGCCGGTCAAGTATATCGACTATCAGATCAAGCAGGGAAATATGACCATGAAGGCGTTCGAACGGTTCGACCGGCTGAAGCCTTTTGGCCAGTCGTTCCAGTCACCGGTATTTCTGATCAGCAATGAAAATATCAGTACCATCAGACAGGTGGGCAAGGATAAATCCCATATCAAGCTATCGGTGGCCCAGGTCGGCATGGACGTCATCGGATTCGGTTATGGCCATCTGGTCAATGAAGTATCGCAGGGCGATGCAATCAGTCTGGTCGGCACGGTCAATGTCAACGTGTTCAACCAGAGCCGTACACTCCAGATGATGCTGCAGGACGTGAGTGTCGACAGCGTCCAGCTCATCGATATGAGAAGCCGGACCGACCAGCGTTTCGACATCATTTCGTCGGATGATATTTTCGTCATTGCCGAAGGCAGGGAGAAAAAAGGGGAAAACTACTACCATTTCGGTGAAGTGCTGCCCTTTACATCGAAGACGGTCGTGCTTCGCGATCTGCCGGAGAGCGTCGACAATCTGGCGTATTCCCTGGGCGGCATACATGCATCGAAGATCATCTCCATCTTCAACCAGAAGGAGGAGCTGTTCTTCACAGGCATACCGAAAACAGAGATCATCACCGAACTCCATCGGCTGATTGAATCCGCTGATGACGGGTCGATAGACTTGGCGAAGCATGCGCCGGCACTTGCCGGCAGGCTCGGCATCAAGATGAAGTTCCTTAAAATGTCGATAGATATTATGACAGATCTAGAGATTATCCGAGTGGAAGATGGTATAATATACAAGGATCAGGGTGATAGCGCCTGGAGATTGGAAGAATCAGCATACTATCAGAACCTCAGGAACCAGCTGGAAGCTGAGAGACTCCTGAAAATGTCTTCTTCAACTGAGCTGAAAGACTACCTCAGAACATTAATTTCGAATTGATTGGTGGAATCTAAATGGATTTAAAACAATATGTATCAGAAGTGCCGGACTGGCCGAAAAAAGGTGTCAGCTTCAAGGACATTACGACAATAATGGACAACGGACCGGCATACAAGTATGCAACAGATCAGATAGTGGAATATGCGAGGGAGAAGGAGATTGACATCGTGTTCGGTCCTGAAGCACGCGGATTCATCATCGGCTGTCCGGTTGCATACAGCATGGGCATCGGTTTTGCACCGGTAAGAAAAGAAGGGAAACTGCCGAGGGAAGTCATCAAATATGAATATGACCTCGAGTACGGATCAAACACACTGACCATGCACAAGGATGCGATCGCCCCCGGCCAGCGTGTACTGATTACGGACGATCTGCTGGCGACAGGCGGTACGATCGAAGCGACGATCAAGCTCATCGAATCACTCGGCGGTATCGTAGCCGGCATCGCCTTCCTGATAGAGCTTGAATATCTCGATGGCATGAAACGTCTTGAGGGATATGATACACTTTCATTGATTACGTACGAAGATTAATCTGCTGAAAAGTCTGTGCAAACAGGCTTTTTTTAGTCATTTATTTATTTGAAAGAGGTTTTATAGTATGATGATTCTAATCAGTGTAGAGGGAAAGCGGTGAGATCATGAACAAGGAGTATCCATACAGCAAAGAAGATGTCATTCGCATGTGTGCGTCATATATGGGCGAATCGGAAATGGAGATGGTTCAGAAGGCATATGCTCTGGCACACGCAGCGCACGAAGGCCAGTACCGCAAAAGCGGCCAGCCGTATATACTGCACCCGGTCCAGGTTGCCGGCATTCTGGCGGAACTGAAGCTCGACTGTCCGACCATCATTGCCGGATTCCTTCATGATGTCGTCGAGGATACGGAGTATACATTCGATGACCTGAGAACCATGTTCAACGAGGAAGTTGCGGTAATTGTGGACGGAGTGACCAAGCTTGAGAAGGTCAAGTACCGTTCGAAGCAGGAAGAGCAGGCGGAGAACCACCGCAAGCTTTTCATTGCCATTGCCAAGGATATCCGTGTCATCCTGGTCAAGCTCGCCGACCGTCTGCATAATATGCGTACGCTGAAGGCGATGCCTGAAGACAAGCAGATACGGACTTCTCAGGAAACGCTTGAAATCTATGCGCCACTGGCACACCGTCTCGGTATTTCAAGCATCAAATGGGAGCTTGAGGATACTGCGCTCCGGTATATCGAGCCGCAGCAGTATTTCAAGATTGTAAGTTCCATGAAGAAGAAACGCAGCGAGCGCGAGGTGGTCATCAACCAGGCCATCGAACGCATCCAGTCGGAAATGGACCATACCGGCATCGTCGGGCAGCTGTCCGGGCGGCCGAAGCACATATACAGCATCTATAAGAAGATGACGAAGCAGCATAAGCAGTTCGATCAGATCTTCGATCTGCTCGCTGTCCGTGTGCTGGTGACGAACATCAGGGACTGCTACGCAGTCCTCGGTGTCATCCATACCATATGGAAACCGATGCCGGGACGCTTCAAGGACTATATCGCCATGCCGAAGCCGAATATGTACCAGTCGCTGCACACCACCGTCGTCGGACCGAATGGAGATCCACTCGAAATACAGATCCGTACATTCGAGATGCATGAAATAGCAGAACATGGTGTCGCTGCCCACTGGGCATACAAGGAAGGCAAAGAGGTCAAGAAGGAGCCTTTCCTCGACAAGCGCATCCACTGGTTCCAGGACCTGATCGACCAGGAGAATTCCGCGTCCGATGCAGAAGAATTCATGGAATCGCTGAAAAGTGATCTTCTGAGCGACAAGGTCTATGTATTCACCCCGAACGGAGATGTCGTCGAACTGCCAAAAGGCGCCGTGCCGATCGACTTCGCATACCAGGTGCACACCGAGGTCGGCAACAAGATGATCGGTGCGAAAGTGAACGGCAAGATCGTATCGATCGACTATGAGCTCTCAACCGGTGAAATTGTGGAGATCCGTACGAGCAAGCAGTCGTACGGACCGAGCCTCGACTGGTTGAAACTGGTCAAATCCTCAGGTGCCAAACACAAGATCCGTGCCTTCTTCAAAAAGCAGGACCGTGCAAGCAATATAGAAAAAGGCCGGTTCGCAGTGGAGCATGAAATCAAGAACCGGGACTACAGGCCGGATGATGTCCTGAAGCCCCAGTACATGGAACCGGTCCTTGAACGCTACAACATCAGCCACGAGGATGATCTGTACGCCATGGTGGGGTTCGGCGGTGTCACAGCCCAGCAGGTGACGAACCGTCTGATGGAAAAGTTCAAGGTTGCAGAAGAAAAGAGCAATGTCGTAGAAGAAATCGACCGGACGCATCACTACAAGGAAGTCTCTACAGAATCCGGTGTCTACGTCCAGGGCATGGACAATATGCTGATCAACCTGTCCAAATGCTGCAACCCGCTGCCAGGTGATGATATCATCGGTTTCATCACAAAAGGGCATGGGGTGAAGGTCCATGTCACAACCTGCCCGAACATCAGGAATGAAACGGAACGTCTGATCGACGTGGAATGGGTGAAGAACAAGAATAAGGATCGCAAGTACCAGGCAGATCTCGAGATCACCGGATACGACCGGCAGGGTCTCGTCAATGAAGTGCTGAACGTCGTCGCAAGCACCAAGTTCCCGATCACCCGCGTCAATGGACAGGCGGACATCGACAAGCATGCAAAAATCAGTCTGTCGGTCATGCTGCAGAACGTATCGGATCTCTACAGAGTGGTAGACAAGATCAAACAGCTTCCTGACATATACAGCGTAGAACGCGTTTTTAAATGAGGTGTAGAAATGAAAATTGTATTGCAAAGAGTATCCAGTGCCACTGTCATGAGCAACGAATTCTTCAATGAAATCGGTCCGGGCTACTGCCTGCTGGTCGGTGTGTCGGAAGCTTCGACAGAAGAAGATGCACTGAAGCTCGCAGAGAAGATTGCAGCAAGCCGGAACTTCGAGGATGAAGATGGCAAGATCAACCTGTCCATCAAGGATGTCGAGGGTGAAATACTCAGCATATCCCAGTTCACCCTCTATGCAGATGTCAGAAAGGGAAACCGGCCGAGCTTCACACAGGCTGCCGGCAAGGATCATGCCAATAGGCTGTACCAGCTTTTCAATTCTCATCTCCAGTCTTTCGGACTGACTGTCAAAGAAGGTTTCTTCGGTGAAATGATGCAGGTCCAGATCAATAATGATGGACCAATTACGATACTTTATGAGTCCATGGATGGCAAGATCCAGTAATGGGACAGTCGGACAGACGCTCAATCGGTATAGTGCAGCACATCAGGAATTTCTTCAAGTACAAAAAGCATCTGTATATGGCGCCGCTCTGCTTCATGCTGCTTGCCGGAGGCATCATTTTGGCATCTGTTCTGCTCTTTGACCGTTTCCTGAATGAAACGCATGAGCCCATACAGGTGAATCTTGATGCGCCGGACTATGACTTCAGCGGGCAGACGATCGTCATCGATCCGGGACACGGCGGGAAAGATCCGGGCGCAACAAGCATATCCGGTGTGACGGAAGATCAGATCGTCTTCGGCATCGCTAAGACGCTCGAAGCACGACTTGCGTCAAGCGGTGCCGAAGTAATCCTGACACGTGACCGTGATACATTTGCATCACTGGACGAAAGGAAGGTCGAAGGTGACCTGTTCATCAGTCTGCATAGTGATGCAATGGACGACCCATCAATTTCAGGATTTACGACATACTATACCCACCCCGGGCAGAAGGCGTTTGCCGAGTCCATCAATGCTGCACTCGACCAGTATTCCTATTTCTATAATCGCGGTGTGGAGACGATGAACTACCAGGTGACGTGGCAGCTCGACTATCCGGCAGTACTGGTGGAGCTCGGCTATCTGAGCAATGAAGTGGATGATATGTCGCTGACCGAGACAAGATATCAGAATATGATGGCAGCGGGCATCCTTGAAGGAATTGATGATTATTTGAACTGAGTGCTTGACTTGATTGCCGATAGACCATATCATATTAAATAATCGAAAGAATGAATTCAGTGATCCGTTGAGGTGGATAGGATGGACCAAAGAGAGACCTGCCCCGGCTGCAAGCAGGTTGTAAATCCGTATCCGGAACCGACACTTCGGTAGAATCCTGTTTTGCAGGCGGCGGCAGCCGTTACGATGCGAGAGGGCCTTAATCAGGCTGAATCAGGGTGGCAACGCGATTTACTCGCCCCTTATATCCATATGGATATAAGGGGCTTTTTTATATTTCAGAAATGGAGTGGAGCAGATGATACAGATTCCAAGAGGTACACAGGACATACTGCCGAAGGACACATACAAATGGCAGTACATTGAAAATAGACTGCACAGTATTGCGCAGAACTACAACTACAAGGAGATCCGGACGCCCGTATTCGAATCGACTGAACTTTTCGTAAGAGGTGTCGGCGGTTCGACGGACATCGTCAACAAGGAGATGTATACGTTCAAGGACAAGGGCGACCGGAGCATGACATTGAAACCTGAAGGGACGGCACCTGTTGTCAGAAGCTATATTGAAAACAAGATGCAGCATGATGTCAATCAGCCGGTCAAAGTATACTATCAGGCACCGATGTTCAGATACGAAAGACGTCAGAAGGGCAGATACCGACAGTTCGTCCAGTTCGGCATCGAAGCAATCGGTGTCGAGGATCCGCTGATCGATGTGGAAGTGCTGAGCATGCTGATGCATATCTATCAGTCGTTCGGACTCAGGAATCTGAAGCTTCACATCAACTCGATCGGAGACCAGCACAGCCGGGCGGCCTATAACCAGGCGCTCGTCGACCACTTCAGACCGTCCATCCACGAATTCTGCTCGGACTGCCAGGTGCGTATTGATACCAACCCGATGAGAATTCTCGACTGCAAGAAGGACAGGGACCACCCACTCGTTCAGAATGCACCGGTCATCTACGACTATCTGAATGATGAGTCGAAGGCGTATTTCGAAGAGGTGAAACAGAATCTTGATGCACTGGATATCCCATATGAAGTCGACTACAACCTCGTCAGAGGACTCGATTACTATACACATACCGCGTTCGAGCTGATGAGTGATGCTGAAGGCTTCGGTGCCATCACGACCCTGTGCGGCGGCGGCCGCTATAATGGTCTGCTTGAACTGCTCGATGGACCATCTGAAACCGGCATCGGATTCGCACTCAGCATCGAAAGGCTGCTTCTGGCACTTGAAGCGGAAGGCATCGAGCTGCCGGAGCCTGAAGGCATCGACCTGTACATCTGTACGCTCGACCAATCTGCGAGTACGGCAGCCGGCCGTCTCGTACACAAACTGCGTACAGAGGGCGTCAGCTGCGATATGGACTATAAGCACAGGAAGCTTAAGGCCCAGATGAAGGATGCAGACAGGAAGGGCGCTGCCCACACGATCGTCATCGGCGAAACAGAACTAGCATCCGGTGAAGCGGAACTGAAGAACATGGCAACAGGCGAATCGGAAAAAATCAGTCTAGATGACATAGCAGAAATCAGGACGATAATTGAGGAGAAGTGATCATGAGGAAATATACACGAGAAATCACAGAAGCACTGACAGGAGAGACTGTCCATCTGAAAGGGTGGGTACAGAAGAGGCGTGACCTTGGTGGACTGATCTTCATCGATCTGAGAGACCGCGCGGGCATCATCCAGGTGGTTTTCAATCCGGAGGTGTCCGAGCCAGCCCTTGAGACAGCCGAACGCATCCGGTCTGAATTCGTCGTTTCGGTAACAGGAAAAGTACTGGAGCGTGATCCGTCCCAATATAATGATAATATTCCGACCGGAAAAATAGAAATCATGGCTGATGCAGTGGAAGTGCTGTCGAAGGCCAAGACACCGCCTTTTCAGGTCATGGATGAAACAGTCAGTGAGGATGTCGGCCTCAAGTACCGCTACCTCGATCTCAGAAAACCGAAGCTGCAGAATATACTGAAACTGCGTCACCAGCTCAACCGCAGTGTCAGAAACTTTCTTGATAATGAGGATTTCATTGATATCGAAACACCTGTACTCTCAAAATCGACACCGGAAGGGGCGCGCGACTACCTTGTGCCTTCCCGGGTGCATGAAGGCGAATTCTATGCGCTGCCGCAGTCGCCGCAGATCTATAAGCAGCTGCTGATGCTGTCTGGCATGGAAAAGTACTATCAGATCGTCAAATGCTTCCGTGATGAGGACTTGAGGGCCGACAGGCAGCCTGAATTCACTCAGATCGACATCGAGATGTCATTTACCGATGAAGAGCAGATGCTTGCACTGAACGAACGGATGATCAGCCAGGTGATGCGGGATGTCAAAGGTATTGAGGTGACGACGCCTTTCCCGCGCATGACGTATCATGAGGCCATGGCCGAGTACGGTGTCGACAAGCCCGATACACGGTTCGAACTGAAACTGAACGATCTCAGTGCATTTGCTGAAACCATAGATTTCAAGGTATTCCGATCGGCTGTGGAGAATGGTGGCATGGTCAAGGCGATCGTTGTAAAAGGCGAGGAGAGCCGGTTTTCCCGCAAGGACATCGATAAGCTCGAAGGCTACGTCAAGACTTATGGTGCCAAAGGTCTCGCATGGCTGAAAGTGAAAGAGGATGCACTGAACGGTCCGATCGCCAAGTTCTTCAATGAGCAGAACCAGGCTGATCTTTTCGAGAAACTGTCTCTTGAAAACGGCGACCTCGTCCTGTTTGTTGCAGATTCCGAAAAGGTTGTCCATGCGTCACTCGGTAATCTCAGAAACAAGCTAGCCAGGGATCTCGATCTGATTCCACAAGACCAGTTCAACTTCCTGTGGGTGACGGACTGGCCGCTGTTTGAATACGACGAGGATGCCGGCCGCTATTTTGCAGCCCACCATCCGTTCACTTCACCAAAAGCGGAAGATATCGACAAGCTCGATCAGGCACCGGAGCAGGTCCTCGCCAATGCATATGATATTGTGCTGAATGGCTATGAACTCGGCGGCGGATCCATCCGTATCCACGACGCTTCACTCCAGGAGAAGATGTTCAGGGCGCTTGGCTTCACAGATGAGGAAAGGGATGCGCAGTTCGGCTTCCTGATCGAAGCTTTCAAGTATGGTGCGCCGCCGCACGGCGGCATTGCCTACGGTCTCGACCGTTTCGTCATGCTGCTTGCAGGTACGGACAACATCCGTGATGTCATTGCCTTCCCGAAGACGGCAAGTGCCGGCGACCTGATGATGAATGCACCGTCGGAAGTATCCAGACAGCAGCTTGAGGAGCTTCATATCGACGTGAATATCGAAAAATAGAGAAAAATGCCATGGAAGTGAGGCCTTCCATGGCATTTTCTGTACTGAAAATAATAAAGTGTTTTTTGTTTCTTTTTTCAAATGGGTATGCTATTATACTTGTAACAGGAATATCTGAGAAGTGCGTGATGTGTTGAATTATATTTTGACCTAACACTTTTTTTAACGGGAGCCCGTTAGTTTTCCTACGAAAAACATGCCTGCTTGAGACAGGACGTTTGGAGTAGGGAACAGGGCACCCACCTGCAAATAGCAGGCCAAAATAATCAACAAATACACACGGCTTACGCTCGGATATTTCGAAATAAGTACCGAATTATTATAATTCGGTGCTTATTTTTTTATAGTTTTTTAAGCTTATCGTATATATCACCGAGCTGCTTCTCATATTTGGAGACATCCGATTTCTCGTAGTAGGCGGCATTTCTGAGCGGATCCGGCAAGTACTGCTGGCTGACCACGTGGTTCGGGTAGTTGTGGGGATATTTGTAGCCGATGGCATTGCCGAGCTTCTCAGCGCTCTTATAGTGGCCATCCCGAAGGTGCTTCGGTATGCTGCCTGTCTTCTTCTTCCTGATGTCGGAGAGGGCGCCATCGATGCTTTTGATGGCACTGTTCGACTTCGGCGAGAGCGAGAGCTCGATGACGGCCTGCGACAGCGGGATGCGTGCTTCCGGGAAGCCGAGCCGCTCAGCAGACACGATGGCATCGAGTGTCCTCGAAGCAAGCTGCGGATTGGCCAGTCCGATGTCCTCATAGCTGATGACGAGGAGGCGCCTTGCAATGGTGACGAGGTCCCCAGCTTCGACAAGCCTGGCCAGGTAGTGGAGGGCGGCATCGACATCACTGCCCCGGATGGATTTCTGGAAGGCGCTCATCACATCGTAGTGCTGATCGCCATCCTTGTCATACAGGAGATCCGACTTCTGCATGCATGCCTTGGCATCTTCCATCCCGATGTGGATGGTACCCACTTCATCTTCTTCAGTGCTGAGTGCAGCAAGTTCGAGTGCATTCAGGGCGCTTCTGACGTCTCCCTGGCTCGTATGAGCCAAGTATTTCAATGCCTCTTCCGTTATCTCGATCTTCATTTTTCCGAGTCCACGCTCGGCATCACCGATGGCACGCACCAATGCTTCCTCGACGTCGTCAGGATCGAGCAGCTCCAGCTCGAATATCTGGCATCTGCTTCTGATCGCCGGGTTGATGGCGTGATACGGATTCGAGGTGGTGGCCCCGATCAGTATGATGTTGCCATTCTCAAGGTGGGGGAGCAGAAAATCCTGCTTCGCCTTGTCCAGACGATGGATTTCATCAAGCAGCAGAATGACGCTGCCGCTCATCTTTCCTTCCTCAGCGACGATCTGCATATCCTTCTTCGTATTGGTGACAGCGTTCAGCACTCTGAACTTGAAATTGGTAGATCCGGCAATGGCACTCGCGATGCTCGTCTTGCCGATGCCTGGAGGGCCGTACAGAATCATCGAAGACAGCCTTTTCGCCTTGACCATCCGTCTGATGATGCTGCCGTCGCCGACAAGATGTGCCTGCCCAAGTATTTCATCTATGGATGTCGGGCGCATCCTGTAACTTAATGGTTGAGTAGTCATATTTTCACCTGTTTCAGTCTTATGGTATATTTATTAATACTATAATATAAATAGAAATGAACTTAAACTAAGAGGTGCTTTATGAAAATTACTACACGGGGTAGATACGGACTCTATTTCATGCTGGCCCTGGCCAGAAACTATGGAGAGAAGAAAAGAAGCGTCAAATCGGTTGCGGAGGAAAGAGGGATCAGCGACCTTTATCTGGAGCAGATTGTCGCAAGTCTGAAAAAGGCCGAGCTCGTCAAAAGTACACGGGGTGCATACGGTGGATATGAACTGAATCATGCGCCGGATGCGATTACGGTCGGACAGATTTTCAGAACGCTCGAAGAGAACATCGTGGCGGTCGAAGGGGATGAAAAGGACACGGATACGGAACGCTATCTGTGGGGTCGCATCAGGGATGCGCTTCGCGATGTGCTGGACCATACGACACTTTCCGATATGCTCGACCATGACGAGGATGAAGTGGACGACTATATGTTCTACATTTAAAAAGCCTTTGGAGGTCGGATGACTTCCAAAGGCTTTTTTCAGAATCTGCCCGATCGGAAAATGGAATACAACATTCCGACGAACATGATGAGCGCGACAACCGCGCCGATTTCGATGGCAGGAAAATTGAACAGTATGGTCGACCGTTCCGACAGCGCGGAACTCATGATCAGCCCGGCCATGATGATGCTGAACGACAGCAGGACGATACTGAATGACAGCCGGTTGCCGATGCGGTCTATCCGTTTCATGAACTGTTCACTGCGCCGCAGCTGGATTTCCACAGGTACTTTCCTGTCCTTGAGACTTTTTGAGAATTCGTGGAGATTGCTGGAAGTATCCTTGACATCATCACTCAGATCGAGCCATTGATGCCATGCCTGGTCTGCGATATTCCTCGGGTTGAACCGTTCCTTCAGCAGCTGCTGTCCGAATGGTTCTGCAACATCAACGATGCTGAAGTCCGGGTCCAGCTGCCTGACAATGCTTTCCAGGGTCAGGATGGTCTTGCCGAGCATGGTGAAGTCCGTCGGCAGCTTGATGCGGTGCTTATTGGCAATACCGAAAATATCCTGGACGGCTTCTCCGAGGTTCATACGGCTGAGGGGGATATCATAGTATTTATCCCTCAGCAGTTCCGCATCTTTCTTCAATGTCTTCATATCGACTTCATCCGGGACGACGCCCATACGGGTGATTGCGCGGACGACACCGTCCGCATCCTTGCGCATCATGGCAATCAGTAGGGAACCGAAGTTCGCCTTCATTTCCTTCGTCATCTTGCCGACCATGCCGAAATCGAGGAAACCGATGGTTTCCCCTTCCAGAATGGTGATGTTGCCGGGGTGGGGGTCGCCATGGAAGAACCCTTCGATCAGTATCTGATGGAAGATGGCATGGGTCAGTCTTTCAGCCAGCCGTTCCCTCGAATACCCCTTGGCGTCCAGTGCGGCGAGGTCGCTGATCAGAATGCCTTCTATGAATTCCATTACGAGGACGTTCTTTGTCGTCACATCCCAGTACACTTTCGGAATATGGACTGTGTCGTCCCCCTCGAACTGCCTGCCGATCTTTTCGACATTTCTGCCCTCGATGGTATAGTCAAGTTCCTCTGCTATGGCTCTTGAAAATTCTTCGATCATATCGATCAGCTGATACTGCCGTGCCCACTGCATGCGGGACTCGGCAAGCAGCGCAAGCTGATGCAGGATTTCGAGGTCACTGCGGACAATCTTCTCTATATTGGGGCGCTGGACTTTGACGGCAACCGCCTCACCGGTGATGAGTGTTGCCCGGTGCACCTGTCCGATGGAAGCAGAGCCGATCGGAGCCTCTTCGAAAGTTTCGAATATATCTCCGATTTTTGCACCAAGAGCCTGCTCTATGGTCTCTTCAACTTTTTCATATGAAAAGGGCGGAACATGGTTCTGAAGCTTCGACAACTCATTGATGATGTCTTCAGGCACAAGATCGGGACGTGTACTTGCCACCTGGCCGATCTTGACGAATGTTGGTCCCATCTCTTCAAGAAACAGCCGGATGCGTTCCCCTCTGGTCTTTTCAATGTGTTCCGCGTCCCGTCTCAGAAGCAGTCTTTTCGGCAGGGAGAGCACTTCATCGAGCCCCAGTTCCTCGACAATGTAGCCGAAGCCGCTCTTCGAGGATGCCAGAGCGATTTCCCTGTACCGCTTCATGTGCTGCAATCGTTTTTCAAATAGCATGCTGCCCCTCCCATTTCTTTATACAGTATCCATATATACCAGTATACCCTGTGAGGCAGATCGAATCACCTAATTACTATACTTTGACTTCCTTGAAGTAGTTGCTGTAGATGGCACGCAGTGCCTTACGCGCATCTTTGATGGCGATTGCGAACATCATGCTGATCTCAGACGCACCCTGGTTGATCATACTGATATTGACGCCATTGTCACTCAAAGCGGTTGTCGTCTTGGTGGCGATGCCGACGTGCTCTTTCATGCCTTCACCTACGATGACGAGGAGTGCCAGATCATCTTCGACATACATGGAATCGGGCTCGAGCTTGTCATTGATGTCGGCCATCACTTCCTCAAGTTTCGAATTGCCTTCGAACTGCCTTGTGCGCAGAATGACGGAAAGGTTATCGATGCCGGATGGGATATGTTCATAGGACAGGCGGTGGTCTTCCAATATCTGCAGCAGTCGCCTCGTAAATCCGATTTCACGGTTCATCAGATACTTGTTCATTGTAATTGAAGTGAATCCTTCATCACAGCTGATGCCGATTACAGGCATTTCAGGTATGAACGCCCTGTCCGAGACAATCTTCGTCCCTTCGACATCAGGGTCATTCGTATTTCTGATCATGACAGGGATATGCTTTTTGAAAACCGGCTCAAGTGCTTCATCATGAAAGACGCCGAACCCTGCATATGAAAGCTCCCGCATCTCACGGTAGGTGATTTCACGGATGGCGTGCGGACGATCGATGAGCCCCGGATGTGCCGAATAGATGAAGCTGACATCGGTGAAGTTTTCATAGAGCTCGGCTTCAACGCCGCGCGCAACGATTGCACCTGTAATATCCGAGCCGCCCCTCGGAAAAGTGACGATATCATCATTTTCGGAACAGCCGTAGAATCCAGGGATGACCAGAACATGGTCGGTATCCTTCAACCGGTTCAGCGTATCGTACGAGGATTCGATCAGCTGGGCGTTTGATGGCTCGTCGGTCACGAGTATGCCGGCTTCCTTCGAGGACATGTATTCAGCACGCACACCAATCTGGTTGAGGTAGGCGCTGACCAGCTGGGCATTGAAATCCTCGCCGCACGATTTCAAGGCATCGAGCAGCCGATCCTTGCTGGTGATTGTTTCAAGGTAGTGTACCAGTGTCCGTTCGAACTGCGTGAGCAATGACTGGTCGATTTCCAGGTCGTTGATGATGGATGCGAAACGGTCGATGATGCGGCTGAGTGCATCCTCTGTATCCAGTCCGGCCGTGTGGTTGGCATGCAGGGCTATCAGCATATCCGTCACCTTGGTATCACCACTGGATCTTTTGCCAGGTGCAGAGACGACAGCAATTCGTCGTTCTGCATCACTTCTGATGATGTCGGCTACTTTTCTGATCTGTTCTGAGCTGCATAGGGAGCTGCCGCCAAACTTGACTACTTTCATCTTCTCACACCTTCATTTCTGAAATTTAAGAACAATAATACATCATAGCCGGAAACTTGTGTACCTTTTTTTAATTTATTTCTTGAATTTTTGAAGTTTTCTCTCTAATATAAAGGCTTATACTATTAAATCTCTACAGGAGGGTGTGCACGTTATGAATTTGGCAATACTTGGGATGGGAACTGTAGGTTGCGGCATCATGGAAGTACTCTCGATGAATCGGGAGAAGATTACAGGTCTCATCGGCGAAGAGATTACAGTCAGTCATGTGTTTGTCAGCAATGTCGACAAGAAGCGGGATGCTGATCTTGGCGGGGCCATCGTGACGGATGATATCAATTCACTGCTTGATTCTGACGGCATAGATGCAGTCATAGAAGTGATGGGCGGCATGGAAACGACCCGGGATGTGCTCAGACAGTTTCTTGAAAAAGGCATTCATGTCATCAGCGCCAACAAGGACATGCTGGCCAAATACATCGATGAACTGGCTCTTGTGGCCGAGGAGAATGATGCCAAACTGCTGTATGAAGCAAGCATTGCCGGTGGCATACCGATTGTAAATGCAATTGAGCATGGTCTGAATGCCAACCAGATACATAAGGTCATGGGTATTCTGAATGGTACGACGAACTATATCCTGTCCAAGATGACGAAGGATGGATGGGATTATGCGCGTGCGCTCGATGAAGCCAAGGAGAAGGGATATGCAGAAGCGGATCCAACCAACGATGTCGATGGATTCGACGCACAGCGCAAGATCGTCCTGCTGTCGCGTCTCGCCTATGGTCGCAAGGTGGACATTGACGAAGTGCCGGTAACAGGCATAAGAAATGTGGAATTGAAGGATATCAGGAATGCAGGAGATGCAGGTTTGAAAATGAAGCTGGTCGGCAAGAGCGAATTCGATGGTGAAAACGTATCGATGGAAGTGGCACCGGTGCTGCTGCCGGATGAGCATCAGTTGGCTTCAGTCGAATATGAAAAGAATGCAGTATACGTGATGGGCAATGCAGTCGGCGAGACGATGTTCTACGGCCCGGGTGCAGGCGGACCGGAAACAGCATCAGCCGTCGTCTCCGACCTGATCAACTGTGCCAGAAGCTGCGGTGCCGCTCGAGCAGGTACTAGACCGGAGAAGGCTGCACATGTTAAAGCATCGGATACGGCGTACAGCTATTACATCCGTTTCAGCTCGGATGAGGCGGCCATCAGTAATCATCTCGCAGGCATGAATATCGGGTACAGGCTGGTCGACGCAGCAGATGACACGACAGTCATTACAGGTCCAATCGGGCAGGCGCAGCTGAAAAAGCTGAAAAGTGATACACAGCATGGAATCCGCGCACTATATCAGGTGGAAGGGAATTGATAGCATGGTAAACTGGCAAGGTTTAATTAATGAATATACTGAACTGCTTCCCGTAAATGAAAATACACCGAGGCTGACACTGCATGAAGGCGATACGCCGCTGATCCGTCTGGATACACTGAGTGAGAAGTTCGGCTCGGAACTGTATGCCAAAGTCGAAGGCGTCAATCCCACCGGCTCATTCAAGGACCGGGGCATGGTCATGGCAGTCGCCAAAGCGAAGGAGGCAGGTGCCCACACGGTCATCTGCGCCTCTACCGGCAACACTTCGGCATCCGCTGCCGCCTATGCCTCCCGTGCCGGGCTCAATACGATCGTGGTCATTCCGGAAGGCAAGATTGCACTCGGCAAACTTGCCCAGGCGATGATGTATGGGGCGAAGATCGTCTCCATCGAAGGCAACTTTGATGAAGCACTTAAAATTGTACGTGGCATTGCCGAGAAGCGGGAGGACATCACGCTCGTCAATTCAGTCAATCCATACAGGCTTGAAGGCCAGAAGACCGCCGCCTTCGAAGTGGTCGATGCGCTCGGCAAGGCGCCGGACTACTTGACGATTCCGGTCGGTAATGCAGGAAATATTTCCGCATACTGGAAAGGGTTCAAGGAATATGATGAACTGCATTCTTGCGGTCTGCCCAAAATCTTCGGTTTCCAGGCTGAAGGGTCTGCAGCCATCGTGCGGGACGAGATCATTCCACAGCCGGAAACGATTGCGACAGCCATCAGGATCGGCAACCCGGCAAGCTGGGCACTGGCAGTTGCTGCCCGTGATGAGTCCAAAGGTGTCATCGAAGCGGTGACGGATGATGAAATCCTTGAAGCCTATGAACTGCTTGCTGGTACGGAAGGCATTTTCGCAGAACCCGGTTCCAACGCAAGTGTCGCCGGCATGCTCCGTTCCTTGAAGTCGGGCAGGATTGAAAAAGGATCCACGGTCGTCACTGTACTGACAGGCAATGGACTGAAGGACCCTGAAACTGCGATCAACCAGATTACCCAGAAACCGAAGGTGTTGCCAAATGATGAAAAACAGATCATCGAATACATTGAAGCCATCTCACATGATGCCAGTCCATCAGTTTAAAGTACCTGCAACCAGCGCAAATCTGGGTCCAGGCTTTGATTCGATGGGACTGGCCCTCGGCAAGTTCCTTCATATTGAAGCTGCAGAGAGCAGCCGATGGGAAGTCGTTTTCGAAAATGAATTCCTCGAAGTCCTGCCACGGGATGAGAAGAACCTGGTGATCAGGACAGCCATCTGGACTGCAGAGAAGTACGGCAAAAAGATGCCTGAACTGAAAATCATGATGGGCAGTGAAATTCCGCTGACGCACGGTCTCGGCAGTTCAGCTTCGGCCATCATTGCAGGCATTGAACTGGCCGACCGTTTCTGCGATCTTGCATTGAGTGACTTCGACAAGGTGCTGTGCGGCAGTGAACTGGAGGGGCATCCCGATAATGTCGGGCCGGCCATTACCGGCGGACTGTTCGTCGGCTACTATGGTTCAGGAAAACTCTATTACCATACACTGGACTTTTCCGGTCTATCCGCCATCATCAGTGTGCCGCCGTATGAAATCGATACGAACGAAGCAAGAGCCGCACTGCCCGGCACCTACAGAAAAGCGGACGCCGTGGATCAGAACGCCATCAACAACGTCATGCTGCTGTCGATTGTAAACAAGGACTATCCATCCATGGGCGAACTGATGATGCGTGACCTCTTTCATGAGCCATACCGCAGACCGCTTATTCGGGAGTACGATGAAGTGCGACAAATCGCTCTGGAAGAAGGTGCCTATGCCACCGTCATCAGCGGTGCCGGCCCGAGTCTTCTGACGCTGTGTGACATGGCGGATGCAGGCAAGATTCTGAACGCACTCGGCAAGGCGCCAGGATGCGTTCATGAAAAAGTGGATATATACAGCAGGGAATAGAAGAAGCCCCTGGTCGAGAGAATGATCTCGACCGGGGGCTTCAGTGCTACTCGCCGTTATACTTCCTAACGACCGCTTCAAAGATATCATAGGAGCGCTTCTGCGCATCCGTATCATATATATAGCTGACCGCCATGATTTCATCCACGCCGTACTGGTTCTGGAACAGTCTGAGCTTTTCAAGCACCGTATCTTCCGATCCCATCAGTGCTACAGGGAATCGGCTCTCGACAATCTGCTTTTCCTGTGGACTCCACAGGCCGGACATGTCATCGACCGGCGGCTGAAGTTTATTCCTGCCGCCGCGTACGACGTTCAGTACGAACTGGGACATGGTCGTGGACAGATATTTTGCTGCCTCATCCGTGTCTGCACAGATGACATTCAGACATGCAATCCTATACGGGGCATCGAGCTGATCGGACGGCTCGAATTCCCGTTCATATATCTTGAAGGCTTCATCCATCTGACCCGGCGCAAAGTGTGCCGCGAATGCATACGGTAGGCCGAGACGGGCGGCAAGGTGGGCCGAATCAGTCGACGAGCCGAGTATATATAATGGAATGTTTGTCCCGCTGCCAGGGTATGCGGTAACCTTTGTCGGTTCATCGGACAGATATTGTCTGATCTCCTCGACTTCAGAACCGAAAGTATATACGCCGTCATGGTTGTTGCGCCTTATGGCACCTGCTGTCAGCATATCAGTTCCCGGCGCACGGCCGAGCCCGATGTCGAGCCTGTCGCCGAAAATGGCATGCATGGTGCCGAATTCTTCAGCGACAATGAGCGGAGAGTGATTCGGCAGCATGACGCCGCCACTGCCGACACGTATATTTTCGGTATGGTGGAGTATGTGCTGGATCAGCTGGCGTGTCGCAGAGGAGGCGATCGAAGTGGTGTTGTGGTGCTCTGCCACCCAGTATCTTGCATAGTCGGACTGATCCACGTGCTGTGCAAGTGAGACCATATCTTCAAATGCTTCCCTTGCCCCTTTTCCTTCCCGTACAGGCACAAGGTTCAGAATGGATGGTGTCAGTTTCTTTGGCATTGATAATTCCTCCTATCATGCAACAATTATCGGCCATACGAATTATTTTGTCTAATAAACGGTTCGGAAAGTATAAAAATTTCATGCGGCATGTTAAAATGCTATATTGTATTAATAAAGCTATTTCGGAGGCAGGGTGATAAAAGTGGCAGTATATGCAGATTATGCGGCAACAACGCCGGTGGATAAGGAGATTCTAAAAATGGTGATCGATGGGGCGGATGCGTTCGGCAACCCTTCGAGCATCCATAAGGCGGGCAAGCTCGCCAAGGCCAATCTTGAAAAGTCACGACGGGACGTCGCGTCACTGCTCAACGCATCCCCCGCTGAAATCATTTTTACAAGCGGTGCCACCGAGGCGAACAACATGGCGATACGGGGTGTTGTTAAACGTCATCATCGGCCACACATCATTACGACCGAAATCGAACACGCCTCTGTGCTCAATACATTCAAATCACTGACGGCGGATGCCGATGTGACGTATCTGCCAGCGGGCGAAAATGGTGTCGTCGATACCACAGCGCTGAGAAGCGCACTCAGGGAGGATACGGCGCTCGTGTCGATCATGCTGGTCAACAACGAAACGGGTGTCATGCAGCCGATCTATGAAATCAGGGAAATCCTGGCCGGATATGATGCGCTGCTCCATATCGATGCAGTACAGGCATTCGGCCACATGGCTGTCGATGTCAAGGACCTTGGTGCAGACCTTTTGTCGCTCAGTGCGCATAAGATCTACGGTCCGAAGGGGATCGGACTGCTGTACAAGTCGAAGGATGTCAGGCTTGACCCGATGATCACCGGCGGCTCACAGGAACGTGACGCAAGAGGAGGGACTGAGAATGGGCTGTGGATCCAGGCGATGGCTGAAGCCATGAAGCGTGCATCGGACGAATCCACGAGAAGAAGCCTCAAGGAAATGCAGCTGAAGGAACGCTTTTTGAACACGCTGACTGTGGCGGAAGTGCCATTTGAAGTGAACGGCGACGTCAACCAGTCGGCAAGCCATATCATCAATCTTTATTTTCCTTGGTCGCAGGCGGAGTTTCTGCTGACAGCGCTCGACATGGCGGACATCTACCTGTCTGCAGGCTCCGCCTGCCATGCAGGGACGCTCGAACCCTCGCATGTTCTGGAATCGATGTATGGCAAGACGGAAAGAAGTACAAAATCCATCCGTTTCAGCTTTTCATACCTGATGACGGATGAGGATATCGAACACATTGTGGGATCACTGAAAGATATATATGAAAGACTGATGAAGTAATTGGAAAGGAATGATCTGATGGATAAATCAAATATTACTGTTGTCGTCGGCATGAGCGGTGGGGTGGACAGCTCGGTCACAGCCAAGCTGCTCAAGGACCAGGGCTACAACACCATTGGAATTTTTATGAAGAACTGGGATGATACCGATGAGTTCGGTGTCTGTACCGCAACGAATGACTATGAGGATGTCAGGCTGGTCGCCGAAGAGATCGGCATCCCTTACTACTCTGTAAACTTCGAGAAGGAGTACTACGACCGCGTGTTCCAGTATTTCCTCGATGAATACAAGAAGGGCCGCACACCGAACCCGGACGTCATGTGCAACAAGGAGATCAAATTCAAGGCATTTCTGGACCACGCCATGAAACTCGGAGCCGACTACGTGGCAACGGGCCACTATGCGCGCGTCATCCATGATGAAAATGGCACAAGCATGCTCAGAGGCGTCGACCGCAATAAGGATCAGACATACTTTTTGAACCAGCTGTCACAGGAGCAGCTGTCGCGCGTCATGTTCCCGCTCGGGCACATGGATAAGACGGAAGTCAGGAAGCTTGCGCATGAGTACGATCTTGCGACGAAGGACAAGAAGGATTCCACCGGCATCTGCTTTATCGGCGAGCGTGATTTCAAGGAATTCCTGAGCGGCTATCTGCCTGCGAACCCGGGACGCATGATCAACATGGATACCGGAGAGGATAAGGGACAGCATGACGGTCTGATGTACTACACGATCGGCCAGCGCCAGGGGCTCGGCATCGGCGGAGACGGCGGTCCTTATTTTGTTGCCGGCAAGAACCTCGAAACGAATGAGCTATATGTCGTATCCGGCTACCATAACGAAGCACTCTACTCATCAAGCCTTGAAGCATCCGACATCAACTTCATCACTGAAGTGCCGGACCACTTCGAGTGCACGGCAAAGTTCAGATACCGCCAGGACGATGAGCCGGTCACTGTAACGAAACTGGGCGACGGTAGACTGCATGTTGAATTCAAGGATGCTGCCCGGGCAATAACACCGGGTCAGGCTGTTGTCTTCTACGATGAAGAAGTATGTCTTGGCGGTGCGACGATCGACCGTGTCTTCAAAGAAGCAAAAGAGCTGGAGTATCTTGGATAATGGCGATCGGATACGAACAGCTGATCAAGGAAGGCAGAATTGAAGAAGCGCTGAAGGAAATATTCCGGGAGATCGAGGAACACCCGGAGCAGGAGGCCCACCACATCAATGCAGGCAACCTGCTGCATCAGGCCGGCCGGGATGAGGAGGCGGAACGCTTCCTGCAGAAGGCGATTACGCTCAACCCGGGCAGTACGAGTGCGTACTATGCACTCGCCAACGTCTATTATGATAATGAGCGGTTCCAGGAAGCAGTCAGGCTCTATCTACTGGCATACAGCCGCAACCCGGGAGACGCCGACCTCAACTTCATGCTTGCGATGTCGCATGTGCACCTCGGAGAAGCTGAACGGGCACTGCAGTTCTTTGAAGCGGCACACAAGGCGAAACCGGAAGACATGGAGATTACCTTCCAGTATGGGCTTCTATGCTGCCAGATAAGGCTGTATGACCCGGCTGAAAAGCTGCTCGGTGAAGTCATCGACAAGAGTGAAAACGCGGATGCCGAATACAATATGGGACTTCTGACAGTGATGAAGCATGATGATAAGGAACAGGCCCTCAAGCATTTCCGCAAGGCCGTGGAGATTCAAGCCGACCATCATCTGGCACATCACGCCATCAGCAAGTTCGAAACGGAAGAATAAGCGCACCAGGGACGGTGATTCCAGTTGGCACAATCAACAATATATGATGAAACCTATATCGTCGGAGAGGTGGAGCGCGTCATTTTCCTGAGTGAACAGACGCGCTTTACTGTACTTAAAGTACTGATCGGTGAAACGAATACCCACTTCAGCGACGAAGTGATCGTTACGGGATATTTTCATGCCATCGCTGAAGGCGAAACATACCGTTTTACCGGCAAGATAACAAGTCATGCACGGTTTGGTGAGCAGTTCAGTGCGGAAACTTTCAAGAAAGAGCAGCCGACGACGGTACGCGGTGTCATACAGTACCTGTCCGGCGAGACGTTCCCGGGCATCGGGGAGAAGACCGCCAAGAAGATAGTGGAGACGCTGGGTGTTGAGGCACTCGGTAAGATTGCGGATGACCGCACTGTGCTGAGAGGCATCGAAGGGCTGTCCGCCAAAAAGCAGGAGATGATCCATAACCGGATCCTTGAGAACAGCCAGACGGAGCGGCTTGTCATCAAGCTGACAGAGTACGGCTTCGGTGCACGCATGAGTGCTAAGATCATGAAGACCTATCAGGATCAGGCGCTGCACGTCATCGAGAAGGACCCCTACAGGCTGGTCATGGACATTGAAGGTGTCGGTTTCCAGACCGCCGACCGCATCGCCTATTCCGCCGGTATCGCAAGAAATGATGAAACCCGGCTGCAGGCGGGCATCATGTACATCATGGAAGGCGTTGTCATGTCGGAAGGGCACACGTATATGGATTACGCCACGCTTGTGGAGCTGACCGGTGATCTGCTCAACCATGACGGCCAGGAGTATTTCACACAGAAGGATATCGGCGCTACAATCGATGCCTTGTCGGATAACGACAAGCTGGTGCAGTATGAGGACCGCATCTATATTCCTTCGCTGTTCTATTCGGAATACAAGTCTTCCGAGCAGATATACCGCATGATCAACGACCGTACCGATGTCGCCGTAAGTGAGGAGAAGGCCGGAGAAGTCATCGGGGAAGTCGGGGAAAAGTTCGACATCCACTACAATGCCAAGCAGAAGTCCGCCATGATCGCCGCGCTGACGGAGAAGATCTCCATCATTACGGGCGGCCCCGGCACAGGCAAAACGACGATTGTCAAAGGCATCATCCGTGCATACCACGAGCTGCATGATCTGAAGGATCATGATGAATACGACAAGGACGAGTATCCGATCCGGCTCGTAGCCCCAACAGGTCGTGCATCCAAACGTCTCAGCGAAACCGCCGGCATTCCGGCGTCCACCATCCACAGGATGATCGGCTGGGGCATGGATACCGAGAAGGATGAAATGATCGATGCTGAAATCGATGCCGATCTGATCATCATCGATGAGATGTCGATGGTCGATACGTGGCTCTTCTACCAGCTGATGCGCAATGTCAAGCCCTATACCAGTCTGGTATTCGTCGGGGACCGGGATCAGTTGCCGTCGGTCGGTCCGGGTACCGTGTTCAAGGATCTGATCGAGTCGGAGATCATTCCGGTGACGGAGCTGGATACGATATACCGCCAGGGTGAAGGCTCCTCCATCATCCGCCTGGCCCACGAGATCAAGGAGCAGAGGAAGATGGATATCACCCAGAAGTTCAAGGACCGGCTGTTCATCCCGGCAAAAGTGAACCAGATTCCGGAGCTTGTCGACAATGTCGTCAACAAGGCAGTGTCGAAAGGCTATGATATGCGTGATATCCAGGTACTGGCACCGATATACAAGGGCAATGCGGGGATTTTGAAGCTGAATCAGATTCTCCAGTCCATATTGAACCCGGAGGATGAGGGCAAAAATGAAATCGCCTTCGGTGATGTCATCTTCAGGGAAGGCGACAAGGTCATCCAGCTCGTCAATCGTGCCGAGGACAATATTTTCAACGGCGACTCGGGTGTCATCGATTCAATCCTTTTCAAAGACCAGGATGAAGCCGAGAAGGATTCGATTCTGGTCGACTACGACGGCATCCACATCGCCTATGAAAGAAAGGAACTGACAGAACTCGCCCATGCCTACTGCACGAGCATCCACAAGGCGCAGGGCAGCGAGTATCCGATCGTCATCATGCCGGTGGTGAGAAGCTATCGCCATATGCTGATGAAGAATATCGTCTATACAGGCATCACGCGTGCCAAGGAATCGCTGATCCTGTGCGGGGACCCCGATGCATTCTATGAATCACTCGAGAAAGAGGGCATAGAACGCCGGACGTCGCTGTATGAAATGATCCGGCTCCTGTTCGGCAGAACACCGGAGGAGAAACCGGCAGAACCCGGTGAGATACCGGAGGTGCTGAGTGAGGAGACGATGTTCACCATACCGGCGATGATCAACATGGGCGGCATCACGCCCTACGATTTCATTTGACATATTCCTTGAATATTTCTATAATCAAAGCAAGTTTGATCAAGAGGGAATCTTGAACGGGCGCCATGCATATCCAGAGACATTGTGGTTGGTGAAAACAATGATGCATCCACCCGTGTGCTATTTTCCACTCCATGTAAATACTCTTTGAGTGATGACGCTGTCATAACTTGGGTGGTACCGCGGTAAAGACCGTCCCATTATTTTGGGGAGGTCTTTTTATTTTTCATAAAATGAGGAGTGACAGTAATGAAACGACTGACAGGCAACGAAATCAGGGATCTATTCATCAAATACTTCAACCAGCACGGACATATGGTCGAGCCGAGTGCACCGCTCGTACCAATCGACGATGATTCACTGCTGTGGATCAACTCGGGTGTGGCGACACTGAAGAAATACTTCGACGGCAGGGTCATTCCTGAAAATCCGAAGATCGTGAATGCACAGAAGGCCATCCGTACGAACGACATTGAAAATGTCGGCTTTACAGCGCGCCACCATACGTTCTTCGAAATGCTCGGAAACTTTTCCATAGGCGACTACTTCAAGAAAGATGCCATCAAGTATGCGTGGGACTTCCTGACAAATGATGACTGGATCGGCTTTGACGCGGATCTGCTCTACGTTACGGTGCACCCGGAGGATGAGGATGCCTACGCACTGTGGAGAAATGAAATCGGGCTGTCACCGGAGCGCATCATCCGCATCGAAGGCAACTTCTGGGACATCGGCGAAGGCCCTTCGGGTCCGAACAGCGAAATCTTCTACGATCGCGGACCGGAATTCGAATTCGACACGCCGGCCGAGGAGATGTATCCAGGGGGAGAGAATGAGCGCTACTTGGAAATCTGGAACCTGGTGTTCAGTGAATTCAACCACAACAAGGATAATACCTATACACCGCTGCCGAACAAGAACATCGATACCGGCATGGGTCTTGAGCGCATGGCAAGCATCACACAGGAAGTGCCGACCAACTTCGACACGGATCTGTTCACACCGATTCTTGCACGCATCGAAGAGATCAGCGGCTGCAAGTATGGCGAAGATGGAAATAAAGACGTCGCTTTCAAGGTCATCAGCGACCATATCCGTACGGTCAGCTTTGCTGTTGCGGACGGTGCACTGCCATCCAATGAAGGACGCGGCTACGTACTCAGAAGACTCATCCGCCGAGCAGTGCGTTTCAGCAAGGAGCTCGATATCGCCCGTGCATTCATGTATGAACTTGCTGACCCAGTGGCGGATGTCATGCACGGCTTCTATCCGAATGTCAGCGAGCGCAAGGCATTCATCAAGGAAGTCATCAGGAAGGAAGAAGAGCGCTTCCTGGCAACGCTTGATGAAGGCATCCAGATCTATGACCAGGTCAAGCAGAAGGCTGAGAGCGGTGATGGCACCATCAGCGGTGCAGACGCCTTCAGATTGTACGATACGTATGGATTTCCATACGAACTGACGAAGGAATATGCCGAAAACGACGGACTCCGGGTTGATGAAGCTGGATTCAGACAAGAAATGCAAGCGCAGCGCGAGCGTGCCAGAAATGCCCGCAAGTCCGGCGACTCGATGCAGATCCAGTCGGAGACACTGGCCGGGATTACTGACCAGAGCACATTTACAGGCTACCAGTCCATGCATGAGGAGGCGAAACTGCTCCACATCATCAAGGACGACACCTCGGTTGCACAGGCGGAAGGGGGTGCGCGTGTTGAACTTATATTCGACCAGACACCTTTCTATGCAACAAGTGGTGGACAGGTTGCAGACAAGGGGCAGATCAGAAGCAGCAATGCATCACTCGCTGTGGAGTCGGTCTACAAGGCACCGAACGGCCAGAATGTCCATGTGGCGACTGTCGAATCAGGCACAGTGACCACCGGTGATGTGTACAGCCTTGAAGTATTGGAAGAAAGCCGCAATTTCATCACCAAGAATCATACGGCTACCCACCTGCTCCACCAGGCGTTGAAGGATGTGCTCGGTGATCACGTCAATCAGGCCGGGTCACTTGTGGAGAAGGAAAGACTGCGTTTCGACTTTTCGCACCTTGAAGGACTGACTGACGAAGAAATCGACCGGGTGGAGACCATCGTCAATGAGAAGATCTACAGCAATATGCGAGTCGAAATTGCAGAAATGCCGATTGCCGATGCCAAAGAGAAGGGTGCAATGGCACTGTTCGGAGAAAAGTATGGAGACATCGTCCGCGTTGTCGATATCGACCAGTATTCCGTCGAGCTGTGCGGGGGTATCCATGTCGGCAGTACCGGAGAGATCGGCCTGTTCAAAATTGTCTCCGAAACCGGCATCGGTGCCGGCGTCCGTCGGATCGAGGCAGTCACAAGCCGTTATGCCGTCAATCTGTATAAAGAGAAGGAAGCTGTACTCCAGTCCATCGCAGGACGCCTTAAAGTCAAGGAGAACCAGGTGGACAGACGCGTCGATGCGCTTGTCGAGGAGAAGAAGGAACTTGAGCAGCAGATCAGAAAGCTCAAGGCGTCCGGTCAGGCGGATACGCTTGCGGATATGACGAATGAAGTGAAGGATATCAGCGGCATCAAAGTACTTTCAAAAGAAGTGCCGGCCGGCGGTGCCAAGGAACTGCGTGAAATGATGGACAACCTGAAGTCCCGTGCACAGGATGCAATCATCGCGCTTGGTACGGTCAACGACAACAAGGTATCACTCGTCGTCACGGTGCCTAAAGAATTGACAGATCGCTTCAAAGCTGGAGAGATAATGAAAGGCATGGCTTCGACAGTGGAAGGCAAAGGCGGCGGCAGACCTGATATGGCGCAGGGCGGCGGCACAAGCCCGGAAAATATAACAAATGCGTTACAGTTTGTTGAAGACTATGTTAAGAGTTCTCAGTAGAGGGCTATGAATGCTATAATGTATGGAAAGGCAAGCAATGATGGGAGTGCTGAATTTGAATCAATTTGACGAAACAAGGAAGTTCAGTGTCGAGGATACCAAGGCACATAATGTGAAGGAGATCATGACGACTGTCTACAGGACGCTCGAGGAACGCGGATACAACCCGATCAATCAGATCGTAGGGTATCTTCAGAGCGGTGATCCAGCCTATATTCCGCGTCACAATGAGGCGAGAAACAAGATCCGCCACATCGAGCGGGACGAAATCATGGAAGTGCTCGTCAGAACGTACATCGAGAAGGAAATCCATGAATAGGATACTTGGACTCGATGTAGGGACAAAGACCGTTGGTGTCGCGTTGAGCGATGCACTCGGGTGGACAGCGCAGGGGCTGACCACACTAAAGATCAATTATGATGAAGAATCATATGGTATTGAAGAAATTTCCCAGATTGTCAGGGACAATAACGTCAGCAGAATTGTGGTCGGTCTTCCGAAGAATATGAACAATACCGTCGGTGAGAGTGGCGACAGATCCATCCATTATAGTAAATTGCTTGAAAAGAAACTCCCAGATGTTAGAATAATATTATGGGACGAGCGTCT
This sequence comes from Salinicoccus sp. ID82-1, assembly GCF_021991715.1. Classification (NCBI taxonomy): domain Bacteria; kingdom Bacillati; phylum Bacillota; class Bacilli; order Caryophanales; family Staphylococcaceae; genus Salinicoccus; species Salinicoccus sp. ID82-1. The sequence goes on from NZ_JAGFLY010000001.1 coordinate 468,957, forward strand.
TAGCACAATCGGCGCAGAGCGATCGCTCCTCGAAGCGGACCTCTCCCGAAAAAAAAGGAAAGCTGTAATCGATAAAATGGCCGCAGTGTTCATATTGCAGGGCTATCTCGATAATCCAGTTAAAGGAGACTGAATTATGAGTCACGAAGAAATGGATTTCAACAATGAAGAAGAACTTCTGACACTTTATGATGAAGAGGGGAATGAAGTCCTCTATCGCAAGATGCTCGAGTTTCACCATCCCGGGTTCGACAAAGAGTATGTAATTCTTGCTGAAGAAGGCAACTTTTCAAATGATGATGAAGAAATAGAGCTCATTCCGATGATCAATATGCCGGATGATGACGGTGAAGGTGGCAAATTCATGCCTGTTGAAACTGACGAAGAATGGGACATGATCGAAGAAGTGGTCAATACTCAGATGGATGAACCTGAAGAGTAGAGCTTCTTAATGAATGAGGAATGGCTTCCAATCTATATTGGAAGCTATTTTTGAGATAGGAGTAATATATGAGTAAATACGACGATATCAGATTTTCAAAAAATGTTTCATCCTACCTTTCACTATTCATTATCGCTTTGCTGGCTGTGCTTTTCATATTGGGTGCTTTCTTCATCTACATGTACATCAAATCGGGTTCCGAGCCGCTCGACCCGAACTCTACTGAAGTGAAGGAAGTGACCATCGAGCAGGGATCGTCTTCAGGCATGATCGGTGATCAGCTGGAAAATGAAGAGATCATCAGAAACGGTACGATGTTCGAATTGTACCTCAAGCTGAACAGCATATCAGACTATCATGCGGGTTCATATGAACTGTCCCCGTCGATGAACTTCGAGCAGATTGCAAAAACGCTTGAAACAGGGCGGATCTATGAAGAGGTTCTCGGCCGTCTGACGATTCCTGAAGGATTCACCATCGAGCAGATTGCTGCCCAGATGGCGGATCAGGAGCAGATCAGCGGACAGGAGGACCGGTTCCTGGAACTGATGGAGGATGAGGCATTCATCGATACACTGATCGAGGAGTATCCGGATATGCTCTCTGAAGAGATACTTGCCGAGGATGTGAAGTATGCACTTGAAGGCTATCTGTATCCAGCCACATACGACATTACTGAAGAGGAACCGGACATCGAGAATCTCGTAAGACGGATGCTCGATGCAACAAGAAACAATACATTCAGTGTATACCAGTCGAGTAACGGCTATTCGATTACATTCGAAGGGGAGACCGAAGAGCTGTCATTCCATGAATTCCTGACGCTGTCCTCACTGATTGAAAAAGAGGCGACTTCACTGGCCGACCGTTCGAAGATTGCAAGTGTATTCCTGAACAGGATGTCTGAGAGTCCGAGCATGCCGCTGCAGACCGATCCGACGATTGCGTATGCCATCGGCGAGCACCAGGAACGGATACTTTTCGAGGACCTTGAAGTGGAGGATCCGTATAACACCTACACCAACACCGGCCTGCCTCCAGGACCGATCGCGTCACCAGGCATGCAGTCTGTTCAAAGTACGATGAACCCTTCAAACACGGACTTCTACTACTTCCTGGCAGATAGTGAAGGGAACAACCATTTCGCCAGAACGTTCGAAGAGCATGTTGAGAATAGGGAACAGTACATCAATAACCAGTAATGTATAAAAGCACCTTTTCTTTCAAAATGATTTGTGCTACTATAAACTGTGATAAATAAGGCAACTGATAACGCTTGTTATCAGTTGTACTTTTTTGTATATGGTGGGTAATATGGACATTTATGAATACATTAGAAATCTGAATGCACGTCCAGAGGCATTCCCGGAAATGCTTGCGTATGCCAAGCGGCACGATGTGCCGATCATGGATGAAGATGCACTGAACGTGATGAAGCACTACATGAAGCTGGCCCGAGTCAAAAACGTACTTGAAATTGGAACTGCAATCGGCTATAGTGCCATGCATATGCTGTCTGTGGATGACAGTGTGTCGGTAGTGACGATTGAAAAGGATGAAGATGCCCATCGGACGGCAAATGCATTTTTTACAGATCATGGGGTCTCCCACCGGGTGTTGAGCGTACTTGGCGATGCCAAGGAAGTTCCGTTCGAAGCGCTCGGCGAAGCGCCTTTCGATCTGCTTTTCATAGATGCATCCAAAGGAAACAACCAGCGTTTCTATGAACGGTACCTGCCTCTTGTGAAAACAGGAGGTCTCATTATAGTGGATAATATCCTGATCCGTGGACTTGTCGTACAAGACGGCATTACTGCACGTGGAACCCGCAGAATGAAGGAGAAGGTCGATGGTTTCAATAGAGCCATTGCCGGTTCCGGGACCGCTTCTGCATTTCTGCCGGTTGGGGATGGTCTGCTTGTGATTATCAAAGATGAAAAGGAAGAGCTCAGATGAAGAGACCAACAGTCATAGGTATAGCTGGGGGGTCCGGTTCCGGCAAGACTTCGGTGACACGCAAGATCATGGAGGCGCTGGATGGCCACAGCGTTGTTCTGATCGAACAGGACTACTACTACAAGGACCAGAGTGATAAGACGTTTGAAGAAAGGTTGCGCACGAACTATGACCATCCTTTCGCATTCGACAATGACCTGCTGATTGCGCATATCAGGCAGCTGATCAACCGCCAGGCAGTCGAAATTCCTACATACAACTACGAAATACACACCAGAAGCGATGAAACGATAGAAGTGGAGCCGAAGGATGTCATTATTCTGGAAGGCATCTTCGCTCTGGAGAATGAAAAACTCAGAAATCTGATGGATGTCAAATTATATGTGGATACAGATTCCGACATCCGCATCCTGAGACGCCTGCAGCGGGATATCGAAAAGCGCGGGCGTACCATGGATTCGGTCATCAGCCAGTACTTGAACGTCGTCCGGCCCATGCATCTCCAGTTCATTGAACCGACCAAACGCTTCAGTGATATCATCATTCCTGAAGGCGGGGAGAACAATGTGGCGATCGACCTCATTACAACCAAGATCCGCACGCTGCTGAGCGAATAGCAATTTCAAATATATTATATAAAAAGACGAAGGAGTACGATGGATATGCAAAAAGAATTCCCAATGACACAGAGTGGCTATGAACAGCTTCAGGAAGAGCTTGAACAGCTGAGAACCGTCAAGCGTCCAGAAGTTGTGGAGAAGATAAAAGTGGCAAGAAGTTTCGGAGACCTCTCCGAGAACTCCGAATATGATGCCGCCAAGGACGAACAGGGCTTCGTCGAGCAGGAAATTACAAAGATCGAGGATATGCTGCGCCATGCCAAGATTATCGAAGACAGCAATGACAACAACAGCGTCCAGATCGGCAAGACGGTCACTTTCAAGGAGCTGCCGGATGGCGACCAGGAAACCTACCAGATTGTCGGTAGTGCTGAAGCGGATCCATTCGAAGGCAAGATCTCAAATGAATCTCCAATCGCAAAATCACTTCTCGGTGCAAGACTCAATGATTCTGTCAATGTTCCGCTCCCGAATGGCAATGACATGAAAGTGGAAATCGTTTCTATTGACTAGGGGTGTCATCGGTATCATCGGTGCCATGAAACCTGAAATCGATATCCTTTTGGAGTGGATGGATGTCGAATCGACCGACTCGATTGCACATGCAAAAGTGTATCAGGGAAAACTTGAGGGCCAGGATGTCGTCCTGGTCCAAAGCGGTATCGGCAAGGTCAACGCCAGCATGATTACAGCGCTTCTGCTCGAGAGGTACTATATACGCATTCTGATCAATACAGGGGTTGCCGGTGCGCTGTCTGATAAGCTTGATGCAACCGATATGGTAGTCAGTACGTCTGTCCTCCATCATGATGTGGATGCGGTGGAATTCGGCTATGAGCTGGGACAGGTTCCCGGCATGCCGAAGTTCTATATTGCGGATAAGGGCCTCGCTAAACTGTCCATTGAGGCCATCGCCGGAAATGTCGATATTAAAGGATATGGCGGCCTTATCGTCAGCGGCGATTCATTTATCAGCAGTAGTGAACAAAAGAGCCGGATCACCCGCAATTTCAGGTCAGCACTGGCTGTGGATATGGAATCTGCTGCGATTGCACAGACCTGCTACCAGTATTCGACGCCTTTCGTCATCATCCGTTCGATTTCCGACAAGGCGGATGACACAGCAGATATGACATATGAAGAATTTCTGTCCAAAGCTTGTGTTCATTCGTCTGAAGTTGTAAAATCATTAGTGAAGGATTTGTAATCTGGAGGGGAAACGCCATGATCTATCTTATGAGCTTTGCAGTCGTCATTACAATCGTTATCGGTTACCTCATCTATCGAGATACTGATGTAGAGGATAATGAAATCAATGAATAACCCAAAAGCGCCTTAATCTTTAAGGGGCTTTTCTTTTTGTGGTAAGATATTAAAAAACTCATTAGGAGTGCATATATTGAAGCTGCTGGAAAAATACTTTCTACCAAGTGACTATTTCAGGGAATTCCATAGCATTACGCCACAGTATCTGAAGAGCCGCGGCATCAAAGCTGTAATTACGGATCTTGACAACACACTCGTAGGCTATGATGAACCCGAGGCGAACGAAAGTGTGCTGGAATGGTTCAAATCAATGAATGAAAATGATATAAAAGTGACAATTGTATCCAATGGGAGCAGGAACAGGGTCGGCAGGTTCTGTGATCCCCATGATATCGAATATATTTTCAGAGCAAGGAAACCGCTCGGCAGCGCCTATAGGAAAGCTGTGAAAATGATGGATGAAGACAAGAGGGAGACGGTCATGATCGGTGACCAGCTGATGACAGATGTATTCGGTGCAAACCGTGTCGGTCTAGAGAGCATACTTGTCTTGCCGGTTAAGAAGAAGGATGGCTGGGCGACAGTCGTCAATAGAAGAATCGAACGGGTTCTTATGAAGTACTTTGACCAGAAGGGTCTAATCCAGTGGGGGGACTAATATTTGGAAGCAATAAAATGTATCGGTTGCGGTGCAGAACTGCAATCTGAAGATAAGAACAAGCCGGGATTCATCCCGGCAAGCGGCATGGACAAGGAGAATCCGATATGCAAGCGGTGCTATCGACTGAAGCACTATAACGAAGTGATGGACATAGACATCGACTCCGGAGAATTTCTGACCATGCTCAATGCACTGTACGAAACCGACGGACTGATCGTCAAAGTCATCGATGTCTTTGATTTTCATGGCAGCCTGATACCAGCGTTCAACAGAATTGTCGGTGACAAGGACGTCATTGCAGTGATCAACAAGATCGATCTGCTGCCGAAGTCCGTCAATCGCAGCCGTCTCGTCCACAGGGCGAAGCAGATGCTCAGTGAAGCGGGAATCCGGGCGATCGACACCGTTGTCGTCAGTGCCATGAAGAATGAAGGCATGGATACGCTTGTCAATAAGCTGTCAAGCCACGCCAATGGACAGGATATCTATGTCGTAGGCACGACAAACGTCGGCAAATCGACGCTGATCAACAGACTGATAGAAAATACTTCCGGTGACAAGGAGGTCATCACGACCAGCAGATTCCCTGGTACGACACTCGATCTGATCGACATACCGCTCGATGAGAATGCGTTCATCTACGATACGCCGGGCGTTGTAATGGATTCCCAGATGGCACATTATGTGCAATCCGAAAACTTGAAGTTCATCTCTCCAGCCAAGGAGATCAAGTCCAAGACCTTCCAGCTGGATGCGTCACAGACACTGTTCATTGCGAACCTTGCCAGAATGGATTTTGTCAGCGGTGACAGAAACAGCTTTGTCGTCTATGCCAATCATGCACTCAACATCCATCGCACCAAGACGGCCAATGCGGACGATTTCTACAAGAAGCACTTCAACACGCTGCTCGCGCCGCCTGAAATATCAAAGCCGTATTTGAGCGAAGATTATGAGGTGTTCGAGTTCGATATGGAAGAGGACAGCGACATTTCCATAAGCGGTCTGGCGTTCATCCGCGCAGGTGCAGGCGCCACTGTTGCGGTCAGAGTGCCGAAAGGCATCGATGTCACACTGCGTCCGACAATCTTTAAAGGTGGTCAATAATGGGTAGATATGCAGTAATAGGGTACCCGATTTCACATACACTTTCCCCGCTGATTCATAATGCCAACTTCGAAGCCAAAGGGACGGCGGACCAGTATTCGGCGATTGCAGTGCCCCCTGACCAGCTCATGCACATCAGGGATACCATCAGATCAGAGGGTCTCGCCGGCTTCAATGTGACGATTCCGCACAAGGAAAAGATCATGGAATATCTGGATCACGTGGATGCGGATGCCATGAAGATCGGTGCGGTCAACACCGTCTCCGTTGATGGAGATGTACTGACCGGCCATAACACGGATATTACCGGGTACCTGGATGCATTCAACCAGACATTCGGCAGGCAGCACAGGCGCATACTGATCATTGGTGCAGGTGGTGCTGCAAAAGCTGTCCACAGGGCACATGCCAATAATGGTGACACGGTGACAATTGCCGCCCGCCGCATGGAGAGCTTCCAGCAGTTCAGAACTGTTGATTTCAAAGCGGTACTGATTTCGGATATACCGGACCTCGATCCGCATGACGCAATCATCAATACGACACCGGTCGGCATGAAGCATGAGGATCTGTTTGAAGAAATGGAAATACCGCACTCGATCATCACTGAAGATACACTCGGTGTGGATCTCATCTATCAGCCGGAAAGAACGAAGTTTCTCGAATACTTTGCAGAAGGCCACTATATGAATGGCATGCCGATGCTCATTCATCAGGCTATGGATGCCTACACTATATGGACCGGTGAACAGGGTGACATTGCAGCAGTCAATAGAAAATATAAAGCACATATCGGAGGTAAATCATGAACAAATTAACTTCACGGCAGGTGAAGCAGCTCAAATCAGAAGCACACCATCTGAGTCCTATCTTTCAGGTGGGAAAGAATGGTGTCAATAACAACTTCATTGAACAGATCGATGATGTACTGGAGAAAAGGGAACTGATCAAGATTTCCATACTGCAGAACTGCCTCGAGGACAAGGATACGATTGCCCAGCAGATCAGCGAAGGCACGAAAGGCCATATCGTCACTGTCATCGGCAATACGATTATCCTGTATAGAGAATCCAAAGAAAACAAAAAGATCGACCTGTCATGAAGATAGGTCTTTTTGGCGGGACATTCGATCCGGTGCACCCGGGTCACATCCATGCAGTGGTGGAAGCATATATTGCACTCGACCTGGATAAGGTGATCTGTATTCCGGCCAGACAGTCACCACTGAAGACAGAAGTGCCGACAAGTGATCATCACCGGTTGAAGATGCTCGAACATGCAGTGCGCCATTATGATTTCATCGAGATCGATACGTGGGAAATGGAGCAGGAAGGTGTGAGCTACACTTATGATACGGCTGTCCATCTGAAGACGCAGTACCCGGATGATGCCCTCTTTTTCCTGATCGGAACGGATCAGTATAGAAGTTTTGAGAAATGGCATCGCTATCAGGAACTGCTCGAGATGCTGAATTTTGTTGTCATGGACCGCTTTTCCGATGCTCCGGTCAGCGATGATCGTTTCATGATCATCAGCCAGCCGGTGCTCGAAATTTCATCAACCATAATCCGGGAACGCATCAGAGAGGGAATACAGGTCCGGCATCAGCTTGATCCTGAGGTATATCAGTATATAAAGGAGAATCACCTGTATGAAGCATAAATCAGCCATCAATCTAGCCAAGGACAAACTGCCTGAGAAACGCTACAAGCATTCGAAGCGGGTTGCGGAAACCGCAGTGGAAATGGCGAACATCTACGGTGGAGATAAGAACAAGTGCTTTCTGGCCGGCATTCTTCATGATTTTTCCAAATATGATGAGCTTGGTGAGATGTACCAGTACGTGACAAACTATAAGCTTGATCCTGAACTGCTCGAATTCAAAAGCGAGGTGCTTCACGGTCCGGTGGCTGCCGTCAAGATGCGGGAGGAGCATGGTGTTGCCGACGAAGAGATCTTCCACGCCATCATGAACCATACAAGCGGCAGAAGCCAGATGTCGCTCAATGAAAAGATCATCTATGTTGCAGACTACATCGAGCCCGAGCGGACACAACCGGGCGTCGAGGGAATAAGGGATATCGTGTTCCAGCAGCAGAATCTGGACAAGGCTGTCTACGAAATAACGAAAGCGAATATACTTCATCTTGTGACAAAGGACCGTCCGGTATATCGCAGAACACTTGAGTGCTTGAACTACTACAATATGGTTAAGGAGTGACTGTATGAATACAGAACAACTGGTCGATCTTCTGATCGAAGCGTGTGACAATAAGCGCGCAGAGGAAATTATGAAATTTGATGTCAAAGAGACAAGCAGTGTCACAGACTGCTACCTGATCTGCCACGGCAACTCGGACAGGCAGGTCCAGGCGATTGCAGACGAGGTCATGGACTTCTGCAAAGAACGTGAAATGGATTATCTGATCGAAGGCTACAGGGAAGGAAAATGGGTACTGATCGACGTCAACAACGTCGTTGTTCATGTCTTCCATAAGCCTGAACGCGACTACTATAACCTTGAGCGGCTGTTCAAGTACGGTGAGCGCGTTGAAGTCTAGTCCGACCTATCAGCTTTTCAGCCACTATTATGATGAGCTGACATATGATATGCCATATGCGCTCTGGCTTGATATCATCCACCATTATGGAAAAAACAAGCAGACAGTGCTCGATATCGGCTGCGGTACCGGACGTCTGACGCGCCAGCTCGGTTTCCAAACCATCACCGGCATGGACCAGTCGGACATGATGCTTGACGTTGCACGCCGGCATGATGCACCGAATATTGAATATGTGCAGGGAGACATGCGTGACTTCGATCTAGGACGCACTTTCGATATGGTCACCGCAACTGTCGATGTACTGAACTACTGCAGCAGTCCGGACGAGGTGATCCAGGTGCTGAAACAAGTATACGAGCATTTGGCATCAGGCGGTATCTTCATTTTTGATATTCATAGCGCCTTTAAAATGAATGAGGACTTCAATGACGTCACATACAGCGATGAAACGGATCACATCACCTATATATGGCACGCTCTGCAGGGTGAAGCACCACTGTCCGTCGTCCATGATATGACGTTTTTCATCAAGGATGCGGATGATCCAGAACTCTACCGCAAGGTGGTGGAGACGCACAGCCAGCGAACATACACCCATATGGAGATGCTCCAGCTGATCAGCCGGTCCGGTTTCACCATCGATGCCGCTTTCAGTGACTTCGATATGGAAAATGCAGTGACTGAAGTATGCGACAGAGTATTCTATGTATTGAAGAAGTAGAAGTGATCTGACTCTATAGTCAGGTCATTTTTATTTCTCGAGTTTTTTTATTTATTTGACATCGAAAAAAATCAAAATGGCCATTTTTCACCATATATATATAAAGAGATTTTTCAGGAGGAATGTATATGGTGGATTTGGGTGCAATCTGGCGGAAATATCGATATGTGATTGGCGGTGGCGGCGGTGTGCTCATTGCTTTGGTTGTGGTATTCCTTCTTCTTTCACCGAATCAGGAAATCGAGGTAATGGCCTATGAGCCGGAAACGACGGAGGAAGCTTCCGGAGAAGAAGCGTCATCAGCGGAGGAAAGTGTATTAGTGGAAAACATTTTTGTCGAGGTGAAGGGGGCGGTGAAACACCCGGGTGTATTTGAGCTGCCGCCTGATGCCAGAGTGAAAAATGTGCTCGAGATGGCACAGCTCGAACCGGAAGCGGATCTGCTCACGGTCAACCAGTCGATGAAACTTGTCGATGAGATGGTCATCCATGTTCCGAAAGTGGGGGAGGAAACTGCTGCCATCGAGGCGCCTGGTCCGACTGATGAGGGCGCTTCCGGAGAAGATAAGGTGAACATCAATACGGCAAGCATCGAAGAGCTGACGACGCTGAACGGCATTGGTGAGAAGAAGGCTCAGCTCTTCATCGACTACAGGGAAGAGAACGGGCTTTTCATGAAGCTTGAAGATATCAAGAATATCTCCGGAATCGGAGATAAAACATATGAAAGTCTGGAACCTTATATTACAATAGATGAATAGTAAAGAGGAGGGCGAATATGAGAATAGACTGGCATCAGTATTTCCTGGCCCAGAGCCATCTGCTGAGCCTGCGCTCTACATGCGAGCGGCTCAAAGTGGGCGCAACAATTGTAAAGGATAACCGGGTGATTGCCGGAGGGTACAATGGATCGGTGTCAGGCGAAGCCCATTGCATCGATGTGGGTTGCCTGATTGAAGGAAAGCACTGCATCAGAACCATCCATGCAGAAATAAATGCGCTGCTGCAATGTTCCAAGTTCGGGGTATCGACGGAAGGGGCAAGCATCTACGTCACCCATTTTCCATGTGTGCACTGTACAAAATCGCTGATCCAGGCGGGCATCCGTTACATATACTATGCAGAAGATTATAAGAATCATCCGTATGCACTGGAACTGCTGGAGAAGACAGGCGTTCATTACGAGCGTATCCCCTTCAACAGGGATAATGTGATCGATGCACTGCATCAGCAGACATGATTCCTTTTCTTATCCTGCTGGCGATTCTTAATGGATATATTCTGGCCGGCCAGCCGGTCATCGGGTTATTTTTCATCATCACTACCAGTGTAATCAGCTATAGAAAACTGGGAGGCTTGTTTCTCATCCTCCATTGTCTAGTGGCAGCCATCATCTCGATGGCTGTTTTTATGTTGCCTGAAAAAACACCTCCACCAGTTGACAGCATTCCAGGCTTTACCGTCACCGGCTACAAGTACTACCAGGACAGCATTGCACATACTGCCACATACAATGACAGACGGTATGACCTCTATCTCGAGGAATCGGTGAAGCTGCCGGTCGGATATGCGTGTTCAGGGCCGTTTGAAGTGCATATGCCGGCTGAGAACAGGAACTTCATCAAGGTGGACGACAGGATGACAATGAATATCAATGATCTCGCTGGCCGCATATATGAAGACACCATTGATGCTGCAGCATGCCAACCTGTCGAGAAAACGGCAGGGATGCGGCTGGCCGAAATCAGGGACGGCTATATGGAACGTGTTCTTGGTGCAACTGTCCACGACTACAAGTTTGATATACTGACGCTGTCGGTCGGCAACAAGGCATATATTACATCGGAATTCTTTGATTCACTGCAGAAGCTCGGCATCTATCATCTCTATGTCATTTCAGGCACCCATATCGCATTCATCAGTGGCATCCTGTTCTTCCTGCTCAACCGGCTGCGTCTTGATATTACGACAATCAGACTGGTCATGATGGCCAGTCTGATCCTGTTCCTTTTCCTCAACTTCTTCAGTCCGAGTGTCTTCCGTGCTGTGTTCATGACCGTCGTACTGCTGGCAACCTCATTCACAAGGCATAAGCCGTATCTGGCTATCATTTCGCTGTCTGCCATCATCCAGATACTGCTAAATCCATGGATCGTCTACCATGCCGGATTCCAGCTGTCCTATATCACCACATTCCTGATTATTCTGAGCCGGAACTACTGGAGCCAGTATGGATTTTTCACACAGCTGTTCGGCATTACACTGATTGCCGAATTCTCCACCCTCGTCATCCTGCTGCATCAGTTCAACGAACTGAGCATCAGCGGCATCATGATGAATCTCATATTCGTTCCACTATTCACCTTTCTGATATTTCCGATGGTGATTCTTTTCAATGTAATGGCGTTTACACATCTGCCGGTATTCATGGACGTGTTCTATTCATTCACCTTCGGCATGCTGCGCCAGCTGATCACCGTCATTGCAGAGGGCATGCGTCACCGCATTTCGGTTGCCAACCTGAACTTTTTCTGGCTGATCCTGCTTGTCACACTGACGTACTGGATGATCCGCACGCTCTGTCTGAAGCAGTTCAGACGACTTGTGGTGCTGACTATATGCTTCGGTTTGTCCATATATATGATCGATCGGCTGTCCTATCAGGACTATACGGTAACGATGGTGGATGTCGGGCAGGGGGATGCATTTGTCATCGAGGATCACAGGAGTGGCACAGTCATCCTGCTGGACACCGGGGGACAGTTCTATTTCCGGGATGCCGGACGCAAGCTTTCTGAAAGGACGGTGCTGCCGTATCTTAAGGAGTCCGGAGTCGACCGGATCGACATGCTGATCCTTTCCCATTTCGATCTGGATCACGTCGGGGAGAGCCATCATATCATGACCGAACTGCCGGTGGATCATGTCTACCTTAATGCGAATGACCCGGGTTTTGAAGCCTGGTACGCCGGAGTGCCGCGGGATTTCGAGGGGAAGATTATCAACGCACTGGAATCACGGGAGATCAGAGCCGGCGGCATTGTGATTGAAAGACTATTTCCAGATGCAACGCTGCAGGAGGTGGATACGAATCGGAACTCACTCGTACTGAAAGTCCATACCGGCAGCTTCAGCTTCCTGTTTACCGGAGACACTGATGTTGAGATGGAAACGCAGATGATGTCTACGCAGGGAACAATCGAAGCGGATGTGCTGAAGCTCGCCCACCATGGCTCGGATACATCAACTGGCGACCACTTTCTCGCCCACTCGACCTTTACATACGGTCTCATCTCGGCAGGACTGGACAATCGCTACGACCATCCGCATGCGGAGGTTCTCGGGCGGGTCCGGGACCTCAGGCTGCTGGACACCACGAAGCATGGCATGGTACGCTTTACCATCAGGAATGACAGGATGTGCATCGAAACAAAACTTGATGAAACGATAGATCATTGCATAAAAAAAAGAGCTGAATGATCAGCTCTTAACCTGCAACAATCTGGAAGATCTGGGCAACAACATAAATGGCTGTCAGGCCGAGGAAACCAACCAGAAACCCAAGTCCGGAATCGACGATGTCGTTGTTCTTGGATTGTACGTGCTTTTCGAATTTATTCATGAGATAACCTCCTAAACATATCCCTTACAGTATAGGATAAATTCACAAAAAAAGCTATAATGGATTTATAATCAGTACAGGAGCGACTTTATAGATGGAAAAACTACAGCTTATATATGGCAGCAATACCATGAGAATTACAGAAAAGGCGAAATCCCTCGCACAGAACTTTGTCGACGAGCCGGACGCGTTCAGTATCGTTACGCTCAATTACAAGGAGACACCGGTCGAGGGCATCATCGAAGAAGCGCAGACCCTGCCTTTCCTGTCCGACCGGAAAGCCGTCATCGTGGACGATGCCTTTTCCTTTACCGGCGCCAAAGTACGCTCTGAAGTCGAGCACAATATCGATCTGCTCGTCGAGTACTTCAATAATAAGAATGACGACACGCTGGTCATATTCAAGGTGTTCAGCGAACAGCTTGATAACCGCAAGAAGATCACCAAGCTGATCAAGAGCAAAGGTGAAATCACACAGATCAGTGAAATGACCGAGCAGGAAATCCGCGGCTTCATCAGAAATGAAGTGGATGGGGCAGGCGTGCAGATGGATGCATCGGCCATGGATCTGTTCATCCAGCTTGTCGGCATCAAGTACGAGCACGTATCAAACGAGCTGCAGAAGGTGCTGCTCTATGTCGAGGAATCGGTGACGGAATCGGATATCGAGGCTATTGTCAGTGTCAGCCTCGAACAGAACATATTCAAGCTGACCGACCTGATACTGTCGGGCAGGAAAGCGGAAGCGGTCAAGCTCCTTCGTGACCTCATCCTGCAGAATGAGGAGCCGATGCAGCTGCTGCACCTTATCATCAGCCAGCTGAGACTGCTCTACCAGGTCAAACTGATGCAGCAGGAAGGCTATCAGGGCGACTCCATCGCCAAGGCGCTCAAAGTCCATCCATACCGCGTCAAGCTCGCCGTCCGGGAAGTGCGCAAGTACCAGCAGGCGGAGCTTGAGCGCAAGATGGTCAAATGCCGGGATATCGACTACAAATTCAAATCCAGCTATCTCGACAGGGAGACACTGTTCGAGCTGTTTATTCTGGAAATTTAAAAATCCCCTCTCGAATGAGGTGAACTTTTTTAGTTCACCTCATTCGAGAGGGGATGCGTCATTTAGGAAAATAAAAAAACCTTCCGGAAGAAGGTTTTACTTGGACATCAGTTGAGATTTCACACGAGCCGCTTTGTTAGTGTGGATCAGGTTCTTTTTAGAAGCTTTATCTACATGTTTAACAGCGTTGGAAATAAGTGTCTCAACGTTTTCTGCATTGTTTGTTTTAGCAGTCATCGCACGCTTGACAGCAGTACGCATTTCGTTTTTTTGAGCAATATTTTGGCTATGCGCTTTTTCAGTAGTTTTCACTCTTTTGATAGCTGATTTAATGTTAGGCATTAATTTCACCTCCATCTTATAGTTGTACAACTTTAATTGCAACAAGATGTATTTTATCAAATAAGCCGTGGATATGCAATATAAATAGAAAATGAATTGAACGAAATTGCGTTTGTTGTTATAATACAACCATTGTCATTAAGAGAAAGTTGGAAGATATATGAATGATCACGAGCGTTTGAAACGTCAGGAAAAAATAAGAAACTTTTCAATCATCGCCCATATTGATCACGGCAAGAGTACGCTTGCAGACCGTATTCTTGAAAATACCAAATCTGTCACATCAAGAGAGATGAAGTCACAGCTTCTCGACTCGATGGATCTGGAGCGTGAACGTGGCATTACAATAAAACTGAATGCAGTGCAGCTTAAATATACTGCTCAGGATGGCGAAGACTATATTTTCCATCTTATAGATACACCGGGACACGTCGATTTTACATACGAAGTCTCCCGTTCTCTCGCTGCCTGCGAAGGCGCGATTCTCGTCGTGGATGCAGCCCAGGGCATCGAAGCCCAGACACTGGCGAACGTCTATCTGGCACTAGACAATGACCTGGAACTGATTCCGGTCATCAATAAGATCGATCTGCCTGCAGCGGATCCGGAACGGATCGCACAGGAAGTGGAGGATGTCATCGGACTGGATAAGGAAGATGCCATCATGGCATCAGCCAAGGCGAACATCGGTATTGAAGAAATACTTGAGAGTGTCGTCAGGACGGTTCCTGCACCGGCAGGAGACCCGTCAGCACCGCTCAAGGCGCTGATCTTCGACTCCATCTTCGACCCGTACCGCGGGGTCATCTCATCCATCCGTATTGTGGAAGGGACAGTCAAACCGGGCGATAAGATCAAAATGATGGCGACCGGCAAGACGTTTGAAGTGGCTGAAGTCGGCATCAATACGCCGAAGCCGCTTCCGGTACAGGAACTGACGGTCGGCGACGTCGGCTATCTGATGGCTTCGGTCAAGAATGTCAGCGACTCCCGTGTCGGTGATACCATCACGCTTGCTGACAATCCGGCTGAAGCACCGCTCCAGGGCTATAAGAAGATGAACCCGATGGTCTACTGCGGCATCTATCCGATTGATTCCGGCAAGTACAATGATCTGCGCGAAGCACTCGAAAAGCTTGAACTCAACGATTCCGCGCTCGTCTACGAGCCGGAGACTTCCCAGGCACTCGGTTTCGGCTATCGTACCGGCTTCCTCGGACTGCTTCACATGGAGATCGTCCAGGAGCGTATCGAGCGTGAGTTCGGCATCGAGCTGATTGCGACGGCACCATCCGTCATATATGAAGTGTTCATGACGGACGGTTCCAAAGTCGTCGTCGACAACCCGGCGGAAATGCCGGATCCGCAGAAGATCGACCACATCGAGGAACCATACGTGAAATCGACGGTCATGGTGCCGAATGAATATGTCGGCTCTGTCATGGAACTGTGCCAGAAGAAACGCGGCAACTTCATCACGATGGACTATCTCGATGATATCCGTGTCAACATCATCTATGAAATTCCGCTGTCTGAAGTCGTCTTCGACTTCTTCGATCAGCTGAAATCCCAGACGAAGGGCTACGCTTCATTCGACTATGAAATGATCGGCTACAAGGAGAGCAGACTTGTCAAGATGGATGTGCTCCTGAATGGCGAGCAGGTCGATGCACTGAGCATCATTGTCCACCGTGATTTCGCCTACGACCGCGGCAAGATCATCGTCGAGAAGCTGAAGAACCTGATTCCGCGCCAGCAGTTTGAAGTGCCTGTCCAGGCGGCAATCGGCCAGAAGGTCATTGCCCGGACGAACATCAAGTCGATGGGCAAGAACGTACTTTCCAAGTGCTATGGCGGGGATATCAGCCGTAAGCGCAAACTGCTCGAGAAGCAGAAAGAAGGTAAGAAAAAAATGAAGGCAGTTGGAAGTGTGGAGATTCCTCAGGAAGCATTTCTCGCTGTACTTAAAATGGACGAAGAATAAAAGCCACTGCATAGTGGCTTTTCGTTTTGAATGGAGTGTCGTCATGGCAGAAAGCCTATATATTCATATCCCCTTTTGCAACCGCATATGCACGTACTGCGACTTCAACAAGGTGCTGATCCACAACCAGCCGGTCGATGCCTATCTGGATGCACTGATCAGAGAGCTGCGCGCAATCAAAGCGCAGAATTTCAGAACCATCTTCGTCGGTGGAGGCACACCGACCGCGCTCAGTGAAGCGCAGCTCGCCCGCCTGCTTGCAGCAGTCAACGAGCGCTTCCACGTAACGGAAGAGTTCACGTTCGAGGCGAATCCCGATGAACTGACACCGGGCAAGCTTGATGTACTGAAGAACCATGGTGTCAACCGCATCAGCCTCGGTGTCCAGACTTTCAATGAGGACCTGCTCAAAGTACTCGGCCGCTCCCATGGCTATGATGACATATTCAATGCCATCAATCATATGGAGAAGATCGGCCTCGACAACTACTCGCTCGACCTGATGTACAATCTGCCAGGCGAGACGATGCAGGATCTGGACGACAGTCTTAGTCATATACAGACGTTGTCACCGAAGCATATCTCCTGGTATTCACTGATCATTGAACCGCATACCGTGTTCTACAACCAGATCAGAAAAGGCCGGATGAAGGTCGATGACGATGACATCGAAGGACAGAAGTACCAGCATGTCATCAATGGTCTCCGGGCTCTCGGCTATCCGCAGTACGAGATTTCGAACTTCTCGCAGCCGGCCTATGAATCGGAGCACAACAAGACCTACTGGAAGAACGAGCCGTACTACGGCGCTGGTGCCGGCAGCCATGGGTATATCGACAGCACGAGATACTACAACATCAAGCCGGTCAACCACTATATCCAGTCCATGGACGAAACGGGCTCGGTCGTCAAAGAGACACTGCCGCTTGACATAAAGGCGCAGATGGAGGAGGAGATGTTCCTCGGCCTGCGCATGAACCGTGGTGTGGATGCCAACCGGTTCGAATCGAAATTCGGCCGTTCCATGGATGACGTCTATGGCACTGTCATAAGGCAGGAGACGGACAGGGGACATATCACGAGCAGCGAGGGATATGTTGCGCTGACGGACGCAGGACGCATGGTCGGCAATACTGTTTTCATGGAGTTTCTGCTTGAAGAATAGTTTTCGATATTAATTGACCATATGGATTGACATACTTTGACCAATTTGATAAATTAATATTGGCACTTGAGGATAAAGAGTGCTAATGAGGTGATGTCAATTTTAACCCAGAGACAGGAAATCATACTATTTTCAATAGTCGACGATTTTTTGAAGGTCATGATGCCCATCAGTTCCAAGCATCTTATTGAAAAGTACAGACTGGACATCTCTTCAGCAACAGTGAGAAACGAAATGGCCAAGCTAGAAACAGACGGATACTTGACCAAGCCGCATACATCGGCAGGCAGAATACCGTCCCGCAAGGCACTCCGGTTCTATACCGGAATGCTGAGCAAGGAGCTTGGCGGTTCCAAAAGCCAGCTCCACTTCGATTTCCATCCCGAAGTGGAGGAGATGGACCGAGGCGGCATGACACGCTCACTGGCCGACGTGATCAGCAGTACGACGCAATATCTGACACAGGTTTCATTGACTGAAGAAGATGAAATCATCAAAGGTCTTTTTCTGACACCCATCACCACAAACACACTACTTCTTATCATCGTCCTTGAGTCGGGAACAATCAGAAAAATACCGGTTGATAGCGATGACTTTGTCACTGTTCCGGAACTTGAAAAGCTCGGCAATGAAATGAATGTCCTGTCATACGGTCAGCCGCTAAGCCACCTGCCGTCGATCATCCATCAGATGCAGGTTGCGCCGACGCTCACTGTATTGAAAGCGAGTATATGGCAGTCGGTCACAGGCGGCATCAGTGAGCCGCATAAGGTGGTCGGACATTCAGGATTCAACCATCTGATCCACCAGATCAGCTCTGATATCGCAACACTTCAGCTGCTGTATGATGATATGGAATCGGATCAGTTGAATGATATCATCGATCTCAATACAATAGATGGGGTCGACGTATACTTCAGTGACGAGCTGAACAGGGATTATGATTCGATTTCTGTCATTGCGACGAATTTCAGTTTCAATGGCATGAATGGAAACCTTATGATAATCGGTCCTGAAATGATGGGGTACAAGGAAGTCATACGGCTCATGTACGCCATACGGAACCAGGAAATGAAAAGGAGTGAACACAGTGACGGAAAATAAAACGAATGAAGAATTGGAACAGCAGAAAAATGACCAGACAGTCGAACCGAGAGAAGCGGACATCGAAAAGGATGAAGCTGCGGTAGAAGCTGCGGAAGCGGACATCGAGGAGAATGAAGCGGATATCGAAGCAGCGGAAGCTGCCGATGAACAGCCGTCCGATCCTAAAGACGAGGAGATTGCGGCACTGAAACAGCAGGTTGAGGCGGAAGAGAACAAATACTTGAAACTCTATGCGGAGTTTGACAACTTCAAGCGCCGCAACCGTCAGGAAATGGAGCTCAACAACAAGTACAAGCACCAGAAGATTGTTGAGGACCTGCTTCCGATCATCGATAACCTCGAACGCGCACTCAGGATCGAAGGAGAGTCCGATTCCTTCAATTCACTGCTTAAAGGTGTGGAAATGGTGTACAATGACCTTGTCAATACACTGATGAAACACGATGTGAAGGAAATAGAAAGCACCGGGCATACATTTGACCCGAACTTCCATCAGGCAGTGATGACGGAAGCATCTGATGAAGAAGATGGCATTGTCATCGAGGAATTCCAGAAGGGTTATATGCTGAAGGACAGGGTCATCCGTCCGAGCATGGTCAAAGTAAGCGAGTAGCTTCACAGACTGAATGAATATTTACTAAATGGAGGAATTTTATCATGAGTAAAGTTATTGGTATAGACTTGGGAACAACAAACTCTGTTGTATCAGTATTGGAAGGCGGAGAGCCGAAAGTCATCCAAAATGCAGAAGGCAACCGCACAACACCTTCAGTCGTTTCATTCAAAGACGGCGAAAAACAGGTCGGTGAGGTCGCGAAGCGCCAGGCGATCACCAACCCGAATACGATCATGTCCATCAAAAGACATATGGGTACGGACCACAAGGAAACAGTGGACGGCAAGGAATACACACCACAGGAAATTTCCGCAATGATCCTTCAGAACCTGAAAGAGACTGCTGAAAGCTACCTTGGCGAAAAAGTATCCAAAGCGGTCGTTACAGTACCAGCATACTTCAATGACTCCGAGCGTCAGGCGACAAAAGACGCAGGCAGAATCGCCGGTCTTGAAGTTGAGCGCATCATCAACGAGCCGACTGCAGCAGCATTGGCATACGGTCTCGACAAGCAGGAGAAGGACGAAAAAGTACTCGTATTCGACCTTGGTGGCGGTACGTTCGACGTATCCATCCTTGAACTCGGCGACGGTGTATTCGAAGTGCTTTCCACTGCCGGTGACAACCGCCTTGGCGGCGATGACTTCGACAGCGTCATCATTGATCACCTCGTCGACACATTCAAAAAAGAGAACGGCATCGACCTGTCCAAGGACAAGATGGCGATGCAGCGTCTGAAAGATGCAGCTGAAAAAGCGAAGAAGGACCTCTCCGGTGTATCTTCCACTCAGATCTCACTGCCATTCATCTCTGCAGGAGAAGCGGGTCCACTGCACCTTGAAACAAACTTGACACGTGCAAAATTCGATGAGCTTTCAAGAAGCCTCGTAGAACGCACAATGGGACCAACACGCCAGGCAATCAAAGATGCCGGCATCGACAGAAATGAAATCGACCAGGTCATCCTTGTGGGTGGTTCCACGCGTATTCCGGCTGTACAGGAAGCAATCAAGAAAGAAGCCGGCAAAGAACCGAACAAGAGCGTCAACCCGGACGAAGTTGTTGCAATGGGTGCAGCCATCCAGGGCGGCGTACTTTCCGGTGATGTCCAGGACGTTGTACTTCTCGACGTGACACCACTATCCCTCGGTATCGAAACGATGGGCGGCGTGTCTACAGTTCTTATCGAGAGAAACACGACGATTCCGACAAGCAAGTCCCAAGTATTCTCAACAGCTTCAGACAACCAGCCGGCAGTGGATATCCACGTACTGCAAGGTGAGCGTCCAATGGCGGCAGACAACAAGACGCTCGGCAGATTCCAGCTGACGGATATTCCACCAGCACCAAGAGGTGTACCTCAGATCGAAGTGACATTCGATATCGACAAGAACGGTATCGTCAACGTTACTGCCAAAGATCAGGGTACTGGCAAGGAGCAGAAGATCACAATCGAATCCAGCTCCAACCTTTCAGATGAGGATATCGACAGAATGGTCGAGGAAGCTGAAAAGAACGCTGAGGCAGACAAGCAGCGCCGTGAGGAAGTCGATCTGAGAAACGAAGCGGATCAGCTTGTATTCACAACCGACAAGACTATTGAAGATCTTGGCGACAAGGTCGATGCTGAAGAGAAGGAAAAAGCGGAAAGTGCCAAGGAAGAACTGAAACAGGCGCTTGAAGGTTCCGACATCGAAGACATCAAGTCCAAAAAAGAAGCACTTGAACAGATTGTCCAGGGCATGTCCATGAAGCTTTATGAGCAGATGGCCCAGGAGCAGCAGGCCGAGGAAAATGCCCAGACATCAGACGATGATGTGGTTGACGCTGACTTCAAAGAAGTGGACGACGAAGATAAGAAATAATAATGATATCAACTTTTAATTGATAAAAGTCAAAGCCAACCGCATTGGCTTTGACTTTTTTAAATGATATAGTATACAGGTTGGAGGCGATAGAATGGCAAAAAGAGATTACTACGAGGTGCTTGGCGTCAGCAAGGATGCGTCAAAGGACGAAATCAAGAAGGCATACCGGAAGCTGTCAAAGAAGTACCATCCGGATATAAATAAGGACGAAGGATCTGATGCGCTATTCAAGGAAGTATCGGAAGCCTATGAAACACTGAGTGATGAAAACAAGCGCGCCCAGTACGACCGGTTCGGCCATGAAGGCATGAACCAGCAGTTCGGTGGCGGCGGATTCAGCGGTGCCGGCGGTTTCGGGGGATTTGAAGACATCTTCAGCTCATTCTTCGGCGGTGGCGGAAGAATGGATCCAAATGCACCAAGAAAAGGCGATGATCTCCAGTACACGATGACCATCAACTTTGCTGAAGCGGTATTCGGTGTCACAAAGACGATCACCATCAAGAAGGAAGTGCAGTGTGACGTCTGTGACGGCAGTGGTGCAAAACCGGGCACGTCCAAATCCACATGTAAGATGTGTTCAGGTGTCGGCCGTGTTGCAGTCGAACAGAACACACCATTCGGCAGGATCCAGACCGAACGTACATGTCCGACATGCAGCGGTACAGGTGAAGAGATAGAAAGCCCATGTGATAAATGTAAAGGTGCCGGCACTGTGACGAAGGATGTGCAGATCGAAGTGACTGTACCTGAAGGTGTCGATAACGGCCAGCAGATCAGATTGCAGGGCAAAGGTGAGCCGGGCATCAATGGCGGCCCGGCGGGCGACCTCTATATCGTCTTCCGTGTCAGACCGGACACGAGATTCACAAGAGATGCGGATGACATCCACTACGAACTGCCGATTTCATTTGCACAGGCAGCCCTTGGTGACGAAGTGAAAGTGCCGACAATGAGTTCTGAAGTCGTACTGACCATTCCGGCAGGTACCCAATCGGGCAAAAGGTTCCGTCTTAAGGAGAAGGGCGTCAAAAATGTCCACGGTTATGGATATGGCGACCAGTTCGTTACTGTGAAAGTGGTTACACCAACGAAGCTTACAGAGCGTGAAACGGAACTCTTCCGTCAGCTTGCAGAGCATGGTGGGGAAGACATCACTGAACAGAATGAAAATTTCTTCGATAAGACGAAAAGATTTTTTAAGGGTGACTGATTATGAAATGGCATGAAGTATCCATCCACACCAAGGAGAGCAATGAAGAGCTGCTCTCCGGTTTTCTCAATACAATATCAAAGGGTGTGTCGATCGAGCATTCGCTGGATATTCTAAAGCAGAAGATCGACAATTTTGATGACAAGTATCGTCTGGATCCGAAAGACTATCCGGAAAGTGACATCCGCATCATCGTCTACTTTGACGAGACGGCAGACATTGACAGCAAGCTTCAGGAAATTGAAGGTTTCATCAGCAGCAATGATCTTGATGATGAGGATAACCTGTTTATCAATAGAAAAGAGATCGATGAAGAGGACTGGGAAAACGAATGGAAGAAGTATTTCCACAGCTTCCGTGTATCGGACAGATTTGTCATCGTCCCTTCGTGGGAGCTTGAAGATTATGAGTTTGAGGCAGAAGACAAGCTGATAAAACTCGATCCCGGCATGGCATTCGGCACCGGCGACCATCCAACAACGAGCATGTGCCTCAGGATGGTGGAGAGTACGGTGGAGCCGCATCATAAGATCATCGATGTCGGTACCGGCTCGGGCATTCTGACCATCGGCGCCCATCTGATGGGTGCGAGGGATCTGAAAGCGACGGATATAGACGAGCTGTCCATCAAGGTTGCCCGCGAAAACTTCGAACTGAATGCATGTGTGGATGATGTTGTCCTTGAAACCGGAGACCTGCTGAAGTCGGAATCCGGGCAGTACGATATCATCATCGCCAACATACTGGCGCATATCATCGATGAGATGATCGAGGATGCCTACACGCATCTGAATCGAGGCGGCAGCTTCATCGCCTCAGGCATCATCACGGAAAAGAGTGATTCGATCGTGGCTCACATGACACGTACTGGATTCTCCATTGAGGAAATACTTGAAGATAATGGCTGGGTCAGCATCCATGCCAGGAAAGCGTAGACCGATGCAGAGATATTTTATAGACGAAGCATTGGAAGTGGATCAGCACTTCAGCATCACCTCGGATGATGCACACCATATGAAGAATGTGATGCGCTTTCGTCCTGAGGACACTTTTCATGCTGTCGATCAGAAGCAGTGCACGTATCTATGCGAAATTGCAGAAGTATCTCACGATATCGACTGCCGTGTAATCAGCGCTGTCGACGAGTCGCCTGAACTGCCGGTGAAGGTTACCTTGTACTGTCCACTTTTAAAAGGTGAAAAATTCGACTGGATGATCCAGAAGGCGACGGAGCTCGGTGCCCATGAATTTCTAATCTATGAGGCGGACCGCAGTATCGTCAGATTGGATGACAAGAAGCGGAAGAAGCGGCTTGAGCGGTTTGGCAAGATTGTCAAGGAAGCCAGTGAGCAGAGCAGAAGACAGGTCATTCCCAATATCGATTTCGTGCCTGCAGTGGACAGGCTTGATTTCGAAGAATACGATCGCCTGCTGTTCGCCTTTGAAGGCAACGCGCTCAACCCTGCGACAAATATCCAGAGCGCCATTTCGGATATTGCTCATGGCAGTCGCATTGCATTCATATTCGGTCCGGAAGGCGGGTTCAGTGAAGCGGAGACCAAGCAGTTGTCAAAGCATCACTCGATCCGTCTCGGACCCAGGATACTTCGTGCCGAAACAGCCCCATTATATGCACTCTCAGCCATCAGTAATAGTTTTGAAACGCCTGCCTCCAATTGAAGAAAGGGGCAGGCTATGCTATTATATGGAGCGTATGGACCATAAATTTATGAAGAAAGATCTGATTTATATGAGCGAAAGAACAATTGCATTTCAGACATTGGGCTGTAAAGTAAATCATTATGAAACAGAAGCGATGTGGCAGCTCTTCAAGAACGAAGGGTATGACCGTGTCGATTTCAGCCAGAATGCAGATGTGTTTGTCATAAATACATGCACTGTTACCAATACAGGCGATAAGAAGAGCAGGCAGGTCATAAGGCGTGCCATCAGAAATAACCCGGATGCAGTCGTCGCTGTTACAGGGTGCTACGCCCAGACAGCACCAAAGGACATCATGGCCATTCCGGGTGTCGATATTGTGATCGGTACTGAAGACCGTGACAAGCTGATCGGCTATGTCAACCAGTACCATGAAGAGCGCCAGCCGATCAATGGTGTTAAAAATATCATGAAGAAGCGTACATACGAAGAAATGGATGTCCCTTATTTTACGGACCGTACGCGTGCAACGCTGAAAATACAGGAAGGCTGCAACAATTTCTGCACTTTCTGCATCATCCCGTGGGCACGTGGACTCATGCGTTCCCGTGACCCTGAGAAAGTGGTTGAACAGGCCCAGCAGCTGGTCGACCAGGGATACAAGGAAATCGTACTGACCGGCATCCACACAGGTGGATACGGTGAAGATCTGAAGGACTACAATCTTGCCCAGCTGCTGCGTGACCTTGAAGAAGTGGATGGTCTCAACCGTCTGCGCATCTCGAGCATCGAAGCGAGCCAGCTGACTGATGAAGTAATTGATGTCATCAACGATTCGAATAAGATCGTCCGTCACCTGCATATTCCGATCCAGTCGGGCAGTGACACTGTACTGAAGCGCATGCGCAGAAAGTACACGATGGAATTCTTCGAATCCCGCATCATCAAGCTGAAGGAGATCATGCCGAATGTGGCAATCACAAGTGATGTCATCGTCGGATTCCCGGGTGAGACAGAGGAGGAGTTCAAAGAAACATACGACTTCATCAAGAAGCACCATTTCTCAGAGCTCCACGTATTCCCGTATTCCATCAGAACCGGTACGCCGGCAGCCAGAATGACCGATCAGATTGATGAACAGACGAAAAGTGACCGTGTCCACCAGCTGATCGAGCTGTCGAACAGCCTGGCACAGTCCTATGCGGACCAGTTCAAGGATGATGTGCTTGAAATCATTCCTGAAGAAGAGAAAGACGGCAAATTAATCGGACATGCCGACAACTACATGAAAGTCGAAGTTGAAGGAGACGTATCACTGACGGGTGAACTGGTAAAAGTCAAAGTGACTGAACCGGGCTACCCGGTCAGCAAAGGTGAGATCGTCAAAGTGCTGGAGAAGCCGATGGTCAAAGCATACGCATATCTTGAGCGCACGATGCACTAGTATACAATAAGCAATATCATTAACGAAGCACCAGGCAACAGACTATAAACTATTATGGAGTGATACGATGGAACTTTCGAAATATATTGATCATACACTGCTCAAGCCAGAAGTGACACAGGATCAGATTTTTGAACTGTGCCAGGAAGCGATGGAATACAATTTCTGCAGCGTCTGTGTCAACCCTGCATGGGTGACGACGTGCAAGGAGCTACTTAAGGACAGCGATGTCAGAGTATGCACGGTCATCGGTTTCCCGCTCGGCGCGACAACAAGTGAAGTCAAAGCGTTTGAAACGATGAATGCGATCCAGAATGGTGCCGATGAAGTGGATATGGTCATCAATATCGGCGCACTCAGATCCGGCAATGAAGATCTTGTCTTCAATGATATCAAAGCTGTATGTGATGCTGCAGGCCAGGAAGTTCTGGTAAAAGTCATCATCGAAACAGCACTTCTTGATTCCGATGAGATTGTCAAAGCCTGTGAACTGAGCAAGAAATGTGGCGCGGATTTCGTCAAGACATCCACCGGCTTCAATGGTGAAGGTGCCAAGGCCGAGGATGTAGCACTCATGCGCATGACTGTCGGGGAAGACATGGGCGTCAAGGCGAGCGGCGGTGTGCGTTCATTCGAAGATGCCAAAGTAATGATAGAAAGTGGTGCAACAAGAATCGGCGCATCCAGCGGAAAAGCCATCGTCAGCGGTGGATCCAGCGAAAGTTCTTATTGAATTAGCAGTTGACCGGCTTTTTACAATATATTATAATGTGTGAGTACATAGTATTAGCTATGTAAATGTAAGGTTTTTGTTATCCGGAGGGAGGGAAGACGATGTCTAAAACAGTAGTTAAAAAGAACGAACCTATTGAAGACGCGCTGCGTCGTTTCAAACGCACAGTTTCTAAAAGCGGTACGATTCAGGAAGCTCGTAAGAGAGAATTCTACGAAAAGCCTAGCGTAAAGCGTAAGAAGAAATCTGAAGCTGCCCGCAAACGTAAATTCAAGTAGGTTGAACTCCCTCTGATAATTCAGATATATGACAGCACATTGTGCTGTCTTTTTTTTTCAATTATTTTAATAATATTAATTTTTGATGTATAATGAAATCAATGGAGGGGATACATATGGCGGTAACAGAAACATTTTTGACTGGTAGCATTCTTATAACATTCAGAGATGTCGTCACCATGCCATTGGTTGCCTTTATTTTACTATCAATCTTTTTCCTGGGACTGATCTACCAGGTGTTTTCCGAAAACATCAATGTTGTCGGTGTACTGTCCATTGCCTCGATCATCATCTTCTATTCCGGTCATCTGCTTATCGGCGACTACAATGGTATCGCGCTTGTGCTGTTTGTGTTCGGCATTGCGCTTATTATTATGGAATTCTTTGTCATTGGGGCAATTTTAGGTATTATCGGCAGTATACTTCTGCTTTTCAGCATTCTTCTGGTAAGTGATAGCATGGCAGTCTACAGTCTGTTTCTGCTTGGCATCATTTTACTGGCACTAATCGAGTGGGTGATATTTGTGAAATACAAAAAAAGAAAAATACCAATACTGAGCCGTCTGATACTTAACGATTCGACTGATGCGGAATCAGGATACACATCATTTGATGACCGTTCCTACCTGCTTGGAGAAACTGCCATGACAATGACACCGTTGCGGCCATCAGGCACGATAAGATATGGCGACCAGCGCATCGATGCAGTGGCTGAAGGCTCCTATATCGCCGGAAATGTTGAAGTGAAGGTAATTCATGTTGAAGGAACACGCGTGGTTGTCCGCCCTAAAGAAGATTAATCTAAAGGAGCGTTTTACATGAATCTAATGTTTATCACGGGATCAGGTCTGATGATAATATTTCTTGTTGTCATCGCAATCATTGTCATTGCTTTCCTACTCTCCTTTGTACCGATCGGATTATGGATTTCCGCCATCTCCGCCGGTGTCAATGTAGGCATCTTCTCCCTCGTCGGGATGAGACTGAGACGGGTCAAGCCTAAACGCGTTATCGAACCGATGATCAAAGCACACAAGGCCGGTATTAAAGTGACAACAAACCAGCTTGAGTCGCACTTCCTTGCTGGCGGTAACGTCGACCGCGTTGTTGATGCCCTGATCGCTGCACAGCGTGCAGACATCAACCTCACATTCGAAAGATGTGCGGCCATCGACCTGGCCGGACGTGACGTTCTTGAAGCGGTACAGATGAGTGTAAACCCTAAAGTCATCGAAACACCTTTCATCAACGGTGTCGCAATGGATGGTATCGAAGTGAAGGCGAAATCCCGTATTACGGTACGCGCCAACATCGAACGTCTTGTCGGTGGTGCAGGGGAAGATACGATCGTTGCCCGTGTCGGTGAAGGTATCGTATCCACAATCGGTTCTTCCGAAAAGCACACGAAAGTACTTGAAAATCCGGATATGATTTCCCAGACGGTTCTATCCAAAGGACTCGATTCCGGTACAGCATTCGAAATCCTATCAATCGATATCGCAGATGTGGATATCGGCAAGAACATCGGTGCCGACCTTCAGACTGAACAGGCTGTGGCAGATAAGAACATCGCCCAGGCGAAAGCAGAAGAACGTCGTGCAATGGCCGTTGCACAGGAACAGGAAATGAAGGCACGTGTCGAAGAAATGAGAGCGAAAGTTGTGGAAGCAGAATCCAAAGTGCCACTTGCCTTTGCCAAAGCATTGGAAAATGGCAATATCGGTGTAAGCGACTACTACAACCTTAAAAATGTCGAAGCGGATACAAACATGAGAGATTCCATCAATAAGATGACGGATCCGACACGTGAAGACAATGAATAGGCTGTGATACTATGGAAATAATTCCTCTGCTCATCTTCATCGGCGGTATCATCTATACTGCGATTGCTGGCCAGAAGAATAAAGACAAGGACGGAGAGCGGAATATTGATCCAAGCAAGATGGACCGGCCGACTGGTCCATCTGCACCAAGAAGAAGACAGTCAGATATCCCCGATCGTCCGAAAGGACTTTTCGATGATCTTTTCGGAGAAGTGGAACGTCGCCTTTCCGGAGAAGAGCAACAGACACGGCAGACGACAGGAGAAACTCGCAGCTCAAGACCTGCGAATGAAAGGCCCGCGCGCCAGTCCAGCCAGCGACCGATGACGGAACGGTCATTCGGCCGCACTCTGGAAGAAAAGGCCAAAGATACCAATGTCGGCAGACGGGCGATGAATACTTACGAAGAGAAAGCCCAGGAAGTCAGACAGAGAGCAGATCAGGCGGAACAGAGGGTACAGGAGGTAAGATCCAATTCCCGTTACGACCGTACACGCCAGTCCGAAATCGAGACCGGGGGACGCGGATCACAAAGAAGGCAACCTGTTCATGAGCAGCCGAAGCCTAAAGTTCGTAGAGAATCATTGTCTTTCGGCCGTAAAGATATCGTCAATGGTGTCATCTTTTCAGAAATCATCGGAAAACCAAAATCAAGAAAGTAGCGTCAGCATATGCTGGCGTTCTTTTTTTGTTTAATTTTGATTGTTTTTGATTGTTAGTGATTGACTATGATTAATTTATGTATTATATTTAACAGGAAGAAGGTGATGGAATGCTGACCAACCAGAGATATGAAAAAATAATGGACCATCTTAATGAAAATGGAATGGCGTCAGTCAACGAACTTGTTGATATTACTTCAAGCAGTGCCCCGACAATACGCAGAGACCTGACCCACCTTGAGGAGAAAGGGCTGATTGAACGGGTGCATGGTGGTGCAGCGATCAGCCATATCGAGCATGAAGAGGACTACAGGGATAAAGCGGTCAAGAATCTATCTAAAAAGATCAAAATCGCTCAAACTGCTGCCAGTCTCATCGAAGACGGCGACATCATCTTTATAGATGCAGGAACAACGACTTATGAAATGCTGCCTTTCATTTCGCAGGAAGATCTGACCATTGTCACGAACAGCATTACACTGATTGAACAGCTCGTCAGAAACGGCCATCGGACGCATGTCCTTGGCGGCAGAGTCAAACCGTCCACCAAAGCCGTTGTCGGACCTGAAGTGATCGATGTGATCAGCAGGCTGTCATTTGATAAATGCTTCATCGGTGTCAATGCCATTGACACCGCCCACGGTCTGTCCACTCCGGAAGAGGAGGAGGCATATATCAAAAGCCGGGCCATCCGGCAGTCGAGAAATGCCTATGCTTTGGTCGACAGCACGAAATTCAATCGATCTGCATTCATACAGTTCGCTGACATCGAAGATGCATTCATCATTACAGATGATGTCAAACACAGTTTCATTGAAAAAATAAAATCACGTACTGAAATATATGGAGGTGAAAAGAAATGATCTACACTGTAACATTCAACCCCTCAGTCGACTATGTAATGAGAATTGAAGCACTTGAACTGGGCAGTCTGAACCGTACTTCGGATACTGCGAAGTATGCAGGAGGCAAGGGGATCAACGTATCCAGAATTTTGAGCGCGCTTGATGTACCATCGACCGCACTCGGTTTTGCGGGCGGATTCACGGGTGAATTCATCAAGGATACGCTTAATACGCAAGGTATACAGAGTGACTTCATCGAAGTCGATGGAGATACACGCATCAACGTTAAACTGAAGACGGGTGAAGAGACTGAAATCAATGCTGCAGGTCCAGCGATCACCGATGCAAACATCAGCAGGCTGGAAGCCCAGCTGATCGATCTGTCACCGGAAGATCATGTGGTTTTCGCCGGCAGTGTGCCTTCAGGATATGATCACCTCTACGAGACACTGGCAAAACTGCTGCATGACAGAAACATCGAATTTACCATCGATGCAGAAGGCGCAAAACTGACTTCGACACTGCAGTATGGTCCATATCTGATCAAACCGAACCAGTTTGAACTGGAAGGCATCACCGGCAGATCATTGTCCACGACAAGCGAGATGGTTGAGGCTGCACGCAGCCTGCTTGACAGGGGCGCAAAGAACATCCTTCTGACGCTTGGCAAGGATGGCGCATTGTTCATCAGCCGTGATTACGAGTATTTCGTCCCGTCACCGAAAGGGACGCTTAAGAATTCCGTGGGCGCAGGGGATTCGACAGTTGCAGGGTTCATCAGCAGAAAAGGCAGCAGTATCAGAGAGCAGCTCAAGTACGCCATCGCATGCGGCAGTGCTACAGCATTCAGCGATGATCTAGCAACCAGGGAAGACATCGAAGTACTGCTCGATAAAATAGAAGTTCAATCGATAGAAGAGGTGAAATGATGAGAATAACAGAGCTTTTGACAAAAGACACAATCAATATGAATGTCCGTGCATCCAGTAAGGATGCAGTGATTACAGAGCTTGTCGACGGGCTTTTTGGCGCAGGTAAGATTTCAGAGAAAGATGGTTTTGAAGCTGCTATCCATAGAAGGGAATCACAGAGCACGACAGGTGTTGGAGACGGTATTGCCATTCCGCACGCCCAGACGACGGAAGTACTCGAACCGGCCATCATGTTCGGCAGAAGCCAGGAAGGCATCGACTATGACTCAATGGACGCACAGCCAGCATACCTGTTCTTCATGATTGCAGCACCTGAGGGGCAGGCGACCACGCATCTTGATGCACTGGCCAAGCTTTCGACGATCCTGATGAATGATGACGCCAGAAAACAGCTGATGAGTGCATCTTCGAAAGAAGAAATCATAGAAACGATCGACGCCTTCGATGAATCCGAGGCGACTGAAGAAGAAGTCTCCGCCCCCTCGGACCGCCCGTACATCGTTGGAGTCACCGCCTGCCCGACCGGCATCGCCCATACTTATATGGCTGCCGATGCGCTGAAGAAGAAGGCGGCTGAACTGGGCTACGACATCAAAGTTGAAACAAACGGCTCTGCCGGTGTTAAAAATGCACTGACGAATGAAGATATTGCACGCGCAGCCGGTGTTGTTGTTGCTGCGGATACGAATGTTCAGATGGCACGCTTCGATGGCAAGAACGTTGTAGAATCTCCGGTTGCAGACGGTATCAAACGTCCGGAAGAATTGCTCAACCAGGCAATCGATACAAGCCGTTCTCCATACAGGGCAACCAAATCCAAGCAGGAGCTTGAAGAGGGCGAACAGTCTACAAAAGGCAAGTCCTCCATCTACAAGCACCTGATGAATGGTGTATCCAACATGCTGCCGTTCGTTGTTGCCGGTGGTATACTGATCGCCATCAGCTTCATGTTCGGTATCAATTCAGCAGATCCTGAGAGCGTTGAGTACAGCCCGATTGCCGAAATGATCAACTTCATCGGCAGCAACGCATTCCAGCTGATGATTCCAATACTGGCCGGCTTCATCGCGATGAGCATCGCCGACCGTCCAGGTCTCGCACCAGGTATGATCGGTGGACTCATGGCTTCGACAATGGGCTCAGGATTCCTCGGCGGTCTGATTGCCGGTTTCCTTGCCGGTTATCTGATGGTCGGTATAAAGAGAGTGATGGAAAACCTGCCACAGGCACTTGAAGGCTTGAAACCTGTCCTGCTCTATCCATTGGTCGGTGTATTCCTGACCGGCGTCATCATGTACTATATTGTCGATCCGCCAGCAACAGCACTGAACGAATGGATGAATACGACACTCAGCAGCATGAGTGGAACGAACATTGTACTGCTCGGCGCCATTGTCGGCGGCATGATGGCCATCGACATGGGCGGTCCGATCAACAAGGCAGCCTATGCATTCGGTATTGCAGCACTTTCCGCCAATAACCCTGAACCGATCACAGCAGCAATGATCGGAGGTATGGTACCACCACTTGCCATCGCAGTTGCCACAATGGTATTCAGAAACAGATTCACGGAAGTTGAGAGATCTTCCGGTCCGACAAACGTCATCATGGGGGCATCATTCATCACAGAAGGTGCCATCCCGTTCGCAGCAGCCGATCCACTGAGAGTCATTCCATCCATGGTCGTCGGTTCTGCAACAGCAGGCGCACTCGCCATGGCATTCGCAACATCCATCAATGCACCACACGGTGGACTGTTTGTCGCCCTGACGATCGGAGAAGGAAAACTCATGTTTCTTGTCTCACTCCTTATCGGTACAGCCGTTTCAGCGTTGATTCTCGGACTGCTGAAAAAACCAATTAGACAATAAAATAAACAATAAAATGAATCCCCCCATGAAGTATCATGGGGGGATTACTAATGGTTGCTGGCATCAAACTATTTTCCTCTAGTAAAGAGTCTGACGATGAATCCAAGTGCAGCAACAACAAGTATCGCACCAAAACCTACCAGTGCTAGAATTTGCCCAGTGCTTGGGGTACTGTCATTCATCAGGCTGATTCCGCCTGTAATTGCTGCAATTACAGCGATGCCGATGAGAATGTACATGACACTCTTATTGGCAGACATAATATCCTCCTTATAGATTTTTTACATGGCTGTTTAAAGACGCCTACACTCCCACTGTAACATATCAGGTATATACGTTCAAAATGTACAGTCAATATGCATATATTCGCGTGGTTAACAGTTGACTTTTCCATTCGTCTCCATTAACATTCAAGATAATTGAATAGCAGTACCACTAGGGGTGCAATTCTGCTGAGACAGCCATGTGGCTGATCCCTTTGATCTGATCTGGATAATGCCAGCGTAGAGAAGTGGTTTGGTCGGATATTCCTTGTCTTCTTACTGAACCCATTTCCTATGCTGGAAATGGGTTTTTACTATGTAAAAAGGAGAAATGCTATGCTGAGCGAGATATTGAAGAAAGAAACCGAACCAATGATCGAAGCCATCTATACGGATGCATTCATACAGGGGCTGGTCCATGGAGATATTGATGATAATGCCGTCATGCACTACTTGCGTGCAGATGCGTTGTATCTGGAAGAATTTGCGAAGCTCTACGCAATGCTGATGTCGAAGACGGATTCAAAGGAGACGGTCAGGTTCATGATGGGCCAGATGACTTTCCTGCTGGATGGAGAAAGCGAGGCGCACGCTGTTCTGGCACGTGCAGTGAACAGACCGTATGAAGATATCATAGAAAATGGAGAATGGTATCCATCAGCAGACCACTATATCAAGCATATGTACTTCAACGCCTGCACAAGAGAGGACATTGCGTATGCAATCAGTGCAATGGCACCATGCCCCTATGTCTACCGCAGACTCGGACAGATGGCAATGGAACAGAATACTTTTGCAGCGGACCATCCATATAGGAAGTGGTTCGAGTTTTATGCGAATGATATGAACGATACGGTAGATGTCATGTTCAGCATCATCGATGATGCCGCAATGCATATGGCTGAAAAAGAAGTGGACGTGCTCAAGAAAAACTATGTCGAAAGCACAGAGCATGAAAGACGTTTCTTCAATATGGCTGCCACCAAAGAACGATGGGATGGAGTGGGTATCAATGTCTAGATTTCCAATTGCTCTGACGGTTGCCGGTAATGATCCGACAGGCGGTGCAGGGATACTGGCCGACAGCAAGACATTTCATTCACGTGGTGTATATGGGATGGCTGCTGTAACATCGCTGACTGCCCAGAACACTATGGGTGTCCAGGATGTTTTCAATGTGTCAGTCGATTTTCTGGAAAAACAGCTGTACAGCGTCTTCAGTGATGAAATGCCTCACGCAATGAAAAGCGGTATGATCGCAACAGTCGATATGATGGAAATTATTGCTCGAACAGCAGACCAGTATGATATACCGTACATCATCGATCCAGTCATGATTGCCACGAGCGGAGATGCACTGATAGAGGAGGCATCAATCGATTTTCTAAGAGAGACCCTGCTGCCCGCTGCCACCAGTGTGACACCGAACATCCACGAAGCGGAAAAGATAGCAGGCATCAAAATTGAAAATGCCACGGATATCAGAAAAGCTGCGGATATTTTTGTGAAGGAAATCGGTGTTCAGAGTGTCATCATAAAGGGGGGGCATCTTGAAGGAGATGCCGTGGACTATATGTTCACAAGAGACACCACCATCGAACTTTCCGAACCACGTATTGAAACGTCGAATACACACGGAACAGGCTGCACTTTCTCAGCAGCCATCACTGCAGAACTTGCAAAGGGCAAAACACTTGAAGAAAGTTTCAGGCTGGCGAAGAAGTATATCAGTTCAGCAATCAGAAATAATCCTGGAATTGGAAAGGGCAACGGCCCGGTGAACCATTTCAGCTATAGAGGAGACTAGAATATGAAACGTATAGAGAAACTGAAAATACAAAGTCCACTGGTTGTCTGCATAACGAATGACGTCGTCAAAAACTTTACTGCCAACGGCATGCTCGCTGCCGGTGCATCCCCGATCATGAGCGGAGAAAAGGCGGAAGCACACGATCTGATGCATGCTGCCTCTGCGCTATTGATCAACATCGGTACTGCAGACCGTGCCAAGGTGGAGCTGATGGATAGAATGATGGAAGCCGCCAATGAAAAAGGCAAACCGATTGTGTTTGATCCGGTAGGATATGGCGCTTCCGATTTCCGTATCGATATCACAGAAGACCTGCTCAGCCGTCATCAAGTATCACTGATCAAGGGCAACGGTGGAGAAATGCTTGCATTGTCCGGCGCAGAAAGCAGCCTCAAAGGTGTCGATTCGACGGAACAGACGGACACAGCAGAAATTGCCGATGCCGTATACAGCAGGTTTAGAGTTCCCGCTCTGGTTACCGGCAAAGTGGATGCACTTGCTACAGAGAATGGCATCGTTACAATGTTCAATGGGCACAGTCTGCAAGGGAAGATTACAGGATCAGGGTGTCTGCTTGGCGCATTGACAGCAGGTTTCATTGGACTCGAAAAAGAATTTACCGCAGAAGCTGTTGTGGATGCAGTCAGCTACTATAACTTATGTGCCGAATGTGCTGCTGCACAGATGAGCCGTCCGGCACCTGGTACTTTCATCAGTCATCTGATCGATGAACTCTATCTGAGCGAGGATAGACTGCTCCAGGACAGGACCGTCAAAGGTTTATGATGAAGCTGAAGCGTGAAGATTTAAGATTATATTTCATCTGTGGCAGCAGTAATGTAGAGGGAGACACCCTGAAAGTAATCGAGGAAGCCCTGGAGAGTGGCGTGACCATGTTCCAGTTGAGAGAAAAGGGGCAGGATGCGCTGGAAGGAAAAGCACTGGTCAATTTTGCAGAAACCATCAGATCTCTCTGTCGAAAATACAATGTGCCTTTTATAGTGAACGATGATGCACGACTTGCAGAAAGAGTGGGAGCAGACGGCATCCACCTTGGTAAGGACGACCAGACAGTCACTTCGTTGTCTCCCTATTTTGATGACAAGATTATCGGACTATCTGTCAGAGACCGTTATGAGCTTGACCGGAGTGAGCTGTCGGCAGTCGACTACATTGGCACAGGCCCGGTATTCCCGACACACTCCAAAGATGACGCAGGCAGCACCATCGGTGTCGAAGGACTCGCAGAAATGAGAAGCCGGATTAAAGAACTGCCCATGGTCGCTATCGGCGGTATCAACACTGAAAACTTCAGATCATGTCTCCGAAATGGTGCAGATGGCGTCTCATTCATATCCGCTATTGCAGAAGCAGAGGACGTGGGCCAGGCAGTCAGAGGGTTTCTGAAGTGAATCAGATAGTATCTGGCTCAAATAAAAGATCTCCATGCATGGAAAGTAATACGCCCATGCATGGAGATCTTTCTTTTAAGTCAATTTATCCATCCCATTGCTATTGCGGCAGTGACCCCCGTTCAATGACACCCGTCATAAATTCCAGGTTGGGATAATTTTTTTCTGCCAGCTGCTTCTTTACTTTTTCGACATCATATCTGACACGCTGGATGCCTACATTAAATTGATTGCCATATCCTTCTGCAATCAGATAGGAGGCTTGATTCAAGCCATCAAATGGCAATCCGACACTGCCCAGGTTTGCCACACATTTTCCATTGATATGACGCACATAGGGCAGGTGGATATGGCCATACAGAAATATGTCCGCTTCCTTATTAATCATCAGCTTCTCTTCCAAAGCTTCATCCGACTCTGCCGGTTTGACAACTTCAAATAGACTTTCAGGAGTGGCATGGAAGCAATGGACATTGATTTCATCCGTCAGTTCAACAGTCACTTCCGACGGCAGGCCTTTTAGATAGTCCAGATCCTCATCCGACAACTGATCAACAGACCATTCCCGCTCCTCTCTCATAGTATCGAGCACCTGATCCGGTACTTCGCCTGCCTCTATACCTCGATGAATCCATTCATCCGCATTTCCCTTGATGACATCCGTATTCAGACCCCTTACCAGATCAATTGATCTTTTCGGTTCAGGCCCCCGGTAGGCAATATCACCCAGAACAACAATCCTGTCCGCCTGCTTCTTCTCAATATCCGCAAGCACAGCCTCCAGTGCCGTCGCATTTCCATGAATATCGGAAATAAATGCTATCTTCATTTAGAAACACCGCCTTTAATAGTAATTGCTCCCTTAAATCATATACTTTCACGGAAAGGTATATCAAGGCATAGGGAAAAGACGGCAGATTAATTAGAGGTTTTAATAAATATAATCACTCAAGTGTCCTGTCTCTATACTTCTCTCTTTGTTCTGTCAGTTCTGATCAGTTTTGATGCAAAAAATGTCACGAAGAAAAGAATAATGCCGGTTTTATTAAAAAGTATGAACACTTGCAGAATATCTGAGAATGATTCGGTAGGGTAGAAGCCGCTCAACAGAAGCGTCGGAAAGACGGTGAGCAGCATGGATATGTAATGGACGATGATCTGTTTGCCGAAGCTCCATTCCCCGACCAGATAGATGACACTGGTAACTCCAAGGAAGAAGGCGATGATGCCATAGAATACATAGGCGATTGCTTCATCAGAAGCACCGTTAGTATAG
The DNA here is from genome assembly GCF_021991715.1 of Salinicoccus sp. ID82-1. Lineage (NCBI taxonomy): Bacteria > Bacillati > Bacillota > Bacilli > Caryophanales > Staphylococcaceae > Salinicoccus > Salinicoccus sp. ID82-1. The sequence goes on from NZ_JAGFLY010000001.1 coordinate 506,279, forward strand.
CTCAACAATGAAAGTACCATCATAAACAGCAGGAGCATTGTGCCCCTTGTTAACCCTTTTTTGACAAGATGCATGTAGATCACTTTCTTTCTTATGTAATTATTTGCTGATTGTCGTGACAATCATTTTATGTTGCTTTTCTTATGAACAGGTTACTTATTTCGATTTGCTGACGAGAAGAGTGGTTACAGTGCTATTTTGTGATGAAATTAATCAGTCCCTTAGCCATGTTTTGATGATTTAAAGTAAATATCCTGATACAATGCATATGTATATTATAGTCTAATAAGTAATAATTTTCAAAATTAATTAGACGGTTGTAATATATTCATTATGATAAAAGTAGTAATATCAATCCAGTAGACTTTAGCGTAATTCAGAGCGAGATAGTAGAATGTCGGCAGAGGTGTCATCAATGTATACATACAGAGTCTATAACAAGTTTTCAACAGAATGATCAGAGATTACAGATGAAGACGGCGAGTCTAAAGGCTATATCAGAAAAACGTACAATAATTTTCTGAAAAGAATTTTTGATTTTATTGGAAGTGTCAACTTTATCAATAGGTATGAAGTATTGGATTCTGATGAAAAAATAATATTTCAGTCTAAAAGAGGCAGTCCTTTCAAGTGGAGAACGTACCATGCTGAATATTACCACGAAAGTGACTCTTTTCGGTTTGAGATGAAACAGAAAGACTTGTTCAAAGTTCCCGATCAGACTCGTTTCCTATTCGACGGTACTTATTTCGATTTGAAAGCAGAGTTTGGAAGGTGGGCAGTGATCACTGAAGAAAAGTCCAGAAAACAAATAGCAAGATGGCGTATATCATTTATACCTCCAATAGACGCCAGCTTCGAAATTCTGGACGAAAGCTGCCGTAGACATGAGCTGCTTTTTCTGGGTGCGTTTCATACATATCTTTACGGAGAATAGGGCTGGGAAACACTTTCTTGCTCATTGATGAGAAATGACCAGTCAGAAAGCATGAAATAGATAGTATAAATATTTAAGACGAGGCGAGGAATATATGGCTAAGCTGGAACAGAGATCCCAGTATATCCGGTCTGTGAAATTGAAGGAGGAAATTGGGGTTTCCTATGATAATTTTCCACTAAACCTTCCAGCCATCGAAGGTTTGCAGGAATTGATACTACATCCGAATGTCACTTACATCATCGGTGAAAACGGGATGGGTAAATCGACATTGCTCGAGGGTATTGCAATTGCTCTGGGATTTAATCCGTAAGGGGGGACATTGAACTTCAACTTCTCCAGTCACGATTCCCATTCGAATTTGGACAAATTTCTCCGCATTATAAAAGGGGCATACAGACCCAAGGATTCTTTTTTCTTCCGGGCAGAAACATTTTATAATCTGGCTACTAATATAGAGGCTCTTGATAGCGAGCCGGCATCCGGGAGAAGAATCATCGATTCCTATGGTGGAAAATCATTACATGAACAGTCTCACGGTGAATCTTTCTTTTCGGTGTTTATGGAGAGATTCCAAGGGAATGGACTATACATTCTGGATGAGCCGGAAGCAGCTTTATCGCCATTAAGGCAGATGTCAATGCTTGCAAGGATAAATGAACTTGCGAATAAAGGATCACAATTCATAATCTCCACTCACTCACCCATCATAATGGCCTATCCCGATGCCAAGATCATACAACTGTCTGAAGAAGGCATGAGTGAGGTAAGTCTGGAAGAAACAGGCCACTATTCCATCATGAAGCATTTCTTTGATGACAAAGATCAGTTATTAAGTCATCTATTACAATAGAAGTGTCAGTGACTGACTAAGGCAGCTTGATCTACAGACAGAAGATATTAGTCTTTCCCATCTTGTCGAACTATAGTAATATGATTCTAATACTGAAAGTGACGAATGGAAAAGTACATGTGCTGATGCATAACAGAAAACTCCGTGAGCTGAGAGGGAGGATGCAGAGGTATTTGGAAACAAGTCCTGGAGCTGTATACCGGATGTTGTTTGAATGACTGATGGTGTACCGGGTTCTCCCGATATAGAGATGGAGTATAATCTGGTTCTTCAGACGTACTTGAGAGGTTCATATGGTGACATATGGACAAAATGAGGTGGCACCGCGTCCTTCTGAATTCTGGAAGTCCCGTCCTCAAGCTTTAATGCTTGAGGGTGGGCTTTTTTGTTTCCAAATTGAATTCAGGAGGGTGTTGAATGTCGGAAAGTATCAAGTGGAGATATCCGCTATTGCTGCTTATTGGAATCGGTGTATCCAATCTTGGCGCCTGGATCTATCTGATTGCACTGAATCTGATTGTCCTCGATATGACAGGATCAGTACTTGCAGTATCATTGCTCTACATCATGATACCTATTGCCACAGTATTTACAAATTTCAGGTCGGGTAGTTTTATAGACAGGTTAAATAGAAGAAACTTGATGATCTACCTCGATCTGCTCAGAGCTGTAATCATATTCATGCTTCCTTTCACGGATTCAATCATTATAATCTATATGCTGGTTTTCATCATCAATATAGGAAGTGCCATATTTGAACCGGCTGCCATGGTATACATGACTGAATTGATACCGAAGGAGGACAGGCAGAGGTTCAATGCAATGAGGAACTTTATCAACTCGAGCGGTTTCATACTAGTACCTTCGATTGCAGGTATCCTGCTATTTATCGGATCTCCGGCCATGGCCATCCTTGCGAATGGACTGGCCTTATTGATATCAGCGTTTGTTATCGTGATGCTTCCGAGTATAAAGGTCCAGCAAGCAGGTGATGTTGAAAAAGTGACCTTTAAAGTGTTATTCGCAGACTGGAAAACTGTTCTCAGTTTCAGCAGATCAAACCTCCATATAGCATGGATATACTGCCTTTTCAGTGGCATCATCGTATTCATGACTGCACTCGATTCTTTGGAAGCTGCGTTTGCAACCGGTGTACTTCTATTGTCTGAAAGTGGGTATGGTTTTCTCGTCAGTATCGCAGGACTCGGCATCATCGTTGGCTCCTTGATAAATACTCTGTTTGCCGATCGTCTGAAAATCAGCCTGATGATGAGCACGGGCGCTTTTTTCACACCAGTGGGGTATCTGATCTTCGGCTACTCAGGAAACTTCATGTGGGCGTCCATCGGCTTTTTCACACTGACATTTGCATTATCATTTGCAAATACAGGGTTCTACACTTTCTACCAAAACAGTGTACCGACTGGAATCATGGGCAGATTCTCAAGTGTCTTCGGTATTCTGGAAGCAATGATGATCATTCTATTCACTGCTGCTACAGGGGTACTGTCTGAAGTGTACGATATCAGAATTGTCTACATCATCGGCTCGTTCCTGTTCCTGATTCTGGGTCTCGCTATCAACATCTTTATAATGGGAGGCCAAAGACAGGATGCCTACCGGCAGGAGAACAGCTGAAGGCCAAGTTTGATTGCTTGAAATTGTTTTGACACTCACATTAGGTTTTGCTAATATGTATATAACATATTAAAATTTCCTAATATAAGGAGTGTGTCATATGCTGACGGCAGATCTGGATACAAAAGTGAAGCTGATTCATGGGTTTTCGAATAAGACGCGTCTTCAGATACTCGAGTCCATCAAGGAGGATGAGAAGACAGTGTCTCAGATTGTAACTGATATCGGCGCGAGCCAGTCGAGCATCTCCCAGCACCTTGCATGCCTGAAGGATTGTGGCATCATCATCGGGAGACAACAGGGAAAGTACATATATTACGCACTGCGCAATCAGAACATGCGTGATCTGCTTTCCATGTTCGATACAGTGCTTGAAGATGTCGGAGAGAATGTAGCGTCCTGTGAAAATCATATAGAAGGTTGTGATGTATAATGTCCCAAACATGCTGCAGTCAATCAAAGGAAAAAGTAGCGAGCCACAGCAGCACCTGCTGCACTACCGAAGTTCGTGAGATGGCAAGCCAGACGAGCGAAACAAATACATGTTGTGGTGATGATGGTCCCGGTGATCCGGAAGACGAGCCTGAAGGCTGTTGCAGCAGCAGTTCTGCCAATGTAGTGACAGCGGCTCAGGGTGAAAAGAAAGTATACCGCATCCAGGGCATGGACTGTCCATCCTGTGCAATGACCATTGAGAAAGGTGTAAATGCTCTAGGCAGTATCATCGAAGCGAAGGTCAGCTACGGTACAGCCAAGCTGCAGGTGGTCGGAATGGATCAGAGTGCGTTTGACGGTGCAGAGCAGACTGTCAGGAAGCTTGGTTTTGAGATTGAGATGTCGGAACAAAATCGCAATATGAGAACCTATATTGTGGAAGGCATGGATTGCGGCAGCTGTGCGCAGAGTGTTGAAAATCACCTCAATAAACTGCCCCAGGTCAAGCATGCGGATGTCAGTTTCTCTACAGGAAAGATGAAAGTCGAGCATGACAACAGTGTGGAGGACATCATTTCGGAAGTATCCAAAATCGGCTATCATGCCTCTGTTGCTGACGGAGTTGGAACCAATACTGGCAAAAAGCCGAAAAGTGAATATCAGAACATCATCATTACAGGTGCACTGATTGCGGTCGGTTTTATCGGCTCCTATGCAGGATTGCCGCAGATGATGAGTACGATACTCTATGCTATTGCGATTGTCATCAGCGGATACAAGCCGGTCAAAAGTGCCTATTATGCCATACGAAGCGGCTCGCTGGATATGAACGTGCTCATGTCGGCTGCGGTGATTGGTGCAGCTCTGATTGGTGAATGGTTCGAGGGTGCTACTGTCGTATGGCTGTTTGCCCTTGGCATCGCTCTGCAGAACCAGTCGATCGAACGGACAAGAAAGTCGATCCGAAACCTTATGGATCTTACACCTTCCGAAGCATGGGTAAAAGCCGGGTCTGAACTGGTGCAGAAACCGGTCAGTGACATCACTGTCGGTGAGATTACGATCATCAAACCAGGGGACAGAGTGCCACTTGATGGTGAAGTCGTGAAAGGTGAGACAAGCATCAACCAGGCACCGATCACAGGGGAATCCATGCCGGTCGACAAGGTTGAAGGTGATACTGTCTACGCCGGTACGATCAATGAACATGGATCCATCGAAGTCAGAGTGACGAAGCTGGTTCAGGATACGACCATCTCGAAGATCATCCATATGGTTGAGGAAGCCCAGGAGCAGCGGGCACCGACACAGGCTTTCATTGACAAGTTTGCAAGCATCTACACTCCGATTGTATTTGCAGCTGCACTTGCGGTGATTGTCCTGCCGCCACTATTTGGTGCAGGCAGCTGGGGAGAGTGGGTCTATAAAGGATTGGCACTGCTCGTTGTTGCCTGTCCTTGTGCACTTGTCATATCAACACCGGTCGCCATTGTATCGGCCATCGGCAATGCGGCGAAGAACGGCGTACTGATCAAAGGCGGCACATTTCTTGAGAAGGCCGCACAGATCAAAGTCATTGCCTTTGATAAGACAGGCACACTGACAGAAGGCAGACCGCAGGTCACAGAAGTGCAGGCTTATAAGAATACTGAGGAAGAACTGCTTTCCATTGCCTATACGCTCGAAGACTATTCCACCCATCCAATCGGCAGAACCATTGTCGACTACGCCAAAGAACAGAATATCCAGGTGAAGACAGGCGAACGTTTCAGTAATATTGTCGGCAAAGGTGTTCAGGCGACAATCGCAGGTCAGATCTACTATGCCGGCAATCAAAAATTGTTCGCTGAAGCGGGTATTTCACTGAGTGGTCATGAAGAAGCGCTTGGAGACATCCAGTCTCAAGGCAAGACAGTTGTCATCGTCGGTACACAAGAAGGAGTGATCGGCATTATTGCCGTCTCCGATACCATACGCAAGACAACATCACAGGCTTTGAAGGATCTGAGGCACGCAGGTGTTGATCAGGTGGTCATGCTGACTGGTGATAACAGAGGCACGGCGAAGCGGATTGCAGCTGAAGCGAATGTGAATCGATATTTTGCGGAGCTCATGCCTGAAGATAAAGTGAATGCAATCAGGCAGTTGCAGGCAGAAGGCCATAAAGTTGCTATGGTAGGGGATGGCATCAATGATGCCCCTGCGCTGGCGCTATCCGATATCGGCATCGCCATGGGCGGTGCAGGAACGGATACTGCCATGGAGACAGCAGACATCGTCCTGATGGCGGATAATCTCGAAAAACTGCCACATACAATGAAGCTGAGCAGGAAGGCACTGTCAATCATCAAGCAGAACATATGGTTCTCACTGATCGTCAAAGCCATTGCGCTCGTCTTCATATTCCCAGGGTGGCTGACACTCTGGATGGCGGTACTAAGTGACACAGGCGCTGCAATCATCGTCATTCTGAATGCACTGCGTCTGCTGAACGTGAAAGAGTAGGGCATTTTGTTTTATCGAATCAGAGTGGGGCTGGGACAAAAGTTTCGAACAGATGATGCATGTCATGAAATATAAATATAATCCGTACGTTTGACTCCTTGGGGAATAGCATCAGCGTAAGACTACAGGCTTACGCGATGCCCCAGGAAAGCTAGCGTACGGATTATTTGTGATAAAGATATTTATGTCCCAGCCTTACTCTTTTTAATTTATGTTAAGTTTGGAAATGCTCTGAAAACCCTCAAAGTTTATCAGAAAATGGAAGCGGGTAGATAGGATAGTACTATACATAGCAACAACAAAATATCATCATGATTCTACCGAGCTGGGGGTTATAATATGAACGGGCATGCTTTCAATGATGGAAAGTGGCAATGGATTGAGATGGATTTCAGCGATAAGGCGGCCCTCGAGAAGCAGATTTCGGGCTATCATGTGGACGATAGGTGGCTGGATCAGGCGAGTGAAGGTGAGACGAACAACCTTCAGATGGATACGACCTATGAGGGGAAAGAGGTTGTATGGGGGTCTCTTGTATATAACCACGACCTTGAAGATCCAGAGTCGGAACGTGTTTTCCATTTCTGTCTGACCCGGGAGTTTCTTCTGACCGATCATTTGGATTTCGATGTGTTTGAAAAGATCGACACAAGTAATATCATGACAAAACTGGATCTTACCCACACGCCGATCGAGGGGTTCATGGTGTTCATCAATATCATTCTCAACAGCTATCTGAAGAAGATTGACTTGTTTGAAGGCAGGATTAATGATCTGCTATGGCAGCTGGAACGGAAGAATAATGAAAAGGTGCTTTCTCAGATCATGAAATGCCGGCATCAGCTCCTTATATTGAAAAGCCTGATCCTTCCTCTTAAAGAAATAGAGATTGGGGTACCGGAAGCGTTTGGTGAATCAATTAAAGAGGGGCCGATATATAATAAGATGCGGCACCGGATCCGTCGTGCATTCACTCTGGTGACTGAATATGGCAAAGAAATCGGCAGCATGGCAGAGCTCGAGAGCGTCAAGGCTGATGTGCGGGGCAACGAAATCATGAAGACATTGACCATAGTCACAGTCCTGTTCACGCCGATCATGGCCTGGGGCGCGCTCTGGGGGATGAACTTTATTCATATGCCGGAACTGGATTACAAGTATGGCTACTTGTTTGCCTGGCTGCTCATTATTGTTAACACCGGTGCAATCTATCAGTTTCTCCGCAATAAGGGCTGGATGGGTGATGTGCTGAATAATAGGAAAGAGGCAAAGAAGAAGTAAAACATTTGTCATAATGAAGACCCCGGTGCCTTCTTTAATAATAAGAGGCCCGGGGTCTTTCTCTGCAGTTGCAGTTTGACTAGACCGGTCTCACTGTCACTTCATTCACATTGACGTGTGCAGGCTGGGTGACTGCGTAGACGACGGCCTGGGCGATATCTTTCGGCTCAAGCTTCTTCCTGTCATCTTCAAATGGACTTTCTGAACTGAGGGAAGTATCGACCATGCCTGGAGAAACATTGGTGATTCGTACACCTGTATTGGTCAGTTCCTTCTCAAGTCCTGTAGATATCGCACGAACGGCAAACTTTGTTGCGCAATATACTGTCAGTCTGGGAATCACTTCAAAGCCTGAATCGGAGGCGATATTGACGATATGTCCACTTTTTCTATCCATCATGCCATTGAGTACTGAGTGGATGCCGTACAGTACACTCTTAACGTTAAGGTCGATCATCTGATCCCAGTCCTCTACATCGCCATTTTTCACTGTACTTGAGCCCATCTTGCCCGCACAGTTGACATAGATATCCACCTGGCCGAACGTCTCCCTGGCCTGACTGGCGAGGTTTTCGACTTCTTTCCGGTTTGTCATATCCGTAGCAACACTGAGCATACGTTCTTCCCGACCGATGTCCTGCACTATGGATTTCATTTTATCCTCGCTGCGTGCTGCAAGTACAACATTTGCTCCGGCATTGATGAGCGCCTCCACTATGGCAGCACCAATTCCGCTGCTTGCTCCTGTGACGACTGCCGTTTTTCCTGACAACTGTTCAGTCATTATCATGTCTCCCTTTCATACTCATTATGTGCATTCCATAGTACTTCTACCCTTGCAGCCATAGAGTTAACAGCATGCAGGGAACATCTTCATATAAAAATAGACCGGCCATTCCTGATTCCAGGAATGGCCGGTCTATCATCTATTGCAGACTATGCATTGCTTTCTTCTGTTTCTTCTTCACTTTCACCTGCAGGTTCCTCGAGCAGGCCACCGTCGCCACTCAGGTATTCGATCATACCTTCAGTCGCACGGTAGGCAAGTGCGCAGACTGTACCAGTCGGGTTGTAGTTGCCGAAGTGTGGGAACACAGAGCTTCCGATTATGAACAGGTTTTCCATTTCCCACATCTGGGAGCAGGTGTTTACTGCTGAATCGGATGGGTCATCACCCATGATCGCACCACCGCCGTAGTGTGTGGAATAGAACGTATGGTTGAAGTCGATGTCATCAGAAAGTTCATCTGCACTTACTTTATCAGCACCCATGTTGTTGGCGATTTCCTCACAGATCTGCAGAGCATATCTGTTCAGGTTGATATCCTGCTGTGTATGGCTGTTTGTAACCCGATCATCCATTACCCGGTTTTCTACTTCAGCTGCTATTGAATGCATGGAACCATGTCAGGAATCAAGATCTCTGGAACGTTTTGCCCTCAGATAGAACATATAAGCAAAAGAGAGAGTAAAACAGACCAGCAGGACTGTAGCGACTGATAAGGAAATCAGTAATTCATCTGTAAGAATGAAATTAATGATTCCTACTATGACACTACCTGCAAAAATCAGAATGAAGGTCTTAAAGAAGGAATGTGATTTATTGGGAGCATCCCCTGTATCAACAGATATGTTGATATTCAGGAAGGCCAATAGGGTCATTGTGATAATAAAGACGAACCACAACGGATTCTGGACGACCTGACTCGCTCCTTCTGTAAACCCTGTGTAGAGCAAGATTGCCATTATGCTCAAGGTTTGCACAATAAAAGCAATTCGTATATTCTTCAAGCTACTAAGAATCAATCTTTCATCTTTTATCTTTTTCATTATTCTATTCCTTTCGATCCACCCAGAACAGTTCATCCAGAGATTTGTCTACGGCATAGCAGATCTCAAGACATAGGTTCAGGGTTGGATTGTATTTTCCTTTTTCTATCAGGCTGATAGTTTGTCTGGTTACACCTACCTTTTGTGCCAGCTGCTGTTGGGTCAGGTCTTTCTCCACACGTGCTATTTTGATTCTGCTTTTCACTATGGCATCACTCCGTTTAATTGTATTGTAACATATACATTACATATTTCAATTTATATGTTCCATGTTGTACAAACATATCGCTATGTTATTATTAATATAAATGAAGGGAAGTGATTCTGATGATTCAATATCCTGTTCTGAAAAAGAATGCGACCATCGGCATCACGGCGCCCTCATCAGGTGTGCCTGAAGATCTGCATGATGTTCTGAAGTCTGCAATCGGCAGAATGGAGCAGAAAGGCTACAGCTTCAAGATTGGTGAGACTGCATGGACGGATGATAAAGCCAGATCTGCATCTGCTGAGAAACGTGCTGTAGAGCTCGAAGAAATGCTTGCTGATGAAACTGTCGACATGATCATTCCGCCGTGGGGTGGGGAACTGCTCATTGAGATGCTTGAGCATATGAATTTCAACAACATGCCAGCCAAATGGATGTTGGGGTACTCAGACACCAGTACGCTGTTGCTGGCCATCACATTGAAGACTGGTATAGCCACTGCACATGGCACGAATCTGATTGATCTGAGAGGTGAGGAGAGCGATGCGACAACCTCCATGTGGGAGACCGTTCTCTCTACAGAGAAAGGCGAAGCAGTCACGCAACATTCGTCGAAGTGCTATCAGAAAGAATGGGACTTTGAAAATCCGACGCCACATATCTTCAATCTTTCGGAAGAGACACACTGGCAGACAGTTTCCGGTCAGAGCGTCAGGGCGGAAGGCCGGTTGCTGGGCGGCTGCATCGATACAATCCATCACCTTATCGGCACACCTTATGGAAACGTCCAGAACTTCAGAGAAAAATACATACCGGACGAACCAGTGATCTGGTATCTTGAAAACTGTGAGATGTCCACTACCGATCTGAGACGGTCTCTGGTGCAGATGAAACTGGCCGGCTGGTTCAAGAATGTATCTGCCATCATGTTCGGCAGAAGCCATGCAAATATGCCGGTCGAAAACTATATGGCTGAAGATGTCTATAAAGCACTTTCAGAAGAGCTCGATGTCCCGATTGCATATGACATTGATTGTGGTCATATGCCACCGCAGATCACTTTTATAAACGGTGCATATGCCAAAGTAATCGTGGAGGATGGTCACGGAACTGTTTTGCAGAAATTCAGTTAGGATGGCAAGAGGAGAGATGAACATTGGATAGTAAAGAGAGTGTGGTTCTACAGCATTACAATACAGATCACATGAATACGTTAAAGAAATTCCAGCTTCCAGAAGATCAGGAAAGATTCACATCAATGCCATTGGAGTATGAAAATGTCGATTGCGGACAGTATCGCATTGTCATACTTAACAGGGGCGAACCAGTCGGATTCTTCATCCTGGATTCATCTGAAAAAGTAGCGTCCTACACCAGCAATGACAGTGCAATGCTGCTGACTTCGCTGCTGATTGATTATCAGTCGCAAGGGAAGGGGTTTGCAAAGCAGGCTTTGAACAGGCTGGGGGAGTTCATACGGAATGAGTATCCTGACTGCAACGAGATTGTACTATCAGTAAATCACAAGAATGTGCATGCAAGGAGACTGTATGAAAAGACAGGATTTCAGGATACCGGCAAGACAATCGGTGGTCCTGAAGGTGAACAGAGTATAATGAAGTTAGTGATTTGATTTAAATAACAACAGGAAATACGGAGGATTATGACTATGAATAAGGAAGCACAAGCCTATTGGGATGAATACTGGGAAGGGCAGGAGAAGCCGGAGTCGGTTACTGCATGGCAGTTTGGCGCAGATCCGGACTACCTCGCTCAGCTGGTATCAGATGGAGTGAAGACTGCAACATGTTCAGGACGCATTTTCTATGATGTGGAAAATGAACCACTGCCCACAACAGAAGACTACAGCATCATTCTTGATGGCGATGACAAGCCGACTTCCATCATCAAAACTACGGAGGTCACCATCACACCCATGAATGAAGTCAGTGAAGAATTTGCGATCTCAGAAGGTGAAGGGGATAGAACCTATCAGTACTGGTGGGACACACATGTAGACTTCTTCACAAATGAACTTCAAAGTATCGGGCGGGAATTCTCGGAAGACATGCTGCTCGTATGCGAACGTTTCAAGGTCATCCATGTGAAAGAGCAATAGAATAAGCGCATCCCGACTTTGGTCGGAATGCGCTTTATTTTTACTATATTAATATCGTCCCAACATTAAGAAGGAAATCAATGCCTATCAATTTACTGTTTCTTCTATGAATAAATTAAACTTCTCTTCCTCTTCTATATCAGGGTTATGATTGCTGTATTCGAAAGTCGTAATTGATCCGTTTGGCATCAGATCTGCCGCTTCTTTACTGAACACGTAGGGACACTGCGCATCGTGTCTGCCTGAATAGATAAATGCCTCTACAGGTGTTGTCTTTAATTCATCACGTACATCGTAGTCTTTAAGCTCTGAAGTGAAGTAGTCAATCTTCTCCATGAGTGTCCGGCCACTTTCTTTCCGCTTCAGAAGCTCGTAGTAGGCTTCTTCCCTATATAGGGACATCATGGTCCATTCCTTGGCAAGCTCAATGCGTAATTTTCTTGGCGTTTCACTTTTACGGAGTTCTGCAAATATTTCCTTCATTCTTGCATTATTAGGATTCTCAGCACAATAGATGCTGTCGGGATGCTCCATATACTCATATGAAGCACAAAGCCCGCCAGCAATGATTTTCGTTAAATTATCCGGATACATGACGGCATATTTCAATGCGAGAAAGCCGCCTGTGGAGTGGCCGGAGAATGCCCATTTCTTTATATCCAGTGCTTCTCTAATCGATTCCATATCATGAACAGCGTCATCCATGCTGTATGTATAGATTTCAGTCAGTCCGTCCGAACAGCCGGCACCTCTCAGGTTGATGATATACACAGTATAGTGTTCAGCCAGTGCGCGTGCCATGGTGTTGCCATTTTGATTAAATTCACTGTATAGATGTGTAAAAGCCAATGGTTCTCCGTGTCCTCTTTTAAATACTTCGAATTGTCCCCTTGATGTATCAATCACCTGTGACTCAAACATCCCATTCCCCCTCCATTTTCAGCTGATTTACAGTAATGATTCCACTGCACCTACTACTGTTTCCCACTCCTGTGATAACGGGTCTACAATTTTAAAATGTTCCGCTTCCGGCAGAATGATCAACTCGGAATCATCCCCTTGCTCTACAGCTTTTTTATGATAGCCAACGCTTACATCCACAGGTACATTTTCATCCAGTTCGCCATGAATGAGAATCTGTCTGGCACCAATCGGCAGCAGTTCGATGGGTGAAGCTGCATGATAGCTCTCCAACATTTCTTCAGGCGGACCGCCGATGAAGGCAGAGACGGGGCTGTCGACTTCTCTTTCCTGATGGATATGCCACATTTTTCTCAGATCGGCTACACCTGCCAGGCTGATGACGCCCTGGATAGGTATAAGCAGCGAGGATCCACTGTGATCATCTAAATTCTCACTGAGGCGTGAAGCGACCCATAGTGCCAGATGCCCACCGGCGGAATGACCAAGAAGAATGACTTGGGAAAGATTGATATCATAATCTGCCTCAAGCTGTGCCAAGTGATTGATCGCATCCACGACATCCTGGCATGTTCCCATCCACCCGCTGCTGTCTTCTCCTGTGCGCCTGTATTCTATATTCCATGTTGCATAGCCACGTTCTCTCAGATCCTCTGAAAGCGGGGTGTTCTCGTCAAGATCATACTTCTGTCTCCAAAATCCGCCGTGAATCGATACAACCACCGGAAGCGGGCCGGGAGCGTCTGGTATGCGCAGTATTCCATATTGTGAATCATGGGCACCATAAGCAATACGATAAGTGTCTGCCAAAGTAAAACTCCTTGTCTTTTTAATGCAATAGTACCATATTGATCCATCCGGCTCTAAATAAAACTCCCTCCATGATCTTCACTATATAAGTGAGATATGGAGGGAGACTGCTGTTCTATTTGATCAGTTTTTTCGCCAGTGGTGAAACCCCCATGCTCTGGACGACAAGTGAAACCAGTACAGCTGCGAATGATAGAGAAACAATCGTGTCATGCTGCCCAGAGTTCATCGAGTAGAGGCTCAGGATGAGGTACACGGACATCGAGCCTTTCAGTCCACCCCATGTAATTACCGTCGATTCACGCCAGCTGATCTTATCCCGCCATTTAGGGAATGCCTGAGTGGCGCCCATGACGATGGCAAACCGGACGATGATTGACAGTAGAAAGATGATGAACGCAAAGCCCCATGCACCAAATGCCAGAAATTCTTTCGCTTCTATACCAATCAATAGGAAGAGCAGGGTAAGTACGGAAGGTTCTACAATGGTCCAGAACCCGTCCAGGTTCTCCTTGAATTTCTCTTCTTTTTCAGAGCTGGCAAACTCGAATGACAGCATGATGCCGGCAGATACAGTTGCAAGTACACCGGACACATGAATGGCTTCCGCAATGTTGAATACGCCGTATGCCAAAATGATGCTCAGCATGACGTGGTACTGCTGATGATGAGTAATATAGACAGCTTTACTGATCAGCCATCCAAATATGACACCAAGCGCCACGCCGCCCAGTGAAACGAGCAGAAACTGGCCGAAGAATGAGAAGACGCCAGCTGACTGGCTCTGGGCAAGCATGCCGGCCAATGTACTGAAAATGACGATGCTTGTTCCATCGTTAAGTAGCGATTCCCCTTCAACCACATCTGCTATGGTGTCATCTCCGGCTGCTTTCTGGATGATTGAAACAACCGACACAGGATCGGTCGGTGTCAGAATCGATGCGATGACCAGCGCGCCGAGAAAAGTAATGGAGACGAAAGGACCGCTGACAAGAAATATGACGGACCCGAGCAATCCGACAGTAAGCATGATGCCGATGGTTGCCAGGAATATGATGATTCCAGCATTCTTCTTGAACTCACCCGCTGAAAATTGATAGGCCGATGTAAACAGGAGCGCAGGAAGAAAGACATGGTAGATGGTGCGTTCCGTCACCTGTACGTCGGAAAAGTAGGGTATGAAAGAAAGTCCGATACCTATACCGACAAGTATGACCGGAACAGGGAAGTTTTCCTGCTTCTTATCAATGGTGAAGATGATGTATCCGATAAACAGCAGTATGATGATATGTGAAACCGACATGACAATCCCTCCCAGTAATAGATGTAAATAAATTCCCTACTTTTTTATGATTAAACTTTGAGGTTCCACACACCTGAAGTTAGTAGTAAAGATATCTTTACACATGCGAAGGAGTCTGTTACTGTTTATGTAAAGATATCTTTACTACTTGTGAGGAGGCTGGTATATGGGCGTGGTCAACAATATTAGAACAATCCGACAGAGTAAAGGGATAACACAGACGAGAATGGCTGAAGATCTTCAGGTCACACGACAGACCGTAAATGCGATTGAAAAGAACAAATATAACCCAAGCCTTGAACTGGCATTGAAACTGGTGAAGTACTTCGAAGTGCCGATTGAAGACATTTTTATATTGGAGGAGGATGAAGAATGACGAAGGGCAGAAGTAGCTGGGCGCCGTTTTCCATAATAATAGGGGGCCTTATTGGTACCATACTCGGTTCCTTACTTGCATATTTTTTTCAAGGAGAATTTCCATATGACGTACTTGCGGGCGGACTATTCGCAAGCACTATTCTGACCGTCATCCAGATTATCAGGATGAAAAGCAAGAAAGACAACGTGCCGGAAGCGGATGAACGAGTGGCTCGAAATATCGCGCGATATTTCTTATATACTTCACATATATTTCTGGCCATTTTGTTCATCGCCTTGGCTGTGTTTACACTGCTGGATTATGAGGCACTCCCCATCCTTTACCTTTGGATTTTCTTCTTCGCATATATTGGACTTTCGGGTATAGGTGGTCTTATAGTAAAAAGGAGGTAGGCTAGCTGGTATGTAATATAATAGATCCGGGTTACTTCAGTTTACCCGGATCTATTTTGCATCTTATTTTGCTATTAGTGACCGTTTGTTTTGAGATTGCCTTAGTTGATTTGATCTTGGCTATCCAGATATTTCCGAAAGCCATCGGAAATTCTATTATATTCAGCATCAAGCGCCAATTCCATTTAGCTATAAAAACTAACTTAATTTATATGTGAATCTATGGGCAATGTTCAATTACTCTAATAGACGAAAAACTCCTGTTTTATTTTCTATCGGCTCCGATGATTATAGAAGCAGTCGAACAGTATCATCCAGAAGATGAATTCAGATAATACAGAAGTACTGCTGAGAATAGAATAATGGATACAATGGTGGAAAGCATGAGACTTTTAGGGAATTGCTTGCTTTTTAAGAAAAAAGCGATGAGGTCAAGAATGAGTGCGAATACCAGTATGACTGTAATTACGAGTAGCAGGAATGAAATCAAGCTGATGGGTGTATTCATATTCAGCCTCCTCTTTGTTAGTTTAATTTTAACATTCTTTAATGTAAGATTAGTATAAATATGGAAGAATAAAGGAGTATGTGATGGTCAATTTTGCAGAGATAGTCGAAAACAATTTCTATGACGTTATCGATCTCGAGGTCAAGGAAGCACAGAGCAGATTTGTCGCACCAAATGTCAGATCAATCGCAGAATGCTATCTGTACAGGAAGAATAATGATGTATTTCCGTACGCTATACAGGATGCAGGAAAAGTAGTCGGATTCATTCTCATCGATCTGGACGAAGAGGCACGCGAGTTCATGATCTGGCGCATGATGATCGATAGGAAGTATCAGAACTACGGCTATGGCCGAGCAGCAATTATGAAAGCTATGGAGATGGCGAAAAGTGAAAATAAATATGATACCTTCATCGCAGACTATGTAAAAGGGAATGAAGTGATGGGTGAGCTGCTCAGATCCATGGGATTCACTCATCACTCATTCGACGAAGAGAATAATGAGTACGTAATGCACTACAAGCTAAACTGAATGATGTAAGGAGTTTGATGGAATGAGAAATATAATAATCGGCTTGTCGTTAATGCTGATCAGTTCATTACTATACAGTTCGAATCTGATCGCAGCTGCCGTATATAGTGGGACAGTGGCAAAAACATCATGGGATACAAACGCAGGTATCTTTGGTACTGCACTGGAAGAAGTATCGTTTCTGCCTATATATATGATTACGTTGATATTTATCATTGGGCTGGTCATATTGATACTGGAAGTTTGCAGTAGAGATTTTATATCAAAGATGAAGCGACAGTAGATTAAATATATAAGATATCGATCTTAGGAGGGGGAAATATATGAACTTCATCATAATCTTTGTTATTACATATTTAATCAGCCTTTTTGTTAATCTTGTTTTCAATATATTTATTTATAGAGAGGGGAACCCTCTTGTCATCATTCTGAGGAACGTTCTAATTGCATCTTTTGTTTTTTCTGCTGTAATCTGGTTGCTCTTTGAAACGATAGTGTGATCAACAATAAATAAAAAAATGGTACATAGTACAGCTTATTATTAGATATGCGTTAGATATTCAAAGGATAGGGTAAAAATTCACTAAAGATGATTTAGAATTTATTAGTTTTCTTATAGCAAGGAGGGTCAAATTTATGAGAAAAGTGAAAATCTCTTCGACAGACCGGGCAATCTACGGAGTAGCAGGCGGAACTGCGGAGAATTTGGGCATACCTTCCTTTATTGTGAGACTCGCCTTCATCTTTACTTTGCCGTTCTCCTTCGTAGTCTACTTCTTTTTGGCATATTTTGTTTTCGATGATGGCTATATTTGATTCTATAAAGTTCAATAGTTCTTATTTCTTTAGGACTTGATATAATTCTTTTTATAAGGACTACTATTTAATTTAAATCACACTGACACCATGAATGGAGAACTCAATATGAATAAAGCTGTAGTTTTTGATATGGATGGCACTTTGCTCAGAACAGAATTGATACTTGAGAGTTCACTCACTCAAACTCTAAAGGAACTTGACACAAGAAGTATCCTTTATGTGGAAAACCCTGTAGAAAAGTATAAGGAAATCATGGGTGTAACGCTTGAAGAAGTGTGGCGGAACCTATTGATCAGTCCAAAAGAGGATACTATAAGATTGGCAAACGATATATTTCAAGGTCAACTTATCTCGTGTATCAATACTGGAAGTAGTAAATTATATGATGGGGCAACTGAGACTCTGGCATCCATCAAATCAAAAGGCTATAGGATTTTTGTCGCCAGCAACGGAGACCAGTCGTACTTGGATGCAATCTTTAACCATCATAATCTAGCAAGATTTATAACATCCGTACATAGTATCAATGGCGTGCAGAGTCTGGACAAGTCTGACCTGGTAGAACATATTATCGAAAGTGAAAATGTAGATGCGAAGTATATGGTGGGGGATAGGCTTTCAGACATCAAGGCAGGAAGAGACAATAACTTGCAGGTTATCGGTTGCAACTTCTATTTTGCGAAAGATGAAGAGCTCGAAAAAGCGGACTATGTGATAGATTCACTGAAAGAACTAGTGCAGATAATAATCTGATCAGGTTTTCATGCCGCCTTTTTGTTCTTCTTTATTATTTGTCCAGTATTTAATGAGATTAGAAAAAGTTACCATTACTAGAAAAATCCAAAAGTCTATTCTGGTATAGTTGAAGGTATTATTTTCCGGAGGGCCGTAGATGGCTGTCATACTGACTACCAATGCGATAAGGTATATTGAAATGAACAAAGTGAATTTTAAATCTGGCTTCTCGTCACTTTCTGCATCCTCATTCTTATTGCGAACACCTATTTTAGTGTTTTTTGACTTCTCATCTAATAGGACAGTTGCTATGGCCAGAATGAAGGTCAGTATGATCGGACCAAGCTGTATGTACCAGGTCACGAAAGACAGGTGATAAAGAAAGTCACATACAACGAGCCACGTCACAGCAAAAAGCAGCCAGGGTCTCCATAAGTATTCCCACATCTATTGTCATCCTCCATAATATTCTATAGTATAAGTTTAACAAATATGAAAGAATATTGAAAATACATTGGGAGGTCTAACATGGATCTTGGTGTTGAACGGGGAAAAGTATCCCTTTTAAAATACGATCGACGTTGGTGCGATGCGTACAGAAAAATAAGCGACAGCATCCTTAAAGCTACAGAACTGGAGAGTTGGCAGATTGAACATGTGGGCAGTACTTCGATTATCGGCTGCCATGCCAAACCGATCATTGATGTGCTGATCGGTGTAGGGGACTATAGAGCCATGAATCATGATTTCTTCAGAAAGATGCGCAGCATCGGCTTCCATCGCCTGAAAGTGGAAAAGGAAGATGAGATTGTCATGGCAAGTTTCAAAGATGAAGCTTTTTCAATCCATACATGCTTCATCCATCTGGTCAGTTACCGTTCATCCAAATGGGATGACATGTTGGAATTCAGAAATGCTTTGAATGCTGATGCCATATTGAGGGATGAATACGTCCAGTTGAAATCTGAACTGAAGGGGAAGTACGCGAATGATCGGCCTGCATATACACAAGGGAAGGAAGCGTTCATCAAGCGTGTACTGGGGAATTGATAGACAATAAGTTTAAGGACATAAAAATGAGGCCCGCGCGGGCCTCATTGACGTTAGATGGAACGTCTATATTCTGAAATTCTATCTGTACTGGTTGAACTGGTTGTCGCCTTTTTCCTGATAAACCTGATCTTCTTCATCAGGTACTTTTCCTTGCGTTTCGACCTGCTTTGCCCGGTCTTTTGATTTTTCATCCCTATAATCACTTTGTTTGGCCTGGGCTTTTTCCTTCATCTGTTCAGCCTGGCTCTTGCCTTCCTGTGCTTTATGCTCTGCTTCTTCACGCATCTTCTCCTGCTGGTCTTTCTTTTCTTCTGTCATGATTCAACACTCCTTTATCCGACTGTTTAATTATCCTTACCTTATTATCGGTATTGTTAAACCCTCATGATGTAAGGACACCCTGCATTCAATATGACCGGCTCATGTAAACTACATAAAAAATAGTATTTCGGGTATAAAGATTAAAGAGAGACATAATATTTTATCCGGCAAGCTGGAATTATGAAGGAGAATGAAATGGAAAACTGGCTGACATATATCATGAACAACTTCGGCTATATTGGTATTGCCTTTCTGATGGCTTTAGAGAATATTTTTCCACCCATACCTTCAGAAGTGGTGCTGACTTTCGGCGGTTTCATGACAACCCAGTCCAACTTGAACGTTACGGGTGTGGTCATTGCATCGACCGTCGGCTCGGTTGTTGGTGCTGTCGCGCTGTACTATTTCGGCATGGTATATGGTATGAAGCGGATGGAGAAGATTGCTGACAAGTGGGGGCACATCCTCCGTGTGGATAAGGAAGACATGCATAAGTCAAATGAATGGTTTAAAAAGTATGAAGCAGTGGCTGTATTCATATGCCGCTTCGTTCCGGTAATGCGCAGTCTGATCTCGATTCCGGCGGGAATGGCACATATGAACATCTATCTGTTTCTTGCACTGACAACACTCGGTACAGTCATATGGAATATCGTTCTGGTCTATCTCGGTGCTAAAGTCGGTGGCTCCTGGGAGACGATTGTCGGGTACATGGACGTCTATTCGAGAGTCATGTACGGCATTCTCATTGTAGTGGTGATCATCCTGATCGTCCTTTTTATAAGAAAGAAAAAGAAACGATGACCTCATCGTTTCTTTTAGTATACATATTAAACTTCTAGAACCGTCTTTCTTCCTCAAATTCAACTTCTTCCAGACGGAACTGCTCAAAGGTGTATTCCAGTATCAAAGCAATCATGGAAGCAGCCAGAAAGCCGAGAGTCTTGTAGAGTATATCCTCCAGAGCAAGCATCGTGATGGCCAGCAGGACTATGTAGACGATAATGGATATTGAGCGCCATATCGTGGAATGAATAATGACATATGATTGATCCGCCACCGTAATTGTGTTGCTTCTCGACAACCATCTGGACACGCTGATTTCTGCTACTGGACGAGCCAGGTTGATCTCTTTCTCCTCTTCATGGTATATCCTTTCAATCTCACGCCCATCTGCCTTTACTTTCAAAGCCATCCCCATTCCAATCGAATTCGTGCTTCTTTTGATTGTAATCGACATTTCCGTCTCCTTCTTCAACTAGTAATTTATTTCTAACCATTATAACAAAATTGTAATATTCCAGGTTATGGAATGTAAAAGTCGAATGTTTATGTTACTGTAATAACTGTATCACTATACGAAGTACAGTTATCATAATCTATATAGGGAGTGGATGCTGGTGTCTGATTCAGCAATGGCAATCAGAGGTTTACATAAGACAATCGGCCGCAAGAAAATCATCAAAGATCTGAACTTTGATATCCGTCCGGGTGAAGTGTATGGCTTCATCGGCCCGAATGGTGCAGGCAAGACGACGACCATCCGGATGATGGTCGGTCTGATCGGCATTACGTCGGGGGACGTTGTCATCAAGGGAAACAGTATCAAGAAGAACTACAAGAAAGCAATCAGTGAAGTCGGGGCGATAGTGGAAAATCCTGAAATGTATCCTTTCATGACAGGCAAGCAGAACTTGAAGCATTTCGCACGCATGACGCGTGGCATCACTGATGCCCGTATCGACGAAGTGATCAGACTGGTCGGGCTTGAAAATGCCATCCAGACCAAAGTCGGGAAGTACTCACTTGGTATGAGGCAGCGTCTTGGCATTGCGCAGGCTCTGCTGCATAGCCCGTCCGTCCTCATCCTGGATGAACCGACAAATGGACTGGATCCGGCCGGCATCCGTGAAATCCGGCGCTATATCCGCAAGCTTGCTGTGGAGGATAATGTATCTGTCATCGTCTCGAGCCACCTTCTCAGTGAGATTGAGCTGATGTGCGATCGCATCGGTGTCATAAAAAACGGTGAACTCATTGCGGTAAGGGACCTGCATGAAAAGACGGACAGTGAACAGAGTATCGTCAGCCTGGATGTGCATCCAAGGGATGAGGCGATTGAAGTTCTGAACGCAGCGCAGCATATAAAAGTGCTCGAATCTGATGATCAGCTCAAGATCCAGATCAACAGGAACGATGTGCCCGGCCTGGTGACGACGCTGGTCCAGAAGGATATCCAGGTCTATGGTGTCACCGTTATACAGTCAACATTAGAAGATCAATTCCTTGAGATGATTGGAGAGAATGTCATTGGGTAATATATTCAGCCTTGTCAGAAACGAACTCGGCAAAATCTATGTCATGAAATCAACCTGGGCCATGTATGTCTTTCTGGTTGCACTCGTCCTCTTCAGCTTCATCATGAATACAGTCACTGATTCTGTAGATTCTGAAACGACCTATACAGATGACTGGAGGACGGAGCTGCAGGAGGAGAACCAGACACTTACGGAAGAAATTGAAACAGCTGGTGAAGATGATCCTTTCGTCGAATCGACGAATATGGGAATCATTCAGCAGAATACCTACATGTTGGAAAATGATATCAGACCGTACGGATATCACGCGGGCAACTTTGTTCTGGACAATCTTTTCACGACATCACTTGTCAGCCTGTTCGTCATCATCATCGCAGGTGGTATTGTTGCGAATGAATTCCGGTGGGGAACCATCAAACAGCTGCTGATCCGTCCAATCTCAAGAGGAACGATACTGCTGTCGAAATACATTGCACTGCTATTATTCACGCTGTTCACAGTCGTTTTCCTATTGGCAACAAGCGCCATCGTAGGTGCAATCGTCTATGGGGCGCCAGTCGTCAATCCGGAGATCATCGTCAATCGTCCTGACGGCATGGCAAGTAACGCACTGCTGCCAGAAATATTCATGCAGTACGGATTCAGAGTACTCAACATCATCGTACTGGCAACATTCGGCTTCATGATCTCAAGCATTTTCAGAAGCAGTGCACTCGCAATCGGACTGTCCATGTTCCTGATGTTCATCGGAACCACAGTCGCCCAGGCCATGGCGCGATACGAGTGCTCCAAATACATTCTTTTCGCCAACACGGACCTATCCGTCTACTTTTCATCATATGGGCCGATCCGTGAAGAGATGACAATCGGATTCTCCGTAGCCGTCATCGCTGTGTATATGGTGGTATTCATTATTACGGCATGGACAATATTCATCAAACGCGACGTGGCATAATCGTATAGAACTAAAAGGATGACAGCTGATCAGCTGTCATCCTTTTTTTGTTCAGTAGACTTTCGAGTAGACGACCATTGAAATGAAAGCAGTGGAGATCATCAAGGCAGTGAATATCTGGAATAGATCCACTGAAGGCAGGCTGACAAGACCAAATTGTGTAATGGTCGTGAAGACCATCAAGTAGAGGAGCATCGCAAAGAAAGAAGCCAGGATGGCTTTTTGCCTGATCAGCCGCATCCGCTCATCCTTCTGAATGAACTGCGGGTAGAGGTGGGCCATGCAGAAACTCATTATTGACATCGAAATAAATGTGTAGAACATGAGCGTCGGTTTCGATCCAGTAGTAAACGCAATCCAGCCAAGCAGACATGTCACAATAAGAAAGAAGACACCAAGAAGCATAAAAGCCGTTTTTGAAGATTTCATCCGTATCCCTCCGTATAATATGTTTACTTGTAATCACTATCCTCCAATGAGAAAAGTGTTTCGACATTGGTGTCGAACAGCTCTGCCAGTATCATCGCCAGAGGAAGGGAGGGGTTGTATCTGCCTTTCTCAATGGAGATCACTGTCTGTCTCGAAACACCAAGGTTTTCAGCGAGACGGTCCTGTGAATACCCGTATCTTTTCCTGAACTCTGAAACATTGTTTTTCAAATGCACCCACCTCTTTGTCTACAGAATAAAGTAAAGCACACTTTACGTCAAGTGTGCTTTACATATCGAGCGTTTCAAAATTATGTCATAAGGGAATCTAGTATTAATTACTTGAGGAAAAAGGGGGAGTCGCATCTGAAGAACCTCAGCATATTCGAAAAAATAAACTTTGCGGTCGGCTGGGTATTTTTAGCTGTCGGAGCAGTACTTGTCGTATTGAATATGGATGATGGATTGGATATGCGCCAGCAGCTGGTACCGTTGGCTTTCATCATTCTGGGCTTATCTCTGCTATTCATACCGGGATTCCTGAAAGGCATTCAGATTGGGAGAAGGAAGTAGTCAGGAAGCAGAATTCTGCTTCCACTCCGCCTTATCTATCACTTCCAGCCTATACTGATCCGTAATGAATTCGAGCATCAATAGAATCACAGCGACAGTAATAAAAATCCATGGATTGCTGAACAAGGTAATCGAAAATATGAAACTTAAAATCAGGAACAGAAAAAACGAGTACATCAGTACGTGGCTCACAATCGGAGTCCTGATCATGACAGTGTCCCCATCATCAACAGTGATCCTATTACTGGAGCTGCCAAACTGCGCAACCCGCATTTCCATATCATCGTTTGGTATATCAATTTCCTTTTTTTCATCGAACCTTAACGCAGTTATCTTTTCATCATCAATCTTTATGTTTAAAGAAAGCAGTGAACCCATCCAGCCGGTTCTTCTCAAAATTTTTACAGCCATATCCAGACCCCTTCCTACAGATTTTCGATAATATAGAGACCACCGCAATGGGAGACCTGGTGATAGCCATAGTTGCTGATGGACAAAAGCTCTGGTTCCAGGTCGTCGTTAATAAAGTAGAACTCGGCATCATCCCATGAGTCGGCATTGTCCAAGCGGCACATGTCATGATCCTGCTTGTGTTCAAAGGAGATATCACCGACCAGTATTTTTCCGTCCTTTTTCAATAAGGGCAGGAGTGTTTCAATAAAAGATAATTTCTCTTCATCAGTGAAGTGGTGCAGTGTGTAGGTACTGACTATAAAATCATACTGTCTTCCGCTGATTTCAGCTGGCAGCCCTTCAGCAATATTCCACTCGATCAGATTGGCGTTTTTCATTTTAGGCTGGGCGATGGAGAGCATCTCCTCGGAAAAATCAATCCCATCTATCCGGTGGCCATGATCATATAATCGACTTGCCAGCACACCAGTGCCGATACCTATATCCAAAACTTCAGCCCGCTCTTTCTTCATGATCTCGCCATATATTATATTCAATATTTTCTTATAGCCGGCAAATGGATATGTATCATTGTCTTCACTGATCTGAACTGTTTCATCATAGTCATTCGCCTATAAGTTGAATCCTTCATTACTTAGCATTAGATACCCTCCATTGTTCCTTCTTATATATCCTCGAGCATTCCCAGCAGGTGCTCTTTACATAATCCTACCATTTCATTCAATTATTTCAAATGAGTTGTTGGAATATTATGAGAGAATGAAACGATTATATGATATAAAGGGGAGGCATCGGATGTGTCCTGATTATTTATTCTGGACACAAAAAGTGATGCTCCTTACTGGAACATCACATGCTTCCCAAGTTACATCACCAGTGAATAAAGCATCATTCCCACCAGAAGTCCTAATATAAAGAATATGATCAGTTTCAACGTTCTATTCAAATTGGCCAGCCTCCTTTCAATAAGTTTTAAGATAGTATGCGGCTCTGAGAGTATCAGGGGGTATGTTCATTATGGAATAGTGAGACGAAAGTGTAAATTGTCAGTCGAGAGTGCATGGTGGATTCGAGTTCCGTTCATTAGTGTGATATATAAGGATTTTAAATTATAATTATTCATATATGCAAAAATTTTGACAATTAAGTTTTTTTCTACTCTTAATGGTTCTTTTCCTATATCCTTGAATTAAAGGAGGATATACATATGAAAAAGAAGTCCGTATCTTTATTGGTGTTCCTTGCAGTAATACTCGGTGCTTGTTCCAGTCCCGACAATGAGCTGGAGGGGGAGGTGCTTAACGTTTTTACATGGGATCCTACTATCAGCAGTGAAGACATATCAGAGAATCTAAATCCATCTTTCCATTTAGAATTTGATTTCAGATCATCAGATAAAGTGGAAGTGAAATTAGTAGGGGAAATATTTAAAGGAGTTTATACTCTCGACGGTAGTGTATTAAGTGTAGATTTGAAAGATGAGAATAATGAAGAGGCTTTAGCAATGGCTTTCGATGACTTTAGCCAGCATGAAGAAAATGCAAATTTGTATACTGGCACTATTTCCAAACTGGATATAAAGAATGATGCATACCATAGAATAGGAAGTAATTTTTCTTTAAATGAATATTTGGGTTTCTATAATCCTGAATAGAGTTTCAGACAGATTGAAAAAAGCGAACTCCCTTCACCGACTAATGTAGTGAAGGGAGTTATTTGAGCCTCTTTTAAGATTCATTTCAGCTTGCTGCTATTGAGTAAAGCCTGCGAGCCACATGGAGATCTGTGGTATGAATGCAATGATCAATAGACACAGTATCATTACAGTGATGAATGGAATTACAGCGACCGTCGTCTTTTCTATCTGAACCTTGCCGACACTTGATGCGACAAACAGATTGACGCCGAGTGGCGGGGTGACGAATCCGATTGCGAGAGCCACGACGAGGATGATGCCGAAGTGGATTGGATCGACACCGACTGCGGTAACGACGGGCAGCAGGATCGGCGTAAGTACAACGAGTGCTGAAATCGTATCGATGAACATGCCGACAATGAGCAGGAACAGAATGACAATAAGCAGTATGGCAACCGGATTGGATGACAGGTTTGTCAAGTATGTAGCGATACTGTTTGGTATCTGCTCGAGTGTCATGAAGAATGCGAATGATACGGAGAAGCTGATGATGATCATTGTCGTGGCATTGATGATGATTGTTTCCATGAAACCGTCATAAATGGCTTTGAAATCGAGCTCCTTATGAATGAATATACCGACGATCAATGCATAGACTACCGCTGTAACGGCTGCTTCTGTCGGCGTGAAAATCCCGCCATATATACCACCAAGTATGATGACTGGAATTAATAGGGCCCATTTGGCTTCATACAGGGCCTTCAGCACGTCCTTAAAGCTGAATGACTGGTTCTCCTCTGATGGTTTATATCCTTTGGATTTTGAAATGAAGTAGGCGGTCAGCATGATGGCAACACCGACAAGTAGTCCTGGCAGAATACCTGCCATGAACAGGGCACCGACGGAAACATTTCCGACTGCACCATACAGGACAAGTGGTATGCTCGGCGGGATGATGACACCGATGGAACCGGCTGTTGCAGGAACTGCTGAGGCAAATCCCTGATCGTAGTTCTTTGCAATCATGGCAGGGATCATGAATCCACCGATGGCTGCGACTGTCGCAGGTCCTGACCCTGCAATGGCTGCAAAGAACATGCACGCAACAATTGTAACGAGTGACAGCCCGCCGGTCATAAAGCCGACAAGCGTGGAAGCAAGATCCAGCAGTCTTTTCGAAATGCCGCCTTTACCCATCAGTACGCCAGCCAGTATGAAGAATGGAATGGCGAGAAGCGGGAAGGAATCAAGAGATGTAAAAGCCTTCTGTGCAATCAGACTGATCGGCAGATCCGTGCCGAACCAGATGGCTGCAAGGGCGGAGACACCCAGGGAGATGGCAATCGGTACCCCAATCAGGAAGCAGATGATGAAAACACCAAATAATATCAGCACTGTCATAGCACGGTATCCCCCTTGCGATCATAGTCTTTCCCGTAGATTTCCACCATCTGCTGCACCAGTCTTATTATCATGCTCAGCGCACCGAGTGGCACAGCAAGATAGGATATCCAGAATGGAATCTGGGTGGCAGGGGCGACCTGACCATACTGTAATGTCGTCAGTACAAGCTGGGTGCCAAAAATGGCAACAAGCAGGACAAGCAGGAACCATATGACAAGTGCGACCATATCCAGAATTTTGCGTACTGTCACTTTGAACAGGTCGATGAAGGCAGTCACTTTGATGTGTTCTCGGAGCTTTACTGCATAGCCCGCACCAATCCACACCTGGAAAATATGTATGTGCCTGGCTGCTTCCTCTGTCCAGCTTGGTGCACTCTGGAATATATATCTTCCGATGACCTGGCCGAAAATGAGTGCAACCATCAGGACAAGAGTGGTGATAAGGAACCATTCTTCAATTCGATTCAATTTTTTAATCATTATTACGCTCCTTCTATAGATTCAATTATTGAAATCTATTCTTCTGTGGCTTCAAACAGTTCCTCTATAAGATCGTTACCAAGTATCCTATCGTATTTTTCAAATACAGGTTCAGTTGCCTCGATGAATTTCTGTCGCTGAGCTTCTGTTATTTCGTTCACCTCGACCCCTTCATCCTTCAGCACCTGCAGATACTCCTCATCCTGCTGGCGCGCCAGCTCCCTCTGTTCTTCACGGAACATGACGGAAGCGTCCATGATGACTGTTTGCAGGTCTTCAGGCAGCCCCTGATAGAAATCATCGTTCATCAGGAGGGCAGTCGGCATATAGTATTGGCCGACCAGGCTCATATAGTCCTGTACTTCATAGAGGTTACTCGTGTAGTAGAGTGAAATTGGTCCTTCCATGGCATCGTAGGTGCCCTGCTGCAGCGCAGTGTACATCTCCCCGAAGGCAAATGGCGAGGCATTGGCACCGAACGCTTTGAAGATATCGGTCTGTACCGGACTTTCCAGCGTTCTGAACTTCAGACCTTCAAGATCCGACGGTTCATATATCGGACCTTTGTTATTCGTAATATGGCGGAAGCCGTTCTCGGCGAAGACAAGACCCTTCAGGTTATCTTCTTTCAGGTCATCAAGCAGGTTCTGGCCGAATTCACCATCCAGTACCTTGTAGGCTTCTTCGTGGTTATCAAAAAGGAAGGGCAGATCGAGCACCATGAAATTCTGATTGAAAGAGGAAACAACCGCTAGCGCGGGTATGGTCATTTCCACGTTGCCGAGCTGTACAGCTTCGACCGCCTCACGGTCGGAAGGGAATAGCGAACCACTTGGATAGAGTTCGACTTCCAGTCTGCCATCGGACTCGCGTTCAACCTGCTCTACAAATTTCTCTGCAACAATATGGGAGGAGTGGCTTGGGGAAACAAGATAGGCCATGCGTATGACCGTCTTTCCGGATGCCTCGTCCTCATTGGGACGACCGCAGGCGCCCAGCATCATGACTAGTGCTAGAACGAAATAAATTAATCTTCTCATAATGGACACATCTTTCTGATTGGAAAATAGTTGGTGATATGATGGAGGTTAATTATTAGAAAATAATCAGTAATCTAATAAATGCATATGTAAACAATATAATATATAAATATGCTATAGTATTTTCGCAAATTTGTAAAGATTACAAACATATAAAAGCCGAGGGGATAAACTATGAAGTTTTTTGGAATCGATCTCGCCTGGACATATAAGAATGAAACAGGCATCTGCATAATTGATGAGCATGGCGAAGTGGAACAATTGGAATCTGCCATCTTCAGCAATGAAGATATTGTGGAAATCATAAAAGCGCAGAGCGATGAAGCACTGACAATAGCGATCGACGCACCGCTTATCGTCAACAATGAATCCGGAGGACGCAGGGCTGAAAGTGAACTGATGCGCTCAAGAATAAATGGTCATAGACTTTTTGCTTTCAACTCGAGCAGAGGTTATCTTACAAGAACTTTCGGTGAGATCCGGGGAGAAACCTTGATAGAAGCGATAAAAAAGGCAATGCCCGAAATAGAAGTCGGATTCAGCTGGACGGATTCGAATATCGTAGAAACATTTCCTACCGGCATATGCTCTGGTCTGTTTCCGGATATGTTTCCAATCAGATACAAGAAGAAGAGAAGACTATCTTTTGCGCAATCATGTTCAGAAATGGACAGATTGATGGATCGGTTCCGTCTTATTGAAAAAACAGGAGAAATCAGCGGCCTCATGTTGAAGCTTGACAAAGGGGATTTACCGTATACACGCAAGCGTCATAAACATATTGAAGATAAGGTCGACGCTTTCCTTTGTGCATATGGCATGTATACCATTCATAGGAACACATCATATGGCCAGTCATTTGGAACTGTTGATGATGGTTTCATACTCATTCCTGTAAAATACTTATGATGTCATAAATTTTATTTAGCAATTTTTTCTAAATTATTGACTGAAAATTCAGTTACATATATTATGATAATTAAGAATGCGCTTACAATTAAAGCAAATGCTTCAATCCAGCTCATTCACATAAGGGGAATCTGAGCCTTTAAGGCTTTGATATAACACCAGGAAAGGAGCAGCAGAGAAATGACGGCTGTCCAGCATATGCACGGGCAGCAGCAGTGGGAGAAATTGAACATAAAACAGGAGGGGTAAAATGCAGGGAAATCGTGGTGTAGTCTATACTGGGGCAGGCAGCGTCGAAGTAAAGGATATTGAATATCCGGATCTGGTTCTGAAAGTGGGACCCGGTGTACCGGAATCAAACGTTGGACGCAAATGTGAGCATGGTGTCATCTTGAAAGTCATTACAACGAATATATGTGGCAGTGACCAGCATATGGTCAGAGGGCGTACAACGGCACCTGAAGGTCTGGTGCTCGGACATGAAATTCTCGGGGAAGTCATCGAAGTCGGCAGGGATGTGGAGTTTGTCAAAAAAGGGGATATTGCATCTGTGCCGTTCAACATCGCATGCGGCCGCTGTGTCATGTGCCGGGAACAGAAGACGCATATCTGTCTCAATACCAATCCGGAACGTGCCGGTGCAGCGTATGGCTATGTTGACATGGGCGGCTGGGTCGGTGGCCAGTCTGAATATGTCATGGTGCCATATGCAGATTTCCAGCTGCTCGTCTTCCCGGATCGCGACATGGCGATGGAGAAGGTGCTTGATCTGACAATGCTGTCGGACATTTTCCCAACAGGCTATCATGGCGCCTATTCAGCAGGTGTAAAGACCGGCTCCACTGTATACATCGCAGGCGCCGGGCCAGTAGGCCTTGCCGCTGCCCACTCGGCACAGCTGCTTGGTGCATCGAGAGTCATTGTCGGTGATCTCCAGGATGAGCGCTTGAAGCAGGCGGAAAGTTTCGGCTGCGAAACAGTGAATGTGTCCAAGCATGACCGTCTGGGAGATCAGATCGAGCAGATACTCGGAATTGACGAAGTCGATTGTGCAGTCGATGCCGTCGGCTTTGAAGCGTCCGGACACGGTGCCGATGCCGGAGAGCAGCCGGCCGCTGTACTCAACAGCATCATGGATATCACTACGGCCGGCGGCAAGCTCGGCATACCTGGACTCTACGTTACAGAAGATCCGGGCGCAGCAGAAAAAGAAGCCCAGTTGGGGACACTGAAGGTCCGTCTCGGACTCGGCTGGGCCAAGGCGCATACATTCGTCACTGGCCAGACACCGGCAATGAAATACAACCGTGATCTGATGAAATCCATCCTTTCCGGACGTGCCAATATCGCCAAAGCCGTCAATGCAACCGTGATCAGCCTGGACGAAGCACCGGATGGCTACAGGGATTTCGACAAAGGGGCAGCAAAGAAATTCGTCATCGATCCACATGGATATTTGAAGTAACTTTCTGAAGTGATACACTGTAACTACTGGCATAATTTTAAATATGCCAGTAGTTACTTTACATATTTTCAGGAGGATTTCATGAAGTGGCTCAAATATGGTCTGCCGATTCTGATGATACTGTATCCAGTTGTCTGGTTCGTGGTCATATTGAATATGACAGACGATGTTTCTTTCTTTGTACCTTTTTCCGTTGTGATACTAGGTATCATCATCAATTCGGATATTGATATGCAGTCTGCCAAAAACCAGAAAATCAGTACATTTCTGAATGGAACTCTAATTAGTATGATTATGATTGGCTTGCTTACAAACGAAATAGTCACGAATATCACTTTCAACCAGTTCGCTTTGATCTTCGCGGGCGTCTATTTTACCTTAGAATTCATGCTCCATAGAATAGAGCCGTTTAGACAGGCTGTCATAAGCATGTAAGAATCAAAATTTTCCAAATAAAAATCCTTTGGAGCCAATGGCTTCAAAGGATTTCATTTTTACTATTCTTCTATAAATCGTGATAGGAACTGCCGGTCTTCAAGATTCATGAAGTCGACACCGAACAGTACAAGAATGGAAAGGCCGACTGTCCAGGCGATGACGCTGAGTGTCACCCAGAAGAATGTTGCTTTCTGACTGCCGCCGAGAATGAGTGCCATCAATGCAGTGAAGTGGCTGCCGACAAAGAAGGGACCGATGAATGCAAGTCCAGGGAGTCCGTACTTTTTCCAGATCTGTTCAGCACGTTGCGACTTCCTGCTGTTCTCATTGCCTTTTCTTTTCTGGCGCTCCAGATACCATTTTTTTATGCGGTCGACCAGTACAATGAGCAGAAATAGTGTCACCAGGTTTCCCAGGATGCCAATGATGAGTGTCATGATGAAGTTCATACCACCGATGATACCGACAGGCACAACAACGAATGCTTCGAACAGTGGTATGGCGGACAGCAGAAAGACGATTATGTAGGCGACGAGCAGTGATGTATTCATTTCTTACCTCCAAGTTCATGTTGCTATCATTTTAGCATAAGGAAGCCGGATGGGTGGTGTAGCGGATGTTTGAAATCAGTCAGAATGTCTATTTAAGACTATATCGATCATTTTGAATGGAGGATAACGTATGGATATTAAAAAAGGTGAAAACATGTTCTTTGTCGGGGAGGATGAACTGAACCCGGAAGCGAAGATTGTTTTCACTGCAGACGAGGACCAGGATTATGTCATACAGGAGACGCAGGTGAATGATGAACTGGGCGGTCAGGGCGTCGGTACCGACCTGGTCGAAACAATGGCTGAATTTGCACGACAGGAAGATAAAAGAATCGTACCGCAATGTCCGTTCGCAAGGGACGTCATGGAGAAGGACGACAGTATGAAGCAGCTGATCAAATAGGAATTATGGGCCAGGGGATGATTATTCCCTGGCTTTTTCTGTATAATGGCCTATAATAGTGTTTTGATTTTGAAAGGATGAATGAATTTGGCCAAAAGTCTAGTACTTGCCGAGAAACCTTCTGTGGCAAGAGATATTGCGAAAGTATTGAATTGCCATAAAAAAGGCAACGGCTTCATGGAAGGGGACCGCCACATCGTGACATGGGCACTGGGTCACCTCGTCACTCTGGCCGACCCGGAAAGCTATGATAGTAGATATAAGACATGGAAGCTTGAAGATCTGCCGATGCTGCCGGATCCACTCAGACTGACAGTCATCAAGAAGGCAGGCGGACAGTTCAATGCAGTGAAGTCGCAGCTGCTCAGAAAAGATGTCGATCGCATCATCATCGCAACAGATGCGGGCCGTGAAGGTGAGCTTGTGGCGCGCTGGATTATCAAGAAGGCGAAAGTGAACAAGCCGATCGAACGTCTGTGGATTTCGTCCGTCACCGACAAGGCGATAAAGGAAGGGTTCCAGAATCTGAAGCCCGGCAAAAATTACGAAAATCTTTATGAAGCGGCAGTCGCACGTTCTGAGGCCGACTGGTATATCGGCCTGAATGCTTCCCGTGCACTGACGACAAAATTCAATGCCCAGCTCAACTGTGGACGTGTCCAGACACCGACACTCGGCATGATTGAAAGCAGGGAAGCGGAGATCAGGGATTTCAAGCCGAAGACGTACTATGGTGTTGAAGTCATTACGGACGGTCTCAAACTGACCTGGCAGGATGACAAAGGAAACAGCAGAAGCTTTGACAAGGACAGGATCGATGCCATTGCCAATAAAACCGACGGCAGCACAATGGTGGTCGACTCTGTCGAAAGCAAAGCGAAAAAGACGTTTGCACCGGGTCTGTATGACCTGACTGAACTTCAGCGGGATGCCAACAAACAGTTCGGCTTCTCTGCGAAAGAGACGCTGAGTGTGCTGCAGGGACTATATGAACGGCATAAGGTGGTCACCTATCCGAGAACCGACTCCAGATATCTCTCACAGGATATTGTTCCGACGCTGCCTGAAAGACTGAAGGCATGCGGCATTGGTGACTACCGTGCTACAGCGACCCGTATACTGAGAGGGAAGATCCAGGCAAACAAGTCATTCGTCGACGACAGCAAGGTCAGTGATCACCATGCCATCATCCCGACTGAAAATCATGTCCATATGAGCGACTTCAACGAGAAGGAGCGCAGACTGTATGACATCATCATCAAAAGATTTCTCGCCGTCCTGCTGCCGCCGCATGAATTCGAACAGGTGACAATAAAAGCTAAAGCGGCCGGGGAGACATTTACAGCCAGGGGGAGAACTGTTCAGAAGGAAGGCTGGAAAGCAGCCTACTCGAACCAGTATGAAGACGAGGTCGAGGAAGATGTCAAAGATCAGCAGCTGCCGAAGCTCGGAAAAGGTGACACACTTTCGGTCCAGCGCATCAGCGGAACAAGCGGCCAGACGAAGGCGCCGGCAAGATTCACCGAGGCGACGCTGCTCTCCGCAATGGAGAACCCGGCCAGATATATGGAAGTGCAGGATAGGAAATTGAAAGATATCCTCGATTCCACAGGCGGGCTCGGAACTGTTGCCACGCGCGCAGACATCATCGACAAGCTGTTCAATGCCTTCATGATCGAAAAGAACGGTCAGGCAATCAAGATCACTTCAAAAGGCAGACAGCTGCTGGATCTTGTCCCGGACGCACTCAGGTCACCTGCCACGACTGCCGTCTGGGAACAGAAGCTTGAAGCCATCGCAAAAGGTCGACTGAAGAAGGAAGTCTTCATCCAGGAGATGAAGTCCCACACGAAAGAAATCATTCTCGAGATCAAAGCCAGCGATAAGAAGTTCAAGCACGACAACATTTCCGGCAAACCCTGCCCCGACTGCGGCAAGCCGCTGCTTGAAGTGAATGGCAAGAAGGGCAAGATGCTCGTATGCCAGGACAGGGAGTGTGGCCACCGTAAGAATGTTGCGAGAGTCACCAACGCCCGCTGTCCAAAATGCAAAAAGAAAATGACACTGAGTGGAGAAGGTGAAGGCCAGATCTTCACCTGCACATGCGGCCACAGGGAGAAACTCTCTGCTTTTGAAGCCAGAAGGAAGAAGGAAGGCCGCGGCAAAGTCGACAAGCGGACCGTCAAGAAATATATGAAAGAACAGGAAGCGGATGAGCCGATCAATAATGCACTCGCCGAACAGCTGAAGGCGCTGAATCTCGATAAATAAGGGAGATCTGATAAAATGAGAAATTACACTATCGCAGTAATCAGTTTCGGAGTCGTTTTCTTCATTATGATGGTCGTTACAAATATGATATCGACGCTCTTCATGCCGGTGGGGGCTGGGAATCCATGGGAAACAGCCGGTCAGCAATCCAGCCAGGTTGTTGTCTATGCCAGCTCTTCAATACTGCCGATCGTCATTTCAACCGTGGTTGCATTCGGACTCAGCTACTTCTTCTATAGAAGGTTTGCAAAGCACACCTGTTAAGTGTCATGTACCTAATGTAAGGATTGACAGATGGTATTGTATTTTCAATCATCCTGTGGCATAATGCCTCCACAAGGTGGAGTATGGACATGATCATGTTGCCACCTAAAGCAAAGGAGAGGTACTTTGATACGTTGCAGCAGTTGTCATGAAAACTGGAGCGTCAGTTCAGCACTCAAGCGATATACTGCAATTGCTCCTGGCATGGCATGCCCCTCATGCGGCCAGATGCAGTATCTATCAGAAAGATACAGGGAACGCAGCCTGATGATGATGCTGTTGATTCCATTACTGATGCTGATTCCAGCCTTCTTCGAAATTTCAATTGTAGCCATGTCACTTCTGATTCTGGCGGCATTCATCGCAATTGCAGTCATCCATCTGTTCACCATCGAACTATCAGGAGATCAGGAAACAGAACACAAAGGCTTGATGGAATAGATTCAATATACTAAAGGGACTGCCAGGGCAGTTCCTTTTTATGTATGGAAGCAGTACAGCTGTAAAAGCATGAATGGCAAGGATTCGTCTAATTTTTGATATAATATAAGGACTACGCTACGATAAAGGGGAAACCATCATGGAAATGGAAACACTCTATGAAATTGCGAAACAGAAACTGAATACGAGGCGGACGAGCCGCAATGGCAAGGTGGGGCATGTGGCTGCTGCGCTTGAGACAGCAGCGGGCAACGTCTATACAGGCGTGGCAATGGACCTGCCATCCTCCATTGGGTTCTGTGCAGAGCATTCCGCCATTGCAGCCATGGTGACTGCCGGTGAACAGGATATAGAAAGGATCATCGCAGTCTATGAGGACGGCACCATCATGGCACCATGCGGCAGATGCCGTGAACTGATGAACCAGGTCGGGGATAACAACTATTTTTGTGAAATCGGCCTGCCGGGCGGGACTGTCCAGCTTGAAGCGCTGCTGCCTGAACGGTGGGACTTCAAGTATCTGCAGTCGGATGAAGCGTCAAAGAAATGATCCTGAAAACGATATTTCGAAAGGACAAGGTGAAAGATGATGGCACACTTCAATGAAATCAATACAACAGCACAAGGCAACACGAAAAGACTGCAAAAGAGCATTCCGGATACGATGAAAAGCTTCAAGGACCTCCAGGATGCAGCTTACGCACCAGGTGCACTGGACAAGAAGACCAAGGAATTTGCGGCATTGGCCTACGCGATTGCAGACAAGTGCGAAGGCTGCATCGGCAATCATGTAAATAAACTGATCAAGCTTGGTGCATCACGTGAAGAGATCGCTGAAATTGCAGGCGTTGCCATCGTCATGGGTGGCGGACCAGGCAGTGTATATGGCGGCAAAGCACTGCAGGCTTATGATGACGCCATGGAAAGCCGATGATTGCCCGCGTAGATCGCTCGAACATCCAGGATCTTGCAGACCTAGCTCTCAAACTCTGGCCGGATAGCACCAGGGAGGAACTGGAACGCGACTTCGACGCCTACATTTCAAGCAGCAATGACGCTGTATTCATTGCCAGGGCTGAAGAAGGCGCAGTCGGCTTTGCACATTGCAGCCTGCGGGTGGACTATGTACCAGGTGCAGAATCATCGCCGGCAGGATATCTCGAAGGCATCTTCGTTGAGAACGAGCATAGGCGTAAAGGCTACGCACGTACTCTGGTAGATGCATGCGAACAGTGGGCCAAAGACAAAGGGTGTTCAGACTTTGCCAGTGATTGTCTGCTTGATAATCACAACAGTATTGAAATGCATCAGCATCTTGGATTCACGGAAGTCGAGCGTACCGTTTCATTCTATAAAAAATTATGATTGGAATTGAAAGGACCGACGGATAACCGATATCCGCCGGTCTTTGAGCTACCTAGCTGTTTTCGCCTCTGTATGCCTTCTCCAGAGTTGCGATATCGAACTTCTTCATTTTCAGAAAAGCTTCCGTCACCCTGTTGATCTGTTCACGGGTTCCCTCAGCCATCATTTCTTCCATGGCAGTCGGATAGATCTGCCAGGACACACCGAATTTATCTTTCAGCCAGCCGCATTGCTCGGCTTCAGGTACTGCCGACAGCTTTTCCCAATAATAGTCGATCTCCTGCTGGTCCTTGCATTGGACCATGAGGGACACGGCTTCATTGAAGTTGAAGTCATGATCTTCTGCACTGTCCATGGCAGAGAACCATTGCTGCCCCAACCTGAAGTCTCCATACATTACTGTCCCTTCTGTATGAGGCGGCATATCACCCGGATATTGCGCAATTTCGCCAACTTCCGAATCCGGAAAAATGGAGACATAGTATTCGATGGCCTCTTTTGCCCTGCCATGATTCTCTCCGACGAACATCATTGCAGGAACGATGTTCGAACGTTCCGGTCCGGATCCATCAGACAGTATCAGCTGCCACGTCACTCCGTGCTTGTCCTGGACCCAGCCATACTTGCTGCTGAAAGGATAGGCGTCGAGCGGCATCAGAGCCGTGCCGCCTTCCATAAGCTTATTCCACAGTGATTCCAGATTACCATCAGCCGCCTCATCTGATGCAGGATTGAACAGCAGCATGAACGAAATGGCCGGATTCAGCGTAAAGTAGGGGCCTGCACTGATGGCCATGAACTTGTAGTCCATCAGCTCGAATGATAGTGAAGGTGTGTCTCCTGACGGTGTGTCTTCAATGTACGTTTTAACGTTCAACTTTGATTGCGGAAAGATGGACGTGTAGAAATCCACTGCCTCTTCTGCCTGTGCATCGAACCATAGATGGGGAACAATGTGCTGATTCTTCATTTCAGATCCCTCCAGACTCTTTTCCGCTATTATATCAAATGTATGATAAATTTACACTTTTGGTAGATGTGCTTTATTCTGCCAAGTGTATCATGAAAGCGCACTAATTCATTGCAGTAGCAGTATCTTAGTGGTAAATTTAATGGGAAAGAGACTTTGATAAAAGGGGATTATGCATGCCTAATATTATAAATATCGATAGCCTGGAAGAGGCTCAGGCACTTATCGGTGCAAACGATCAGCATATAACATTTCTGGAAGAGGAATTTGATGTCACCATCCATACACTCGGCAATGAGCTCACCGTGGATGGTGAGAGTGATGAAAATGTCGAATTGACGGAAGATGTGCTGATCAATCTGCTGAAGATCATCCAGCGAGGGATGTCCATCAATCTGAGGGATGTCCAGTCTGCTGCAATGATGGCAAGAAAGGGTACAATCGAGTACCTTGCAGATCTTTATAATGAAGAAATCGCCCGGGATATAAAAGGCAAGGGGATCCGAGCCAAGACGACCGGACAGCGTCTCTACATTGAAAATATCAAGCGGACGGATCTGACGTTCGGCATCGGCCCTGCGGGAACCGGCAAGACGTTCCTGGCTGTTGTACTGGCATGCCAGATGCTCCGTGAAAATAGTGTCAAACGTATCGTGCTGACACGGCCTGCTGTTGAAGCGGGTGAAAACCTCGGCTTTCTGCCGGGTGACCTGAAGGAGAAGGTGGATCCCTACTTGAGACCTCTGTATGACGGACTGCATACCGTCCTCGGAGCAGAGCAGACGGATCGGCTGATCGAGCGTGGCGTCATTGAAGTAGCGCCGCTCGCGTACATGCGTGGCCGGACATTGAATGAAGCTTTCGTCATTCTCGATGAAGCGCAGAACACGACGGAAATGCAGATGAAGATGTTCCTGACACGTCTCGGCTTCGGTTCGAAGATGGTTGTTACAGGTGATGAAACACAGATTGACCTGCCGGGTTCAACGAAAAGTGGGCTCGTCGAGTCGGTACGCCTTCTGAATAATGTCAATGGCATCTCCATTAACAAGATGGATGAATCGGATGTTGTCCGTCACCCGCTTGTATCCAAAATCATAAAAGCATATGAAAAGGAGTGAGCATCTTGATCAATGTCGATTTTCTGGACGATGACGGCTTTGCCGATGAACAAGAGAAGCATGAAATAGAATCCCTGATCCAGTTTGCGTACGACCATCTTGAGCAGGATGAAGACGCTGAAGTCAGCATCTCATTCGTCGACCAGGAGGAGATCCGAAGCATCAACCGCGACTATCGAAACAAGGATGCGATCACTGACGTCATCAGTTTCGCCATGGAGGATGAGGAGGATAACCTGATCCACGAAGATGCATTGCGTACACTCGGTGATATCATCATCTGTACGGAACGTGCCGAGGAGCAGGCCAAGGACTACGGCCACAGCTACAAGCGTGAACTGATGTTTCTGAGCCTTCACGGTTTTCTCCACCTGCTCGGATACGATCATATGGAAGCGGAAGAGGAAAAGGAAATGAATGGTCTTCAGGACGAGATACTCAAAGCTTTCGGTGTCACCCGGGAAGATTAGATGAAACTGCTCAATCGTTTCAAATATGCTGTCATGGGCCTACGCTGGCTGGTCGGTAAAGACAACCATTTCATCATCCACTTCCTGCTTGCCGGTGCGACAATAGCTGCCGGTGCCATACTGATGATCGAACGCATCGAGTGGCTTTTCATCGTCAGTGCCATATTTTTCGTGCTGATTGCTGAAGCTTTGAATACGTCCATTGAAGCATCGGTCGATCTGACGACCGGCGAGTATCATCCGCTGGCGAAAGCGGCCAAGGATGCAGGGGCGGCGGCAGTGCTGCTGTCATCACTCTATGCGGTCATTGTCGCACTGTTTATTTTTATACCCTATTTGCTTTAATGAGGAGATGTTTACGTGAACGATGGGATTTTTAAAGAAGAATGGTTTGACGAGGTGAAGGTGGCCCAGAGCAGGGCGTACACTCCATACTCGAAATTCAATGTAGGGGCGCTGCTGGTCACAGAAGATGATCAGTATATATACGGTGCCAATATAGAAAATGCGGCCTACCCGGCAACAATCTGCGCAGAACGCAGTGCGCTGGTGAGTGCCTATTCGAATGATATAAAGAAATTCAAGGCCATAGTGGTCATCACGGACTCGGAAGAGCCTTCCAGTCCTTGCGGGACATGCAGACAGGTCATGAAGGAACTATGTGAAGATGACATGCCGGTTTACCTTGTCAGCCATGCCGGCAAGGTGATCAGACGTACTGTGGATGACCTGCTGCCGCTCGGCTTTTCAGGAAAGGATATGGAATAATGACAGAAAATGAATTCAAATCGGGTTTCGTCAGCATCATCGGACGCCCGAACGTAGGCAAATCAACATTCATGAATAAAGTACTGGGGCAGAAGGTGGCCATCATGTCGGATAAGCCCCAGACGACAAGAAACAAGATCCAGGGTGTGCATACGACTGAAACGAGTCAGATGATTTTCATCGATACGCCAGGAATCCACAAGCCGAAGCACCAGCTCGGTGAACATATGATGAAAGTGGCAAGGAATACTTTGCGCGAAACGGAAGCCATCCTGTTTCTCGTCAACGTTTCGGAAGAGATCGGCCGCGGCGACGAGTATATCATCGAAATGCTCAGGAATACACGCACACCGATCATCCTCGTCCTCAACAAGATAGATCTGGTCCACCCGGACAAATTGATCGAACAGATCGAAGTATACAAGGATAAGCTGCCTTTCTCCGATATCGTGCCGATTTCTGCACTGCAGGGCAACAACATCGACAGGCTGCTCGAAGTTCTGGAATCCTACTTGCCGGAAGGGCCGATGTACTACCCTGAAGACAGGATCACCGATCACCCGGAGCACTTCATCGTCAGCGAACTGATCCGAGAGAAGGCACTGCACCTGACAAGTCAGGAGATTCCACATGCCATCGGTGTTGAAGTCGAGCGGATGAAAGAGAATGATCAGGGACTGATCCATGTCCAGGCAACCATCTATGTGGAACGTGACTCGCAAAAAGGCATGGTCATCGGCAAGCAGGGCAAAATGCTCAAGGAAATCGGCCAGCTCGCCCGCATGGATATCGAAAACCTGCTCGGCAGCAAGGTCTACCTGGAACTATGGGTCAAAGTCCAGAAGGACTGGCGCAATAAATCACAATTCATCCGTTCACTCGGCTATCGTGACGAGGAGTACTAGAGAACGGGATGATCTATCAGCAGAAAGGTGTAATGATCCGGCAGGCCAGCTACAGCGAGTCCAGCCGGATCATTACCGTATTGACAGAGGACGGCAGCCAGGTGCCGCTGATGTCGAGAGGCTTCAATAAGCCGAAAAGTCCATTCATAGTCCTCAGGCAGGGGATAAAGGAAGCACTTTTCACCTACAACCGTTTCAAAGGCATCGGGACACTCAATGAAGTGGATGTCATCCAGCCGTTCAAAAAAGTGAATGGGGACTTTACGGTGTACACATACGGTTCCTATATCATGGAGCTCATTACACGGGCGCTGGAAGAGGATATGAAGCAGGACAGCTTCTACCGCCTGCTGATCCGGTCGCTCGGGCTTCTGGAAGCAGAGAGCGAGCCGGCAGGCGTCACGGCGTTCACTGCCATCAAGATGCTGCCGTACTATGGCGGGCAGATCAACGTCGACGAATGTGCAGTCTGCAAGGCACGCGACAGGTCGCTGTTTACACACTACTCATTCAGTCACCACAGCGTCATCTGCTCACGATGTGCAGATGAGGAAACTGTCAGGCGGGCTGTCCCCGTCAGCAACCGTGTCCTCTATCTGGCCGGCTACATGAAGCATGTGCCGATCGATAATGTGGAATCCGTCAATATTTCAAAGGAGAATGGCAGGCTGCTCCTGTCATTCATTGAAATGATCTATGATGAATACACCGGCGTATACTTCAAATCGAGGCGGCTGATCAAATCGATGGAGGATGCCGGCCAATAATACTATAAAAGGCAAAATAAAAAAGAATGCGAGATTTTCTCCTCGCATTCTTTTTTACTGCTAGTATTTGATTTTCTGTTTCAGGAAGTCATTCAGTTCGTCAATCGCTACACGCGTCTGCTCCATCGTGTCACGGTCTCTTACTGTCACTTTGTTGTCTTCGAGGGAATCGAAGTCGAAAGTGATGCAGTATGGTGTGCCGATTTCATCCTGGCGTC
The DNA here is from genome assembly GCF_021991715.1 of Salinicoccus sp. ID82-1. Taxonomy (NCBI): domain Bacteria; kingdom Bacillati; phylum Bacillota; class Bacilli; order Caryophanales; family Staphylococcaceae; genus Salinicoccus; species Salinicoccus sp. ID82-1. Next base: position 548,435 of record NZ_JAGFLY010000001.1, read on the forward strand.
TGTAGCGTTTGCCGATGGACTGTGATTCATCGAATTCGACATTGAATTCGCCGGCGATCTGTTCAAACACCTTGATTGCATCTCCGCTCAGTTTCTTGGACAGCGGCAGTACAGCAGCCTTGAACGGTGCAAGCTGTGGGTGGAATCTCAGTACGGTACGTGTTTCACCATTGTCCATCTCCTCTTCATCGTATGCATCGCATAGGAAGGCGAGGGCCACACGGTCGAGTCCGAGGGAAGGTTCGATACAGTATGGAATATACTTCTCGCCCGTTTCCTGGTCATGGTACGTGAAGTCTTCATTGGAGTGCTCCATATGCTGGCGCAGGTCGAAGTCGGTGCGGCTTGCGATGCCCCAGAGTTCGCCCCAGCCGAACGGGAATCTATATTCGATATCCGTCGTTGCATTGGAGTAGTGGCTGAGTTCGTCTTCATCATGGTCGCGCAGTCTCGTATTGTCATCCGACATGTTCAGATCCTGCAGCCATTTTACGGCGAAGTCCTTCCAGTAGTTCTGCCACTCGATCTCTGTGCCCGGTTTGCAGAAGAACTCGAGCTCCATCTGATCAAATTCGCGCGTCCTGAAAGTGAAGTTGCCCGGTGTAATCTCATTACGGAACGATTTTCCGACCTGGCCGATACCGAACGGCAGCTTCTTGCGCATTGTGCGCTGTGCATTCTTGTAGTTGACGAATATGCCCTGTGCCGTTTCCGGTCTCAGGAAGATTTCGTTCGTGGAAGATTCGGTTACGCCCTGGAACGTCTTGAACATCAGATTGAACTGTCTGATGTCAGTGTAGTTGTGTGCCCCACAGATCGGGCATGTGATGTTGCGCTCCTCAATGATGCGCTTCATTTCATCAAAGCTGAGGCCGTCGGCAACGAAGGAATCGTCTTCCTTCTGGATGACATCTTCGATCAGCTTGTCTGCACGGTGCCTTGATTTGCACTCCTTGCAGTCGATCATCGGGTCGTTGAAGTTCCCGAGGTGACCGGAAGCTTCCCACGTCTTCGGATTCATCAGTATTGCAGCATCCAGTCCGACGTTGTATGGGGATTCCTGGATGAACTTCTTCCACCATGCCTGCCTGACGTTGTTCTTCAGTTCAACACCAAGTGGGCCGTAGTCCCACGTATTTGCAAGTCCACCATAGATTTCACTGCCTGGAAAGACAAATCCTCTCGTCTTCGCCAGATTCACAATTGTTTCCATTTCCATTCTGTTCGACTCCTTACATTTGAAATTGGGTCAAGTATGGTCGATAAATAACAAACGTCCCCGGATAACAGTACTGTTATCCGGGGACGAGCATAGCCCGCGGTTCCACCCCAATTAGTGTATACACTCCGCTTTTATATTTATCTGTAAAGTCATATGCCAGTTCAATGTTAAGCTCGCACCATCCTTAACTCGCTTCATCTAACATTATAGCCACTGTACAACTATTGTGCAAACTTTTGTCTATATTTCTTTATTCGTCTGAATGTATTATAATTGGGTATGTTGGGAGTGAGGGCATGGAACTGAATGAGAGACAAGAAAAAATACTCAAAATCGTAAAGCAGCATGGACCGATTACCGGCAGCAACATTGCCGAGCAGCTGTCTCTGACACGCGCCACACTGAGGCCGGACCTCGCAATACTGACCATGTCCGGTTACCTGGATGCACGGCCGCGCGTCGGCTATTTCTATACCGGAAAGGAAACGGAGGAAGTGATGACTTCCAAGATCCGGAATATTCTGGTGAGTGAAGTGCAGAGTCTGCCGATTCTGATCAAAGAGGATACTTCCATCTATGAAGCCATCGTCAAGATGTTTCTGGAAGATGTCGGCACACTTTATGCCATCGACGAAAAAAGAGGACTGGCGGGGGTTATTTCGCGCAAAGATCTTCTCCGGGGTACGATGGGGGCGAATGATATAGAAAAAACGCCTGTCAGCGTCATCATGACACGCAAACCGAATATCACAATCTGCTACCCGAACGACCTGCTGATCTACGCAGCCAACCAGCTGATAGAGAAGCAGATCGACTCACTGCCGGTCGTCGAAACACAGGATGGTGTCGATCAGGTGATCGGCAGGGTGACCAAAACCACCATTACAAGAGTATTTGTCAATCTCATGGAATAAGGAAGTGTTTTAATGTCGAATATAAAAGTGATCATCGCTTCGGACTCGGTAGGGGAAACCGGCGAACTTGTGGCCAAGGCATGCCTGTCACAGTTCAACATTGAAGAGTCGGATGATGTGCTGATCAGATATCCGTATATAGAGAGCGAAGATAATGTGGATGACGTCATCGACCTTGCCAGGAGCAAGAAAGCGATTGTCGTATTCACCATCATCACGCCTGAACTCAGAAAATACATCAAGCAGGAGCTGGTAACCGAAAACGTGCCTTCAGTCGACATCATGGGGCCGCTCATGAATATTCTTGAAGGGCAGTCGGAAGAAGCGCCGTACTACGAACCGGGGCGTGTGCACCGGTTGGATGAAGACTATTTCAAGAAGATCGAAGCGATTGAATTTGCAGTCAAGTATGATGATGGCAAGGATGCCAGTGGGCTGGACAAGGCGGACATCGTACTGATCGGTGTATCCAGAACATCGAAGACACCACTGTCACAGTACCTTGCGCATAAGAAGTACAAAGTCATGAACGTTCCGCTCATGCCTGAAGTGACCCCGCCGAAGGAGCTTTTCCAGGTAGATCCGAAGAAGTGTGTCGGTTTGAAGATCAACCCGGTATCACTGAACAAGATCAGAAAAGAGAGGCTGGCCCAGCTCGGCCTGAAGGATACGGCAAGCTATGCCAATGATCAGCGGATCCAGGAGGAACTCGAATACTTCAATGAGGTGATCGGCAAGATCGGCTGTCCTGTCATTGATGTATCCGAAAAGGCGATTGAAGAGACAGCCAACCAGATCCTGAACCATGTAGAAGGACGTTTGAATATTAAGGGATGATGTGATTGAGAATACCAGATGAAACAGTAGAAGCAGTTAAACAGGGGACCGACATCACCGAACTGGTTTCCAGTTATATCAAACTGGAAAAGCGCGGGCGAAACTATGTCGGTCTCTGCCCGTTCCATAACGAAAAGACACCGTCCTTTACAGTCAGCCCGGACAAGCAGATATGCCATTGCTTCGGCTGCAAGAAGGGCGGCAACGTGCTCCAGTTCTATATGGAAGTTGAAAATGTATCTTTTGCCGAAGCAGTGCGCAAGCTCGGCAAGCCGCTTGGTGTGGAAATTGCGGCTGCCGAAGAGAGTGCCAGTGACAGCGAAATGCAGCTCATCAAGATACATGAATATATGACGGATCTCTACCATCATATACTCATGCACACCAAAGAGGGCGAGGAAGCACTCAAATATCTGGAAGATAGGGGATTCACCCCTGAGATCATCCGCAAGGAGAAGATCGGTATCGCACCCGACATGCGGGACTTCACTAAAAATGCGCTTTCCGATAAGGGGTTCAGTCTGGAGCTTGCCTTCCAGGCCGGCATCATTTCCAGGAATGAAGAGAATTTCTCCTACTATGATCGCTTCAACGGCAGAATAATGATACCGATCCGTAACCACCAGGGCTATATCGTCGGCTACACCGCAAGAAGTGTGGATGGCCGGGAGCCGAAGTACCTCAATACACCGGAGACTTCCATTTTTCAGAAAAGGCGTCTTCTCTATAACTTGAGCGATGCCCGCAAGGATATCAGAAAGCAGGACGAAGTCATACTGATGGAGGGGCACCTCGACATCGTCAAAGTGAAGATGACCAGTGTCGGCAACGTCATCGGCCTGATGGGTACTGCGCTCAGTGAGCAGCATATCCAGTCGCTGAACCGCCTGGCATCGAATGTCACCCTGATGTTCGATGGCGATGATGCCGGACAGAATGCACAGCTGTCGCTTGGTGCCGATCTGCTTGAAGCCGGGCTCAATGTCTTCGTCATCTCCATGCCGAAAGGGATGGACCCGGACGAATATATCGAAAAGAATGGGAAAGCGGCTTTTGAAAACCTTGTCAAAAATGAAAAACGTCATTACATCCACTTCAAGGCGGAGTACCTGCTTGAAGAGAGCATGAACAATGACATGGCATTTTCGAACAATATCCGCACTTTGACCGAACACCTTAAGTACGTCGGAGATCAGGTGATCAAAGACCGTCTGATCCAGCATATCAGCCAGCTCTACAAAGTGGATCGCCAGTCGATCGAGCAGAATGTCCCGGCGCCTTCCTATGATCATGCTCCAAGAAGGGTGGCGCAGCCACGGCAGAAACAGCCGCCACTCCGGGAGCGCAAGGAGCGCTATCTACTGCGTGCACTGATGAAGGATAAGAGTCTTTTGGTGAATTTCGAGAATAATATAGATGAAGAAGTATTAACCACACCTGTTTATTATGTTATATTTAAAGGGTTGTGCAGATATTTTGACAAGTATGATGAATTTGATATATCATCATTCAGCCAATATATTGAAGGAGAGCATTTCAGCAGTGCGATGGAAGTCGACGCTCTGGTCATCCATGATGATATCACGACAGAGGAAGTCAATGATTATATAGAAGACTTAAGTGGTATTAGAAATAGTGAAAAAGAGAAGCAGCTCCTGCTTCTCAAGCTGCAGGACGCAGAAAACAGCAATGATGATGAACTCCAGGCAAGATTGGTACAGCAGTTGAACGAAATCAACAGTCGCTATAAAAGGTGAGTGTGAAGTCTGAATAGGAGGGCTTTAAATGGCAGACAAAAATATACAGACAACCGAAACGAAAGATGTCGAACTGTTCACTTCAGTGGAACAAGTCAAAAATCATCTCGTAGAGAAAGGGAAGACACAAGGTCATCTATCCCACGAAGAGATTGCAGATAAATTGTCCAGCTTCGAACTGGATGCAGATGCAATGGACGAGTTTTTCGATGAAATCAATGAAAATGACATCCAGCTGATCAATGAAAAGGATGCAACAGATGCAGATGAAAAGCTTAACCTGCATGATATGAGTGCACCACCGGGTGTAAAGATCAATGACCCGGTCAGAATGTACCTCAAGGAAATCGGACGTGTGGATCTGCTCAGTGCCCAGGAGGAAATCGAACTGGCGAAGCGCATCGAGCAGGGTGACGAAGTGGCAAAAAGCCGTCTGGCCGAAGCCAACCTCCGCCTTGTCGTCAGCATCGCAAAGCGCTACGTCGGTCGCGGCATGCTGTTCCTCGATCTGATTCAGGAAGGAAATATGGGTCTGATCAAGGCTGTTGAGAAGTTCGACTTCTCCAAAGGCTTCAAGTTCTCCACCTATGCAACATGGTGGATCAGACAGGCCATCACGCGTGCGATTGCCGACCAGGCGCGTACCATCCGTATACCGGTACACATGGTCGAGACAATCAACAAGCTGATTCGTGTCCAGCGCCAGCTCCTTCAGGATCTTGGCCGTGAACCGACACCAGAAGAGATTGGTGAAGAGATGGATCTGCCTGCTGAAAAAGTCAGGGAGATATTGAAAATTGCACAGGAGCCCGTTTCCCTTGAAACACCAATTGGTGAAGAGGACGACAGCCACCTGGGTGACTTCATTGAAGACCAGGAAGCACAAAGTCCATCTGATCACGCAGCATACGAGCTGCTTAAAGAACAGCTTGAAGATGTACTGGATACACTTACAGACCGTGAGGAGAATGTATTGAGGCTGAGGTTCGGTCTTGATGACGGCAGAACCCGTACACTCGAAGAAGTGGGTAAAGTATTCGGGGTAACACGCGAACGGATCAGACAGATCGAAGCAAAAGCCCTGAGAAAACTGAGACATCCTAGCAGAAGCAAGAGATTGAAAGATTTCATGGATTGATTTTAAGTTTATATGGTGTAATATTTTCGAAAAAATCTTTTGACTTTGCTCATATTTAATATACAATTATAGATGTGAATATGTATATGGATAGAGATTAGGGAGGTTTTTTTATGAATCGTAATCCGATCGTGCCTTTTATACTTATCATCTTCCTTGGCATCGGCCTTGTGTTCTTGCTCTCTTCTCAAGGAGCAACTACTGACGAAGAAGGCGGAGGCGAAGACGTTGCCAGCGAAGAAGGTAGCGGAGGCGGAGAAAGTGGAGAAGGCGAAGGTGGCGGTGGTGCTGCTGCTGGAGACTTTGACGCTGAAGGATTTGCACGTGATAACTGTGCTTCTTGTCACGGTCAGGACTTCTCAGGCGGAATGGGCCCTGCACTTGCAGGAACAAGTCTTTCTGTTGAGGAGTTCAGTACTGTAGTAAGAGAAGGTCGTGGTGCTATGCCATCATTCAGTCAGGATCAGATCGCTGACGAACAGTTGACTGCACTTCATGAATTCTTATCAAGCCAATAATCAAATGCAGACTTCCACACGCCTAGTGTGGAAGTTTTTATTTTTATCAGATGGAGGCAATGCAATGCTGGATGAAAGATTACAAAGAGTTTCAGAGTTTATAACAGGCAGAAAAATGCTGGATATCGGTTCAGACCACGCCTATCTTCCCATTGAAGCGGTATCGAGAGGCATCGTCCAGTATGCAATCTGCGGGGAAGTGGTGAAGGGGCCATATGAATCTACAGTCAGGAACATCGAGAGGGAGAACATGACGGACAGAATCGAAGCCAGATTCGGCTCCGGTCTTGAAGTTGCAAAGCCTGAGGACGCTGTCGACACAGTTACCATCTGTGGAATGGGCGGACCGCTCATTGCAGATATTCTTCAGAGTGGCTTTGATCATCTTGGTGGATTCTCGAGACTTGTACTTCAAGCAAACACCCATACATATCCGATCAGAAAGGTGCTTGTTGCCCTTGGATATGAAATCATCGAGGAGACGGTCATTCAGGATGGCCACCACTTCTATGAGATCATCGTGGCGGAGGCAGGAGATGCGGACTACGATGAAGCGGCGCTCACTTTCGGACCCATACTGCTTGAGAAGCGTGAACCTGCGTTTACCCGCAAGCTTGAACGGGAACTTGAACATCAGCAGAACATCTACCAGAACCTCAGGAACAATTCTTCCAATACACAAAGACTAAAAGAAGTTTCTGATACAATCCATACGTTGAAAGAGGTGCTTGAACAGTGAAGGTAAAAGAGCTGATGGCCGTACTCGATGAAATTGCACCATTTAAGGATAGCGAAAAATGGGACAACACAGGGCTGCTTGTCGGAAACGGTGAAGATGAAGTGACAGGCATATTGACAACGCTCGACTGTGCGCATGAAACAGTGGATGAAGCCATCGAAGTCGGTGCGAACGTCATCATCGCCCATCATCCGCTGATTTTTCCCAACGTCAACCAGGTTGTCGAGTCGGGCGTCGGGGCCGTCATCCGGCATCTGATCAGAAACGACATCTCTCTGATCGCCATGCACACCAATCTTGACCACCAGCCCGAAGGTGTCAGCCATATGATTGCTGCTGTGCTCGGCGTGGCTGAGACGGAAGTACTGATCAAGCATGAGTACTTCTATAAGAAGCTCCGTGTCAATATACCAAAGGAGAATGCCGAACAGCTGAAGCAGGACCTGGTGCACGCTGGTGTCGGCCATCAGGGCGACTACTCGGAATGCTTTTTCCAGTATCCCGTAAAGGGCCAGTTCAGGCCAGGGTATGCCGCCGATCCTCACATCGGCACGCAAGGCGAACTGGAACACGTTGATGAGTACATTGTGGAAGCCATCTTCGAAGCAGCCCATGAGAAACAGGTGATTGAAGCGCTTGTTGCTTCCCATCCGTATGAAGAGCCCGCCTATGATGTACTGACATTGAAAAAGCCGAGTGACAAGGGACTGGGTGTCAAATTCGACTATAGTGGTACGCTGAAGGATCTGGTTTCCCTGATCGGGCACAAGACAAGTCATCCGGTCGTCAATGTTGTTGATGCCGGCAGTGGAAGCATCCGAAAAGTCGGCATCATCGGCGGATCCGGAATGAGCTATATCAATGAAGCATTTTCCGAAGGGATCGATGTTCTGGTTACCGGAGATGTCAAATATCATGAAGCATATGATGCCAAACTGGCTGGAAGATCACTGATTGATGCGGGTCACTATATCGAGGCTCTTATGGCAAAAGGATTGAAGCAGCTGATAGAGCAGCGAGTGGACATCAATGTGCACGCAACCACGATCTCGACCAACCCATTCGAATAGCACAACAAAATGCCCTGGAAGTTAATCTTCCAGGGCATTTCTCTATTCCATGATCTTTACAGGTTTTGCTTTTTTGATTTTCGGCAGTATTTTATCTTTCGGCACCGTCGATACAGGTTCATTCGGTGTCTTTTCATCATAGTCCTTGATATAGTCGATGACTTCCTTGACGATTGGTGTCGGCGTGGAGGCACCAGCTGTAATGGCAACACTGCCGATTCCCTCGAGCCATTCATTCTTAAGTTCACTTAATGAACTGATGCGATGGGCGTTCGTATGTGCAATCTCCTTCGACACTTGCGCCAGCCTGTTGGAGTTGTTGCTTTTCGGATCTCCGACGACAATCAGCAGATCTGCTTCCTTGGCCTGTTCCGCCACTGCTTCCTGGCGCACTTGTGTCGCCAGACAGATCTCCTTATGCACTTCGATATGAGGAAACTGTATTTTCAGCTGATCCATCAGATGGCTGACATCCCATTGGCTCATCGTCGTCTGGTTGGTTACAATCAGCTTCTTATCGATCAGATCGTCCGGCAGTGACTTTACATCGTCGATGGTTTCAACGAGGTGGACATTATCCGGAGCAACGCCGATGGCGCCTTCTGGTTCCGGGTGACCTTTCTTGCCGACATAGATGACGTCATATCCATTGGCCGTCTTCTCCCGGATGAGCTGGTGGGTCACTTCAACGTCCGGACACGTCGCATCGATGCACGTCAGTCCTTTCTCCTTGGCTCTCGCCTTGACCTGCGGAGAGACGCCATGAGCAGTAAAGATAACAGTGCCTTCATCGATGCCTTCCAGAATCTCAAGCCTGTTGGCACCGTCCAGTGTGCGGATGCCATCCTCTTCGAATGCATCTGTAACATGCTTATTGTGCACGATCATGCCGAGTATATATATTGGTCGGGGCAGCGTCTTGTCCATGGACGCATTCCTGGCAATCACCATTGCATCCACAACACCATAACAGTACCCGCGCGGGCTAATTTTAATAATATCCATGAAGTCTATTCCTCCCTTGATTCCATTATAACCAAAATCCCACAATTTTTAAATCATCACGCAGTATGAATGATGTGTGGCTTAACACCTTCTTTTCAGTTATAATATAAGCTGAGTTTATTAAAGAAATCAGGTGAAACCATGAGTAGTGCTTTTAAAAGGTTCCAATTCAGCGATCAGATGCTGAATGCAATCGAACGCATAAATTTTACACACCCCACCCTGGTACAGGAGCGTGTGATACCAAAAGTATTCAAAAAAGAAAACGTCGTGGCACAATCAGAGACAGGGAGTGGCAAGTCCCACTCATTCCTGCTGCCGATCGTCCATGAAATCGATACGGAGAAATCCCATACACAGGCAGTCATACTTGCACCGACAAGAGAACTGGCCAAACAGCTCTATCAGATGACGAATGAACTGCTGGAATCCTTCCCGGAAATCAGTGCAGCCGCCTTCATCGGAGGGACGGACATCGAGCGGGATGTACAGAAGGCATCGAAGTCCCCGCACATCGTAATCGGGACACCGACGCGCATCAAGGACCTGAGGGATAAAGGGGGATTGAATCTCCGTGCGGTCGAGAGTCTGGTCATAGACGAAGCAGACCTGATGATCGATCTCGGCTTCCTCGAACAGATCGACAGCATCGCGTCGACTGTCAGTGAATCCTGCCAGTTCCTCGTCTTCTCGGCCACCATTCCGGAAGCTTTGAGGATCTTTCTCAGAAAGTACATTGGTGAGACCGAAATCATCATCATCGACCAGCCGAAGAACAAGGCGTCGATCCATTACAGCCTTGTGCCTGTAAAAGGGGACGACAAAGCTGGGAAAGTACTCGCTCTGACAAGGAATATCATGCCGTACATCGGCCTGATATTCGCCAATTCGAAAGATCGTGCAGACGAACTGTTCGAATATCTCAACAGCAATGGCGTCAATGTCGGCCTCTTCCATGGAGGTCTGAAACCGAGGGAACGGACGAAGGAGATCAAGAAAATCCGTGAGCTTGAATACGTCTGGGTTGTCGCGAGTGATCTCGCAGCGAGAGGCCTCGATATTGATGGTGCATCGCATGTCATCAATTTTGATATTCCCAAGGATATTGAATTCTTTACACACCGCGTCGGTCGTGTCGGCAGAGGCGAGTACACCGGCAATGCAATTACGCTCTATACCCCGGATGAGGAGTATCTGGTCAATGCACTGGAGAGCAAAGGCTACAAGTTTGTTCATGAAGATATCCGCAAAGGCGAACTTGTTGAAATAAAATCCAGAACCCAGCGTGCCAGAAGGAAGCGCCAGGAAGGCAATCTCGAGAGCCAGCTTTCACACAGAGTGAAAAAACCGAAGAAGGTCAAGCCGGGCTACCGACGGAAGATGAAATACGAACTTGATACACTGAAAAAGCAGGAACGGATGAAACATGCGAAGAGCAGAAAGAAAAAAAGATAGCAACATAGAAAGGTGAATGAGATGCTGATAGGATCACATGTTTCCATGAGTGGAAAGAAAATGCTCGAGGCGGCAAGCATATCCGCAAAGAGCTACGGGGCGAACACATTCATGATCTACACGGGTGCGCCCCAGAATACAAGAAGAAAAAAAGTGGAAGATCTGAACATCGAAGCCGGGAAGCGGCATATGGCCGACAATGGCATTTCTAATATTGTCGTCCATGCACCATACATCATCAACATTGCGAACTCTGAACGTGAAGGTGTATTCGACCACGGCGTCGAATTTCTGCAGGAAGAGATTGTACGTACCGAACATCTCGGTGCCAAGCAGATTGTGCTGCACCCGGGCAGCCATGTCGGCACAGGCGCCGAGCGTGGCATCCAGTCCATCATCGAAGGACTGAATGAAGTGCTGACGAACGACCATGATGTCCAGATTGCCCTTGAGACGATGGCAGGCAAAGGTTCGGAAGTCGGGCGCACTTTCGAAGAGCTTGCCGAAATCATCAATGGGGTGACAAACAACGAGCGCCTGAGTGTATGTTTCGATACGTGCCACGTCCACGACGCGGGATATGATATCGTCAATGATTTTGATGGCGTACTCGAATCATTCGACCGCATCGTCGGCAAAGACCGGATCAAAGTACTGCACATCAACGACTCGAAAAATGAAGTCGGCGCACATAAGGACCGTCACGAAAATATCGGTTTCGGCCATATCGGTTTTGATGCACTCTCCTATATCATCAACCATCCCGAATTCGAAGCTGTACCCAAGATTCTTGAAACACCGTTTGTCGGACCGGACAAGAAAAGCAGAATTGCACCATACAAGCATGAGATTGAAATGATCAGAAGCGGCCAGTTCAACCCTTCCCTTAAAGAAGAGATCAATCCGATGATAATCGAGCAGGAACAGCATTAATGGAGGACCAGGATACTCGGGTGGGTATCCTGGTTTTATTTCGTAATCATTCCTATTTACAAAACGTAACGATTCCTTTATAATACTGTAATGATTAAAAATAAAGGAGACAACGTGATGGAACATCCGATATTTGAACTGAAAAATATCTCCTACACTTATAAAGATAAACTCGAAACCACACCTGCTCTTAGAAATATCAACCTGAAAGTCCATGAAGGCGACTTTGTTGCACTTGTCGGACCGAACGGTTCAGGCAAGACGACACTGCTGAAGCTGATACTCGGTGTACTTCGGCTGCAGACGGGCGAAATCAACATCAATGGCAAGAGCATACGCGCCTATCAGTCCTGGCAGGAGGTCGGCTACGTATCACAGAAGTCCAACAGTTTCAGCAAAGGATTTCCTGCGACAGTGGGGGAAGTCGTGCTCAGCGGTCTGACAAAAGAAAAAGGGCTGTTCAAGCGTTTCAACAGAAACGACCGCCAGAAGCTGAAGGAAGTCCTCGAGCTGTTGAATATCAGCCATCTCGAGAACAAGAACATATCCCTCTTGTCCGGTGGACAGACGCAGCGTGTCTTCATTGCAAGAGCCCTGATCAATAACCCGTCGATTCTTGTACTGGATGAGCCGACTGTCGGCATAGATGCCAAGCACGTAAAGGAATTCTATGATGTACTATTCAAGCTTAAATCCCAGTCGGTGACGATTCTGCTCGTCACCCATGATATCGGAGTTGTCGTCGACCATGCGGATGAAGTGGCATGTCTGAATGAGCACCTTCATTTCCATGGTACCAATAATGAGTTCAAAAACCTTGGTGAGGCGGAACTGTCCAAAATCTACGGTTTCCCGCTGCAACTTGTCAGTCATGACCATGAAAGGAGTACTACCAGTGATACAGGCGCTTATTGACTATGATTTCATCCGCTACTCTTTCATCAGTGGTCTGATTGCAGGACTTATTGCACCATTGATCGGCACGTTCATCGTCATCAGAAGGCTATCATTGATTGCTGATGCCCTGAGCCACGTGACACTCGGCGGCATTACGTTTGGCGTCTATCTTTCGTCACTCGTCGGCATGACGATCAATCCGCTGATTACAGGCATTGTATTTTCGGTATTCGGTGCACTCGGCATTGAACGTCTGCGAAGTGTATATAAGCACTACCAGGAACTTGCCATACCAATCATCATGAGCTTCGGCGTGGCACTCAGTGTGCTGTTCCTATCCCTGGCTGACGGCTTCAACCAGGATCTGTTCGGATACCTCTTCGGCAGCATCAGTGCAGTACAGTTCTTCGATCTCATCCTGATTGCAGTGATCGGCATCGTTGTCCTCATCTTCATCTATCTGCTGTATAAGGAAATGTTCCTTGTTTCATTTGACGAAGAGTATGCAGATGTCATGAACATCAGCAAGTGGATCCACTTCCTGTTCATCATCGTTGTCGCACTCGTCATCAGTGCGTCAATGCGGATTGTCGGCATACTGCTTGTCAGTGCCCTGATGACATTGCCTGTGGCAGCAGCAATGCGTGTGACTTCAAGTTTCAAGCAGCTGATGGTCATGAGTGTCGTATTCGGTGAACTGGCTGTGATTGCCGGCCTGTTCATGAGTTTCCACCTGGATGTCTCTCCAGGTGGCACAATCGTACTTGTTTCCCTCGCACTGCTTGCCGTAACCATTATTCTTGACCGGATAGGAGTGAAGCGACGTGGCCAACCAACTGAACCAGTATAAAGATAAACTGAAGGAGAACAGTCTCAAGATCACGCAGAAAAGAATGCGCATGATCGAGCTGTTCCTCGACGAAAACAGATATCTGAGTGCCAAAGATGTCCAGGAGCTGCTGAAGGACGAGTATCCGGACATCAGCTATGATACAATCTACCGCAACCTGTACACCCTGAAAGATATCAATGTGCTGGAGCAGACAACACTATCAGGCGAGATGCACTATAAAATATCATGCACAACACACCACCATCATCATTTCATCTGTGACGAATGCGGCGTGACACGAGTCATCCACTACTGTCCGGTGCAGCAATGGGAGAATGAGCTGGATGATGTTGAAATCAGAAACCATAAAGTGGAACTGTATGGCCTATGCGGCGAATGCAAGAAGACCAGGACTTAAAAGTTCTGGTCTTTTTTATGTTGACACCACTGTACATATTGTATATATTAAGTATATACAATATAAACGGAGGTGATGCGATGAACATCCGAATATCAAATCAAAGCGATATCCCCATCTATGAACAGCTGAAAGAGGAGATCATCCGGCTGATCATGAATGGTGAGCTGAGACCAGGGGACCCCCTGCTGTCGATGCGCTCACTCGCCAAGGAACTGAGTATCAGCATCATTACCACCAAACGGGCCTATCAGGATCTCGAAGCATCCGGCTACGTATATTCTGTCGTCGGCAAGGGCACATTCGTCAGTGAACAGAATGCTGAAAACAGAAGAGAGCAGGTACTTGTAGAAATTGAGAAGAAGATCCAAGACCTGCTGAAGACAGCCAGACAGATCGACCTTTCCGTAGAAGAACTTGCAGAAATGATCAAAGTCATGGAGGATGAGGACAAATGAATGCAATCACTGTCACAGGACTGAATAAAAGTATGGGCGGTTTCAAGCTGGAAGACGTTGATATGAATATTAGGAAGGGCTACATTACAGGACTGATCGGTGAGAACGGTGCGGGCAAGTCCACAGTAATCAATCATATATTGTCATTGAAAAAGCAGGATAGTGGAGATATCAATGTGCTTGATCAGGATCAGGAAGAAGAAAGAACAGAGCTGCTGAATCAGATTGGCCTGGTATTTGCCGAAGACCGGCTGCCACAGAATGTGACACCAGGCAGATTGAGCAGACTGCTCCACACTTTCTATGACGAATGGAACAATGAAACATTCCAAACGTACTTGCAGACATTTAATGTCAAAACAGACAGGAAAATAAAATATCTGTCCACTGGCGAGAAAGTCAAACTTTCCATTGCCATTGCACTGAGCCATAATGCAGAGCTCCTGATTCTAGATGAGCCGACGTCCAATCTCGATCCGACATTCCGCATGGAACTGCTTGAAATACTGCAGGAACTGATGATTGATGAGGAGATGACAATTCTTTTCAGTACGCATATCACATCCGACCTCGATAGGATTGCCGATTACATCATCATGATCGATGACGGAAAGATACTGTTCGAAATGGAGAAGGAAGCGCTGTTTGAGACTTACAGGAAAGTGAAGGGCAGCATGGACATGCTTGACGATGAGACCGAATCGCTGCTCATCGGTACGACAAGGAATTCACTTGGCTTTGAAGGAATGTCGAAAGAATACGAAGCGTTCCGGGAATTGTATGGAAATAAAGTTGTAGTGGAGCCTATTACAATAGATGAAATCATGTACTACATCAAAAAGGAGAAAAGGGGTTTTGATCATGTATAAGCAGCTTGTGCTGAATCTTTTCCATTCCAGATGGATCTGGTATGTCGGTATTGCGACTATCATCATAAATGTCATTACAGCTCTGCTGCCATCGGATGTCCAGCCGATCATTCTGCAGTTTACAAGCATATTGAACCTTCTTTCAATCATCTTTACAACCTCGTCGTATTTGAGCATCCATGATTTCATGAGAAAAAACAACAATCATCATTTTTTCTATACACTGCCGAATAGCAAGAAGGAAATGCTGAAAGGGGAGTATGTCTATTACATCATGATGCTGCTCCTGACATCCCTGATCATAGGGAGCTACCTCGCCACAATTAAAGAGATGTACTATATCTATGGATTTATCATGATTATAGGTGTCAGCCTGATTGTGATGAGTCTGTACTACCTCGGCTTTGCGAAGTACTGGATGCGGCATGTCTTTACAGGCTACTTTCTATACGCTGTACCTATGATCCTTACCTATATGTTTCACTTTCTGCTGGTAAGAAATATTAATGAAATGAATCTCGACTTGCCAAGTTACGAAATGGTTCTCTATCACACTTCATTCTATACGCTCGCTATCGGCATCATCATGTTTGTTGCGACATACTTCATCAACAGGCGTAACATTACCAAATACGACATGATATAAAAGAAGTCCTCCAAACCAAAGTTTGGAGGACTTCTCATTTCTCTATCTATTTCGCAGCTTCTGCTTCTTCTTTTGCCTTGCGTTCTTTTTCGTAGTGTTCTTCTGCAAGGATATCGATTTCCTTCTTCAATTCATCAACCATGATTTCTTCCGGCACTTTTCTTACCGTTTTGCCATGCATGAAGAGGAGTCCCTCGCCACGCGCACCGGCGATGCCGATGTCTGCTTCGCGTGCTTCACCTGGTCCGTTGACCGCACAGCCGAGTACCGCCACTTTGAGCGGTGCCTTGATGGTGGAGATGTACTCCTCGACCTCGTTCGCAATGGAAATCAGGTCGATTTCGATACGGCCGCAAGTCGGACAGGCGATGAGTGTCGCTGCGTTGCTTGCGAGGCCATAGCTTTTCAGCAGTTCCTTCGCTACTTTGATCTCTTCGACCGGATCGGCAGAAAGTGAGATGCGCATCGTGTTGCCGATGCCTTTGGAGATGATGGCACCGAGTCCGGCAGCACTTTTTACGGTACCGGCAAACAGTGTACCACTTTCCGTAATACCGAGGTGGAGCGGATAGTCGAATGCTTTCGCCGCTTTCTCGTACGCTTCGATTGCCAGGTTGACGTCCGATGCCTTCATAGACACGATGATGTCATGGAAGTCGAGGTCTTCGAGTATCTTGATGTGGTGCAGAGCACTCTCGACCATGCCGTCGGCTGTCGGATAGCCATATTTCTTGATGATGTGGCGTTCAAGACTTCCGGCATTGACGCCGATACGGATCGGAATGCCTTTGGCCTTGCAGGCTTCAACGACTGCTTCGACTTTCTCACGCTTACCGATGTTACCCGGGTTGATACGGATCTTGTCCGCACCGCCTTCAACAGCAAGCAGTGCGAGTTTATAATCAAAGTGAATATCTACAACAAGTGGAATGTTAATCTGTTTTTTTATTTCCGGGATAGCCAGTGCATCTTCTTCTTTAGGACATGCGACACGTACAATCTGACATCCTGCTTCTTCTAGACGATGAATTTCTGCTACTGTTGCTTCGACATCGTGAGTTTTCGTCGTCGTCATGCTCTGGATGATGATTTGATCGGCACCGCCAATGGTGACATCGCCGACTTTGACCGGTCTTGTATTAGTACGGTGTGTAATTTGAGACATAACCAAACTCCTCATATTATATGATTCTCTAAATCAATAGCTATTATACTAGATATGAAATAAAAATGTAAACGTTGCGCCTTCCCCGGGTTTCTATTTCATTACAGGAAGCTTCCTATAATAATGGAAGTAGAAGGGTAGTGTGGCCAGGTAGATCCACCATGGAGTCAATCCTATAGCCAGCTGAATGCCGATTATCGGTATCAGTGCCAGGACAGTGGCAAAGGTGGAAAATTTGAACCAGTTCATGAACCGTGACTTTTTCCTGAGTACGGAGGAGATGAGATGCATGGCATAAACTCCGATGGACAGAAGTATGACGGCAAAGAACATGATGACTGCTGTATAGAAGACGACATAGACAGCGACATAGAAATAGAGGCTTGAAGTCTGCTGCTCGATGAATGTTTCAAGATCCTCATTGTTTTCGACCTGGCTGATATATGAATAGTCGAAGCCACCTCCCTGTACATCCCGTATGTATATGCCGTCTTTCAGAAATCCGATGAGAACCTCCCGGTCCGCACCGGTCATATCCCCGGTAGATCTACTTCCGCTGAATAGGATACTGCTGCCGTGGATCTGGATGGTCTTTGATTCCCCGACATATTCGCCATCCACAATGGAAAACTCGGGTATCTCGGACTCGATGCTGGTGAGACTCGTTGTGGCGCTGACACTCTGGAATAATGAAATGATATTCGGCAGGGCGATCATCAACGAGATGAGCAGTATATTAATGAGCATATGCTTGAAATTGGCAGTTCGGAAAAGGGGGTACTTGTTGAGAGTCAAAAATCTTTTATAGAAAGTAAAAAATTTCATTACGTCACGCTTCTTTCTGATACTTGGATGTTTCCTGTGGCTTTCAAATTCATACCATGGTCTGAAAAGTACGATGGAAACAGGCAATACATTTGTTATTTTAACATCGAATTGATATATTTGGTATGTAAACAATTAACTATGGAGGGGAATTAACTATGGCTTTTGAACTACCAGAACTACCTTATGCATACGATGCATTGGAACCTAACATTGACAAAGAAACTATGGAAATTCACCACACAAAGCACCACAACACTTATGTAACAAAACTGAATGATGCAGTAAAAGGTACGGACCTTGAAAACAAGTCCATTGAAGAAATCATCAGCAACCTTGACTCTGTTCCTGAAGACAAGAAGACTGCAGTGAGAAACAATGGTGGTGGTCACCTGAACCACTCCATGTTCTGGCAGCTGCTTACTCCGGAATCCAAAGAAGTTTCCGGTGAAATCAAAGATGCAATCGAATCCAAATTCGGTTCTTTCGACAAGTTCAAAGAAGAATTTGAGGCTGCAGGCGCAGCACGTTTCGGTTCAGGCTGGGCTTGGCTCGTTGTAAACAACGGAGAGCTTGAAATTGTCTCCACACCTAACCAGGACAATCCTGTTTCAGATGGCAAGACACCAATTCTTGGCGTAGACGTATGGGAGCACGCATACTACCTGAAATATCAGAACAAGCGTCCTGAATATCTGAAGGCATTCTGGAATGTCGTCAACTGGGACAAGGTAAACGAACTCTACAGCAATGCAAAATAATTTTTATTATCAGAGCGGGGATTCCCGCTCTTTTTTTGTTTGTTTTCAATTTCCCTCATGATTATGTGGTAGAATAGCGATACATATTTTAAGTGGAAGAAGGAATGAGTGGAATTGAAACGTGCAAAAACAAAAAGCCTTGAGGCGATAAATAGGCAAGTCATGAAATCAAGGATCAACATCATCATGCTGATTGTATTTCTGCTCTGTCTACTTCTCATATTCCGCCTCGGCTACCTCCAGATTGTAAAAGGTGATGAGTATCAGGAGGAAATTGCCAATGAGCAGTACGTGGAAATCAACCAGAGTGTACCCAGAGGCGAAATATATGATAGAAATGGCAACCTGCTGGTCGGAAATGCCTCAAAGAAGGCGATCTATTTTACACGTCATAGAAATATGGCATCCGGTGAAATTATGGATGTCGCAGCTGAACTCAGTACATATCTTGATATGGAGACAGAAAACCTGTCTTTAAGGGACAAGCAGGACTACCTGATCAGCATGTACCCTGACGAAGTCGAGGCACTGATGTCAAATGAGCAGACACTGCTTGATAATGGCAACATCTCACAGGAACAGTTCAACCAGGAGCTCTACCAGCGTATTACTGAAGAACAGATTTCAGGCATCCTTACTGAAGAAGATCTGAACACAATCGCCATCTATGTCGAAATGGTCAATGCACGTGAACTGAATCCAGTCGTTGTAAAAAGTGATGGGGTGACGGAAGAGGAGTTCGCAGAAATCAATGAGTCGCTTGATTCGCTGGAAGGGATATCGACTGGCATGGACTGGGAACGGGACTACCCTTATGGTGATACCCTCCGTACCGTTCTCGGGGAAGTATCATCCTCCGAGGAGGGGCTGCCGAGAGAACTGCTGGACTATTATATGGCACGTGGCTACTCCCGTAATGACAGGGTAGGCAAGACCTATCTCGAATACCAGTACGAAAATATACTGCGCGGCAAAAAGGAGCAGGTCAAATTCACAACAGACAAATCAGGAGAAATCATCAATCGTGAGGTTGCGATTCGAGGAGAGCCGGGTGACAATCTTTATTTGACTATCGATATCGATCTTCAGCTCGAACTGGAGGCACTGGCCGAGCACCATCTCACTTCTTTGCGGGATATGGCAGAGGAGATACAGGAGAGAAACAGCAGAACCGGGGAAATCGACTATACCATCATCCCTGAATATCTGGATACGGTTGTACTTGTCGTACAGGATCCAAATAACGGGGATATACTTGCCATGGTCGGGAAGCAGCTGGATGATGAAGGCAATATCATCGATTATCACTACGGTGCGCTGACATCGACCTATGCCGTGGGATCTTCAGTGAAAGGAGCCACGGTCGCCACAGGCTATCAGAATGAGGTCATCGAACCAGGAGAGACGCTGATTGATGAACCACTGGACTTCGCAGGCGGAACCCAGACGATCAGTTCCTTCTTCAATAGAACCGGGCAGGTGGCGATTGATGATCAGGAAGCACTGATGGTATCATCAAACGTCTATATGATGAAAATTGCTCTACGGCTTGCAGGTCTGGAATACCAGAGTGGCATGTCATTACCGACCGGCATAGGAGATGCAGCGAACACACTCAGGAACGGTCTCAACCAGTTCGGCCTCGGTGTGTCGACGGGGATCGATCTGCCGAATGAAGCAGTGGGTCTCAGTCCTGACCTCTCCAACAGTCCGGGAAGCTATCTGAACTTGTCGATCGGACAGTATGATACGTATTCAGCACTGCAGCTGTCGCAATATGTATCTACAATTGCAAATGGCGGTAATAGGGTGGGGCTTCATATGGCCAAGGAAGTACGTGAAGGGGATGCGAATGAAGCGGGTGCTGTGCTCCAGTCCTTCAATGGACAGGTGCTCAATACAGTCAGATTCTCACCCGCCGAACTGTCCCAGATCCATGCAGGATTCTACGACGTCTTCAATACCCACGACACTTCTACAGACCGATACGGTACGGGCTGGGATGCCTACCATGAACTTGAGCCGAAAGCGGCCGGTAAAACAGGTACTGCAGAAGCAGTATATAATGGGGACAATGTACTGAACCAGACCTATACCGGCTATGCTCCATACGACAATCCGGAAATGGCATTTTCAATCATCTTCCCGCATATGCCTTATACCGTTCCATTCTTCCCCGCACAGTATCTCGGCAGGGATGTTGTAAACAAATACTATGAAATCTATCGTGAGCAGGCGCCTGTCGAACCATACCAGTACGATACGGATGCTTTCTATGCAAGACTGTCATACGGCAGCTATTGAATACAGACCCGGAGTTGAAGTATATCTTCAACTCCGGGATTTTTTTCGATTAGTTTGTTTTTAAACCACATTTACTTAATCTTTACAAACCATTCATTCCAAATTTACATTCATTCGATAAAGTGGAGCATGTAACAAATACAACACTTAATTATTGGAGGAATTCGGGTAATGAAAAAGAGTATGTTCATGGCTGCACTGCTCATGAGTCTGATGTTCATTCTTGCTGCTTGCGGCGGCGGTTCTGGCGGATCATCAGATGAAAGTACAGAAGAAGCATCAACAGAAGAAAGCACAGAGGAAACTACAGAAAGCTCTGAAGCGAGCAGCGAAGAGACAACAGAAGGTTCCCTCTCTGGAACTGTTACTGGTGATGGTTCATCAACAGTTGCGCCAATCCTTGAACTGATAAATGAAGATTTCAATGCTGAATACCCTGACGTAGAAGTTGCTGTCGGTGTATCTGGTACTGGTGGTGGTTTTGAGAAGTTCATCGCTGGTGAAACAGACTTCCAGAACGCTTCCCGTGAAATCCAGGAAGAAGAAATCACTGCACTTGAAGATGCTGGCATCGAATATACAGAGTTCAAAGTTGCAAACGACGGTCTGACTGT
This sequence comes from Salinicoccus sp. ID82-1, assembly GCF_021991715.1. Lineage (NCBI taxonomy): Bacteria > Bacillati > Bacillota > Bacilli > Caryophanales > Staphylococcaceae > Salinicoccus > Salinicoccus sp. ID82-1. The sequence goes on from NZ_JAGFLY010000001.1 coordinate 569,812, forward strand.
TGCAGTCAACACTGAAAATGACTTTGTAGACTATCTTACATTCGAAGAACTACGAATGATCTACAGTGGCGAAGCAACATCTTGGAGCGATGTTCGTGCTGACTTCCCGGATGAGGAGATTACTGCTTACGCTCCCGACCAGTCACACGGTACCCACGACTTCTTCAAAGAAGTTGTAATGGAAGATGCTGATATCCAAGCTCAGCTTAACCAGGATACAAACGTCATCTCCCAATCAGTTGCCAGTGATGCCAACTCCATCGGGTTCTTCGGCTACAACTTCTATATGGTCAACCAGGACAACCTGAAAGGTGTTCCGATCCAAGGTCCTGAAACTGAAGAGCCGGTGGAAGTAAGTGATGAAACTGTTATGAGCTATGAGTATCCACTTGCACGTCCACTGTTCGTATACGCTAAAAATGAAGCACTTCAGAACAATGAAGCATTCCTGACATTCATGGAATTCACATTGAACAATGCATCATCTGCAGCTGAAGAGGCTGGATATGTTGCACTGACAGAAGAAGAAATGCAAGAACAAATGGATAAGCTTGCAGAATTCCAATAAGAAAACATATGGACGGGTCGAGACCCGTCCATTTTAAAGTATTTTGAAACGAGGGCTAATATGAGCGAGTATAATATTCAAAAAATGATCAGTGAGAAGAAGGGCAGAAGAAGTAGTGCATTCATCGAAAAGATGGTTCCTATCATTCTATTACTAATTACTTTAGTTTCCGTCCTTACGACAATAGGCATCCTGGTCACTTTACTTTCTGAAACAATCGTGTTCTTCACAAGGGTTTCACCTATAGAATTTCTAACTTCCACGGAGTGGTCAGCATTCAGTTCTGATCCACAATGGGGAATTTTTGCTTTAATCATGGGTACTTTGAAAATCACTGTCATAGCAGTCATTTTCGCTGTCCCGGTCGGACTGGGTGCTGCAATCTACCTCAGTGAATATGCAAGCGACCGCGTCAGACGCATCATCAAACCGATTCTTGAAATCCTTGCCGGAATTCCGACTGTCGTCTACGGTTTCTTTGCACTGACGTTTGTTACGCCACTGCTTAGAGGAATATGGTCTGAAGTCAACCTCTTCAATGCTCTCAGTCCAGGTCTGGTTGTAGGTGTCATGATCATACCGATGATAGCAAGTCTAAGTGAGGATGCGATGAGTGCCGTGCCGAATACAATGCGCGAAGGCGCACTCGGGCTTGGTTCAACACGTCTTGAGATGGTATTCAAGGTCATTCTTCCTGCAGCAATATCAGGCATCCTATCTTCAATTGTACTTGCCGTTTCCCGTGCAATCGGTGAAACTATGATAGTTTCCATTGCCGCCGGTAGTACGCCGAATGCCAGTATAAACATACTGGAATCACTACAGACTATGACAGGATTCATCGTCCAGGTTGCTTCAGGTGATGCAACTTATGGTACGGATACGTATTTCAGCCTCTATGCTGTAGGTATGACACTTTTCGTATTCACGCTGATCATGAACGTTGTTGCACAGTGGCTTTCACGGAAATTCAGGGAGGAATATTAAATGGAACTGATCAATAAACAAGAAGTATCAAAAAAATTAAGCGGGCGTCTGCTGCTGAATAAAGTTCTGAAGTATATCTTCCTGCTGTTTACCCTTGTCGGTCTTGTTGTACTTGCGACACTGCTCATAGACACTGTTCTTGATGGTTGGAGATATCTTACACCAGACTTCTTTACAAGCTACAGCTCAAGCAGGCCGGAAAGTGCAGGAATATATGGCGCCCTGATCGGGACACTCTGGCTGATGGCTGTCACTGCACCTATAGCGATCATACTCTCTGTAGGCACAGCGCTCTATCTTGAGGAGTATGCACCAAAAAACAGACTGGTCAATTTCATCAAAGTGAATATCTCCAATCTGGCAGGTGTCCCGTCAGTCGTCTTCGGACTTCTTGGTCTGACACTCTTTGTACGTCTGATGGAACTTGACAGCTCTGTACTTGCAGCAGCACTTACCATGTCACTGATGATTCTGCCGGTCATCGTAGTCGCGTCACAGGAATCCATTCGCTCTGTACCTTCTACCATCCGCGAAGCATCCATTGGAATGGGAGCAACAAAATGGCAGACAATTACCCGTGTCATTCTGCCTGCTGCAGTTCCAGGTATCATTACAGGTATCATTCTCGCACTTTCACGTGCAATCGGAGAAACAGCGCCGCTGATCATCATAGGGATACCAACAATCCTTCTGTTTACTCCAACAGGCGTGCTCGACACATTCTCAGCACTGCCTATGCAGATCTACTCTTGGGTAAAACTGCCTAATCCCGAATTCCAATCCGTTACCGCAGCCGGCATCATTGTACTGCTGTTCATCCTCTTCCTGATGAACTCAGTGGCTATATATATAAGAAACAAATATTCGAAACGTTTTTAATTTGGAGGCTTAAATATGACTTCGTCAAAAGTAAAAGAGGAAAAAAATATGAATACAGTCTATGATACAGCGGTCCAGGACCGTACAGAAGAAAATAGAACCATTGAACAGACACAGGCTGTTTTCCAGGCAAAAGACTTCAATCTCTGGTATGGCAACAATCATGCACTCCAGAACATCAACCTGGATTTCAACGAGAATGAGATCTCCGCAATCATCGGTCCATCCGGCTGTGGTAAATCCACATTCATCAAATCCCTGAACAGAATGGTCGAGCTTGTACCGATTGTCCGTACAGAAGGCGATATCGTCTACCGTGACCAGAGTATTTTCGACAAATCCTATACAGTGGAAGATCTTCGTACAAAAGTCGGCATGGTATTCCAGAAGCCGAATCCATTCCCTAAATCCATCTATGACAATGTCGCATATGGTGCGCGCGTCCACGGTGTCCGCAATAAGAAGGTTCTTGACCAGGTCGTCGAAAAAAGTCTGAAGGGCGCTGCAATATGGGATGAAGTCAAAGATCGACTGAATGACAATGCCTATGGACTCTCAGGCGGACAGCAGCAGAGAATCTGTATTGCGCGTGCGCTTGCGATTGAACCTGATGTCATCCTGATGGATGAGCCGACAAGTGCCCTTGACCCGATTTCCACAACAAAAATCGAAGATCTTATGCATGAATTGAAAAAAGACTACAGCATCGTCATTGTAACCCACAACATGCAGCAGGCTGCCCGCATCTCCGATAGAACTGCTTTCTTCTATCAGGGGTATGTTGTTGAATACGATAAAACAAACGTCATATTCGACAAGCCGAAGGATCAGCGTACTGAAGACTACGTGTCCGGAAGATTCGGATAGATGGTCTACCGCGAGAAATTTTCAGACGAAATGGCACGCTTATATGAAAGCGTACTGACACTCGGTGAGGAGTGCTATGAACGTCTTACGGGATGTACAGCCATACTCTCAAGTGATGGTACCGCAGATGCAAGACTGCTTGTCAGCGATGATAAGAGGATCAACAGACTGGAAGAAGAAATAAATAACCAGGCAATCAACCTGATCACCACCCAGCAGCCTGTGGCAACGGATCTTCGTCTGATCATTTCAAGCATCAAAGTGGCAGACGATCTTGAGAGGATCAGTGATAATATCAGCAATCTTGGCGAAGTGAGAAAGCGTGTACGCATCACCAATGAAAAGCTGCTGTTGCGTCTGTCCACAATGGAGCATCTTGCAATGCTGATGCTTGAAGATGTCAAGACGGCTTATGACAATAAAGACCTTGAACTCTGCAAAGAAATCATCATGCGGGATGAGGATATCGACGGTCTGTTCGTCCAGATTACAACGTCGGATATTTTTGATGAGACGGATGCTTTCATCACCGGTCAAAGCCAGCTGTGCGCGAAGTATCTGGAACGCATCGGTGATCACATCAAGAACATTGCAGAACATGTCTATTATGTTCTGACTGGTGACAAGCACGAAAGCAGAAATATTTCAGAATAGATCTTGGTCATCCAAGGTCTATTTTTTATTTGCTAAATTACCCATATTCATCATCTATGCTTTTTCTTTGTCGTCAGGATGATTATAATAGTAGTATCATATCAGCAATTACATACGAAATGAGGCATTGCAATGAATAAGAAAGCATTGCGCAAGGAAATGATGGCGACCTTGTCTTCCATGAAACCAGCGGATAAACAGGAGCGCGAGGAAATACTGAAAAGCAGACTGCTGGATCTGATCGAATCACAAGGAATACAATCTCTCGGTATTGTACTGTCCATGCCGCATGAGATGGATACGGACGGTATTATCGATCACCTTACACTGCAAGGCAAGTTGGTCTATACTCCAGTATGCAATTATGAAAATAAACAGATGGAGTTCCGCAGATTCACATCCTTCGATAAAGTGACGAAAGATGAGAAGAATCTGCGTATTCCTGAATATACGGAAGATGTCAATAACCATCCTGAAATGATTGTGGTTCCCGGTCTGATCTATTCCCAGGATGGATACCGTATCGGTTATGGCGGCGGCTATTATGACCGGTTTCTCAGCCACTATGATGGACTGAAGGTTTCCCTGCTTTTCGAAGAGCAGCTTGGCGAGGTCATTCCAGAAAACCATGATATTCCGGTTGATCTTCTGATTACTCCGGAAAGAACAATCGACGCCGAAGCAGAGAGGAAGAGAAATGTTTAACTTATGGCACATTGCCTATGAAGTGTCGCGCTACACGGAATATGCATTCCATCATTATGACCAGGGCCGGGACGCCATATGGATGCGCAATTCAAAAAGGAATGCAATGATGTGTCTGAATGCACGCGGGCTGCCAGAGGAAGTACAAGATGATGAAATGCGGTACTTGTCCGACATGCATTATAGATTGTCGCAGAACATGAAGGTTGCTCTCGTTGAAAGCTATCATTTTACAGAGTCTCCTTATACCAGCAAACATAAGGTCGACGGTGCGAAGATTGTGCTCAAGGGCATCAGAGGGGCAGAGGAGCTGGTTCGGAATCCGTTCTACAGAATCGATCTGAATCATAAAAAGCCAAAGGCTCCTGCATATTATCAGAAGCGTCTTGCGAGCCGTCATCCATTCGAGAAGTTCATGAATCAGTTCAGTCCGATGACATATCTGCTCATATGCATCAACCTGATCGTCTTTCTGTTCAATCTGGCAGCAATCCATTTCGCCGATTCATACCGCTATACACAGATGCTGGCATTGAACCACTATAATGTCATCGAAGGCGATCTCTACCGTCTACTGAGCAGCAGTTTTCTGCATGCTACTGTCGACCACTTCCTGTTCAACATATTTGCCCTGTATATTCTCGGGAAATTTACAGAGAGTATTTTCGGCAGCTGGCGGCTTCTGATTGCGTATGTTGCGACCGGTATCACTTCGAGCCTGTTTTCCATCATGTTCATCACTGAGGGAATATCACTAGGCGCCAGTGGTGCCATATACGGTCTCTTGGCAATTCTGGTTGTCCATCTGCTCGTCCACGGGCGAATCAGTGCCAAACTGCTCTTCCAGATTGCCGTCGTCTTCATCGTAGTCTCCGTACTTACACAGTTCATCTCGAATGTAAACCACTATGCACATATCGGCGGACTGGTTTTCGGTGCTCTGCTCGGTGTGATGTATCATCCAAGGAAATTCAAGCTCAGATGGCACACTGCTGCGCTGACGGCTTTTATTCTGCTTATCGTTCTTTCCTGGTTCATGGCCCAGAGGCACCATTCAGCACAGCCGCTCAGTGTCATGGCCATGGAGCACATCGAGGCAGGCGAGTACGAAGAAGCGCTTGGTATACTCAATGAATCAATCCGCACGAATAATGATACAGCCAAAACCTATCATGCATTGGGACTTGTTGCAGAGTATGCAGGAGATACGGAGCAGGCCCGCCAGTTCCATGAAAGAAGCCTTGCGATGAACCCAGATGATGAATGGGTGATGCGCTACAGGCTGATGCAGCTGCGAAAAGAAAGAAAGTATGAGGAAATGGATCAGATCCTTTCCGGAGTCGATGCAAAAGATATAGAAGATCCGCAACTGAAGGCGATCGTCGAGGCGCACGATGCAGATGAATAGGGATCTGACCTATATCAACAGGCTGCTGCTGCGTTTTGGCATATACGTATATGATAAGGATAGACAGAACATGCTTAAGCTGATGGAAATGGAAATCAAGGAACTGTATCAGTTTGGACTCATTACGAGCGAAGAATACAAAACGTCCATTCTGATCCTGAGACAGAAGAGAGAGGGATAGTTATGAAAAGAATTCTTGCAGCAGATATAGGTGGGACCACCTGTAAACTGGGTGTCTTCACACCGGACCTTGAACTATTGGACAAATGGGAAATACCTACAGATACTACGGACGAGGGCAGCCGTATACTTGAAGATATCCACCAGTCATTCAAATCGAAAGGGGATGACCATGAATTGAACCTGGCAGGAGTCATCGGGATCGGACTTGGTGTTCCAGGTCCTGTAGACTTCAACAATGGCATATTGAATGGGGCGATCAATCTGAACTGGATGGAGCAGAAGCCGATCGTCTCCGAATTCGAATCGATCAGCGGCATCCGGACCATTGTCGACAATGACGCAAATGTCGCAGCACTCGGCGAGCAGTTCAAAGGGGCAGGCAGTGGCCATAAGGATGTCGTCATGGTGACACTTGGTACAGGCGTCGGCGGCGGTGTTGTCTCAAACAGCATGCTCATCCATGGACATGGGGGCGCTGCGGGTGAGATCGGACACCTCTATGTGGATTACAATCGTCGGTTCCAGTGCAATTGCGGCAAGAAGGGCTGCCTTGAAACAGTTGCTTCCGCTACCGGCATGAAGAATCTTGCGGTGCACTATTACGAAAGCGGCATGACGGATACACTGCTTAAAAATGGGATTGAAGCCGGCACCCTGTCGGCAAAATCGATTGTCGAAGCTGGAGAGAAGGATGATGCGCTGGCACTCAAGGTCATCGATGAAGTCGCCCACTATATTGCAGTGGCACTCAGCAGCCTATCAGCGGTGACCAATCCAAAGTACTTTATTCTTGGTGGTGGTGTCAGCCGTGCAGGTCGCATGCTGACAGACAGGATAGAGGCATACTACCGTCCGATTACATTCCCACCAGCCTATGAGAATACTGAAATTGTCATGGCCGAACTTGGTAACGATGCAGGCATCTACGGTGCTGCACGGCTGGTCAAACAGTTTCTGGCATGAAAGAAGGCGTACCTTGAGGTACGCCTTCTTTCTATAGGAAATCGCTGACACTGTAGCTTTCCGAGAAACCGAAGTTGTCCGATATGAGAATGCGTTTGGCGATATAGGCAACAGTCTCAGCCGGATAGAGCCGGTTTGAAGATTTGTAGTCTTTGAACTTGTCGATATCCGGGAAGTCTTCCGGATCAGCTGAGCGTATCTCTCCCTGCATGTCGGTATCAATGACACCCGGACGGTAGGTCGCAGAGAGTATCGGATAGTCCAGCCGGTCCATCTCCTGGCGCAGTACGTCACTGACCATGTTGACAGCGGCCTTCGAACTGCAGTAGGCTGCCCATCCTTCCATCGGGTTGAGGGCCGCACCGCTCGATACGGTCAAAATGCGTTTGGCAGCCTGCAGTTCACCAAAGGCAGCAACAAAACCCTTCATCAGGAGGGCAGGGGCAAGTACGTTGATTTTATAGTTGTCGAGAAATCCTTTTGCGTCCATATTGGCAATCGACTTGACCGGATTGACTGCACCGGCATTATTGATCAGGAAGATTTCATCTCCTTTTTCCGGCCGTATGGAGCTGAATATTTCAGGAACAGCATCTTCCAGAGCCTGCTCATCCAGAAAATCGACATGGAACGTCTTGTACAGTTCAACATCCGTTTCGACTTCGGATCTCGAAATACTGATGATGCGATCTTCCTTGAAAATATCAAGCAGGGCGTTTCCAAGCCCCCGGCTTGTGCCTGTAATGAATACATATCTCATGCTCATCTCTCCTCATGTTTAGTCCATGTACAATTATAATTAAACCTTGAATTACTGTAAAATAAAAAACATGCATAAAAATGAATAAATATACTTGTAATGGACACTTTATAGTGCTATCATTCTAATCATTATAATTATAACATTACAGAGGTGAATGGAATGGAAAAGAAAGAAAAAGTGGTACTTGCCTACTCAGGTGGTCTCGATACAAGCGTAACAATCCAATGGTTCATAGATAAAGGGTATGACGTCGTTGCAGTGTGCCTTGATGTTGGTGAAGGAAAAGATCTGGATATCGTCTATCAGAAGGCGCTCGACATGGGTGCGATCGAATCCCACGTCATCGATACGACAAAAGAGTTTGCAGATGATTTTGTTGCCTATGCAATTTATGGAAATTCCATGTATGAAGGAAAGTACCCACTCGTTTCTGCACTCAGCCGCCCACTCATTTCCAAAAAGCTCGTCGAGATTGCACAGCATTCCAATGCAGACTATGTTGCGCATGGATGCACTGGGAAAGGAAACGACCAGGTGCGTTTCGAAGTTGCAATCCAGGGGCTCGATCCAAGTTTGAAAGTCCTCGCTCCGGTACGTGAATGGACGTGGAGCAGGGAAGAGGAGATCGACTACGCAAAAGAGAAGAACATTCCGATTCCGATCAATCTGGATTCCCCTTATTCAATCGACCAGAACCTCTGGGGCAGAAGTAATGAATGTGGTGTACTGGAAGATCCATGGAATACACCACCTGAAGGTGCATATGATCTGACAGCCAACATAGTGGATGCACCGGATGAGCCGGAAGAACTTGTTCTTTCATTTGAGGCCGGACTGCCTACCGCAATCAATGGCGTCTCCTACGACCTTGATGACCTGATCATCAAGCTGAATGATATCGCAGGTGCACATGGTATCGGCAGAATCGACCATGTTGAAAATAGACTGGTCGGCATCAAATCCCGTGAAGTATACGAAACACCAGGAGCGAAAGTCATTCTTACAGCGAAGCACGACCTTGAAACCATTACACTGACAAAGGATATTGCGCACTTCAAGCCATTCATCGAGCAGCAGTTCACAGAACAGGTCTACAATGGCCTGTGGTTCTCACCACTATCTGATTCCTTGAGAAAGATGCTCAAGGATATGCAGCAGCCGGTCAATGGCGAAGTCCGCCTGCAGCTCTACAAAGGCAATGTTACTGTGACAGGCAGACGTTCAGACAACAGCCTTTATGATGAAAAACTTGCGACATACACGAGCGAGGATGCCTTCAATCAGGACGCTTCAGTCGGTTTCATCGAAATCTTCGGTCTGCCGACGAAAGTCAAATCCATGCTTGAAAGCGGTGTGAAACTCTATGACTAAAAAAGCATGGGGGGGCAGATTTCAGGGAGAAGCAATAGAATGGGTGGATGCGTTCAACGCATCCATCCATTTTGACCAGGTGCTGATTGAAAAGGATATCGCCGGCAGTATTGCCCATGCGACAATGCTTGCAGCAAAGGATATCATTACAGAGGATGAAAAGCAGCAGATGATAGACGGCTTGAGTGCAGTACTCGACGACTACCACGAAGGCAGACTCGAATTTTCTGTACAGCATGAGGATATTCATATGAACGTCGAGCACGCACTCATCGAGAAGATTGGAGATGTCGGCGGAAAACTGCATACCGCCCGCAGCAGAAATGACCAGATTGCGACCGATATGCACCTCTATGTAAAAGAGAAGGCATATGAAATCATCGAAAGTATCGAAACACTGCAGGAAGCCATTCTTGAACTGGCCGAGGAGAACATCCATTGCATCATGCCGGGCTATACACATCTGCAGCGTGCGCAGCCCGTCCTTTTCTCACACCATATCATGGCGTACTTCTGGATGCTGAAGCGCGACAAGGACCGCTTCAATGACGCACTGCCGCGCATCGATATGTCACCGCTTGGGGCAGGAGCCATCAGTGGCACGACTTTCGATATCGACCGTGAAATGACCAAGGAGCTGCTCAACTTCACAGACATCTACCAGAACAGTATGGATGCTGTGAGCGACCGTGACTACATCATAGAGACACTCTCCAACATCAGCCTTGTGATGGTGCATCTTTCCAGGCTCTCTGAAGAAATCATCTTCTGGATGAGCGAGGAGGCGAATTTCGTCCAGCTGTCCGACCAGTTCACGACAGGCAGTTCGATGATGCCGCAGAAGAAGAACCCGGATATGGCGGAACTGATCCGTGGCAAGAGTGCACGTACAACCGGTGCGCTGACAAGCATGCTGATGCTGGTCAAAGGACTGCCACTCACCTATAACAAGGATCTTCAGGAAGATAAGGAAGGCATATTCGATGCGGTGACCACAGTCAAGGGCTCTCTCCGAATCATGACGGGCATGCTTGAGACAATGACCATCAATGAAGCTGTACTTGAAAAGACGGTTCAGAATGATTTCTCGAACGCCACTGAACTGGCCGACTATCTGGTACAGAAGGGCGTACCATTCAGGAAGGCGCATGAGGTGGTGGGTGAGCTTGTATTGAAGTGCATCAATGAAGGCAAGTACTTGAAGGATCTTTCCCTTACGGAGTATAAAGAACATCATGATTCAATAGAAGAGGACATCTACACAGTACTGTCTCCGCAGGTCGTCGTCGACAGGAGAAAGAGTCTCGGTGGTACGGGAACTGAGGCTGTCAGACATCAGCTGCAGATAGCAAGAGAAACGATGAAGAAATAAAAAAAGGCAAACCCTACTCGGGTTTGCCTTTTTCTTTCAGACGGCAGGATCTAGTGGCCTAGCTCCGGATAACCGTATGTAAAGATTGTTGCGATTGCGAAGAATCCAAATGTAGCAACTGTTGCCACACTGAAAAGTACAGCAAGCAGATTTCTGTTTTTAATAGCAGCCACAAGGCCCCATATGCCGACTATAGTTATCATCAGCATGAGCAGGGACAATGCATTGACCCCGATATGGATGGAAATGCCGCCAATTTGAAATAACTCACCAGTATCGATGAATGGCATCTTGCTCAACCTCCCGATAGTTCTCTTTATTCTCATATATATTGTATAATTAAAAAGTAGCTTTGTCGAGGGAATTTTAAGGAGGGCACATAATGGAAATAAAAGTACTCCCACTGGGACCATTGGAAACCAACTGCTACATACTGAAGCAGGAAGACGAAGTACTGATCGTTGATCCTTCAGGGGAAGCGGATAGGATCATTGATACAGTACCAAAAGACAGCAGGGTGAAAGCCATATTGCTGACACATGCACATTTTGATCATATCGGTGCACTGGATAAAGTCGCCAGTCATTTCGGAGTCGATACATGGATTGGCATCGAGGAGGAGGACTGGCTCGGTGATCCATCAAAAAATGGGTCGGCCAAGTACAGCAATATGGGAATCGAAGCAATCGAATCATCGATAACACCTGAAATCATCAAGCCAGGCGAACGCGAGATCGGGAAGTTCCATTTCGAAGCACTGCATACCCCGGGCCACTCCCCAGGCAGCATGAGCTTTCTATTTCAGGATTTCATCATTTCAGGTGATGTGCTGTTCAACGGCGGCATCGGCAGAACGGATCTATACCAGGGAGACCACGAAACACTGATCCGCAGCATCAGGAAAAAGCTCTACACGCAAAGAAATGACTTGACGGTCTATTCGGGTCACGGACCAGAAACGACGATAGGCAGTGAAAAACAGACGAATCCGTTCATCAGAGGATGAATATAAAAAGACCAGGCAGATTGTATCTGCCTGGTCTTTAGTTTCTAGTGGTGACCGCCGAAACTCGGCTCGAGAAGAAATGTTGTGAAGTATGTAAATCCTACAAAGAAAAGGACCAGATACGCAGCAAATACATACATATACATTCTTTCAGTAAGTTTCATATAACCCAACAGAATGAAGAATCCCGTTTGGGCGATGAAGAATAGCGCCATCATCATCATGTCACCGACATAGAAAAGGATTGCAAACATTGCAGTCCAGAATCCAAGTGTTTTGAAAACTTTATCCATAGGAACAGTCCTTTCGTCCTTACTTACCGTATCGTTATCAATTATAAATAATAATCATATCAAAGTAAATACTTATAAAGATAAATGTCTTGGCATCTCTTACCATTAATTCCTATTATACATGAAAATAAACGCCGAAATATAAAAAACGATAATTTATTTCAGAAAAGATCAAAACACCTTTTTTTCACCATATATAGTGTAGGAGGTGAATGATGAAACAGCAAGTAGAAGAAATCATCAAAGATGCCATGCGTCATGATGCAACAGATATACACCTGACGCTTGAGAGTACAAAGGGACTTGTCAGAGTAAGAAGCAGAGGGGAAATGCTCACCCTTAAAGAGATCGGTATGGATGACTATAGGAAAACCGTCAATTTCCTGAAGTTCATTGCCGAACTTGACATCAATGAACATAAGCTGCCGCAGAGTGGCCGAACGATGCTCAGCATCGAAGATCAGAAGTTCAATGTCAGAATCAGTACGCTGCCCATTTCCCTGATGAACGAAATCATTGTGATCCGCATGCTCAACGGCATGGAAGACCGGCCTTCATCATCACTTTTCCACCAGCCTCGGGACTACGATTTTCTTCTGCCTTTCATGGCACGGAAACAGGGATTGATCCTTTTTACCGGGCCGACCGGCTCGGGCAAATCGACGCTCATGTATCGGCTGATACAGGAAAGGATAGCGTCCGGGAGGCAGCAGATCATAAGCATTGAGGATCCGGTGGAATATGAACTGGATGGTCTCGTCCAGGTAGAGATCAATGAAAAGGCGAATATCGACTACGAACCCCTTCTTAAAGGGGTTCTCAGGTGTGACCCGGATATCATCATGTTCGGTGAGATCAGGGATGCAAACATTGCTTCCCAACTACTGAAAGCAAGCCTTTCAGGTCATCTGGTGCTCAGTACATTCCACAGTAAATCCGCTGTCAGCACAGTAAGCCGGCTGAAAGATTACGGACTTTATGACGAGGAGATCATCCAGAGCATTTCACTCATCATCAACCAGCGGATTCTGTACACAAGAAACGGCAGTTTCATCATCTATGAAACACTGGACAACGCTCAGATTGCCTCCTATCTGAAAACCGGTCGTGCCGAACACGGGACACTTGAAGACAAACTGTCGGAACTTTTTCGGACAGGAGGAATTGATGCGGATGAATATGCCATCCATGTGGAGAAATTCAAATAGACTCGGAAAATATGATGCACACTTCCTGGTAAAGATTGCAGACCTGCTGGAAGTCGGGTTCACACTGCAGCAGTCGCTTGTATTTCTGCTGGAACAGTATGATGTTCTGACAGAGAAAGACCGTCTGGTATACCTCAGCATGGTCCAGGAAGGTGCGAGTCTCAGCAGCATACTGAAGGTGATGGGATTCGGGAATGCCATTGTCATCCAGGTCTCGTTTGCAGAAATCCACGGCGAAGTGCTGACAAATCTGAGAGAATCGGCGTCGTATCTGGACAATGTCCGTCAGACTACTTCGAAACTCATCAAATCACTGCAGTATCCACTTCTGCTTGTAGCAATTTTCATCACCATACTGATCACTTTGAACTTTACAGTGATTCCCCAGTTCAAAAGCCTTTATACAGCAATGGGGACAGAATCCAAAGGCATCGTAAGCGTGCTCATTGCCATGCTTGAATCGCTGCCATACGTGCTTGGAGCATCTCTGATGCTTGTTGTCATCTCAGCAGTTGGCATGTTCTGCATCTTCAACATGAAGCACATTGAACAAAAATGCAGCGTGCTGTCCCGCATCCCGATTTTCGGTTTCTTTTTCAGGGGCTATCAGACATACCGCTTCTCGAGGGAATTCGGCTACTTCCTGAATAATGGACTTGAAGTCAAAGAAATACTCGATCTGTTCATTCATCAGGAGATCAATCCCTACCTCAGGCTCGTTTCGCAGAAAATCGAAGTATCCCTGATGAACGGCGACTCGCTATCCGGTGCATTGGCACAAATGGATATGATTGATGAAAAGCTCAGTGTCTTCGTCAGTCATGGAGAACAGAACAGCAGCGTCGGCAAAGAACTGATCATGTTCAGCGAGTATACGCTGGAACGTCTCATCATGCGGCTCGAGAATATGACCAGAAGAATTCAGCCTGTCATATTCCTGATACTCGGCATACTGATCGTCTGCCTGTACTTGATAATAGTTCTACCTATTTTTCAAATGATGTCTGAAATCTAAAAACTCAGGAGGATTCCAAATGAAAAAAATATTCAAGAAGAAGTTGAAGAATAATGATGATGGTTTTACGCTGATAGAAATGCTGCTCGTTCTGCTTGTCATTTCGGTGCTGATCATCCTCATCATACCGAATATCGCCGCACAGAGTGCCAACGTTCAGGACACCGGGTGCGAAGCCCAGGTACGCATGGTGCAGAGCCAGGTCGAAGCCTATACGCTGAATGAAGGGTCACCGCCTGCGACAATCGACGTGCTCGTTCCGGACTACCTCACTTCTGATCAGATATCATGCGCGAATGGCGACACAATCGTCATCACTGATGGCCAGGCGATCCGCACTGAATGATGGCTTCACCATGCTGGAGATGATGCTGACACTGAGCATCATCAGCATTCTTCTGCTGATCAGCGCAGCCAGCATTCCGGTCGATGATGATAGGCGCATCAATCAGGAGATCGATGCAATCGGATATTTCTTTCAGAGTGCGCAGACGGATGCCATGAGCACTGCCACACAGCGGATTGTCAGTATGGACCCGATCAGCCAGCAGATACAGGTGCGCACCCACGAAGGGAAGATCATCAGAACGTATCTGCTGGATACATGTGCATTGAAGCAGGGTGGACTGCAGCGGATCATATTCAAGCCTGATGGTGATACAGATAAGTTCGGTACCATCAGCTTCGACTGCATGGGGTCATCTGTAAGCTTTATTTTTCAAATACAGAGAGGAAGGTTCCGAATTGAAAGATGATGGTTTCATGATGCTTGATAGTGTACTGACGATGCTGATCTTCTCCATCATACTCAGTGTGCTGGTTCCTGCCATGATCATGCTGAACCAGACGGTGTCGGATTCGGCCGGAACTCTTGAATTTACCCGCAGACTCTACATCGACATGCTGGCATATGAAGACTATGAATCCTTCATGCTTGGCAGTCACAACTATCGCATCGAAGCACACCGTATATGCGATAAGAATGATGCAAAGCTGTGTGTCCATATTGAATGATGCAGGGTTCACCTATATTGAAGCACTCATTTCCCTGTCCATCGCAGCGTTCGTGATGTCGCTCATGCCTTCCATTCTGATGCAGTTTGAGGATGCCCATTCACCGCCAGTGGATTTTGAAATTGATTTCTTCATGATCGATATTGCAGAAACATATGAGGAGAGTACGGAAGTCCGGCATGATGCCCGTACGCAGTCGATTGTATTCACCACCGGCAAAGGAGATGTCGAGTACCGGAAGCATGGCACCCGTATTATTAAAAGTATCGAGCAGACCGGCTACGTGACCGTCATGTTCGATGCCGATGTATTTGAACTTGAGGAGACGGCCACCCATGTGCATATTTCGGTATCAGGAGAAGGGGAGGGGAACGATGAAACTGCCGCTTTCGCAAAATGATGGATTTTTCAGCTTTTCTGTATACTTCATATTGCTATATCTGGTGGCCTTATATTACCATTACTATAATAAGGTCTTCATGATACTGGAAATACAATCGAATTTTATAGAAATTTATCAGCTCCGCATCCAGGGGCTGGTGGACTAGGAGTGATGGAATGATTCTGATCGGTTTCATGGGGAGCGGAAAATCCACAGTGGCCCATAGCCTGAGTGACAAAATGAATCTGCCGTTAATCGACCTGGATAAGGAAGTCGTCAGGATGGCCGGCATGGAGATTCGTGAGATTTTTGAAACAGAGGGCGAAGCTGGGTTCAGGAGAAGGGAATTCGAAGCATTGGATCAGGTTGGTGATTCTGAATGCATCGTCGCTACCGGCGGCGGGGTCGTCACATATGCACCCTCACGCAGGCTGCTGCAGAATATGAATGTACCGGTCGTCTACCTTCATGCAGATTTCGATACCCTCTATACCAGGATCAAAGATGACAGCAACCGGCCGCTTGTCAGGAGCCGCGAGCAGGTAAACGCCCTGTATGAACAGAGGCTCCATATATACCGTAGTGCAGCCGACCATGAAATCGACTGCAGTGCATCCGTTGAAGCGGTTGTTTCAAAACTTCTTGCTATTTCTCAAATTCGCAGGGTATAATGAACTCGAATTGATAATTGAAAATTTTGCGAATGAACAATGCTCGAGAGAACGAGTAATCGTCGCCGAAGGAGCAAACCCCCGCCGGGTGAATCTCTCAGGCAAAAGAACGGCATTGGGACGCATTCCTGAAGGCAACTCAACAGGGCAGCTATTACAGCTGTCCTGTTTTTTTTATTATAAGGAGGTAAATCATGTCAGAACTTAAAAAGACACCACTGTATGACTACTACCAGGAAGCCGGAGCAAAGGTCATCGACTTCTCAGGCTGGGCGCTGCCAGTACAGTTCAGCAGTATAAAGGAAGAGCACACTGCGGTCAGGGAAGCTGCAGGAATCTTTGATGTCAGCCATATGGGAGAGCTGCTCGTCGAAGGCAGCGAGGCAGAGGCATTTCTGAACTACGCGCTGACGAATAATGTGTCGAAGCTCACTGAAACAAAAGCCCAGTATACTATGCTGTGCAATGAACAGGGCGGTGTCATCGATGACCTCGTCATATACAGGCTCGGGGAGAACAAATACCTGCTTGTTGTCAATGCCGGCAATACCGATAAGGACTTCGAGTGGCTGAAGAGCATTTCAGGTTTTGATGCGACAATTACCAACATATCTGCAGAATACGGACAGATTGCCGTCCAGGGTCCTAAAGCACGTGAAATCGTTCAGAGTCATGTAGACGAGGATATCAGCGAAATGAAGATGTTCCGGTTCAAACAGAATATAACCATTGCAGGATGCAATGTCATCCTATCCCAGAGCGGCTATACAGGAGAAGATGGTTTTGAAATCTACTGCGATGCTGAGGATACGGAAAAACTGTGGAAGCTTTTCACGGATTTTGGAGTGGCACAGTGCGGACTGGGCGCACGCGATACTCTGAGACTTGAAGCAGCGCTGCCGCTGCACGGACAGGATCTGACAGAAGATATCACACCAGTTGAAGGCAATATGGGCTTTGCTGTCAAGGTCGACAAGGAAAACTTCATCGGCAAGACGGTACTCAAGGATCAGAAGGAGAATGGCGCGCCAAGAAAAATGGCAGGATTCGAGCTTCTCGGCCGTGGTATTGCACGCACAAATTACGAAGTGACTGACAGCGAAGGCAACACGGTCGGCCACGTTACAAGCGGTACGCAGTCACCGCTGACGAAACGGTCCATCGGTCTTGCGCTCATCGACAGCGACTTCCATGAACTTGATAAGGCATTCAATGTCCGTATCAGAAACAAGGATGTAGAAGCAAAGTTCGTCAAAACCCCGTTCCACAAAAACTAACAGTATAAGGGAGTGTATGAATTGAGTCATCGCTATTTGCCATTAACTGAAAAAGATAAGAGGGAAATGCTCGACACCATCGGCGTCGAGAGTATTTCCGAACTGTTCGATGATATTCCAGAGAGTGTCCGGTTCAAAGGGGAACTCGATCTCAAAAAACGTAAGAGCGAAACATCACTGCTGCGTGAACTTGCAAATATTGCAAATAAGAACATCACTTCCGAAACACATGCCTCCTTCCTTGGCGCAGGTGTTTACGATCACTATATTCCGACAGTGGTGGACCATGTCATCTCCCGTTCGGAATTCTATACCGCCTACACCCCTTACCAGCCGGAAATTTCACAAGGAGAACTGCAGGCGATATTCGAGTTCCAGACGCTGATCTCGGAGCTCACTGCAATGGATGTTGCCAATTCCTCGATGTATGACGGTCCCACTGCCTTCGCTGAAGCGGCGACCATGGCATCCGGTCAGACGCGCAAGAAGAAAGTCGTCGTATCGAAAGGTGTCCACTTCCAGGCAATCGAGGTGCTTCGTTCCTACTGCATGGCACAGAACATCGAAGTCGTAGAAGTGGACCTTGACGGCACCTATACCGATCTTGGGAAGCTCGATGCAGCTTCCGACGAAGAAACTGCAGCTGTGATGGTCCAGTATCCGAACTTCCTCGGTTCAGTTGAAGACCTTGAAGCGATTGAAAAGATTGCACATAAGCATAAGGCGCTGTTTGTCGTAAACAGTAATCCGCTCGCGCTCAGCCTGCTGACACCACCGGGCGAATTCGGTGCAGACATCGTTACAGGGGACACGCAAGTGTTCGGCATTCCGGCACAATTCGGCGGTCCGCACTGCGGCTACTTTGCAGCGTCCAAAAAGCTTATGAGAAAAATGCCGGGCAGACTGGTCGGCCAGACGCAGGATGACGAAGGCAACCGTGGATTTGTACTGACACTCCAGGCCCGTGAACAGCACATCAGACGGGACAAGGCGACGAGCAACATCTGTTCAAACCAGGCACTCAATGCACTTGCATCTTCAGTCGCAATGAGCGCACTCGGCAAGAACGGTGCTGTAGAGATGGCGGAACAGAACATCCAGAAGACATTCTATATGAAGAATCAGCTGAAGCATGCAGGTTTTACTGTACTCGATGGACAGTCCTTCAATGAATTTGCTGTAGAACTGTCGAAGGATATCGATGAAATAAACGACGAACTGCTGGATCACGGCTATATCGGTGGATACAATCTCGGCAAAGTGGACCCAGGCTTTGCAAACCATATGCTGATTGCTGTTACAGAACTGCGTACGAAAGAAGAAATTGACGGATTTGTCGAAAGGTTGGGTGACTACAATGCATAAGGGATCCAGTCCTCTGATATTTGAAAGAAGCACAGAAGACCGTTTTGCCTATTCGCTTCCGGAACTTGAAGTGGAACAGCACGATCTTGAAGATATTCTGGACAGCAGGTTCATCCGCAGGACGAAAGCTGAACTGCCGGAAATCAGCGAACTCGATCTGATGCGCCATTACACGGAACTGTCCAATAAGAACCATGGTGTGGACTCCGGATTCTATCCACTGGGCTCATGCACGATGAAGTACAATCCGAAGATCAATGAGAAAGCCGCAAGAATGTCCGGTTTTGCTCTCAGCCACCCGTTGCAGAGCGACCGTACAATCCAAGGGTCGCTTGAAATTGTCCATGACATGCAGGAACATCTGAAGGAGATTACCGGCATGGACGAAATCTCCCTACAGCCTGCTGCAGGTGCACAAGGCGAGTGGACCGCACTGATGATGATCAAAGCATTCCACGAAGATAACGGCGACTACAACCGTACGAAAGTCATCGTTCCGGATTCCGCGCATGGCACAAACCCTGCAAGTGCAGTCGTTGCCGGTTTCGAAGCAGTGACGGTAAAGTCGAACGACAGGGGACTTGTCGATATCGACCATCTGAAAAGTGTAGTAGGGGATGACACGGCGGCCATCATGCTGACCAATCCGAATACGCTTGGTCTCTTTGAAGAGGATATCATCGAAATTCGTGATATCGTCCACGAGGCAGGCGGCAAGCTGTACTACGATGGAGCGAACCTGAATGCGATCATGGCGAAAGTCAGACCGGGTGACATGGGGTTTGATGCCGTCCACCTCAACCTTCATAAGACGTTCACCGGCCCACATGGTGGAGGCGGACCGGGATCCGGACCAATTGGAGTCAAATCCGATCTCGCCAGATTCCTGCCGAAACCACTTGTCGTCAAAGCTGATGACGGCACTTACAAAGTGGAACATGATGTACCGAAAAGCATCGGCCGGGTGAAGCCTTTCTTCGGCAACTTCGGCATCTTCCTCCGTGCCTATACGTATATTCGTACGATGGGGCCGGATGGTCTGAAGGAAGTCTCCGAAATCGCCGTGCTGAATGCAAACTATATGATGAGACGCCTCGAGGGCACATTCGAACTGCCGTACAAGCAGCACTGCAAGCATGAATTCGTCATCAGCGGATCGAGACAGAAGAAGATGGGTGTACGGACTCTGGATATGGCGAAACGTCTGCTCGACTTCGGCTACCACCCGCCGACCATCTACTTTCCGCTGAATGTCGAGGAATGCATGATGATCGAGCCGACGGAAACCGAATCCAAGGAAACACTGGACGGCTTCGTCGATACTTTGATCAGCATCTCGAAAGAGGCGGAGGAGAATCCGGATATCGTCCTGGAAGCACCGCATACGACAGTCATCGGACGTCTGGATGAGACACTGGCCGCGAGAAAGCCGATCCTGAGATTCCAGCGTGAAGATATTCTGGAAGAGAAGTAGACAAAAGGAGATCCGGGTCAAGACCCGGATCTCCTTTTGTCATGCTATTTGTTTTTGGATTTTATTTTACCCGTCCATTTGCTGATACCGTTCTTCAGCATATAGATATCATTATAGCCTGCTTTTTTGAGCATTCTGCCGGCTCTGATGGACAGACGTCCCGTCTGGTCATAGAGGTAGATCGGCTGGTCTTTTCGAAGTGAATTCATCTTCATCGAAAAGTTCATCATCGGAATGTTCCTTGCTCCCATGATATGGCCATATTCATACTTTTCCTTTTCTCTCAGATCTACAAGCTGTACGCGTCTCAAGTCTTTTTTGAACTCTTCCTCAGGCAGCGATTTGACGCTTTTCATATTTCTGAAGCCATTGAGCACCAGAAGAAGAAGGACAACGACTGCAGCCAGTAGAATGATCAACCATGTATCCAATCTGCATCTCTCCTTAAAAATTTCACATAAGTTTATTATAGAGATGTTTGGTATAATTTGAAAGAGAAAAAGACAGGAGTGATCACTATGGTACAAAACAGATGGTTCTATCTGGAAAGCGGCAGAAATGATGCTTTCCATAACATGGCGCTGGATGAACTGCTGATGGAGAAGGTCAGACAGGGGGAGATACCTGCTGCCATAAGACTGTATGAATGGGAGACGCCGACTTTGTCGATCGGCTATTTTCAGAAGATGGAAAAGGAGATCGATATAGACCGCGTGGATGAATACGGCTACGAACTGGTGCGTCGTGCAACAGGCGGCAGGGGCGTACTGCATGATAGGGAGCTGACATACAGTGTCGTACTGCCTGAGAACTATCCCGACATGCCTGATTCGGTCACTGAAAGCTACCGCATTCTATCACAGGGACTGCTTGAAGGGTTCAGAAACCTTAGTCTCGACGCGCACTTCAGCATTCCGCGGACAAAAGAGGAAAAGAAGGAATTGACGAATATCAGAAGCAGCGTGTGCTTTGATACGCCAAGCTGGTATGAGCTGGTCGTCGAAGGCAGGAAGATTGCCGGCAGCGCGCAGACCAGGCAGGGCGGCGTCATCATGCAGCACGGTTCGATCCTTCTTGATGTCGATATCGATCATCTTTTCGACATGTTTACATATACGAACGAAAGATTCAAAGAAAAGATGAAGACCGCCTTCAAGGAGAAGGCAGTCGCAATCAATGAAATCAGCGACAGAAGATTTACAGTGGAGGATCTCTATCCTGCTTTCAAGGAAGGTTTTGAAAAAGGGCTCGATATTACAACCGAGCCCTATGTACTGACGGACAGCGACAGAGTGCGACTTGAAGAAATCAGGAAAAAGTATGCATCCGATGAATGGAACTATAGAAGATGAAAAAAACAGGCCGCACACGCGGCCTGTTTTCTATTTTTTTCTATTTTTGTATTTTCTTTTGGATTTTCGCAATGCCCTCTTATACTTCCTCTGGCTCTCTGTCAGAATGAAGAAATAGTAGATGCCGTATAGAATCAGACCAATCACTACCAGAAATACGAGGGAGTTGACGATCATGTTCAGAAAGTATTCCATGTTGGTGACCAGACCGAGTGCTGCGATGGCGAGCACCAGGTATAGTACAAACTTTTTCATTATCAGACGCTCCTTAATAATTTGTTGAATGATTTGATGGCGACCTCGACCTGATGGCCATCCGGCTGTTTTGTAGTCAGCAGCTGGAGCATAAGCCCCGGAATTCCGAGCCATTTGAGCACCGGTACATTCCTCACCTTGTTGGTGAACTGCAGAAATTCAAACGACAGGCCGATGACCACAGGAATCAATGCGATCCGGTTGAGTATCCTGACGTAGAATGGATCGACCGGAACGAACATGTATACGACAAAACCGACAAGTACGGTAAACAGGATGAACGAGCTTCCGCAACGGTAGTGCAGTCTTGAATGCTTCTGGACATTGCCGACTGTCAGTTCATCTCCATTTTCAAAAGTGTTGATCACCTTATGCTCGGCGCCATGGTACTGGAACAGCCTTTTTATCATGGGGGTCATGGAGATGGCATAGATGTAGACGAGCAGCAGAATCAATTTGAAGACAGATTCCAGAAATACCTGCCCGACATGGGAGGTGACCACACCTGAGAACACTTCGGCAATAAATACCGGAATCAGCGTAAACAGGAATTTACCGACCAGAAAGGAGAGTATGCCGACAATGATGGTGGACATGACAATCCTTGCCGTATTGGCATCCTGCTTTTCCTGCTCGATCTTCACATCGTCTGCCGGATCCCTTTCATAGCGGTCTGTAGCGAACTCCATATGCTTCATGCCATATATACTTGATTCGATGATGGCCACGTTGCCCCTGAGAATCGGAATCTTCTTCAGTTTCTGTACCCATGCCTTCTCCGGACGGTCCATCTCGAAATATTCGATATCGTCATTGCTTCTGCGGATTGCTGTCACCATTTTGTCTTTTGACTGGAACATGACACCTTCGATTACTGCCTGTCCACCGAACTTCGGTTTATCCATTTTTTCGACGCTTCCTTCTTTCAATAGTATTCATGTGCATTTCTCAGCTGTACAAGCCCCTGGTCAAGCAGATTCTGATCCGACGCGGAAATGCCATTTCCGATCGAATCGAGAGCGGCAAGGATATCTTCGTTGGCGAGCTGTATCGCACTGTGCCGACGGACAAGATATTCGTCGAGTTCCACACTCGTGGCACCATCACGGTACGCTTCAATCGCCTCTGCCAGGCTTTTTTCTATCTCCTCGAATGATGCATTCATGGTCGAAAGGTCCTGTGCATCTGCATTATCGGACAGCAGCGTATCCAGATCCGAGAGGCCCTGCTTCATGGCGTCGGAATAGTCTGTGACAATATCGACATAGGCATCTATGTCAGGATTGCTGATGACAGACTGCATTTTGGAAATATCCTCTTCCAGTGCCTCAAGACGCTGGGTGTTCTTCTGGAGTGCGACTTCCTCGGTCTGGAGGATGCTCTGAAGCTCCTCATTGCGGTCATTCGCACTTGCCAGTTCTTCTTCAATTGATGGGTCTCCGCAGGCACTTAGACCAAGTGCAACAAGCGGAATATATATCATACGCTTCATATTCTCATTCTCCTGTATCTCATTGTGTTATTTTATCATGTTATATTAAAAGATGATATTCATTTGCAATACATCAGCTGCTGCGCAGTACTTATTTTCCTATTATCTCAAATTCAAAGCAGGCATTACTGAAATTGCAGTGGATTTAATGTAATATGTATTTGAAAGGTGGAGTAGATGCACATGATAAAATTTGATAAAGTCAACGCTTTGATTGAAAAGAACAACATCGATGCCCTGCTTGTACTGAGTGACTACAACCGTCGCTACCTGACAGGCTTTACAGGTTCGAGCGGTGCAGTGGTCATCACGAAGGACAGCAGATATCTGATATCCGACTTCAGGTACAAGGCCCAGGCAGCAAAACAGGCAGACCAGTTCGAGTTCGTCCTGCAGAATAGAGGACTGCTCGACTTCATAGCTGAATTCCTTGAACAAAAAGGCCTCCGCACTGTGGGCTTTGAAGGACAGCATATAAACTATAATACTTATGAACAGCTGAACAGGCAATTCGACCTTGTACCGCTGACCAATGAAATCGAAACCATCCGCATGTACAAGACGTCAGAGGAAGTTTCACTCATCCGGAAAGCGTGCGACATTGCAGACGAAGCATATGACCACATACTCGGGTATATCAGACCCGGGCAGACGGAACTTGAAGTCAGAAATGAACTTGAAAACCATATGCGCAAGCTTGGTGCCGCAGGCTCAAGCTTCGACATCATCGTAGCCAGCGGGTACCGCGGTGCACTGCCGCACGGTGTCGCATCGGATAAGAAGATCGAGTCCGGTGACATGGTGACACTCGACTTTGGCGCCTACTATAATGGGTATGCGTCCGACATTACGCGCTCGTTCGGGGTCGGGTCGGTAAGTGAAGAGATGGAAAAGGTGCATGCGATTGTGTTAACATCACAATTGGCCGCATTGGAACAGATCAGAAGCGGAATGACCGGCAAGGAGGCGGATGCCATCGCCCGCGATATCATTACAGAGCATGGCTATGGTGAAAATTTCGGCCACTCGCTCGGGCATGGACTCGGACTCGAAGTCCACGAGATGCCGGGACTGTCGAAAGCAAGCGGCATGGTACTCGAGAAGGACATGTGTGTCACAGTCGAACCCGGCATCTATATCGATGGTGTCGGCGGCGTCCGCATCGAGGATGACTGCATTGTTACGGAAAGCGGACTCGAGAAGCTTTCCAACAGCAGCAAGGAACTTTTCATCATCTGAATATATCAGTGGAACAATAGGAGGAATAGTATGATTTCAGTCAATGATTTTAAAACAGGCCTTACAGTGGAAGTGGATGGCGGAATCTGGAGAGTTGTTGAATTCCAGCACGTCAAGCCGGGCAAAGGCGCAGCATTTGTCAGAAGCAAGCTCAGAAACTTGAGGACAGGCGCCATCCAGGAAAAGACATTCCGCGCAGGTGAGAAGGTCGGTCGTGCACAGATCGACAACAGAAAGATGCAGTATCTCTATGCTGATGGTGATACACATGTATTCATGGACAACAACACATTCGACCAGGTGGAACTCGATGCTTCAGCCCTGAAGGACGAACTGAAGTACCTTCAGGAGAACATGAACGTCTCCCTGATCATGTATGAAGGGGAGACGCTCGGTGTTGAACTGCCGAAATCAGTGGAACTGAGAGTTGTTGAGACCGAGCCCGGCATCAAGGGAGATACGGCGAGTGGCGCGACCAAGTCGGCAACACTTGAAACCGGCCTTGTGCTTCAAGTACCGCTTTTCGTCAACCAGGATGACGTACTGGTGATCAGTACGGACGACGGCAGCTACGTATCCAGAGCATAGAAATAAAAAGCAGATTCCGATCTGCTTTTATTTTTTCCTTGAATTGGTATGACCACTTGCGTAGAATATAAGAGAGAAATTTTGAATGTTAAGGAGCAGTAGACATGAAACTGGAGTATATTGATGAACTGATTAGCAAAATGGAAAAGGCATCTTTGACAGAACTGTCATATAAGGACGGGGAAGTGGACATCGTGCTGAAGCGCGACAGCATGAATGTGCCTCAGCAGACAGCTGCACCAGTCCAGGCAGCACCCGAGTTCGCCCAGCCGGTACAGAGTACTGAAGCCGCACCACAGGAGGAAGGCAAGGTCATCAAGGCACCGATGGTCGGCACATTCTATAAAGCCTCTTCCCCGGAAGTGGATCCTTATGTCAAGGTGGGCGACAAGGTGGAAAATTCAAGTGTCGTATGCATTCTGGAAGCAATGAAACTGTTCAACGAAATTCAGGCGGAAACTTCCGGTGAGATCACAGAAATTCTTGTCGAAGATGGAGAAATGGTTGAATACGACCAGCCATTGTTCAGAGTCCGATGATTAAGAAAATACTAGTTGCCAACCGTGGGGAAATTGCCGTTCGAATCATCAGAGCCTGTACTGAACTAGATATAGAGTCGGTCAGCATCTATTCTGAAGCAGATGCTGACAGTCTGCACCGCAGACTTGCGACAGAATCGTACTGTGTCGGCCCCAAACTGTCGAAAGACAGCTATCTTGACATGATCAGCATCATAACAATCGCCAAGAAGACCGGCTGTGATGCCATTCATCCTGGATATGGGTTCCTTGCAGAAAATAGTGACTTCGCCGAAATGTGTGAGGCATCGAACCTCATATTCATTGGACCGATGCACGAGACGATTGCACTCATGGGTGTAAAGGACGTCGCGAAGGATACGATGAAAAAAGCAGGCGTACCGACTGTGCCGGGTAGCGAAGGTGTTGTCGAATCCGTTGAAGACGCGAAGAAGATCTCTGAGGAGATCGGCTATCCGGTCATCATCAAAGCAAGCTATGGTGGCGGCGGAAAAGGCATCCGCGTTGCCCGTGATGAGGAATCCCTCGTCCAGAACTATAAGATGACCGAGCAGGAGGCGGAAAGTGCCTTCGGCAACAAGAGCCTCTATATCGAGAAATACATCGAGAACTTCAGGCACATCGAAATACAGGTTCTCGGAGACTATCATGGCAATGTCGTCCACCTGGGCGAGCGTGATTGTACAATACAGCGCCGCATGCAGAAGCTTGTCGAAGAGGCACCGAGTCCCATCCTGTCGGAGGAGAAACGCAAGGAGATGGGTGATACGGCAGTCACTGCCGCCAAAAGCATCGACTACATCGGCGCCGGCACAATCGAATTCATCTATGACCTGAATGAAGACCACTTCTATTTCATGGAGATGAATACCCGCATCCAGGTCGAGCACCCTGTAACGGAAATGATTACAGGCATCGACCTTGTCAAGATGCAGATCAGAGTGGCCAGAAGAGAAGCGATTCCTTTCAGGCAGGAGGACATTGAATTAAAGGGGCATGCTGTTGAACTTCGCATCAATGCGGAGAACCCCTACAAGAACTTCATGCCATCTGCCGGCAAGATCAAAGAATTCATCACTCCTGGTGGATATGGTGTCAGACTGGATTCCGCCTGCTACTCCGGCTACGTCATTCCACCGTATTACGACTCGATGATCGCCAAGCTCATCACCCATGCAGACACAAGGGAAGAAGCGATCCATACTGCACTCCGTGCGCTTGGAGAATTCAAGATCGGCGGCGTCGATACGACCATTCCGTTCCATACGAATCTGCTCCAGCATGAAGCATTCAGATCGAACGACTATAATACCAACTTCCTGGCGAACAACGACATCATGAACTGATGGTATGAATATGGAAAGGGGACATCTTCACTGATGTCCCCTTTCTATGTGGCTCTCCAGGATTTCCCCGGGGGCCATCCCTATGGTTGACAACGATATTTGCACACCATAATATGATAACTAACGGAATGGTGATTGATGGCCGTCATGCACAGACCTTGGAAAGATCTCCGGAATCGGGGGGTTCATTTCATGCCGGGACTGGCAGAAACGTCATCCAATTTCCTGTCGAATCATGATATAATGAATTGACGAGGTGATGAACATGATAATTCAGGAAGACAAAGCAAATCTTGGACAGATAGAGCTATCACCGGAAGTACTTGAAGTGATCGCGAGCATTGCGGTGACTGAAACTGAAGGTGTGCATGCGCTGCAGAACAACTTTGCCAGCGGCAACTTTGAGAAGATCGGCAAGAAGTACAGGGGCCGGGGTGTCAAAGTGGATGCAAAAGACAACGAAGTAAGGATTTCCATCTATGTTTCTCTTTCCACACGCCGTAATATCCATGAGACCGCAGAACTTATCCAGAAGAATGTCAACCAGGCCATCCGGAATATGACGGATCATGATGTCAAAGAAGTCAATGTGCACATCGTCAATATTAAATAATAGAACAGTAGATGGGTGTTAATAATGAACAGACACGAGCAGCGAAAAAAAATATTCCAGATCATCTTTCAGCAGGATCATGGTCTGGTTGCATTGGAAGAGACTGCGTTTTACGATCTCTACAGGGAGTATGACTATATCAGCCGGATTGTAGACTACTACGGCGGCAACAGCGAGTCGGTGGACGGGGACATCAGAAACCATCTCACCAACTATACGCTTGAAAGGATTCCTAAAGTGGAACGCAACATCCTGAGAACAGCGATTTCTGAACTGCTTCATGGCGATTCCCCACAGCGGGTGGTCATCAATGAAGCGATCCTCCTTGCCAAGCTCTATGGTGAGAAGGACAGCTTCCGATTTGTCAACGGCGTCCTGAAAAACTTCATCACGGAAACGGATGAGCAGCAAGATGGAGAACAGTAGATATCTTTCCGTCGGCGCACTGACCAGATACCTTAAATATAAATTCGACCAGGACCCGTATTTGACACGGGTCTTTCTAAAAGGTGAACTTTCCAATGTGAAGCGTCATACGAGTGGGCATATTTTCTTTGCCATCAAGGACGAGCAGTCGGTCGTACGGGCCATCATGTTCTCAAGGAATGCCGGCAGTCTCAAGTTCAATCCCGAAGAGGGGCAGAGTGTCCTGATCGAAGGCCGGGTCAGCATTTTTGAATCCAGCGGACAGTATCAGGTCTATGTGGAAAAGATGGAGATGGATGGCATCGGCATGCTTTTCGAAAAGCTTGAACAGGACAAGAAGCAGCTTGCTGAAAAAGGCTACTTTGATGTGCAGCATAAGAAAACGCTGCCCCGCTACCCAAGGACCATCACCATCATCAGCTCTGAAACCGGGGCTGCTGTGCGGGATATGATTACGACATTGAGCAGACGCTATCCGCTGGTGTCCGTCACAGTCATCAATACGCTGATGCAGGGGCCGAGGAGCCGGCAGGCCGTGGTTGAAAACCTCGAGTATGCCGATAGGCTGGGCAATGATATCATCATCCTTGCCCGCGGCGGCGGCTCGATAGAGGATCTGTGGACTTTCAATGAAAAGGATGTCGCATTGAAGATTTTTGATATGAAGACACCGGTCATTACAGGCATCGGTCATGAAACCGATACGACACTGGTGGACTTCGTTGCTGACGTGCGCGCAGCGACGCCCACAGCGGCTGCCGAAATGGCAGTGCCCGACCAGCAGGATATATTTGAAAGATTGCGCCAGTTCGAAAACTATGCTTCCCGCAGGGTGGCACAGAAGCTTGAATCGGGCAGAAGCCGACTGGATGCACTTGGTTCCTACTACAAGCTTAGAAATCCGGATCTTCTCTATGACCAGCAGGCAGAAAGGCTCGCCAATCTGAAGGACATACTGGATGATAGAATGCACCATGCAATAAAAGACAGCCACTACCGGCTATCCGTCCTGAAGGAAAGCGTCAGATACAATACTCCAGGACCTGAAATAAAAAGGAGCGCCGGAACACTGATGGAGCGGAAAGGACAGCTTGATCGTGCCATGCGGGTCAGAACAGGCGACTCGAGGAAAAGTCTCGCAAGAGTAATCGAGAGTCTCAATTCGCTGAGTCCGACCAATGTACTGCTGCGCGGCTATTCCTTCACTACGCATCAGGGTGTAATCGTCAAGGATGCGCATCAGCTCGAATTGGGCGATGAAGTCCAGTCGACGTTTGCCGATGGCAGCATCGTATCAAAAGTGACAGAGGTGAATCATGATGGCAGAAACTGAAAATGAAACATTCGAAGAGAAGATGAAACAGCTCGAGCAGATCGTCAAACAGCTGGATGAGGATGAAGTCTCTCTCGAAGCGTCGCTCAAACTCTACCAGAAAGGTGTCGAGTTGACTGCAGAATGCGAAAAGATACTGAAAGATGCAGAACTGAAAGTTGAAACATTAAACCGTAAGGGAGCAGATGATGAACAATAATATGCAGCATTATCTCGAGGCGACCGAATCTTCCATACTTGCGCACCTTGGACAGAATCATGTTTCACCAACAATCAGAAAAGCGAGCAGCTATTCGATAGAGGCGGGGGGAAAGAGATTCCGCCCCTATCTTCTATTTTCAACGCTAGACGCCCTTGGACATGATCCGATGAAGGGTGTACAGGTGGCGGCAGCCATTGAGATGATCCATACATATTCTTTGATCCATGACGATCTGCCGGCAATGGATGATGATGATTATCGCCGGGGGAAACCGACGAACCATAAAGTCTACGGTGAGGCGGCAGCCATTCTGGCAGGGGATACACTATTGACCGAGAGTTTCAGTATTGTGGCCCAGGATGACACGCTGCCTGCTGACAAGCGGGTCGCGCTGATTGGGCATATTGCGGCGAAATCGGGCTTCAACGGCATGATTGGCGGCCAGATGCTCGATATCGAGGCGGAAGGACAGGATATCAGTCTCAGCCAGCTTGAGAATATCCACCAGTACAAGACAGGACAGCTGATTGTACTGCCGGTCCAGTGTGCATGCATTATTGCAGATGCTACAGATGAAGTGACAGCGCAGCTGATCCGCTTTGCCGAGGCGCTCGGCATCCTGTTTCAGATCAGGGATGACATACTCGATGTGGAGGGTGACATTGCTGTAACTGGAAAATCATCAGGCAGTGATGAAAAGAACAATAAGACCACCTATGTGAGCACCTATGGCTTGAGTGGTGCACATGATGAACTCGAGCAGCTCGTCGAAAGTGCAAAACGGATACTCGATGATCTGGCAGCAGATATCGAAACAGAGCAACTGTATAGCGTGCTGCAGAGGTTTGCAGTAAGAAACCAATGATAATTCATAATACGTGGATTATCATTTTTATTTTAGCCTAAATGATAAAAGTGGTATAATTGGCAGTAGAAAATTTGAAGGTGGGTGCTATATGAATCTATATAGTATAGAAGACCCGTCATTTTTGAAGCAGAAAGATGATGAGGAACTGAAGGAACTGGCACAGGATGTAAGGGAGTTTCTGATCCAGTCATGCTCGAGAACAGGCGGCCACATCGGTGCCAACCTCGGCGTAGTGGAACTGACGATCGCCCTGCATAAGCATTTTGATTCACCAGAAGATCGGCTTTTGTTCGATGTTGGACATCAGGCATACATTCATAAGATCCTCACTGGACGCATCAGTGAGTTTGAAACACTCAGACAGTATAAAGGCTTGTGCGGATTTCCCAAGATGCGTGAATCCGAACATGATGTCTGGGAGGCAGGACATTCATCCACCAGTCTATCAGCAGCCATGGGGATTGCCAAGGCACGGGATATCAAAGGCGAGGGTCACCACGTCATCCCGATCATCGGAGATGGCGCGCTGACAGGCGGAATGGCGCTTGAAGCACTGAATCATATCGGCTCCGACAGGACGGATATGACCATCATCCTGAACGATAATGAAATGAGCATAGCACCAAACGTGGGCGCCTTGCACCACATGCTCGGCCGCATGCGGACGAATACGCAGTATAATCGCGTCAAGCACGATATAGAAGACTTTCTGAACCGTCTGCCGCAAGTCGGGTCGAGGCTGCGAGATATGGCGGACAGAATAAAGGACAGCATGAAATACCTCGTTGTGGACGGCGTCTTTTTCGAAGAGCTCGGCATCAAGTATATCGGTCCCGTCGATGGGCATGATTTTGCTGCATTGTCGAACGCCATACAGATTTCAAAAGACTACAAGGGACCGGTCGTCATCCACGTCATTACGAAAAAGGGCAAGGGCTACCATCCGGCAGAGGATGACAAGCTCGGCAAATGGCATGGTCTTGGTCCGTACAAGATGGATACCGGCGAAGTGCTCGGCAGCAAAACCACGCCATCATGGAGTGAATTCATGTCGAATACTGTCCTCGATCGTGCGCTCGAGGATGAACGCATCGTCGCTCTGACACCGGCCATGCCGGTCGGCAGCAAGCTGACAAAATTCCAGAATACACTGCCGGAACGGTTCTTTGACGTCGGTATCGCCGAACAGCACGCGGTCACCATGGCAGGTGGACTTGCTGCAAGCGGCATGAGGCCGTATCTGGCCATCTATTCGACATTTCTGCAAAGGGGCTATGACCAGCTGCTGCATGATGTCGATCGCCAGAACCTGAATGTTTTCCTCGGCATCGACAGGAGCGGACTTGTCGGAGCGGATGGTGAAACACACCAGGGTGTATTCGATATCAGCTTCATCTCCCCGCTGCCGAACATGACTTTGATGATGCCTAAAGACGAGCTTGAAGCAGAGCAGATGATCGATCTTGCATTCAGCCACGAAGGGCCGGTCGCCCTCAGATATCCGCGCGGCAACATCAAAGGAGTGGAGCAGAGTGGAAACGCCAAGCCGCTCAAGTATGGCCAGTGGGAAGAACTGGTCGAAGGGGAAGATATGACGATCATCTCTTTCGGTCCGACACTCGATCTTGCGATCAATGCAGCTGTCGCACTCAAGGAGAATGGTGTCAGCGCCAGAGTCATCAATGCGCGTTTCATCAAGCCGATGGACGAAGCAATGCTCCAGTCTCTCGGGATTGAAGGGAATCCAATCCTTACAGTTGAGGAATCCATGCTCACAGGTGGGCTCGGCAGTATGATTGCAAGTTTCATGACCGACCATGGCTTCACCAATCCTCTCAGAAGAATTGGTATCGACAATGAATATGTCGAACATGGTGACGTCAACAGGCTGCTTGAGGATATCGGCATCACAACCGACAATATCATTCTGCAGTCCCGAATACTACTGGAGCAGAACAATGAAAAAGAAATCAAGAATTGATGAATATCTCCACGACAACTTTAATCTCGGCACGCTGGAAGCGGTCAGGCGGATCATCATGGCCGGAAAAGTACTGAACAGCAACCAGCCGGTATACAAACCTTCTGAGATGATAGATATCTCGAAGGCGGATATCCGTTTCAAAAATATAAAGCCTTATGTTTCAAGGGGCGGCGTCAAGCTCGACTATGCCTTAAAAGCATTCGGGATCGATCTTGACAGCAGTATTGTCACCGATATCGGCAGTTCAACAGGCGGATTTACGGACTGTTCGCTTCAGAAAGGTGCCATACATGTTTATGCAGTGGATGTCGGTACCAACCAGCTCGACTACAGGTTGCGTACAGATGCACGCGTGACGGTGATGGAGCAGACGAATTTCAAGGATACAAAAGTGGCGGATTTTCCCATGCTGCCTGATGTGCTTACCATCGATGTTTCTTTTACCTCCATTGTCCCGATACTGAGGCATATTACCGAACTGTTCGATCATGAGTATGAAGTGATTGCCCTGATCAAACCCCAGTTCGAGTCCTATCTGGAAGAGCGGGAGGAAAGTGGCATCATCACTTCGAAAGCGACGCATGAAAACGTCATCCGCCGTGTACTTGAAGCATGCAGCAGCATCGGCCTGCATGGCACGGGACTCGACAGGTCTCCGATTACGGGTACTAAAGGGAATATCGAGTATCTGCTTCATCTCACATCCTCCGATATTTCAGCTACTGCAGTACAAGAAAAGGACATTCAGCAGATCGTCTATGGCTGATGTCCTTTTTTTCGTGTTGCTGGCATTCATTCTATGATATCATATGTATAAATATACAAAATGCGAAAACGAGGAGGAACATCATGTCGAATAAATCGATACGACAGATCAAAATCAGGGAAATCATCACCAACAGCAAGGTGGAAACACAGGAGGACCTGGTCGAAAGGCTGAATGAATACAACTTCAATGTGACACAGGCCACGGTATCAAGGGATATCAAGGAACTGCAGCTCATCAAAGTGCCTACACCAAGCGGTTCATACGTCTACAGCATGCCGAAAGACCGGAAATTCCATCCACTTGAGAAGCTTGGGAGGTATCTGATGGACAGTTTTGTTAAACTGGACTATACGGACAACCTTCTGGTATTGAAGACACTGCCCGGCAATGCCCAGTCCATCGGCGCAATCATCGACCAGCTGGAATGGGAGGAAGTTGTGGGCACCATATGCGGTGATGATACGTGTCTGATGATATGCCGGAGTGAAGATGCACAGAATGAGATTAGGGACCGGATATTCAATCTGATCTAAATTGGAGTGTTTAATTTGCTGATACGTCTGAAAATCAAGAATCTGGCTGTACTGAAGGATATCGAACTGGATTTCGACAGTGGGCTGACCGTCATTTCCGGTGAATCAGGTGCCGGTAAATCCATGATCATCGAGGCCATAAGATACCTCTACGGGAAACGGGCTTCCATCGAAGATATCAGATATGAAACCGAGGGTGCACTTATCGAAGGCGTCTTCGACTTCCCGCAATCGGATACAATCCGGGAACTGCTTGCTCAGAATGATATCGAAGAGGATGAGCTCTACATTGTGAGAAGGGAAGTCATGCAGAACCGCAAAAGCATCATCAAAATAAACTCCCGCATGATCACCCTCGGTGCACTGAAGGACATCATGGATGAGGTCGTCAGTATCCACTCCCAGTCCTCCCAGTCGGAAGCCCTCGAGCACGGCAAGCATATTCTGTACCTGGACCGCTATATTGACGTAGCGGACAGGGCGTCATTCGGAAAATATCAGGAAAGCTTCGAAGAATTCAGAGCTCTGGAAGCAAAAATCAAGGAGCTTGAATACAAGGATAAGAATCGGGTTCAGCAGCTGCAGATGTACAAGCACCAGTTCGAGGAACTCGAAGCCATGGCGCTCGTTCCTGATGAGGAGGAGAGGCTCGAGGAGGAGATCAGCTACCTCGACAACTTCGAAAAGATCAGCAATACACTCTCATCGATCCAGGCACAGCTCAGTTCCGAGTATGCCCCGCAGAACATGCTCTATGACATCCATAGCCATATCGACACACTGTCGAACTTCGACGAGAACTACAAGCAGTATGGGGATACCGTTCTTGAAGCGTACCATCTGCTCGATGAGCTCGGCAGCAGAGTGGGGAGCGACCTGTCCGCACTCGACTATGATGAGGAAAGCCTGAATGTGAAGCAGTCCCGGCTGTCGGACATCAACTCCCTGAAACGAAAATACAACAAGACGCTCGATGAGCTGATCGAATACAGAGATGCCCTGGCAGAGGACATCGAACAGCTCGGCAACATTGCACAGTCTTTCGAAGCACTGCAGAACAGACGTGCACAGGCTCAAAAGCGGATGGAGCAGTACGCAAAGGACCTGCATACCTTCAGGCTCGAGCAGAAGCACTTTCTTGAGAACAGGATCAAAAAGGAGCTCAACGACCTTGATATGCCAGGGGCCGATTTTGAGATCAGTGTGCGGGAAGGTGCATTTGCCCCGCGCGGCTACTCGGACGTCGAGTTTCTCATCTCCACCAACGCAGGGGAACCGCTGAAGTCGATGAACCGTATTGCCTCAGGGGGTGAAATCGCCCGCGTCATGCTGGCATTGCGGACGATCTTTACGGAATCCGATGCCCAGAGCCTGCTGATTCTCGATGAGATCGATACAGGCGTCAGCGGCCTTGTCGCCACACGCATGGCTGAAAAAATGCAGCTGCTGTCAAAATCACGCCAGGTCATCTCCATATCCCACCTGCCGCAGGCAGCTGCGCTTGCCGATCATCACCTGTATGTATCAAAGAAGACTGCAGACCAGCGCACTGCATCTGTTGCAGCATATCTTGGCGCAGATGATCATGTGTATGAAATCGCCAGAATGCTCAGCGGTTCCGATATTACAGAAGCCGCGCTCGAAAATGCAAAAACACTGATTGAAGCCAAAAATAGAGATACGAACTAGGTTCGTATCTCTATTTTCTATTTTCATCTTCTGTTTTATTCGCCTGCTCAAGAAACTGTGCCTGCATTTTTTTCTGGCGCTGTTCGCGATGCAGTATATAGCCGCCGATGAACCATACACCTGCAGCTGTCAGCAGCAGGCCGACGATGAACTGGACGACGGTGAGGGTGAATGGGTCGTTGACGATGCCGAAAACGCTGTCCCTCATATACTTTATGCCAAGCCCTGCCAGGAAAACCGGTATGACCAGTATGGCGAGTGCAATAATTTTCTTCATAATATCACCTTGAATATCTGGATATGTTCATTATAACCGAAGTGAAAAGAGGAATAAAATATATGTCTTTTGAAAACCTTCAGAATTTTCCAAGTTTGACCAAATTCATGTAATTTAAATTCCGAATATGTATAATAAAAAGCATAGGGGAGGTACACACATGAAATTTGATGAAATTTTCAAAGGGGACAATAATAAAATGATAGCGCTTTCAGTATGCCGGGCGGCTGATCCGGAAGTGCTGGAACCGATTCTTCGCATTATTGATGAAAAAGGCGTAAGATGTCATCTTGTAGATGACAGGGGAACTCTCGAGACCATGCTGGCTTCATATGGAGACGATCATCTCTCTGATGGACGGATCACCATCCATCATGCACAAGATGACCACTCGGCTGCTGCAGTCTCCCTCGAGCTGATCAGTTCGGGACAGGCAAATGTACTGATGAAAGGGCTGATTTCAACATCGGTTCTGCTGAAGGAAGTTCTGAACAGAAAATACGGACTGATACATAACAGCCTGCTCAGTCATGTTGCACTGTTTGATGTGCCGCACTACCATAAGGCCATCATGCTCAGCGATGCCGGAATGAACATTTCACCTTCGATTGAAGACAAAAAGAAAATCATAGACAATACACTCGAATGTGCCAGTCAGCTTTCGGCTGACGAGCCGAAAGTGGCGCTGCTCGCTGCAGTGGAGAAGGTTTCCGAAAAGATGCCTGCCACCGTTGATGCAGATGCACTGGCACGTATGGATGTTAAAAATTTTAAATATAGTTGTACAATAGAAGGACCACTGCAGTATGACCTCGCCATCTCGGAGGCGGCGGCCCGCCACAAAGGACTCCAGTCCACTGTGGCTGGGGATGTGGACATCCTCATCGCCCCTGGCATCGAAGCAGGGAATATACTCTACAAGTCACTGGTCTACTCGGCAGGTGCGCGCGTTGCTTCCATCATCATGGGGGCAAGTGTACCGATCGTACTGACCTCAAGAGCAGACAGCGCCGAAGATAGATATAATTCCATAAACCTGGCAATGAAGATTTCCAAATAACAAGATGGAGTGATGAAAATGATATTTGAAAAAATGGAGAAATACGGATACGAGCAATTGATTTTCTGTCATGATGAAACAAGCGGATTGAAAGCCATCATCTGCATCCATGATACGACACTCGGACCGGCACTCGGTGGCAGCAGAATGTGGCAGTATGATTCGGAGGAAGAGGCGATTGAAGACGTGTTGCGCCTGGCGAAAGGCATGACCTATAAGAATGCTGCAGCCGGACTCAACCTTGGCGGCGGCAAGACTGTCATCATC
The DNA here is from genome assembly GCF_021991715.1 of Salinicoccus sp. ID82-1. Lineage (NCBI taxonomy): Bacteria > Bacillati > Bacillota > Bacilli > Caryophanales > Staphylococcaceae > Salinicoccus > Salinicoccus sp. ID82-1. Next base: position 607,069 of record NZ_JAGFLY010000001.1, read on the forward strand.
GGTGATGCTTCCAAAGACAAGTCGGAAGCTTTCTTCAGAGCACTCGGCAGATATGTCCATAGCCTTGGTGGCAGGTACATAACAGCGGAAGATGTCGGCACAACGGTCGAAGACATGGACCTCATCTACCAGGAAACGCCGTACGTATGCGGCATCAGCGAGTCCTACGGTTCAGGCGGCAATCCGAGCCCTATGACTGCCTACGGCGTCTACGTGGCGATGAAGCGTACAGCGAAGGAAGCATTCGGTGATGATTCGCTTAAAGGCAGGACCATTGCCGTACAAGGTGTCGGGAACGTATCCTACAGCCTGTGCAGGCATCTTCACGAAGAAGGTGCCAAACTGATCGTTACAGACATCAACCAGGCGTCCATAGACCGTGCAGTGAACGACTTTGGTGCCGAAGCAGTCGGCATCGAGGAGATCTATTCGGTCGATGCGGATATTTTTGCCCCTTGTGCACTTGGTGGTGTGCTGAATGACGAGACGATTCCGACACTCAAAGTGAAAGCCGTCTGCGGCAGTGCAAACAACCAGCTGCTTGACAGTGACAAGCACGGGACAATGCTTGAAGAGAACGGCATCGTCTATGCACCGGATTATGTCGTCAACTGTGGCGGCGTCATCAATGTTGCAGATGAACTGCAGGGATATAACGCAGATCGTGCGAAGAGCAAAGTGGAGGAGATCTACAAGCAGATGGATAAGATCTTCTCGATTGCGAAGCGTGACGGTGTCACACCTGCTGTTGCTGCCGATCGACTGGCTGAAGAGAGAATCGACAGCATGATGCGCGTCAGAAGCACTTTCTCACAGAATGAAATGACAACGCTCAGCAGGAGGTAGGACGAGCGATGACATATACCATTCTCGTCGTCAATCTTGGTGGAACTTCCACCAAGGTGGCGCTTTATGAAAATGATGAAAGTATTGTCGTTGAGACATTGAGGCATCCGACAGAAATCATCATGCAGCCATTCCATGAACAGATCGAATTCAGGTTCAAGGCGATCATGAGTTTTCTTGAGCAGTGCGATGTGGACCCTCAGGATATCGATATTGTCAGTGCACGCGGTGGCGTGCTGAAGCCGATCCAGGGCGGCACCTATGACATCAGCCGGGAGATGGTCGAAGATCTCAGGGAAAACAGGCATGGCCAGCATGCTTCAAACATGAGCGGTGTAATTGCAGACCGGTTCCGGGCTCGTTACGGTTGCCAGGCGGTCATTACGGATCCGGTCGTGGTGGATGAACTGATCGACGAAGTCCGTCCGACAGGTCTGAGAGGTATAGAAAGACGATCGGTCTTCCATGCACTCAACCAGAAGGCGGTCGCACGTAAATATGCTGAATCCATCAATAAGAGCTATTCCGATATCAACGCCATCGTCTGCCATATGGGGGGCGGCATCACAGTCGGTGCCCATAGGCATGGCAAGGTCATCGATGTCAACGATGGCCTGTCCGGCGAAGGACCGATGAGTCCGACAAGGACGGGTTCACTGCCGAACGATCGTCTTGCACGATACATTCTTGAAAATGATATGGATTATGACAGTGTCTATGACGTGCTCACCAAAGAGGGCGGCTTCATTTCACTCGCCGGCACCCAGGATGCCATCGAACTCGAAGAACGGGCACTGGCCGGGGATGGAGCAATCGAAGCAATATTCAGAGCGCTCGCAGCCCAGGTTGCCAAGGAGATCGGTTCACGTGCAGCAATACTGAAAGGGAACGTCGACCAGATCATCTTTACAGGGGGGCTCGCCTACAGCCAGTATCTCATGGATCTTATCATCCCCTACATCTCCTTCATTGCGCCCGTTGCAGTATATGCGGGTGAAGCGGAAATGCAGGCACTTGCAGAAGGCGCCTATCGTGTACTGACTGGACAAGAAGAAATGAAAACCTATGTGTAGGAGTGGATATAATGGCATACGAATATGATCTGGTCATCCTTGGTGGTGGTACTGCCGGCTATGTGGCAGCCATCAAGGCAAGCCAGCTCGGTTTGAAAACTGCAATCGTGGAGAAGGAGAACCTTGGTGGCACTTGCCTGCATAAGGGCTGCATCCCGACCAAGAGCATGCTCAAATCGGCGGAAGTGGCCTACTCGATGCGTAATGCAGACCTGTATGGCATCAGTTCCGTAGCACCTGAAATCGACATGTCGAAAATACAGGGCCGCAAGCAGGAAGTGGTGGACCGGATGCATGGCGGAGTCAGACACCTCATGAAAAAGTACAAGGTGGATATTTTCCGAGGACACGGACGGATACTCGGTCCTTCCATCTTCTCACCGATGGCCGGTACAGTGGCAGTGGAGCATCCAGAAGACGAAGAGGCGGAAAGTGAAATACTGGTCAACCAGCATGTGCTGATAGCAACAGGTTCACATCCGCGTCCACTTCCGTTCCTGCCATTCGATCATGATGTCGTGCTGTCAAGCGATGACATGATGTCACTCGACCACATACCACCCAGAATGGCGATCATCGGGGGCGGTGTCATCGGCCTCGAGTTTGCCAGCATGCTGACCGATCTCGGGTCTGAAGTGACTGTCATCGAAGCGGGTGACCATATCATTCCGCTTGAAGACAAGGATATCGCCACGCAGCTGAAGAAATCTCTCGAAGCCCGCGGCGTCATCTTCAAAATCGGCAGTGCCCTTGACGAATCACGCATTGATCGACAGGAAGCGTCCATCACGCTGAAGCTCGATGATGGTGATGCATCATTCGACAAAGTGCTTGTCGCAATCGGGCGTGCACCGAATACCGATGATCTTGGGCTCGCAAATACGAAGATCAGACTCGATAACGGCTATATAGAAACCAATGAATATTATCAGACAAAGGATGCACACATGTATGCTGTCGGCGATGTCATCGGCAATCTTCAGCTCGCCCATGTCGCGACAAAGGAAGCTATTGCTGCAGTCGAGCATATGGCAGATGAAAATCCCTATCCGCTGGACTACAATGGTGTACCGAGATGCATCTATACCTATCCTGAGGTTGCTGCCATCGGCATGACTGAACAGGCACTCAAGCAGCAGGGCATCGATCATTCTGCTCATAAGGTGCCTTTCGCAGCTGTCGGCAAGGCAGTAATTTCCCATGGAGACAAAGGGTTTGGTAAAATACTTATAGACCCGAAAACAAAAGATATACTCGGAGTTTCGCTGATCGGCCCTGGCGCAACCGAACTGATCAATGAGGCAGCCCTGGCAAAATTCCTGGATGCTTCAGCACTCGAACTCGGCAGCGCCATCCACGCACACCCTTCAATCGGAGAGGTGCTGATGGAACTCGGCCTTGATGCGGAAGGAAAAGGGATCCATGTATAAGGAGGATACGACATTGTTGGACTATAAAGAAGCAGGCCTCGAGTCAGAGGACCTGAAGAATATGTATCGTACGATGTATCTTGCAAGAAAGCTTGATGAAAGAATGTGGCTGCTCAACCGTGCAGGCAAACTGCCTTTCGTCATTTCCTGCCAGGGACAGGAGGCGACACAGGTGGGTGCCGGATATGCACTTGACCGTGAGGTGGACATCATCAGTCCATACTACAGGGATCTAGCGCTTGTCACCCATTTCGGCATGACAGCAGAGGAGACGATGCTGTCCGCTTTTGCCAAGAAAGGGGATATTTCAAGCGGCGGCAAGCAGATGCCTTCCCATTTCAGTAAGAAATCATGCAACATCATGACACAGGGCTCGAGTGTAACAACCCAGCTGCTGCATGCTGTCGGTGCGAGTTTCAAATTCAAGATGGACGGTGAGAAGCGGGTGGCACTGACAACGCTCGGGGAAGGCTCTTCAAACCAGGGGGACTTCCACGAGGGACTGAATTTCGTCGGTGTCCATGACCTGCCTTTCATCTGCATCATCGAAAACAACAAATACGCCATCAGCGTACCGCGCGAGCTCCAGTATGGTGCAGACAAGTTGTCCGACCGTGCACTCGGATACGGCATGCACGGCGAGCATATCGACGGCAATGATCCGATCGCAGTCTACAAGGCTGTCAAAGAGGCGCGGGAACGTGCAATCAACGGAGAGGGCGGTACACTGATCGAAGCGATGTCCACCCGGCTGACTGCCCATTCATCGGACGATGATGACAGCTACCGTGAGAAGGAAGAACGTGAATCCATGAAGGAGACAGACTGCCTGGTCAATTTCAGAACCTATATTCTGGATAAAGGCGTAGCAGAGGAAGCATGGTTCGAAGAACTGGAAAAAGAAATCAAAGCGATCGTCACCGATGCGACAAAGGCAGCGGAAAAAGCCCCCTATCCGGATGCACGGGAAGCATTGACGCACGTGTACGAGGAGGTTCAGCATGGCTAAAATATCCTATCTGCAGGCAATCCATCAGGCACTCGACTTTGAGATGGGCCAGGATGACAGTGTATTTGTCCTCGGAGAGGACGTAGGCAAGAAGGGCGGCGTCTTCAAAGTGACCGCCGGACTCCAGGAAAAGTACGGAGAAATGCGCTGCCTGGACACCCCTCTGGCAGAATCGAACATTGTCGGCACCAGCATCGGTGCAGCAATGATGGGGAAAAGACCAGTGGCCGAAATCCAGTTTGCGGACTACATTCTGCCCGCAACCAACCAGATACTGAGTGAAGCGGCGAAGATCAGATATCGTTCCAACAATGACTGGAACTGCCCGATCGTCATCCGTGCGCCATTCGGCGGCGGCATTCATGGTGCACTCTACCATTCCCAGTCGGTCGAGACCCTCTTTACGTCGACACCGGGATTGAAAGTTGTCGTACCTTCCACACCTGCCGACGCCAAAGGACTGCTCATTTCAGCAATTCGTGACAATGATCCTGTACTGTTCTTCGAGCACAAGAAGGCCTACCGCCTGCTCAAGGAAGAAGTGCCGGAAGGCGAATATACCGTTCCGATCGGCAAGGCCGACACCAAGCGGGAAGGCGATGACATCACGGTCATTACATATGGCCTCTGCGTCAACTATGCCCTTCAGGCAGCCGAACGTCTGGCGAAGGACGGCTACGAAGCGGAAGTCCTCGACCTCAGAACCATCTATCCTCTGGATAAGGAGAGCATCATCAAAGCGGCTTCAAAAACAGGCAAAGTACTGCTTGTGACGGAAGATAACCTCGAAGGCAGCGTCATCAGTGAAGTTGCTGCGATCGTCGCGGAGAACTGCCTGTATGATCTCGATGCCCCGATCATGAGACTCGCCGGTCCGGATGTACCATCCATGCCGTATGCACCTCCTATGGAGGACTTCTTCATGGTCAATCCGGACAAGATCGAAGCTAAAATGAAAGAGCTTGCTGAACATTAAGGAGGACAAGAGTTATGGAAAAAGTGCTGATGCCGAAGCTCGGTGAGAGTGTAACGGAAGGTACTATTGAAAAATGGCTGGTCCAGCCAGGAGATGCTGTTGAGGAATACGATCCCATATGCGAAGTGATCACCGATAAGGTGACGGCTGAAGTTCCTTCAGTCTTCAATGGCACCATCAAGGAACTGCTTGTCGACGAAGGGGAGACTGTTGAAGTCGGCACACCAATCTGCATGATGGAAACGGAAGACACGGGCGAAGCTGCCCAGACAGATGAGCCTGTAGCAGAAGACGAAGCAGAAAAGCAGGAAGAGGTGCCGGCTGAAAAAGAACCAGCTCCACAGAAATCGAACGCCGGCAAAAGTACAGGCCGCATTTCACCTGTCGTCATGCGTCTTGCTGAAGAGAATGGCATCGACCTGTCGACGGTATCCGGATCCGGTTTCGAAGGTAGAATAACGAAGAAGGATATTCTGCAGACGATTGAAAACGGACCATCGGCACAGAAAGAAGAACAGACCAATCATTCGATGTCAGCAGAACCAGCGAAGACAGAACAATCCACACCGACAGCAGCTCCGGACACTCAGGAAGCAGTCGTTGCTGGAGAAGAGATTCCTGTCAAAGGCGTCAGAAAAGCCATCGCCGACCGCATGGTGCAGTCCAGCCTGGAGATTCCACATGCCTGGCTGATGATGGAAGTGGACGCGACGAACCTTGTCAACGTCAGAAACAGCCACAAATCGGATTTCAAGAAACAGGAAGGATACAACCTTACCTTCTTCAGCTTCTTTGTCAAAGCGGTCGCTGAGACATTGAAGGAATACCCGATGCTGAACAGCTTCTGGCAGGGGGACAGGATCATCGTCAATAAGGATATCAACATCTCCATTGCGGTGGCCGGTGATGATAAACTGTATGTTCCGGTAATCCGCAATGCCGATGAACTTTCCATCAAAGGCATCGCCAGACAAGTCAGTGAACTCGCCGACCTCGGTCGCAGACATAAGCTGACCAGTGCCCATATGGCAGGCGGCACATTCACTGTCAACAACACCGGGGCATTCGGTTCCGTGCAGTCGATGGGGATCATCAACCAGCCGCAGGCAGCCATACTGCAGGTGGAATCCATCGTCAAAAAACCGGTCATCATCGATGACATGATCGCCGTCAGACATATGGTCAATCTATGCCTTTCCATCGATCATCGCATACTCGACGGTCTCATTGCAGGACAGTTCCTGAAGTCGGTCAAAGAGAAAATTGAAGCCTATTCATTGGAGCACACTTCAATCTATTAGACTTTACAAAAATCTTTTCCCGCTATAAACTTAGGTGGACAATAGCAAGTGGCAATGTGATGAACAGTTGCCGCCGAGAAGGAGTTTTTATAATGAATATGGATTTCAATATGTACATGAATGATATTGTCAGCCAGGCAAGAAGTGAAATCAGGGAAGCCGGCTACACGGAACTGACGACACCTGAAGCTGTGGATGAATATTTGAATAAAGAGGGAACCTCCCTTGTCATGATCAATTCGGTCTGTGGTTGTGCCGGCGGCATTGCCCGTCCTGCTGCCAAGCATGCACTGAACTATGACAAGCTGCCCGATCAGCTACTGACGGTTTTTGCCGGCCAGGACAAGGAAGCGACTGAACACGTACGTGAAAAAGCAACGGACTTCCTGCCATCATCACCATCATTTGCTCTATTCAAAGATGGCAAAATTGTCGATATGATCGAGAGGCACGAAATTGAAGGTCACGAGACAATGAGTGTCATTACGAATCTGCAGGCATGGTTCGAGGAGCACGGCAAGGAAATCTAGGAAAAGAAAAAGAGGTCCCGAGGGACCTCTTTAATTTGATTACATCGTTGTCAGCATGCTGACGCCGAACAATACTCCTGAAATGACAATCAGAAATATCATAAACCAGATTACTGCCTTTTGAAATTTTCTATTGTTCATGAAATCATCCTTAAATTATTACTCTTTACATTATAATATACGTCAAAGTGACAATCAACTCAACAACTGGAGGAAATGACCAATGAATCAGGACAGACTTGTCAATCAATTTATGGAAATGGTTAAAATAGATTCCGAAACCGGCTATGAAAGGGACATGGCAGACTACCTCCTTGCAACATTCAAAGAAATGGGCATTGAAGCAAAAGAGGACGATACACAGGAAAAGACCGGCTATGGCGCAGGAAATATACTTGTAAGACTTGAAGGGGATGCTGCCAAGGCACCTGTCTATTTTACCGTCCACATGGATACCGTAGCACCTGGAAAGGGCGTCAGGCCATCCGTTGAAGGAGACTACATCGTCAGCGACGGAACAACCATTCTCGGCGCCGATGACAAGGCCGGCATTGCTGCACTGATAGAGGCTATCCATACATTGAAGGAGTCCGGCATCACACACGGTGATGTGGAAATCGTCATCACTGTAGGAGAGGAGTCCGGACTGGTCGGAGCCAAGGCATTTGATGCCGGACAGCTCAAAAGCAGATTCGGCTATGCCATCGATTCTACCGGAAAGGTCGGCACAGTGGTCACTGCAGCACCGACACAGAGCAGGATTGAAGTGAATATCCATGGCAAGAAGGCTCATGCGGGTGTGGCACCGGAGACAGGTGTCAGCGCCATCAATATCGCAGCACGTGCCATCAGCCAGATGAAGCTCGGACGGATCGATGAAGAGACGACAGCCAACATCGGAAGATTCGAAGGCGGCACTGCAACGAATGTCGTAACAGACCACGTCCATCTGCTCGCTGAAGCCAGAAGCCTGGATAACGCCAAGATGGAAGCCCAGTCCAATCACATGAAGGAAACATTTGAAAATGTTGCCCGCGAGATGGGTGGGCGTGCAGATGTCGATGTCGAGGTCATGTATGCTGCCCTCAGTGCATCCAATGATTCCGAAGTCGTCCGTACTGCCGTCAGAGCGATTGAAAACATCGGCCGGAATGCGGACCTGATCAGCCTTGGCGGAGGCAGTGACGGTAATATCTTCGCAGGCGCGGGCATTGAAACGGCAATACTTGGACTCGGCTATGAAAATATCCATACAACAGAAGAGAAGATGCCGATTGAGGAACTTGCAAAGATTACAGAACTCATTGTTGAAATCATCAGAGTGCAGAATGACAAGGAGGTTGAAGCATGATATACGATATTGGAGTTATCGGACTCGGGGTGATGGGCACGAATATTGCCAAGAATATGTCGCGCAATGGCTTTGAGGTCATCACATTCGATTTTTATGATGACGTCAGGGAAAACCGTATGAATGAACTCAAGGAGGAGAATGTCGACATTGCCTCCTCGCTGGAAGCCTTCATCAACAGTCTCAAAAAACCGAGAAACATCCTTCTTCTCGTCAAGGCTGGTGAAGTGACGGACATGACAATCGAACGGATCACCCCCTACCTTGAAGAAGGCGATACACTGATCGACGGTGGAAACGAGCAGTATGAGAATACACGCCGCCGCAACAAGACACTGACCGAGAAAGGTGTCAATTTCATCGGCATGGGTGTCAGTGGCGGTGAAGAGGGTGCCTTGAATGGGCCTTCACTCATGCCCGGCGGTCAGCGGGAAGCCTACGATAATGTCAGCGATATCCTGGAGAAGATCGCCGCCAAAGCGGATGATGGCAAACCATGCGTCACCTATATCGGCAGTGATGGCAGCGGCCACTACGTAAAAATGATCCATAACGGTATTGAATACGCCGATATGGAGCTGATTGCAGAGAGCTACTATTTCATGAAGCACGGTCTTGATATGTCGAACGATGAAATGAGCAAAGTGTTTGATGAATGGAACAAAGGCGATCTGAACAGCTATCTGATTGAAATCACCGCGCGCATTCTCGAGTTCAAAAATGAGGATGGCAACTATGTGCTTGATCTGATACTTGATAAGGCCGGGCAGAAGGGGACAGGCAAGTGGACAGGCATCGAAGGTCTGAAACTCGGCATCCCTCTATCCCTGATTACGGACAGTGTCTTCGTAAGATGTCTCTCAAGCCTCGTTGAAGAGCGCAGACTTGTCAGCGAAGCCTACAACAGCCCGATGAAATCCATTTCAGCAGATGACAAGGCAACGATTCTTGAAGACTTGAAAAATGCACTCTACATCAGCAAGCTGATGTGCTATTCCCAAGGTTTCAGACTGCTCAGGGAAGCAAGTGAAATCTATGACTGGAATTTGAAACTTGGAGAAATTTCCATGATCTGGAGGAAAGGCTGCATCATCCGAGCCCAGTTCCTTGAAGAGATCAACAGAGCATACGAGAATGCACCGGATCAGAGCAATCTGCTGCTCGACGACTACTTCAGGAACGTTGTGCAGTCGAATCACCCGAGTCTGAGAAAGATCGGCATTCTTGCCATTGAAAATGAAATACCGATGCCTGCATTCCTGAGTGCACTATCCTATTTCGACAGCATGAAGCAGGAGAGGGTTTCAAGCAATATGATCCAGGCTCAGAGAGACTACTTTGGTGCGCACACATATGAACGCATCGATCAGCCCGGCATCTTCCATACTGACTGGCAATAGAAAAAACTGCTCATCATTTCTGATGAGCAGTTTTTTCAGTTTTCTGCATAAAGTGCCTGCCATACCTGGACTCTTGATTCATCCGAAGTGAAGTCACGCTGGCTTTTGAGCACCTCGATGGAGAAGTTGCAGTTGAGATCCCTCGATTCTTTGAGGTGCCATCTGCGGAATATATACTGGTATATTTCCTGTGCTGTTACGGACGGGATACCTTGTGATTCGAAGATGACGAATTCGCTTGATTCCGTGTACGTCTCCTGGAAAGGGGATTCCAGAGATGAGGCCACACCAATCGTCAGTTCCATGTCGCCATCTATATACCGTTCGTGCATGATGATGCCCTTTGTGCTGCCGTTGTTATATCTCAGCAGTTCATCAAGAATATTATTTCTTTCAAGATAGGCAAGAAATTCATATTTCATTCTGCTGTCATAGTCCTGAAGCGAAAAGGTCCGGACAGCACCTGTAATTCTGAAGCTTTCAATACGTGCATATCTGGAGGGGTACTTGGGCCGGTCGACAGGCACCACTTCAAACGAAATGCGTTCGGTCAGGTCCAGTGCATCCATCTGCCGCTCGGTTTCATAAGGCGAAATGCCGAAAGCTTTCTGATAGGCCCGCTTGAAGGCGTCGACATCGTAATAGCCGTAGTACTTGGCAATATCGATCAGTCTTCTATGGCCGGCCTTCAGTTCGTAGGCTATTTCGGTCATTCTCCGCTTCACCTGATACTCATAGGGTGTCATGCCTACAAGGGAGGTGAAAATCGTAATGAATGATTTCGGTTCAACTCCCATATCATCGAGTACTCCATCGTAGTCGATATTGTCACGGATATGATCTTCAATGTAGATGATGAATTTTTCTATGAAATTTACAGTTTCCATGAGTATCCTGCTTCTCCGATCATACGTCCCACCACTTGAAGCCGTCTTTCGACAGCAGCAGGCTGCTTTTGACGGGACCATTGGAGCCGGATCTGTAGTTCGGGAACGATGCAAGGTCATTTTCCCACACTGCGTTTACCGGGTCGACGAATGACCATGCATTCATCAGTTCCTCATAGTGGGTGAAGTTTGTTGCATCACCATCCAGACAGTCGAATATCAAGTTTTCATAGGCATCGACAGTACGGGCGAGATCTGTCGGATCAACCGAGTAGGAGAGTTTGATCTCCTTGGTGTCCTGCTCACCGGCATAATCCTTCACATTCAGGTGCAGCGTGATGCTTTCATTCGGCTGGATGCGGATGACCAGCAGATTTTTGGCAAGACGATCATCGGATTCGTTCTGATAGTACAGATTCATCGGCACTTCCTTGAATTCGACAACAATTTTGGTTTCTTTATTCTTCATGCGCTTTCCTGTACGGACGTAGAAAGGGACGCCAGCCCATCTGAAGTTATCGATGAACAGCCTGGCTGCGATGAAGGTCGGTGTGTTCGAGTTCTCACTGACGTTCTCTTCCTCCCTATAGCTTTTGACATATTCACCATCGGCTGTGCCTTCATCGTACTGTCCGCGTACAAAATACTTTCTGACATCCTCTGCTTCGACTTTTCTCAGGCTTTTCAGCACCTTGATCTTCTCTTCTCGGATGTCGTTGCTGTTCAGGCTGACCGGCGGCTCCATTCCGAGCAGGGAAACGACCTGCAGCATATGGTTCTGGAACATGTCACGTACTGCACCGCTTCTTTCATAGTATTCCGCACGATCGAGCACGCCGAGTGATTCGGAGGAGGTGATCTGGACATTCGATATATAATGATTGTTCCAAAGCGGCTCGAACAGACTGTTGCTGAAACGGATCACTTCTATATTCTGGACCATCTCCTTGCCGAGGTAATGATCGATACGATAGATCTCGTGTTCCTGGAATGATTTGGATATTTCCTCATTGAGCTTGTAGGCACTGTCATAATCCTTGCCGAACGGTTTCTCGATAATCAGCTTTTTGGACCCTTCAGTTTCGGTGATGCCTGATATTCTCAGATTGTCGGTAATATCTGTAAAGTACTGTGGTGGCATGGCCAGGTAGAAAAGTCTGTTGCCGCCTGTATCAAGCGTACGCTCAATATCCTCGAACTTATTCTTCAGTGATGAATAGGTATCACTTTCCGTTATGGACAGTCTCACGTAATGGACGTGCGTAAGAAACAAATCCAGACCTTCCAAAGTTTCAAGCTTGCCATTTTCACTGATGGCGTTTCTGGCGATTTCCCTGAAATCATCATCGGTGATATCGCGTCTTCCGACAGCAATCAGTGCAAAATCATCTTTAAGAGAGCCTTCCTGGAACAGGTGAAAGATGGAAGGCAGGAGTTTTCTTCTTGATAGGTCGCCGGTCGCACCAAACAGGGCGATTGACACTTTAAATGGGTGTGTAGTCATATCCAACAAGTCCTTTAGTCAAAATTTTTCTTTTATCATTATTCCACTGTATTCCTAAAAATACAACTCATTGATATGATATACTGAATCAACATTTAAAAACAGGTGATAGAATGAAATTCAAAGTCCTAGGTTCTGGTGCAGGCATACCTTCCAGAACAAGAAATACACAGAGTTTCGTGCTGGATGTCGTCGAGGAGATCAACCAGTATTTTCTGATTGATGCTTCGGAAGCACTGCAGCATAGAATACTCGACACGACAATCCGTCCATCAAAGATCAAGCACATCTTCATTACCCATCTTCATGGAGATCATATATTCGGCCTGCCCGGATTCCTCTCCTCCCGTGCACATCAGGGCGGAGAAGGCATCCCCCTCGTTGTCCATGGACCGAAAGGACTCGAGGAGTGGGTGGAAGCGACATTCCGTACGAGCAGTTCACATCTCAACTATCCGATCCAGTTCAATGAAGTCGGCCATGGTGATGCATTTGATGTGGAAGGCTTCACAGTAACAGTACGGCTGCTTGATCATGCCATAGACAGTTTCCTGTATGTATTCGAGGAACCGGATAAGCCAGGGGCACTGAAAAGCGAAAAACTGCGCGATATCGGCATCAGACCCGGCCCTGTCTACAAGGAGATCAAAAGTTCGGATACTTTCGAGCATGAAGGCATCATCTATGAAACTGCCGATTTTCTGAATGCTCCATCAGATGGCCGGAAGATTGCAGTCCATGGAGATACACGGGTGATCCGCGACAAGGAGTACCTGGCCCTGCTGGACGGCGCCGACCTTATTGTCCATGAGGCCACATACCTTCACGGTGAACAGGAAAAAGCACACCTCTATTTCCATTCGGAAATAGACGATGTGCTTATGAACCTTTCACAGATATCCTACTGTCAGCTGCTGTTCAGTCATATCAGCAACCGCTATGATGCGGAGATGGTCCAGCAGGTCGAAGGACAGCTTGCGGAAAATATCAGGATTGCCCATGATTTCCTGGAAATTACCATCCCACGTGATTCGCGATGAAACTTGCTACGACCTTGCGGTACTTCTCGGGATTCCTGTTATAGCTCTCAACATGTCCGCCACGTTCAGGATACCAGGCCGCCTTTGGCGGCTTTTTCTTTTTGTACAGCTGGGTGGTCTGTGTGTAGGGGATGAACTTGTCAGGCTTTGAATGGATGAAGAGCACCGGCTGCCTGATCTGATCCACTACACGGATCGGAGAAACTTTGAATAGTGAAAATCTGCTTCTGATACGGAAGAATATATTTGTAAAGAACAGCACGAGCGGAGAACCGATCTTCGTGTACTGGCTGAATATATTCGTCAGCTCATCTCCGAAAGTGGAGAAGGAAGCGTCCGATATATAGAATTTCGCACGGTTGGATAGTTCACCGGCATAAAGCAGCATCGTTGCAGCCCCCATGGACTCACCATGGATGCCGACTTCGATATCCGGGCCATAGTGGTCGAAAAGGTAGTCCACAACAGTCTCGAGATCATACTTTTCATAGAAGCCGTATGTCGAGTGGACCCCCCCGGTGTTGCCGTGGCGTCTGGCATCGTAGATGACACAGTTGTATCCCATGCCAGTGAACATGTTCAAGTATTTGATCGAGCTGATCTTGTTTTCCGTGACGCCATGGCACAGCACCATCCATTTGTCCGTCTCATTCGGGTGGACAAAAATGGCATTGATGCTGTAGTCGAACCTGGAAGGAATGAGGATATCATCCTGGGGCATGCTCTGGAAAACTTCCATGTTGAGCCGCTTGGCACGGGTCTCACGCCTTTTGATGACCTCCACATCCCTCAGCTTGAAGAACAGTATCTGGCTTGATGCATAGTAGCCGAGTGAGATGAACAGTACAATCAGTGAGCCGACCAGCGCAATCATCCATGCAGCAAATGATTTCATGCTCTATGCGCCTCGTATTTCATCAGTCTGACTGCACTCATGATACGGTCATGGTCCTCCTGTGACAGCTCGGGCATGCGGTTGTAGCTGTCGATGTTCGACTCGAGCTGGGAGAGGCTGCTGACACCATTGACGATGGCTGCATCATGGTGGCGCAGGAACGCGTAGGACAGCGCAGTCAGGTCGGAATGGACTTCACGCAGGGCGCCGATCGTCCGCTTCAGCTCGTCATGCGAGTATTCCAGTACGCCATCCGTAAATTTATTTTCCAGCACCTTATCGGCATTGTTGCTGAGGAGCCCCTTCATTACAGGACCACGGGCCAGGACGCGAACGTCACTGTTCAGACCATCCAGTATTTCAAGGGGTCTGTTGTCGATCGGATTGAACTGCATCATCAGTGTCGCGATGCTGCTGTGCTTCATGTAGTAGTCGATGACGTTCGGGCGGATCGAGGAGATGCCGTAGCTTCTGATGAGGCCTTCCTGCTTCAGATCTTCAAATGCCCCGATTGTTTCGTCCTTGTTGTCCTCGATGGTCCCGCCATGCAGTTGGTAGAGGTCGATCGCTTCGACACCAAGCCTTGAGAGCGACTGCTTGATGGATTCTTTTATATGGGATGCCGAAGGGTTCCAGCCGATCTTCTCCTTGCGGGCTGCATCAAATTCATTTCCCGCTTTTGTACCGATGGTAAAGCTGTAGTCGCCCCGGAATTTCCCGAGCGCCTCACCGACAGCTTTTTCATTTTCACCGAACTGGTACAGATCCGCTGTATCGAAATGGGTGATACCCGCTTCGAGTGCACGTCCGATGATCCTTTCCATTTCATCACTGTCATGAAGTGGCAGATTCATGCATCCGAGTGAAAACTCGGACAGGCTGATATCATCTTTCAACTGAATATTTTTCATATATGTCATGCCTCCATTGATTAGTCATTTAGAATTATACCAACCTCGGGCACGTTCTTGCATCAATTTGCTTGTCGGACCACTTCATAATCACTATATGATTGGGCTTTGCTATGTTAATATACTAACAGTAGGAACAAAAGTTCAGTTAAAGGAGCGGGCATATGAATACAGGGAATGATGACTATTCACACCTCAAGGAGGAGATCACTTCTTCCGAGAGGGTATTCGACGGCAAGGTGATCAAGGTCGACAATAGTACGGTACAACTGCCTGACGGCGGGAGCGCCAGCAGGGAAATCGTATACCACAGGGGTGCTGTATCACTCGTTGCAGTTGCAGGTGATGAGATGTATTTCGTCCGCCAGTACAGGGTGGCGACGGATGACTTCCTGCTTGAAATCCCGGCAGGCAAGATCGAAGTGGGGGAGGCGCCCGATGAGACAGCTGAAAAAGAGCTTAAGGAAGAGATCGGCGGCGTCGCGGAATCATTGCGGAAGATTCATGGCTTCTACGTCTCGCCAGGCTTCTCGAACGAGTACGTCCATCTGTATGAAGCGGATAATATGACGATCGACAAGCAGGCACTCGACGATGACGAGTTTCTGGACATCGTCAAGATCAGACTGTCGGAACTTCCTGCACAGCTTGATAATGGCGCCTTCCAGGACGCCAAAACAGTGATTGGTGTACAGTACGTCATCGCAAAGTATAATTTATAATGATTATAAATACCTTTTAATCATGCGCCAAATTAGTTATAATGTTTGTGATTATCAAACAAAGTAGGTGAACACGTGGAAAACAGGATTCAGAGAATCAAAGAAGCACTTCAGGAGGCCCAGTACAAGCTGACACCCCAGCGAGAGGTGACAGTCAAGGTCCTGCTCGAGAATGAACGTGACCATCTGAGTGCAGAAGACGTCTTTCTCAAAGTGAAGGACAAATATCCCGAAATCGGATTGGCTACGGTCTACCGCACACTCGAGCTGCTGAGTGAACTGAAGATTCTCGATAAAATCAACTTCGGCGATGGGGTCAGCCGCTATGATCTCAGAAAAGAAGGCGCCAAACATTTCCACCATCACCTTGTATGCATGGAATGCGGAGCAGTAGAGGAGATTGAAGAAGACCTGCTGGAAGATGTAGAGAAGATTGTAGAAAAGGAATATAACTTCAAGGTAATGGATCACCGTCTTACTTTTCATGGCATATGCGGCGACTGCCAGAGCAAGAAGGACTAGGTCATGAAAATTGAAGATCATACAGAGGAATATCTCCTTTTTCTGAGTGTTGAAAAAGGCCTGAGCCAGTCATCCATCAGTTCCTACCGTCAGGATCTCATGCAGTATGCGGCTTTTCTTTTGGAAAAAGGAATTGCCGATGCCTCCCTTATCGAAACGGAAATACTGATTGACTTCCTGAAGGATATGCGGGAGTCGGGCAAAAGTGCCAAGACCATTTCACGCATGCAGTCCACATTGAAGAACTTTCATCAGTTTCTGGTCAATGACAACATCGTGAATCATAACCCTGCGCTCAGACTCCATTCGATCAAAGAAGCCAAAACGCTGCCTGTATACTTGACGGTGGAGGAGATGGAGCGGCTGCTGTCCACTCCGGATGCTTCGACTGCCGGCGTGAGGGACAAGGCGATGATGGAACTGCTCTATGCTTCAGGGCTGCGCGTCAGTGAACTGATCGACATCAGGATTACGGACCTGAATGCTGAAATGGGCTTCATCCGCATCATGGGCAAAGGGAATAAGGAGCGGATTGTTCCCATCACGGACTATGTTGGAAGACTGCTCAGAGACTATATTTCAGAAGCGCGGATGACGCTGCTCAAGGAAGACAGCACGGATGTCCTTTTCCTTACGAACCGGGGCAGGGGATTCACACGGCAGGGGCTGTGGAAAACAATCAAGAAATACGAGCTGCAGAGCGGCATCGGCAAAAACATCACCCCGCACACATTCAGGCACTCATTCGCCACACACCTTGTGGAGAATGGCGCCGACCTCCGGGCGGTCCAGGAGATGCTTGGCCACTCGGATATCAGCACGACTCAGATCTATACTCAGATTTCTGCTGTCAAGATCAGAGAAATGTATAAAAAATTCCATCCAAGAAAGTAGGAGATTCATATGTTCAAAAGAATACATCTGATTGTGCTCGATTCAGTGGGTATCGGTGCACAGCGTGACGCTGCCGACTTCGGCGATACTGGTGCACATACACTGAAGCACACACTGGAGCACCATCCTGTAGCGCTGCCGAATCTTGAGCGCTTCGGACTCGGCTGCATCGATAAACTGCCGGGTGTCGGATGTCCCGACCAGCCGGAAGCCTTCTACAGCAAGATGAGTGAAATTTCACAGGGCAAGGATACGATGACCGGCCACTGGGAAATTGCCGGACTGAACATCAAAAAGCCATTCAAGGTCTATCCCGACGGCTTCCCGGAAGCACTGCTCGATAGGATCCGTGAAGCGACCGGCCGCAATATTGTCGGCAACAAGCCGGCAAGCGGTACGGAAATCATCAAGGAGTATGGTGAGCATCAGATGAAGACGGGCGATCTGATCGTCTATACATCGAATGACCCAGTGCTCCAGATTGCAGCACACGAAGACATCATCCCTCTGGATGAACTCTATACAATATGCGAGAAAGTCCGTGCAATGACGACGGATCCGGACTTCCTCGTCGGCCGTGTCATCGCAAGACCATATGTCGGGGAGTCGAAAGAGACTTTCGAACGGACGGAAAACAGGCACGACTATGCGCTGGAACCATTCGGAACGACGGTGCTGAACGCACTTCAGGATAATGGCAACGATGTCATCGCCATCGGCAAGATCGATGATATCTTCACAGGATCCGGTGTGACGGACGCTGTACGGACGAAAAACAACAGCGACGGAGTAGACAAGCTTCTTCAGGTGATGGACCGGGAATTTACCGGACTGTCATTCCTGAACCTGGTCGATTTTGATGCGCTCTACGGCCACAGAAGAAACCCGGAAGGCTACAGCGATGCACTGAAAGCATTCGATGACCGTCTGCCTGAGATAGAATCGAAGCTCGCTGAAGATGATCTGCTGATCATTACAGCAGACCATGGCAATGATCCGACATTCGAAGGCACCGACCACACGCGCGAATTTGTACCGCTTCTGATCAGAAGCGGCGGCAGTTCAAATTACGGACCACTCAGGGATTCCGACACATTCAGCGACATTGCAGCAACAATCGCTGATAATTTCAAAATTGAATATGATACACATGGCGAAAGCCTGCTCAGGGACATTACATGAAGAACAGATACTTCACCTTCATTCTGATTGCTGTTCTTGCCATCGTCTGGGGCTTCGCATACTGGATCATTTTTCTATAGAAAACATCATCTCTGATGTTTTCTTTTTTTGATGGCCGCCTCCCGCTCCCGGATGACATCGGATCTGTCCCTCAGACGGTGCTTGTGGACAATTGCCTCATCGGATACAAAACGGTATTCCAAATCTTTTCTGAATGCCTCGTAAGTCATGCCACCGGCATACTCCTGATGCAATGCCCGCCACATCCGGTCGGTCAGCGGGAACGGCATGGGGGTGAATGCAGCATCGGGCATCCGGGCCAGCCGCCTGTGCATCATGCCGATCAGGTCATCCGTCACCCCGAGTGACGCCAGGTCGTAGTCGTTTTCACGATATAGTCTGAGTGCACGTCCGTAGGATTTCACAGCGCCGGTGATGTTTTGCCGGCGGTAATGGTATTCTCCCGTTGCGAGCAGGATGAGAAAGACTTCAGCATCCTTTTTTGTGAACATGGGCTTTGATTTCCATGCTTCCTCCATGATTTCATGGCATTCGAAGTAATCTTGCTTTATAATGAGTTCGTTATAGAAATCCATGAGATGTAGCAGTTGCATACGATCGTCTCCTGATATTGAGGTAATTGGAATGAATGGTTATAAAGTACAGCTTGATGTGTTCGAGGGTCCACTGGATCTGCTCCTGCACCTGATAAAAGAACTTGAGATTGATATTTATGATATCCCGATGAAGACTCTTACCCGTCAGTATATGGAATATATTGATGAAATGAAAGAGCTTGAAATCAATGTGGCAAGCGAGTATCTGGTCATGGCAAGTGAGCTTTTGAAAATCAAGAGCCGCATGCTGCTCCCGGAACCTTCCCATATGGAGGAGGAATATGAAGACCCGCGGGAGTCGCTGATGGAGCAGCTGATCGAATACCAGAACTATAAGCAGTATGCCGAACAGCTGGCCGAGATGAAGATGGAAAACGAAAAACTGTATATCAAAGCACCGCATGAATTCGAGGAGGCGGATACGGACAATACACCACTCGACATTTCCCTTGCCGATCTTGTCGCCGCCTATCAGAAGGTGCGTGCGCGGGTCGCCGTCGATCGCCCGAAAAATATAACCATCAAGAGAGAGCCGGTGTCCCGGGAAGCAGCCGAAACGTTCCTGCGCAGCCGGTTTGCACAGAAGCAGGTGTTGAAGATCGACGAACTGTTCACTTTTACGGAGTCGAGACAGAAGATCGTTGCCGTCTTCATCGTAGTTCTGGAGTACATCAAAGACAGGCAGCTGGCAATACGCACAGATGCCGAAAATGATTTTGAGATTGAAAGGCTGTATGATTAATGGATAAGATCGATATTATAGAAGGGCTTTTGTATATAGCAGGAGATGTAGGGCTCTCGGAAGAGCAGCTCATCATGCATGTCCCGATTACAAAAACCCAGCTCGAAAGTACTTTGGAAAAATATGAAAAGTCCAACTTCACCATCCAGAAGCACGGTGGGAAGTACTTTTTGAAAACAACACAAGGCATGGAGAAGTACATCCAGAGGATCCTCGATGATAGGCCAAGCCAAAAGCTCTCCCAGGCCTCACTCGAGGTGCTGTCGATCATCGCCTATAACCAGCCTGTATCCCGGGGGGATATCGAGGCATTGCGCGGCGTGGCTTCTGATGGGCCGGTGTCCACACTGCTCGGCAAAGGGCTGATCACCAAAAAGAATATGAATGAGGAAAGAGCTGTACACTTTGCAACGACAGACTACTTTCTGCAGCTGTTCGGACTTGCCGGTCTGGACGAGCTGCCATCGCAGAAGGAAATGATGGAACAGGAAGAAATGGATCTATTTTTTGAAAGCATGGAGGAGGAATATTAATATGGAAGAAATACGTCTACAGAAAGCAATTGCAAATAGTGGGGTGGCATCAAGAAGAAAAGCGGAAGTCATGATCACCGAAGGCCGCGTAAAGGTCAATGACAAGACAGTCACGGAACTGGGCACGAAAGTCAAAGAGACGGACAGGGTCGAAGTGGATGGCATACCGCTCAGCCAGGAGGAGAAGGTGCATATCCTGTACTACAAGCCTACGGGTGAGATTTCGGCTGCTGAAGATGATAGGAGCCGTCGCACGGTAGTGGACGCGTTCGAACAGATGGACGTGCGCCTGTATCCTGTCGGCCGTCTCGACTATGATACTTCAGGCATACTGCTCATGACGAATGATGGGGAATTCACCCAGTACATGACCCACCCGAAATACGAGATGAGCAAGACATACCGTGTCAAGATCGATGGCATACTGAAGCGTGAGGAACAAAAGCAGATGCGCAAGGGCATTCCTCTCGAGGATGGCATGACGGCTCCCGCCGGCCTGAAAGTGATCCGCGACAAGAATGATCGCCAGATGATTCTTGAATTGACCATCCATGAAGGGCGCAACCGCCAGGTCAGAAGAATGTTCGAATACTTCGGTCTCAGAGTCGTCAAACTGACGAGAATCAGCTACGACTTCCTGAACCTCAATGGACTGGCTGAAGGCGAGTACAGATTCCTGAAACCGCATGAAGTGAAGAAGTTGATTGCGAATGCCAAGGCGGAATAGCCGTATCCAATTGTCATAATACTGTCATACAGGGCATTTTTATTAGATGCTATAATGTTAGACATGAATAAATGTACAGGTAGGTGAAAAATATGAAGGGACGTACTCGTAATATTCTTAGAGTGAGCATCATCACCACCATTGCGCTGCTCATAGGAATTACAGTGTGGTTCAACCTGACTTCAGGCACCAAAGCTGTCGAAGTGGGGGATGAAGCGGTGGACTTCAGACTGACGACTCTGGACGGCGAAGAAGTCCAGCTGTCCGAACTGACTGAGGATAAGGGCGTCATTCTGAACTTCTGGGGCACATGGTGCAAGCCATGCCGTGAAGAAATGCCCGATATGAACGCAGTATACCTGGAAGGCCACGAGGATTATGAAATTGTCGCCGTCAACGTTGCAGAAAATGCACAGCAGATCGAGCAGTTCATTTCCGGACTTGATGCAGACCTCGAATTCCCGATTGCAATGGACCAGTCGAGAAGCGTAACCGAAGCCTACAACATCGGACCGCTGCCGACCACCATCGCTGTCAGCAAGGAAGGCATCGTCGTCAAAAAGCAGGAATATCAGCTCACTCCCGAGGATATTTCATTATTTATCAGTGAAGCCACAGAATAGGATGAATGAGCAATGCAACCAAATGAAATAAAATGTGAATCGTGTGGTCATGTCAATCCACCGGGCACCCAGCTGTGCCAGTCCTGTGGCAAGATGATCAACAGCGATTATGACAAGGATAAAATAAAGGACCTGATGCGGTATGATGGCAGTGCTGTCAGATCAAAGGTCAGATCAAAAAGCATCTTCGACAAGATCTGGATATTTTTCACTTCCGTCAAAGTCGGCGTGTCGATCATACTGGCCATTGCAGTGGCTGCAGCAATCGGAACCATCTTCCCTCAGGAGTACTTCATCCCGATCGGTGTGGACGCAGCAGAATACTACCAGGAGAACTACGGAAGCCTCGGCTATCTGTACTATTCCCTGGGTTTCCATAACCTCTACTCTTCGTGGTGGTTCCTCATACTGAATGGCCTGCTTGCGCTCTCCATCATTGCAGCAAGCATAGACCGGGGCGTACCGCTTTTCAAATCCCTTCATAAGCAGCGTGTCAAGAAGCACGACAGCTTCTTCAGAAGACAGAGGCTCTACCTTGCAGAAGATGGGCAGCCGGATACCGATGCACTTGTCGGGGCATTCAGCAAAAAGAGATACAAGGTCAAACAGGATGGCGGCAACTTTCTTCTTGAGAAGGGCAGGCTGTCCCGCTACGGACCCTACATCAACCATACCGGTCTGATCATACTGCTCTTCGGCAGCATGCTGAGGTTCTTCCCGGGCATGTATGTGGATGAAATCGTCCACATCAATGAGGGCGAGACCGAAGAACTGCCTACGACAGATGGACAATACTACGTGAAGAACGAAGCATTTACACTCGATACCTACGATGAGAATGCCAATGAAGTATTCGACCAGGCACTGGACAGCAGCAACCAGGTCATCAGCAATTTCCAGACGGATATCACTTTCTATGAAAATAATAGTGCGGACATCGTCGGTGCGTCACCGGAGCTTGAAAAGGTGGATGACTACAGCATACGCGTCAACCATCCGTACCGCTTCGATGATTACGAGCTATACCAGTCCAGCTATGATAATTCCCAACTCAAATCCATGACTTTCAGACTTGAAGATGCCGACGGCAATACGGTGGGTGAGAACTTCACGGTCAATCTGGAGAACCCTGAGGAAAGCTTTGAAGTCAATGATGATATTTCTGTGAACATGCGGGCATACTCTCCGGATTTCCAGGAAATTGCCGAAAATGGTACATTGGTATCAGCAACCCCTGTTCCAAGGAATCCCGCTTTCGTATTTGAAGTGGCCGACGGCGGGGAAAGCGAACTCAGCCTGCTCCAGATCATGAACAGTACGGATATTACACAAGATAACGACTACAGCATCCGTTTCGTTTCTGCCGAGGAGCATATGGCCAGTGTACTGACACTGAAGAAGGATCTGACAATTCCTTTCATCGCTACAGGATTCGTCATTTTCCTGATCGGACTCTTTACCGGATCCTACGTCAACCACCGGAGAATCTGGATCAGATCTGAAGACGGCTTCATGCTGGCAGCACATACCAATAAGAACTACTTCGGCATGAAGAAGGAAATAAACGAAGTTCTTGAATCCAATGGACTCGGCAAAGTCGGGGATAAGCTGGATGATGAGGATAAAGACATAGACAAGGAGTAATAAAATGGCATCTCAACTCGTATCAATCAGCAGTACGCTGCTGTACGTCGCATTCATACTGTATCTTGTCGCAATGCTTCCATTGGCGACCAGTATAAAATCAAAATCAAACAAGCCTGCCAAAATAGGCGTGACAATGGTCATCATCGGATTCATCATGCAGATTTCCTATTTCATTCTCAGATGGATAGCACAGGGCCACGCACCAGTATCGAACATGTATGAATTCATCACCATGTTCGCCATCATGATCGTTGCCGGCTATCTGATCACATACTTCTATTTCAAAACAAACATTTTCGGATTGTTTGCACTGCCGATCTCCATGCTGCTCATGGCATACGGCAGCATGTTCTCAAGAGAAGTGGAGCCGCTGATTCCTGCGCTGCAGAGCAGCTGGCTTGCCATCCATGTCATTACGGTGACGCTTGCTTATGGTATACTGTCAATGAGTGCAGTTGCTGGTCTGATCTACCTGCTGAAGGCAGTTCCAGCGACTGAAAAATCTTGGCGGGCCCGTTTCCTGGAAGCCATCATGGCAGGTATCGTCACTGTCATCGTCTTCATTGGAACAACCATGATCATGGAGAATGTTGTAGGCTATCAGGATGATTTCCTTTATACGGACAAGCAGGGACAGAACCAGGTGGCAGAATACCATCTGCCGAGTCTGATCAACTTCGAAGGCGCAGTTGCGGTCGAGCATACCGGTGACAACAACTACGAGGAAGCACAGCATTTCCATACCGGCATCAACCTGCCGCCACTCATCGACTCCCAGAAGCTCAATACCGTCATCTGGTCGGTCATTCTCGGTGCAATCGTCTATGGCATCATCCGCCTCATACTGAGAAGGCGCATCATTGCAGTACTGAAGCCTTGGTCCAATAAAGCGGATCTCAACCTGATGGATGAAATCGGCTATCGTTCCGTCATCATCGGCTTCCCGATATTCGCACTCGGCGGCATATTCTTTGCTGCCATCTGGGCACAGATTGCCTGGAGCAGATTCTGGGGCTGGGATCCGAAGGAAACATGGGCATTCATCACATTCATGTTCTATACGATATTCCTGCACCTGCGCCTCAATAGAGGGTATGAAGGTGAAAAGTCCGCATGGCTCGCCATCATCGGCTTCCTGCTCATCCTTTTCAACCTGATCGCCATCAACCTGCTCGTTGCAGGCCTGCACTCCTACGCATAATATGAAAAGAGGGTTTATATGTCTGAGAAAATTCTCATAGTGGATGATGAAGATCGCATCAGAAAACTGCTCAACATGTATCTGGTGCGGGAAGGCTACGAAATCACCGAAGCGGATAACGGGGAAGATGCTCTGGAGCTGGCACTGGAACAGGATTTCCACTGCATACTGCTCGATCTGATGATGCCGAAGATGGATGGCATCGAAGTGGCGAAGCGTCTCAGAACCCAGAAATCCACCCCGATCATCATGCTGACTGCAAAAGGTGAGGAAAACAACCGGGTGGAAGGCTTTGAAGTGGGGGCGGATGACTATATTGTCAAACCGTTCTCTCCAAGGGAAGTGGTTCTGCGGGTGAAAGCCATCCTCCGCCGTTCCTCTGAGACGGCATTCATCGAGGCAGATTCATCCACGAAAGATATCATCGTCTATGATCATCTTGTCATCGACAACGATGCCCACAGGGTCCTCGCTGAAGATGTCAAAGTGAATCTGACACCAAAAGAATACGAACTGCTGCTGTTTCTGGCGCGCAGTCCCGACAAGGTATTCGATCGTGAAGAACTGCTCAGGGAAGTCTGGCACTATGATTTCTATGGAGACCTGAGAACTGTGGATACACATGTGAAGCGCCTGCGGGAGAAGCTCAACAAAGTTTCTCCGGAAGCAAGCGAAATGATCCATACTGTTTGGGGCATCGGATACAAGTTCGAGGTCAATGAATAATGCGCGTAATCAACAGCATCGTTACAAAACTGTGGTTGACTATCATTCTGATAGTAACGACAGTTTTAATTATATTATCGGTCATTTTAAGCATGTACTTCCGCAATTACGTGCTCAATTCCACAGAGACACTGCTCGATGAGGAAATCACCCGTCTGGAAGAGATTGTGCTTGCAGAACATGATATGGAAGATATGGATTCGGTTCTGCTCCGCGAAGACAATCTGATCCTCTATACCGAGGGGCAGATGATCTCCCATCAGTCTGCCACCGATGAAGCCATCTATCAGCGGATACTGGACGGGGAAGGCACGGGTCCCACATTCATTCTGGAAGATGTACACAACCATGACTATATGGTCAAAGTGTCGAACTTGAGCAGCTACTTTGATACTGACGTCGCCTTGATCAAGTACAGGGACCTTGAAGATATCAACCAGTCGATGCGGGCTGTCACAATCATCATCATCGGCAGCGCATTCGTGCTGTTTCTGATTACGACTTCATTTGCATTCTTTCTGATCAACAGGATCACAAGGCCGCTGATCAATCTCAGAAGTGCCGCATTCTCCACAGCGAAAGGAAATTATAATACGCTCGAGGTGAAAAGCAGGGACGAGATCGGCGAGCTGACGCTCGCATTCAACAAGATGAACAATGATATCAAGCATAATATTTCGGAAATTACCCATGAACGGAACTTACGCGAACAGATATTCACCTATATGAATGAAGGCGTCCTGTACTATAACAGCGAGGCGGAGCTGATATACAGCAATCAGAAGGGGAGGGAACTCCATGATCTGATTGTCCAGCACCAGGCGGAGCGCACGCGCTTCATCGAGAACATAAGGGAGATTGCCAGAAACCGCGAGTCGGCCATTGAAAGGATGGAGATGGATGAGCGGCATCTGCAGTTCTCCTACACACCGGTTGAAGAAGGGGATGTCGTCTATGGTGTCATCCTCCTCGTCAAGGATATTACTGAAGAGGTCGGAACAGAGAAGATGCGCTCCGAATTCATCGCCAACGTGTCCCACGAACTGAAAACACCGATGGTCATGCTGAGCGGCTATTCCGAAGCACTGCTCGATGATATCGTCACCGACCCCGCCGAAGTCAAAGAGATGATCGGCATCATCAAAGATGAATCCGACCGCATGAATACAATGGTCAATGAACTGATCACCATTGCACGCATGGACAGCCGATCGGACTTCTTCCATATAGAACAGAATGACTTCGGTCAGCTGCTAGATAAGCTGTCAAGCCGTTTCAGACACGAAATGATAGACAACGGCATACAGTTCTCCATCAGTGCCAAGGATGAAGAGATGGTTTTCGACTTCGATTACGACAAGCTGAGCCAGGTTTTCACGAATCTTCTGGACAACGCAATCCGCTATACATCGGAAGGGGATCACATCACCATCAGTGTGGACAGGACGGAGCGCTACTTCATCATCGATGTGGCGGATACCGGCACAGGCATCCGGACAGAGCACCAGAAACGCATATTCGAGCGTTTCTATAAGGTGGATGAATCAAGAACCCGCGGCCAGCACGGCACAGGCCTTGGACTCTATATCGTCAAAAGCATCATCCATCGGCATAATGGCTCGATAGAGCTCGACAGTACATTCAGCAAAGGCACCACTTTCCGGATCACACTACCAAAAAAACATATAGAGGAATGATGTGTATGAAAAGAAAAAGACTGGAAAGATTGATCATCATAAGTATACTGGCCGCATTGTCGTTCATCCTTATGCTTATCCAGTTTCCAATTCCATTTCTGCCTCCCTTCCTGACAGTCGATTTCTCCGATATACCAGCATTCATCGGTTTCATCGTCTTCGGCGGTGGGGCAGGCGCACTCATCATCATCATGAAAATCGTCCTGTATGGACTGCTGATGGCAAGTGAGCCCATCGGCCCGCTGTCCAACATGCTTGCGGCGTTCTCTCTGCTTCTGCCGATCTATTTCATCTACGCAAAGTACCGTACGAAACGTTCGCTGATTGCCGGGTTCATAGCAGGCATCATTGTACTCACAGCCATGATGGCGGTACTGAACTATTTTGTCCTGCTGCCGATGTACGGCATCATCGTCGACCAGTCGGATCTGATTGCGAATATTCGTGCTGTAGTGACAGCAGGCATCATCCCGTTCAATCTGATAAAAGGTACACTCGTATGTCTTGCGGCCTACATTGTCTATGTAAAGGTGATACCGAAACTTGTAAAATAAACAAAGCGTGCCAACAGGAATACAGAGTTCCTGATGGCACGCTTCATATTCATTCGTATTTCAGTGCGTCTCCGTCAAACGGCTGGTCTTCGACTTTGATTGAATCTGTCGGACAGCCATCGAAGGCATCTTCCATATCTTCGAGCAATTCATCCGGAACCGCCATGGTTCCCTGATTATCATCCAGTATGACGTAGGCGATCCCGTCATCATCATAATCATATATATCAGGTGCCGCTGCACCACATGCACCACATGCGATGCAGGTATCCATATCGACAATGGTATATTTCTTTCCGCTCACTATTTTCACCTCTCAACCATTTCTTCCCCTTCATTCTACGGCTATTCAAGTTATAATTCAATTATATTCAGCTCCGGCGGCTACAATACGACCTTAGTCGTAAAGTGGAATCACTGCCTCTTTAAAATAAGAGGGAAACATACTATAATTGAAATGAAATATACAGTTTGAGGAGAATGTCCATGAAAGATGACTTCTATAAAGACATAGAACATAAACGTGCTTCGAAAGAAGAGAAGGATAAAAAAACCAGACAGCAGTCTGAGGAGCAGAAAACACCTGACAGGAACTTCAGCCGGGCTGAGCGCCACAGACCGAAAGAAAAGGACAAAGGCAGACCGAAGAGCCAGCAGAATGAACGCCTCAAGGCATGGCGCCAGAAGATTGATGAGAATGTCAACAAGGAGAAGCTTGAAAAAGGGAAGGCACTTTTTGCAGGCAAACTCTCCGCGTACAGTAGAAGAGTCAAAGATGAACTCAAAGTCTCGAAGGAAAAGCTGTCGGAAGTACGTCCAGCACGCAAGCAAGCCGAAAAGACGGATGACGACGGCGGAAGAAGAGGATTTGCACCGACACTGATTGCAGGTATCCTCATCCTGCCTGTAACCATCATTCTTGGTGTACTCATCATCAGTAATTTCTGGCCGACGGAGGATCCAGGTGCGATGGTGGCGGACAATGCTGAAGAGTCAAACGAAGAAGCATCGGAGGAAACCGTGGAAGAATCTTCAGAGGAAGTGAATGAGGACCTTCAGGACCAGAAGGCGGAGCTGGAGCGTGAGCTTGCCGAATCAAGAGACGAGACAGGTGGCAATGATCTGGCTACAGGATCGGTTGAATTCGAATACAGTGAGGAAGAACAGTCCGAACTGGAAGCTGCAGCATCTACAGCCATAGAAGATAAGGCATCAGGAGAAGCGGCCGATTCAAGTACCAGTGTAGTGGAAGCACCTGAAGAATCAACAGAAGAAGCAGAAGTGGCAACCGAAGAAACGCCGGAAGAATCGACTGAAGAAGCACCTGAAACATCAGGTGGCACCACCCATGTCATACGGGAAGGCGAGAACGTCTATCGAATCGCAATGCGATACTATGGCAGCGGCAGCGCAGAAAACGTCAGTAAGATACTGGAAGCCAATGGTGTCGATGCGAATTCACTATCCGTCGGACAGGAACTGGTCATCCCAGAATAGAAAGGTGTTTGACATGAAGCATATCGAGACAATCATCATAGGGGCAGGACCATGCGGCCTGTCCACAGCGATAGAACTGCAGAACAGGAATATGGACTATCTGGTCATTGAAAAGGGGAATATTGTCGAGGCGATATACAACTATCCGACCCATCAGACCTTCTTCTCCTCAAGCGAGAAGCTGTCCATCGGAGAGTTCCCATTCATTACAGAAGAGCACAAACCGAAAAGAAACCAGGCGCTCGTCTACTATCGGGAAGTCGTCAAGCATTTCAACCTCAATATCAATACCTACGAAGAAGTGACGTCCGGACGCAGGGCAGAGGACAAGTTCATTCTCGAGACTTCAAAGGGCAAGTACAGCTGCAGCCAGCTTGTAATTGCGACCGGCTATTATGGCCAGCCGAATGCGCTCAATGTTCCGGGCGAACATAAAAGCAAAGTCCATCACTATTTCAAGGAAGCCCACCCATTCTTCAATCAAAATGTACTGATCATCGGTGGAAAGAACTCCAGCGTGGATGCGGCCATTGAACTGGAGAAGGCGGGCAGCAATGTGACTGTCGTCTACCGCCAGGGTGCCTATTCCAAAAGCGTAAAGCCGTGGGTGCTGCCGCAATTCGATTCACTGGTTAAAAATGAAAGAGTGGCAATGCATTTCAGTACGGACGTCGTGGACATCAAGGATGACAGTGTGGTACTTGAAAAAGAGGGCGAAACATTCGAAATTCAAAACGATCATGTGTTTGCGATGATCGGGTATCATCCCGACTATCGTCTGCTGACGTCATTCGGTGTCGAACTGAACGAAAACAGCCATGGTGTTGCCCCGCTGCACAGCAAGGAGACGATGGAAACCAATGTGGACGGACTGTACATTGCCGGAGTCATTGCTGCAGGCAATGATGCCAATACCATCTTCATAGAAAATGGCAGATTCCATGGTGGTGCCATTGCAGAGGATATTCAAAAAAGGAAATAGCTGTATATAAAACAGCGCCTGCTGTCACTTCTGACAGCAGGCGCTGTTTGATTCTAGTGCTGGAATACTTCAACCAGTTCTTCGTCCTTTATATCATTGCACAGGGCAAGCAGCAGCTTGATGCGCGCCTTCTGTCCATTCAGGCCATTCGAGAAGATGACACCCCTCTGCTTCAGGTCATAGCCGCCACCTTCATAATCATAGTAGCTGCCTACGATGCCGTTGAATGAACGGGAGACAAGCACTGTACTGATGCCGGCCTCAAGCACACGCCCAAGCCCCTGAAGCGCACTGGGTGGCAGATTACCCTGGCCAAGTCCTTCAATCACCAGGCCATCATAGTCTGCTGCCACCAATGCATCGAAAAATGTATCATCCAGATCGGCATGTGCTTTGATCAGTCCGACTTTCCTGCCGGAGTGTGCAGTATCGAACTGGTCCTGCAGACTGACCTGGTGGTGGAAGTGGATCTCATCCTTTGTCAATATGCCGATAGGTCCATGGTTCGGACTCTGGAAAGTGGCGATATTCGATGTATGTGTTTTGGTGACGTTCCTCGCCGTATGTATTTCATCATTGAAAACGACGAGTACACCTCTTGAATACGACTGGTCGTCCATGGCTGCACGCAGGCTGGAGATGTAGTTGTACATGCCATCGGAGCCGATTTCATTAAAAGACCGCATGGCACCGGTAATGACGACCGGCTGGCCGATGTTCAGTGTGAGATCAAGGAAATAGGCGGTCTCCTCAAGCGTATCCGTGCCGTGTGTGATGACAAATCCGTCATAGTCATCCACACCCGAAAGAATGATATCCCGGATGGCAATCATATCGTCCAGGGTCATATGAGGTGAAGGTTTCCTTACAGGATAGGATTCTTCAAGGTCGATATCAAGGAGATCCGTCTCCTCGAACTTGACCGGATTTTCTCCGGCTGGATTGACCAGTCCTTGTGATGAGGACATGCTGATGGTCCCTCCGGTATGTATTGCCAGTATTTTTTTGTGCATATGACTTCCTCCTAAACGAATCTATAAAACTATGATAGAATAAACTGGAACAATGAACAAGGCGGGTTTATATGAAAAAGAAAATCAATATCGCAATTGATGGTCCTGCTGCAGCAGGCAAGAGTACAATATCCAGACGGATTGCAGAAAGAATGGATTACATATACATCGACACCGGTGCAATGTACCGGGCTGTCACACTGCACGTCATCCGTCATGGCAGGCAGGTTCTGGATGACTTGGATGATCTCGACATCCGTTTCGGTACAGGGGGCACCACACTGTATCTGAACGGGGAGGACGTCTCTGAAGACATCCGTACGCTCGAAGTGACAAGTAATGTAAGCGAAGTTTCAAGTGTGCCCGAGGTGAGGCGCTATCTTGTCTCAATGCAGCAGAAGATTGCAGAGGACAAGGGTGTCGTCATGGACGGCAGGGATATCGGGACAACAGTGCTGCCTGAAGCCGAACTCAAGATCTTCATGAAGGCATCTCCTGAAATACGCGCCAGGCGCAGGCTCAAGGAAGAGGAGGCGCGCGGAGTCGAAATCGACCTCGAAACGCTGACCACCCAGATCATCCGCCGGGATGATCTCGATATGAACAGGGAGATTTCACCGCTCTCGAAGGCTCATGATGCGGTGCTTCTCGATACGAGTCATATGGGCATCACGGAAGTGGAAGACAAAATCATAAAAATGGCTTCAGATCTGCTGAAGGGAGACTAGAAATGCTATACGGCACAGTAAAAGCAATTGTAAAGAAGTACTATCAGGCCAGATTCAAAATCAGGGTGATCGGTGAGGATAGGATCCCGGCAGACGGTCCTGTACTCATCTGCAGCAACCACACCTCACTCTATGACCCACCACTGATTGCTGTCAGTGTGAAGCGTGAGATGTCATTCTTCGCAAAATCGGAACTGTTCAGGATTCCTGTTCTCGGCAATCTTATCAGCCGCTTGAATGCCGTACCTGTCGAACGGGGAAAAGGCGATCGTGCAGCATTGAAGAAATCCATCGAAGTGCTTGAAGGCGGAAGCATGCTGCTCGTCTTCCCGGAAGGCAGCAGAAACAAGTCCGGCACACTCAAGGATCTTCAGCAGGGTGCAAGCTTCATGGCAGTAAAAGCTGAGGCGCAGATTGTACCTGCAGCAATCAAAGGCAGCTATGACAGGAAAAAGGGCATCACCATCGTGTTCGGCAAGCCCATCGATACAAAGTCGCTGATTGAATCTGGGAAAAATCGCAAGGATATTACGGAAAATATTAAAGATGGCATCAACAATCTTCTTATTTCCGGTTAATTACTTGACAAATCAATATATTTATAAGAAGTTAGATGTATACACTTTATAGTAATGTAATTGGAGGCAGGCATATGACGACTGAAAATACTGTGAACGAAGAAAACAATGAAGAACTGAATGAAGAAGTGAACACTTCGGAAGAAACAGGTACAAATACTTCTAGCACATTTGAAATCGGTGATACTGTAAGAGGTACGGTTTACAAGATAGAAGACAAATTTGTAAAAGCCCACATCGAAGATTCCGATTTTGAAGGTATCGTACCAATCAGCCAACTCACCAACAAAAGAATCGAACGTCCTGAAGAGGTTGTTTCCGAAGAAGACACAATCGAAGGCATTGTCATCAAAGTTGAAAATGAAGAAGATCGCAAGAATGTCATCTTCTCCATCAGAAAACTTGATGAGTCGAACGCTTATGACAGCCTGCAATCAGCCAAGGAAAATGACGAAACAATTACAGGAACAGTAATGGAAGTCGTAAAAGCTGGACTTGTTGTCGATGTTGGTGTCAGAGGATTCATCCCTGCATCACTGCTTTCGGATGCCTATATCGAAGATCTTGACCAGTTTGATGGTCAGGAACTCGAAGTCAAGGTTGAAGATATCGAACCTGAAAAGAATCGTGTTATCCTGAACCGCAAGCGGATTGTTGAAGCGGAAAAGACTGAAGAGCGCAAGAAGCAGCTCGAATCTCTTGAAGCAGGCAGCATTGTGGAAGGCGAAGTTGTACGGATCACCACTTTCGGTGCATTCATCAATCTTGGCGAAGTCGATGGTCTGGCCCACATTTCCGAGCTCGATTACAGCCGAGTTGAAAAAGTTGAAGATGCAGTCAGTATCGGTGATAAAGTACAGGTCAAAATTCTTGATGTGGATCCTGAACAGGAAAGAATCAGCCTTTCCCTGAAACAGGCTCAGGCAAGTCCTTTCGATTCATTCCTCAATGCACATTCCGAGGGGGATGTTCTGGAAGGTACAGTGAAAAGACTGGTGGACTTCGGTGCATTCGTCGAAGTGGCATCCGGTGTGGAAGGTCTGGTCCATGTTTCTGAAATCAGCCACGAACACGTAGCAACACCATCCGACGTGCTGAAGGAAGGTCAGACAGTCTCTGTCAAGATCCTGTCACTGAACGAAGACTCCGAGAAAGTTTCACTTTCCATAAAAGAGACTTCAGACAGACCAGCCAGAGAAGAACAGGCTAAAGTATACCGCGATGATACAGAGGATGATGGTCCGACTCTCGGAGATGTATTCGGAGATCGCTTCAGAGACCTGGACATCTAGAACGACTTCAAATTCAATATGTCATCAACCGATAAAGAGCGATATGTATCGCTCTTTATTTTATTTTTGTGTTAAAATGATTTTAAATATAGGAGGTAGTCCATGTATAAACCAACAATAGCCGTGGTAGGGAGACCGAACGTCGGAAAGTCTACTTTGTTCAACCGCATCATCGGTGAAAGAAAAGCAATTGTAGAAGATTCCCCAGGCGTTACGAGAGACCGTCTCTATGCTGCCGGCGACTGGCTCAACCACGAGTTCAACGTCATCGATACTGGTGGAATCGAAATCAAAGATGAACCATTCCAGGAACAGATTAAAATGCAGGCCGAAATAGCCATACTGGAAGCTGACGTCATCATCATGATCACCAACGGCCGGGAAGGCGTGACCGAGGACGATCTATTCGTCGCACGTATTCTCCAGAAATCCAAAAAACCCGTTGTGCTTGCAGTAAATAAAATAGATAACTTTGAAATGCGTAATGACATATATGAATTCTATCAGCT
Organism: Salinicoccus sp. ID82-1; assembly: GCF_021991715.1. Taxonomy (NCBI): domain Bacteria; kingdom Bacillati; phylum Bacillota; class Bacilli; order Caryophanales; family Staphylococcaceae; genus Salinicoccus; species Salinicoccus sp. ID82-1. The sequence continues at coordinate 641,208 of NZ_JAGFLY010000001.1, forward strand.
TGGACTTGGAGATCCATTCCCTGTTTCGGGTTCCCACGGGCTCGGACTTGGTGATGTGCTCGATGAAGCAGTCGAACATTTCAAGAATCTTGAGACGGAAGAGGAAGAGGACGACTCGGTCAGAGTTTCGCTGATCGGCCGTCCGAACGTCGGCAAATCAAGCCTTGTCAATGCAATCCTTGGTGAAGAGCGGGTAATCGTATCCGATATCGCCGGAACAACCCGGGATGCAATCGATACCGAGTATTTCTATAATGATGAACACTATACGCTTGTGGACACAGCAGGGATGCGCAAACGCGGTAAAGTATACGAAGCGACAGAGAAATACTCCGTTCTTCGGGCGACACGCGCAATTGAACGCTCCGACGTTGTTCTGGTCGTGCTGAACGGGGAAGAGGGCATCATCGAGCAGGATAAGCGTATTGCCGGTCTGGCTCATGAAGCCGGACGTGCTGTCGTCATCGTCGTCAACAAATGGGATGCAGTGGAGAAAGACGATAAGACGATGAAGAAGTTCGAAGACAAGGTGAGACAGGAATTCCAGTTCCTCGACTACGCGCCGATCACTTTCGTATCAGCATTGAAAAAAACGCGCATGACAACACTTTTTCCGCTGATCAGCCTTGTCAACGAGTCCCATAAGAAGCGTGTACAGTCCAGTACATTGAATGAAGTGCTTGTCGACAGTGTCAGCATGAATCCGACACCTACAGACAATGGACGCAGATTGAGCATCTACTACGGTACCCAGGTCAGTGTCGCGCCTCCGACGTTTGTACTATTCGTCAACGATGTGGAGCTGATGCATTTCAGCTACCGGAGGTATCTGCAGAACCAGCTGAGGAAGGCCTTCGACTTCACCGGTACTCCAATACACATTCTCAGTAGGAAAAGAAATTAGGAGGGTGCAGTCCTTATGAAAATTACAGTGATCGGCACGGGCAGTTTCGGTACCAGTCTTGCCATGGTGCTTGCTGATAATGGTCATGATGTGCGTATTTATGGCAGGAACAGGGCCGTTGTAGATGAAATCAATGAACAGCATACAAACGTCAACTATCTGAAGGACGTTTCAATTCCTGAATCCGTGAAAGCACTATCCAGCATGGAGGAGAGCATCTCGCATGCAGAACTCATCGTACTCGCCGTTCCTGTCAAAGCTATGCGGCAGGTCGCCAGGGAAGTCCATGGGCACCTTCGGGCGATGCACAAGAAGGTGCTGCTTGTCCACGTTGCCAAAGGACTGGAACTCGATACCCACCTGAGAGTATCGGAAATCATTTCGGAAGAGACGGATGACGAAACAGTAGAGGATATCTGTATACTCAGCGGTCCAAGCCACGCCGAAGAGGTTGCCAGAAGGGCGCCTACCACTGTCAGTGCAGCATCCATCGGTCCTGAAGGTGCAAAAATCATACAGGATGTCTTCATGACCCGGTACTTTCGTGTCTACCATAATGATGATATGACGGGCGTGGAGATTGGCGGTGCGCTTAAGAACATCATTGCGCTCGCCATCGGTGTACTGCACGGTCTCAATTTCGGAGACAATGCAAAGGCGGCCATCATTACGCGTGGTCTGCAGGAAATTGCACGGCTCGGCACACGCATGGGTGCAAATCCATTGACGTTTCTCGGACTGACCGGCATGGGTGATCTGGTTGTCACAGCGACAAGCATGCATTCACGAAACTACCGCTGCGGCATCATGCTGGCAGAAGGCAGAAGTGTCGAGGAAGCCCAGCAGGAAATGGGCATGGTGGTTGAAGGCGTCAATACGACGCGTGCAGCCTATGAGCTTGCAACACAGTATGACGTCGAGATGCCCATCACCAAAGTGCTCTATCAGTACCTTTTTGAGGATATCAGCGAGGAGGAGGCTTTCTACGCATTGATGATGCGTGAGAAGACCGGTGAAACGGATGATCTGAAAGAGGCACTGCAGCAACAATATAAAGAATGGACTAGAGAGTGATAAGATGTTTGATATATCAAGAATGAATTTAATGTGGATTTCGTTCTATTCACTGGGCGCAATGGCCCTTGCAGCCGTGCTCATTTATGTTGCACGGTATAAGATTCCTTCACGCCCCATAAGTATCATGGTCTCCCTGATTGCGTGGGCACTGCTGATATTCGCCTTTCTGCTGATGATACCGGTACTTGGAGGCAGCAGTCATGCGTAGCTTCAGACTCCTATTCATCACCTTGATCAGCAGTATACTTCTCGCAGGATGCCTGTACCCGGAATCCGAAAGGGTTCAGAATGCTATTCCGGACGAACTTCAGATTGAAATGGTCCAGAACGCTGTAGACCAGTATAGGGAAGCTTCTGGAGGTCTTCTGCCGATCAAGACGCAGACGGACCAGCGGGAGTACCTGGAATACCAGATCGATTTCGCCAAACTGGTACCCGATTATCTGGATGAGCGTCCTGAAAACGCCTATGAATCTGGTGGCAGCTACCAGTATGTCATCATAGACGCTGAGGAGGATCCGAAAGTCAAGCTCGCAGATCTTCGCATCACTGATGAAATCAGATCCCTTACCATCCGTCTGAATGCACTTGGAGAGAACGTACAGCTCGGGGAACCGATCGGTCCCAATGTCTATCCGCTTGACCTTGATTTCTATAAGCTTGAAGAGAATCCCACCGTGACAAGCCCCTATACAGATTCGGCGCTCAATGTATACTACAATGGAGGACAGCAGTTCATTGTGGACTACAGGGAGGACATCGGCAGAATCATTCGCGAGAATGGTCTGGAATTCGAAACTGGAGAGGACGTAAGACACGTCCTGTATGAATATACACCTATTGTTCCTATCTATTCTCCTGAAATCACAGTGAATGAAGAAAACGAGCCGATCTTCATGACAAACCGCCACAAAAGCGATTAAAACGGCGTTTTTTGGCTATAAAGCGCCTAAATCCGTTGCAGTGCTACATTCACTGTGTTAAAGTCAAAACATAATGATAATCATGTTTATCATTATAGTCATATAAGGAGGTGGATCTGATGAACAAAACAGATTTGATCAATGCTGTCAGCGATCAGGCTGACCTTACTAAAAAAGAAGCAGGTGCTGCTGTTGATGCAGTATTTGACACTATTCAAGAATCACTGAAAAATGGTGAGAAAGTACAGCTTATCGGTTTCGGTAACTTCGAAGTACGTGAGCGTTCAGCAAGAAAAGGACGTAATCCACAATCTGGAGAAGAAATTGAAATCTCAGCATCAAAAGTCCCTGCATTCAAAGCAGGCAAAGCACTTAAAGATGCAGTAAAATAATTTAATTATTTAGGCCTAACGTAATGGTTAGGTCTATTAATTTATAAGGTGATATTTGTCATGAATGCGCTCAGGAAAGAACTTGAATCCGACCTCGGTCCCAACTCATGGATCCTCGATATACATAATGACCCCTTCTTCGACTTTTTCTCGGAAGAGGCGCATATCCTAAGGAGCCCCCATGTCAACCAGGCAGTGCTGCTGTTCAACACCGCCCTCAACTTCCTGGATCGTGTACCTGAAGATGCAGACAGGGAGCTCCACGTACTTGCGGGCGACTACCTGTTCAGCAAATTCTATATGATACTCTCCAGGCATGAAGAGTATGAAGTGCTGCATGATATGATGGAGATGTCCAAATCCCTCAATTCCAGAAAGTCCGAACTGGCGACGGGTAAGGTGCCGCCTGACCCACAGGAGGTGGAATGGCTGCTCTATGGTCCGATGCTCTACCTCATATCCAACCGATATATTGATGGTCGTCTCGGTGAGGTCATAGAGGCAAGCATGAACAACCTGGATATCACTTCACTTCCATACATAAACCAAAAGCAAGGGTGAGTTGAATGGACAAAGAGACAAAAGTTCAAAACATATTTAATTCCATTTCATCAGACTATGACCTGATGAATGATGTTATCAGTCTGAATCAGCACAATATGTGGCGCAGGCGGACGATGAAGGAAATGTTCGTCAAGGACGGGCAGTCTGTACTTGATGTATGCTGCGGAACCGGGGATTGGACCATCCAGCTTTCGGACGAAGCACCAGGAGCCCGGGTCATCGGCATCGACTTCAGCGAGAAGATGCTGGAAGTGGCGGAAAAGAAGACAAGCAGCCATTCCAACATAGAACTGCTGCAGGGAAATGCGATGTCGCTGCCATTTGATGATGGTTCATTCGACTATGTAACGATCGGGTTCGGTTTAAGGAATCTTCCTGATTACAAAAGGGCGATTGATGAATTCCACCGTGTTCTGAAGCCCGGGGGCACGCTTGTAGTCCTTGAGACGTCGATTCCTGAAAACGGACTTGTCAGCCAGGGCTTCGATTTCTATTTCGGTACCATCATGCCGACGCTCGGCGGCCTTATCGCCGACCGCTCGAAAGAGTATGAATGGCTATACGAATCGACGAGTTCGTTCCTGTCCAAAGACGAACTCAAATCCATGATGGCTGAGAGTGGTTTTACAAATCTTAAAGTCATCCCGCATACTTTCGGTACCGCTGCCACCCACATCGGTTACAGACCGCTTGAACGGGTGAATCCCAGTTGAAAACAGTAAAGCAGTATCTTGCTTCGGATTTTGAAGCAGTCGGTGATATCATCAAGGAGAACCTTGATCCAAATGACATTCTCGTGAATGCCAAAAGCTATGAGCTCTTCAGATCAGGGGGGAAGAAAATCCGGCCAACTTTCACACTGCTTGTCGGCAGACTGGGTGAGACCGGCAGATATCCGGATGTACTGAAAGCAAGTGCAAGCCTGGAACTGATTCATATGGCGACACTTGTGCATGATGACATCATTGATAACAGCAGACTGCGCAGAGGCAGATCGACTGTCTACTATGAACATGGCTATCTACAGGCGATCAATACCGGCAACTATCTTCTATCCACTTCGCTCTCCATCGTCAGCACGATAGAGCATAAGGCTCTCCATGAAGCATTCTCCCAGGCCATCAGGGAGATCGTGGATGGAGAGATATTCCAGCTGGACCACCAGTTCAACTCCTCTCAGACGCTTGATGACTACTACACTAAGATATACAGAAAAACAGCACTGCTGATCGAGTTGAGCATCAAGATGGGGGCCTACGCAGCAAATGTAGAAGAACACATTCTGGATGGACTGCTCGTGTATGGCTATCATATCGGAATGAGTTTCCAGATCATCGATGACTGTCTGGATTTCATCGGCAACGAGAAGACACTCGGCAAACCCAAGTTCTCCGATCTGGAAAATGGGCATTATACGCTGCCGGTCCTCATGCTGAGGGATGAGGACCCTGATTTCAGCAGCAAGCTGCATGCATTCGATGGCAGCAGAGAGAAACTCGACGAAATGATAGCGGACCTTCTTGCATCCGATGCAATCGAACGGTCGATTGCAATCAGCAATACTTACATCGACAAGGCGAGGACGGCAATCGAGAATATAGATGAACCGATCCGCACCTATCTGATGGAAATTGCAGAAAAATTATCAAACCGTCTGAATTAAATTGAAAAATCAAAATTAATAATGTTAAAATGATATGGATTGGATTTCAACTTAAGGAGAATGCAAAAATGGAAAAAACATTTCTAATGATCAAACCGGATGGTGTACAGAGAAACCTCGTAGGTGCCATTGTCGGACGTCTCGAGAACAAAGGCTTCAGAATTGCCGGTGCCAAGCTCATGCAGGTATCTGAAGAACTGGCTAAAACACACTATCAGGAACATGAGGAGAAGCCGTTCTTTGGTGAGCTTGTGGATTTCATCACTTCAGGCCCCGTTTTCGCAATGGTACTGGAAGGGGATAACGTCATCGATACAGCGCGTCTTGCTGTAGGTGCAACCAATCCGCAACAGGCAGCTCCTGGAACGATCCGTGGAGACTATGGACTGACGGTCGGAAAGAACATCATTCATGGATCCGACTCGAAGGAAAGCGCCGAGCGTGAAATCTCGCTGTTCTTCAATGAAGATGAGATTCTCGACTATTCACTTTCCAATAGTGCATGGATCTATTAGAACTCAAATAGCAGAAGCTGGGTAAAGTACTCAGCTTTTTTTAGTATCATGAAATAATGAGGAGGACATATGATATGAGATTTTTAACAGCAGGCGAATCGCATGGACCGAAACTTTCGGCCATCGTGGAAGGTTTCCCCGCAAACCTGCCGATAGACAAGGAGAGAATGACCGCTGAACTTCTGAAGAGGCAGGGAGGCTATGGCCGCGGCCGTCGCATGCAGATCGAAAAGGATACTTTCCAGTTCGGCAGTGGTGTCAGACACGGCAAGACGCTCGGCAGTCCGATCATGCTCGAAATCACAAATGATGATTTCAAGCACTGGAGCAAGATCATGGGCAGTGAACCGCTGACTGAAGAAGAGGAAGCGTCCCTGAAAAGGGTGATCACAAAGCCGCGCCCAGGACATGCCGACCTTGTCGGAGGAATGAAATACAATGTCCGTGACCTGCGCAACGTACTGGAGCGCTCCTCTGCACGGGAGACGGCTTCACGCGTCGCTGTCGGTGCACTTTGCAAGGAGCTCCTTCATGCACTGGATATCCGCATTTTCAGCCGGGTCAATCAGATCGGCGAAGTAAAGGATGACGCTGAATACAGCATTGAAGAACGTGCGGATCGTCCCGACCAGTCTTCTGTCCGGATGGTATCGGAGGAGAAGACAAAGCAGGCGGAGGAACTGATTGATGCCACCAAGAAAAAAGGGGACTCGATCGGCGGCATCGTTGAAGTCATCGTAGAGAACCCGATTCCCGGCCTCGGCAGCCATGTGCATTATGACCGCAAGCTCGATGCCAAAATTGCCGGCAGCATCGTCAGCATCAATGCCTTCAAAGGTGTCGAATTCGGCATCGGCTTCAGAGCCGGGGAGACACCAGGCTCAAAAGTACATGATGAGATACTCTACAGTGAAGAATACGGCTACTACCGCCGTACCAACAACCTTGGTGGATTCGAGGGCGGCATGACGACAGGCATGCCGATCATCGTCAAAGCTGTCATGAAGCCGATACCGACGTTGTACAAGCCGCTGTTCAGTGTGGACATCAATACGAAGGAGCCATTCAAGGCTACAATCGAGCGCAGCGATGCATGTGCAGTTCCTGCTGCTTCGGTCGTATGTGAACATATGGTCGCTATTGAAATGGCTGCCGCCATTCTTGACAAGTTCCCTCATGATGATTTTGTGGAACTGGAATCAGCTGTTGCCCAATACAAGCAGAGACTGGCCGAGTACTAGCATGGAAATCAGAACCGGCTATGCTGATTACAACTACACCATCCATGTCGACTACGGTATACTGAAGGATTGCATTTTCCGATATACAGCCAGCTACAACTCTGTACACTTCCTTGTGGATCAGAATGTGCATGCACTGTACAAGGATGGTCTGCTGTCGTTTGTTCAGAATCCCATCATACTGGAAGGTGGGGAGGCATCGAAATCTTTCGATGCCTTCAAGCATATTACAGAAACCCTGCTTGAGCGGGGCATCCAGCGCAATCATCTGGTTGTTGTAATCGGCGGCGGTGCTGCAGGGGATGCGGGCGGCTTTGCTGCTGCAACAGTATTGAGAGGCGTGGATTACATCCAGGTGCCTACAACGCTCCTGGCCCATGATTCTTCGATCGGTGGTAAAACTGCAATCAACAGCACGCACGGCAAGAATCTGATTGGTGTGTTCCATCGTCCGAAGGCTGTCATCTATGACCTGACATTCCTTGAGACATTGCCGCAGCATGAACTGCTCAGCGGTTTCGGAGAAGTGTTCAAACATGCACTCCTAAAAGATGAAAAGACTGTGAAAAGACTGATGGATGCCACCAGCAATGGAGTTTCCCTCGACATGATGAAACCATTCATCATCAGCGGCATAGAAACAAAAATGCATTATGTTACCAGCGATGAGAAGGAGTCCGGCATCCGGAAATATCTTAATCTCGGACATACACTGGGGCATGCGATAGAGTACAAATATAAGATGCCGCACGGAATGGCCGTTGTACTTGGACTTTATTTCATGATGTTTGCATCGAATGAAGAGGCGGACCGCAATATATTCGACCTTGACCTGTTCAGGCAGTATTTCGAACTGCACGGCTACCCGCTCGAGCAGCTCGGGACAATCGATGAGGCCGAAATGATGACACTTATGGGCAAGGATAAGAAAAATCAGAGTACAGACGCCACCGGCTTCGTACTGATGCATGACTTTGGACAGTGCTACTTCACTGAAATTGACAGCAGTCAGCTGAAAAAATATATTTCCCAATTAAAGGAGAGCCTATGAAGCATCTACTAGACAGCAGTTTCAGCGGGACTTTGAAAGTTCCGGGAGATAAATCGATCACCCACCGTGCGCTCATGTTCGGTGCACTCGCTAAAGGAACAACGCACATCCATCTGCCACTTCACAGTGAGGATATACGCCGTACCATGGAATGCATGCGTGCGCTCGGTGCAGAAATTGAGGAGAACGCTGAGGAATGGGTGGTCACCTCTAAAGGGCACAGCAGCCTGCATGCGCCGGATGAAACACTCTATACCGGAAATTCCGGCACGACAACACGTCTGATCACCGGACTGATCGCCGGACTCGGACTACGAGCCGAAATCGAGGGGGATGCCTCCATTGCGAAGCGTCCGATGGACCGCATACAGCGGCCACTTGCCGAAATGGGTGCGGACATCGCACTGAAAGATGAAAAATATCCACCCATCACAATAAAGCCTGCAGCACTTTCACCGATCACCTATACGATGCCGATTGCCAGTGCACAGGTGAAAAGTGCCATACTGCTTGCCTCACTTTTCACTGATGGCGATACGGTCATCCACGAACCTTCTCCATCAAGGAACCATACCGAAATCATGCTCAGGCAGTTCGGGGCAGATATTGCATCTGAAAACGGCATGATCACGCTCGCAGGCGGCAATGAACTGAACGCTTCTGATGTCACTGTACCGGGGGACATTTCTTCAGCAGCCTTCCCGATCGTACTCGCTGTTCTGAAACCCGGCTCCAGCATCACGATAGATAATGTCTCCTTGAATGAAACACGCTCCGGCATCCTGGATGTGCTGGAGATGATGGGCGCAGATGTGACAGTCGAACAGACATCACAGGAGGGTGAGGCACTCGGCAGAATCCATGCAGCCTATACACCTGAACTGAAAGGATTCGAAATATCCGGCGACATCATTCCGCGCCTGATTGATGAGATACCGATTCTTGCGCTGCTCGCCGCCTACAGCAATGAAGCCTGTACCGTAAGAGGGGCTCACGAACTGCGGTTCAAGGAAACAGACCGGATCCGTGCGGTCATCGATGAACTGTCCAGGTTCGGCATCCGGTTTACTGAGTACGATGATGGTTTCACTGTCCACCCGGGTCAGGTCGATGTGATGGAAAATACACCAGTAAAAGGGTATAATGACCATCGAATCATCATGATGCTGATCGTTTTCTCCATAATAAGCAATACACCACTGGAAATAGATGATATATCAGCCATTGATATATCCTACCCTGGATTTATGGAGGATCTTGAAGCACTAAGGAAGGATGCCTAACCATGCAGGATCAGATCTATGAAATTATTGATCAGTTGAGAAAAGGGGAATACCCTGAAAATAAATTGAATAAGGTCGTTTCGAATATCGGCCAGCTTGTGGATGAAATGGACCTTGAAGCCCTCTTCATCCTCGGTGATACACTGGTTGCTTCCGGTCTTCATAAGGAAGCCGAAAACATATTTGTGCACCTCAACAGCCAGACGGACCATGACGATGAAGTCCTATCATATCTGGTCGATATACTGATTACGGACGGACGCCTTGACGAGGCGCTCAGCCACGTCAATGAAGCCGAGAACACACCGGCTGTACTGCTGCTGAAGGCGGAGATCTTCCAGCAGCTCAACATGAGCGACGTCGCAATCAGGTCGCTGCTCGACGCCAAAGCACTGAGCGATGATCCCATCCTGGACTTTGCGCTTGCAGAGATCTACTACCAGGAAGGGGAGTTCCCCGATGCCATCCGCCACTACGAGTCCCTTATTGCCGCGGGGTACGAAGAGGTCAACGGCATAGAACTTAATCTGCGCTTGGCTGAACTGCACATGAACCAGCTCGATCTTGAAAATGCCGGCAGATATTTCGAGATGGCCGATGAGAAGTTCTTCACCAATGACGACTACTACAGGAAAGCACTGCTCGAGTACCAGATGCAGTCCTATGAAGCGGCCAAGAATCTTCTCAATCAGGTCATTGAGAATGAACCGTACTACGTCAATGCCTATATCCTGCTTATGAACGTACATGAAACGGAGCATGACCTCGTGCCCGCAATAGAGCTGATCGAAAGCTATATCAGACAGGATGATACGGAGCCGTTGTTCTTCTTCCATCTTGGCAGGCTCCATTTCAGAAATGGGGCGACGGATAAGGCGATTGATAATTTCGCCAGAGCGATCGCCATCGATCAGGATTACGATGATGCCTACCTCATGCTGTTTGAAACACTGCTCAAGTCGGACAGGACAGAAGAGGTGTCGCAGTTTACAGAAAAGCTTGATACACATGCGCTATCCGGGGAGAGCCTCTATCTTCTGGCCAAGATCGAACAGGAGAATGAAAATGACGAAGCAGCACTCGGCCTCTATCAGGATGCTTCAAAACTGATCGGCGAGTCCATCGAGTTCTACACCGACTACTACGCGTATCTCAACGAGATCCGTCACCCTGATCGAAAGGACATACTGAAAAAACTCATCATCCTGGAACCTGACAATATAGATTGGCAGTATGAAAAGGAGCGTTATGATGAAGAGCATGATGAAATATAGAAAAGATTTCATCGATTATGTCCTGTACAATTATGAATTTGGCGACCGTACGGCGGTATGGATCTTGAATTTCATCAAATCCCATCCAGTCATTTCCAGCAATACTGTTTTCATAGATGATGGTAATGTGGATCGCAAGCTGCGTATTTCCGACAATGGGAGCAGCAGCCCCACACTGCTGTTTGAAAAAGGGAATACCGTCACTGTGGACGGTGAAGTCATCTTCCATGAATTGAACATGAACCAGGAGCAGCCACTGCTCCTCATTTTCAATCTTCATCAGGAAGATCGGAGATATGATAAGCTGAAGTCTCTGGAAACCGATATGGACAGTTCTCTCGAGAAGATCGGACATGAATCCGTCATCTCGCAGATCGACGAAGCGCTGGATTCGAAAGACCATGCCAGGTTCATCCGGCTGACGGACTATCTTAATCGGACAAACAAGTAGAAGAGGTGATGGAATGCTTTACAATCACCAGGACCTGAAGGTTCTGAAAGATGAAATCGAATTTGTGGATACAGCACTTATTCCTTTTGCAAGTGCTGACATGAACGGCAGTGCACGAGATAATGCCAGCGATATGGAAATGATCCAGATGGTGACCATCCAGCTTGAAAAGCAGTTCAAAGGGCGTCTTTTCATCACACCGGCCATGATGACCGTCGAAGGCATGACTGAAGTTCTCGAAACCTATATTGAACAGCTCGAAGCATATGGTTTCAAAAAAGTCATCATTCTGACACATCTCGACAAGTCCTTTGATTCGGCCCATTCGATTGTTGTAAACCGCATCCCGCTTGAGGATATGGATGCAGAGATGAAGATGAGCCTGATCAATGATGAAGTGAAAAATGTGATGAAACAGGTCATCACCATATGGAATCATAGGAATTAAGTATAATTACACGATTATGGTTCACCGGTCTGTCAAAACTTGAGATAGCTTATTGACCGGTTTCAGCTAATAGGCTAAAATTGAACTGTCCTAGTTATATTAATAAATGTAAAAGTACGCGCGTTTGAGGGGGGAAATTTGAATGTCGCAAAAAGTAACAAGACGCCAATTCCTGAACTACTCTCTGATGGGAGTGGGATCATTCATGGCGGCTGGCATCATACTGCCAATGGGTAGATTTGCACTCGATCCGTTGTTCCAGGCTGAAGCGGAAGGGTCCATGATCACTACGAGTGTAAGAGCTGAAGAAATCACCGAAGAACCTGTCAAAGTGGACTTTTCTTTTGAACAGCAGGATGCATGGTATACAAGTGAAGTTACAGACTTTGCTTGGGTATATAGAGATGGCGAAGAGATCATCGCTCTGTCGCCTGTATGCAAACACTTGGGCTGTACCGTAACATGGGCTGGTGATGATGCCAACCCGAACCGATTCTTCTGTCCGTGCCATAATGGCCTTTACGAGAAGAGTGGTCAGAATGTACCAGGTACACCTCCAAGAGGACCATTGGACCAGTTTGAAGTCGGTGTATCCGATGGTTACATCACTATAGGTGAAAGATTCGCCAACGAAATCGTATAGGAGGGAACACTTTGCTTAACAGAATCTATGATTGGATAGACGATCGCATTGATATCACTCCTATATGGAGAGATGTCGCTGATCATGAAGTGCCGGAGCATGTTAACCCTGCCTATCACTTCTCAGCATTCGTATATTGCTTCGGCGGGTTAACGTTTTTCATTACAGTCATCCAGGTACTCTCAGGAATGTTCCTGACAATGTACTACGTACCTGATATCGTCAATGCCTGGAATTCCGTCTATTATCTGCAGCATGACGTTGCAGCAGGACTCATCGTTCGGGGTATGCACCACTGGGGTGCCAGCCTGGTAGTTGTTATGATGTTCCTACATACTCTAAGGGTATTCTTCACAGGCTCATACAAGGCGCCACGTGAACTCAACTGGGTTGTGGGTGTTCTTCTTTTCCTCGTAATGCTTGGTCTTGCCTTCACAGGCTACCTGCTGCCTTGGGATATGAAAGCATTGTTCGCTACAAAAGTAGGATTGGATATTGCAGAGAGTGTACCGTTTGTCGGTGAATGGATCAAGACATTGCTTGCCGGTGATGAAGAGATCATCGGAGCTCAGACATTGACACGTTTCTTTGCCATCCACGTATTCTTCCTGCCTGCTGCTCTATTCGTACTGATGGCTGTCCACTTCATCATGATACGTAGACAAGGCATCTCAGGACCACTATAGGAATGATAAGGGAGGTAAATTGATATGAAACGTGGAAAAGGGCTGACATTTGTCGGCGATTCACGAGTACAGAAATATGACAAACCAAAGCTCAATCGCGACTATTCCGAATTTCCAGGTCGCACAGAGGAATTCTATCCGGATTTCCTTCTGAAAGAGTGGGTAACTGGTGCAGTATTCCTCATCGGTTTCCTCTGTCTGACTGTCGCACACCCTGCACCGCTCGAACGTGTAGCAGATCCGACTGATACAGGATATATACCACTTCCTGACTGGTATTTCCTATTCCTCTATCAGATTCTCAAATACACATATGCATCCGGACCTTTCAATGTCATCGGTGCAATCATCATACCTGGTATTGCTGTTGGTGCATTGATGCTGGCACCTTGGCTGGATAACAGCAAGGAGCGCAAGTGGACGAAGCGTCCGGTTGCTGTTGCCATGATGCTCATTTCATTCGGCATCATCTTCTATACAACATGGGAGTCGGTCGCATACCACGACTGGGAAACCCAGAACCAGCAGGGTCAGATTGTATTCTCGAACCTTGATGCCGAAGATCCTGTCTTCCAGGATATCATCAGATCAAACTGTACAAGCTGCCACGGTGGTGAGCTGACAGGTGGATCCGGGCCGAACCTGATTGAACCTGATCTGAATGCAGAAACAGTACGTGCATTCGTAGAGAATGGTACTGGAGAAATGCCGGCATTCAAAGACCAGCTGACTGACGAGCAGATCCAGCAGGTTTCAGAGTTTGTTGCCAACCTCGAACTGACATCAAGAGATGGCGCTACAAATTCCACCAACGATTCCGACACATCCGAATAATAACAAAAAGCCCTAGCAATAGGGCTTTTTTTAGTAAGGGAATGTACTTATGTATAAACTAATCGACCTGATGTACAACAGATGGTTTCTCATGCTGCTGCTGATTTCAAACGTCATCGGTACTCTTTATGGGTACTGGTGGTATAGAGGACAGCTCGCCGACACGGACTGGTATTTCATCCCGTTCGTTCCGGACAGTCCGACAGCCACATTGTTCCTCTCGATCGTCATCCTTCTTATACTGATGGGGAGGAAGTGGGGGCTGATGGATGCCATGGCATTTACAACACTGATCAAATATGGCGTATGGGCGGTAGTCATGAATCTGCTGACTTTCGTGGAGACAGGATTCATTTCATGGATCGGGCTGATGCTCATTGCATCCCACGGCATAATGGCTGTACAGGCGATTCTTTTTCTGCCTCATCTCGAGATCAGGCCCATCCATCTCTACATTACTGCCATCTGGCTGTTCCATAATGATATCATCGACTATGTATATGGACAGTATCCCGTCTACGGCAATCTGGCACAGTACGAAGCCCATATCGGATACTTCGCCTTCTGGCTGAGCGTCCTTGTACTGGTCCTGCTGCATCAGCTGGTACCGAGCCGTTCTGATTGACGGTTCGGCAAAATTTGAAGTAGAATAAAGTATGAAAAACTTTTGGAGGTTGGAATCCACGTGATTATTATACTGTATTTTGTGATTTTGATGGTTGTTCCAATGCTCGCACAGATGAACGTGAAATCGACATTCAACAAATACTCTAAAGTGCGTTCTACGAGTGGGCTTACAGGCCGTGAGGTAGCAGAGGAAATACTCAGGGAAAACGGCATCTACGATGTTTCCGTAGAAAGAGGCAAAGGCTTCCTGAGTGACTATTATGATCCGAAGAATAAGAAGGTTGTACTGTCCCCGCATAACTACGACACGCCAAGTGTTGCAGGTACGGCAGTTGCGGCCCACGAAGTCGGACATGCCATCCAGCATGCGACAGGCTACGCATTTCTTAACTTCCGTTCTGCACTCTTCCCGCTTGCCCAGCTTGGAAGCAACTTCTCATACATTCTGATTATTGCCGGCATATTCATCACCTATGCGCAGAGCAATGCACAAGGTGGACTGGGAGATATGCTCCTCTGGGGCGGTATCGCTCTTATGGCATTTGCAGTTCTGTTCCAGATTGTTACGCTTCCGGTCGAGTTTGATGCATCCAAGCGTGCGATGAATCAGATCGAATCATTGAACATCGTCAATCAGAAGGAATACCGTCATGCCAAGAAAGTCCTTAACGCAGCAGCAATGACATACGTTGCAGCGACTGCAGTGGCTGTGGCTGAACTGGTCAGATTCATCATGATTGCACGAAGCAACTAGATCGGATCCGAGGAACCCATGAAGGGTTCCTTTTTTTATTTTACCTGTATTCTGTTAATATTATGATGAACATGGAAGGAGAGATATCATGGATTGCAGCTATACCGAGGAGCAGCGCATCTTTCGCTACAGAGCAGTCGGCATCATCATCGAGAATGGCCATATACTGCTTGCGACTAACAGCATGGCGGAGTACTTCTATACAATCGGTGGGGCGGTCAAGCATGGCGAAACAAGTATCGATGCCGTCAGAAGGGAAGTCCTGGAAGAAACCCACCTTGAATATGAAGTAGAGAGGATGCTGACTGTTGTTGAAAACTTCTTCGATTACACGTTCAATAGTACAGAGTATGAGTTCCATGAAGTCGCCATCTACTACATGATGAAACCCCAGGGCATGAAAAGCATCAATAGTGTGCATGATATAGGAGGCGGAAGGAAGGAACATGTCGAATGGATTCCGCTGTCAAAAATCGACAGGGTGGAGATCAGACCGGCAATCGTCAAGGAGATCATAGCCAATATCAATGATCTGCCTTCACCTCTGATACACAAAGATGTAAACCACTAGTGCAAATCAGGTTCACACAGTGACGAAGATTGTCTATAATCAGTAATAGCAACCAAAAGAATGGATGATGATATGAAGATTGCATTAATCGCGCATGATGAAAAGAAGGATGATCTGCTGAGATTCATAGACAAGCACCTGGTATTTTTCAGAAACCAGGAGCTGTATGCGACCGGGACGACCGGTGGCAGAATCATCGAGCATACTGGACTCGATTTGCACCGGTGCAAATCCGGACCGCTCGGTGGCGACCAGGAGATCGGTGCAATGGTCGCAAACAGGGCAATAGACTGCATCATCTTTTTCAGGGATCCGCTTACTGCGCAGCCCCATGAGCCGGATGTCAGTGCGCTGCTGAGATTATCCGATGTATATGATGTACCGCTCGCGACGAATGAAGGCACTGCGGAGGCCATCCTCTACCATCTGAGCCACAAAGACAGGGGGTAGACTGGATGAAAATCGGTATAACCTGCTATCCGAGCGTGGGCGGCAGTGGCATCATCGCCACTGAACTTGGTATACAAATGGCAGAAAAAGGGCATGAGGTGCACTTCATCACTTCAAATGTCCCTTTCAGACTGGATGCGAACCATCCGAACATCTATATACACCAGACGGATATAAACGACTACAGCGTATTTCGCTATCCACCCTACGACATCACCCTGGCAAGCAAGATTTCCGAGGTCATCGTCGAATACGACTTGGAAATCATCCATATGCACTACGCTGTCCCCCATGCTGTATGCGGCATTCTGGCACGGCAGATGGCAGGCCGGAATGTGGGCATCGTCACCACACTCCACGGCACCGACATCACAGTGCTCGGTCATGACATGTCGCTTGTCACTGCAATACGTTTCGGCATCAACGGTTCCGATACTGTCACGGCAGTTTCGGAAAGTCTGAAGGCACAGACGCTGGAACTGATCGGTCCGGACAAGGACATACAGACCGTCTACAACTTTGTTGATGAGAAGCATTTCAATACGATTGAGAGAGAAGAAACAAAACAGCATATGAAGGAAAGATTCGGAATATCCAACAGCACCAGGGTGCTCATGCATACTTCGAACTTCAGAAAAATAAAACGGATCGATGATATCATCCGCACTTTCCATGAAGTGCACCAGTCTGTGGACAGCATTCTTGTACTGGTCGGTGATGGTCCGGAGATGAACAGCATCCGCAGGCTGGTCAAAACTCTCGGGCTGGAAGACGCCGTCATATTTGCCGGGCAGCAGACAGATGTGAAATCATTCTATCAGATGAGTGATATATTCCTGCTCATGAGCGAGAAGGAAAGCTTCGGTCTGGCATTGCTTGAAGCGATGAACTGCGGCGCTGTGCCGGTCGGTTCGACAGCCGGCGGCATAAGTGAAGTCATCCGGCATGAAGAGACCGGCTATCTTGTAGAGGTCGGTGATCATGAAACAGCTGCCAGTCATATCAACCGTATACTTGCGGAGGACACACTCTATGGAAGCATCCAGACCCGGATGCTTGAAGATGTCAAAACCCGTTTCCACTCCGATGTCATTGTGAGTGAGTACGAAACGCTGTACAGACAGCTGATCGAGGAGCAGAACCATGCATGAACTTTTTACAACAGGCAATATCATACTGAAGACATTGGAGTCCCATGGACACAAGGGATACTTCGTCGGAGGCTGTGTACGGGACCATCATATGGGACGGACCATCAATGATGTCGACATCACGACCGATGCGCTGCCGGAGGACATCGAGCGCATATTCGAGCATACAATCGATGTGGGCAAGGAGCATGGTACCATCATCGTCCTGGTGGAGGATACTCCATTTGAAGTGACCACCTTCCGGACCGAATCGGAATACAGTGATTTCCGTCGACCGGATCAGGTCATATTCACCCGGGATCTATACAGCGATCTCGAACGCAGGGACTTCACCATGAACGCCATGGCCATGAACGATGATTTCACCATCATCGATCCCTATGACGGGATGGATGCCATCAGTCACCGCATGATCGCCACTGTCGGCCTGGCATCCGAAAGATTCAACGAGGACGCCCTCAGAATATTGAGAGCTGCCAGGTTCTCCTCACAACTGCAGTTCGAAGTTGCAGAGGAGACGAGACGGGCCATGGCAGAGCATGCAGAGAATCTGCGCCATGTCGCTGTGGAGCGCAGTGTGACGGAACTCACCAAGCTCTATTTGGGGATGGATCCAAAGAGAGGCAAAGTGCTGGTTGTGGATACACGCCTGAATAAGTATCTGCCATTTTTCGATAGGGTGGATGATGCATCATTCCTCAGGACAGACGTCCGATCTTTGGAAGACGAGCTGGCGCTCCAGATCCATCTGTCGCCTGAGCTCGCACAGTCACTGTCCGCATTGAAGCTGTCCAATGCTGTCAAATCGTATATCGGCAATATCATCAGACTCCTGGATATGGTCGATTCCGCTTCCATCAGGGAGCTCGCCTATGGATTTGACACAGGCATACTGGCGAATGCCATAAGTATGATCCAGGCGAATGGCTGGCTTGAAACCGGAGACAGGAGGGCACATCTGCAGTCGGCACTAACCATGAAACCTGCACTTCCCATCGCTGATGCTTCCGAGATCGATCTTGATGGACATGCACTCATGACACTGTTCAATGCACGCGGTGGCCGATGGATCAGGACCGTTCTTACAGCTGTGGAACAGGAGATACTTTACGGCAGGCTGGAAAACGACAGATACAAAATAATTGAATGGGTGAAGGCACATGTCGAATTTGAAGCAGGAGATATTAAAATTACTGAAAAGTGACCAGTTCATTTCCGGACAGGAGATGGCCGACCGTCTGGATGTTTCCAGAACAGCCATCTGGAAGAGCATCAATGCTCTGAAAACCGAAGGATACAGCATCGAATCGGTTACGAGAAAAGGCTATCATCTAAGAGAACATCCCCGTTACATAAGCCCGACAGCACTGGAAGTACTGGTTCAGGATTCCGCTCTTTTCAGTCATATGGAATATTTTGAAACAACAGAATCCACCCAGATCGAAGCATTCCAGAAGCTTGAGAGCCGGGATGGTGCCTATATCGTTGTGGCACTCGAGCAGACGAAGGGCAGGGGACGGTTCAGCCGCGAGTGGTTCTCACCAAAGAACAGGGGACTCTATCTCTCCATCGTGCTGCGACCGAATATACCGATCACAGAAATCATACGCTTCAACCTTTTTATTTCACTGGCCCTCTCGAAGACACTGGATCAGGCCTTTGGTGTCAAGAGCGGCATCAAATGGCCGAACGATATATACATCAGCAATCGGAAAGTATCCGGTTTTCTGACGGAAGTCGTCAGCGAAAGCAATGTGATCAATGCTATAATCTGTGGTATCGGCATCAACATATTCAAAGATGAAGGTGTCAGTGCGCTCGGTACCGCAACTGACATTGAATCGGAGATGGAACCCGGAAGAAAAGTGGATCTGGATGATTTCATGAAAAAGCTGATCCACAATATGGAAGTGTACTATGACCGTTTCATCAATGAACCATTCAGCTGCATCCGCGATGAATGGAAATCGCGGGCGATCGTCTTCAACAAAGATCTGAGAATCACCGAAACCGGGGAAAGCTACATGGCCAAGGCTCTGGATATCGATTCCGATGGATTTTTGGAAGTGCTGGATGAAACAGGTGAAATCAGAAGAGTGGTCAGTGCGGATATTGAACTCTAGTAGGAACTGGTGATGAGATGCTGAATGAAAAATTTGCGGTGGTCGACCTGGAAACCGCCGGAAATAACAAAAATAAGGATAGTATCATCCAATTGGGCATTGTAATTGTCCAGAATTTCAAAGTCGTTGATAAATATACGACTTTCCTGTCGGATGAAACAGAATTGACCCCCTTTATAAAAGAGCTGACAAGCATTGAGACATCCATGCTCGAAAATGCACCCCGGTTCAAAGATGTCGCCCACGAAATAGCGGCTCTTCTTGACGGCTGCGTCTTTACAGCCCACAATGTCGAATTCGATTACGGGTTCCTCCAGTCTGCCTTCAGGAAGTGCGGCATCAGATACAGCCCGAACCATCTGCTCGATACTGTGGAGCTGGCGAAAATATTTCTGCCGACACTGGAACGTCTACAGCTCAATGAGATTGCACAGACACTCGGCTTACGTCTGTCAAATGCACACCGTGCAGACGAAGATGCACTGGCGACTGCAGAGCTGCTCATCCATCTGCTCGGCAAGATCTCTGCGCTGAATACTGACACCCAGAAGCAGCTGTATCATCTGTCGAAATCCCTGAAATACAGCTTGTCCGATGTGCTCTTCTCCGTTATTGCACAATCCGGGGAAAGGTCACCTCTCGGTCTTGAACACTATGGATCATTCTTCATGAAACAGGAGCCGCATATGAATAGGCACCTCGAGCCCGTTACGGTCAGGGAACTGTATGACGGCTATGTGGCATATTCGGGCAATGAGTACCGTGAGGAGCAGCTGCGTCTTGCCAATGAGATATTCGAAGCACTTGAACAGGGTGACAATCTCGTTGTGGAGGCATATACCGGCGTCGGCAAGACACTTGCCTTCCTGATTGCCGCAGTCAGTTTCCACTCGCTTTTCGGCCGGAAAGTGCTTGTCAGTACATCGAAGAAGATTCTGCAGAATCAGATTCTTGCAGATGAGCTCAAAGTACTCGAGCAGGCTTCAGGCCTGTCAATCGGTGCAGCCAGTCTGAAAGGGAAAGAGAACTATATGAACCTTGATGCGTTCGAACTGCTCCTGTCCCTTGAGGAAAACAATACCGAAATCGTACAGCTGAAAATGAAACTGCTCGTATGGCTCCTTGAAACAGACACGGGCGACCTGGCTGAAATCCATCTTAAAGGACCGGAGCGTGCCTACTATAGAACAGCATCCATCCAGGCTGGGGAATCAAGCAATCACCTGTTCTTCGAACGTGCCCTGTCTGAAGCAGAGCAGTCGGCATTTACAGTGACGAACCATTATTTTCTGATGGAATGCCTTGACCATCTGCCTGATGTAGCAAGCGTCATCGTGGATGAGGCCCATCAGCTCAAACGGTCGCTCGAGGAAAGGATGCGGACGACCTTCAGCTACCAGGCGATGAAGTTCTTCATCGGACAGATCGGCACTGCAGGCCAGGAACGGCTTCTGACCACCTATATCAACCATAATGAAATGTCGGTATATCTGCTTGAGGATATACTCAAGCACCTCAATCAGAGCATCGACAGGATATTCGGTGCGGCGGCAGCCGGCAATATGGAAGATATGCGGCACCATATCGAAGTCAGCATCCATCATGCTTCCATATTCCTCGGCACCATACGCGGTACGCAGAACTACCAGGTCCTCTACAATCATATGCACCACTATCAAAGAATGCTCGGAAGTCTTGAACGTGGAATAAGGACAGGCAGCTATACCCTCGATGCGGATAGGAACCCGCAGAAGATCAAGGTGCACATTCATGAAGCGGATATGGCCTCACTGCACAAGAAAACAAGCCATCTGGCTGCAACCATCATGCTGTCGGGCACATTGGAAGTGAACGGAAGCTTCGATCATCTCGACTACTGGTATGGGGAAGCGGATTTCAAGACGCTTGTCATACGCAACGAAGCGCTCTTCAGGCAGACGAAGATATTTGTGCCGGAGGATATTCCCGCCTATGATGTACAGGATGACGACTTCATCGCAACGATTGTCGAATACATCGCCATCTATCTGAGCGAGACGGACCAGAAGCTGATGGTCCTGTTCTCGAACTTCGAGCTGCTGGACAAGGTCTACGAGTATACGGAGGATATACAGACTTTCGAGGACTATGTAATACTGAGGCAGTCGCGGGCGACTACAAGCGAAAAGCTGCTGGCCCAGTTCAACCAGCTGGACAGATGCGTACTCCTCGGTACGTCGAGCTTCAATGAAGGTATCAATATACAGAGTACAGGCACAAAATGCCTGATGCTGACAAAGCTGCCCTTCCCTGTGCCGAAGGAAGCGGATTTCAGAAGCTTCTACCGGACCGACCTGCCGGAAGCAGTATTCCAGTTCAGGCAGATTGCCGGCAGGATCCACCGCCGTCCGGAGGAGAAGGGACTGCTGCTGCTGTTCGACAGACGCATTCTCAGCCGCAGGTACAGTGACGCATTCCTCAAGTATTTCCCCCCTGAAAATATCATCGAGGGGGACGGAGAGTCTTTCAAAGCACTGCTCCGTGATTTATAATGACTATATCAACCCTAAAGGAGACGAAATATGCAACTCTCTCAACGAATCAGGAATATAACACCAAGTCAGACATTGGCAATCACAGCCAAATCAAGGGAATTGAAAGCTCAAGGTGTCGATGTAATCAGCCTCAGCGCAGGAGAGCCCGATTTCAATACACCTGAGGAGATTATAGAAAAGACCTACAAGGCACTGAATGAAGGACAGACAAAATATACGTCGGCTTCCGGCATCAACGAACTGAAGGAAGCCATCGTCCGGAAAATGAAGGACGACAACGGCCTCGACTATGATGCTTCCGAAATTTTTGTCGGCAGCGGGGCAAAGCATGTACTGTACAACCTGTTCCAGGCAACACTCGATGCAGGTGACGAAGTATTGATACCGACGCCATACTGGGTAAGCTATACAGAACAGGTCAAACTGGCCGAGGGCAAGCCTGTCATCATGCATACCGATGAATCAACATCATTCAAGATGACGCCTGAGATCATCGAGGCGCATAGAACGGATAAGACACGCATGCTCCTGCTGAATTCACCGAGCAATCCGAGCGGTATGGTCTATACGGAGGAAGAACTGAAAAATCTGGCAGAATATCTGGAAAAGACGGATATCGTCGTGGTCGCCGATGAAATATATGAAACACTCGTATACGACAGACCGCACATCTCGATTGCATCATTCAGCGATAAGATGAAGCAGAACACGATCGTCATAAACGGTGTCAGCAAGTCCCATGCCATGACGGGATGGCGCATCGGCTACGCATGTGGTGACCGCGACGTCATGAAGGCGATGACCGATCTGACAAGCCATTCCACATCCAACCCTGCGACACCGTCTCAGTGGGCAGCTGTCGCTGCCTATGAAATGGATCCGTCCTATCTTGAGGAGTACAACAGAACCTTCAACGAAAGAAGGGACAGGGCGTATGAGAAGCTGATGGAGATTCCATACATCGACTGCATCAAGCCGGAAGGCGCATTCTACCTGTTCCCGAACTTCAAGGAATGTGCACAGAAATGCGGTTTCCAGGATGTCGACCAGTTCGTCACCGCGCTTCTTGAAGAACAGTATGTCGCTGTTGTGCCGGGATCAGGATTCGGTTCGCCCGACAATATAAGGCTCAGCTATT
Source organism: Salinicoccus sp. ID82-1 (assembly GCF_021991715.1). Lineage (NCBI taxonomy): Bacteria > Bacillati > Bacillota > Bacilli > Caryophanales > Staphylococcaceae > Salinicoccus > Salinicoccus sp. ID82-1. Next base: position 664,505 of record NZ_JAGFLY010000001.1, read on the forward strand.
CACTGAGCATCGAAGATATGGCCGAAGCACTCGACCGTATCAGAAAATTTGTAGAACAACACACTAAAGGAGCATAGTTCGACATGAAGATATCAATTAACCAGGCATCTAAATACGAAGGGCAGCAGGTGACAATCGGATGCTGGCTGCTGCAGAAGCGGGGCAGCGGCAAGATCCAGTTCCTGCAGCTCCGGGACGGCACAGGCTTCATGCAGGGTGTCGTCGTCAAAGCGAACGACGAAGCACTGTTCGAGACAGCCAAAGGGCTCACTCAGGAGACATCCATGTACGTCACGGGCACAATCAAAGCGGACGAGCGCTCACAGTTCGGTTATGAAATGGAAGTGGACGGCATAGAAGTCATCCATACTTCGGAAGGCTATCCGATCACACCGAAAGCCCACGGCCCTGAATTTCTGATGGACAACAGGCACCTATGGCTGCGTTCAAAGAAACAGCATGCCGTCATGAACATCCGCAACCAGATCATCAAAAGCACCCACGACTTCTTCTTCGAGAACGGCTATAAGAAGATCGATCCACCGATTCTGACAAGCAGTTCGCCTGAGGGGACGACAGAGCTGTTCCATACAAAATACTTCGATGAGGATGCATACCTCTCCCAGAGTGGCCAGCTGTACGCTGAAGCAGCTGCAATGGCACACGGCAAAGTATTCTCATTCGGTCCGACATTCAGGGCGGAAAAGTCCAAGACGAGAAGGCATCTGATCGAATTCTGGATGATAGAGCCGGAGATGGCATTCTACAAGCATGAGGACAGTCTAAAAGTGCAGGAGCAGTATGTCGAATACCTTGTACAGCAGGTACTCGCGCACTGCAGTCTTGACCTTGGCATTCTGGAGCGCGATACGAGCGTCCTCGAGAAGATCAAGGCACCATTCCCACGCATCACCTATACCGATGCAGTCGAACTGCTGAAGGATAAAGGGTTTGATGATATCGAGTGGGGCGAGGATTTCGGTGCACCGCATGAAACCGAAATCGCAAACCACTTCGACAAACCGGTCTTCATCACGAACTACCCGAAAGCGATCAAATCCTTCTATATGGAGGAGAACCCTGAAGATCCGCGCACCGTACTTTGTGCTGACATGATTGCACCGGAAGGATATGGAGAAATCATCGGGGGCAGTGAGAGGATCCATGACTATGCCACGCTTGAGCAGAAGATCACCGACAGCGGTCTCGATCTTGATGCCTACCAGTGGTACCTCGACCTCAGAAGATACGGCAGTGTGCCGCATTCCGGATTCGGTCTTGGTCTTGAACGTACCGTTGCATGGCTGAGCGGCGTCCAGCACGTCAGGGAGACCGCTCCATTCCCACGGCTGCTCAACCGTCTTTACCCATAGGTCGAATATCGCCGCCAGGCGATATTTTTATAAGGAGTCGTATTATGATTGATGATTATATAAGATATATGAATGTACCTGTCAACAAAGTGCTGCTCGACAACTATGGCGCACTCGATATCGATGAGCGTGCCATGATTGTCATCATCAGGCTCGTTGATATCCATCAGCATTCGTCTCAGCTGCCGGAATTCACATCGCTTTCGAAAGGCACGACGATGTCTGAAGGTGATATTTCCAAAGTAATCCAGGAGCTGATGCAAAAAGGCCTGATGGAAGTGGAGACGATCAGGGAGTCCGGAAAATATATAGAACGGTTCAATCTTGAGCCGCTCTATTCGAGACTCGTCCAGATCTTCGAAACAAGAGAACCTGCGAAACCTGAACCGACCGAGATACGGTCACTGTTCGAGTACGTCGAAGGATTATACGGCCGTGTCATCAGCCCGAACGAATTCGAGCGGATCAACAGCTGGCTCGAAGACTCGAAATATAGTCCCGAGGCCATCCGGAACGCCGTGGACCTGGCATATCAGAACCAGATCAAATCGCTCCAGTATGTGGAACGGATACTTGGCCAGACAGGCAGGGAGAAGACAGAGGCCAGAGTGGAGCGGATGCCTGTGCGTTCATGGCTGGAAGGAGAAGATGTCTATGATCAGTAGAAAAAAGACGATCGAAATGATCGACAAGATCGATACGATGTTCCCGGACGCGGAATGCGAACTGGTACATGACAATCCATTCGAGCTGACCATTGCGGTCCTGCTGTCTGCACAGTGCACCGACAATCTTGTAAACCGGGTGACGAAAGACCTGTTCAAAAAGTACAGGACACCAGAAGACTATCTCTCAGTTTCACAGTCGGAACTGGAAAATGACATCCGCTCCATCGGACTCTTCCGCAACAAGGCAAAGAACATCCAGAAGCTGTGCGGGGATGTCATCGACCGGTTTGACGGCACTATACCCGGCAACCATGACGACCTAGTCAGCCTGGCTGGAGTCGGGCGTAAAACGGCCAATGTCGTCCTGGCAGTGGCGTTCGGTGTGCCGAGGATTGCTGTCGATACCCACGTCGAGCGTGTAACGAAACGTCTTGGCATTACGCGGTATAAGGATTCCGTGCTCGAAGTCGAAAAGACACTGATGCTGAAAGTGCCGGAAGAGCGCTGGAGCAAGACCCACCACCAGCTCATCTTCTTCGGCCGCTACCACTGCACGGCGAGAAGTCCGAAATGTGAAACATGCCCGCTGCTCGAGGACTGCCGGGAAGGGCAGAAGCGCATGAAGAGAAAAGACGCATGATGACGATTGAAGCAATGCATGAGCTGCTGCTGGAGAACGCCAGAAAACCGGATAGGGCTCTCTACGATGATTATGAGCGTGCCATCCTGATGCATATCGACGGTGTGCTCCAGGACATGCCGCCTGATGATCATGACCTTGTGCTGCCGTTCAACTACCATGAACGCATGGCGTATATAAAGTCGAGACCCTACCAGTACCATAGCATCATCCAGCTGAAGGGCATCCATGAGGAATTCACCAAGAAGGCTGCATCATACCGGATCAGAAAAAATAGATCATAAAAAACAACCTATGAAATCCGAGATTTCATAGGTTGTTTTCCTATTTATGCTGCGTCATCTTCAGTTGTCTCTTCTTCAGTCGGCTCTTCGACAGGTTCCGATTCTTCAACCGTTTCTTCCATTCCACCTTCAGCAGTAGCTTCCTCTGTGACCTGTTCGGTCGTCTCTTCCTCGGTTGCTTCTTCTGTCTCTTCCTCCGTCGGCTGCTCCGTCGTCTCTTCTTCAGTCGGTTCGACTGTAACCTGTTCTGTTGTTTCCTCATCTGTTTCTTCAGGTTCAATGATGACCTGTTCCGGTTCTTCCGTCACTTCAACCTGCTCTTCTGGCTGTGTATTTCTGGATTCCCCGGTAGTGACAGGGTCATTGGACCGGGCTTCCTCACTGCCTTCGACGGCCAGTGCGTTGCCACCCACCTGTACGACGCTGTCGGGTCTATCGAAATCCTGGCCATTGTACGTACTTATCGACTGCATGACGTCCCTGAAGAACCATTGCGGCGTAATATGCTCATCAGCACCGACGAATGACGACTCGCCATTCTCTCTGTTCTCCATGAATCCTGTCCAGAGGCTCATCGTATACTCCGGCGTATAGCCGACAATCCAGGCGTCTTTTGCAGAGCCTTCGGGCAGATTGTACTGTTCCATGAGCTCGCTGCCGTAGGAAGTCGTTCCTGTCTTGGCAGCGATGTTCAATCCATTCATCGGAATATAGTCGGCACTGCCATAAGGCTCGAATGTCCCTTTCAGCATATCGGTCAGCATGTAGGCGGTATAGTCCTCCATTGCTTTTTCGGATTCATTTTCAAATTCGACGGTCTCGCCTTCGTCCGTCACGACATGACGGATGGACTGTGCAGTATTGTACGTCCCGCCATTGCCGAGTGTTGCATAGGCTTCCGCCATCTGGAGTGGTGTGAATCGGGAGTTATCCCCGCCACCAAGTACATCATTGAAAGTCAATTCCACATCTTCCTCCTCCTCAGTACTGTAATCCAGACCGGCGCTCTCAGCAAAATTCTCCGGCGCATCTTCCCCGGCTTCTTCCTGCACCGTTTCAAATGTTTTGATAGCCGGTATATTCAGACTCTGTCTCAGAGCGTCACGCATGGTGACAGTTCCGTGGTCCTGCATATCATAATTGTAGATGGTATTTCCATGCCCAATCGGCTGGTAGCCCTCTTCATCTTCTATCATATGATCCGTCCGCCACTGCATATGCTCGATGGCGGGGCCATAGGCGAGGAAAGGCTTCATCGTTGAACCGACGTTTTTCTCGACCAGTGCCTGGTTGTGCATGACCACTTCGCGGTAGTCCCGGCCACCTGATATGGCGACAAGATTACCGGTCTCGGTATCCAGTATGGTGGATGCCATATTGAAGTTATCATCCTGGAATTTCGGATTATAGTAGTAGTCCTTATTGTTGACCATCGTCTGCAGTTGGCGCTGGACGTTGCTGTCCATATTCGTATAGATGGATATGCCGCTTGCAAGTGCTTCTGCGAGCTCCATGTTCCTGAATCTGTCATTGGTCTGGAGCTCCTGCTTCACAACATTGATGTAGGAGGCATATTCCGGATTTTCCGGTTCACTTGATGCGCGTTCTGCTTCGGTACGAGGAATCAGATTGGCTGTAAGATCTGTATTGATCGCCTCATTGTATTCAGCTTCCGTAATGCGTCCGTGGTGCAGCATCAGACTGAGCACGGTATTGGCACGGTCGGTACCGAGTTCCTGATCGACATAGAGATTATATCTGTTCGGCAGCTGCGGCAGTCCGGCGAGATACGCCGTCTCCTTCAGGTTCAGCTCGCTGAGATCCTTGCCGAAGTAGTAGTCTGCTGCCGTCCGGATGCCGTATATGCCATCCGAGTAGTAGATTTTATTCAGATACATCTCAAGGATGTCATCTTTTGAGTATTCCTGCTCGAGCCGGTAGGCGAGATATGCTTCCTGTGCTTTTCTTTCCAGTGATTTCTCTGCAGTCAGGAAGACACGCTTGACCACCTGCTGGGTAATCGTACTGGCACCCTGGCTGCCGAAGCCGTCGGTCACGTTGTTCAGCACTGCTGCGCCGAGTCTGACAAAGTCGATGGCCCCGTGTTCATAAAAACGGTTGTCCTCGACGGACAGCACAGCATCCGTTACATGGGCCGGCGTCTCCTCTATATCGAGGAGCAGCCTTTCCTGTCCCTGGTAGAGGGTGGTGACAAGTTCATCGTTCCTGTCATATATTTTGGCCGGTATCGGATCCTGCAATTTCTCCTCGCTGAATGCCGGAGCTCTTGAAGCGTAATAGGCAAACAGGAATGAGCCTGCCACAAGCATGACCAGTCCGACAAGCACGAGCCACAGCACAATACGCTTGACCAGTGAAGCTTTGGAACGACGGGCTCCTTTCTTTTTTGCAGGCGTACCGTTCTTCGCGGGAGGTTTCTTCCCGCTTCTCTTAAAGTTCTGATCCATATACTATTCTCCATTCTCGAAATAAAATTCGTCGACTGCGTCAAGATAGCTGATCCTCGGGTTCATACCCTGTTTCAACAGCAGGCCTGCGTCTTTTATGTCCTGATACCTGATGGATTTCCGGCCACCGTCCTGGAATGCATCCCAGAAGGGAAGAAAGTGCTCTATCGGCATCAGGTATGATTCATCGTACAATGAGAACCGGATGATGATGAAGACCATGCCCCCCTGATCATAGCACTGTTTCATATGATTGACCTGGTGTGCGTGGATATTGATGAAGGGGAACCGCTGATCATTCCTGGTCTCTTTTGCTTCAAAATCTATATACCTTCCCCTGTACACACCATTATAGTCGCTGGTGGAGGGAACTTTGAAATATGCTTCATCAATCTTGGCCTTGTTTCTGGATGGATAGTCGACGTTTACAATCTGGACCGGAGTCGGCTTCTTATGTATGACCGCGCGACCGGTTTCCAGATAGTACTGGTTTGTCTGGTCGAGATCCTTCTCAAGCGTCATGCCTCTCTGACCATACTTGATTCTACCATCGAATGAGCGGCTTTTCGAAGCAGGCTTCTTTGGCCTCGGTTTGATGCCCTTCGGATATTTCATATGCATCGCCTTTCATTATTCTGTATGATGATAATATAATATTATACAATATAATGGTGGAATTAAACCATTGATAATTATAGGGAGTGTGGCATTTTTGTCAAGAAATGCATCTTTTGAATCATTGCGCGGGCTGCTCGACGAAGTGGATCGCAGATACAGCATGGCCAGGGACGGCTATGAATTCGACTTCAGGACGGAGATCGAACCGTTCCTCGAGGAAAATAAAGGGCTCGTTAATCAGATCGGCAGCATCCACACCGACTTCAGGTTCAATCCGGTCACACGGGAGAAGGTGGTCGAGGAGTTCATGGAGCTCCTGATGGCCTGTCACGAAAAGCGTTTTGGCATGAAGCTCTACAAGGAGAAGTACAAATTCGTCAACATGTGGCTTGCCCATGCAGGAAGGGAAGGGCTATTCCGATGAAGACACTGATTACCGGGTACCGGCCCCATGAGCTCGGCATCTTCAAGGATTCGCAGCCGGAAGCGGATGTTTTGCGGGATTTCATGAAGGAGAAGGTGCGGGCCTATGCCGAGACCGGCACCGAATGGTTCATCATCCAGGGGTATACCGGCATTGAACTGTATGCAGCCGAAGCGCTGATTGCACTGCGGGAAGAGTACGGCTTCAAGTTCTGTGTACTGAAACCATTCCACAAGTTCGATGACAGGTACAAGGAGGACGACCAGGCGAAGCTCCGCCATATTCTGGAAGAAAGCGACTTCCACCGGTTCATCTATGACCGGGAGTACGAGTCCCCGAAAATGTTCAGAATCATCAGCCGGTTCCTCATCGAACACTCGGACCAGGCGATTGTCGTCTATGACGAGGAGGTTCCGTCAAAAACCCGTTTTATATACGATCAAATGCTTGAATTCCAGGTGGATAATCCGTATAATATTGAAAGAATACAATTTGACGAAATCAATGCTTTCATAGATTCCGCTTATGAGAGGTGAAAGAATGAGCGAATATACGTTGAAATTATCAGCAAAAGATATATTCGAGAAGGAATTTGAAAAGTCCGTAAGAGGGTTCAAGCCGATAGAAGTAGATAGTTTCCTTGATGATGTCATCAGCGACTATCAAAAAATGGCGGACATGAACAACAGCCTCAAACGACTTGAAGATGAGAATGCACGCTTGAAGAAGGAAGTAGAGGAACTAAGAATCCGCGTCGCCACCAAGGCGAGGTCAGCCGACAACCAGACACAGAACCACCAGATAGATATTCTGAAGCGACTCAGCAACCTGGAGAAGAAAGTGTTTGGCCAGTCCAAGGTGAATTGATTTGAAGCGGTATCTCGGATAATCGCTATGCACGCATGTGCATAGAGGAAAGTCCATGCTCACACGATTCTGAGATGATCGTAGTGTTCGTGCTTGACGAAGAAATAAGTCAAGGCAGTACGTTTTAAGACGGCTGACGGCTGTGAACGGTCCTAAGTGCTTATGCATATGGATCCAGTAGCTATAAAAGTGCCACAGTGACGTAGCTTCTGTAGAAATGCAGAAGGTGGAACGCGGTAAACCCCTCGAGTGAGCAATCCAAATTTGGTAGGAGCACTTTCCAATGGGAATTCAACCTGCGGAAGGATACTACATTGTAGTATAGACAGATGATTATCACCAATGTGCGAGTGTAACTAGTACACGCCTCAGCACAGCGGTACAGAACATGGCTTATAGAGATACCGGACTAGATACGCTCTCCATTACGAATGGAGAGCTTTTATTTTATAATGATATTGAACTACATATAAACTTCCATAAAAGAGAGAGGGTTTTTTGATGCAATTCAAACTGCTGGCAAATACACCGATGGGGATCGAGCGGGTCGTGGCCAATGAAATCGAGGCGCTCGGCTATGAAACACGGCTTGAGAATGGACGGGTCTATTTCGAAGGGGACGAAATGGCCATCATACGGACGAATCTGATGATGCGTACGGCCGACAGGATCCGCATCATCATCGGCGACTTCGACGTGTCGACGTTCGACGAGCTGTTCGAGAAGACAAAAGCACTGCCATGGTCCGACATACTCGGTCCATCTGCAGAGTTTCCGGTGACGGGACGCTCCCACAAGTCCACGCTCTACAGTGTGCCGGACGTGCAGCGCATCGTCAAAAAGGCGATTGTCGAACACCTTAAAGATGCGTTCAGCATCAAGACCAAACTGCCTGAAACAGGTCCGCGCTACAAGGTGGATATTGCAATACTGAAGGACCGTGCCGTACTGACGATCGACACGAGCGGGGATGCACTCCATAAGCGCGGCTACCGTACCGCACAGGGTGAGGCGCCGATCAAGGAGACACTCGCTGCAACGATGCTCGGCCTGGCAAATTATGATGGCTCAAGTACACTTATCGATCCTTTTACAGGCTCAGGCACCATTGCGATCGAAGCAGCGATGATGGCATTGAATATTGCGCCCGGCTCCAATCGGACGTTCGATGCAGAGAAATGGGATATCATCCCGGAATCGGACTGGGTCAAGGTGCGCATGGAACTCGAAGAAGCGGCGCACTATGACCGGGAAGTTAGAATATACGCATCCGACAACGATCCGGAAATGATTCGTATCGCAAAGGACAACGCCGAGGAAGTCGGACTGCTTGATAACATCGAATTCAAGGTGCTTGATGTCCATGACCTTGAGATCGATGAAGAAAATGTGCAGATCGTCACCAACCCGCCATACGGCGAGCGCATCGGGGAAGCAAAAGCGGTGGAGGAGATGTACCGCAAACTCGGCGAACTGATGGATGCACACCCTTCACTGAGCGTCTACCTGATGACATCGAACAAGATGTTCGAACATATTGTCAACAGGAAGGCGACGAAACGCCGCAAGCTTTTCAACGGCTATATTGAAACGACATACTTCCAATACTGGGGAAAACGGGAGGAATGACCAATTGGCAGCGACAGGAACACTCGACACATTATATAAGCTGAAAAAGGAAATACTGAAGTCCGATAATGATGTGCTTGTTTCGCAGATCGACCATGCCATCATGAAGACATACAAGGATCAGCTCGTCTTTTCATTCATCGGCCACTATTCGGCCGGCAAGTCTAGTCTGATCAATCATCTGCTCGACCAGGACATCCTGCCATCGTCACCGGTGCCGACGACAAGCAATACGGTTGCGGTGGAGATCGGGGAGTCAAGTGAGATCCAGGCTTTCGTCGACCAGTACAGATATATTCCGCTCGAGAGCTATGAAGCACTCAGAAGCCTGAACACGAGGGACCTTGATATCACATCCATCTCGATGAACGTCCCCCACAAGCAGTTCAAGGAACGTACCGTCTTCCAGGATACGCCGGGTGTCGACTCGAATACACAGAGTCATGAGGACAGTGCCAACCGCTTCCTGCTGAACAGCGACTATATCTTCTTCACAGTCGAATACAACCACGTCGAGAGTGAACACAATATGAAACTGCTCAAGGAGATATCAGAGCTTGAAATTCCATTTTCACTGATCATCAACCAGATCGATAAGCATGATGATGCAGAACTTTCGATGGACACTTTCATGTCGCGCATCAAAAAGACGCTCGGCCACTGGAATATTGAACCTGCTCATATTTTTACAACATCCATATATGAATCCCCCTACAATGAAGTGGTACAGGTTGCTGCGGAGATCTCAAGGATGGAAGAAAACAGATCTGTTTATGAAGTGCAGTATCATGAGCGCATTGTCCACAATATAGAACACAGGCAGCTCCAGTACCTGGAGGATGCTGCCGAAGATATGAAGAGCAGGCTGGACCTCTCCGAAACACCCACGAAGAAGGCTGTGGAAGGACAGATCACCTATCTGGAGCAGGCACTCGGCAATAGCGAGATTTCCTGCCTTCACAGAGACCCCGAAGCACTCCGTTCCCACGTCCAGTCTTCATTGAAGGACATCGTCACCAACAGCTACCTGTACCCGCACCAGGTGAAGTCCGCAATAGAAGCATACTTGAAGGTGCGTGCCGGTGAAATACAGCCTGGTGGTCTGTTCGGCAAGAAGAAGAAGATGCAGGCACTCATTGAAGAGCATAGAAATAAAATAGGCAGTGAAATCGATCCTGTCATACAGACCGAGATCAATGCACCGGTGAATGGCCTCTTCGACAAGCTTGGACTGGAAGGTGCACCATTCAGATACCGCTGGAATAGAGATGTGCTGATCGAGGAGGAGATTACGACACTGTCGTCCGCCTATATCATGAACTATCTGGACAAGCTGAAGCGGGCCATCGGATCCGATATTACCAGCAGTGCAATGGAGCATATGCAGCATCTTGAAATACGGGAGCAGCCACAGTCTGCCACGTCATCGGAACTGGCAGAGACGCTTCGATCATACCAGTCGCTGAAGAAGACGCTCGAACTGGTCGAATCCATCGAGACGGCGAACTACAGGCACTTCTATATCCATCTCGATGACGAAATGGATAAGCTCGACCTGACCGAGGCGATCAGCCGGGACTTCGAAGAAGAAGCATCCGATACACATGACTATAAGGATAGCATGGCCGATGGGCGTATCGAAGAGATGGATACCGCCTACTACCGGCAGCTCGTCGATATACTCAAAGATCACCCGAGATACAGCGACTATCGCAGCATCATCACGGATAAGCTTGAACGTATCGACCAGGGCGCAGTCAACATAAGTGTGTTCGGCGGATTCAGTGCCGGCAAGACGACCTTCATCAATGCATTGATGGGGGGTGCCCACTTGACGACAAGCCCGAACCCGACGACCGCAACCATCACTGAAATCACCGGGAGTGGCGGGAGTCATGCACGGTATAAGACAGAAGCGGATCTCGTCCAGTCCCTTCAGGTGATCACCAACCATGAAGGCAGCACAGTCGCCGACTTCCTTCCCTGGATCCGGCGCAGCCGCAGTAAGGTGAAGGAAGCCCATATTCCGTTCATTGATGGCATCCTGTCCCACTTCGATACGCATCAGGTGCATCTCGGGCAGGATATTGAAATGGAGACCGGTGCACTCATCGATATGATCAGTACGGATGAGGAGGCCATATTCATCCATAAGGCATTCCTGTCTATGGATACACCATTTACGGACAGGTTCACGATCACGGACTCCCCGGGCATCAATTCGATCAATGATCGCCATACGAAGGAGACGCACAGTATTATTGCCGGCAGTGACATGATCATCTATGTGTCATACTACAATCATGTATTCAGCCGTTCCGATGAGCAGTTCCTGCAGTACATCAAGTCGATCAAAGGGCCGGATTTCCCGATCATCTTCATCGTCAATGCTGTCGATCTGATGCAGTCGGAGGACGATCTCAAAAAAGTCATGGACTATATCAATTCATCACTCGAACAGCTCGAAATCGAGCATCGGATATTCCCGGTATCAAGCAGGCAGGCACTTGAAGATGGTGAAGCGGGATTCGAAACAGCCAAGGATGAAATTACAGCGCTTGCCAGCCATAATGCCTCAAGCATCCAGTACCGGTCCATGAAGGAAACTGCAGAACAGCTGAAGCGTGCCATCGCCAGCAACCGTGAACGGTATCATGACCGTCATGCACTGCAGGCGGAAATAGAAGCGGCCAGAAGCCGGGTGAGCGACATGATCGACCGCTTCACAGTAATCTCCGTTGCACCCACACTCCATCAGGAGCTCGGCATCATACTGTCCCATACGAAGAAGCAGCTGACACTGAAGCTCTATGATCAGCTGAAAAGTTTGATTTCACCGGTGGATATGAAGAATGGCCATTTCCTTTCGGATAATCGTGCCTATCTGACGAACGTCATCGACCAGCACCTCGGCCTTGAAACCGCAACGAGTTTCAATGCGGTCTACCATAAGGCGGAGCGGGAGATCGCACAGATGATCAGCCAGCTGAATGATGATCTGAAGGAAACACAGACTGCTCATCATATCGACAGCGTATATGCTGAGCATGCGCAGCCGACTGTTGCAATCGATGGGTCCCGTCTCACCGGATACGAAAGGCCGCTTGCACGTGCCAGAAATAAAGCAAGGGAATTCCGCAGCCTGCTGCTTGAACTCGCAGAAGCCATTATCGACTCCATCGATGAGGAAACAATGCAGGGTGAGATGACAAATATGATCGACACCTATCTGGCCGATGTGGATGAGAAAATGAAGAAGCAGCTTGTGCCCATCCGGCAGTCACTGTCCGAACCGCTCCCTGAGATCAGTGAGGAAGTCTACCGGGCGGATACAGCGCTTGCTGCGACAATAGAAAATCTTGAGGTGGTGAATGCATGACCATTATGGATAGGACGACTGTAGACGAACATAATTTCAATACGCTCATTCCGGTGGATTGCCGCAATGTCATGGATGATATGACAGCATCACTGGATAAGATATCCGAATACCCGGTAGCGGGCGCCGTGCACATTCCACAACACCCGTGGACATTTGATGGTGATGGACTGAATCACGGAAGACATCCGATACCGGTTCAGAGTGTTGTGGAAACACTTTATTCATCACTGGCACAAGCCCCAGGGGAGATACCGCTTCTATTCGACGGTGAGCAGCAGTTCTTCCATACACGCCTATACTACCTGTTCAGGCTTTATGGTCTGGATGCCATGCTGTGGAATGACTCGATGGAGAGCCTCGCAGAGCTATCTTCATACTTCAATGCCAGTACACCTGTACTGCCTGTCGAAAATATTGCACGTACCGGCGACTACTCAGATGTCGAAACCGGACTGCTCGTGCTGATGGAGGATGTAAAAGAAGCGGTGCATGATGAGGATGTCCTGCTGATTGACGTCCGCAGCAGGGAACGGTATCTCGGCCTCGAAGAACCGATCGACCGCAAGATGGGGCATATTCCGGGCGCTGTGAACATCCCCTATGGCAGTTTCTTCACAGCAGGCAGGATGGACTTCGGATCCTATGAGCACATGCGCCATTTTCTTGACAGTTTCAAGGAAATCATCGTATATTGCGGTTCGGGCATGAGTGCAACACCACCATTTCTCGTACTCCATGAAATGGGGCTGCCGGTGCGCCTTTATGGCGGCAGCTTCTCGGAATGGATAACGGATGATGAAAATAGTATCGAAACCGGGGATGCCCCGCTGAATGAAAGGATCCTGTCACTGAATGAATAACAATATACTTGTAGTGGATGGCATGGCACTGCTTTTCCGTCATTTCTACGCAACAAGCTTCCGGCAGCAGTTCATGTACAACGTCTACGACAGACCAACCAATGGTGTCCAGGGTGTCGTCCGACATGTACTGAAGCTGGTCGAGACGCTGAAACCGGAGCAACTTATCATCACATGGGACATGGGGTCGAAAACTGTCAGGAACGACTGGTATGCGGATTACAAGAAGGACAGGGTCGCACCACCTGATGAACTGATTCCGCAGTTCGATCATGTCAAGGAAGTGCTGGATGCGCTCGGCATGTTCCAGATCGGCATGAAAGGATATGAAGCGGATGACATCATCGGTACTCTGTCGAAGCGGTATGATGATATCATCATCGTCAGTGGAGACAAGGATCTCCTGCAGCTGCTTGATGACAGAAATGAGCTGTGGCTGACAAAGAAAGGCTATACTGTGTACGATCAGTATACGAGAGCCCGCTTTGAAGCGGAGCATGGCATCACACCCGCGCAGTTCATCGATGTCAAAGCGCTGATGGGGGATGCGAGCGACGGCTACAAGGGCGTAAAAGGCATTGGAGAAAAGACGGCTTTCAAGCTGATCCGCGAATTTGAGAGCGTTGAAAACATTCTTATGAGTCTCGATACGCTCACACCTGCCATCCGCAGCAAAATAGAAAGTGATGTGGAGTCGCTGAAAATTTCACAGAGGCTGGCCCGCATCATCACTGATGTACCTGTTGATTTCGATTATATCGAGCACAGCAGTGTACTGAACATCTCAAAAACACAGATCCAGACCATACTTGATGACCATGATCTCAAGATCAGCAGCAAGTTCGTCGGGACACTGGATCTCTAGGAGGCGACCGCATGACACGTGCGTATATAGACGCAGCTGCTTCAATGCAGCCGAAGCTCGCTGCCGGTGCAGTCGTCTTCAAAGATGAGGGGATGAATCTCGAATTCACGAAGTTTTTTGGAGAGATGGACAACCATGAAGCAGAATGGGCGACACTCGAATTTGCTGTTGAAAAAGCGATCGAGCATTCCATCACTTCTCTTATTGTCTATACGGATTCCAAAATCATATCCGACAGCTTTGACAAGGAATATGTGAAGCATCCTGTTTTCAGGAAGTACTTCAACAGCATTTCAGCCGATCTCGGCAAGTTCGATCTTTTCCTCATCAGCTGGACACCGAGAGAGAAGAACCGTCGGGCTGATGAACGTGCAAAGGAACTGCTCTACAGACATAAGAAAGGCAGATCTTGATGATCTGCCTTTTTTTATACGCCAAATTTCGGTATAATTGCTTAAGGAGGTTGAAAAGTGAATATCGAAGTATTGGATAAGATCAACGCCCTTGAAGAAAAATACTGCCAGGGTTGCCTTCTGAAGGAGCTTAACCGCGCAGATGGCAGCAAAACGGCTGCACATAATTTTTGCATACACGAGTGTTCGGTAGGCATAGCCATACGATCACACGGAAATGAACTGCAATAGGAGGATTACCATGGAAATCGTTAAAATTGAACCGACACCAAGCCCGAATACTATGAAAATCACTGTAAGTGAAGAAAAACAGGAAATGAAATCATCAACATATCGTGAAGTATCCGATGATGCACCTGCATTCATCAACAGAGTACTCGAACTTGAGGATGTAACCAGTGTGTTCCACGCGCTGAACTTCATTTCGGTCGACAAGTCACCAAAAGCCGACTGGGACACACTGATACCGGAAATCGAGAACACATTCTCTTCCGATGATCAGGACGTAAAAAAAAACCTCAGTTAGCGGATGATTTCGGTGCCGTCTCCACCCAGGTGCTCACATTCAAAAACATTCCGTATCAGATCAAACTGAATGACGGAGAAGAGCACCGGAAACAGCTGCCCGAAAGATTCATGGAGGCTGTCGATGCAGCCACCCTCAAAGAGGACAATATCATCCTGCTCAGAAGATGGGAGGATCATGGCACGCGCTACGGGACCCCGGATGAAGTATTCCAGGAAGTCATGGAGGAGCTCGATGCATTGTATGATGCAAAGAGTCTCGAGCGGCTCATCGAAGAAGCGAAGGACAGGACGACGCCGGAACCGAAACGCTACTACAGATGGAGCGTTGCAGACTTTGAATCCAAGCAGGACTGGAAAGACCGGCTGTGGATGCTGAACCACATGGAGACACCGACCCAGGATGATTATGAACTGCTTTCCCTTGCACTCTCGGATGATAAGATGCAGGTAAGAAGGGAAGCTGTCAGCCTGCTGGCAATGATAGAGGACAAGAAGACTCTGGCATATCTGAAACGCGCACTGGAGGATCGCTCGATACCTGTAAGGCGGACGGCAGGAGATGCCTATAGTGACCTAGGGTATGAAGAGGGCCTGGAAGATATCTATCCACTGCTTGGAGACAAAAGTCCGATTGTACGCTGGCGCGCTGCCATGTTCGTCTACGAAGTGGGGGACGAGAGCAGTCTGCCGCATCTGAATGCCCATAAAGACGATGCCCAGTATGATGTGCGGCTCCAGATGGAGATGGCCATCGCCAGAATCGAGCAGGGAGAGGCTGCACTCGGCAGCGTCTGGAAACAGATTCAGGAAAGGAAGCGATAGAATGAACCCATACGAAGCATATATGAAAGAAATTGCACAACCGATGCGTGACGAACTGACACAGAGGTCTTTCGAAGATCTGACAACGGCTCGGGACGTGGATCAGTTCATGTCCGGCCTCGGTGCAGAAGAAACCGCATTTGTCGTCGTCAACAGTGTATGCGGCTGTGCTGCGGGACTGGCGAGACCGGCTGCAGTCACCGTCGCCGAGCAGAATCCGATCCGTCCGGACAGAAGAGCGACCGTGTTCGCAGGTCAGGACAAGGAGGCCACAGAGCGCATGCGTGAATATGTCGGCCAGGCGCCTTCCAGCCCTTCGATGGCATTGTTCAAAGGCGATGCACTTGTCCACTTCATTCCACGTGAACATATTGAAGGCCGCGACATCAATGACATCATGATGGACATAAAAGAAGCCTTTGATACGCATTGTGCATAATAAAAAAACAGGAAAGGCCCAAGCCTTTCCTGTTTTTATTGATGATTGCGGTATTATTCGAAAATGCTCATGGACGTCATATATAAAGCGAGCAGCGTCAGACCGATTGTCATAAGTACTTCCATTGGCTACACCTCAAAGAATTAGATTTAATCGATACGTACATACGTACATTCATGTATTATTATATATAAATAATACAAAAAAGAAAAGGGGAGGATAATATGAATCCTTTTGATAGGGAATACCACGAACTGATGAAAAAAATCATGGATGATGGAAAATACAAAGGGGACCGCACGGGCACCGGAACGTATTCCATATTCGGCCATCAGATGAGATTCGATATGCAGCATGGCTTTCCGCTTCTGACCACTAAGAAAGTGCTGTTCCGGATGCTGGCGACAGAGCTGATCTGGTTTATCCGTGGAGATACAAACATTCGTTTCCTGCTGCAGTACAACAATAATATCTGGAACGAGTGGGCATTCAAGAACTGGGTGGAGTCTGAGGAATACAGCGGACCGGATATGACCAACTTCGGCATCCGCGCACAGCAGGATGATGCATTCAAGGAAACATATAAGGAAGAGATGGAATCATTCAAGCAGCGAATCCTTGAGGATGATGCATTTGCCGACAAGTATGGAGATCTCGGCAACGTGTACGGCAGGCAGTGGCGTGCCTGGGAAGGGCCGGATGGCAGCTTCACAGATCAGCTGAAGGATGTTGTCGAAAGCATCAGAAGCAATCCGGATTCAAGAAGGCACATCGTCACAGCCTGGAATCCGGCTGAAATCGATACGATGGCACTCCCCCCATGCCATGCCTTCTTCCAGTTCTACGTCAACGACGGAAAGCTCAGTCTCCAGCTCTACCAGAGAAGTGGCGATGTCTTCCTCGGTGTACCTTTCAATATTGCCAGCTATGCACTGCTGCTGCACCTTGTCGCACGGGAATGCAACCTCGAAGCGCATGAATTTATCCATACTCTGGGTGACGCGCACATATACAGCAATCATCTGGAAGCTGTAGAGACACAGCTCGCACGAGACGGCTTCACACCACCGCGGATAAAGATCAACAGTGACCGTTCCATGTTTGAGCTGGAATATGAAGACTTTGAAGTGGTGGACTACGAATCGCATTCTTATATAAAAGCCCCGATTGCGGTATAGGAGGATAAAAATGATATCTCTGATCGTATGTCACTCGGCACAGAACGTCATCGGTTTTAAAAACAGCATGCCGTGGCACTTGCCGAATGATCTGAAACATGTCAAAAAGCTTACAGAAGGCAACACCATCGTCATGGGCAGGAAAACTTTCGAATCAATAGGACGTCCATTGCCCAATCGCCGCAATGTCGTACTGACCCGGAATGAAGACTTCTCGCATGAGGGCGTCGATGTCATCTCAAGCATCGATGAGATAGAAGTACTGGATGGCAAAGTATTCATCTTCGGTGGGAGTGGTGTCTACAATCAGGCGATGCATCTCGTTGATGAAATGCATGTAACACGCATTCATGAAACATTCGGCGGAGATACCTTCTTCCCGGACTACGACAGTTCCGAGTGGGAACTGCTGTCGAAGGTGGAAGGGACTGTGGACGAAAAGAACAGGTACCCGCACGAGTTTCTGCACTATAGACGCAGAAACCTATAAAGGAGGGGTATATTCTTGAATATCTGGAAATGGCTGTTCATTATCCTGCTGCTTGTGAATGTAGGCATCGGCATCTGGCTGTTCACCATTCTGGACGGAAGCTACGAAGCACCTTCTTCTGAAAATGATAATTATGTTTCTTCGGAATCGGGTATAGAAATAAAGATGAACAACGACGCTGTCGAATCCGTACTGAACGAATCCATAAATGATGACAGCCTGTCGATTTCGGTGGATGAAACAGGTATAATGCTCGATGCCGTCCAGGAAGCATATGGTTTCACCATCGATACTTCAATCGAGCTTGATCCCGTATCCACCGGAGACGAAGTGGTCTTTGAAATCAGCAACATCAACATTTCAGATCTTCCACTGACGCAGGACATGCTGTATTCACTGATCAGAACACAGGCTGACCTGCCGGAAGGCATCAGGTTCAGTGACGTTGAGAGGGCATTAATTGTTGATTCCGCAGTGCTGACAGAGCAGCTCGAGTGGGATGTGAAAGTCGATTCAATTGATTATGAGAATGATGAGTGGTATTTTTCTATAACAAGATAAAAGAAATCAAGAGGTGAGTATTTTGGCAATAGCAACATTAGCAGGTGGATGTTTTTGGTGTCTCGTAAAACCATTTGACCAGTTTGATGGAGTGAACTCGGTCGTTTCCGGCTACTCCAATGGTCATGTTGAAAATCCGACATACCAGGAAGTATCAACAGGAACAACAGGACATGTCGAGGCGGTACAGATTGATTTTGATGAATCGGTGATGTCATACGAATACATGCTTGATATATTCTTCAAGACATTCGATCCGACAGATACAAACGGACAATTCGGCGATCGTGGACCACAGTATGCCCCGGCGATCTTCTATCATGATGATGCGCAGAAGCGTACCGCGGAAGCAGTCATCGAGAAGCTCGATGCACAGAATGTGTTCAATGGTCCGATCCGTACACCGGTACTGCCGTACAAGAACTTCTACAGGGCGGAAGAAGAACACCAGGACTTCTATAAGACGAACAGTGCACACTATAATGCCTACTTCAAGGGATCAGGCAGAAAATCATTCATAGAAGAGCATTGGGGGAAAGAATAATGGCAATCGAAAGAAGTGAATCCGAACTGACAGCTGCCGAATACAATGTCATGAAGGAAAACGGTACAGAACCACCGTTCCAGAATGAATACTGGAATCATTACGAAGATGGACTGTATGTTGATAAGATCAAAGGCACGCCACTTTTCACTTCACGTGACAAGTTTGCATCCGACTGCGGATGGCCAAGCTTTGCAAAGTCGATTTCGGAAGATGTTTCAGAGCACTTCGATGATTCATTCGGTATGCGCCGTACGGAGGTCAGAAGCGAAACTTCGGACAGCCATCTTGGCCACGTGTTTGAAGATGGTCCGAAGGAACTCGGCGGACTGCGCTACTGCATCAACTCGGCAGCACTCGAGTTTGTACCGAAAGATGATCTTGAAGAAAAAGGGTACGGCGAATACTTGAAGTACTTCAACTAGGCATCATAAAAATTAATATGGACAGGGGAGAGAACACATGTTTAAAAATTTATTCGGCAAAAAGAACGATGCAGATAAAGAGCTCAAAATCACAAGTCCTTTGAATGGAAAATATGTTAAACTGGAAGACATTCCAGATCCTGTTTTTGCTGAGAAGATGATGGGGGAAGGGTTCGGTGTCGAGCCGACGGATGGCGAAGTGGTCGCTCCTGTCTCCGGTACCATCATGCAGGTCTTCCCAACGAACCATGCAATCGGCATCAAGACAGACAATGATATTGAACTGCTCATCCACATCGGACTCGAAACTGTTGCAATGGAAGGCAAAGGGTTTGAAGGCCATGTTTCTGAAGGAGACAAAGTTGAACAGGGGGACAAGCTTGTCACATTCGATATGGATCTGGTCAAGTCGGAAGCGAACAGCACAATTTCCCCTGTCATCATAACCAACAGTGACACGCTCGAATCTTTCAATATTGAGGAAGTCAGCAGCCTGAATCGGGCAGATACGGTTGTTGCAATTGCGTCTGTAAAATAATGAAGAACTATTCTTTCTACCAGTATATCAAGACAAGAAGAGGGGAAGCTTCGCCGACCGGCCGGTTGGCGGGCTTCATCATGGAGGATCCCATGTTTCCCAAGTATTCCGGCGACTACCTTGAAATTTCGGAATACCTTGAGGAGAACCCTTATGAAGACATGCCGCTTTCCCATTATGATTCAGCTTTTGATGACTATCAGAACTGGCTGGCGCACTAGCCCGACATTCATACCAACTAAAGGAGATTATTATTCATGAGTATCCACATCAATGCAAACAAGGGCGATATCGCAGAAACGATTCTGCTGCCTGGAGATCCACTAAGAGCCAAATATATTGCAGAAACTTTTCTTGATGACGTTGTCTGCTACAATGAAGTCCGTAATATGCTTGGTTTCACAGGCTATTACAAAGGCAAGCGCATCTCTGTACAGGGGACCGGCATGGGTGTTCCATCCATCTCCATCTACATTCACGAACTCATGGCTGAATATGGTGTCAAAAACCTGATCCGCGTCGGCACATGCGGTGCCATACAGAAAGATGTGGAAGTCAGGGACGTCATTCTGGCACAGAGCGCGTCCAGCGACTCATATCAGAACAGAAAACTATTCAACAATATCGAATACGCACCAACTTCAGACTTCGAGCTGCTGCTTTCAAGCTATAATGAAGCGAAGAAAAAAGGATTGAACGTCAAAGTCGGCAACGTATTCACAGCGGACTCCTTCTACGATGAAAATGGCAACATCGAGCAGCTTGCAGAGTACGGTGTCCTGGCTCTGGAAATGGAGTCCAGTGCACTCTTTACAATCAGCAAAAAGTTTGATGCAAGAGCACTCTCCATCCTTACCGTGTCGGACCACGTCCTTACCGGAGAAGCCACTTCAAGCGAAGAACGTCAGACCACTTTCAATGAAATGATTGAAGTGGCGCTCGATGCAAGCCTCCCATTTGCAGAAGAAACTGAATAGTATACAGCAGGAACAGTGCCCGGCACTGTTCTTTTTCTTTAATTTTCAAGCTTAAACTGGTAAACTGAAACTTAATTATCCAAGCAGAAATTAGGTGTATGTTTTGAGCGAAGAAAACGAGCGTCATGAGTCCAGGTTTGGAGAGGGACGACGTATCAATATCAATTTTTTTTGGTTTATAGTAATCATATTGACATCAATCATTGCCACAGCTGTCATTACAGCACTCAGCCTCGAAGCCGGGTCCGAGAAGGCTGTCAATGTCGGAACGGATACGCGGAGCGAGTTTGCCAAACTCTATAACGTGTATGACACGATCAATGCCAACTATTATGAAGAAGTCGATCGTGAGGCGCTGATCGAATCTTCAATACAGGGCATGGTCGAAGGGCTCGATGATCCATACAGCGAATACATGAACAACGAAGAGCTGGCACAATTCCAGGAATCTGTAACCGGCGATTTCGAAGGCATTGGGGCCGAAGTGATGCAGGAAGGCAACCGTGTCATCATCACATCCCCGATGCGCGGCTCTCCAGCTGAGGAAGCCGGGCTTGAACCGGGAGATGAGATCATTGCAGTGGATGGCGAATCCATTGAAGGATGGACTACCCAGGAAGCTGTCCAGCTGATACGTGGAGAAAAAGGTACGGACGTTGTCCTGACCATTGTCAGAGGTGAAGGCGATCCGATGGAAGTGACGATTACAAGAGATACGATACACCTCGACAGTGTGACTTATGAAGAAGTGGAAGGTGTCGGCCATATCAGCATCAACCGCTTCCAGGAAGGAACGACTGAGGAGTTCGAGAACATGCTCAATACGGCATCTGAAGATGGCGTAGAGGATATCATCATCGATTTCAGGTACAATCCGGGCGGACTTCTGGATGAAGCTGTCAGCATGATCAACCAGTTCATCGGGCAGAATGAAACGGTACTCTATCTGGAAGAGAATGGTGGAGAACGCACTGAAATAAAGACAAGTAATGAGAAGAATCCGAACACTGACGACTTTAACGTCCATATCCTGATCAATGAAGGCTCTGCAAGCGCCTCTGAAGTATTTGCAGGCGCGCTGGATGATCTGACGGATGCCACCATTGCAGGCACACAGTCCTTCGGTAAGGGTGTTGTACAGCGCACAGTCGAACTTGGTGATGACTCCCTTCTGAAGTATACGAATACGAAATGGCTGACACCGGATGGCAGCTGGGTGCATGGCGAAGGTATCACGCCGGATGTGCAGCTTGTGAACCCGGACTACTACAGGGTGGAAATGCTGAACCCTGAAGAAGTGTATACTGAAGATGTCAGCAACGAAACAGTACCATCCATCAAAGTGGCGCTGGACACGCTCGGTTATGAAGTTGATGATTTCAACGAAACATTCGATGCATCATTGACCGAAGCAGTAGAATCGTTCCAGGCAGATCATGATCTTGAGCAGAGTGGCGATGTCACTGGTGAAACTTCCACTGCATTGATGAGTGACCTCAGGGACTACATCAACAGCAATGATGCCCAGCTCAACTATCTGATCGACTATATCAATGGCGACTATACTGAAAAAGAAATAGAAGCATACGCAGATGAACGTGCACAGCATCTGGAGATCGAGGAACGTGAAAATCACGCAGAGCAGGATGCAGGCAATGAAGAGGAATCGACAGAAGAATAGCACTCAGGCCGTATGGACATCATGTTTATACGGCTTTATATTGTATCAATGGCAAAAATAGTTTAAAGTAATTAGCATAAAAGAGTTTTGGAGGAAAGTATGGAACCAAAGAAAAGAAAAGTTGTCCTCACGGGTGGGGGCACAGTCGGTCATGTAATGCTCAATAAACTGCTCATACCGGGTTTTATAAATAGAGGGATAGAACCTGTCTATCTGGGGTCGAAGAAGGGGATCGAAAAAGAAATTATCGGTGCGACTTCCATAAAGTACTATAATATTTCGAGCGGGAAACTGAGACGCTACCTTTCCTCGGAAAACTTCAAAGATGTCTTTAAAGTCATGAAGGGCATCAGCGATGCCCGCAAGGTGCTCAAAAAGGAGAATGTCGAGTTCGTATTCTCAAAGGGCGGATTTGTCAGTGTACCTGTTGTACTTGCTGCTAAATCGCTCGGCATCCCCGTCTATATTCATGAATCCGATATTACACCAGGACTTGCGAACAGGATAGCAGGCAAATTTGCCACAAAAATATTCGTCACCTTCAAAAGAACACTTGAATATATTCCTTCAGACAAGGCTGAATATATCGGGCCGGTCATACGTGATGAACTGAAACGCGGGTACAGCAAGATCGGCTACGAACTGACCGGTTTTACACCTGACAAGCCTGTCATGATTGTAATGGGTGGGTCTCTCGGTGCCCGTTCCATCAACCAGTTCATCAGGAACAACCTGGATGAACTGACCCAAGAATGGCAAATCATCCATCTATGCGGCCGGGGCAACTACCAGGAGGGGCTCGACAGGGACAACTACAAACAGTTCGAGTTTGTGAAAAAGGAACTCCCGCACCTCATCACTATTTCCGATATCGCCGTCGGCCGTAGTGGCTCGAACGCCATCTACGAATTCCTCCTCAACGAAAAGCCGATGATACTCATACCGCTGCCGCGCTCCCAGAGCAGAGGGGACCAGGTGGAGAATGCAGAGTATTTCAAAGAGAAAGGCTATGCAGAAGTCATACAGGATGAAGCACTTGATATGGAAATCTTCCAGGAGACGCTTGCCCGGATCGATTCCAATAAGGAAGCCATCGTGGACTGCATGTGCAAGTTCGAAGGAGGCTTCAAACCTCAGGAGCTCGTCGATTTCCTGATCAGCAAGGAGGCACATCAATGAGTCGACTGAAAAAATTATCCCTGTTTCTCGTTTTTACACTGATTTTCGGCGTCATCGCCTTTTTCCATGAATCCCGCCTCGGACGCTGGATCGATACTGAAGTGTATGAATTCATCTACGCATCGGAAAGTTTCATCACCACGGCACTCATGCTCGGTTTCACCCAGGTCGGGGAAGTGCTGTCGATGATTATTCTGTCACTCATCATGATTACGATACTGATGCTGTATCGTCTCAAGTTCGAAACACTTTTTCTGATCATATCGATGCTGACGAGCAGTGTACTCGTACCTGTATTGAAAAATACCTTCGACAGGCAACGACCTTCTCTTCTCAGACTAATCGATATTACCGGGTTCAGCTTCCCGAGTGGCCATGCAACGGGATCGTCCATTTTCTTCGGATCATTGATGGCGCTTATCAAAAACAGTGAACTGAACAACAAGGGGATACTTTATGGTGTATGCGCCACATTCATATTGATGATATCTTCTTCGAGAGTCTATCTGGGTGTACATTATCCGACCGATGTCATTGCCGGAATTGTCGCCGGAACCGCTGTGGTCATCGGAACAAGCTTCATCATGCACAAAAAGCTTGACAAGCTTCCAACGCCTGTTTAGAATGTAATTGAAAATGATTATCAATGATAATGAATAAGCCCCCCTTATTTAACAGATCATTTTCAAGACAAAGAAATATATCCATAAACATATGGCAGCGTCCTTCTGGGCGTTGCCAATTTTTTTGTATGCACTTATAATTATCTTGTCAATCAATATTAGTGAGGTGAGATCAGATGGTCGTCAATCTGTATGAGTCCATAACCCTGGAAAATGAAAGAATAAGGCTCATCCCCATGCAGCCGGGCCATGCCCGGGAGCTGCACGAAATCAATCACGAATCCATCTGGTCCTATATGCTGTTCCAGGCAACAAACGAAGACCTCATGCAGGAGTGGGTAAAGAGCGCCATAGAACTCAGAAACCAGCTTACGGACATCCCATTTGTCGTCGTATTGAAAACGACAGATGAAGTGCTCGGCAGTACGAGGATCCAGCATATCGACTACGAAAGACAGAGCTGCGAAATCGGCGCGTCATGGTTCGGTACGCGTGCCCAGCGTACTTTCGTCAATTCCGACAGCAAGTTTCTGCTGCTCGAGTACTGCTTCGAAGTGCTGAATATGATGCGTGTCCAGATCCGTGCGGATGAGAGAAACATCAGAAGCAACCGTGCAATCGAACGGATCGGTTTTACGAAAGAAGGCATCATCCGCAAGGAAAGGAACCTTCGCGGTGTTGCCCGCAACATCATCATTTATTCCATAATCGATGACGAATGGCCGGAAGTCAAAAAGAACCTGCTGATCAAACAGCAGAGCTATATGATGGATCTGCCCATGGAAACAGTGAGCTGACGCATGATATTCATCATGCGTTTTTTTTAGTGCCGCCGGCATGATATGATGACAAAAACAGAAGATAGGAAGATTATGATGAAACATATTCTAGTTGTGGAAGATGAGATGAACCTTGCCCGCTTCATCGAGCTGGAGCTCGTTCATGAAGGGTATCAGGTCACTTTATCCTCGGATGGCGGAGATGGCTTGGATAAAGCGTATGCATTCGACTATGACTGCATACTGCTCGATCTGATGCTGCCTGAGCTGAATGGGCTCGAAGTATGCAGACGGCTGCGCAAGGAGAAGGATACACCGATCATCATCATTACCGCCAAAGGCGAGACATACGACAAGGTGATTGGACTCGACTATGGTGCAGATGACTATATTGTCAAACCATTTGAAATAGAAGAACTGCTGGCAAGAATACGCGTCATCATGAGACGCTCCACTTCAAAGGACCAGAAGCATGAAGTGCTTTCCATGCACGGCATCGTCATGGACGCCCAGGCGCATCACGTCGCAATAGATGACGTCAATATCGATCTGACCAAGACGGAATATGATCTGCTTCATCTGCTGATGAAAAATGCGGGTGTCGTCCTTCAGAGGGAGACCATACTTGATCATGTATGGGGGTATGATAGCGAAGTCGAGACAAATGTCGTCGATGTCTACATCAGATATCTGCGCAATAAGCTCAAGCCATTCGACAGGCATAAGCTGATAGAGACCGTCAGAGGTGTCGGGTATGTGATCCGGCCATGAACAGACAATCATTGAAATACAGATGGCTGCGTCTGTCCACACTGATCATCTCCATCACATATCTGATATTCAGTTCCCTGCTCATCTATCTGACCAGTCTCTACCTGGAAAATCAGGAGTACCGCTCGATAGATCGAAGTCTTGAGGAGCTCGAGAGCATATACGAGAGCAACCCGATCAACACCATCAATGAAAATGAAATCTATTCGAGTCTCTATGATGGTCAGAAGATGGTCCTCTATACACAGAGTGGGGAGGAGGTCTTCAGTGCCACTGCCGGCATTCCGCTCGTTTATGATAACGAATTCGAACCTGTATACGGAAAAGAAATCACTTCCATGGATACAGAAGATGGCAGCTTCTTCAAAGGGAGCATCAGGCTGGATTCGGAGTACTGGAATGGCTATCTTTCAGTCATCCACCCACTCGACTACTACCATTCGGTCATCCGGATGATGGTCTTCATCGCCATCATTGTCGGATTCGTCTCCATTCTTTTCACCTCGATCATCAGCTACTTCTTTTCCACACAGATGGTCAAGCCGATACGGAACATTGCCAACCAGCTGAAGAGAATTGAAGATGAAGGATTCTCGGAACGTCTACAGATACAGACCAATACTGAAGAAACCGACTATATGGTCGAGTCGTTCAACCATATGATGGATTCGCTGGAGCGATCCTACAACCAGCAGAAGCAGTTTGTTGAAGATGCCTCCCATGAACTCAGAACACCGCTCCAGATCATCCAGGGGCACCTGAAGCTGATCAACAGATGGGGGCGGCATAAGCCTGAAGTTCTGGATGAATCATTGAATATATCCATAGACGAACTCCAGCGGATCAATAAGCTTGTCGAAGAACTCCTTCTTCTGACAAAGAATGAGGGCAGAACAAAAGAAGTCATGGAGGAAGTCGATATCAGCAAGGAAGTGGAGAGCAAGGTGGAGGCATTCAAGCAGCTGCATCCGGACTACACTTTCACGCTCGACCTCGATGACAGGAATATCAGATTCCTCATCAACCCATATCACTTTGAGCAGATGCTGGTCATTTTTCTGGATAATGCAATCAAATATGACCACGAACAGAAACGCATCAATGTTACAACAAAAAAACGCGAGGACCATTTCGATATTTCAATCACCGACCACGGCATCGGCATTCCTGAAAACGAAATCGAAGCCATCTTCGACCGGTTCTACAGAGTCGATAAATCAAGGAGCAGGGAGCTCGGCGGCAACGGTCTCGGACTCTCCATCGCACAAAAACTTATCGATAACTATAAGGGCAGGGTATGGATAGAAAGCGATGAGGGAGCGTTTACAAAAGTGACGATAAGATTCCCACTAAAAAAATAGACAATTGTAATAATTACAGCAATTATTGGCTTTAAAACAAAATACCATAGTGCTAGAATGGAACTGTATAAGATAAAAAGAATCTAAAGAGGGTGGCAAAATGCAAGAGAAAGAACTTGAGAATGCCCCGGTTCGTTTCGGTACCAATCTGGGGATGATTCTCGAGCTTCACGATATGTACCAAGAAAATCCAGACAGTGTAAGTGATGAAATGCGCTTCCTGTTTGAAAATATCAGTTCTGGACAGGCAGGTACTGCTCAATCGGATATTGATCACAGCAAAGTAAAAAGTCTATTGCGTCTGATAGATAATATCAGACTGTTCGGTCATCTGGAGTCGGATATCTATCCCGTTTACACACCGGATGTGAAGAATGTACCAAGCCTGGACTTTGAAGACTACAATCTGACTGAGGATGATCTGAAAAGACTGCCTGCTTCACTTGTAAGTGTTCACCTTGGTGACTACTATGATAATGCTTTCGAAGCAGTCACCCAGCTCCATTCACTCTATACGGGACCGCTCGCATACGAGTACATGCACATCAATGACACGGAAGAACGCCAATGGCTGAAGGAGACAATTGAAACACAGGAAGAGATTTCACTTTCCGATGAAGAAAAGAAGCATCTGTTCAAAACACTGGCGAAAGTGGAAGGGTTTGAAAAGTATCTGCACAAGAACTTTGTAGGGGCCAAACGATTCTCCATCGAAGGGGTCGACGCCATAGTGCCACTGCTTGACCATATGCTCGAACTGATGGCGGATGAAGGCATTCCCAACCTGCAGATCGGCATGGCACACCGTGGCCGATTGAATGTGCTGACACATGTCCTCGAAAAGCCATATGAAATGATGATCAGTGAATTCATGCATACCGATCCTATGAAATTTCTTCCGGAGGACGGTTCACTTGAGATCACCCAAGGCTGGATGAAGGATGTAAAGTATCATCTGGGTGGATCGAAGACGCGGGAAGACAAAGGACTCAAACAGCGCATCAGTCTGGCAAACAATCCAAGCCACCTGGAAGTCGTCGGTCCGATTGTCCTCGGCAAGACCCGCGCACAGCAGGAGACGACCGACCACGCAGGACATCCGGACCAGGATTTCAATAAGGCGATTGCCGCCATTGTACATGGCGATGCCGCATTCCCGGGACAGGGCATTGTATATGAAACTCTGAACCTCGGCAAACTGAATGGATATAGTGTTGGAGGTTCCGTCCATATCATTGCGAACAACCGTATCGGCTTCACTACCGAAGAGACGGATGCACGATCGACAGTATATGCTTCCGATGCAGCGCTCGGCTTTGATCTGCCTATTCTCCACGTCAATGCGGATCGTCCGGAGCACGTACTCAGAACAATAGAAATTGCGCTTAAATACAGACAGAAATTCAACAAGGACATCGTCATCGATGTGCTCGGCTACAGAAGGTATGGCCATAATGAAATGGACGAACCGACAACGACCAATCCACTTCTGTACAAAGAAGTGAAATCCCATGATACGATCGATGAGATCTATGGTGCCAAACTCGTTGAAGAGAACGTCATTTCAGAAGATGAGAAGAAGGAGACCATCCAGAGTGTACTGGACGAAATGAGAGCCGCCCATGACAAGATCGATAAGGGTGACACGAATGTGGATGGACAGCTTGAAACTCCGGAAGTCATACTGGAAGGGCAGGATAACCCTGAAGATGGCATATCACGCGAACGCCTTGAACAGATAAATGAAGATCTATTCCAATATCCTGATTCCTTCACGGTATTCAAAAAGCTTTCCAATGTTCTCGAAAGAAGGAAAAAGCCGTTTGAAGACGATGAGGAGCTGATCGACTGGGCACACGCGGAAGCGCTTGCTTTCGCTTCGATCAACCAGGATGGCACTCCGATCCGGCTGACCGGACAGGATTCCGAAAGGGGCACATTCGCACAGAGGCATGCGGTGCTGCATGATCCGGAGACCGGGGAGGAACACATACCACTCCATGTAGTCAGGGATTCAAATGCAACGTTCGATGTCCACAATTCACCACTGTCGGAAGCCGCAGTCGTCGGCTTCGACTATGGATATAATGTGGAACAAAAGTCTGTCATGGCAATATGGGAAGCACAATACGGCGACTTCTCGAACATGGCGCAGGTCATCTTCGACAACTTCATGGCTGCAGGCAATGCCAAGTGGGGTGAAACATCCGGCATGACGCTGTTCCTTCCTCACGCACAGGAAGGACAGGGCGCCGAACACTCCTCAGCCCGCCTGGAACGCTACCTCCAGCTTGCTGCTGAAAATAATATGACAGTTGCCAATCTGTCCAGTGCGTCGAACTATTTCCATCTGCTCCGCAAGCAGGCGAAATATCTTGATACTGAAAAAATGAGGCCACTGGTCCTCATGACACCGAAAAGTCTGCTCCGCAACCAGATTGTCAGTGAACCTGTAAGTGCTTTTACAGACAGCACCTTCAAGGAGATCATACTGCCCGAGTACAAGCGGACAAAAGTCAAAAAGGTATTGATAGCGAGTGGCAAGATGGCTGTGGATCTGCTGACAGAGCAGAGGAAGAACCCGGATGATGAAGTGATGATCATCCGATTGGAGCAGATCTATCCATTCCCTTCGGATAAGATCCAGGAAGTGCTGAAAGGTCTCAAAAGTCTGGATGAAGTCAGATTTGTCCAGGAGGAGCCTGAGAACATGGGAACGTACAATTACGCCCTGCCGTTCCTTCTTGAGATGGTACCTGAGAAAGTGGAAGTGAACTATGTAGGCAGAATCAGACGTGCATCCCCTGCAGAAGGCGATGGGGAATCCTATAAACTGATCCAACAGAATATTATTGAAACTGCTCTAAAATCATAGGAGGTAGAATAATGGCTGAAGTTAAAGTCCCGGAATTGGCTGAATCAATTACAGAAGGAACAATTGCAAGCTGGCTGAAACAAAAAGGTGACCAGGTCGAAAAAGGGGAAAACATCCTTGAACTCGAAACCGATAAGGTCAACGTCGAAGTGATCAGCGAAGAGGCCGGTGTCATCACCGAGCTCAAGGCTGAAGAAGGCGACACGGTCGAAGTTGGACAGGTCATCGCCATCGTCGAAGAAAGTGGTGGATCAGGCGGTGCGTCCGAAAAGTCCGATGCTGATTCCGGCAAGGAAGAGGAAGATGATAAAGAAGAGAAGGATTCCAAGGAATCCGAGAGCAGTTCAGAACAGAAAGAACCCGAAAAAGCTGAAGCGAAGGAAGAACCATCCAATGGTGAGCGTATTGTCGCCACACCTTCCGCAAGACGCTTGGCACGCGAGAAAGGCATCGACATCAATGATATCAATGCGTCGGACCCAAGAGGCCTTGTAAGAAGCCAGGATGTTGAGAATCATGGCAAGCAGCCTGAGAAATCCGCAGCACCAAAGAAGCAGGAACAGCCGCAGAAGCAGGATTCCGGCAAGCCGGATAAGCCTGTAGTCAGGGAAAAGATGTCCCGCAGAAGACAGACCATTGCCAAGCGTCTTCTTGAAGTTTCACAGAATACCGCAATGCTGACGACTTTCAATGAAGTCGATATGACAAACCTCATGGAACTCAGAAAGCGCAAGAAGGAACAGTTCCAGGAACGTCATGATGGCACACGTCTCGGGTTCATGTCCTTCTTTACGAAAGCATCCGTCGCGGCACTCAGAAAGTATCCTGCTGTCAATGCTGAAATCGATGGGGAAGATCTTGTTCTGAAGCAGTTCTATGATATTGGTGTCGCAGTGTCGACCGATGAAGGGCTCGTTGTACCGGTCGTCAGGGATTGTGACCGTAAGACATTTGCAGACATTGAAAATGATATTGTCGACATGGCCAAGAAGGCCCAGAATAAAAAGCTCGGTCTTGATGACATGACTGGCGGTTCATTCACCATTACAAACGGTGGGGTATTCGGCTCACTGATGTCCACACCGATCATCAATGGTACACAGGCAGCCATCCTCGGCATGCATACCATCCAGAAACGTCCCGTGGCAGTCGATGATGAAACGATGGAGATCCGTCCGATGATGTACATTGCCCTAAGCTATGACCACAGGGTCATCGATGGCAAAGAGGCAGTAGGATTCCTTAAAACCATCAAAGATCTCGTTGAAAATCCTGAAGATCTTCTGCTTGAAGGATAAAACAGTGATATTTATGACAGACGTCCGTGGGACGTCTGTCTTTTTTATGTTAGAATCATAATAAAATCAAATGTCTGGAGAGATGAACATGCTTCATGAAACATGGAACGATAACAACTTGAGAACGGTTAAGGTAAAACATACAGATGCAAAGAAATACAAAGTATCGGAGATGCTGACAGCCGGGAAGCAGTACACGGTCGTCAATGAAACTGAAGAATATATTTTTGTCAAAGATAATTCGGGTAAAGTCGGCGGCTACTATAAGACATACTTCGAAGAAGCTGAATAGATATGGCGATACAATTTTTTCACAACGATGAAACAATCAGAGGGGATGCGATGATCATCCTCTCCCTCGGCAAGAATCTTCTGCTCAAAGGACCTACGGGAGCAGGAAAGACCCGTCTTGCAGAAGATATGTCCCGGGCGCTTGATCAGCCGATTCACAGCATCAACTGCTCTGTGGATGTGGATATCGAATCTCTGCTTGGTTTCAAGACGATCGAATATATGGAAGGCCGGCAGGAAATCACTTTCATAGATGGTCCGGTCATACGTGCAATGAAGGAAGGTGCTATTCTATACATTGACGAGATCAACATGGCCAGGCCTGAAGTGCTGCCGATATTGAATGCGGCGCTCGACTACCGGAGAACGATCACCAACCCGCTGACCGGCGATGTCATTACGGCAGAACAGGGTTTCAGAGTCATTGCAGCGATCAATGTCGGTTATGTGGGAACCATGCCGATGAATGAAGCACTGCTCAACCGCTTCAATGTGATCGAACTTGGATATGTGTCGAAAGAAGCACTTGCAGAGATACTGAAAACACAGAGCATACAAAAAGATGAAAGTATCATTGATGAAATTGCGCAGTTCCACAGCGATCTCGTCACGATGACGGAACAGGGCCAGATCTCCCAGGAAGCTTCAAGTGTCAGAAGTCTGATCGATCTGGCAGATCTGAGCACGAAGATGCCGATCAGCCGTGCCTGCTATCGGGCAATCATCGACAAGCTGGATAGTGAACAGGAGAAAAAGGCGATACTGAACGCGGCAGAACTTCAATTTGGGATGGGATGACCATGAGCTATTCATTCATAAAGTTCAATGATGAAATCGTCGACTCCAAAATCATGATGGAATTGACCGACCTTGCGCGTCTGCTCATGAAAAAAAGGGAAGTGACCGTTTCCGTACGGAAGTACAGCTACTACGATCCCGTAGAGAATACTTTCAACCTGAGCTTCTTCTGGAAGCATCGAACCGATATTACAGAGAGGGAAGGGTTCAGGTACGACCTTTTGACCCGTTATCCTTCGGCTTTCATCAATGACTACAGCCAATATGGCAGCATGAAGGACAAGGGAGTGCTGGCCCAGCAGATCTTCCTGTCCCTCGAATACTATAGGAACCGTCGGGCCGCTTTCAATTCCCGGCCGCTGATCAGCAGTTTTGTCGAGAAGGGCGATGCCATAAGAGTGAGGGAGTACAGCAGAAATGCTGCTTCTGATGCCGAGGCATTTATCAGATCATTCAATATTGCCATCCTAGAGCGCAGTGAATCCATGCATGCATTTGATGCAGATTTCCCTCTGGTCAGCACCAGTACAAAAGACAGCATCCGCATGACCAGTGACATCATATCGACGCTCTCACCCCGAATTTCCCTCAACACCACATTCCAGATCCATGACATGCCTTTCAACGAAATCAGTGCATTCAATAAAACGACACCATTCAGAAAAGATGCGGCGTCGCTTGAAGAGCACATAGAAAACGAAGAAGAAGCAACGCATAGTGTCGATACGAAGACGGATCGGGATGCAGAGGATGCGAACGTCCTTGGCGAAACGGGTGACAATGCGTCACGTAAAAGTGCGCATGGCAGACAGAATGATCATAATGATGATGTATCCGACTACTACGAAGGGTTCGGTAGAAATGCAGGAGATAATCAATTTGAGGACAGGGGACGCATCAACCAGCATGCAACCTTGAATGTACTGCGTCCAAAGATAAAACTTTCCCAGTACAAGGACTACCAGAACATATATGAGTCCTATAATTACGTCGCCCAGAAAGTCATCGGCGACATTACACAGATTCTCAACTATAAGATGAATGCATACCAGACTCGCCGGACTTCAGGAAAACTGATGAAAAATCCAGCCGGGCCGCTTATGGAGAACAGTCACAAGCTGTTCGTCAAAAAGAATACCGAATCGAAGGAGATCGATGCTGTATTCACCATCATCATCGACCAGTCATTCTCCATGACGGAGCATCTTGCAGGGTGCCGGAATGGTGCCATCATCCTGAACAATATACTTCGATCACTGCATATACCACACCGTATCATTTCATATCATGAAGATACTTTTGAAGTGATTAAGAACCATTATCCCAATAATATTTATGAACATATGGATTTTGACAGATCCCGATACTATTACCCTGTTTCACTCATGGACCTTGAAGCTTCCGGTGATAATAGGGATGGGCTCATCATCAGAAACGAAATGGAGAACCTCGTGCAGCGCAGCGAAAAAGACAAGTTCATCATCATGTTCTCCGATGGACTGCCAAGTGCAGAGCAGTATAACCAGAGCGGCATCATCGATACGCATGAAGCAGTCCAGGAAGCCAGAAGATCAGGGATACAGGTCATCAACATGTTCATTGATCAGGATAATGAAGAAAATACATTGGCAGCCATCAGAAATATATATGATACAGACACGGTCATCGTCCACAGTGCAGAAGAAATTGCTTTTGCATTGCCGAACCTGCTGAAGAGGGTCCTGACAAAAGTGCTGATGTAATGTCGATTCGTGATATCTGATAATTAAGAATCTTATGGACTTGATCATATTTGTGTTGTACACTAGGGAATGTCATTTTATTAATTTTTCGTATCAGGAGGTCAAATAATGAGCTTAAAAAACAACATCATTGTCGGTTTCATGCTGTTTGCCATGTTCTTTGGCGCAGGAAACCTGATTTTCCCACCAGGGCTCGGCTTCGAGAGTGGGCAGCATTTCTGGGTGGCAATCATCGGATTTGTCATTACCGGGGTAGGGCTGCCGCTGATCGGTGTCATCGCCGGCTCAATTTCAAAAGGCGGCTACCGGGAATCGCTGAAAGTGGTCCATCCGGCTTTTGCCATCATCTTCATGGTGATCATCTATCTTGCAATCGGCCCATTCTTCGCTATTCCAAGAACAGCAACGACAGCATATGAGATGTCGATGGTGCCGTTCATCAACGGTACAGGCTGGGTGAGCCTGCTCATTTTCACACTCATCTTCTTCGGCATCGTATTTGCACTGAGCTATAACCCGAGCAGAATGGTCGACAACATCGGTCGCTTTCTTACGCCGGTCCTGCTGGTGACCATCATTGCACTGATCGTCAAAGCCATCATGATGTACATGGGCAATGATTCAGGTACTGCGGCTGAAAGCTTCGATGCAGCATCTCCATTCTCCGTCGGCTTTACTGAAGGCTATCTGACAATGGATGCGATTGCGGCCATTGCATTTTCAGTCATCGTTCTGAACTCGATACGCAACCTTGGGGTGACGAAAAGAAAAGATCTGCTCATCGAGACGATCAAATCCGCCTCCATTGCAGCATTTCTTCTGGGTGTCATCTACATTTCACTTGGATGGATCGGCAATCATGTGAGTCCGACTGTTGCCCAGCCGGAAGACCAGAACCTGGGGACGTTCCTGCTGACATTTGTCGCTGATGATTCCTTCGGACAATTTGGAGCAATTCTGCTGGGTGTCATCGTGGCAGTGGCCTGTCTGACGACAGCAACTGGTCTTGTTGTGGCTGTCAGCGAGTACTTCAATAGTATCCTTCCAAAAATATCATATGAAACTTTTGTCATCATATTCACTCTGATTTCACTTGTACTGGCCAACCAGGGACTGACTCAGGTCATTCAGACGAGTGTGCCGGTACTTTCCATCATCTATCCGATTGCGATGGCGTCCGTTGCACTGCTGTTTTTGACTTACTTCATCCCATCGCCAAGATTGAGTTTCCAGATTCCGATCTTCCTGATCATCATCACGAGTATTCTGGCAGTCGTTCACAGAAACGGATGGCTTGATCTTGGATGGATTGAATCCATGCCTCTGTTTGCGAACTCGTTCGAATGGATTCCTGTCATGATCATCGGCTATATCATCGGCTATCTGATCGGAATGAAACAGGAAAGAGTCAAATACTCATAAAAAAGAAGCGCAGATGCGCTTCTTTTTTAGTATCTATGCTCCTGCTTGAGTTCGAGCAGCCTTGTTTTGAGCTCTTCTTCCATGTGTACAAGTTCACGCTCGGCAGCCTGCCTTTTCTGTGAACCTTCCTGCTGTATTCTCAATGTTTCCTCGATGGTCGTCACCAGGTTATCCTGGGTTGTCTTCAATGTCTCGATATCAACAATGCCTCTTTCATTCTCCTGGGCAGTCCGGATGGAATTCTGCTTGAGCATCTCGGAGTTTTTGGTCAGCAGATCATTGGTCGTATTTGTGACAGCCTGCTGTGCCTGGGAAGCCGATTCCTGACGAAGCAGGGTGAGGGCGATCGCCATCTGGTTTTTCCACAGCGGTATGCTGGTCAGTATGGAGCTTTGGATCTTTTCGGCCAGTGTCTGGTTGATATTCTGAATCATCCTGATCTGTGGTGCAGACTGGAGTGTAATCTGTCTGGAAAGTTTAAGATCGTGCACTCTTTTTTCCAGACGGTTGATATACTGCATCATATCGTTGACTTCCTGCACATGCATCTGGTTGCTGGATTGTTCAGCCTTGCTTCTCAATTGTGGCAAAGTCTCATTTTCAAGCTCCTGTTTTTTCATTTCAGCAGCAGCAATGTAGATATTGATTGCATCGAAGTAGTCTTTGTTCTGATCGTACAGCTTATCGAGCAGATGCACATCCTTGACAAGCACTTCCTTGGCATGCTCGAGCTGGATGCTGATGCGATCCACTTGTGAAGCGACACTCTGGTGTTTCGAAATCAGTTCATTCACCGATTTTTTGACCCTTCTGAACAGACGGTTGAATATATTCTTCTTCTCCTTGGAAAGTTCATCCGGATCGATTTCCTTCAACTTCTTCATCAGGCTCTCCAATGTATCCCCGATTGGACCTACATCCTTCGACTGTACTTCATTCAGCATCTGATGGGAAAATTTCGAGAGTGCCTGCTGGGCGTTGGCCCCGTATTGTATCAGAGCATCGTTATTCAGAGGTTCTATCTTATCTTTGATTTCTGTAATCCTTTTCAGATCCTCTTCGCTGAACCGCTCCTGATAGGTCGTCAGTGCATCCTGCTGCTGACTCTCGGCCATGGCCACTTCCGGCTCGGGAATCAGTTCATTCTTTTCATCCACGGAAGAAAATGGATCTGACAGAAGCTGTTCTTTCAACTTATTTTCCTCTTTCATCATCTTCACCTCTGTTTTGGTATACGGGTTCTTTCTCTTTTTTACGGAGCTTCACTTTCTGTTCATCCAGCGTGTTGTCGAGTTTCATGGTGGATGTGCTGAGCTTCCTGTTCAGCTTTATGAAGTCCTTTTCAACTTCCAGTGCCTGATAGCTGTTCTTGTTCATGGATGACAGGTTGCTCTGTATCGTCCGTTTCAATTCGAGCAGTGAAATTCTCGTTTCATGCAGTTTGACCTTCTCCTCCTTGGTCTTGCCGGGCATCTTATAGAGGAACAGGTACTGCTCAATCGTATTTACTGCAGAATCAAGATTCGAGTGGAAAAACTGCTGGATATTGAAAAACAGTTTAGGATCATTCTCAACTGTCTGATACACAGTCCGGACAAGGCGGTTGATATCATATATCAGACGCGCGTCCTTCAACGTTCTTACATTCTTGTAACTCTGCCTCAGCCGCTTTATTTTCTCTCTTGCTTCCGCCAGCTGGGCTTTGACGTAGCGATATTCACTTTTGGTGATTCCCATCTTCTGCAGCTGGGAATTGAGAGTGATCGACTGGGTAGGGAAGTAGGCCGCAAAAAAACCACCTGCTGCAATCATCGTATCGAACACCAGATGAATATCGAAAGCAATCATTGAGAACATGCCGGCCACGACGGCAACCGGAACGGAAACTAATGATGCAAACCAGTGTGATATATTATTCTTCATATTTGAATTACACCTTCAGTCAGTACTATTTGGTGACAAATCTGCCATTGCCATCTTCAAGAGGGATATTTTCGACGGTATAGTCGTCAACTCTTGAAGCAGGGGAGACACCTTGGATGATTTCCTGTACAAATTGATCGAGATCGGATGTTTCCCCGGTCGCCAGTATTTCCACGTGGTCCTTTACGTTTGCTGCATATCCGGTAATGTTCAGTCTGTCTGCCAAAGCTTTGGTCGAATATCTGAAACCGACGCCCTGGACATGACCAGAAACGCTTATCATTCTAGATTCCATCTGCAACACCTCTTATACATATTATAGGATTTTTAACTTGATAATGCGAATTATACGCGTATATAATACTTATATTATCAAAAGCGAATGGAGTTTTTAAAATGCTTAGTATTGTCATACTCAAAGCGGATTATGAAGGCTGGTGGCTTTTTGAGGGTTGGCAAGATAATATCATCAGACAGTACAGCTACGACTCGGAAAAAGACATGCGCGAGGCGTATGCCGAGGTGAAGCAGCAGATGGGGGAGAAGTTTCATTCTTCCAAAGATGGAAAATACAGACTTACTGCCTACTTCAATGGCTGCGAACTTGAATACTGTGATGACTGTGATGAAGATCTTCAGATATACTATACACCGATGATGATTAAAAATGATGAATTATTTGTATAATATTATTAGAATATTCATAAAAAATTTACAAAACTTACAAAGAATCGTTTGCAAATGCAGTAATTTTGCAGTATAATTGACGTATCAATAAGTATTCTCTATTTAAGCAATTGTATGTACCATACAGTTCTTATCCATGTAGTTTATGCATATTGAATTATCGTCTTTGGAGGATTTAATTAATGAAACAAGGTACAGTAAAATGGTTCAATGCAGAAAAAGGTTTTGGCTTCATCGAAATCGAGGGTGAAAACGACGTATTCGTACACTTCTCCGCGATCAACCAAGAAGGTTACAAATCTCTTGAAGAAGGTCAATCAGTAGAATTCGAAGTAGTTGAAGGCGACCGCGGCCCACAAGCTGCAAACGTTGTTAAACTATAATATAAATCTATTTATGGGTTAAATCGATTTGTATCATAAAAACCTGGGTCTCGGCCCAGGTTTTTTAAGTGCAATTATAAAAGGAGCGCCTTATGGCGCTCCTTTTTTATTTAATATCATTCTGAATCAGCTGTTCGAGGCTCTGCCTTCTGATGATTTCCCTGACATTGTCCCTGCTCGTGAAGATGACAGCCGGTTTCATCATCTGGTTGTAGTTTGATGCCATCGAATAATGGTAGGCACCTGTTGTTTTCACAGCAACGAGATCACCTCGGCGGATATCTTCAGGCAGGGCGGCATTTTTTCGTACAATGTCGCCGGATTCGCACAGCTTGCCGACAACATTGGCATTCATGGACTGATTTTTATTTTCTTTTGCAGTCACCACTTCATATTCAGCGCCGTAGAGTGGGGTGCGGATATGATCGCTCATGCCGCCATCGACCGATACATAGCGTGAAACGCCGGGGATATCCTTCACAACGCCGACTTCATACAGCGTAATACCTGCTTCTGCGACGATGGAACGTCCAGGTTCTATCATGATGTGTGGGAAGGGGATGTCGTATTCGGCGGATAGTGTCTTCAGCCTGCTGATGATGTTGGCAAAGCCTTTTTCAATCGGATAGCGTGTGTCCGCTTCCGTATATCGGACACCGTAGCCTCCGCCCATATTCAGAATCTCTATGTCGATGCCGGACTTGGAAAGCCATTCGAATACCACATCAAGCGCCTTCAGGAACGGGCCTTCCTCATCAATCTGTGACCCAAGGTGGTAATGCACACCTTTGAAATTCAGATTTCGGCTGTTCTTTATTGCTGTAATTGCTTCAAGCGCCGTACCGTTATGAATGGACAGACCGAATTTGCTGTCCTCCTGGCCAGTCTGTATGTATGAATGCGTATTGACGTCAATTCCTGGATTGATGCGCAGCAGAACATCCACAGGCTGATCTGCCAGCTGGTCGAGCAGTGCCACTTCGTCCATGGCATCAACGACAAAAAGACCGATGCCCATATCAAGCGCG
The DNA here is from genome assembly GCF_021991715.1 of Salinicoccus sp. ID82-1. Lineage (NCBI taxonomy): Bacteria > Bacillati > Bacillota > Bacilli > Caryophanales > Staphylococcaceae > Salinicoccus > Salinicoccus sp. ID82-1. The sequence goes on from NZ_JAGFLY010000001.1 coordinate 704,339, forward strand.
TAACTGATTTCCTCTGCCGTCTTATTGTTGCCGTGGAAATGGATATGGGAAGCCGGAAAGCCTGCCTGGATCGCTGTATACAGCTCGCCTCGGGATACGACATCAAGTTTCATATCTTCTTCCTGCAGCAGTTTGACCATCTGTACGGAGGTGAAGGCTTTAGATGCATAGGAGATGGAGTAGTCGAGTGATTCCTGTTCGAATACACTGTGATATTTGCGGCATTGGCTGCGGATCGCATCTTCGTCATACACAAACAGTGGCGTGCCATACTGCTCTGCAAGTTGATTCAGAGCATGTCCATTCATATGAAGTTCATTATTGATATATTCGAGTGTCATTTAAAATCACCTTTTTTAGAGAATTATAGTTCAGCGCACCCAGCTGCTCGGAGTTTGCCCCGACACCCAAAGCAGTAAATTTGTCGATTCTGAGATCACTGCCATATAGGATGACTTCATCTTCCATAGTCACTTCGTCATCCACTTCCACAATCATATGGCTCATCATCAGTGCCTTTATCGGATAGCGCCTGCCATTGATCAGGCAGTCGAATGCAGCACGTTTTCTTAATATGCCGTCCCCATATCCTATATCCACCACCGCAATCATTGTGTCGCGCTCCGGACAGTAGCTGCCGCCGTAACCGCACTTTTGACTGGCGGAAAGATTCCTCAGCTGGACGATTGACGCTTTCAGCGTCATGCTCTGTACATAGTCTGAAGCAGGCAGGCTGGCATAGGGGCGGGAACCGTATAGTGCGATGCCGAGCCTGAGATGCGTATGTCCTCCGAGCAGGCCATCACGTGCGAAGCTGGCACTGTTCTGCGCATGGATATATTTGAAATGGCGACCCGTAGCCATGACTTCCGAAAGGAGATCGAGCCACATTTTTCTTTCCACTTCGTACTCTTCCATATCCAGCTCATCGGCATAGCCGAAGTGTGTCCATACCCCGGCCATATCGGCTCTGTTATAAGGCGGCAGGGCGCAGTTGTCATTGATCACTTCCACCATTTCAGAGGCATCTTCAAAGCCGGATCGGTTGAAAAGTCCGGCATATTCCAAATGAACGCTGATACCGGTGAGTTCTTCTCTGTATTTATAGTAGTATTCGAGAGAGGGGAGTGTGATATGGAAATCGTTGCTTCTGACCGACTCGAAATCATATGTCGGGTTCATCAGAAAAATCATTGCATCGGGTGCCATTTCCCTGATGGTGCGTGCCTCATCCATCGATGTGGTCGCGAATGAATGGATGCCGGCCTCAAGAAATGCACTGACGGAAAACTCCAGACCATGATTGTATGCATTGTTTTTGACAACCGCGATGACATCCTCGCCGCCGGTGGATGCTTTTGCTGTCTGTATGAATTGTGCTCTGTCAATAATGAGTGTACCGCCCATTCCATTCACTTCCTTTTTATATTTCGTTCATCAGTGCTTCGTAGTAATCGGCTACATCCATGAGTACTTTTTCGTCAAGATCGAATGCTGGTGTATGGAGACTGCTTGTAAACCCTTTTTCTTCATTCCGGCTTCCAAAGAAGACGAAATAGGATGGGGCCAGCCGGCTGTAGAAACTGAAGTCTTCACCAAATAGGTAGGGCTTGTCATTCTCCACTACATCGAGTTCCAATGAGGAGAGTGCCGTTTCGACAGGACGCCTCAGTGCCTGGACATTCATGACCGGCGGGTAGCCTTCGTTGAAGGTGACTTCGACTTCCGATCCGAACAGCTCGGTGGCTGTCCTGGCCAGTGTGGACATTCTTGATTTGATGGTATCCAGGTCGCTCATTTCATATGTCCGTATCGTCCCCTCAAGGTAGCCGCGGCTTGCCACTGTATTGATGGCTTCACCGGCATTCAGGTTGCCGATATGGATGATGTTGCGGTTCAGTCCATTCAGATGGAAATGCTGCAGCTGCGTGAGCTGTGTTGCAATATGCAGCAGGGTTTCTATTGAAGATACGCCTTCATGCTTTGCTACGACATGTGCGGACGCGCCATTGATATGGAAACGGAATTCTGTGGCACTTGCAGTAATCTCATCATCGCGGAGCACTACTTTGCCTTCATCCTCATTCGGCATCATATGAACACCGAATACAGCTTCAATATCCATTTCAGGCTGCCAGGCATCAATCAGCTGGCTGGCACCAGCCGCTGTTTCCTCGGAAGGCTGGAACATGAATATGACGTTGTGCGCAAGTTTCCCTTCATCAGCAAGCACTTTGCACCGTTTTGCGAAAAGCATGAGCGCAGTTGTGTGGCCATCATGCCCGCATGCATGCATGACGCCGTCGACTGTACTGCGATAGGGTACATCATTCTCCTCATGGATCGGCAGGGCATCGATATCCGCCCTGTACGCGACCGTTCTTCCTGAATTGCCTTTTAGAAAGGCAACGGCCCCTGTTTTTAGAGGCCGTTCAAAAGGAATATCCATCTGTTTGAGAAAATCTATGATGTGTTCAGTCGTTTTGAATTCCTGCATGCTCAGTTCAGGATGCTGATGAAGTATCCGTCTGTGATGCGTGGCGAATTCCAGATCAGTCATTCAATCTCCTCAGTGCAGCAACAATCTCCTTCTTGGAGTTTTCGACGTCCTGCGCCTGTTTGATGACTTTGGCTGGTGTGCCTGCGACGACAGCGCCTGCCGGTACATCTTCCGTGACAATGGCACCTGCAGCAACAATGGCACCTTTGCCGACAGTTATCCCTTCCAGAATGACAGCATTGGCACCAATCAGTACGTCATCTTCAATGACGACAGGGGATGCACTCGGTGGCTCTATGACACCGGCAAGTACTGAACCCGCACCGACATGGACGTTCTTGCCTGTCACTGCACGGCCACCGAGAGATGCGTTCATGTCGATCATGGTTCCTTCCCCGACGACTGCACCGATGTTGATTGTTGCGCCCATCATGACGACGGCGCCGTCTTCGATGACCGCATTTTCACGGATGAATGCGCCCGGCTCGATGCGTGCGTTGGTTTCCGACAGATCCTTCAATGGAATGGCGGAATTTCTCCTGTCCATTTCGATCTCGATGTCTGTGATGATCTCGGCATTTTCTGCTTCGAATGCTTTCCAATCAGCAAGATCTGCAAAAATCGTCTTTGAAGTTTCACTGCCGAAAACTTTGAGTGTTTCAGGGAACTGGACATTTTCAAAGTTGCCGTTGACGTACACCTTGACAGGTGTCACCTTGTGCGCGTCGCTGATGTATTGAATGATTTCTTCTGCTGTAAAATTTTCCATGAACTTATCTCTCCTCGAATAGATTATTATAGTCGTAGAATCCGTCCGGCCGGTTGACCAGAACTGCTGCTGCTTTCAGTGCACCATTGGCGAAGATCTCCTTAGATTGCGCCTGGTGGCTGATTTCGATGACCTCGTCATCCTTGGCGAAAATGCAATCGTGCGTACCGACGATGGAGCCGCCTCTGATGGCGCTGACACCGATTTCTTCTTTTCTACGTTTCTCATGCATACTGGACCGGTCGTACACCGGATAGCTGCCTTCCCGATGATCGAGGGCAGTATCCAGTAATTTTACCAGAGTCCCACTTGGCGCATCCACTTTTCTGTTGTGATGGCGTTCAACCATCTCAAGGTCGAAGTCCTCCAGCATGGTCAGCGCTTTTTTGAGCAGGCTGTTCATGACATGCACACCGTAGCTCATATTGGCACTGAAAAATACAGGCAGCGATGCACTCTTTTCTTTCAGAACAGCGACAAGTTCTTCTTTTCTGCCTGTCGTTGCAATGACAAGGGGTGTTTTCACTCCACCTTCCAGAAGAGGCAGTATGAGATCCGGATGCGAAAAGTCGATGGCGACATCCGCCCCGGCTGCATCGATTGAATCGAATGCAGGATAGGGGGCAGTTGTATTGTCCCCAGCGATGACTCCGGCAATTTCATGTCCCGCTTCTTCAGCCAGTCTTGCTGTAATTCTATTCATTGTGCCGTAGCCGATAAGCAGTATTCTCATACGAACGAGCCCTCCCTGAATCTTCTCAGTGTCTCGACCACTTTATCATGCATTTCCGCTTCAAGTGGCACAAGGGGCAGTCTCAGTTCATATTTGCCGAAACCGAGTGCACTCGTCATCGCTTTTACGGGGATCGGATTGACATCCACCTGTACCGCTTCAATCATCGGCATCAGTCTGCTGAACTGTTCCGCAGCATCACTATTTCCTGCTTTGATGCTGTCATAGACACCCTGCAGTTCACCAGGGATGATGTTGCCGACTACGGAAATCAATCCTTTGCCGCCCAATCGGCAGAAGTCGTGCATATTGTCATCGTTTCCGCTGTATAGGGTGAAATTCTGACCTTTTGTCAGTTCAAGTACTTCCTTTGTATATTCCAGATCGCCTACAGCATCTTTCAATCCGACGATGTTTTCATGACGGCTCAGCTTCTCAACGGTTCCAGGTTCTATCGTCATGCCTGTACGTCCAGGTACGTTATACAGGATAACCGGAAGATCTGTACTTTCTGCTGCCTTTACAAAATGCTCATACAGGCCACGCTGGCTGCTTTTATTGTAGTATGGGGTGATCAGCATCAGACCGTCCGCACCGACCTCGGCAGCATACTGCGAATGTGTAATGGTTGTCCGTGTCGAATTGGTGCCGGTTCCTGCAATGACAGGTACACGGCCTGCAACTGTCTCCACTGCCGTTTTCAGCAGGCCACGCATCTCTTCCCCGTCCAGAGTAGGGGATTCTCCTGTTGTACCATTGATGATCAGCGCCTGAGCATTGTTTTCAATCAGGTATTCGATGTGCGTTCTGAATGCTGCATAATCCACCGCATCATCTGTAAATGGTGTGGTCATGGCTACACCGATGCCTTCAAAAATCAAAATGTCATCCATTCTGAACCCTCTCCGTTTCCATCATCATTTTTAATATCTGTACCGTGTTCTGCGCTGCACCTTTCAGCAGGTTGTCTGCTGTGCACCATATATGGAATGTGTTCTCAAGCGAATCATCCCTGCGTATGCGGCCGACGGATACTTCCTGTTCCCCTGTGCTTTCAAGTGGTGTCGGATAGACATTGTTCGCCGGATCATCCAGCAGTTTGATGTAGGGGATATCCCTGAATGCTTCCCGTACTTCCTCAACCGTTGCCTCCTGATCCAGAGTGACGTTGATGTGTACGCTGTGGCTGTTCGATACCGGTACTCTGACACAGGTTGCTGTCACCCGCAGGTCGGGCTGGTCGAGTATCTTCTTCGTTTCATCCATCATCTTGATTTCTTCTTTCGTATAGCCGTCTGCCATGAAGACATCGATGTGGGGCAGTACATTATCATAGATCGGGTGGGGATAGGTCGTCGGTGCTTCTCCTTTTGCTCCCGCTTCAAGGTCTCTCAGACCGCCTGAACCGGAACCGGATACCGCCTGGTAGGTCGTGTAGTGCACTCTTTTCAGTCCGTATTTTTCTTTCAGCGGCTGGAGGGCAACGACGGACTGTATGGTCGAGCAGTTGGGATTTGCGATGATGCCGCGTTCAAGTTTCGGTGTATTGATTTCCGGCACGATCAGGTCGATATCCTCATGCATCCGCCATTGGCTGGAGTTGTCTATGACGATGGCGCCGTTCTCTTCAAAAATCGGTGCAAACTCCTTGCTTGTTCCGCCGCCGGCACTCATGACGACGTAGTCGAAAGGCTCCTTCGCCGATTCCTCATTCAGTTCCCTGACTGTAAGTGTCCGGCCAAGCACTTCAATTTCCTTACCTGCAGAACGTGGGGAAGAGAAGAGTACAAGCTCATCCGCCTCTATCTCATACTGCTCGAACATCTCGATCATCTTGTTTCCGACAACACCTGTCGCTCCAACTATTGCTACTTTGACCATATCAATTTCCTCCTAGTTTTATAATCCGAATGCACTTGCCAGTACTTCGACTGCCTGCCTGTCATTTTCACTGTCTACGACATAGGAGATACTGATCTCCGAAGTCGTCGTCTGGTAGAACGGAATGCCTGATGTCTGCAGGGCCATGAATGCCTTCGATGCCACGCCTGTCATATCCCGCATGCCGGAACCGATTATGGACACCTTCGAGCGGCCGGTTCTTGCATCGAGCACCATTTCCGGGTGCATATGGCCGACCGCTTCAAATATCTGCTCCAGCCGGTGTGAATCTGTGCCCTTGACTGTAAAGGACAGCTGGAACCCTTCGCTGTTGACAACCTGCGAAATCATATCGATGTTGACATCGTGCTGTTCGAATTTCTCGAAAAGATCGAATATCAACGTCGACTCCCGCTGGGGTTCATAGAGTGTGACATGGATGATATCATCATCAAGTGCAGCTCCGGTGACCGCTTTCTTTTCAAGTACTTGTGTATCCTGCATGATCCATGTTCCTTTCTCTTCGGATAATGTCCGTCCCAGGTAGAGTGGGATGGCATGATTTTTCGCAATTTCTATGCATCTTGTTTCAAGCACTCCCGCACCGAGTGCACTCATCTCCATCATTTCATCATATGTGATCTCGTATATTCTATGAGCCTCGCTGTAGACTCTCGGGTCTGTAGCATATACGCCATCCACATCCGTATAGATTTCACATGGCATACTGCAGCGTGCCGCAATGGCTACTGCAGTCGTGTCGGAGCCGCCCCGGCCGAGTGTTGTGACCTCCAGATCATCGTTGATGCCCTGAAACCCTGCAATGACGATGATATCATGTGTCTTTAGTACCGCTTTCAGCCGATCCTGATCTATATCTGCAATTCTGCTTTTCATATGACCGCCGAATGTCCGTATGCCGGCCTGGTAACCCGTCATGGCCTTTGTCCTGACGCCGAGATCCTCAAGCACAATCGACAGATAGGAGATGGTCTGCTGTTCACCAGTCGTCAGCAGCAGGGCGACGTGGTCCTCTTTCGGAGCGTGGGAGAGGCTGCTTGCATTTCGCAGCAGTTCGTCTGTCGTGCCACCCATTGCACTGACAACCACAACCAGTTTTTCACCGCGGGAGACCCGCAACTGCAGTTCCCCGGCAATATCTCTTATCTTGTCGAAATCACCGACGGATGTTCCACCAAATTTCAATACACTTGTTTCCATACGACCTCCTGAAAGGGGAAGTACTTACTTAAACAAAAAAAACAAGCCCGGAATGCCGGACTTGTTATATTTATACACAAGCGATGCACTCCATTATTTTTTAAAATAATGACAGATCTGTAGCTCTTAACCTCAAGATCCAATAGCAGACCGCTGCAACGGCCAGCTATTTCGGCATCTCACCCTTTTACACACTTAAAGCTCGCAGGCTTTGATAAGTGGCTACTCATGATTGATGCGCCTCATCCAACTGATTATTAAATTTTATAAATGTCATTATACATACATAACGGATGCATGTAAACCACTTTTTTAAAAATAGACAATTGCAACACAATTACGACTTGATGAGTCCTTTATCTTTCAAGTACTCTTCATACGTCGATTCCTTGACCATTGCACCTGTCTTCTCGAGTTCGAGCACCTTGTTTGCAATGGTATTGATGAATTCGAAGTCATGGGATGCAAAGATGATGGATCCTTTGAATTTCTTCAATCCATCGTTGACGGAAGTAATGCTTTCCAGATCCAGGTGGTTGGTCGGCTCATCCAGAATGAGTACATTGGATTTCGACAGCATCATTTTCGACAGCATGGCACGCACTTTCTCTCCACCGGACAGCACATTCGCCTTTTTCTTCGCTTCTTCACCGCTGAAGAGCATGCGGCCGAGGAACCCTCTCAGGAATGTCTCGGTCTGTTCTTCAGGTGGGGCATACTGGCGCAGCCAGTCGACCAGATTGAGGTTGACACCTTCGAAATACTCCGAGTTGTCTTTTGGCAGGAAACTATGGCTTGTCGTCACGCCCCATTTGACTTCTCCTTCATCCGGTGTGATCTCACCAGCAAGAATGCGCAGCAGGGTAGTGCGGGCAATTTCCGAGTAGCTGATCAGTACTGTCTTGTCATATGGATCCAGTGTGAAATTCACATTATCCAGAACCTTCTGTCCGTCGACCGTGTGGGAAAGGTTCTTGACCTGAAGCAGATCGTTGCCGATTTCGCGCTCAGGCGTGAAGTGGACGAATGGATATTTTCTTGAAGACGGTTTGATATCATCAAGTTCAATCTTCTCAAGGGTCTTCTTACGGCTTGTCGCCTGTTTGGATTTGGATGCATTCGCACTGAAGCGTGCCACGAAATCCTTCAGTTCCTTGATCTTCTCTTCCTTTTTCTTGTTCTGTTCCTGTGCCATCTGCAAGGCGAGCTGGCTGGACTGGTACCAGAAGTCATAGTTGCCGACATAGACCTGGATCTTGCCGAAGTCGAGGTCCGCGATATGCGTACAGACGTTGTTCAGGAAGTGCCGGTCGTGGGAGACGACGATGACAGTGTTGTCGAAGTTCATGAGAAACTCTTCGAGCCACTGTATCGCTTCGATATCGAGACCGTTGGTCGGCTCATCGAGCAGCAGGACGTCCGGGTTGCCGAACAGGCTCTGTGCCAGCAGGACTTTCACTTTCTGATTGTTTTCAAGCTCGGACATGTTCCTGTCAATCAGATCTGAACCGATTCCGAGACCATGGAGGAGGCTTTCAGCGTCCGCTTCAGCAGTCCAGCCACCCATCTCACCATATTCGCCTTCCAGTTCGGCAGCACGCATGCCGTCCTCATCGGAGAAGTCCGGTTTCATATATATTTCATTCTTTTCATTCATGATATCCCATAGCTTCGCATGACCCATCATGACAACATCGAGTACGCGCTGATCTTCATATCCGAACTGGTTCTGCTTCAGCACGGCCAGTCTCTCGTCTTTCCCCATGCTCACATGACCTGTCTGTGCTTCCAGTTCTCCTGAAAGTATTTTAAGAAACGTCGATTTGCCGGCACCATTCGCCCCGATCAGACCATAGCAGTTTCCGGGTGTGAACTTTATATTTACATCTTCAAACAGTTTGCGGTCGCCAAACCTCAGACTGATATCTGTAACCTGTAGCATAGGCACTCTCCTTTAGTATATTCTTAAGCGATGATACCACATTTATGGTACCATTGAAATATAATTCTAGGAGGTCAGTGACCGATGGAACATGAATCAAGCCGATTTTCGGACATCATCAGGAGCAGCCGACGCAGTGTATTTTTCACTGGTGCAGGAGTGTCTGTCGCAAGTGGGATTCCCGACTTCAGAAGCATGGGAGGGTTGTTTGACGAGATCAGCAGGCAGGGCCATTCGCCCGAATATCTGCTGAGCCGGTCGCATCTTGTAAATGAACCCGAAAGCTTCGTCCGGTTCTACCGGAAACGGCTGATGTATCTCGATAAAGCACCGAACATCGTGCATGACTTCATTGCAGCTGAAGAAAAGAATGGCCGCTCACTCGGCGTCATCACCCAGAATATAGATGGTCTGCACACAGAAGCAGGCAGCCGCAATGTGGATGAGCTTCACGGAACGATCAACCACTTCCATTGCACCGTCTGCCACAGGCAGTTTGCCAAGCAGACGATCATCGAACAGGATATGACGCAATGCGATTGCGGGGGTGTGGTAAGACCGGACATCGTACTATATGAAGAAATGCTGGACGAATCGGTAATCCGCTCGGCCATGGACAAGCTTGAACGTGCCGACACACTTATCGTTATGGGCACATCACTTGTCGTAAATCCGGCGGCGTTCCTCATCAACTATTTCAACGGCAATCATTTCGTCATCATCAATAAGGATGAAACACCATTCGATCGTGCAGCAGACCTCACCATCAATCAGGATATGACGGACGTCATTGCGCACATCTACAATAGCTAAGGAGAAATTATATGGAACCCATATCAGGAACAGTACAATTTTTGGAAGTCATCAAGAAGGAAGGATCGACATATCATCTGAAGACAGAAGATGCACAGTATATCAGAATGAACGCTTCTGCATCCGAAAACGAATTTGACATCGGCGATGAGGTCAGTGCATTCATCTACCCGAACAGAACCGGGGAACTCTTTGCAGCACCCATCGTACCGACAGCATCCGTAGGCCAGTACGGCTATGCCACTGTCACGGAAGTGAACAGGGACGGCGCATACGTCAATGTCGGCGCACCGAGAGATATTCTCATACCCTGGATCGATCTTCCGAAAGTCAAAGACGTCTGGCCGAAAGAGGGCGACGAGCTGTATCTCACTTTGAGGGCAGAGCATGATAACCAGCTCTACGGCAGGCTCATCAGTGAAAATGAGGCGGCAGAACGCTTCACACCGATCGATCAGGAGAAATTCAAAGAAATGAAGAATAAATGGCTCGAAGGCCGTCCGTACCGTCTGCTCAGAGTAGGCACATTCATGCTGACCGGTGACGGACACAAGGTTTTTGTACATGAGAGTGAGCGCGAAGCAGAGCCGCGCCTTGGTGAGCTGAAGAAATTCAGAGTCATCGGCATCAATGAAAAAGGCGAAATCAATGGTTCCTTCATCCAGCAGGCATACAAAAAGATGGATGCCGACAGTGAAAAGCTGATGGACTACATTACGAAAAATGGCGGCAGCATGCCGCTGACCGATAAAAGCTCTCCTGAAGATATCAGAGAAGCATTCAACATGTCGAAAGCTTCGTTCAAACGTGCGCTCGGCCGCCTGATGAAAGAAGGCAAAGTCGAACAGACGAGCATGGAGACAGTAGCGAAAAACCAATAGATATTGCTGATGACCCTCCAGTTATTGCTGGAGGGTCATTTATATTGAGCAGGCATCATCAATTGGGGTATCCTTGGAATGAATATGAAAAGAATCAGGAAAAGAGGGTTTAGATGATCAGATTTGACAGTGACTACATAGAAGGCGCACATGAATCGATTCTGAAGCGTCTGTCGGAAACCAATAATGAACAGCTGCCGGGCTATGGTACGGATCATCACACGGACACTGCCAAGGCGTATATCCGCGAGCTTTGCGACAGTGACGTCGATGTCCACTTCATGGTCGGTGGCACACAGGCCAATATGACCATCATTGCATCCATGCTCAGACCTCATCAGGGGGTCATTGCGCCTGACAGTGGCCATATTTCAGGTCATGAAACAGGTGCCATCGAATCGACGGGGCATAAGGTTCTGGAAATTGCAAACGAGCATGGCAAAATAAATGCCGAACAGGCCAGACATTTTGTAGAGGGCCACTGGAACGACCCGACGCATGAACATATGCCGCAGCCGAAGATGGTCTATATTTCACAGCCGACCGAATCCGGGACTTTATACTCGAGGCAGGAACTCGAACAGCTCAGGGCAGCGTGTACTGAAAACAATCTGTATCTGATGGTTGATGGTGCCAGACTGGGATATGCACTTGCATCCCGGGATAATGATACAAGCATCCGCGATCTGGCCGGCCTATGTGATGTATTCTATATCGGCGGCACAAAAGTCGGCGCACTGTTCGGTGAAGCCATCGTCATCACCAATGATGATATCAAGCCGGATTTCCGCTATATCATGAAACAGAAAGGCGGTATGCTTGCCAAAGGCAGACTGCTCGGGATTCAATTCGAAGTACTTTTTGAAGATGGACTGTACTTTGAAATATCAAAGCACGCCATAGAGATGGCCCACCGTCTGACGGAAGCTTTCGAAAAGAAGCATATCGAAATGTACGCGCCCGCATCAACGAATCAGATCTTTCCCATACTGACCAGTGCACAGATTGACGCTCTGAAATCAAAGTATGCATTCCATATCTGGGAAGAAATTGATGGAACACGGAAAGCCATCCGGCTCTGTACGAGCTGGTCGACTACCATGGAAGATGTCGATGCACTGATTGCAGACATCAAAAAACTATAAAGAATTATCATGTAATGCAAAAAACCAGTCATCGGCGCTGCCAATGACTGGTTTTTTCTATCCTTCTATTTCTTCTGTCAGTTTCTCTAGTTGATCGACCAGCTCACCGATGTAGTCGATTGTATCACGCAGCGGCTGCTCCGTCGTGATGTCGACACCACCCATGCGCGCGAGTTCAACAGGATCTTCCGTACCGCCTGCATTCAGAACTTTGAGCCAGTCGTCGACTGCCGTCTGTCCTTCGTTCAGCACTCTTTTGCTCATCGCTGTCGCGATGGTGAGTCCTGCTGAGTACGTGTAAGGGTAGAGGCCCATGTAGTAGTGCGGCTGTCTCATCCATGTCAGCTCGGCACCTTCTGTAATCGACACGTCGTCTCCCCAGAACTGCTCGATCACTTCACGCTTCAGCTGGTTCAGTACAGGGGCGGAGACGCTCTCGTTCTGATCCACCTTCTTGTACACTTCACGCTGGTATGCCGCCTCAAGCAGATGCGTCACACAGTTGTGGTAGTACGTTCTGGAAATGATGGAGCTGATGACCCAGCGCTTGAACTTCGGATCGTCCGAATTCTCGAGCAGGTGGTTTGCCATGAGCATCTCGTTCATTGTACTTGGTGCCTCGACGAAGTACATGGAACTCCTTGCGTCGAATACGTTCTGGGAACGGTTGGCGTTGTAGAAGTGTCCGGCATGTCCGAGCTCATGTGCCAGTACGAACACTTCCGTCATGAGTGACGTCCATGAGATCAGAATGAACGGATGGGATCCATATGGACTCGAGCAGAATGCGCCAGTGGATTTCCCTTTATTTTTGACGAAGTCGATCCAGCGCTCATCGTAGGCACGGTTGACCATGTTGACGTAGTCGTCTCCCATGATGGCGAGTGCGTCATTGATGTACTTTCTGGATTCCTCGATGCTGATTTCGGGCTCCGATGATGGATCGAGTGAAATCTTAAGATCTTCATACTTCATTTCATCAAGGCCATGCACACGCTTCAGCAGTTTGGCATAGCGTCTCATATGCGGCGCAAGATCGCTCATGATCATATCAATCTGACGATTGTAGAGCGTCCGGTCCACATCCTGGCGATGGAGGAGGTAGTCGAATACGGAATCAAATCCACGGAGGTCTGATGTCGTCTTCTCCTGTTTGAGCTGGAGATCGTATGTTGCCGCTGTCGTATGCTGATATTGGGCAAGCTTATCGCTGAAGGCGCGGAATGCACTGCGTCTGACTTCCGTATTCTCATGACTTTCGAGCTCGCCTTCGAAAGCGAGGTAGGATAGGGGAATTTCCTGTCCATCCGCCTTGAATGTGCCAAAATCGATATCAAGCAGTTTCGTTCTCTGATAGAGGCTGTATGGTCCTTCGAAGACAGTGGAGTAGGAGGCAAGCGCTTTTTCCACATTGGCATCGAGCTGATACGGCTTGTTTTTCAGCAGCTCATCCACAAAATTGTCGAACCCGGGCGCCTGACTCTTGATTTCTTCAAGGAAGGATTCATCCTTCTGCAGCAGCTCACTTGTCAGAAAGCTCGTTTCACTGCCGAAATATGTACTGATGTTGCTCGCAAGACCGCTCAGTTTCTGCGCAGAAGCATCTCCCTGGTCGGAAGCCATTCTCAGATTGGCGTATGTACCGATCGGGACGAGTGATTCCATAAGGCGCTTATAGTTTTCAAGTGCTTCCACAGCAGTCTTTGCATCTGACAGGCTGCCTGAAAATTTATCGCTGAACGCCTGTATTTCAGGCCGCACATCCTGTACAGCTGTTTCAAACGCTTCGTCGGAAGCGAAAAGATCTGTCAGATCCCAAGTGTACTTTTCTTCAACTTCATTTCTGGACTTGAGTTGTTCCATTATCATTGACACTCCTTTAATTTCGGAAACCGAAGTAATGACACCATTATACATGAAAATTCAAAAAATTAAAATCATTACGGCAAGAAAATTGAAGAAAGTTTCAAAGGTCTCGAAACCGAGAATAAGATACATATAACCATTTTGGAGGTGAAAGGATGATACAGAGTCCAAGTTTCTACATTTTCAGCATACTTGCCGTCATTGTCATAAGCGCAATTGCAGGCCTTGCTCTAAGGAAATATATCATTGTACCGATCATCGTTTTCATAATCATGGCTCTGGCAGCATTCATCATACCGAACTTCATCGAAAGCGCAGACTGGCAGCCACTGATGGGCTATGCTGTATTCCTTGGAATACTGTCGCTCATCGTGAGCGTACTGACATGGCTGTATGTCAGAGGACGAAGAAGGAAGAAGGAGATCACGTCGGAACACGCGACGACGTCGGAACTCAATGATCCGGACACAGCACATGACAGTAAAAGATAGCACATGACGGCAGCTGCCTGAGGGCAGCTGTTTTTTAATGGATATATATGAACCAGGATCACACATATGAATATGTATATTAAATATAGACAAGTTGATGGTGAACAGCAGAAATATTGCAATCAGCCGCATGACAGCTCAAATCATGGGACATACTGGATATCGCAGCATAAGGTGCGATGAGCGAAGAAGCAGCTTGAGGGTTGCAGGAACTTATGGCCAATAGAATAATAAACAGTAGTTTATAGACAAGTGGTAAAAAAGGGTGCTCCATTTCTATATATGTATAACTTCCTATAATATATATTATGTAAACTTTATAATAATGAAAACAAGGCATTGTAAAATTACCATATATTTGGACATTAAAAAGCCCGGCTTGGATCATGCTCCGCAACCAGGCTTTTCTGTTCATATGTTTTTGTATAGTATGTTTACGTCATGTTTTCATTCTTCTTTTGATTCATTTACAACTTTATATACTGTTGCTCTGGATACGCCAACCATGTCTGCAATCTGTTTTCCTGTGTATTTCTGTGTATCGTACAACGACTGTATCATTGCTTTCTTGTCGTCTGCTATTCCAGGTCTGCCGCCATTTCTGCCACGTGCACGCGCTGATTCAAGTCCTTTTTTCGTACGTTCACTGAGCAAGCTTGCTTCAAGTTCTGCGAATGCCGACATCATCGTAAAGAACATTTTACCCATCGGATCTTTCGTCGTGACGTTCATATTGATGATTTCAAGGTCTATCCCGCGCTTTTCCAGTGCTGTCGACAGCTCTATGAGCTGTTTTGTCGTGCGTCCCAGCCTATCCAGCTTGGTGATCACCATCGTATCCCCTTCCCGCATGTAGTCCATACATTTCTCAAGCTCTGTGCGTTCAGGCTTTCTGCCGCTTACTTTTTCCGAGAAAATTTTAATGCATCCTGCTTCTTCAAGCATATCCATCTGACTTTCGAGGTTCTGACCTTTGGTGCTTACTCTTGCATAGCCTATTTTACTCATTTTTACATCTTTCCCTTATAATGTATTTTAAACGGTGTACTAACAGTATAAGTGTACAGTGAATAAAAAACAAGTAAATAAACAACATTTATTAACATTTTTAATGTTTTTGTTCTTTCATTGTTAATGTAAATAAAACCCTCGTTAAATAGACAGTTAAAATCATGCTCTTTTTCATGATAACCTTTTACAATTTATGTTTAATATCTGATAATTAGTACATATATTATATAGATGATAATCTCATATTTGTTCTGGAGCTGATAAAATGACTTTCACTATTATTACCTGCATCCTATTTATGGCTTTTGTGGCCTGGTACTCCTATCGTAAAACGAGAAACACCATCGGCGACAGCGATGGCTACTTTCTCGCCGGACGTGGTCTTACAGGCGGCTTCATCGCCGGTTCCCTCGTTCTGACGAATCTATCTGCAGAACAGCTGGTCGGACTGAATGGCCAGGCCTACAGCGCAAACATGTCCAATATGGCTTGGGAAGTAACTGCCGGCATATCCGTCATCATTCTCGCGCTGATCCTGCTCCCGAGATACATAGGTGGTGCCTTCACCACCCTGCCGGGGTTCGTAAACAGCCGGTTCGATGAAGGGACCCGGATGATGGTCACCCTCCTGTTCATGATGGGGTATACATTCGTAACCATCCCTTCTGTACTCTACTCGGGTGCCATCGCTGTGCTGCAGCTGTTCGATGTACCTGAACTGCTGGGTCTATCACTGGAGCAGTCCATGTGGATCGTTATCTGGATTGTCGGCATCATCGGTGCCTGCTATGCCATTTTCGGAGGACTGAGAGCGGTTGCCATATCGGATACACTGAACGGAATCGGACTGCTCATCATCGGGCTGATCGTTCCGATCATCGGTTTCTACGCCCTCGGCAGCGGCAACATTCTAGAAGGCATGAAGACGATTGCTACCGAAAATCCCGAGAAGCTGAATTCAATCGGTTCACGCGATGACGCCGTACCATTCGGCACCATCTTCACTGGTATGATTTTTGCCAATCTATTCTATTGGGGAACCAACCAGTATGTCATCCAGCGGACACTTGGTGCCAAAAGCCTTGCTGAAGGTCAGAAAGGCACGCTGTTCACGGGATTCCTGAAAATACTTGTCCCCTTCATGATGATGGTTCCTGGTATCATCGCCTTTCATCTCTACGGACCGGATCTTCAGAATATAGATCTCGCCTATCCGGCCCTGATCAATCAGCTGCTGCCGCCTATATTGAGTGGATTCTTCCTGGCAGTGCTTCTGGGCGCGGTACTTTCAAGTTTCAACTCGCTGCTCAATAGTGCAGCGACCATGTTTGCCTATGACATCTACAAAGTGAAGTTCAAAAAGAATGCATCGGATAGGGAAATGATTGCAATCAGCAAATGGTTTGGTACACTCCTGGCGCTGGTTTCATTCTTCATCGCCCCACTGCTGCTCCGTGCACCGGATGGTCTATGGAACATCATCAGGGAATTTACCGGATTCTTCAACATACCAGTCATTGCAATCATACTTGTCGGCATATTCTCGAAAAGAGTACCACCGATCGGTCCGAAAATTGCCATCATCGTCCACGTCTTCCTGTATTACATGCTGATATGGGGACTGCCGACATTCTTCGGCATCACCTTCGACATCAGCTTCATCCATATCCAGGGCATGCTGTTTGTGCTCGCTGTAGCAATCATGATGGTGGCGGGAATCGTCAAACCACTGGCGAGGCCGCATGACTTCACCTACAATCCCAAAGTGGACATGGTACCTTGGAAATTTGCGCTGCCCATGACTGTGCTGCTCATCGGCGCCATGGTATTCTGCTTCATTCTGTTTTCAAATGTCGGACTGGCCTATCCGGATGGCATCGTTTCAGGATGGTTCTGGCCGGTAGTCGGCATACTTGCTGCTGTCACAGCCATCTTCTACTTCATTTCATTTAAGAGATGGAATGACAAATACGGCACCCTTCTGCACAATACCTACAATGAAAAAAAGCTATAGCGATATGCTATAGCTTTTTTTCATTTCTAGACTTTATTCAGTTTCTGGGCCAGCTTGTGCACCGGCCTGTTATATACCTTTTCAAATGTTCCTGGCAGTTCCTCGATCAGGGGATCATAGCCCTTTTTGAATTTATAGACACCATAATCCTTTGAGGCTTCTGTGAAGTCCCCTGTCAGACCGAAGAAATTGAATCGTCCGAGACCGAGTTTTTTCGCCTCTTTGATCATATGCCATGTTGTGAAGTTGGTCCCCATGAACATGGAGTGCTCCGGATAGCTTCCGCTGAAAAGGTAGACCATCTCATGATTGTTGTAGTAGTACATGCCGGCAGAAAGTTCGATTACACTGCCGTATTCAGCCTGCACACCACGGATTTTCTCCAGACGCTTCTCCTTATTGCCGACCAGGTCGTGAAGTTCGTTGAGCCGGCCCTTCATACGCTTCGTGCCTTCCCCCTTGTCGAACTTGCTCTGCATGTCCTTCTGATCGGAAACCAGCGCTTCAAGCTCCTCGCTGAGCTTCGCCAGGTATTCCTCGAGATCGATATAGCTCAGAGTCAGGTATGTCCGGTCCTTCAGTGTCCTGAGCAGATTTTTGATCTTCTGGCTGCTCACCGGATCAAAACCGATGCGCTCTTCCGTATCCTTGTATATTTCGATGAACTTGTCATATTCATCCTCTTCCAGATACCTGACACGTACACCCATCTGCTCACTCGCCCGTGTGTTATAACGGGTTTTCTGATCCATGCTTTTCATAAGCTCTGCTTCATCCCGGCTGATATCGAGCACTGCCTGGTATCTGAGCATTTCACTGGTCACAAGTTGCTTTGTAAACCCATTGTGGCTATAGCCGAGCCTGCTGTAGACTTCCATGATTCCATGGTTGTTGAGGACACTGTCGATCGCCTCCCCATCGCTATTGCGCATCTGATAGATGTGGTACGGAGAATGGATCATCTTTATTCCCCCATGCTTTTTTGCATATGCATCTATTTCACGAAGGAAGAACTGCAGTCTGTCATTTGTAAACGGCCTGATGAGCGGACCGGCATGTGAAGTGAATATTCTGTAGCGTTTCAGGACAGAACGGCCACTGAGCATGGAGACCCCGATCAGTGCATCGTCTTCATACAGTCCAAGCAGATGGGTTTCCTGGATGCCTGATATATAGTCATAGTACAGCGGGTCGTGCATATAATGGCAGTAGCTGTCGTAATCGGCCAAGAACGCTTTGAAAGTCTCGGCCTGGATTGGTGATGTTCTCATATTTGGGACAACCTTTCCTCTACTGGTCAATTGGATCTTGCAGCTTTTCTCTGTTCAAGTTTCCGTTTCACCTTATAGACATTGTACGGCATTTTGCTGATGACTTTTACGAAGTCACCGACAAGTTCCTCGATTTCGGCATTGAAGCCGCGCTTGAAGCGGTAGACACCATAATCCTCGCCGTTCTCCGAGAAATCTCCGCTTACACCGTAGAAATTGTACCGGCTGATGCCTTTGTCCATGCAGTACTTCATCATTTCAAAGTGCATCATATAAGGGCCGACAAACTGGGAGAACTGGGTGGAGCTTGCACCGGAATGGTAGACCATTTCATAAGGTGTTTCAAAATAGATGCCGGAAGCAAGGTTCAGTATATTGCCTTCGTTCTTCTGAAGTTCGCTCGCCTGCATCCGGTCCTCACTCATCTTGTCAATCTGCTTGTCGAGTTCGCCGATCTTGTTGAGCGTCTTTTCATTCTTATTCTCTTTCTCCATCATCTGGTTTCTCTTCGTCTCGGCATCTTCAATCTGATCCGATAGATTGCTGATGTACTTGTCCAGTTCCATATAGGCAAGCGGAATGAGTATTTTGTCGCCGTATGCCTTTTTCAGATTCGAATAGTATTTTTTTGGATCCGGTGGTGTGAAGAAATCCTGACGCTCGCTTGTATCCAGATACAGTTCAAGAAAGAGGTCGATTTCATCGAGCTCAAGGAACCGGATTTCGACACCATATTTCTGGGCTTTCTTGATATTCCGCTTCCTCTGGGAATCGAAGGACTTCAACAAGGTGCTTTCATCATATCCCGAAAGATCCAGTACACTCATCCAGCGGGCCTGCGAAGTTCTGGAGTAGCCGCGTGTAAAGCCCTGGTGGACGTATCCTTCCTCTTCCATGATTGTGACCAGTGCATGCTGCTCCGGGTAGCCCGCCTTCTCGTTGACGTCCTTGTCATACTTTCTGTAGATCCAGTTCGGATCGAGTTTGACATACAGGCCATTGTTCTTTTTCAAGTACTGTGTGAGTCCCTGTAAAAAGAATCGGACGTGCTCATGATTGTGGTAATCAAGAACCGGCCCACGGTTGGAATAGTAGAAATACTTGCCCATTACGGTCTTTTTCAGTGTGAACAGGCAGGCGGCGATGACCGTATTATCCTCATCCTTGACACCAAGCAGGCGCACCTTGTCCTTATCGAGTTCACGGTTTCTTTTATTTTCTATCATCTGGAAGAAGGCGGATTCCTCCCCCTTTTCGATATAGTCCCTATACTCTCTTTCGGTCAGCTCAGCAAATTTCATCTGTCTGCTACCTCCCTATTCTATCCCTTAGTTTCGTCAGCGCCTGATAGGCTCTATATGCCGGAACATTAACCGGCCTGGTGAAATCACCGGCATATTCGAATACTTTCGCATTGAACCCACGTTTGAACTGGATGACACCATAATCCTCCGCTTCTTCGGTGAAATCTCCGCTGATGCCATAGAAGTTGTACAGATCGATGCCCTGTTCGAGTGCATAGTTGATCATATGCCACTGGATCAGATAGCTGCCTGCAAAATGCCTGAATTCATTGTCACTGCCACCGGCAAGGTATACGACCTCGTGCGGTGTGATGAAATAGTAGGCGCTCGCAATCGGCAGTTCCTCGCCATGCGTCTCCCGCAGTGCCTCTCCTTCGGCAAGCTTGTCTTCAATATTCTTCAGCTGATCGCCGAGATTGGCGATTTTTTTGGCGGCCTTCTGGTTCTCGGGGTCCTTTTCCAGATCCTTGTTTGCCTTCTCCATGTTTTTGAGCAGTGCATCACGGTCTTTCGCGATGGACGCTGTATATTCATCCAGATTGACATATACGAGCGGAATGATGACATTATCGCCAAAGTGCTGCTTCCTGCTGATGTAATAGGCGTCATCTCGGTCGACGAACGCCTTCTTCTCCGAAGTATCCCGCATGAACTTCCTGAATATGTCGATTTCATCAAGCTCCAGATAGCGTACGTGAAGACCGTGCTTCTGTGCTTTCTTTATATTCCGCTTCCTCAGGCTGTCCATATCATCCAGTATCGTTTTCGGGTCCTTGCCTTTCAGATCGAGTACCGAATGCCAGCGGATCTGTATGACCGGATCAAATCCTGTAGTAAAGCCATCGTGCCGGAAGCCCTGATCTTTGAAGTAGTCGAAGATATAGCGGTTGCCTCTGTCCTTTATCACTTCACCATCATGATTTCTCTCCTTGATGACTTCATAGGGATCGATTCTGACATGCATGACTTTCTTCGGTTTCAGAAACTGGTGCAGGCCATGGAAAAATACATCAAACACCTGCTTGTCCGAATAATCCATCACCGGCCCACGATTGCCGTAGGCATACTTGAACACTTTCATCATCGGAGTCAGTGTCACGAGACATGCCGCCCTGACCGATCCGTCATCCTTCACACCGACGAGATACGTCTCGACACCTTGGGCCACCTTCAGCAGGTAGTTCTCTTTCGTCTGGGTGAAATGACTGAAGTGGTCTCTGGTGAACTGATCGAATTCCTCTATGGTCAACTCTGTAAATTGCATAATGGCACTCCTGTCAACTAATTTTCATACTTTGATTATATTATCAGATTTACCGAACCATCTCCATGATTTTCAAAAGATATACGGCAAATTCGTTTTTATAAACGAATTTTATAAAATTCGCCTATATACACGAATTGTTATATAATATAGACATAGTCCTATGTATTATACCATTCAGGAGGTGGTCTGCCATCGTTTCCATACTGATTATGGATGTATCCGGAAGTTCCAAGGCAACTGAAGATATTTTTGAAAATCTGAAATGGCTAGAAAAGGAGATCGGCACATGGCTTGCCGGGGACGCTTTTTCGCATGTCGACTACCGCATGGGGGATGAGCTCTTCATCCTGTCGTCCCGTGAAAACTATACCCAATTCATCGCCATCTATGCGAAGCTGCTGTGGGAGTCGGGCGACTTCCCCCTCAAGTGCAGCTTCCATTCTGCCGACATGAAAATACCAGAGGGCGATCCGGAGCAATGGAGCCATGAAGCAATCAAAGATACACGGAATGCTCTCGATCAGGTGAAGAAGTCATATATCCAGGACTTCGCCTCTCCCGGGATGAGCCAGGAAGTCGATATCGGCCTCATGTATGCGACGGATATACTGAACCATATGACGGACATCCAGCGCCAGGTCGCCTGTCTGAAACTCGGCGGCATGCTGCAGAAGGATATTTCGGCACAGCTCGGCAAATATGAATCCACCATTTCGGCACACTACAGCAAGTCGCGCGGCCGACAGCTCGCATCCATCCTCTCATTCCTGTCCGAATACTATCACGTGGATGATGGACCGATCCGGGAAGCATTCAGAAACTCTTTTGAAAGGCGGATGACATCATGAAGATGCTGCTGATCATCCTCTCCATCCTGCTTTACGCATCAAGCGGCTATATACTGAGAGCCCTGCTCGGCTTTCTTTCAGGCATGCGGCATACGCGTACCGACTTCATCGGATTGACCATCGGGTACAGCGAACGCTTTCTGATCATCATATTCGTGCTGTTCGACCAGTATACGGCAATGGGGCTGATCATTGCAGCGAAATCCATATTGAGGTTCCCGAGCGCCAGTGATGATGAAGGTCATAAGGAGAGCGAGTATGTCCTTGTCGGTACCATGCTCTCCCTCGTCATCGGCATCCTGAACGGACTCCTCTTCATGTATGCACTTGCCCTATAGGACAGCCTCGGCTGTCCTATCTTTTATGTCCGGCGATCAGCCCTTCCCGCAGTTTGAGTGTCGACGGTTCCGTACAGCTGAGCGCACGCATGACAGAGAGCTGGCCATACTTCACTTTGAGGCGGTCCACAGTCTTCATCAGCCGGTCCCTGCGTTCTGCAGCCTCCACATCCTCAAAAAGTGAAATCTGCCGGACGTGATCAGGGATGAAATTCGTCAGTGAAATGCTGAGCGTCCGGTACATGGCATATGGATCCGCTATTCCACTGAGCAATTCCCATACCCGCTTCATGATGGCATTGCTGTCGTTCGTACCCTCGCGGATGGTGAACTGCTTGCGGTAGATCTTCCCTTCCGCCGTCCCGACGGCAAACTGTACAGTCCTTGCCATTCTGCCTGATATTCTGAGCCGGTGGGTGACTTCATCCACATGCTCGAGCAGGACGACATAGGTCTCGTCGAATCGATAGTCCCGCATCAGTATCTGGCTCTTTACAATCGACGGGGAATGCACCACATGCTTCTCCCGGA
This sequence comes from Salinicoccus sp. ID82-1, assembly GCF_021991715.1. NCBI lineage: Bacteria > Bacillati > Bacillota > Bacilli > Caryophanales > Staphylococcaceae > Salinicoccus > Salinicoccus sp. ID82-1. The sequence continues at coordinate 727,165 of NZ_JAGFLY010000001.1, forward strand.
TGGTGCTGAAGTCGATGCCATTGGCATGAAGATGCCAGTCGACACCGATGATGCCGAAGTCCCGCTTCAGATGCACCGGAGAATACTTTGCCAGATCCCCGATCGAGAATATGCCCCGTTCATTCAGTTTGATCTCACTTCTCCTGTTTATGCCCCAGAAATTCCTCAGCGGTTTGATTTTCCACAGCTTCTCAGGGACATCTTCATACCGCCATTCCGCAATGCCACCCACCGTCTTCTTCGCCTCGATGTCCAGGGACAGCTTGCTGAGCAGAATATTTTCACCGATGCCGATGGCACAGTCGATCCGGGTCTCCCGATAGACTTCAGCCCGGATTCTTTCAGCAAGTGCATACGGCGTCTCTTCATAGATATGATAACTTCCGGTCACATCCATGAAGAACTCATCCACCGAATACTGGTGGAAATCCTCGGGCGCCACATATTTCAGCGCAATCTCGGTAATTCTCGCAGAATAGTCGAGGTATGTCTTCATGGACGGGTTGATGATGTAGATGTCGTTTCGACTTGGTATTTCAAACAGTCTGGACCCCGTTCTGATGCCGATCTTCTTGAGTTCGGGCGTCGCCGCAAGGACTACAGAGCCGAGGTTTTTCGTATCTGCGACAACTGCCAGCTTGGTCGTCATGGGATCGAGCCCCTTCAATATGCAGGAGACACTGGCAAAAAAGCTTTTCTGGTCGACACAGAAGACATGCCGGTGCGGACAGATATGATAATTATACATGGAATCCCTCCATACGGAACATATGTTCGTAATCCCGTATAATCATCATATCACAAAAATACAACCCCGAAACATAAATGATGATTAATCGCAGATAATCAGGGAAAGACGGGGTATGGTATATTATACAATTTCAAAAGGAGGAAACCATATTGAAAGATATTTTCAATCTGCTCAAGCAGGGCAGCAAATCATCGCTCATTGCATCCATTGTCAACTTCATCATTGCAGGCCTTAAAGGAGTCGCATTCATCTTTACTGCCAATGTTGCAATGTTTGCAGAAATGATGCACTCCCTCGGGGATGCCATCAACCAGCTTTTTGTATACATCGGTTCAAGCCTGTCGAAGAAAGCACCGACAGAAAGATTCCCATTCGGCTTCGGGCGACTTGTAAATCTTGTCTGTCTGTTCGCCATCATTGTCGTTGCGATATTATCATATGAAACCATACGCGAAGGCATACATCATATTGTAGAGCCGCTTCCGACCGAAACGGATACCACGATGCTGCTGATCAATATCGGTGTCCTTGCAATTGCCGCAATTCTTGAAAGTTTTGTACTGTACAAGGCAGGCAAGGAGGTTCTCGAGCAGGCGGGACAGCCATATGGAGGACTGAAGCCGCTGACTTCAAGCTTCGTGCACCTGAGCCGGGCCAAGCCGGCGACAAAGCTCGTATTCATGGAGGACACCGTCGCAACAGCCGGCGCCCTCCTCGCAATCATTGCCATACTGATCGCCCGTTTCACAGGGTTTGCACCGAGTGAAGGGATTGCATCCGTCATCATCGGTCTGATGATGTTCTATATCGTATACAGGGTATTCATGGAAAATGCAGCCGGTGTACTCGGTGAACACGACCCGCACATGGAGGAGCGCATTTCACAGATTGTGCTCCGCCACGACGCGATAGAGGATATCAGAAAACTGTTTGTTCTGAAGGAAGGGGACAACCTCCACGTCGAAGTGGTCGCAGAAATCGATCCGGACCTCACTTCAAGGGAAGTAAATGACATCCGCAACGAAATAGAAAAAATCATCATGGAACAGAAGCACGTCACGGATGTGAACATGGAATTCGAATTGAATGACGGCAAAAGGACATGGCCGGAAACGCAGAATGAAATGGATCAGAAACCAGGACAGGATGCATAATAAAAAGGATGGCGATTACGCCATCCTTTTTTTATTCGCCAGCCGGGTCTTCTGCACTCGGTTCAAGCGCCTCTGCGTCCTCTACATTTCCTTCGAGGAAATCATGGAGATACTGGCTGTTGGTCTCGAAGTCAAGATCGATGACATTTCCAGCGTGCGGAATATCAACGAACTGGTAGGTATTCTCCACCGGCAGCGTGAGGGTCTCGATGTTCTTGTCACTTCTTACGAGGAATGACGCCATCATCCTGTACATCTCCCCATTGCTCATGCTGGTATTGACGTGTCCCATGGCCGTTCCTGCAATTTTGGGCAGTTTGAAAATGTTGCCAACACTGAGGGCCTCATCCTTCAGTGCATTGATCACCTGCTGCTGGCGTCTGACACGGCCGAAGTCGCCTTCTGCGTCATGACGGAAGCGGGCATAGGCCAGAAGGTCCTGACCACCAAGCTGCTGCTCTCCCTGCTTCAGCTCCGTATCGATCTTTGCAGACATGTCCTTCTCGACATCTATGGTGATACCATTTCTATTGATGACATCAACGACCGATTCGAATGCCTGGTAGTCCACCACTGCATACTCCTCCACTTCAATGCCGAAGTTCTGCTCGATGGTCTGCCTGAGCAGCTCCACCCCGCCAAGCGAATAGACCGAATTGATCTTATAGCTCTGGTAGCCGGGGATATCCACATAAATATCGCGCATGAGAGATACCAGTTTCATCTCCTTGTTCATGAAGTCGTACTGGGCAAGCATGATGACGTCCGTCCGCTGGGTGCCATCCACCTCACGGTCTGCACCAAGCAGCAGAATATTCTTCTTGCCATCATTATTGTCATCCCCGTTGAATTCGAACGTCTCCTGTTCCACACCATTCTCCTCGGCAATCTTCAATCCCGACTGGTATGAGAAGAACACGTAGAGGACCAGAGCGATGAGCACCGCCAGCAGTATGAGCGGAATGAGCGTCCGCTTCCTCATACGCTTCTTCTTTTTTATATTATTATGCTCCGGTCTTCCGGAACGTCTGTATTCATTTTCCATAATCATGCTCCTGTCATCTATATACCCAATCATTCTAACTGTTTTCCGCCGAATAATAAAGAAATTATATTGTCTTCATCCGGACAAGCATATAATAAATTGTTATGGACAGGCTCCATATAGTAGAATATCCATAAGAAAAGAGGGATTGATATGATCAGAAAACTACTACCGCTCGCGATGGCACTGCTGCTGCTTGCACCGGGCCGGGCCGAAGCCGCTACAGAGTGGAATGAAGCGGTCACCGTATATGGTGCGGCGCTCGAAAATGATCCACAGCTCCAGGAATCCACACGTGAAATACTGGGCGCTGCAGAAAGTGATAAGGTCGCCTATGTCTACAGCGAAGACGTGCAGGAATATATCGGCATGAACTACAGCGATGATGTACTGAAGTCGAGCATACGCATCATCCAGCAGGACCAGGGATATGGACTCGATATCACCGTGGATGAAAGCATGGGGCAGATCACCCAGATCACTGAAGAGACATACAAGAACGCACTGCTCACTTCAGGCATTACGGACGCACAGGTCGTGATTGGTGCTGCGCAGGACGTCACCGGCGAGAGTGCCCTTGCAGGCATCTACAAGGCCTATGAGGCCCAGGGCGAGGCCATAGATACCGAGCGTACACAGAATGCCCAGGAGGAGCTCGGCACCATCACGGAGATTACAGAAGAGAACAGCAGTGTTGCAGGATTCTCCCAGGAACAGCTCAACAAGATGATCACCGACATCAAAATCGAGGTCATCAATCAGGGCGGGAACCTGGCGGAATCGGAGATACGGAATATCGTCGATGAACAGATGGCGGCCAATGGTCTGGACGGCATTCTGACACAGGCGCAGATCGACAGGATCGTCGCTCTCATCGAACAGATACAGAATTCCGGACTCTTCCAGAGCGAAGAAGCGCAGGTACTGAAAGATAGCGCCCAGAATCTGATCGATCAGATCACTTCGAGCGATTCATTCAAAAATGCAGTCGACCAGGCGGAATCGCTGGGACAGGAAATCCAGGAATCGAGCGCCTGGGAATCATTCAGGACAGCCGTATCGAACTTCTTCGACCGCGTCGTCTCATTCTTCAGATCACTATTCAACTAGAAAAAGGGCAGACCTCATGGTCTGCCCTTTCATTTATGCAATCATCTTTCATTATCCCTGTAGGCGTATCTGTTTTCGCCCCATTCATCGACAGAAGTGAGGTCTGCTCTGATGTTGTTCGTCTGGAATACCGGATTTTCGCCACGTTTGAGCTGCTTCTTGTAGTCGGCTGCGACTTGCCAGACGACGTTGCTCAGACCGAATACGGCGACCAGGTTGGTCACGGCCATCAGCGCCATGAACAGATCAGCTGTCGCCCATGCCGTATCGAGATCCATGACGGAACCGACGAAGATCATGACGACCACGAGTATTTTGAATACGAACAGTAGCACACGGTTCTCCTTGATGTAGTATAGATTGCTCTGCCCATAGAAATAGTTGCCAAGAATGGAACTGTAGGCAAACAGCAGGATGACAATCGCAATGAATGTGGCACCGAATGAACCGATCTGCTCGGTCATTGCCATCTGTGTGACTTCGATTCCCTGCACAGCATCTGCACCAAAACTCAAATCGGTATACATGAGGATAAGGATTGCTGTCGCAGTACATACGATCATCGTATCGAAGAAGACACCAAGCGATTGTATGAGACCCTGTTTGACCGGGTGGCTGACTGCTGAGGATGCTGCTGCGTTCGGTGCAGAACCCATACCCGCTTCATTGGAGAAAAGTCCCCGCTGGAAGCCGTTGAGTATCGCAGCACCGACAGCACCACCGAATACTTCACGAATGCCGAAAGCATTTGTAAAGATTCTTCCAAGCATCGGTATGATCTGGTCGTAATTGATGATCAGAATGACGAAGACCACACCCAGATAGATGATGGCCATCACCGGCACAATATATCCGGTAACGTTCGCAATCCATTTCGCACCACCAAAGATGACCAGTCCGGCAAGGGCGGCAACGATGAGGCCGATGATCCACCGGTCCACATTGAAGGCCTGTTCATAGGCATGCGCAATCGTATTTGCCTGCAATCCATTGAACACAAAACCAAAAGTGATGGTGATCAGAACGGCGAAAAGCAACCCCAGCCATTTCTGGTTGAGTCCCTTCTCCATGTAGTAGGCCGGCCCCCCGCGGAACCCGCCTTCAGCATCCTTCACCTTATAGACCTGCGCGAGTGTGGATTCGAAAAACGCAGTGGCTGCACCAAAGAATGCAACAATCCACATCCAGAAGATGGCACCCGGGCCACCGAGTACAATCGCAGTGGCTACCCCTGCGATATTTCCAGTCCCGACACGGGAAGCTGCACTGATAGTAAATGCCTGGAACGGGGAAATCCCCTTCCGGCCATCCGGCAGTGCTTCTCCCTTTTCCGTCAGCACATGGAACATTTCCTTGAACCATCTGAACTGGACGAACTTGGAACTGATTGAAAAATAAAGACCTGCGACGATCAGCAGTCCTATGAGGAAGTCTCCCCATAGAAGCGAGTTGCCGACTTCGACAAAAGTTTTAAACCATTCGGGTATTATCCCTTCAAAATCCATATTGCACCTCCTGAGATAATTTCCATTATATCATTGACGAAAGTGCTATGAAGAAAGAAATTGATTTTACTGGTTTCCAAGTACCGGATTTTCAAAAACGACACTTTCCACTTCACCGAATTCATTCTCATCGACAACAAAGGAACCATTGGCATATTTGCCGCTGACACGGATGGATCTGGCATCAATATCAAAGCTTGATCCAGCCGAGAAGAGTGTCATGTCTATATTGTTTTCGATGAGGCGTGCGCCGATGATACGGTGCGGCTTCGATTTGATTTCCTTGAGCAGCGTACTCCCGACCTGTGCCCGGCCGCCCGCTTCAAACGTATCGATGGCTGTGCGCTTCACTGCCCCCCGCTGGGTGACGGTCACAAGAAACTTCTCATTTGTGATGAGACCGGAAAATGCCAGGCTATCATCCGCCTTGAGCTGTATTGCTCTCACGCCCTGGGCCTTCAGTCCCGTCGCATTGACATCGGACAGCGGGTATCTGAGGGAAATCCCTTTTTCCGTAACCAGCAGTACATCTGCTGCCGCATCGGCAAGCTCGACACTGATGACAGCATCGTCCTTCTTGAGGTTGATGCCCGAGATTGGACGTCTGATGCGGGTTGCTTCATAGGCTTTCAGCCCGGTCTTTTTGATCTGCCCCTGTCTGGTCGTCGTCACAACGGAGACATCATCCCCGTATCCTTCAACGACGAAGGCCGCAACAGGCACTTCCTTCGCTCCGAGTCTGAAGCGGTTCGAAAGATGCTGGCCGTTATCCTTCCAGCGGATATCCGGCAGTTCATGCACCGGAATGATCATGTAGTTGCCGTGGTTCGTGAACACAAGCATATGTTCAAGCGTATGGGCCTGACAGACAAGCAGCACCTGATCGTCTTCCTTCATTCCGATCTCCTCCGGTGTGCTCGCATTATAGCTTCTCTGGCTCGTCCGCTTCACATAGCCTTCACGCGTCAGCGAAACGACCACTTCCTCTTTTGCGATGAGGACTTCCTTTTCGAGTTCGATGGTCTCTATCTCGTCCTCCACCATACTTTTACGTGGTGTCGCATATTTCTTCCTGATATCCCTGAGTTCCTTTTTAATCACCTTCGCCAGCTGCTTCTCATTAGAGAGGATGTCACGCAGCTGGTTGATGGTATAGTCCAGTTCATTGTGCTCCGTCTCAAGTTCCACGATGTCCGTATTCGTCAGACGGTACAGCTGGAGCATGACGATGGCTTCGGCCTGGGCTTCTGTGAAGCTGAAGGCCTCCACCAGATTCTCCTTGGCATTGCGCTTGTTGTCCGACTCCCTGATGACCCGGATGACCTCATCCAGGATGGACAGTGCCTTCATCAGACCCTCGATGATATGCATCCGGCGTTCGGCTTCCGAAAGTTCATGCCGTGAGCGGTTGAGGATGACCGCCTTCTGGTGGGCGATGTAGCTCGTCAGTATCTCTTTCAGTCCGAGCTGCTTCGGCGCCCGGTCGCTGATCGCCACCATGTTGAAGGAATATGACACCTGCAGATCGGTCTTCTTGTAGAAGTAGTTGATGATGCCTTCGACATTCGCTTCCTTCTTCACTTCAACAACGATGCGCAGTCCTTCACGGTCCGTCTCATCCCGGACTTCGAGTATGCCGTCGACATTGCGGTCCGCACGAATTTCATCCATCTTTTTGACAAGGTTGGCCTTGTTCACTTCAAAGGGCAGCTCCTCGATGATGATGAGCGTCTTGCTGCCTCTTGTATCCTCGGTGCGCACCTTGCTGCGTACGATGATCTTGCCGCGTCCCGTCTCATAGGCTTTCCTGATCTGGTCCACACCCTGGATGGTGCCACCGGTCGGAAAGTCAGGACCTTTGACGACTTCCATCAATTCCTCGACGCTTGTATTCGGCTTGTCGATCATCTTCAGTGTGGCATCGATGACCTCACCAAGATTGTGCGGCGGAATATCCGTCGCATAACCGGCGGATATTCCGGTCGAACCGTTCACCAGCAGATTCGGAAATTTGGACGGAAGTACAGTCGGCTCCATTTCCGTATCATCGAAGTTGTTGATGAACTGGACCGTATTCTTATTGATGTCCCTGAGCATCTCATTCGATATTTCGGACAGCCTTGCTTCTGTATATCGCATGGCAGCAGGCGGGTCGCCGTCGACACTGCCCTTGTTGCCGTGGATATCGATCAGCCCTTCGCGCATCTTCCATTCCTGCGACAGCCGGATCATCGCTTCATAAACACTGGAATCCCCGTGCGGATGATAGTTGCCGATGACGTTGCCGACTGTCTTGGCGCTTTTCCGGAACCCTTTCTCATACGTGTTGCCTTCCTTGTACATGGCGTACAGAATGCGCCGCTGTACCGGTTTCAGACCATCTCTGACGTCAGGGATGGCACGATCCTGGATGACATACTTGCTGTAGCGGCCGAAACGGTCGCCGATGACATCTTCAAGCTGCATCCGCTGGACTTGTTCAGTCATTCATTTCACCACTTTCTGCAAATTTCGTGACGTCGTCCTTGCCCAGTATGCTGTCTGCATCCTCGAGCGTGAAACTGACATTGGATTCGATCCACTTTCTGCGCATCTGGACATTATCGCCCATCAGCGTCGTCACACGCTTCAGCGACAGTGCTTCATCTTCCACCTGTACCTGGATGAGCGTACGTGTTTCGGGATCCATGGTCGTTTCCCACAGCTGGTCCGGCATCATTTCACCTAACCCCTTGTAGCGCTGCAGGTCGATATTTTTCCCCATTTCCTTCTGTGCCTGGACCAGTTCGTCTTCGGTCCACACATATCTGACGTCGGCTTTCTTCTTGCCGCGCGTCTTCAGCTGGAAGAGCGGCGGCATTGCAATATAGATCTTTCCTGCATCAAAGAGCGGACGCATATAATTGAAGAAGAACGTCAGCAGAAGCACCTGGATGTGGGCGCCGTCCGTATCCGCATCGGTCATGATGACGATCTTGTCGTAGTTCGAATCCTCCACATTGAATTCGGTACCGACACCGGCACCGATCGTATGAATGATGGTATTGATTTCTTCATTCTTGAATATATCTTCGAATCTTGCCTTCTCCGTATTGATGACCTTGCCGCGCAGCGGCAGGATGGCCTGGAATCTTCTGTCCCGGCCCTGCTTGGCGGAGCCCCCTGCCGAGTCACCCTCGACAAGATACAGTTCATTCTTTTTGGAGTTGCGGCTCTGGGCAGGTGTCAGTTTGCCGGACAGCAGCGTATCCTTGCGGCGTTTCTTGCCGTTCCTTGCCTCTTCACGCGCTTTTCTTGCGGTCTCCCTGACATTCCTTGCCTTGAGTGCCTTCTTGACGAGCTGGGTGCTGAGTGGCCCATTCTCCTCGAGGAAGTATGGCAGATGCTCACTCATCAGCGACTCCATGACATTACGGGCTTCACTGGTACCGAGTTTGCTCTTCGTCTGCCCCTCGAACTGGAGCAGGTTCTCAGGAATCTTCACTGAAATGACCGCCGTCAACCCTTCGCGGATGTCATTGCCTTCAAGATTCTTATCTTTGTCCTTCAGTTCATTGATCTTGCGTGCATACTCATTGAAGACACGCGTAAAGCCGGTCTTGAAGCCGATCTCATGTGTGCCGCCATCTTTCGTCCGTACGTTATTGACGAACGAAATCAGCGTTTCCGTGTACTGGTCGTTATACTGGAAGCTCACTTCAGCCACAATATCATTATATTCACCCGAAAACATGACGACATCACCGATGGCATCCTTGCCTTCATTCAGAAAATTGATGAAAGCCTTCAGTCCATCATCGTACTTGAAAGTTTCCTCAAGCGGCGCTTCCGGGCGTCTGTCGGTGATGGAGATCTTCAGCCCCTTCTGAAGAAAGGCCGATTCGCGCATGCGCTCCATGATTGTCTCAAAATTGAATACTGTGCCGGACTTGAAGATTTCCCCATCCGGTCTGAAAGTCACTTCCGTCCCTGTCTCCCTTGTCTTGCCTGTCACTTCGAGAGGCCGGTCCAGCTTGCCGCCGTCCTTGAATGACATTTCATGAATCTTCCCATCCCGGAAGATCCTGATTTTCACCCATTCGCTCAGGGCATTCACCACCGAGGCACCGACACCGTGCAGCCCGCCCGATGTCTTGTAGCCGCCGGCGCCGAACTTGCCGCCCGCATGAAGCACAGTGAAGATGACTTCAGGTGTTGGTTTCCCTGAAGTATGCATGCCTGTCGGCATGCCGCGTCCATTATCCCGGACAGTGATGCTTTCATCCGGGTTGATTGTAATGCTGATCTCGTCCCCATGGCCATTGATGACCTCATCCACCGAGTTGTCGGTGATTTCATACACCAGATGGTGAAGCCCCCTATGGTCGGTCGAGCCGATATACATTCCCGGTCTTTTCCTTACGGCATCCAGACCTTCCAGTATTTGAATCGAATCATCATTATAAGTATTCTGTCCTGCCAAATCTGATATCCTCCTACAAACATACGTTCGTTATTTTTATCTCATGTTCTATTTTTATACAAAACCTCCATGATTGCAACCATAATCGTTTCAAATACTGAAACTAGTTTACATAATAATATTATTGTAAACTATGTTTTGTTATGCCTCATCAAAATTTTATGGTAAACTGTTAGTACCTGATAATAAAGGGGTTTTAAAATGGAAATGATCATAATACTCCTGGTGTTGAGCTATCTTCTAGGGTCCGTGCCTTTCAGTCTGCTTATCGGCAAATGGTTTTATAAAATTGATATTCGGCAGCATGGCAGCGGGAACATCGGAACAACCAATACTTTCAGGATTCTCGGAAAGAAAGCGGGTATTGTTGTTCTTCTGCTCGATATGCTCAAAGGTGCCATCCCGGTGCTTGCTGCAATGCTACTGGATCCGGATATGCATATTTTCATCCCTGGACTTGTCGCAGCCCTTGGTCATGTGTATTCGATCTTTCTTAAGTTCAAAGGGGGAAAGGCTGTGGCAACAAGTGGGGGTGCTGTACTTGCATACAACCCCATTCTTTTCATCCTGCTGCTGGCGGCTTTCCTGATCACATTGAAAATCAGCAAATATGTATCCCTTTCCAGCATGGTCAGTGCAGTGCTCTTCTTCATACTTTCGCTGATCTTCAGAGATCCTCTACTCATCGCTTTTTCTTTTATCATCGCTGTAGTAATTGTTGTTAGACATATCTCCAACATTAGACGTATAATAGACGGGACAGAAAGCAAGATTACATTCATGTAGCAGAAGGGATGATGAAAATGCTAGAAGTTACAGATCGTGCACTTGATTGGATGAAGGAAGAACTGGAACCAAACGCAGGACAGGGCGTCAACATCTATGTAAGATACGGTGGAGAGACACAGCTGAAACAAGGATTTTCCCCGGCACTGACGGTAGAGCGCATCCCCTCTGACAGTAAAGTATATGAATTTGAAGGACTTCAGATTTTCATCAAGGAATCCGACCTCTGGTATTTTGAAGATACAGAGCTGATCATTGATTCGGATGAAGATGAAATCATATTCAACAGCAAATAAGCAAAAGGCGCATCTCCTGATCAGGAGATGCGCCTTTTTAAGTTTCTATGCTTTGAGTTTGTTTCTGAGGACAAGCTGCAGGATACCACCATTGCGGTAGTAGTCGACCTCGACTTCGGAGTCGAAGCGTGCTTTGACTTTGAAGTCAGTCTTTTCTCCTGCTTCGTTCGTTGCGACAGCATCAAGGATATGTCCAGGCATGACATTTTCATCCACTTTGATATCAAATGTTTCACTGCCATCGAACCCGAGGGAGTCTGCGTCTTCGCCATCGACAAACTGCAATGGCAGTACGCCCATCATGACGAGATTCGAGCGGTGGATACGCTCATAGCTTGCAGCAATGACCGCTTTTACGCCAAGGAGATTTGTCCCTTTCGCAGCCCAGTCACGGCTTGAGCCCATGCCGTAGTCGTCACCGGCGAGGACGACAAGACCTGTTCCATCCTCCTGGTATTTCATGGCTGCATCATAGATGCTCATCACTTCGCCGGTCGGCCAGTACGTTGTGAATCCGCCTTCCTTGCCGTCCGCTATCTTGTTGCGGATGCGGATGTTGGCGAACGTACCACGCAGCATGACTTCATGGTTGCCACGACGGGAACCGTAGGAGTTGAAGTTCCTCGGTGATACACCTTGTTCGATCAGCCATTTGCCGGCTGGTGTATCCTTGCCGATTGCGCCTGCAGGTGAGATGTGGTCGGTTGTGACCGAGTCTCCGAATTTGCCGAGAACACGGAGTCCATTGAGTGACTCGACCGTTCCCGCTTCCGCTGAAAGGTTCTGGAAGAATGATGGATTCTGGATATACGTGGAATCCGGGTCGAAATCATAAAGTGGGGCATCTGTCGTTTCGATATTATTCCAGATTTCATTGGCATCGAATACCTGCTCATACTCTTTTCTGAACAGCTCAGGGCTGACGTTGCCCATTACAGCATCTTTGACTTCCTGAGTGGAAGGCCAGATATCCTTCATGAAGACATCATTGCCCTCCTTGTCCTTGCCAAGCGGTTCATTCTTCAGGTCGATGTCCACTGTACCTGCCAGTGCATATGCCACAACAAGCGGTGGAGATGCCAGATAGTTCGCTTTGACAAGCGGGTGGATTCTGCCTTCGAAGTTACGGTTTCCGGAAAGTACGGAGCTCACGAGCAGATCATTTTCAGTGATTGCATCCGTAATTTCCGGGAGCAGTGGACCGGAGTTTCCGATACATGTTGTACAGCCGTAGCCGACAAGGTTGAAGCCGAGCTGGTCGAGGTATTCCTGCAGTCCGGAATCATCCAGATAACCGGTAACGACTTTGGAACCCGGGGCCAGTGAAGTCTTTACATATGCAGGGACTTCCAGACCTTTTTCCACAGCCTTCTTGGCGACGAGACCCGCACCGAGCATGACGTATGGGTTGGATGTGTTGGTACATGATGTGATGGCTGCGATGACAAGGTCGCCGGTCTTCATTTCAACGTCTTTGCCGTCTTTGAAGTTGACTGTCGCCGTCTTATCGAACTCGGCTTCATCAAGACCATGGCCATGATTGCCGCTTTCCGCTGTGACGGATTTCCTGTACTCTGCCTTCATGTCGGACAGTGTAATCAGATCCTGCGGACGCTTCGGTCCAGCCAGGGAAGGTTCGACAGTGGAAAGGTCCAGATCGACCACTTCGCTGTATACAGGTTCGTTTGCCGGGTCGAAGTACATATCATTTTCCTTGAGGTATGCTTTGACGACATCACAGTGCTCTTCACTGCGGCCCGTCAGTTTCATGTATTCAAGTGTTTCATCGTCAACCGGGAAGAAACCGCATGTTGCACCATATTCAGGTGCCATGTTCGCGATGGTTGCACGGTCGGCAAGTGGCAGTTCTGTTACGCCCTGGCCGAAGAATTCGACGAATTTGCCGACAACACCCTGTTTTCTGAGCAGCTCAGTGACACGGAGCGCCAGATCGGTTGCTGTTGCGCCTTCAGGCAGTGCATTGGTCATGCGTACGCCGACAACTTTAGGCACCGGGAAATAGGAAGGCTGGCCGAGCATGCCGGCTTCAGCTTCAATACCACCTACACCCCATCCGAGTACACCGAGACCGTTGATCATCGTTGTATGGGAGTCTGTTCCGACAAGTGTATCGGGGAATGTAACGCGTGCATCGCCCTCTTCTTTCACATGGACTACATTGGCCAGGTACTCGAGGTTGACCTGGTGGACAATGCCTGTTGCCGGTGGAACGGCCTTATAGTTGTCGAATGCTTTTGTTGCCCAGTGCAGAAACTCGTAGCGCTCCTGGTTTCTTTCGAACTCGAGCTCCATGTTCTGTCTGAGTGCATCGTCGGTACCATAGGCATCGACCTGAACGGAGTGGTCGATGACGAGATCCACAGGTACTTCCGGGTTGATCTTCTGTACGTCGCCTCCGACATCATCCATTGCTTTTCTCAGAGATGCGAGGTCGACAACTGCCGGTACACCGGTGAAATCCTGAAGGATGACACGTGACGGTTTGAATGGCACTTCTTTTCCTTCGTTATCACCCTGATCCCACGTTGCCAGGGATTCGATGTGCTCGTCCTTGATGACACTGCCATCATACTGGCGAAGTACTGATTCAAGAAGTACTCTGACGGAGTATGGCAGCTTGTGCGTTTCGGACATGCCGCGTTCAGTCAAAGTCTTCAGACTGTAGTAGTCGTAGTCCTTGCCATTGACGCTGAACGACTTTCTGGCCGCTTCACTAACATTTTGACTCATTTCTAATAGCCCCCTATCAATATTCCAGTCATATGACCGTTCATTTCAATTGTATATCTTTACAATAGGGATGTAAACGAAACGCGACACGATTCGGACATGATTACGATACAAAAAAATGACCTATAATGATAAGCATAACTTATCTTTATAGGCCGTTTTCATAACTATATATTAATCTATGCGTCTACTGGTTCTTCTGCGCCTGTTCCTTTTCGTGATCTTTCATCAGCTTCTCATACTCTGTGCCTTCATAGTCAGGCTCGTGAAGGAGATTCAATGACCTTTGCTCTTTGGCTATGTCCTTATAGGTCGAAACCATCATGAGTATCAGAATGATCGAGAACGGGAATGCCGAAATGATTGATGATGCCTGCAGTGCGGTCAATCCCCCGCCCATCAGCAGCACGACTGCAATCAGCACCTGGGCAACACCCCAGATCATCTTGACCTTGTTTGGTGGTGTCAGTGAACCATTTGTCGTCTGCATACCGAGTACAAACGTTGCCGAGTCTGCAGATGTGATGAAGAATGTACCGATCAGAAGCACTGCAACAATCGAGACAATCAGACCCATAGGCAAATTGCTGAATACTTCAAACAGCACGACTTCGGTCGCAAGATCTGCGTACCCGCCGTTTGTCATCTGGGAATCGATGGCAGTCACACCGAAGATGCTGAACCATAGGAAGCTGACAGCAGCCGGTCCAAGCATTACAGCAAGAACGAATTCACGGATGGTGCGACCCTTCGATACGCGGGCGATGAATATGCCGACGAATGGGCTCCACGCCATCCACCAGCCCCAGTAGTAGATTGTCCAGGAACCGAGCCAGGCACTCTTATCCTCATTCAACGGTGCCACATCATAGCTCATGCCGATGAAGTTGGTCGCCATGGAACCGAAAGTATCCGTCCACATGTTCAGAATCAGGACAGTCGGCCCAAGGACGAGTGTGAAGATCATCAGCAGTCCTGCCAGTATCATATTGGCGTTACTCAAATACTGGATTCCTTTTGACAGGCCGGACCAAGCACTGGCCATGAACAGCACTGTAATTATAGTGATGATGATGATCTGTACATAAATATTATTAGGGATATTGAACAGATAGTTCAGTCCGCCATTGATCTGTCTGACACCAAGTCCAAGGGAAGTTGCAACACCAGCAATTGTGGCGAATACCGCAATGACATCGACTGTTGTACCAATCGGACCGTCAACGTGCTTCCCAAGAATCGGTCTCAGAGTGCTTGAGATCAATCCCGGCTGGTTACGTCTGAACTGTGCAAAGGCAAGTGCCAGTCCTACAACTGCGTACACTGCCCAAGCATGGAAGCCCCAGTGGAAGAATGATCTTCTGAGAGACTCTTTCATTGCTTCGTCTGTTTCAGGTGCTGCTGTCGGTGGTGTAAAATAGTGGCTGATCGGTTCGGCAGCTCCCCAGAATACAAGACCGATACCCATGCCGGCACTGAAAAGCATCGCAAACCATGACAGGGTTTTGAACTCCGGTTTATCTGTCGGCTTGCCGAGACGAATCTGCCCCATCGGTGTAAATACAAAAATCAGACAGAAAGCGATGAAGATGGTTGTCAGCGATACATAGTACCAGCTGAAGTTGTTCGTAATGAATGCCTGCATGCTGCTTGTCACACTTTCGAAGCTGTCCGAGAAGAAAACCCCGTACAGCACAAGTGCTGAAACAATGGCAAGCGCAATCCAGAAAACTGGAGTCAGCTTTGTTTTGCTGTTCTCATTCATGATATTCCTCCTTTTGGTTTATGTGATTATCAATTTACTATTTGTAATGAACCTTACAAAACAATTACTCATGTTAGCATATTACACATGGTCTGGCAAATTGAATTCCCGACTGTAACCGCTTAACCAGAATGAATTAATAATTTTACAGGAATATTACATTCATGATTGTGCCTATATCCATATGTTATGATAATATGATATCTCACTTCAAAATCACTATATGACTACAGGAGGAAACCGACCATGTGGCAGGAATTCAAAAGTTTCATATTGAGAGGCAACGTCATCGATCTGGCTGTCGCTGTCGTAATAGGTGCAGCATTCAGCAAGATTGTCACTGCACTCGTTGAAAATATAATCATGCCGTCCATCGCCCTCATTTTCGGCAATACCGACTTTACGTCGGAATGGGCATACAGAGGCATTACATACGGTGTGTTCATCCAGGCAATTATCGACTTTCTCATCATCGGTGTCGCCGTATTCGCATTCGTCAAGGCAGTCAACGTGCTGACACAAAACAGACTCGTCAAGAAAGAAGAAGAAGTCGAGGTGGCAGAAGACGAGCAGGTTGTTCTGCTGAGGGAGATTAGGGACGCCTTGAAAAAAGATCAGACTGGGGCATAAAATTAAAAAAACGTTCAGTCCAAAATTTTGATGGATGAAACGTTTTAGGGTGTCGACTGATGCTGGACGCCGTCGAAGCAGCTATAGATGGAGACGAAGCCGCCCCCGGCAGACTGGATTTGTTCCAGTGTGTACGGAGGGGCGGCTTTTTGTGCTGTTTTCATCAGATTTGTTTGGGGATGGACGAGCGGAGTTGAAGTTTACTCGCTAACTTGCCATGGCAACGCCCACGATGGTGAATTGGCGCCATTACCATACCACACCCAATCCCATCTCCCAAAAAAAGACTGCAGACATGTCATTCTACAACGACTTTGTCTACAATCTGACACGTTCCATCCAAAATTGTGGACTGAACGTGCTTTTTTCACGAAATGCCGAGGATGGTGGCGACTACCAGAGCCGCTGCAGCGATGACAAGCCACAGCACAGTCACTTTCCATACGAACCGCACCCATTTGATATATGGGATTCCGGATACAGCGAGTACTCCCATCAGCGAAGCGGATGTCGGTATGATCGTGTTGGTGATGCCGTCCCCATACTGGTATGCCAGCACTGCAACCTGCCTTGATACATTCTGCAGGTCTGCAATCGGCGTCATGATCGGCATTGTCGTCATGGCCTGGCCTGAACCGGATGGAATGAAGAAGTTGATGATGACCTGTATGACCAGCATGCCGAGTGCTGTAATGGATGGTGGCAGGAAATCTAGAATGCTGCTCATGCCGTGGATGACCGAGTCTATGATGACACCGGATTCGAGTACGACGACAATGGCACGTGCAAATCCGACAATGATTGCGCCATAGACGACAAGCTTCATGCCATCAATGAATGCATCAAAAATGTCATTGATCCTCATTCCGCCCACCAGTCCCGCAATCAGTCCGATCAGGAAGAAGTTGGCGGACAGTTCCGTAAGGAACCAGCCATACTGGAAGATGCCGTAGACATTGATGATGATGCCGAGAACGAATGTGGCAAGAATCATTATGTGCCGCTTCCTGAGTGCTTCGAAATCCATGACATCGTCTGTAAAGTTGACCATGCCCTTTTTCGATTCTTCATATACAAGACTCGATTCCGGATTCTTCTGCACCTTCTTGGCGTAATGCATCACATAGAGGATGCCTGTTCCGAGTACCGCCAGATAGACGATGGTTCTGAAGCCCCATCCTGAAAAGATCGTCAGCTCAGCGATCTGCTGGGCAATGCCGACGGTAAATGGGTTGAGCATGCCGCCGATGAATCCAGCAGCCGCACCGAGCGTCACCATCGCCGTCCCGACTATCGCATCATAGCCGAGTGCTGTAGCCAGTACGATGCCGATCGGAACGAATATGATTGCTTCCTCGGACATGCCAGTCGTAAAGCCGAGAATTGAAAATACAAGCATGATCACCGGAATCATCAGCTTCTCCCTGCCCTTCACCGCAACCATCACCTTCTGGATGGCGGCTTCGATGGCACCTGTCGCCCGGATGATGCCGAACGCGCCCCCTACAAGAAAAATATAGAAAATAATACTGGCACCATCTATCAGACCCGTCGGAATGGCCTTGAAAAGCTCGAAGAAGGATACAGGACTCTGCTCGACATTCGTATAGCTGCCCGGTACAACTTCCGTCCTGTCCCCCACTTCCACTCTTTCGAATTCCCCGGCCGGTATGACATAGCTCAGTGCCGCAGCGATGATGACCACCGCGAAAAGAATCGCATACGTATGCGGGAACCTGAACCCCGGTGCAGGTTCTTTCCTGGTATCTCCTTTATTCATAGTATCTCTCCTAAAGAATTGATATTTCCATTATACAGATATTTCGAAACATGAAAAGACTGTATTATTTGAACTCTCCAATTATTTGGGTAATTGCGGTTGCCATCATCGAATCGTGAAGTATAATTGAATAGAGATCTATTGAAAGGGGATTCAGAATGAAATACATAAAAATACCCCATGCATTCGTGCTGATATATGCCATCATCATTCTGGCGATGGTCATGAGCTATATCATTCCGGCTGGGGAATATGAAAGATACGAGAATGAAAACGGCACGCTTGTCGTTGATGAAACTTCATTCCAGTATACGGAACAGACACCTGTACACTGGACCGAAATCTTCCGCAGTGTTCCTGAAGGCATGACGGATGCCGCAGGTATCATCTTCCTTATATTCATCATCGGCGGCGCCTTCGGCATGATCAACGGAACAGGCGCCATCGAGGCGGGCATCAACAAGGTCGTCTCTCTGCTCAAAGATCGCGAAGTCATTCTGATTCCGCTGACGATGCTGATCTTTTCGTTCGGCGGTGCGACTTTCGGAATGGCTGAATCGACACTGATCTTCATTCCGATGGGCATCATGCTTGCACGCTCGCTCGGCATGGACGCCATGACCGGCATGGCCATGGTGGCGCTTGGTGCCGCTGCCGGCTTCTCGGGGGGATTCATGAACATCTTCACCGTCGGCGTGGCGCAGCAGATCGCTGAACTGCCGCTTTTTTCCGGCATGTTCTATAGGATCATCGTGCAGCTGGTGTTCGTGCTCATCGCGGCATTCTTCGTCTATCGTTACGGCAGGCGTGTCCAGAAGGACATGAACAACAGCTATGTCTATGGACTGGAAAGGACTGCACAGAACGAAACGTATGAATTCAAAGAGCTGACCATGAGGCATATTCTTGTACTTCTGATTACATTCTCGGGATTCGGTCTGATCATATACGGTGTTGTGCAGGGCTGGTCCACCGGCACCGACCTGGCGGCCATATTCCTGGCCATGGGAATCATATCGGGACTTGTCGGCGGCAATTCGCCGAACGGCATCGCCGAAGATTTCATCAGAGGTGCAAAGGAAGTGACATTCGGTGCTCTGATCGTCGGACTTGCGCGATGCATCCTGCTCATACTGGAGGATGGCACCATCATCGATACGATCATCTTCTCCATCAGTACGATTCTTGAAGGCCTGCCCGCCTCAGTTGCCGCAGTCGGCATGTTCCTGACCCAGTTCATGATCAACTTCTTCATTCCGTCGGGATCCGGACAGGCGGCAACCACCATACCGCTCTTGGCACCGATCGGAGACATTGTCGGTGTCTCCCGCCAGTCCGTGGTGCTTGCCTTCCAGATGGGGGATGGACTTGCGAACTACCTTTTCCCGACATCAGCCATTCTGATGGCCGGGCTCAGCATTGCCAACATCCCTTATGAGAAGTGGTTGCGCTTCGTCTGGCCGATCATGCTTGTGTGGGTGATTGCAGGCGGTGCTTTCATGGTGATCAGCCTGTGGATCAATTACGGTCCCTTCTAGCATGAATAAAGACACTGGATCCTTCAGGATCCAGTGTCTTTATTGTTGTAGTATTGTTTGATTTCACTGATGAAGTAGAGACTGCCCGTCACAAGCAGCAGATCCCCTTCAAATGCTTCGATGAATGAGATATAGTCGGCCACCATCGACTTGTCGGGATGGTTCACTTTTTCAAATATATGCTCCTTGGACAGCGATTTTTGGAAATCGAAGTCCGTCACATGGAACGATGCTGCAATCTCTCCGAGCATATCCACCATATCGGACAGCGGTTTACCTTCGATGGCTGAGAACAGCACTGTAATTTTTTTATCACTGTACTGCCTTTCCATCGTTTCCACAAGTGCTCTCATCGATTCCCTGTTGTGTGCCCCATCGATGATGACAAGTGGATCGGTGCTCACAGTCTCGATGCGTCCGGGCCAGGATGTCTCCTCGATGCCATGGATCATCTTATTGAAATCAAGCACAGCTTTTCCTCGCTCATGAAGCTCGAGCAGCGCAGCAATGGCAAGGGAGGCATTCTCCTTCTGGTGTCTGCCCACCATGCCGAGCTTTATATCCTGAAAATCATAGTGCGCATACTGGAACTGGAATTCGCCGTTATTCGGCATGAGGATAATATCCCGATCGAGTTCTATGCCTTTCGCATCATTATCTTCAAGCACCTTATGGATATATTCGCGCGATACCTGATCCTTTACGCTGAAGACGAGTGGAATGCCGGGTTTGATGACTCCGCTCTTATCCTTCGTAATATCAAGCAGCGTATCCCCAAGAATACTCGTATGATCGAGTCCGATGCTTGTCAGCACCGTCATGATGGGCATGAAGACATTGGTCGAGTCGTGTTTTGCTCCAAGACCCGCCTCCACGATGACATAGTCGACCGGCTTCAGCGCACCGAAGTGGACAAACATCATCATGGTGATGATTTCAAATTCCGTTGCGGTTCCGAGCTCCGTTTCAAGCTCCATTGCTTCGCTTGCCGGCTTGACGATCTCGATCAGCTCGATGAGCTCACCATCCGATATCGGGCTGCCATCCACCGAGATGCGTTCATTGAACGTCTCGATGTATGGTGAAGTGAATGTGCCGACAGTATAGTCATTCCGGTTCAGTGCATTTCTCATATAGGACACCGTAGAGCCCTTGCCGTTTGTACCGACGACATGGATGCCGTTGATGTTCCGCTCAGGATTGCCGAGCCGCTCGAGCATCCATTCCATCCGTCTGACACCGGGTTTGATGCCGAATTTGATTCTTTCGTGGATCCAATCCAATCCTTCCTGGTAGTTCATGGCCTATCCCTTTCTTTTCAAGCTGTCAAGCCGTTCTGTGACCTCATTGTACTGGGCCTGATAGCCAAGCTGCTTCTCTCTTTCCTTTTCCACTACGTCCGCTGGTGCATTGGCGACAAACCGGTCATTGCCAAGTTTCCCTGCGACACGCTTCAGTTCGCCATCGAGACGTTTCTGTTCGTTCTCAAGGCGTGCAATCTCCTCCTGCATATCGATCAGGCCGGAAAGCGGCAGGATGACGGTTGCGCCATTGACCACATCCGCCTTGACATCCTCTTCGGTCGAAATTTCAGAAGCGATTTCTAGTGCACTCGGGTTGCAGAAGCGTTCGATATAGTGGCGGTTCGTCTCTATGATTTCACGTCTCGTAACATCTTTCACTTCAATGAATATATCGATTGGTTTCGACAGTGGTGCATTCACTTCGTTTCTCGTCTGTCGTACCGACTTGATGATGTCCACAAGCAGTGCCATGCCATCTTTTGAAGTCGGATTGCTGAGGTGCGTATGCGCCTTCGCCCATTCGCTCGTGACAATCGTACGGTCTGCTTCAATCGCCTGGTATATCTCCTCAGTCACAAACGGCATGAACGGGTGCAGCATCTTCAGGATGCTGTCCAGTGTATGCAGCAGAACAGAGCGCGTCATCGCCTTCTCCGCTTCAGTACCTTCGGTCATCGGCACTTTGGCCATCTCGATGTACCAGTCGCAGAAGTCATCCCAGATGAAGTTGTACAGCAGACGCCCCACTTCACCAAATTCGTAGTGTTCGGAGAGCTGTGTCACGTTGCCGATGGTTTCATTCAGACGGGTCAGAATCCACTCGTCAGCGAGCGACTTCTCCCCTTCGAGATCGATATCGTCCATGCCGAAGTCCTCACCGATATTCATCATGCTGAATCTGGATGCATTCCAGATCTTGTTGATGAAGTTCCAGACCGATTCCACCTTCTCGTCGGAATATCTGAGATCCTGTCCCGGTGTCGATCCTGTCGCCAGGAAGTACCTCAGCGCATCTGCACCGTACTTCTCGATGACATCCATCGGGTCGACGCCATTGCCGAGGGATTTAGACATCTTGCGGTTCTGTTCATCCCTGACCAGACCATGGAGCAGCACATCGTCAAACGGCTTCTCGCCGGTATGCTCGAGGGAGGAGAAGATCATTCTGGCCACCCAGAAGAAGATGATGTCATATCCTGTAACAAGGACATTCGTCGGGAAGAATTTCTTCAAGTCCTCAGTCTCTTCCGGCCAGCCCATCGTGGAGAACGGCCATAGGGCACTTGAGAACCACGTATCGAGGACATCCTCGTCCTGAACCCAGTTGTCGGCATCCGTCGGCGGCTCCATGCCGACATATATTTCGCCGGAGTCCTTATGATACCAGGCCGGAATCTGATGACCCCACCAGAGCTGGCGGGAGATGACCCAGTCGCGGATATCGCCCATCCAGCGGCGGAAAGTGGAGTCGAAGCGTTCAGGGACAAAATTGACTGCGTTATCGGAGTCCTGGTTGTCCAGACTCTTCTTCGCCAGTTCATCCATTTTTACGAACCACTGCGTCGACAGGTAAGGTTCGACGACGGCACCACTGCGCTCCGAATGGCCGACGGAGTGGACGTGCGGTTCCACTTTGATAAGGTATCCTTCCGATTCCAGATCTTTGACCAGTGCCTTGCGGCAGTCGAAACGGTCCATGCCTGCATATTTGCCGGCCAGCTCATTCATTGAGCCGTCTTCATTCATTACGTTGATGCGCTCGAGGTCATGACGCTCGCCGAGGACGAAGTCGTTCGGATCGTGTGCCGGTGTCACCTTCATGACACCCGTACCGAATTCCATATCGACATAAGGGTCCGAGATGATCGGCAGCTCGCGCTCCATGATCGGCAGTGTGACCGTCTTGCCGATATACTGCTTGTAGCGATCGTCTTCGGGGTGGACGACGATGGCCGTATCCCCGAGCATTGTTTCAGGGCGTGTTGTTGCCACTTCCAGATGATTGCCATCCGGCAGCGGGTATCTGACATGATAGAAGTTGCCTTCAATCTCCTTATGGATGACCTCGATATCACTGAGTGCCGTCCGGGTTTCCGGATCCCAGTTGATGATATACTCGCCGCGATAGATCAGATCCTTATTGTACATGTCGACAAATACTTTTCTGACCGCCTTCGACAAACCCTCATCCAGAGTGAAGCGCTCCTTGTCATAGTCGAGGCCAAGGCCAAGCTTCTGCCACTGGCTGCGGATGAAGTCGGCATACTCCTCTTTCCAGTCCCATGCCTGTTCGAGGAACTTCTCACGCCCGATATCGTGGCGGGAGAGGCCTTCTTCACGCATGCGCGCCTCCACTTTGGCCTGGGTCGCAATGCCGGCATGGTCCATGCCCGGCAGATAGAGTACTTCATACCCCTGCATCCGCTTCATCCGTGTAATGATATCCTGCAATGTTGTATCCCACGCATGGCCGAGATGAAGTTTGCCCGTCACATTCGGGGGCGGGATGACGATGGAGAACGGCGGCTTGTCAGACTGTGCATCGGATTTGAAATAGCCTGACTCGACCCACTTCTCATATTTACCTTCTTCTACAGATCTCGGATCGTACTTTTTGGACATTTCCATATAAATCTCTCCTTTTTTGGACAAAATAAAAAGCTTCCAGTCCATAAAACATAGGACGGAAGCTCCGCGGTACCACCTAAATTCAGCACGAATGCTGCACTTGGGATGATTAACGCTCATCAGACGTCAGCTCCTACTCGAATGTTCAGAACCGATCTCTGCAGACTACATTCGTGATATACTTCGGCATGTTCACAGCCCCCACATGCTCTCTGTCACCCGTATACCACTACTCTTCTGCCATTCATCTATTTGCCTTGATTTCAATATTATGCGAACGTCTCGATGGTGTCAAGTCCCATCATGTGCATGCTGGCGCCGCTTCCTGTTTTTTCTGAGCAGCATATTGATCAGTGGTGCCACAATGAGAAGGATGAAAAAGATGCGGAAAATGTGGTAGCTTGAAATCATGGCGATATTGGCACCCATTTCAACAGCCACAATGATGATCTGACCGATACCACCGGGCGCTGCACTCAAGAACAGATCCGTAAAGTCATGTTCCGAAATGAGCAGAAATACCATGACCAGTCCCAATGTACCGATGATGAGCAGCATGTTCTGGATCAGCATGGACAGGATCAGCCGCTTGTTGAGCTGGTTGACAAGTGTCGATATCTGAAGGCCGATCCTTATGCCGAAGAACAGCTGGGCGGCATACATGAATGAAACATCGACCGAAAAAGTATAGTCCGTCACCACATTCCATGTGAGAACGACAAGCATTGGTCCGATCATATACGGTACCGGAAACTTCATCAGCGTCATGATGTAGATGACAGCGGGAATACCGAGCAGCATCCACAGCATGTCAACGGTTGCGACCGATGTAAGCGAAGAGGCGACTTCGTTTGTGCCCGTCAGATTACTGCCTGCAGTGAAACTCGCAATCAAAGGAACGAATATGACTACAAGTACAATGCGCGACATCTGGGTCAGTGTCACAAGCAGCAGATCCGCCCGTTTCTCCTCCTCAGCCATGACGATCATCTGGGACAGTGCGCCTGGAATCGAAGCAAGTACTGCGGTTTCCAGTGTACATCCGGTCATTCTCATGAAAAACCCGGCAAGAAGGAGGCTCAGTCCGATGATCAGGAGGGACAGCATGATGATCGTAATATAGTCTTCCGCCATATCTGCAAGCGTTTCGAGCGTGAACGTCGAGCCGATTTCAACTCCAATAATGATCAGCCCCAGATTGCCGAACCACTTCGGATAATGAAAATGGGTAGTCACCATCCTGTAGAAGACGACCGTCGCAATCATGGCGCCGAACAGCCATGGCATGACCATCCCTGCCCATTGAAGCAGAGCCGACAGGATGATTGCCGACAGAAACAGCAGGAACAGGTTGAGATATTTCATGGACGTCCTCCTTTCATACTGATTATTTCGGAATCCTAAATAATAAAATGCCATAGAACAACCCCGCCGAGTAGACTGCAGCGGGGTTGGTGTACATCATACTAGTTGGAGCTTTCTTCTTCTGTGGATTCTTCTTCAGTAGATTCCTCAGTTGATTCTTCAGTGGATTCTTCGGACGCTCCACCTTCTTCTGCCTCTCCGCCATCTGCACCGTCCGGCTGGGCATCGTCACTGCCTGAGTTGATATCCGCTTCTTCCTGATCGGCGCTACTGCCTTCCTCTTCAGTAGAACCTTCTTCGGTCGAATCCTCCTCGGTCAGTCCTTCGTCCAATGCTTCAGTCTCGCCTCCGGAACCATCTGATTCCTCGCCGGATGAAGTGGACGTGGAACCGCCCTCTTCTCCCTGACCGCCACTTACCTGCTGGATGATGAGCGGTACAATCAGCAGAACGAGAATGATGGGAATGATCCAGACAAGCGGATTCTTCTTGCTGATTTTCTTCTGCTCGATCATTTCTCTGTTCTGACCTTCGATGTAGACTTTATCTTCTTCTCTCTTGCCCTTGATGTTGCTGTCGTTGTGGGTTAATCGCTTATCTTTGTCATTCGCCATTCAAACTACCTCCAATTATCTGTTATCTTCAATTATACACTTTATTCTGTGAAAATAAACCGTATTTGGCAAGCTACCGCTGTACAGCACGCTCCAGTGCTTTTTCAAAAGCATCGAGTGTCTTCTGGATGTCCGCTTCAGTGTGGCTCGTCGACAGGAACATGCCTTCAAACTGGGAAGGTGGCAGATAGACGCCTTCTTTGAGCAGTTCCTGATACAGGTGTTTGAACAGTTCAAGATCGCTTGTATTTGCACTGTCGAAATCCACGACCGGTCCTTCCGTCAGGAAGAATCCGATCATCGAACCGGCACGGTTCACTGTGATCGGCTGCCCTTTCTTTGCAAAGATGTCCTTCAGGCCGACTTCGAGCATATCACCGAGCTTGTTGAAGTGGTCATAGCTCTCAGGTGTCAACTGTCTGAGCGTCTCAAGCCCGGCTGTCATCGCCAGCGGATTACCGGATAGTGTCCCCGCCTGGTAGATGTCGCCGACAGGTGCGATATACTCCATGATGTCACGTCTGCCGCCGTAGGCACCGACAGGCAGGCCGCCACCAATCACCTTGCCGAGGCAGGTAAGATCAGGTGTGATGCCGTAATGGCCCTGTGCACAGTTGTAGCCGACACGGAATCCGGTCATGACTTCATCGAAGATGAGCAGTGTGCCGCTTTTCTCCGTAATGTCACGTACGAATTGAAGGTAGCCTTCACGCGGCGGGACGACCCCCATATTGCCGGCAACAGGCTCCATGATCACTGCAGCAATATCGTCACCGAATTTGTCGAAAGCCTCGGTCAGGCTCTCTTCGTCATTGTAGGGTACTGTGATGGTATTTGCAGCTGTACCTTCAGGTACACCTGGAGAATCCGGAAGTCCAAGTGTCGCCACACCACTGCCGGCTTTGATCAGTAGGGAGTCGCTGTGGCCGTGATAGCATCCTTCGAATTTCAGAATCTTGTTCCTTCCGGTGAATCCGCGCGCAAGACGCAGTGCGGCCAGTGTCGCTTCCGTGCCGGAAGAGACCATGCGGATCATTTCCACAGAAGGCACACGTTCGATGACGAGTTCCGCCAGTTCATTTTCAAGCTCTGTCGGGGCACCGAAGCTTGTCCCCTTCTGTGCGACTGCAGTCAGTGCATTGACCACCCTGTCATCACTATGGCCGAGGATCAGAGGGCCGAAGCTCAAAACATAGTCGATATATGAATTGCCATCGACATCATACGTTCTCGACCCTTTGGCACGGTCGATGAATACCGGAGTCATATCGACGGATTTGAATGCTCTGACTGGGCTGTTGACACCCCCAGGCATGAGTGTTTTTGCTTTTTTATAGAGTGCTTCTGATTTTTCGTACATGATCATTCCATCCCTTCATCAAGCATTCTGCATATATCTTTTGCAAAATAAGTGATAATCATATTCGCACCTGCACGTTTCATGGAAACCATCTGCTCCATGATGACAGCTTCATCCAGCAGTCCCATGTCGACAGCCGTGCGTGTCATCGCATATTCCCCGCTGACATTGTAGGCGACGACAGGTACATTCGTTTCATTTCTGACATCCCGAATGATATCGAGATACGACAGCGCCGGTTTGACGATCATCATATCACAGCCCTCTTCAAGGTCGCTTGCCAGCTCACGCTGTGCTTCGAGACGGTTCGCCGGATCCATCTGGTACGTCCTGCGGTCACCGAATGATGGCGTCGAATCCGCCGCGTCCCGGAATGGACCATAGAATTTCGATGCATACTTGATGCCGTAGCTCATGATCGGAATATGGCTGAAGCCATTATCGTCGAGCCCTTTTCTGATTTCGGCAACAAAGCCATCCATCATATTGCTCGGCGCGATGATGTCCGCCCCTGCCTTCGCCTGGGAGACTGCCGTCCTGACCAGCAGTGGCAGCGAGCTGTCATTGTCGACATCCTGTGTATCCGGATCGATGAGGCCGCAGTGGCCGTGGTCCGTATATTCGCACAGGCATGTATCGAGAATGACCAGGATTTCCGGATACAGTTTCTTTGAGATCCTGCACGCTTCCTGGACGACGCCGTGGTCGTGGTAGGCACCGCAGCCTTCCGGGTCTTTTTCATCCGGTATGCCGAAAAAGATGACCGATTTGATACCTTTGGCCTTCACTTCTTCCAGCTCCTCATGAAGACGGTTCAGGGAAATCTGAAAAACGCCCTTCATGGATGGCACTTCCTTTTTTATATCGTCGGATTCCACAACAAAAATCGGATAGATGAGGTCATCCTTTGTGACTTTCGTCTCCCTGACCATATCCCTCATGAATTCTGTTCTTCTAAGACGCCGATGTCTCTCGAAATTCATCTTAAACTCCTCCATCTATTCTATCTTCAAGCAGTTCTACCATTTCTTCCAATGTTTCCTTCCCGGGCTGTATGGACGCTACGCCATACAATCCGAGTGCATCTGCAGTCACCTGTCCGATGGCAACTACGGTAATATTCCCAAGATCTTGGGGAGTGAACCATTTCATGAATGCCCTGACTCCGGAAGGACTTGAAAATGTAATGCCGTACGGAGATTGTGCGAGCAGTGCCTGGATTTCTTCACGATACGCCTCATTGGCCACCGGCCGATACAGATCGAGCCGCTCCACAGCACACCCTGCCGCCACAAGATGGTCATGCAGCAGCGGGCGGGCCTCTCTACTTGCCGGGTACAGTATGCGCGTACCGTGCCAGGCAGGAAAGTCTGCAAGGAACCCCTCCTGAGAGTAGTCCCCGGGCTCAAAATCAATTTTCAGCCCCTCCTGCTCAAGACGCTCACTCGTCTTTCTGCCGATCGTCGCCACCCTATCGAATCGGGCTTTCTTCATATGAGGCAGGAAATGCTGTACTGCATTGCGGCTCGTCAGAACCAGCCAGTCATAATGGCACCGGAACACCGTCTCATCAAAAGGGAGCGCCTCTGTCGTGATGAGCGGCGTGTGGACAAGTGACAATACACTTGAATCCCTTTCGAATGCCCTGCTCTGGGTCATGATGACGATAGGTCTATAGTGTTTCATTGATGCGATCGATGATGTCCTTTGCGCCGATGCGCTCCATTTCATCTGCAACCAGATTGCCGAGTGCTTTCGGATCCTGATGGGATTTCTTTACGATGTACTGCTCGCTGCCATCTTCAGGCATGATCAGTCCGGTAAGGTAGAGTTCCCCATCTTCATAAGTGGCATATCC
Source organism: Salinicoccus sp. ID82-1 (assembly GCF_021991715.1). Taxonomy (NCBI): domain Bacteria; kingdom Bacillati; phylum Bacillota; class Bacilli; order Caryophanales; family Staphylococcaceae; genus Salinicoccus; species Salinicoccus sp. ID82-1. Next base: position 755,867 of record NZ_JAGFLY010000001.1, read on the forward strand.
GCCGATCGGCACCTGGCAGCTGCCGTCCATGCGTCTCAGGAAAGTCCGCTCTGCTGTCGTGCAGGTTGCATCATCATCCGAGTGCACCGTTTTCAGCATGTCGATCAGTTCCTTGTCGTCAGAGCGGCATTCTATGCCGAGCGCGCCCTGTGCAATTGCCGGGATGAAGGACTCGGGATCAAAGTATTCTGCAACAATATCGTCGGACCAGCCCATGCGCTTCAGTCCTGCTGCGGCAAGAACAATTGCATCGTATTCTCCGGATTCCATCTTCTTGATGCGGGTGTCAATGTTGCCGCGCACCCATTTCACTTCCACGTCGTCACGCATCGCAAGAAGCTGTGCACTGCGCCTCAGGCTGCTCGTACCGATGACACTGCCGGCAGGCAGATCCTTGAAGGCCACATTGCCATTCGACAGGAAAGCATCCCGCTTGTCTTCACGTTCAGGCACGCAGGCGATGGTGAATTCCGGATCCAGCGCACTTGGGACATCCTTCAGGCTATGGATGGCCATATCGATCTCCTTATTGGCAAGCGCCTGTTCAATCTCTTTTACAAACAGCCCTTTGCCGCCGACTTTGGAGAGCTGCACATCGACAATCCTGTCCCCTTTTGTGACAATCTCCTTGATGTCGATCTCAACGTCGGGAAATTGTGCTTTCAGACTGCTGATGAACTGCTTGGACTGGGTCATCGCCAGATCGCTACGTCTTGAACCTACGGTAAATTTTCTCATATTACTTCTCCTTTAGTAGCTCCAGAAATGAAAACTGGAAAGTTGTGTGATGAATAGGTAGTTCAGCATGCAGATGATGAAGATCACGATGTTGAACCAGGCGAAACGGTAGATGCTGCGTTTTATTTTCAGATGGACGAACAGTGCTGTATACAGCAGAATGACGAACAGTGTGCCGAGCACTTTGAAGTCCTTGAATATTTCGACGCCGTATATATACATGCCCCACTGGATGCCGAGGAAAATGCTGATCAGCATGGAGAACACACCAAGTATCAGTGTACGGATCATCGTCTTTTTGGCCGTCTCTATGCTGAAGAGTGAAAAGAACACGCGGTTGAAACGCTTCTTTTTCAGGTTATCATACTGGATGATATATATCACGGCATGCATCACCGAGATGAAATAGAGTACATAGGCAATCAGCGCAAGTACAATATGGATGATCAGCAGCTCGTTCATGATCGCCGACACTTCCGTCACCCTGTCGTAGGAGACAGGTGCAAATGTATAGACGGAGAAGAGTACAAATGCACAGAACACATAGAGTGCAAATGCAATTTCCGAATCGCTCCACCGGTAATGGATCAGCCCCGTAATGATGACGAGGGTCGAGAAGACATATATGCCCTCGAAAGTCGTCTGTATTGGAATGCGGCCCAGCGCCACACCGATATACACGAAAGTGGCGACCTGGAGCACCGCTGCAATGATGACAAGATAAAAGGAAACCTTTCTGGCAAGCCGATTCCTGAAAAACAGATCGTAGCTTAGCACAGAAAGGCTCAAAAAGTATAATAGTAAAATAAATTCGTGACTGCGGAACATCATATCCATATGGTTTCCACCCTATTCGATTGCCAGCTCCTGCTTTCGTGCCGACAGTTTCTCCTGCTGTTTGGCTTTCTCCTGCTGCTTGACTGCATCGACTTCCTCTTCAATGCCGAAGAGCTGCATTATTTCGTCGAGTTTTTCACCGGCTTTTCTGTCTCCGGAAATTTCTTTAGTATAGATGATCGGATCCTTCAGCATCTGGTTGATGATGCTCTTCATATGCTTGGAGACGATTGTGCGCTCACGCTCCGTCATTTCCGGCATCTTTCTTTCAACACTCTGGAATGTCTCTTCATGGATGGACAGTGCTTTCGAACGCAGCGCCTGGATGACCGGTACGACACCGAGCATATTGACCCATTCTGTAAACTTGTCCATGCTCTCTGCGATCATGCCTTCAATCTTGGCTGCCTCTTCCTGCCTGGTCGACAGGTTGGCATCCACAAGTCCCTGCAGATCATCGACATTGTACATGTAGACGCTGTCCATTCTGCCTATTGACGGATCGATGTCACGCGGCAGTGCGATGTCCATCATGATCAGCGGCTTGCCATTGCGTTTTGCCATCGCCACATCCATCACTTCTTCTGTAATGATGTAGTTGCGTGACGCTGTACTGGATATGACGATATCCGTATCCGCAATTTCTGCTTCCAGCTGGTCCATGGACGCACTTTTCCCATTGAACTGGCCTGCAAGGCGTGCTGCATTCTCTTCAGAACGATTCAAAACCGTCACATTCCTGATTCCGTTGGAAGTCAGGTTCAAAAGCGACTGCTCTGCCATTTCTCCAGCACCGATGACAAGCACCTTGCGGTTATCGACACGTGAAAATATCTTCTTCGCAAGCTCCACTGCAGCATAGGAGATGGAAATCGCATTCTTCGAAATATCCGTCTCATTATGTCCGCGCTTCGCTACCGTAATCGCTTCTTTGAACAATTTATTGAAGATGGTACCTGTCGTATGCTCGGTCTGCGCCGTAAAGAAGGCGTCTCTGATCTGACCGAGGATCTGGGTTTCTCCGAGAACCATCGATTCCAGACCGGATGCGACACGGTAAAGATGCTCCACCGCTTCGTCACCGACTTTGATATCCGTAATTCTTTTTACGGATGCCAGATCCAGGCTGAACCAGTCCGCAAGGAACATCTGCGAATAGTATTTGCCTGTATGCACCTGATCACTGACTACATAGACTTCCGTTCTGTTGCATGTGGACAGAAGTACCGCTTCAAGTACGCTTTTCTGTTCTCTCAATCTATGCAGCGCCGGAATGATCTCCTCATCCTGGAACGCCACTTTCTCTCTCTCTTCCACACTTGCCTTTCTGTAATTCAGACTTAATGCAATGACATGCATCCGAATTGCCCCCCACTATCCTATTATGCCTCGTCTCTGGACACTTTCAATACTCTTATTTTAACAGATTATACATTCATAATCCATGTTGTGTTCTTATTTATACTAATTATTATTAAGAACTTTTTGTGAACAAACTACACAAATTTTGAGATGGCATCCATCACTTTCGGCATATTATTCTTATCCATGGATGAGAAGGGAATAATGATATCGTCCGGGTCGAAGTCGATTGCTTCACGTACGATCTTAAGGTGCTTTTCGACTTTGCTTTTCGATATCTTGTCCATCTTTGTACATATGATGATCACCGGTATTTCAAAGTGCTTCAGGTAGTTGTACATCAGTACGTCGTCTTCCGTCGGCTTATGCCTCAGGTCGATGAGCTGGATGACAGCAGAGAGCGGTTCCCTTTCGGCCAGATAGCTCTCGATCATTCTGCCCCACTGTTCGCGTGACTTCTTGGACTGCTTGGCATAACCGTATCCCGGTACATCGACGAATATGAACTGGTCGTCCATATTGTAGAAATTGAGCGTCTGTGTCTTGCCGGGCTTCGATGAAGTCCGGGCCATGTTCCTACGGCCTGCCACAGCATTGATGAATGAGGACTTCCCTACATTGGAACGGCCGCTCAAGGCGATTTCGGAAAGTCCGGTATTCGGATACTGCTCACTGCTGACAGCCGAGATGATGATGTCTATATTATTCGGATTGATTTTCATCGCTATCTTCCTTTCAGTAAAAAGAGCTGTCCAGAAATCAGACAGCTCTTTCATATATTATGCACTTTTACGGTTCAGGTGGATCTCTTCACCATTTTCATTGAAGAGCAATGGATCTGCTTCCTCTTCAATTGTTGCTCTTGTAATCTTCACCTTACGGATCTCATCGTTCGACGGCACGTTGAACATGATGTCCACCATGCGTTCCTCGATGATGGAGCGAAGGCCACGCGCACCGGTCTTTCTTTCGATTGCAAGTTCACTGATGGCATTCAGTGCATCCGGATCAAATTCCAGTTCCACGTTATCGATTTCGAGCATTTTCTGGTACTGTTTGACGAGTGCGTTCTTCGGCTCTGTCAAAATGGAGTTAAGTGCTGTTACATCAAGCTCTTCAAGATAGCTGATGATCGGCACACGGCCGATGAACTCAGGAATGAGTCCGTAGCTCTGAAGGTCATCCGGGCGGACTTTCGACATCAGTTCATCCTTGTCATTCGCCTTGCCGGATGCACCACCGAATCCGATGACCTTCTCGCCGATACGTCTCTTGATGATTTCGTCCATGCCATCGAATGCACCACCGAGAACGAAGAGGATGTTCTTCGTATCGATCTGGATGGATTCCTGGTTCGGATGCTTTCTGCCACCTTGAGGCGGTACGCTTGCTGTTGTACCTTCAAGGATCTTGAGGAGTGCCTGCTGGACACCTTCACCGGAGACATCTCTTGTGATGGAAGTATTTTCGCTCTTTCTGGCAATCTTGTCGATTTCATCGACATATATGATACCCTGCTCTGCACGTTCAACGTCGAAGTCCGCTGCCTGGATCAGACGAAGCAGGATGTTTTCGACATCGTCACCGACGTAGCCCGCTTCAGTCAGGCTTGTTGCATCCGCAATTGCGAAAGGCACGTTCAATGTTCTTGCCAATGTCTGCGCGAGAAGTGTTTTACCACTACCTGTCGGACCGATCAGAGCAATGTTGCTTTTGGAGATTTCCACGCCATCTTCCTGGTTCTGGTTGATTCGCTTGTAGTGGTTGTAGACTGCTACACTAAGCGCACGCTTGGCATTTTCCTGCCCGATGACATAGTCATTCAGCGCATCCAGGATTTCCTGTGGCTTCGGAATTTCCGTAAAGACCTGTGTCTTTTCGGATTTCAGTTCTTCTTCGATGATTTCATGGCAGAGCTCGATACATTCGTTACAGATGTAGACACCGCTGCCAGCGATCAATTTCTTCACCTGTTCCTGATCCTTACCACAGAAGGAACAAGTTAGATTTGTGTCGTCTTCATTAAATTTAAACATATTCAACACCTCTTTTTTCATTCCTGTAAAATATACTAGATATCATCATCAAAATCAAATCTCCAGTTTATAATCGTTATAAACGAGGAGCTCTGCAGCATATCACCACAGAGCCCCTCGATATTGGAGTTCAGATTACTTCTGTTTTCTGTTGTCTACAAGTACATCGATCGCCTTCTGTACTTTCAGGTCTTCCTGGAGCATGGAGAGGTCGCCGAGTGTGGATTTGATGTCTTCCACGCTGATGCCGAACTGCCCACTCATCTTTTCGAGTTCCTTGTCGACATCTTCATCTGCCACTTCGATATTCTCATCGATTGCGATCTGCTTGAGAACAAGGTTTGTGCGTACGCGTTTTGATGCGTCGTCCTTCATCTGCTCACGCAGTGCATTTTCATCCTGGCCGGACAGTTGCTGGTACATTTCCATGTTGATGCCCTGCTGGGATAGACGCTGTTCAAATTCCTGAAGCATTCTGTCTGTTTCAGTTTTGATCATTGCATCCGGTACATCGATTTCAGCATTGTCGGAAGCCTGCTCGATGAGCTGTTCCTTCATTGTAACATCCGCTTCGTTCTCTTTTGCTTCCTTGAGGTCTTTTTCAAGCTTTTCTTTCAGTGCGTCTACGGAATCAACGTCCTGATCGAGTTCTTTTACGAGATCTTCGTCAAGTTCAGGAACCTCTTTGGATTTGATGCTGTTGACTTTGACTTTGAAAGTCGCTTCTTTACCCGCAAGCTCCTCGGCGTGATACTCTTCAGGGAAAGTGACCTTGATGTCTTTTTCCTCTTCGATGTTCATGCCGACAACCTGCTCTTCGAAACCTGGGATGAAGTTGCCGGAGCCGATTTCAAGCTCATAGCCTTCAGCCTGTCCGCCTTCGAACTGCTCATCACCAAGATAGCCATCGAAGTCGAGGTTCACAAGGTCGCCCTCTTCAACACTGCCCTCTTCCTTCACTACCATGTCGGCGTGTGATTCAAGCAGGCTGTCGATTTCCTTCTGAACGTCTTCTTCAGTTACTTCAGTGTCCAGTTCTTCTGCTTCAAGACCTTTGTATTCGCCGAGTTTGACTTCAGGCTCAACAGTCACTTTCGCAGTGAAGATGAGGTCTTTGCCTTTTTCCATCTGCTCGATATCAACTTCCGGCTGGTCGACCGGGTTGATGTCAGCTTCAGTCACTGCTTCTGTGTATGCTTTAGGAAGCAGGATATCAAGTGCATCCTGATAAAGTGATTCTACACCGAAACGCTTTTCGAACATCTGGCGCGGTACTTTACCTTTTCTGAATCCAGGAATGCTGACTTCTTTAGATACTTTTGCGAATGCTTCGTTCAGGGCGCCATCTACTTCCTTGGCTGGTACTGTTACTGTCAGTACTCCTTCGTTACCCTCTTGTTTTTCCCACTTTTGAGACATAATCTAATTCCTCCGTAAATACGTAATTTCAATTAACCAATATAGTATAACATATCACTTTTTTATATCCAACATTTGATTTCCGCGACAATGCTACATCATCGACCCTTCGACCTTGCGGATCCACTCGATTACCGATGCATCCGCTTCAAAGTCATGGTCCAGATTGAGCATGCTGAACAGTTCGCTCATATAGCCAAGATACAGTGTTTCATCATCAAATGGCGGGAAGATCGGATAGCAGTGGACCGCGTGCGACATCAGCATGCCCTCTGCCGCTTCTCTGAATTCAGGCATCCGGTTCTCCACCTCGTCCATAACAAGCGGCCTTACACCGCTGAGCAGCGGACTCTCTTCAAGTGTCGGCAGTTCGGCCGGCACCACTTCAAGCTGCGCATCCATCTTTTCAGCAACTACCGGTTGCCGGTCCTCAATGGTTCTCAGATAAAGCAGCATGAAAGTAAGGCATGTGTAATCCATCTCAGTGTTCATTTCTCCACGTACCAGATCCCTATGCCTGATATCCTCATTCTCAATGAGACCTCTGAGAAGTTCAATTTTCTCAAAGGATTGCATTGCCCTGTAAGCTTCAGAAGAGACAACAGGCTTCTCAACCTCCGGCGCATGCAGCCCCTCCATCTTTTCATCCATCGCACGCTTCGCCTCATGCCTGAATGCAGCGACATCAATCCGGAAACGCTGTGGAATATCCTCCTCCATGAGGTGGTCCGAGAACTCGATCACTTCAAAGTAGCGCTCCTGCTTGAGCAGCGACTTCAGAAGATGGTGCATGTGGACGTCGTAATTACCGGCACCCTCATTCATCTGCAGCAGTGCATACTCCATCACTTCATCGTGCCTGTCCTCATAGGACAGCGCTTCGTAGAACTTTTCCATGAAGGAGATCTCCGGTACCTGCTGATCGGAGTACATCCTGAATTTACTGATGAAACTGGCATAATCGCCATTGCGGTAGTCAAGATCCAGATCCCGCTCCATCTTCTGCAGAAACCTGCGGTGTGAGACGACCTTATCTTTCATAGGCATCCCTGATGATCAGTTCACTCCATGATTCATAAGGCGACCTTTCAGAGAGCTGACCATCTTTCTCCCAGATCAGTTCGAGCGTATCCTCTTCGTGGGACGCCACATCATTCTCATCGACCGTCACCTTGAACACCACACCGATATGGACCTTTCCAACTTCGTTGTCGTCATCATTGATCAAACCGACGATTTCGATGTCCTCGAGCTGCTCCTGGGAGAGGCCGACCTCTTCGGACAGTTCCCTCGCCGCATTGATGTAGAGCTTCTCTTCGATATTTGATGCTTCCGGCACATCATTCATATGACCACCGACACCGATCGACAGCATGCCATGCAGACGTGCCTCGCCGCCACCCGCCAGACGTTTGTATACGAGTGTCTTGCCATTATCGGATGAAATGATGACATAGCCGACCAGCTGCTTATACGAAGGATCCTCCTCCATGTCACCCCGGCGTTTGACTTCGAACTCGGAAAAAGTCGAAAGAATACTTTCATACCTTCTATCATTCATACCGACAAAACCATGGAAGGCATCTGCCTCATTATTAAAAAGAACATCCCTCGGTACTACGAGAATAGGTTCATCAAATTTACTCATGCGTATTCTCCTTTTTATAAATTCATTACAAGTTTATAGAAGGGAGCGGAGTTTGTAAAATGAAAAAGAGACAGCAAAGGGTAATTACTGACTCGATCTGATCAGATTGGTATCCACCTCAATCAGCTGCAGCTGTTCATCTCGTTTCAAGCTTGGTGATAGATCATGATGTTCGGAAGGACGAGGTATATCGTCGCCATCATCTTCCATGACAAGCAAATGACCTTCCAGGGCATCCTGTGCCATGAATATTGCATCTTCAAGTCCCTCACCGAAAGTGATTGCACCTGGCAGATCCGGAAACTTTACATTATAGGCATTCTATTCTTTTTCCAGTACAGCATAGAAATGATACTTCATATTAATCGCTCCTTAACTCCCTATCAACATAAAAAACTGAAACTCTGCAGTTATATTAGTTGCAGAGTTCCAGAACAATAATCTGACTATATAACATTTTTGACGGAGCCGTTTCATCGCTGCGGTATATACGGCTGGATTGGTGTGTTGATTACGGATGCCGGCACTTCGATTGTCGTTCCCATCTCTATTTCATAAGGTGCGGACAGATTGTTGGCTGCTCTCAGTTCTTTTGCTGTCATGCCATAGTGTGAGGCGATCTCTTCCAGAGATTCGTCCGCTTTCACCTCGTGCGCATTCCTTATCTTCTCGATTTTGCACGCTGACTGCTTGTAGGTCGGCTGCTTCGAGATCGGGTCGACGAAGTCGTTGGTCAGGTTGTTCGCAGATTCCTTCTTCTCCAGGTTGCCGAAGTGGAAAGGTACGAACAGCAGTCCTTTCTGAACTGTCTCGCCAATCCGGGCGGGCACTTCTATTTCGCCGCGCGGAGAGGAAATGCGTATGACTTCGCCCTGGACAATTCCGAGTTCCCTGGCGTCTTCCGTATGAATCTCGACATAGTTGTTCGGCGCTGCCATATGGAGCATCGGCGCGCGTGCCGTCTTGGTTCTTGTATGCCAGTGCCACACGGAGCGGCCTGTCGTCAGCCACATCGGATACTGGTCATTCGGCTGCTCGAACGGTGGCAGATGATAGGTTTCCTGAAGCAGCGCACGACCTTCTGCTCCGATTTCCTGGAATTCTTCTTTCGACAGTGCGCGACCGGTAAACTGGTCCTTGCCGAAAACTTGCGCATCATCCACTTTTGTATGGAACTTGAAGTCGGAATAGAGTCTCGGTGTCCCTGTAGATTTCTCATCCGGTACAGGCCAGCGCATGCCGTTCAATTTTTCCAGACGTTCATAGGTGATACCCGTCATATCACATGGACGTCCTTTTGTGATGCCTTTGAATTCTTCAAAGCATTCTTCAGGCGTCGAATAGTCGACTAGCGGCTGTCCGTCCCTATCCTTGAATTCCATCCGCCTTGCAAAGTCCACCAGTATTTCAAAATCAGACCGCACACCTTCTGGTGGTTCGACTGCCTTTCTCGAGATGGTGACAGTCCGGTCGGCATTTTCCATCGTCCCTTCCTTTTCACCCCACATGGCGGCAGGAAGAATGACATCAGCGACTGCCGATGTTTCTGTCAGGAATGGGTCCTGTACGACGACAAATACATTGTCGAGTGCTTTCTTGATACGATTGCGATTCGGAAGCGAAACGAGAGGGTTCGTCCCGATATTCCAGAAGAAGCCGACTTCCTCCTTTTCAATATGGGTGATGATTTCCTCAATCCCTTTTTCCGGTCCGGCAGGGAGTGAATCCTGATCCACATTCCACAGTTGTGCCATTTCCTTCATGTGGACAGGATTGGTCGGATTCCGGTGCGCCGGATAAGTACCGACGCCACCTGCAGTACGGTTAGCGGATGAGCTTGGCTGCCCGGCTGTATGGAGCGGACCACAGCCCGGCTTGCCGATCAGACCCCGGATCAGATGGAAGTTGTTGATGGCAACACAGGCTTTTGTCGCCTCTGCGCTCTGGAAAGCACCCTGAAGTGTTGTGGAAACGAGTGAAGGCGTATCACACATCACTCTATAGAATTCCTTGAGCTGGTCTTCCGGTATGCCGGTGCTCTCGGACGTCTTCTCGAGTGTCCAGCCTTTGACTGATTCCTTCATCTTCTCGTACCCGACTGTATGTGCCTGGACAAAGTCCTTGTCTACCTTGTCCTGCTCGATCAGTTCATTGATCAGGCCGTTCATCAGTGGCAGGTTTGACCCTGGTTTCAGCTGCAGGTGCAGATCCGCTTCCCTTGCCGTCAGTGTCTTTCGCGGATCCACCGCAATGATGTATGGTTTTCCCGTTCTTACTTTACGTTCCATGATGCGTTCAAAAAGTACCGTCCCGGACTCCGCGACATTGTGGCCGAACAACATTAACGTATCCGCTTCATCGATATCGTCGAAGGAAGCCGGTGTACCGTCAGCCCCGAATGACTGCAGCAGCGCAAACTCGACCGTCGCAGTACATAGCCTCGTATTCGCATCCAGCAGGTGGGTCTGCAGTCCAGCCCTGCCCACTTTGGCGATCGTATAATAGTCTTCAAAGAACCCCTGCCCTGTGGAATAGATGCTGACACTGTTCCTGCCCTTCTCTTCAAGTGACTGCTTCGCCTTGTCCACGACCAGCTGCATCGCATCCTCCCAGCTCGCAGGCTCAAGTTCGCCGGACGCATTTCGAATCATAGGCGTCTTGAGACGATCCGGGGCATTATTGGCATGCCACTGGTTTTCACCCTTCGGTCCCAGTCTGCCCCGGTTGATCGGGTCATCACCATTCCCTTTTACACCTACAACCTTGTCATCCTTTACAGCAACATAGAGACCACAGCCGACCGAGCAGAGCCCGCAGGTACTGTATACCCATTTGTCCACTTCACCCTGGCTATACAAATTCTGATCGATACGTTCATTTTTAAATGTCATCAGTTAACCCTCTCTTCCGGTAAGTAGAATGTCGGTATGAAATATTTCGTTGTCGACTCTCCATATTCTTCGTCCAACTTAGCCGCAATCTCGATCAGATCATCCTGCATTTCGTCCAGTCTTTCCTCCAATGATTTCATCAGCTCTTCTGAAGGCGTGTCATCTTTGTAGCCGATCCATCCCGTCGCACGTTTCCACTCCGCAAAATAAGGATTCACTTTCTGGTTCGCATGGAACAGGGCAGAACAGTTGGTCTTGATATCCTTAAGCTCGGTTTTCCCTTCCTCGAATTCCTCTATAAGCCTATCCAGCATGTATTCCTGTTCTTCAAGACACTTACGAAGCAGCACGACCAGTGGGTGCTCGAACGGTTCAATGTTATCAAGAACCTTCCGATTATCTTTTTGGATGTCCGCAAATAGTTCCTCAAATTGATAACTCATCAGCCACGTCCCCTTTCCACAGTTTACTAGAAGATTCCCTCCATCTGAAAAGGCCAAACACTCCTTTGTATATACGAAGAAAGCTTCATGTGCCTTTCTTATTATCAAAGCGCCTGCAATACATGAATTATTTCAATATGCTACCTGAAATAACGTGATACTCCAAAGGTATTCAATGTTTTCAAGTCTGTACATATATATAAAAATATAATTTCATTAAGCATGTAAGCACCCATAAGCAGGTGAGCAATCTGAATTGTGAGCTGAAGGTTGATCCATGGCTCTTTATGCTTGATCAATGTTATTATATGAAGAACTTTTTACCGTGTTATAACTGTGTCAATAATCAAATCAACTGATCACCAGTAATTCTGGTGGTCATTTTTTTATGTATGGGGATCGGTTGAAATTATAAAAGATGGAACCTTCTAAGACACATCGTTTATAGGGTCCCATAAGTCAAGCAAGAAATTGATAGTAGAAATTCGTACATTATAGATAGTTTTGTGTGGATTAAAGTAGTACATTAGCAAACAAAAGTATTTTTTCATAAAATGTCCACCCTACTTTATAAATAGGGTGGACGTTTATTATATTCTATTCACATGCATATCCATCTTTATCTCTATCCATCTTGCCTTGATATGCAGCATGTCCCTGGGCGACGCCATCTGGATACACCGTCTTGAGCTCAGTACAATTCTGGAAAAATTCAGTTGTTTGAGCAGGTTCGCTTGTTGCCGGCTCTGATGTCGCTGGTTCACTTGTGGCCGGTTCGCTTGTCGGTTCCGGTTCTTCGCTATTGAAGCCTTCCCCATCAGTGTTTACATAACCCGGTATGGACCATACACCAATCTGCTGATCTTTTGCTTTCTGTTCCGCTGCACGGAATTCTGACAGGTACCTTTGCTGCTCGTAGATGTATCCGACGCGTGCCAGACCTTCTTCGAGAAGTACCTCATGGACACTTGCATCATCTGCATACAGATACACAAGCTGTCTGTCATAATGGTCTGTCTTTGCTCCATCATCGTACTCGATGTATAGCTGATCTGCAGCATTCAGTAATTGTGTCAGCCGATCGGAAGCATCATGGCCATAGGGTTGAACTGGCTTGTTCGGGTGTACCGTTTCAGGCGTATCAATTAGAAGCAGTCTGAGTTTCAGTTCATTACCCTCATCATCAAGTACGTTCACTGTATCCCCATCAACAATCCTGTATAGGCTGACTGGGATAAGTCCTTCTTTTGGCGCAGCTTCTTTCTTCGCTTCTTCTTCAGCCTTCGCCGCTGCTGCCTGCTCTTCTTCGATCGACTTCTCTTTTGCAGCTTCCGCTTTTTCTATCGATTCTTCCTTGGCTTTGGCAGCTTCAATCGACTCTTCTTTCTCTTTTTCCTTCTTGGCTGCCTCTATGGACTCTTCTTTCTTCTTGGCTGCTTCGATGGATGCCTCTTTTTCTTCAGCTTCCTTAGCGGCTTTTTCTTCTGCTGCTTTTTTCTCTGCAGCTTTTTTCTCTGCAGCATCCTTTTCTTCTTCTGTTGTCGTTTCTTCTGTTGTCTCTTCTGTCACTTCTTCAGTCAGCTCTTCACTTTCCTCATCCGCCAAAGCAGTCTGATTGGCAGGCTCTTCAACCTCATTTGGAACCAAAGTAAACATGAAGAACAGGGCAAGACCGGTCGCAAATGCAATGCCTGCTCTTCGGAAATGTCTGCGGGGGCTCTGATTTTTAAACCTGGACCTCAATGCCAAAGCAATGAATACAAACATCGCAATGGATATAAAGATCCATAGCATCAACACCATGTCCACCAGGGCAAAGCCACTGCTCACCAGCCCCAGGAGGACGACAAGCAGGCAAGTCGCCGCGAAGGAATAAAGTGACGCTTTCCATGTACTATGATATGCCTCCCCTTTGTTCTCCCGGATGAATCCAAGCACGAAAAGAGCGATGGTTGCGACCACACCTAGAAATATTAATACTCCTACAAAAGTTCCCATTGCTTCCCCTCCAATATATGCAATTTACATCATTTTACACCATTTAAAGCAAATTTGACATGGTTTTCTGATAATTTTACCAAATATAAGGAAATATTCTAAATTTAATTCTCTTGCTACGATTAACATTTCATCAATCTTTGAAGAAAAATAAAAACCCCGCAACCTTATGGTTGCAGAGTTTCAAAAAGCTACTTCTTAAGTTTTTACGTCCCAGGAGGGAGTCCTCAACCTTATTAAATGGGTATATACGATGCGATATTGACCAAATATTGACCATCCCTCATTTTTTATCCCAGTAGTTAGTTCCGTGAGAAGATCCATTCTTTTTTAAGATGAACATTTATATAGTAGAAACTCGACCTTACAGATGGTTTTATCTAATGGATAGTTTAGATTAAACTACCTGAGAAGGGAGGAAGGAATGTGACACGCGGCGAATGGTTTATCGACAAGGAAACGATTTGTAATAAGATGTGTGTGAGTAGGACTTACTTTGAAAAGTACTTTATGAAGGACACACGAATGATATCTTGCGAATATCGAAAAGGACGTAAGGTTCTCTGGGAAACGGAAAAAGCCAAGAAGTTTGTAACGCAGATAATGGGAGAAATCACTGAATAAATGAATCTCGGGCAAGAGTGCCTCTCATAAAATATCCACCCCACTTTTATATATGAGGTGGATTATTATTGTGCTCTACGTCATTGTCTGAATCCATCTTATATTGATACGCAATATAATCCAAAGATCCATTTTCTAGGTGTTTTATCTCTAACACAGTGCAAATCTGAAAAAAGACTCAAGAAATACTTCTTGTTCTCTTATTTATAAAATATAGATTAATCCTGAAGGACTTCTTCTACTTCAAATGAAAAGCGTTTCTTTTTTACTAAGTAACTTCCCGTTAATCCAAGATTTTTCTTTGTTCTGACTTTCAGTTTTTTATTGATTGGACCTTCGTAAATTTTTGCTTCATATACTGTGTAGCCACCATTTTTATCATCAGGAAATTCAAGCACATCACTAATCATCACTATTTGCTCTGTCCTAAGGCTTAACCTTATTATCCATAGGATTATCCTTATTAATGATATAAATCTATCTAATAGTTCGAATCTCACTACTATAATATGTAATAAATAAATTAAAAATAAGAATATTATTGTAATGAAGAGTATCAACCAAATATTATTTCTCATGAAATCAGGAAAATAATTAGGAGGTCTATAACTGAATAAATGAGCAATGGCAACAACTGTAGTTAATAGAATTAGAAATAAAGGATAAAACATTTGAGGATACTTTCTATGCATATAATCTGTATTATCATTAGAAAAAATATCTTTTTCTGCTAACTTTGCTACCCCATAAATTAATACAAATATTAAAAGCAACAATCCCATCAAGCCCAAGCAAGATATAATAATCACTTCGGTTAATGAATAATTATTTTCATTTTGATAAATTGCTGTAAAGCCTTGTATTCCCCCGAAGGTGGTCATCATGATGGCAGCGAATATACCGAGAATAGATATGTAGTTACCTATCATATTATTATATCTTCTATTTGATTTATCAATTTCAGCAGAAATATAATCTATTTGATCGCGTTGTATATTGATGTCTTCTTTTTGATTAATATATAGAGAGTTCCTCTGAGCTAATGCTAACTGAGTATGTTGAATAATTTTATAAAAAACTTTCAACCCGTTTTTATTACTGTCATTCAGTTCTATTAAGACATTATCATTATATCTTTCTACATCGATGTATTGCTTCCCTGTTTCTTCATCTTTATTTCTACCAATACCATAATCTCTGATAATGAAAGCTTCCATTGCAGCTTGAAGTTCTTCAGAGAATGAATTATCCGCATAGTTGAAGTACATAGCATTATTGTAACCAACACTAAAAATTGTATTCGTAAAATTTGCATATGGAATTAATGTTTCTGAAGTTTTGCTTGCTCTATCAAACAAAGTTCTCAAATCTTCATCTTGAAATTTGTTATACGGGTCAAAAGTTTCCCTATCATATGAGCTTTTCTCATAATAATTTCTATATATTTTTTCATAAATCATTGACAGCTCATAATTGGATTCATCATCAATACTATGTTGCTTTTTGAAGCTATATAAAGTTAACTTTTCCTCACTACTCAATTCTGAAATCCCTCTTTAGATCAGTAAAAGTGTATTCTGGTCTTAGATTTCTTCGAACACGATTACTATTCTCTTTCCAAAAGTAATTAGAATGACTTAACTTTACTAATTCGAAAATATTTCTTCTAATATATTTTATGATTAGTTCATTGAAGTTTGGTATTTGTGATAATTGTATTGAATTCTCGCCAACATCCAGTATTGGAGTAGATTTGAAACGATTAAATCTTTCATATGTTTTTGGCAAAACTGGACCGTAAGACCATGCTTGAAAATGTTCATCTTTATATAACTGTCTGGCCTTCTCTTCTTCTCCTATTTTGAGAAGGTACCCCAAAGCGAAATATGAAATTTTGTGAAGTTGCAGTTGAGTAACACTTTTCCTGTTTACAGAAGCTACAAATAAAATATGATCGACTAATTCCTTCATTATATTCACCTCTTTAGTTAATTATATTTTTGTTCACATATAATGTAAACTCTTATTATGTATATACCCTGCGAACCCTTTTTATAGATCAATTTTTTTAAAATTTTACATACAAATAAACCACCTTGATGTGGCTTTTATTGTGTCTTCACCCATAAAGCCACATCTCTCAAACTTCGTCTATTTAGGCGTTTTTCTTTAGAAATGTAAATGCATCTTCCACAGTCATGATTTCATAGTCTGCAGTTACTGGAAGATCTATTGAGTAAATGATAAAAGTGCTTCCGTAAATTTCTGCGAATATGTAATCCTTTAAAGAGAGCTTCTCTTCCTTGATGTCCTGTCTCAGCTGCTTGTAAATCCCGTAGTTCTTATGATCATATAGTTTTATCATGGCGTCTCCTCCTACTAAAGAAGTTATGCCATGCCGGTGGATAAGTACATACTTCTACTCAAAATATTCTGGGGAGAATAATATTTCGTAAATATGCGCAAATTGGATGGCGATCACTTCACGGTTTTTGAGCACAACAACTGTACGTGAATGATTATCGATATAATTAATCTCACACTCGAGCTGTACCTCGAAGCCCTCAGACCAATACCGAAGCACGACCATCTCCCCTATCTGTCGGCGGATCTGCTCTTCAAGTCTGACGAGCGTTTCATCGTCGAAAGAAGGAGGTTCGCACTTTGCCTGGTCCTCAATCATGCGCGCAATACGCTCATATTGCTCAGGCATAGTGGCAAACGGCTGCCACTTGATCATGCCCCTGCCTTGCGGGATGTTGGAATCTAATTGTCCGACTGGTATCTTTCTGTAGTCCGTTTCTTGATTGACCTTCGTGTTCATCGCCATCACCTCTTGAGACGATTATATCGAACACTTGTTCGTATTGTAAAGTCAGAATATATGATAAACTATAACTATAACATGAGAGGGTGTTGATAAAATGGAGGCACCGAAGGGTTTTGATTTCAATGAATGGTCTTACTCAAATAATTCCATAATAAGACTATACGACGTTTTATCTGTTATTGAGTTTAGCTTGGAGTTAATCAAACAATATGGAAGACACGAGTTTCAGCCTGTAATCATGCAACAGTTACGAATGATTTATACTAAAGGAAACGATTATTATGAGAAGGACACACACAAGAGAAGAGGATTGAACAAAGAAGAAAATTCTTTTGCTTTGTTTGACATAATAGGAAATTTAGTTTTTAAAGATATAAACAACAACGAGATTCTCTTAAGAGATTTAAAAATTTTTCCGGAAATCACTTTAAAAAGACGCAACTATGAAGATTTGCTTAAGTCTCAGCGATTCTATTATTTTACTCAGGATAGCATTGTTCAAAGAGAAAAGTATACTTTTCAAGAGTTCTTAGAACAAGATCTTGTTGAAGTAAAAGATGCTGACGACAACAGGTCATTTAAAAACGTTGAACAATGTATTAAGTTATTAGCCAATAAGAGTCAAGGCGCCCATTATCAAGTATATATAAAGAAATGGCAACTTGATGTGATTGGAGAATTGGATATCGTATCTCAAACTTTAGGAGAAGTTACCGTAGAAATCATAATGCGCTTAGTTAGGGATTTGATGTTAAGAGAAGATCAGGAATTAGGCGATGCTGGTAATTCTGAGTATATGAAACGGGAGACCTTTGTAAGTTTTAGTGTGCATAGTGCTACGCCAATATATGATGAAAAATAGTTAAAACGTTACTCAACTTCTTTATATCTTCTTAGACGCACTGGACTCAAAATCCAGTGCGTTTCTCTAGTTTTAAACATAAAAAAGACCACCTACTGTGAGGTGGTTAATATTTATACTAAGAGGATTTCAACAAATCTTTCTCGTAAGAAGTCAAGCTATATTTTTTAAGAGTACTATCCTTAAAAATGGACTTATTAATCGTCCTCTCAATATTTTTTTCTATTGCGATATATTTTTTCTCTTTAAGTGCTAACTTCCCATTTCTGATTGGAATTTCAATAAATCTATAGGTTCCGATACCTTTAACTAACATTGTATCAAATATTACTGAGTCAACACCTTGAGGAGGGGCGTACAACTTTATAGCAGAAGAAACTTTTTCGTTGCTTTCAATAATAACAAATAATTGATTCTTTATCTTCAAGTTTTTCATTGTGCCCCTCCTTTTATTTAAAAGTTTTTATAGTACCCATTTATTTTTGAAAGTCCAACTTTGATTATACTTTTTGCATTGTTAATATCAGATATCATTTGAGTATCCAATGAATCTTTTGACCAATGGCTATACGAGTGACGATTATTGCTATAGTAATTAAAAAGATCTTCTAAGTAAACCAATTGCACTTGACTTAATTTTTTCCTCTTCTTATTCATGCATCGGAAATATCCATTCTCATCTTCCTGGAAATTTTTTGAGAATGTATTTCTCCCCTTTTCATCCTCAGTTTCCACCTCCATACTCTCGTTCAAAACTCTATGGAAAATAAATTCAAAAGATCGGAACACTGGGTAGACTAAGAATGAATAGTCTGGTCGGTAGCCTGTAAGCATTAAATTATAAATAGCAGACTGCAAATTATTATAATGGGGTAAATCATTTTCTTCGTAATCGTAATCTGGCAAACGTCTATTAAACTCTAAAAGGACTGCTTCCTCGCTCATTTCTGCCCCGTAATATCTATTTAAAACTTCGCGTGTCTCTTCTTTCTCAGTTCTTTCAAGAATTAGAGTAAGCAATTTATTGAACAACTCACTATCATTTCCTTGAATATAAAGCGTGTTGTTTTTGTTATAAAGAGTAACGGTAACTTTTTGACCATCGTAAGATAATTTAATTATTTTTCTATAACTTTTATCATCCTCAGCTACTCTGATATTTATGTTGCCTTCGTACTCTAAGTTCAAATCATTTACTATCTTATTAAATTCGTCTTCCGTTTTTTTATTAATACGTACTGAACCATCTTTATGGGTTCTGTAGCCTTCTTTCAGTAGAGAATATTTAGCTAGCTTGTCCGCTTTTTCATTATATTCAACCCCTTGATGAGCCGGCACCTTGAAAAAGTTGATAGCAATTTTAGATTTATTGGCTTTTATAAATGTGGTGTATCTTTTTGCAATATCAGACTTAGCTCGCCATTTTTCAGTAGCCCATTTTTCAATACCCTCATAATCGTAATATAATGACACATTAGTTATGTTGTTGTCAATACAATACTCAATACTGTCAATAACGCCCAATATTTCTCCCGCAACGTTTTGACTAGGTAATAAATCTTCTTCCGCTCCGCTTTTATAAAGACTCTCTTCATGGTCTTTAATGATAATGATAGAACCATAGCCATATCTTTTTTCATTAGAAGAAAAAGACCCATCTACAAAGATAACCGCTTCACCACCGCTCAAAGCTTTAATCTTATCTTCAACCGAGTCATTAATTTCTGCAGCACTTGTTTTTAGTCCTACTTGGGTAGGCTCTTCTTCACTCGACATATATGTATCTGCTTCCTCTAATGTATCAAAACCTTTATACTTTGCCTTAGGATATCCCTTAGTGGCTTCTTGAGCTTCAGACCAGTTGTCGAAAATCCCTGTTTTATGACCTTTTTTAACAGCATAAAAATTTTTTGCCACGATCTTCCCTCCTAATTATTAATATAATTTAATAATATCAGAGGTCTTATTAAGTTAATAGGCAATTTTGATTTTATGTATCCTCCCTCAATCGAGGGAGGCATTTTTAATTCTTAATCTTTAAATATACGTACCGGAATCATGCGATTGAGATGAATCCACTCATTAGAGCCGGCACCTGTTGAAGCTCCAGTGAAAATTCGTCCCCATCCAAGGTGCGTTTCAAAGATGAACACTACAGCGCCAGGCTTAAGATCGTACCCGGCTTCTTCCTCGAAACGAAAACCAGCCGCTTGACTGCCACGGCGTTTCATTACTGTCGCTCCCAGACCATCTACAATACCCTCTACATAGGCACCTTCTTCAGAACGGCTTCTGTAGTCATTACGGTCATAATCAACATAGAGGAACTGGTTGGCATCCAGGTGATTTGAATCCATTCCATTGCGCTGCTTGAGATATTCCACTGTCAGCCCATATTTATCTGCAAGACTCCACAGTGTTTCGCCTGCGGGCACACGGATACTATTTGGCACTTTTGTGTGATCATAGCGATTGAATGGAGACGGAATTGCGCCTGTCACATCTTCCACCGGTGCTGGTGCTGCACTCTTTTCAAGAGAGAAGTATTCAGCTACACCCAGAGCGACGGCTTCACCTTGCGCTTTAAGTTTATTAGAATCCCTCATTGCTACGATATCTTGCTTGGAATCCATAAATCCGCCTTCAATTAGAATAGCGAGTTGATTCGGCTCTCTGGTTTCATGAAGGTTTGTTACTTTAACTCCACGATTAGTAATCCCCATTGCTTTAGAAATCAACGGCGCAATGATGGATGCCAGTGCATGAGATTGAGAAGCATACGGTCTTACATGGACTTCTGAGCCGCCTCCGTTGAACCATACACCTTGGTAGGCATTATGGTGGAATGCGATATATACATCAACGCCATGATAATCTGCGAGGTCTGTACGAGTAACCAGGGGGGTATCCTCTTCTCCAGTTGGGTCTGATACTTCTATAATTTCAATATCATCGTACTGCTTCATCAGTCTGATGAATGCTTCCGCTACTGCATCATTAAAATACCATTCTCTTTCGCCAGCTGGTGAACGCTTTCCTGCTGTGTACTTACCATGTCCTCTTGAAACACCAATTTTTAATGTCATTATTCAAACATCTCCTTAAATTTTTGTACTAAAAAAGACACCCAGTCTACTGGATGTCTTACTTCAATCCTTGCTTCTTCAGTTCTTCTTCTTGCGCCTTTGCTTTTTTAGTCACAATGTATTGATTCTTCCACACGCCGTAAAATACGAACACTAATGGAATACCTGTTAAAAGCACTTGTTGCCACAATTCGATTGTCTCCTGGTTGAACCAAGCGAACTCGATACCACTGCCTTTAAGTGCCAGGAACAGCGTACCGAGGAAACCGCCAATCATTGCGACGAGCTGCTTTGCTTTATCTTGGGTCATCTACTCACCTCCCTTCGTTGGTTCGTTTAGTATCTTATCTTTCTTCAAATCCTCGGAAACATCTATCAGATCCAGTATCTCTTTGAATAGAGCGACTGAGACCAATGACATGATTCCGAATGCAATGTTCGGATAGTTCAACAGGAAAGATGCTGTGATAAAAAAGTAGTATGCCAATCCCATGATGTGAATCGTAATCAGTACTGCGAATCGTCTGGTGAATAGAATCAGGAAAAAGAGTGTGGCAACCGTGATGCTGATCCATGCCAGGTTCCTCTGGCTGCCGACCATCGCGATATAGGTGGCATATACACTGTCGGCTTTGGCAGTGCCTCCATCAAAAAAGAGCGCGGGTTCAACCGTCAATGTGAACCACATATACAGGCTGAACAGCATCAAACCCAGTTCGTTCCACTTTGGTTTTCTCATCATCTTCACCCCCCTACGATTCCGATTTGGAATAGAATATAGCCGACAATACCTGTGACAATAGCGCCGACTGCCGTCTTTTTTATTAGTTTTCGCGTCTCTGTATCACTTTCCACAATCTTTTTGACATCCTTGAAGTCGGCATATTTATCTTTTAGCTCCTGGATATCCTCGTCATGTTCCTGCAGTTTCTCTTTATGACTGTCCAGTTTGCCATCGATGTACTTCAACATGGCTTTCATAGCTGCATCCTGGACCGTATCGATAAATTGCTTAATCACATCAGCACCACCCCATTTCAATATATAAAAAAGCCAGACATTATTCGGTCGGCCCTGTCGTATCATCCTGCGTCTCATCCGTCGGCACTTCCGACTCGATCTCATCGCCCAATTCATCTTCCAGCAACTCAGTCTTATCTAGCGTCCGTTTCACCACAACAAACTCGTAATTAGAACCTGTGATTCTTGCAATCATATTCAGTGGCTCGATCAGCTGTTGTGCAGTGCTCAGTTCAGCGGCCTCATATACCTTTACGCGATCCTCATCTGAAAAGTTTACGTTCAGGTTGTCGTATACCGTAACGGCGCGCATATCTCCAGCTGTCTTGTTCCGTTGTGCAATGAAATAATCTGTGTGTGTTCCCAACATTCAAATCCTCTCCTTGATAAAATTTTGTATGCAAAAAGGACACCCGTTGGATGTCCTTGGATTGCTAGTCTTCATAAGTTACTTCCACTTTAATTTCTTTCATCATGGCCATGTACTCATAGTTCGATGTGCTACTGGTTTTTACGCCGAAGCCGTACCAGCCACCCGTGTTGATATAATCTTTAAATGCACTGGTCACATCGAACCACCTGCGTTCACCCATAGACAGATTCCCGGTATAAGTGCCGGCAGTAAAGGTCGGTGCACCTGAAGGTTTTGATGCATGCTGATGCATCCGCAGAGTAAACTTGCGCCTGCCTGTATAGCCTTGAGCATTGTAAGAAGAGCGCCCAAGTGAAACACGAACCTTTATGATTTTCTTAGCTTGAAGCGCGGTCCGCATCGCGCTGCCGAAGAACCATAAACCATCTTTCATCGAAACACTGCCCCACTTGCCCTGCATCGCGAAACTGGCCATATAGTTGGTATTCCATCCAATGGAGGAATTGTAATAATGACCGGCAGTGGAAGAGGTAAATGTTCGCGTTTTCCGTGTGACGACAGGTGCCGGCGCTGGCTTGCTGACACTTGGATACGTCCATTCCCCAAAGAATTGACCGCCTTCGGTAGTATGCTGATTCCGCGTGTTGCCCAACGGCGCTTTACCTGCGCCCTGGATTATTCCACCACGTGCAGCCCACATGCCATAGACGCTAGCATTACCCGTACAGTCAACAATACTTGCCCGTGAGGACTGCCAGACGATGAAACCAAAGTCCACATTGTCCGTTTTACAGTCCTTGAAGTCGATTGTACTGCCATTTATTGCATTGACTGCCTGACGTGTAGTACCGTCGCCGTTCATACGCATCCGAGTACCATTGACATAGGTACATGCCGAAATGAAAAAGACAGACGCTGCAACACTTTCGAGTGTGACCTGATTGTTCGGATCATCAAACTTTATAACGACCGAATTACTGTTAAGATTGAAACTGATTGGTAGCGTGCCACTCGAGCTGGAAAAGTCGAAAGTGATCGATCCTGCACCAGTGAAACCGGATATATCCACCGTCTCTTTCATGTCGTAAGTGCCATACATATTGAACTTAACATTGCCATTGATGAACTTGGGTAACTGGTCCACTAGGCGCTGAATCGACGCGCTGGCACTGTATAAGCCCAATCCATCATTGTCATCAGATCCATATGAAGACCCCCGTACATAGAAAGTAATATCTTCGTTTAGTGTTTTCACCACATCCTCATTATGGATATTCTCCACATAGAGGTCTGCGATGGATAACTCGGATGATGCGGCTTGGTTCCCGTCCAAAAGGAAAAGGGGGTTATCATTCCCATCCAGTAATCTAAGTGAACCATTCTGCCCACTGCCACCGAGGATTGCCTCACCACCCATAAGCTTCTCGAAAGATACGCTGACCAGGTGACCATTCGTGATTGTCGCATCTTTGATGTAGACTTTATTGTCCCTGACTACAAGGTCGCCATTCCCCAGTTCGATTCTTTCGGCGACTATCTTGGCCTGTTCTTCGGTAAGATTGATTTCAATGATGATCTTGTCTGGAGACACTTTCGAGTTAGCAATACTCTGCGCGGTTTCTGCTTTGCTATTGGCGGAATTGGCATTGGATAGTGCCGTATTTGCTGTGCCTTGTGCAGAACCCGCATTACTTAAAGCAGTGTTTGCTGTGCCCTGTGCATCAGTCCCTGCTTTCTTTGCTGCATCGACTGACAACTTGAGGCTTGAATTCGCAGTAAGAAGAATATGGCTCGCATCCAGCTTGAAACCGTCCGGGCCGATATTGTACCCCGTCATTGTCCCGTTCTCATTGAAGAGGTAAGTAAGCCCATTTTCGGTATCCACTGTCAGTTCACTGATGACCTCGGCCAGTGTCTTCTGCGACTGGTTCATCTCAGTTGTCTTGGCACGGAGGGAAATATCATCTTTATTTACATTAATGGCATTGTCATGTTGCGTGAGCTTGGCATCGATGTCTTCGGGTGCTTTGGAGTGGGGAGTAGCGCGTGTGCCACATTCAAGTTTCACTCTTTTTAGATATCCACCATTACCTCTAGTTGTTCCTGAACTGCCCATATAAATATAGAATCTCGCCATTTTGTAATCAGTATTATATTGATGCTCAAAGTATCCATTTTCGTCAATAGGTAAATCAAAACGATGTGTATTATGCCATGTACCATCATCTCTTTGTCTGTAAGCCAGTGCTGTTATGCTATCAGAGTTACCTTCTTCTAACACTAAATAACCACTTATAGTCAATAGACCATTTACACCTTCTGATGTGTAATATGTTTGGAAGTTGAAGTTATCACTTGCATTCCCAGTGTCTCTAGCCTTTCTATAGTGCTCCTCACTATCTAAAATAAAATTTTTCCCGACTAATCCTGCTGTTCCATTCTCGTATTCCGTTTTTAGCACTCGTAAATCAAGTTCGTCTCCAAGATTTTTTACGCTTCCTTCAACGCCAGTAAACCTTTGAACCACGCCCGCTTGATCTATTTCATAATCTGCGATACCAACTTTGTTCGATATCTCCGTAGCATTTTCTATTACGCCGGATTCAGCACGTGCCAGCCCACTCTCGGTATCAGTCACACGAGTTTTAGTACGTTCTAACTCTTCAGCAGTACTTGCTACTTCGCTACTCCATTTAGTGATATCTTCACCATGAACTTCAGTCTTGTCTTGCAGTAGAGATATACTATCGGCTTGTGCCTTGATAGCAGTGTCATGAGTTGTAATCATGTCTTTCATTGGCTGGATGTCAGTCTGCTCGAGTTTGGCTTTAAGTTGACCATCGATGTTGGTTAATTCCTGATTAATTGTGGTGATTTTCTGCTCGGTTTCTTCAGGCGGTCGTGAGTATGGCAGTGCCTTTGTACCACGATTAAGCATAACTTTACGTAGATACCCACCATTCCCCCTAGTTGATCCGCTTGCGCCGATGTATACAAAAAGTCGGTCTACCGATGGCGTAATAGTTTCGGTTACATTGAAATATCCATTTTCATCTAATCCAGGATATCGGTGCGACAAAGTAGCGTTATCAGTTCTCCTGAACAAAACTGAAACTACGTCAGCGCTACCCTCTTCTAAATCTAAATATCCACTGACAGCTACTTGTTCGTCTAAAGATTCTGATAGATGAATGGTTGCATAGTTATAATTATCACCAGGTTCTCCTGAATCTCTTGCTTCTTTATATATTTCTTCACTGTCCAACAGGAAATTCCGACCTTCTACTCCAGCCGTTTGGTTTGCAAAATTAACTTTTGCCTGTTCCAACTGATCCTGAAGATCTTTCTTGGTATCTGCAAGCTGCTGAATGAGTGCCATATTGCCGATCAATTGACCATCAACATATTCGACACCTTCGATTTTTTCGGCAATTTTGTTCATGACATCATTGAATTTCTCATCGGTATATTGAGATTGCAGTAGCTTGAACCTGGCATCAATGCTCTGATTCGCTTCTCTTACGGCCACACTCAAATAATGTACAGAATCCCGGTAATCGACAATCAAAGTCTGTACGCCAATCAACCGTCCGATCGTCGCAGTATCGATGGACATGGCTTCCAACTCATTTTGGATATTTAGGAATATGTTATTGACTATGTCCAGTCTGTTACTGAGGTCAGACTTGATGCTGTTATCTACCAGGTACTCACTGCTTAAAACTTGCCCCACTTCGTTCTGCAGTTCTGTATGGCGGACTGCTAATGTTTTATAGGTCATGGTGAGTGTTTCATACAGCGCCTGTTCCCGAGTGATCGCTCCAATCTCTGAGGCTTCAGAGACCGAGGACTTCACCCATATACCATTTTCATAGCGATAAAGGACACCCGCATTACCGGAAGTGTCGAGCCATAAGTCACCCTCTTTCGGTTCAGATGGTGGAGTATCACCTTTCTCAATTTTACGCTCGTACTCTTTCAATACTTTATCGGTGATTTCCTTACGAATATTGTCTGCATTGGCAACTGCCTCATCCAAGCGCTGTCTGAGCGAACCGACGATGTTATTAAACTCGGCGCGTAGATCTTCTCGACTGAATTCGACAATATCTCCAAACACAAAAACACGATCCGTTTCATCCAGAAGATTCCGGGTGATCCGTTTCGTGTTCGCTTCGGCATATCTATTCATTTCTTCATCTTTAACCCTGACCCTGTCGTACTGCCGGACTTTCTCATGACCATAGAGATGACCGAAGTTGATGGCAGTGATCTCGTAATCAACACTTGGTTCTTTCCGCTTATCCAGTTCAGTGCGACCAAGTGACCGGAGCCTATCCCGTGTCATATCCTGGTTGTCCGTCTGCGGCTCATATACCTTCCAGATATACTGTCCGGGCTTGTTGTATTTCTCGTTGGCTTCGTCATCGTAGACCAGCTCAATCAGACGTTCCTCATCCTCTTCCTGTGGTTCAGGACCGAGACAGATCAGCGCAGTGGCCATGTCTTCCGTGTTTACTGTGCGTTTGAAAACGTCCAGGTCTTTCCCCCTGACAATCTCCTTGCCGTTGAATAGATGATTGATCTTGACCAGGTCCACATAACGGCCGACAACCCGGTTGTATTCCACCTCCACTCTAAACCGTAAAGACATGTCAAAGCGATTCGCAATGATGTTGAGCAGTTCATAAGGTGTATTGTATCCGGTCCATGAGATGCTGCGGAAGCCCTCATACTCGACGATGCCTGGTTGCCATCCAGTGTCCTCTAGAGCAAAACCGAGCCATTGCTTCGTAGTGTATTGCTCTTTGCCACCAGGCGCAATTGGCTTGGCGTTACCCAGGTCTTCCAAATAGGAACCGTTGGCATAGACCATACGCTCGGCATTGGAATCTTCGATGTTCTCGATGATGACTTCTCGGAAGTTGTCGTCATCATCCTTGAAGATGGCTCGATTACGTTCAGACAGCCCTTTGATTTTTTCACCTTCGATGAGGGTTAGAAAATCCAGTGTCTCACTCTTGGCATCCGCATCATATACATGGGTCCCTCTAAGAAGCCTGTCTTCAGCAATGTATCCGAGGACTTCATCGGTACGATTATCTATCAAATGAATCAATGATTATCACATCCTTTCTGGTATAATTTGGTTTAGATGGGAGGTGAAGAATAATGTCTGATGAATTCTATAGGCGTATAGGAAATGAACTGCAAACAAAAGGGATAGATACTCAATGCCCTAAATGTAGCGGTGAAAAATCATTTATCGCCCAGACTTATCGAATACTCTTCGATGATGGCGAAGAATTAATTTCTAAACCGTTAAATGAGCAAAATCCTTTTGTAGCTCTTGCTTGCAACAATTGTGGTCATTCCGATTTTTACTCTCTAGAAAAACTTGGAGTATTTAATTAACAATTAACGGAGGGCGGTTCGCCCTCCGTGCATTTTTTCGAACCTGAGTTCTTCTTTTCTCTTTTTAAATATCTTCCTAAATTTACGAAACACATCAATCATCTCCTCATATTTTATAAATACCTGTCATACCATTTAACCGTGGTATCGAATTTTCCTTGGGGCTCAATCAATAACCGATTGAGTCCTTTATCTATTTTGAAATAGTTACTCCCGAAATCCTTCTTGCTCGTCATCGGTTCATCATTCAGTAGCACCAGTGACTGCTTTGTATCAATGACTATCTCGTCGCCTGTCTTGATTAGATAAGGCACGACATCCTCTATGTCCAGGTCATCCTCAATTCGACACCAGGACATCGCCTGGTCTGCAGCTGGGTACTTGGAGTGTCGGGCCATCGCAATTTCACCAATCGCAATCGGTCGTGCAAACAACCCTTCTCCGTCGTTGTAGGACACCTGCGCTCTTGCCGTGACCTTCTTGATGCCATTCTCCGTGTAGTTGTGCCAGGTCTTTACGACATAACGCCTACCAATACGGTCGACGGATATCCATATGCTACGATCGGCATATACATTGTCATATCTGTAGCCTTGACTTGAATAGATCTCCTCATAACCCCCATCGGTTGTATAGAGCCGGACGACCACTTTGACATTCCTGCCCCGGTTGGTCGGGTCAATCAAGCCGTAGGACAGCACCCGATTACCAGCATCATCATAGAGATGGATAAAAGATTTACCGACACCATGACCGTTGACCTGGTTAATCCTGAAACTACTTCGTGAGTGGAAGTCATCGACCAGGCTACTCAGTGACTTCCGATACACAGGACCATGCCAGATACCACTCATTGAAGTGGTGCCATAATTTGCTCTCAGTACGTTACCAGACAATGAGATGCTGCCTGTTGCAAATTGACCAGTTAAGTTTCTATCTCCAACGAGTGTATTATCCGGTCTCTTAGTAAATGTCTGAAATGTGTTATTTTTCGCGGCCCATACCGTTGGGGTCGTATCCGCCTCACCTTTAAATGCATCCGTCGGCTTGCCCAGCATAAAGTAGTCACTATCACCTTTTGTGATCATGAACATCGTCGAGTCTTCCAGCGCGGTGGCTTCGACAATCATATCTGTATCAGCTGTGCCTTCATTAACGACATCGACGACGTCTGAGATAGCAGTGTTGGTGTATCGTGTCGTCGAGTGACCCTTACCATCTAAGGACACAAACTTTATCGTGCATCGTGCAAAGGAAATAATCTCGTCTTTTGATATACCACCATCAACCATAACCTCGTAGTACCTACCAGGTTCGTCTGGAAACACTACTCTTTTAGGTTCACCATGGTATAGCCATTCGACCATATCGTCAGCAACGTCTTGGATAGTCAGGTTACCTATCGCTCGAACAACTATCGTGACATCCCAAACCTTTTCTCCATCCGTCACTGATCGTTTTACAGCGCCTTGACGACCAGGTATATTCGTGCGGTCTATACTACGGTTGGGGCCATAGTGACGTTCAATCGCTTCAACAGATGCTATATACTCTTTTGTTATACCGTCAAACTTCAAAGTCATTTCTGACCCCCTCCTTTAAATCTGCTATTCCTTCTTTCGGCGTAATCATTATGCTTTTTAACTACAGGTGCAACCTTCTTACTTACCTTTTCAAGATCCAGGTAAGTGTCGCCCGCTTCAGTTTCATAAATGGCATCGATCACACCTTCGAGTAATTGGTTAGTGCGATCAATACGTTTAATCGTTTCTGTACTGTTATCAAACCCAAGTTGCTGTCCAGTCGTTCTCCAGATGTCCTCAGAACGTTCCTTACGCGCCGGATTCCAAGAGATGACACTTTCCTTGAACCCTTCCTCGTTAAGCCATGCAAGCTCAGGAATACCATCTGTGATGCCACCTTTGAAGTAGCCACCAATCTTCTGCAGCAATGGTAGTGGATTGATAGCGAATCGATTGCCAATACCGCCTTTCATAGCTTGCGTGTGTAGGTGATAGCCGGTCGTGCGTAATCCTGTATTACCTGTCACACCTAAATTGGTTGCACCCGCCTTGACCATGTCACCCACTTTTCGAGCAATGGACTGCATGTGCATGAACCACCAGGTCAGATCGCCTGCAGAAATCTGAATCGCATTCCCGCCGAACTTATCATGCCAAACCCTGCTGACCTTACCGGATACAGGAGATGTCAATCTTTCATACTTATGCGCTGTATCCAGACCGTAGTGCCTAGTGACACCAAGCTGTCTTGCAATATTCGCCGGATAGCTACCAAACTTAGCTGTGATCCTTCTGTTAAGGATGCTGCCGCCATCGACATCGCCGCCTGAACTCTCGAACCACTTGCCGAAGAAGTCTCCGATACCAGACGTCAGTTTCTTAACGCCACCCTTCGCCAAGTCCAGGGGCACCTGAGGCAGATCAAAACCAAGGTCAAGATTACTAACCAGTTTGCTTGCCAGCTCCCCTGGATTACTCATGTAGTCCCATATATCAGATACGAAATCAGATACCTTACTGAAAGTGCCAGATACGCCTCCAATGAGGCTAGAAGCTGCATTCTTACCCCAATCGACTACGCTGGACGCCCAGCTACTCTGGTTGTCCTTATCGGTACCTGAACCTGCACCGAATTTCTTTTCAGTTAGCTTGTTGTTCAGGACTTTAGCGCCGGTTGGTAGATCATCGATCAAAGTTTCTTTATTGAATAGCCAGTTGCGACCATTTGGTAATGAGACAATCTCTCTGGTGCCGTCACCGTTACCTGGCCCTTTATCTCCAACGATGGCCGCGCCACCGCTGTGATAGCCAGTACCTGTGGAGTATCGAGCTGGAGAGTATCCACTGCTGCCCCTGCGACTACCGCTACCACCGGAGCCGACTAGCGGAATCTTACTCAGCAGTTCGTCGATGCCGATCATCGCGCCGACTTTATTAATGCCACCGATTAGTTTGTTAAAGCCGCCAATGGCCGCGTTAGCAATGCCAGTGCCGAGAGAGGTTGCCTTTTTAATGACCGCCTGTTTCTTGGTGTCTATCCAGTCGCCGATTTTTGTCATCATGTCGCGCGCACCATTTGATAGTGCTTTGAACTGATCAACGGCCCCATCTTTCATGCCTTTTGCGAAATTCACTGCTTTGTCCTTAGCGTTGCGCATTCTAGTTGTCACGTTATTATAGATGCTCTGGAACCATGACTTCACGGAGTTATATAGAGCCTTGATACTATTGATTGAACCGTCTTTCAGTTGCACAAAACGATTGACCACTGCATCCTTCATACTAATAACGCGATTGGTTACGCCTGTGTAGAGATTTTTGAAGAAACGACCGATAGATTGAACCATGCCTGACACTGCACTGCCAGCACGACTGGCTAGGTTAACGATGAATTTGACCACTGCATCTCGCATATACATCACTCGAAGTGCGGCATCTTCTCCCATACCTTTGAAGAAGTTGACTACTCTGGTCCAGAGACTCCTGATTGAGCCAGCGAAGAGCTTTACCAAGGATGCGACACCTTTAATGATCCGGCCATAAAACATCAGCTGGAAGAGATTCCACACAAATTGGATGGCGCCGGTGAAAATATTTTTCACGCCCTGCCACATTTTGGAAAAATCACCGGTGAAAATTCCAGAGAAAACTTGTATGAGGCCTTGGATGAATTTTAGACCGCCATTTATGACTCCTTTGATGTTACCCCAGACCATTTTTATCAGTCTGAGGATGGCCGGCCACACGAATTTAAAGATGGACCATGCCGCATTTAGCCCCGTGCGTATGATTGGGACGATGAAACTGATGGCTCCGCTTATTGCGCTGGAAATACCCGAGAAAATATTCTTCGTCGCCTGTAAGATCTGCTGACCGTCAGACTGCCAGAATGCGATGATCTCCGCTATTTTGGCACGTAGGAATATGCCGACCGCCGAGAGTGCATTTGTCACGTATTCTTTCGTGGTGCGGAATGCTGACTTGATGCGCGCTACCGCAAGGAATATCGAATTGATAGTTTCCTCGCTCAATCCTATGGATCGAAGCAACTCATTCGCCGTTGTATGATCACGCTGAAATATGGCGAAAATGCCCTTGGCAGCAGTTTTGACATCATTGATGACGCCTTCAACTTTCCATTTAAATTCGAAGAATTTCCCGACCATATCATTCAGACGGGTTGCCATGGCCTCTGATATGCCGATGGATGTGAGTATGTCCACTCCGCCGGTACCGTCATCCTGAAACAATCCTGCAATGCCATTCTTAAAATCATGTAGCCATCCAATAGCGCCTTTTATACGACCGCCGATGCTACCGATGAAATTGCGAAAGCTTTCCGATTTGTTGTAGGCCGTCACAAAGGCGATGCCGAGCGTCGTAATGATGCCAATTGCAATGCCGATTGGTCCCATAAGGAAACTAAAACGGGAAGCGAGCGTTTTCAACGCACCCTTCAACCCTTTCTCCCCAAGATCAGGGAGGAGTGTCGTAACCGCTTTTCCAAGACCACCCAACCATATTGCCAATTGGCCTATCACCATGAGGACTGGGCCAATGGCTGCACCAATTAATCCGAGGATGACAAGCCATTCGCGTTGTTGCTTCGAGAGTTCACCGAACCAGTTGGAAACGGCTTGAATAGCACTGGTCACTTTCGGTATCCAGTCTTCCGCCATTTCGAGTAATGTGATGCCGATTGGGGCTAACGCACCTTTCAATTCTCGCCACATGGCAGTCATACGCTGAAGGGGGGATTCTTCCAAGTTGTCGCTCATTTTCTGCATAGAGCCGTCGACATCTTTCAACCCGCCTTCTATATCACCCATGGCATATAACGCATCTGCACCGAGGTCTTCCCATTTCGTTTTAAATATATCGACACCGATCTCATTGGCCTTGACTTGGTTGTCCATGCCGGCAAGTTCATTTGTAACTGCTGTAAACACTTCGCTCGCAGTTGCTTCTCCGTTTTGGAACTCTTTCCATAACGCCTGTGTCTCACTACTCAATTTTCCGAAAGCATCAGCTGCCGGCCCCTCAGATTCCTGGACTGAAACTGAAAATTCCTTCATGACATCATTTAAAAAATCGAGGTTGTATGCTCCTTCTTCCACTCCATTGATAAGCAATTGAAAATATTCATCTGCGTCAAATCCCATAGAACTGAAAAAACCCGAGTATTCAGATAGATTGTCAAACATCTCGTTGGAGAAGTTCAACCCGTTTTGTGCACCGTGGGCCATAAGGTCAAACGCTTCGTCCGCTCCGACGCCAAACTCGTTAATTAAACGATTTCCAGCCCGCGTCACTTCGTTGACATCTGCGTCAAATGCGTCGGCCAATACAAGGGCGTTCCGCGTGACTTTTTCGAGTTCTTGATCATTCAGGTCCTTGATATTTTGCTTCACTTGCAGGATTGCGTTATCAACTTCTTCTACACTGTTGCCAAAGCCATCCTTATAAATGCGTCGAGATGTTTCAGTCAATTTTTTGGCTTCTTCTTCAGTGAGTCCTAGAGCATTCTGAATACGCGTGGCAGATTGTTCGAAACTGGAACCGGAAGCGATCGCGGCCGCTCCAGCAGCCACAATTGGTGTTGTCAGGTATTTCGACACACCTCCGCCGACGCTCTTGATTTTCTCGCCGCCACGCTGCATTTTATCGAAACCGGCATACATCTTTTCTCCGATAGCTTTGGAAGTCTCATCGGTCTTCTTCTTCAATCCTTCAAAGTCGTCTTTGAGCTTCTGGACCCCTGCGCGCATGTTACTGGCGGAAGCCTTGAAGACCGCCTGCATTTCGCGTAATGTTGCCATAGTTTACCTCCCTTCTTTAAGTTTTTGTTTCTCCTCCATCGCCTTCTGGACGTGCTCAGGCCACGCGAGTTCTTCGACATCCTGTTTGCCGAGGGATTCAGCCATCTTTCCAACGAAGGTTGTCAGACGCTTCCTGTGGCTCTCTCGTTGCTGTTGGAACTCGTTTCCATCACTACCCGCGTTCGATGGATCGGCCAGCACCATGCTTTCGTATGCGATGAGCTGATCGAGCTTCTTTTCATTCGTATCGTTTTCTTCTTTTTCGCGCAGCATGATGAGGTGCTCCAACGCTTCGATGACTGGCATGTCCAATACTTCGGACCTCGCGCCCATGACAGGAGATAATTTGAATATGATTCGTGAGTCGAGCGGGATGTCTACTCCGTCACGCTGCGAAGATTCGCCTGGCTGTCCTCTTGCTTCTTCTGTTTCTCCCACGCTTTGGTGAGGTTGGAAGAAAAATTTTTGACCAGATCCGCCAGCCGGTTGATATCGTTCACTTCAATGACAGCTTCAATAAGATCGAAAAAGCTTTCGTCCGTCAGCATCTCGACTTCACTTTTTTTAATGTTCGCTGCTGCAGACACCAGTTGGATGAGCTCATCCGGCAGGTGCTCCAGCGCAAAACCGAATGCCCCCATCGTGTCGCCTTCAATCTTCTTTTTGAATGTTTCGAGCAGCTCGCCACTGTCCTTGTCCATCCAGTTCTCGTCGACGTTGCCGAAGAAATGGTACTGGACTGCATCCATAATGGCCGGGTCCTGTTTAATTTTCGTGATGATGCCGCCAATCGTTTTGGAAAGTATTGCGTACTGGAATACACGGGCGCGGATGACGTTGAACGGTTGCCCCTCCTCCTCGCCGGTACGTTGGTTGATGGTTGTCAGTTGTACTTCTTTAATCATTCAAAAAATCTCCTCTCATGAGTGTAATAAGTAAAAAAGAGCGCTGTTTCAGCGCCCTTATGGTGTCACTTCTGCGTTTGGATCGACAGCACCGGTGTAATAGAAGTTGGCGCCCTTGGATGCATCTGCTCCGTCTCTCGGGTAGGCCTTCAGCTGGATATTGACTGTGCCCTGCTCCAGGGAGAATGGACGCTCATAGTTCTCGACCGGAGACATCTTGTACACGACATAGTCGAGAGACTTGTCGTCACCCATATTGCGTGGGTGGATGCGTACCGGTACACCCTTCTCACGGTTGGATTGACCCACTGGGGCATCCGTCAAGCCTGTCACCTCGCTTGTCGTGGCATCGGTCACTTCCTGCGTGCTTGCGATTGCAAGCTTCAAGGTCTTAACGCTTTCTTTAAGCGCAACGATATTCACCGTCACATTGACGCCAGTCGTGTATTGGTCGTAGTCACCTTCGCCATAGTCGATGGATGTGATGGATGCGAAAGTCGGTTCGATATTGATGGAACCCCCTTCTGCCTGAAGCTGAGAAGTGCCCTGTTCACCGCTTGTCGCTTTACCATCGAAATTGATGGCGTCTGCACCTTCGCCGACCATGATATCGGCCGGACCAAATGGAATCTTTTCAGTCATCTATAATTCCTCCTCTTTCAAAATGTGTAGTGTCGCATCGAAATTGATGCTGTATTCATGCGTTTTGTCTTCCGAGACGCCCAAAAAATTAATGCCACCCACGCTTTCTAGGAGCATGACTTCAACAGTCACCCGCTTGAACGGAGCAGCATTCTTATAAAAATAGGCATCCATAATCTCGTTTTGTCGCTTATGCAGTAGCTTCTGGACTTTGTAGGCGTATAGCTCAGCCTTGTCCCAATCACTCGATCGGATCAACACCTGGTAAAGCGGGCGGTGGATCTCACCTTCCCCGTTGGACGGCCCCCTGCCCGCACGGTTGTATACCGCTCCGATATTATCTACCGCCCGGAAATTGTTGATGGACCAGGAGAGGTCCGGCATTTCCGCCTTCAACAGGTTCATCAGTGGTTCATGAATCATATGCGTCCACCCCCCAACACTTTATTCAGTACATTGTCCATCGCCTGGTTCCATTCCTTCTCGGAACCGAGGACCGCATTATCGAGGTATTTTTCTCCAGGTTGGTATCCGCGCCACGGGCCCTTGTTTCGCGTCTTCTCGCCCCAATTTAGTGGATTTTCATGCACCTTCAAGGCATAGGTCAGATTGGTCCCCAATGAGAACTCGTAGTCCCGGCCAACCTTGCGGACTTCGGAGGCAGTGATGCTGTCCCGAAGGTCTCCAGTATCCTGGGGCGCCAGTTGCTTTGCGCCGCGCTCCGGCACCTTACTGAACCGATTCATTTCATTGATGATCTCCCGTTC
Organism: Salinicoccus sp. ID82-1; assembly: GCF_021991715.1. Taxonomy (NCBI): domain Bacteria; kingdom Bacillati; phylum Bacillota; class Bacilli; order Caryophanales; family Staphylococcaceae; genus Salinicoccus; species Salinicoccus sp. ID82-1. Next base: position 791,605 of record NZ_JAGFLY010000001.1, read on the forward strand.
CACTGCCAAATCCATTTCTCCAAGCAGCGCAATCATCTGATCGAGGCCTTGCCAGGAGATATCAAATTCATCACGTGCCATCGACCATCAACACCTTAAAGTAGATTTTTGTGGCTGAGAGATTGGTCGACTCTTTTATATCTTCAATCTGGCCCGCACCCTCATTGCCTTCGACATCCACATACTCGATATCCTGTCCGGCTTTGACATTTGCCTCAGCGGGAACATCAATCTCTAGGTTCGTATCAATCGTTGTGCCATCCGGTTTCTGAATCACATTGGATTCTCGTCTGACACGCGCGTCATAACCTAATGTCTTTTCAGTCATTATTGGGTTGCCATAGCGATCCGTTTCGCCGTTATCCGCTTCAGTCTCGTACCAGATTTTCTGATGCATTGGAGGTCTCATACCAGCCTCCCCACCCTTCCACGCCGTACAAGCGATGGATTCAGTCTTTCGATAATCTGCACCGCTTCAATGGATAACGACGCTTGTGCGCCTTCCTGGAAGCTGACAGATACATCTTTGACTGAGTACGACTGCACGCCGTGCTCTTTGAGCTTGGAGTACTCTTCCGCATCGCCATCGATTTGATGAAGCACCTGGAGCGCAACGGCACGCTCTGAGAGGTTCGGATTGACTGCCGGGAGGAAATGCCCCTTCAACAACTCGCGCGCCTTGAATACCTGCTTGTCTTGAATGCTAGGGGCCATCCCCTCGAAACCTTCACTATTCGGCAGTTGCACAATATATGCTTTGACTGCATCTGTATTCGGCATAGCATTCACCTACTTTTCTAGAGCTGTGATGTAGTCCTCTTTCTTGAACGCACCATTCTTGCCAGTAGCAACCACTTCGATTGTTTCATCGGCATCAGTGAGTGCTTTCAGTTGCTCCATAGTCATGTCTTTGTAAGACGTTTCATTGTTTGCAACAGCAGCCTCTGTTTCTTTTACTTCAGCCTTCTTAATGCGTCCTTTAAGACCTTCAGCTTGCTTGTCAGTCAGTTCGATTGTTTCGCCCTTCTTGTAGCCCTTTCCTGCCTTAACAATCACACCAGATTCAACAGTATACTTTTCCATTGTTATGCCTCCTTTGATTTATAAAAAATAGACTGCACTGGATTACAGTACAGTCATGATGACGTTGTTATTCACTGCTTTGAGTGCCGGGATTGCCGCTTCCATTACGATGATCTTCTCATGTACTGGATCCGGAACAACGATTGGATCAGTAGCAATGCCGAACTGGTAGGTACCATCCGACGTTTTGACTTGTCCACGCGCTGTTGAACCCATGATGTTGTCATAGAGCACAACCTTACCGGAGTCCAATAGATCACGTGTCACGGTTGTACGCTCGCCATCAACGATGTCCTCGAATGTAACAGAGTCTTCATTGACGAAGTACTGTGGCAACTTATGGCGTCTGAATAGCGCTTGCAGCTGTTCGGAATCGACCATACGCGCGTCATCAGGCTTACCATAAACCGCAAGCTTAACTGATGGGGATTCGAGCATTGCATCCTCAACATCCTGAGCAATGTCGATACGTTCCGGCTTCTTCTTGGAGTTAGTCGCTGTTTGATACTGCTTAACAGCGGCCTTGAGGTCTGCAAATGGGTTCGCCGTTGGGTCGTCCCACTTCGTCGCAACAGCAACGTTGTTCCCTTCCGGACGGTCCACCTCAAAGGAAACCTTCGTTTCACTGAACGGATCCACATACTCAAGTGCACCATCATACACAAGCTTGGCTCTGAGGTATTCTATCGTTTCTTGTACACCTAGCTTGAGGTTGCCAACGTCTTTCAATGCATTCCTGATGGCGTTCCGATCTTCATCTGTTCCTCTTCTCGGCATCGCAATCGCACGGTCTGTAGATTCATCAATGAAGTAAGCATCCTGAATCTTCGTAAGTCGACCGAGCGCCTGCTCTGCTTGCGCCATACCACGAATTGGTGCAGAGGAATCGAATCCTGTCACCTTCGCTGCAATAACTGGTGTACGCTTGATGATGTCGTAGATGAACTTGTCATCGTACACTCTTTCATCCGGAAAAGCAGAAGCAAGGCGGTATTGATTGTTGTTCGGCACTGCTTCAATGAATGCCTGTAGGTTCGGTCTTTGAAATTGTTCTAGCTCTAGTACCATATATTATTTCCTCCTTATCTGTTATCTGGTTTTAATACCAGAAGAAATTACTTGAGTTCTTAAACTGATCAGTCGCGCCTGTAGTGAGCGCTTCGATGACGTTGCCTTTCGTGAGCGCGGCAACATGAACGTTCTTCGACGTGTCTTCTACTGTGACAGTGTGACGTGTCAGCATTGGAGCATTGAGTCGAGCACTCTCTTCTCCTTCTGCCGGCGCCGTCACGAGCTCATAGAGGCCCGTGCTCGTATTCTTGCTGACTGCAGTGCCTCCTTTAACAACAGTACCTGCAGTAAACTTTGAAGCATCGAGCGTGATGTTTCCGGTAGAAAACTCGACACCAACGCCATTGCGGAGAAACTCGTGACCAGACTTTGCTGTGACGCGTTTTTGTTCAAACATTTAACCTTCCTCCTTCTGTGTTCCATAGATTTCTGATGCCATTTGACGACCGAGATCGCCTGCTTTCGGTTCCTTGCCGCCATTGCCTTGCTTGTTACTCCCTGGAACATAATCACTTGATCCAGCGGGCGGTGTCTGTGTGCCTCCACCGTTGCCGCCTCCATCACCAGGGTTCGTCTCTTCAATATCGAACATGTAGCCATCAGACTCAATTACGTTGTCCAGCTGCTCTTTCAAGCCTGTCACCTTGCCATTTTCGTCGAGCTTGACGGTATCCATATCAAGTAGTGACTTCACCGCTTTCGGATTCTTCGCTTTCGCATCTCTAACAGCAAGTAGCACCTCATACTCAAGCTTCTGATCATCCAGCAACTTCTTACGCTCTGTGTCTTTTGTCGCATTTGCAGTTTTCAGGGTTTGAATTTCGCCCTTCAGCGTTTCGACATCATCCGTGCTATTGCCGAGTTTTTCAATCTGACTGTCACGATCAGCCAGGTCTGTTTTAAGGCCATCACGTTCCGTAGTCAGTGTCGCAACCTGTTGATTCAACGGATTAACTGTTTTGCCATGTTCAGTCATGATCGCATCGATTACTTCTTTTTCGAGACCCTGATCTTCTAGAAACTTTCTATTCATAATTTATTGCTCCTCTACATTTTGTTTACGAGGGAATGGCCCCCGATTGAGTTGCTCAATAACGTGTGAGCTCACGAAAAATAGACCTTTTAACGACGTGTCTAGGTCGAGTAAATCACATATGTTATGTGTGTTCGCCGTGGTGTAAGACGGCTATGGTCGCAGTATCTTTATACTCTGACTGCCACCAGGCAAGAGTAGCCAGTGTATGACCATCAAGATATTCCCACTCGTATCATCATGGGTGACCACCTCCATCAATGAGTTTTGACTTTCATACCAATGATGCTCACCCCCTTTAATAATGCGATTGATTATTTGTTGCTATACATCTTACTCAACGCATTGATATTATCCTGGAGAAAACCATGCATCACTTTAGAGATACGCTCAACGTGTTCTTCATTCTGTTCGACAGATGCTTCATGGAATATGCCGTGTACAATTTCATGCATCAGTATTTCTTTCTGCATTCCTTCATTCGTGATTTTTTCGCTCACTAAGATCTCTTTTGTTTCAGGTAAGCACAACCCTCTTGCTATATCCCCTTCATATTCCAAACTTTTCGCGTTCAGTAGGACTGCATAATTGTGATGACCAATCTTGATTTTATCCATCCAATCACTCCTTTAATAATTAGGTGTGCTATAACACAGAATGTGTAGCACTCAGGTAGTTGGAATAAAGTTCCTGGTACTTCAACGTATTCGCCCGCTTCATGCGCCGGAAGGCACCCAGATCTTTCGGCGCGTCTGCACCAAGTAGTGCCTGCATGCGCGCGTACATCTTTTTCTCGGCGTTCTCCTGACGTTTCTCAGCCATCATCGACTCGTAGCGCGACTTCTCGTAATCAGAGCGTCTGTCGTCAGCGGGCGCAAACTCGGTATTGCGATCCTGCATGGCTTTGATCTCATTGCTTGACATATATTGAATCGGCACAGGAAGTAAGCCGCATTGACAGTGTGGATGTAATGGCAGCAAGTCAGCCGGATACTTCGGATAACCTGGTGTCTTCCCAGATAAACTGAACACCATGCCTTGATACCTGGCACATGTTTCGCATGTTGGATTGTTTCCCGTTATCTCTACCAAGTCAGTGCCTTCTTCTGTGTATCGGTTGATATGCCCATTCACGGATGCTTGTCTGGACTTCGTAGCAGTCACTGTCGCAGCGTAAAAGTCGAGCGGTAGCTTCTTACCATCCTTGGTAATAAAAGATGTCATGCCGTCTTTTAGGAACGCATCAGACACCCTTTGAGTGACTTGCTTTCGCGCGGCGCCTGTTACTGCACCAGCTGTTAATTCCTCTTTGACACTTGAAACTGTGCGCTTGATTGTACTGAGCGTGTTCGCTTCTGCCGTTCGATACGCAGCAAGTAGATCACTCATCGTATCGTTCACCACTTCAGAGACGGCGTTGAGATGTATCTGAGTCTTGAACCGCTCTGTGATTTTGCCATTCTCAGCAATGAACCGTATCTGATCTCCGGAAATATTAAACTGTGCGCTCTCCATGCCATTGTAGTACTCTACGAGCAAGGCCTGAGGTATCACTTCCTCCATCCGGACATGCAGCCGTCTAAAGGCATCTTCAATAGCTGAGGCGACTCTCCGGGCTTCTCTGTCTTTTGTCAGGTCATGCGACTGAATGAGTGTGATAATGTGGCTGCGAAGTTCAGCAGTGACCTGGTCGAGGTTTTCGATGGTCATGGGTTATCACCCTTCTCTTCTCGAGCCGTCTTCATTGAGCGGCGTACCATCTATATCTCGGTTATTGAAGAACCCTTGTACCGTCTGCTGTCCGCGACTCATTGCCATCGTATCTGCATTATTTGCCTCACTCTGGATCTCCAGAACCTCTTCATCCACCCAAGCATCCGATTTATTTGGATGTAGTTCTCTAACAGTCTGTCTGAGAGACTGCGCTTTCGCATCCCGCTTCTTAACGGTGCCTTCATCTCGCTCAGCCTTCGGTACCGGAATCATGTCACTGACTGTAATGTCTGGTCGCTCAATGATGACGTTGGCATTGTCTTCATTCGCCAACCATAAAGCCGACTCCATCAGGTTCTGCAGGAAGTCGATATATTCATCGAGCAGGTGCTGCGCCTTAATGATTGAGCTGAGTAAGTCATAGAACTTAGCGACCCCAGACTGGGCGGAACTTGTTGAGCCATCACGCATCATCTCAACTGCTTCAAGGGAAGTATTGGTTTCAGCAAGCATCGCACTGACAATATCTTTGATGTGTTTGAAATCACCAATCTGTGAGATATCAATCTGGTGCGTCTTGATGGAGTTACCGTTCTCGTCCATTTCAATCAGTTCCAGGTCACGGTGATCAATTTTAGTCGCACCTGGACCGTCAACGTCATCGGCACGCTCTTTCGCCAAGTCCTCCAGTCGATCCCATGTCTCACTGGTGATTGAGATACGCGGTCGGCCATTACGTTCCAATGTGATTCCGGCACGGGTCAGTGTCCAGTTGATCTCTTCCTGTTTCCCTTCCTGACCAAAGAGGGCGCTTGTGCCGAGCGGTGTAGTGAGCGTTGGATTATTTGCCCAGTAGTCTATGAACGGACGATGACGGCCTTTATATTCACGCTCCAACTGGTCCATCTTCAGTATGTCCTTAACTACCGCTTCATCTTCCACCTGCTCCAGGTCACTGCCAGTCATTGCGCGCTTGTACAATCGATTGTATGTCTTTAATACGCCGTTCTCCTGACGTTCAGTGTATACCTGGACGTAGTCCTGACCGTTATCATCTTTAATATCCAATTCATAGACGAGATCCGCACCCAGGTCGTCATCATGCGGATAGTAGACATTGCGTTCCTTGAACTGAATGGTAATCTGTCCATTGCGTTTGATCGGCACACCAACAATGCCGCCATCCATCTGATGCTGCACAATGATCTGTTTATGCTTACGCTTCAGCTTTGAGTTGCGCACAATCTGATTGATCGTTTCCTGCTGCAGATCGTCGACCGCTTCGTTATAGGAACCATCCTGTGTGCCCTCGAGCATCTTCGTTTCTTCTTCCGTGCTCTTTTGCTTAGTCGCGACCTGGTCCTTATGATTGGATTCAATACTACCGACCGCACCCGAGATGAAGTATGCAGGCACGTCACAGATGATCTTGGATATATTAATCATCAAGTAAGGTGTCCGCACATTGCGCGCTTCCTTGTGTCCCTGAGTTAGGATATCGATGATCTCACCATTCTCTATCAGGTTCTTCGCCCGGGAAGAATGATTGGCATGTCGATAAAAATAAAAATCACGGTACATATACATGTCCCCGTGAGTGTTGATGATGGTCTGCTTATCAAATTTACTCCACTCCATTGTTTCCCTCCTTTACCAGACGTTCACGTTGGATACGCGCGTCTTTTTCTTACCTTCAAATCTATTCAATGCCTGAGAACTCGCATCGACCATGTCATCATTTTTAGCATTCGGGAATCCGGCTAACTCTTCAACGTAGTCCCCTGTGTATGCAGCATCTTCTGGAATATAGACATTGCCGGCTTCAAACTGTGGCGCAACCGCTTCAGTACGTGCGATCTTACTGCCAATGGGTTCAATAGGAATAATGCCTGATATCTCTCGTTTGAGCGCATCAATAATTGCAGTTCCGTTGGCCTTATCTTCCACAAGAATCTCCCGAGCTTTCGGATGCTTATTCTTGAATGCACGTACAGCCTTTAATGTGTCAGTGAATCCCATCTTCGCGCGAACCTGGTCAATAAGGTACTTATCAGCGCCTTTCTGACCCCAACATTGGCCAACAACATAGTCACTGTCCTTTTTGTCTTTGAATGTCATGTCCCAACTAATCAATATGCGATCCAAACGAGCCGGGAGTGCTTTGTAGTATTGAATCCATTCACGTTTAATGACGTCTCCACTTTCAGGTGTTGGTCGTTGTTGATAGAGAGAAGCCCATACCTTTGAACCGACCTCTTTCTTCTTTTCAATCGCCCAATCTTCGTCATACCCCAGTCCAGCAGCCAATGGTTCACCGACTTTACGTTCAAGCAAGTCATTCTCTTCGGCAATAGCCGGAAGCCTTAAACGTATCCACTTCTTTGGAGACCGTTCAAGCAGTCTGCCGATGAAGTCGTCTTCATGCCACCTAGTTTGGATTGCGATAATCGAGGCACCCTTATGGAGGCGTGTCGACAAGGTCGATTCCCATTCATCCCATATCTTGTTTCTGATCGTTACGGATTGTGCTTCTTCGTTGTTTTTAATTGGATCATCGACAAGCATCAGGTCTGCACCTTCACCTGTAATGGAACCGCCGATGCCTGTTGCAATCATGCCACCTGTATATTTAGCGATGCCCCAGTTACCAGCGGCGTTCTTATCTTCTGCGATCGTCAGTCCAAAGAGATGACTGAACTCATTGAACTTGTTCCGGTTCAGGCGACCGAATTTCTTGGCTAGGTTATCCGAATAGGCAGCCGCAATGGCACGCTTATTTGGATTTTTAGCCAAATAAAAAGACGGGAACGTTTCCGTCACCGTCATTGACTTCCCATGCCTTGGGGGCATCTCTATCATGATATTTAATGTTTCTCCATCTGCAATGCGTTGGAGGTATTTACATATGAGTTCTGTATGCGGATAATGTTCGTAATTGCCATGATGCGCAGTAACAATATAGTCTCGATAATATCGCTTGGAAAGCTCCGCCTTCGCTTGCGCAGCGACTGTCTGCCGTTGTTCCTTGGTGAGTTGCACATTAGTCACCCTCCAATTCTGAAAGCTTCCTGAGTTGTTCTTCGGTGAGGTTACTCATGTTGTTTACGTTCTGCGTCATTTCACCAGAGTGTTCGACATCGCGTTTATCACGCCATTTGATTGGATCTCTATTCTTCAACCAGAAGATCATTGCTGTAGTGTCTGGTGGAATCTCCTCTTCGACTTCGACGACTTCAACATACTCTTCTGTCAGTACATAACCATCTTTAATGTAAGACCGTTTCAACTTAATCGGAACCTGTTTCATAATGATTTTAGATGTCGCTTTATCGAACAAAGAATTCTCGACAGTAATATCAGCTATGGCCTTACTCTTTTTTAAGGCAGCCGATAAGTCCGATTTAGTCTTCTTATATTCTTTGAATGTAGAATAAGCAACACCCAACAACTTAGATATGTCTTCATCCGTATATCCATCTCGACACCATGCTTCTATTTCTAAGAGCCTCGGTGCCACATGTGTATCATATTTGGTCCGTCTTGCCATTAACCTCACCACCTTCCAGTCATTTATGTATTTGTATTACTCAAAACCTGTGCTGATTGCCACCTTTTCTGTAAGGGAATATATTTTATGTGGATCAGCACCAGTTTTCAGCAAACAAAAAAGACACTCAATCGAGTGTCTTACATATATAAAATATCATTCTTGTAAGCTTCTTCTCTAGCTTTATTATCGGATGTAGGTTGAAATAAATAAGTAGAGGCAGGTCTACTCATAGACTTTATGCCGAAGTAATATTTTTCCGGAGTGGTCAATAAACTTATATAGATTTCTTCTAATTGTTTCTTTAAGTTTACATATCCCAAATTCTGCAGAAATGCTATAACAGTTAAATGATAACCATAATATTTGTTATTTACTTTCTTAACACTTTCAACAAACAGAATTGATTTTTCTAAAAGCATTTTATCTATATCTTCACTGTCTACAAACAATTTAAAACTCTTTATAAACTCTTTTCCGTTTTCCTCATCCACGCCATTTATTTCTTCACGTTTCTTAAAGTGATCCAGATAAGGGTCGTAGTAGTCTATTAAATAAGATAAGACTGTCATCAATTCTTCTTCATTTGCATTGCTGTCAGTAAACTGATTATGATAATTTTTTATTTTCTCATCATCTAAATGATTTATAAATCTCCTTAGCATTTTAGCTCTATAGTGTCTTGAGATACTCTGATACAAATATGAAATATCATCAGATCTTTCTAGTGGCACATCATTTACTGTATAAGTTTCATTAACATATCGTTCTCTTAGGCCTATTAATTGAAAAAATTGATTATTGATTTGATGCTTATCATTAATTTCCTTAGTTTCATTCAATTCTTTTTGTTGGCCTTGGAGAGCCTCAGTTGATTCCTTTAACTCTTTTCTTTGATATCCCAATTCAACATGCTGAGCAACTGTCGTATATAGGAGTGGAATAATTGCAGCTGCCGTTATTAAGTATTCACTCTTGATTAAATCTGCGAGCTTAGGCAAGAAAGCTGCGCCAAATAACGCGAGCGTTATAACTACTACTGCAATAACCAACAATGGATTATGCATTTTATTGTTAGATTTGTCTCTATTCAACGATTTAGCCTCCTGTTATTTAGTAAATAAATTATACCAAAAAACCCACCCGATATGGATGGGTTTCTAACTTAGGAGGTCTACCATGGAATCAAATCAATAGAGAAGTCGTACACGGCGTGTGTCTGCCTCACCTGCCGCCCTTCCAGTGTACAACAGGTTTATTTAATATCCCAAACACTGTCACGTGTGTCATTAATATGTGTGGATAACCCACCTTTTAACAAGGAACCGCCTCTTTCTCCTTTATGTTCCTCTGCATGACATTCATGACATAGCAATATCAGGTTATCGACTGAATGTTCCCCGCCATCAGCAAATCTCACGATGTGATGAAAGTGTAGATTATTTTTAGATTTACATGCAGCACATTGATTTTTATACCTCTTTTTAACAGCTTTTTTAACAACAGTAGGAATAGACCTTCTTGCTTTACGAACTTCTTCAAAGTAGTCGTGTTTTTCCAATATTTTCTCTTGAATCCGGTAACAACGATCTTTCTGCTCTTCTGTACTTCTTTTACTTATCATCATGATTGTTAACTGTTCTAACCAACGAGAAGCAATCATATTTTGGGTTTCGCTCTCAGGGTCATACCCTCTTAAAAACCATTCACTTTTTAGTATCTCTTCTTCGATGTCCTCTATATGGCTGTCGTCGATCAAAACTTCCAGATACGATCTCTTAAAACTCATTTATTATCTTCTCCAATCAGTACTTCTGAAATGTCTCTCAGTATATTTTGTACACCTGTACGTGAAATGCCTAATCTTTCTGCGATCATCTGGCTGGTATAACCTCTAGATCTTAAACTGAATACGATGCCATGCCTTTCTTTCTTTATTCTGTGCATACGGTTCTCAATATATTTTATCTTATAATCTATGTTATTTATCACACCTGTCTCATAATTAAGTATGATATTAACTTCTCTATATACAGGATCACCGTTTCCACCGATTGCCTTAGGCATTACTGATTCCTCACCGTATTGAGCGGTAGCACCACCGCCCCTGATGGCATTTTGATAATCTTTTTCTAGCTTTATTAAGGTTAAGCGGTTCCTTTGATAGTCCCTTATCCATTCCAAGACCATATCAGGCGTAGGTTTAATTTCGTTAATCAGTCGCATAAATGAAACTCGCTCCCCTTTTTAAATCATTTCTTTTACTTGTATGAGCACATGGTCAGTGTCCCCATACTGTTTCTTTACATTCAACTCCACGATCTGGGAGTCGTCTTTGTATACTGTTTGGTTCAAGGCATCCAGTATGCCTTTGGCCAGATTGTCGAGATCCGGCTTCTTCTGATATCTCAAAGCGCCTTCCTGTATCGCCTTTAACTTCTTCTTGGTGTATGACTTCGGTGGAGTAAAAACGAACGTCAGGTGGACGGCTATGGGGCACTCAGCAATGGTCAGTCGCTGTTTGTTCATGTTGCTCTTTGCCGTCAGCTTCACCAGACGCTTGTAGGTGACACTCTGTCTGGAGTTCACTGCTTTGGACTTGCCTTCTTTCGTCTGGTAAACACGGGGTCTGGGTTGCGGAACAGGCTTGCCTTCTACTTTAAATTCAATCAATCCTTACCACTCCTATATTCCGAAGATCCATAAGATGCCTCTGACAGTTGCTGCTACAACTATGAGCGTTATGCATGCAATGATGTTCGCAGTCAAATCAGTAAATTTATTTTTCATCTTCACCCTCCATTTGATTAGTTATTCTTTGTAGAAACTTCACATGCTTCTTCAACTCGCATATCTCGATGCCGTACTTAATCATTGCCATGACACATGTGAAGATCAGCAGAATAAATGCTGTATAGATTAATATGCCGAGTCCAATCATTCCATCACCCCCAGTGTCCATTCCGTTTTAATATCTCGATCACTTCATCCGCATAAGGTTCGTCCTGGTTGATTACAATATAACTATTAGAAGGATTTTTACCCTCCGAAATTCTACCCATTTGAATCTTATGAGCTATCAGTTCTAGATTCTCTAAATCTGTGCCATCACAGTATTTTTTGAAATCAGGATGCTTTATAACAGTGAATTCATTATTGCCTTTACTCATTCCAAATCACTCCTTAAATTGTTTAATCGCCTGCGATACAGCAGCACACATAAATGCTGCCCATGCAACTTGGTCACCTAAATTATTGAATTCTTCGGGAATGAATGTCGACCAAGCAAATGCGGTTGCGAGGGCAGCGATAACTCCACAGAAGAACATCCTCACTCCGACACCTCAATTCTTCCTAGCCAATTCGCATCAGAACGATTGCAAATCTGCTTACGCCCTATTTCATCATTCAAGCGCCTATTCTCTTCCTTCAACTTTACGTTCTCCTGGAACAACTTACGCTTTTCCGCACGTTCTGATTTGATCGTCTCCGCCTGCTGCTCTATACGTTCCTCACAAGTACCATTGCATCGATGAGGATATTTCGCTGTTTCTAACATGGCCATCACCCTTTTCAATTAATCAGTCGCATAATCAATTCTCGATAAATTTGAATATATCCATCTGGTCAGGACGGTCTATTGATCGGTTACTCTCTACTTGCTCTGATGCCAGGTATTCATCTATCAATGGTCTGACTTCGCCTTTAGATGTCTTCTCAACATAGCCACATTCATCAAGCCATAGCGCATAGTCTGGATAGGTCATATCTGGTGGACTGTTGTGCATGATGTCTTGGTAGACATGTCTGCTGATTGATACAGTGTGCTGACGTGGCATGACAGAAGCGAAGGCTGTACCATTGCTGTGGATATGACGTAGGTTAAGAATTCCTGTTTTCATATGATTTCCTCCAAAGTCATTTGTCCTTTGAATATCTGTTCTTTTCTCGGGAAGAGCAGCTCTTTGAATATCGCTTCGAGTACATCTACGACGATGCTATTGCCGGCTTGCTGATATAAGATGCCGTTGGTCATACCTTTCCGTGTCGGATGTTCTTTTAATGCATTTTCATAATCTTCTTCATCGAAACCTTGCAGCAGCCAACACTCTTTTTCAGTGAGCAGACGATATTTGTTATTGCCTATTGGTACGATTCCGCTATTTGGACACCTGTTTTGTTTGGTGGTTATGGTCCATGTGTAATTCTCAATGGGCGTAAGCCTGCCTCCATAGGAACTTTTTCGATCACTATCTCCGATCCGATTTAGCATGGAAGGCGTTTTGATTGTGTACTTCTCATCTACAGCTGATTCTATAAACTCACTGAGGTCCCGCATTGGCTTTCCTTCCAGGTTGTTAAAGTTGAATGTCCGGTTGCCGAGTATCGATACAACGAAGACGCGCAATCTCTTTTGAGGAATACCAAAGTCCATAGCATTCAGGACCTCATAACTATTCGTGTAGCCAAGCTTCTCCATCTTCATCAGGTACTTGCTGAAGGAATGAATCATATCCTTATCCAGGACACCTTTCACGTTCTCCCAGACAACATACTTTGGTTTCCATGGCCCCAGGTTCTCCACGATTTTCAATGTCTCCCACATGAGTGAAGAACGTGTTTTATCTTCATCATTGCCACCCAATCGCTTGCCTGCTCTACTGAAATCTTGGCATGGGCTGCCATGGACAAGAATGTATGGCATGAGATTGTAGCCTCTAACTGATTGCGGTTGATGTGCATGATCATAAAGTGCGTTGTAGGTGCGAACTGCTTTTTCATCGATCTCTACATAGTCAATTGCTTTGTGCTCAATTCCGAGGTTGATCAATGCTTTTCGAGGCGCACCGATACCTCCGAATAACTCCAATATCTTAATCACTGATAAGTCATTCCTCCTCTAGATATCAAATATCGAAAGCTGATTAAGCTCTTCTTCAAACTGGAAACCAAAGTTCTTTTTGTACTGTTCAAACTCGTCGTACTCGAGCATGACATTGGCATAGTGATTATCGGGCTTGAACGATACGTAAGCCTTTGATGTTCGTTTTAGGTACTCGACTCGGCCAACGTGTTGCTTGTTGTGGTCGTATAGATCTTTTGACTTCACTCCACTTCCTCCTCGTTAGTTTCTCCTGATTCGACCACTCGGTAGAAAACGTCTTTCACTAACAACGATGCAACGGAATAATAGAATCCACCATTACCAGCATCTGCGGTTGCTTCTGCTTGAGCGATCTCATTCTGATTGTGATACAGCTTGATAACTGCACTTGATTCATAAGTGTCGCCATCGTATAGATCATGGCGTTTCTTATCTCCAATCGTTATATCTGTAATCGCAGCATCCAACTCAACATTTGTGAATCGACCACCAGCTGATGCACAGCAATCCCATTCACTCATTTCGATTGTCACTACTGTACCGTCGTCCAATACGATTTTATCCTCTGTCCACTCGACAACTTTTCGGTAAAGCAATTGTTCCTTCAATTCATCGAAAGTACCATATTTTGAGTCCTCTCCATAAAAGCCAGTCAGGTCTTCTGTATTCATCCAATCTCCTCCTCGTCATCATCCAGAGGCACTAGGACAGCTTTGTGCCCCCGTTTCTGCGCCGCCGGTGTTCGATACCAGCGTAGCGACTCACGTTTAATGCCAAGCGTGTCTGCAATCTCCGTCATTGTCCCCATGGCAATTAGATCTTCATCTTTATACAATGCGTATTCGGACTCCGAAGCCTTGATACTGTCTACATAAACCAGGTGGTGTTTGCCGACTTCCGGGTCCAGCCTCTCATTCGGTTGCAGTCTTGGCATGCGTTGGAATGTTTTGACTGCCAACCCCACCTTTTGCGATAATTCCTGCGCTGTGCCGGTATACTGATAGGTGTTATAGCGGTAGTAGTCATAAACCTTTCGCGGTCTGCCCATCCAGATGCACCTCCAGTGGCTCAATATCTTCCAGCGATAGGCCCAGCTTCTGTATCTTTTTCAGCATCGGCTTCGGGAATGGCAGTGGATAGTCCATCCTGTGCTGTCTCATGTACTTGATGCGGCCGAGACAAGCAACCACTTCTTCATCGGTCATGGGTGTTTCCGGCGTTGCTTTCGGTTTTTGGTATGGCGGTGTATTGATCGCCTCTTCCGGTGTCCATCTTGCATCCATCCGTTTATAGAACAGTTTCTTATTGATGCCCTTCGCCGCAGCCTGAGCCACCCATTCTTTGGGATACTTGCACTCTCCGCCAGGCTTACCGACGGGGCGTATCTGCGCTTCAGTAATCGGCATGCCACGATTTACTCGATCGACGAAGTTTCGTTTCGGTACACCGTTCTTAATGGCAGTCGCAATGTCTGCTTCGGTATAGCGTTTGGTACTTCTGATCATCACTCGTCACCCTTTCCTAAAATCTGCGATCATTTTTTGAATCTCCGGATCATCAGCAGCAGTCTTCACTGGACCAGAGGGTTTATCCTGTTTCGGCTTGTCTTCATCCTTCAACCAAGAAGGTGCGACTTCTCCCGGTTGTTCTCGTCGCCTTTGTTGGAAGGACGGTTTCAGTTGTTCAAGCTGTTTACGCTTCTCCTCAGCTTCGACTTTATCGAGAGTTGTAAGTCCTCTCTGCTTCCAGTTGTTTAAGATACCGTTGACGTAGTTCATAGTGGCCTTATTGTTATTGGAAGCCACCTCAAGAGATTTAATAACGACTTCCGGTTCGAAAATCTTCAACCATTCAGTAATCTGTTCAGCTTTAAAGGCATTAATGGTTCCGAAACCTAATTCCACATACTTATCGAAGACGACACCGACACGCTCTTTCTCTGTGTCTGTCTCTTTGTCTTTCTCTGTATCTATATCTTTCTCTAGTTCTAACTCTGTCTCTTTCTCTGTGTAACGGTCGGGTAACTGCGGGGTAACAGTGTTACTATCTGCTAATTTCTTTTGCTCCTTATCCCGTGCTCTTTTTCTTCTCATCATTGCAGCTTTATCTGTTTCAGAGCCTATCATAGAGGCAATGTTAGACATTTCTATTTCATCATCAGAAAACTCAATTAAGCCCTTCTGTTTCAAGTAGTTGAACGTAATTTGGGTATTTTCAACTTCTTCATCAATATCTAAAGCGATCTCTTCTACGAAGTCACTTGCAATACCATCGAAGTAGATCTTGCCATCATTCTTTAAGCTTAGAAGCAGCATCTTAAGATAGATGATTGTGTACGTGTCGCCACCCGCAATTTTGCGTAACATCTTTATCTCTTTTTGGCTGAAAAAGTCGTCTTTCAACTTCAACCAGAAATAGCGTTTATTCTGTGCTGACATGCAATTACTCCTTTCTCCTCCCCTGGTATTACAGCAAAAAGTATCCGATAATCATCCACTTCTTTTTCGCCTCGTTTTAAAAGGGCGCTGATGTATCCAGCATTCTTTCCTAAAAACTTTCCAGCCCTTGCCATGGATCTAAAATACTTTGCTTCTCCCGTCTCTTTATGGACCAGAAATATTTCTCTTCCTGTCTTTATCAAGCCAGTATCAAAAGCATGATTATTATTGTGTTTATAGTCACACCATTCGAGATTACTTACATGATTATTCCTAGGGTTACCGTCAATGTGATTGATGCTATCTTTTCCGCGCGTTCTCGGGATGAATGCGTCTGCAACCAATCTATGAACCAAATGAGATTTCTCCACCTTATCCTTCCAAAGAGAAACGCGTACATCTCTACCTTTTGGATCTTTTTCTTTCAAAACTCTTTGTCTCCACTTTCTGACTCCATGTCTATTTGAATGAGTAGTTTTATTTATATGAGTTCTGACCCTTCCATGAGTGCTGACTTCGTAAATACCTTCATATCCCACAACGTCCTTCCAGATTTCCATACTTATCACCTCTACGAAGATCAATTTTCTAGGGGCGCTCTACGCCCCTAGTTCAAAAGGGAGATCGTCATCACTGATATCCACTGGCCCATCACCTTGGAACGGATTCGGTTCTCGTTGTTGGCTTTTTCCGCTGTTTGATTGATTCTGACCTCTCGTCTCGTTGCCATAGCTGCTGCCTGAAGCACTTCTTTGATTCTGTGGAGCTGATTGTCTGCTCGAGTCATTCGAGCCTTTAGGCTCCAGGAATTGAACGCTGTCAGCGACCACTTCGGTAACATAGACGCGCTGCCCTTCCTTGTTCTCATAGGAGCGACTCTGCAGACGACCATCGACCCCAGCCAGGCTCCCCTTCTTCAGGTACTGGTTCACGTTTTCAGCCTGCTTGCGGAAAGTGACGATATTGATAAAGTCGGCACCACGCTCCCCATTAGAGTCTGTAAATGGACGATTGACTGCCAGTGTGAAGTTAACGACAGATATATTGGATTGACTGACTTTAAGCTCCGGATCTTTAGTGAGGCGGCCGACAAGTACGACACGGTTAAGCATTGGAATCGACCTCCAGCACGCCTTCTGTTGGGATGCCATATTCGGCTGACCAGAGTAGCGTCAAGATCCCTTTTTCGTTTACGTGGTATATAGTCAAATCCTTATCTACATGGTCTCCGGCAGGTAAATCAAGAACACCTCTTATGCTTTTGCGGGTGTAGCTATCATAAATTTTCCCGCCTTTGCCTTCTTTTTGCTGTATAACATCCAGCAACTCTTCCAAGACCGTGTCCTCCGTCACTTCTTCCTCGACTTCGACGGTGAATAGAGAATTATGACTAATAAAACTGTCATCAGTCATGAACTTTCCCGAACAATTAAAAACTACTTCACCATTGAAATTGTTTACGAACCGGTTTGGATAGTCCTCTTTCTCCCACACATACTTAATCAACTCATCCAACCTCATCTGCTTCGCTGTTTTAATCTTCATGACTTCTCCTCCTAATTGGAGAGGGAGATTACTCCCCCTCGGTTTCCTCTGATTCAGTTGGCGCTTCAAGTAGCTCAGGCATATCAACGAAATTCTCTTCATCTGGCGTTATATCTTTGATGTTTCTACCTGTACCTTCATCTGCAGATACTTGCTGTTGAATTTCTACAGAGATCGGCAGGTACTTCCACATATGACGGATGACTGTCTTCTTAGCCATTTCCTCGTAATCTGTAGCCCATGGAGAGTAAGGATTGTTGCCGGACTTACTACGCGCTTTCCGTTTGTCGATTTCAGACTTCGGCATATACTCAAATTGATAGCCACCATCCTTGAAGTGAGCGACAGTATAAGCGCCTTTGAATTCACCGCGATTATCCTCTGTTGGTTTGTGTTTTAGGTCTGCATGCAATCCCAACTCATACTCAAAGTCATCGTTTTCATACACTGCATGGGCATAGATGGTTGAAATGTGACCGGAACGTCTGGCAAGATCAATCATCCCCTTATAGCCAATGATAAATTGAACCTCTGTGATGCCTTTTTTATTATTTTTGAATGGTAGTAGATAGCACTGTCCAAGGGGTCCTGGTTCTAAACCAAGTTGTGCAGACTGCATCACGGCACCGAGCAGACTTGCGACATCTGCATTCTTTAGCTGCGGCGTCGTTCTGATGGTTGTAAGTGCCATGCGTGTCAGACGATCAATGTCCATATGTTTCGGAAGCGCCTGCGCCATGGCTGGTGCCATCTGGTCGATATAGTCATTGATGGTCATTGGCTTCTTGCCGTCCGCCACCTCGTTCTTCTGCTTCGTTGCCACCTGGTTTCTCAGACTCTCATTCGTTGCCATAATTATTCTTCCTCCTTGATTTCTTTAATGGTCAGCTTGCGATACGTCGTTTCCTTGTGAAATGGATCGATGACGTCCTTGCCATACTTCTCCTCGAGTGCTTTCTTATCAATAGAACGTCTGGTCTGAGGCTTCCAGGTGACAAGGAAGTTTGATGTCTTCCCTGCTACGTTGTGACCGAGCTGGTCCTTCAGCTGATTCTCATACTTAGACTGAAGATCCTTCGTCTCTTTGATGTCACGCTTGCAGGCTTCGATGGCCTTCAGCAGCGTATCAGCATCTTCACTGAGTGCCACTTCTTCATTGTCAATGTCTTTGTACATATTATTGATAAAGTCGCTTGTCGCTTGGCTGCCATCAATCTCAGGAATGACACCGGCCTGCACATTGTTCTCCCAGAAGTCTTTTTCAGCCTGGATGATGATGTCGATCAGCTCTTCGTCACGCTTGATTTCTTTCCAGATAAACGTGTTACCGCCGAGAAGTACGGCAATGTATGCTTTCTCGTAGCCTGTAACCGCCATGTAGTGCTGCACCTGGCAAAGATACTGTGCCGGTATTTCGTCGCCTTCCCACTGGTCCTTATTGAACTGAGAAGTCGTCTTGCACTCGAGCAGTGCCTTCTCTCCGACGACTACACGGTCCAGGTTGGCAAGCATGAAATCGTGCTCCGGATGTCTCAGCATCCTGTTGTCTCTTCTGACGCGCTTTCCTGTACGTCTTGCGAACTCTTCAGCAACAATGTTTTCCAAGGTGTTGCCCCAGTAGATATACTCGTTGTCGATTTCCTGTATCATTTCCGGATCCACTTTCTCAAAGAACAGCTGTGTTTTGGACTTCCACTTGTTGACGCCAAGGATGGTGCCAGCGTCACTGCCTCCAAGTCCCTTCTGACGTTCCTTGAGCCATTCTTGACGTGTTAGTTGTTTGATATTGATGGGTTGTACCATGATAGACCTCCTCGTGTTATAATTAGATTGGTTATTTTTCTGACGCACACTTTGCAGAGTGTGTGTTTTTTTATTGCTCTTCATAAAATTCTTTGCAATCTTCGCAAGTTCTTGGATAACCTGGTTCTTCTTCACCTGCAACAATGTCATCAAATACTACGCCGCACCCTTCGCACAATGTACCATCGAGCATCATGTCTGCTATTTCACCCATTTATCTCACCTCCCCTCAATAGTCCTCAAGCTTCAAATCTACAAGCTCGGTTGTTTCGTAATTCGCTTTGGCAACAGCATCCTCGACCTGACGTCTGACATAATCTTCATTGACAGTGTCTTCGTAATCATCAAAATACCTGACGTCTACTGTGGCGTTGATTGTGACTTCGATTGACTTTAGCTGCGGTACTGGCAGTATTGGGTTTGCATGCATATAATCACTTCCTACCTGTATATTTGATGATCTTTTTATCCACTTCATCGATAACAACAAGGACTGCGAGTGATCCGAGTATCCATGTGACGACAAAACAGCAGATAATCAGTTGCGCCATCTAACTGGTCCTCCTCTTCTTTGCGATCCATTCAGCGATGACTGGTGAGACGATGGTCAATACGACGATTAAGATAAACGACAGCATCAGGATCTGCTCTGTACTGATGATCTGTAGTACCGACAAGCTGCAGATGATACCGAACAGGAATACTCCAATCCACTTCATTCGCTCACCTCCGATAGTCGTCCATGATTTTCTCGAGCGCCCTCCGCCCTTCATGTCGCTTAATGTAGATCTTGCGGTCAATCTGAGATACATACTGTTTAAATCGATCGTCGTATAGGATATGCGTGCGAAGAAACGTCTCACTGATGCCGGTATCTTTGGCGAAGTCTTTGACCGACAGATACATACGCTCGTCCTTCTCTTCTTTTGGTTGCAGTTGCATCGCTACCTTTCTGAATACTTCCAGCAGCTGCTCTTCGTTCTCAGCTACGAACATTGGCATTTTAGATTCTCCTTTCCATTTTCAGTCGGACATCCCGATTCTTTCTGACAGTCTGCGGTGTGATGAAGTCATAGTCTTTGACCAGCTTCATCAGGAAACCGGTGGCTTCAAAAATGACGTCCTGGACCTCTGCAACAATGTGATGGATTTCTTCCTTATCTTCTTGAGTCAGGAATTCTGGATGCTTGTCTAAATTGTGTTCGGCCATGACCGATTTCAGATCCTTCATTTCTCGAACTACCCGCATACTGAAAGCTAGTCGGTGATCGTCGTACACTCGGTTCGACGGTGAGGGTGATGTGTATCCTTGTGTTAGTTCGTAAGCCAGGTCATTCAGCAGATGACTGTCGGGCGCATTGGCGAAGCCTGCTTCAAGCATTGAGACAGTGACATTGCGTCTCCCCTTCTCGATATTGCAGATGTTGGACTTGTCGGTGAAGAAGATGTCTGCAATGTCCTGCTGTGTGATTCCGCTGCGTTTGCGATAGTTGACAATTGACTGTTGCATGATGTTGTCCTCCTGTATATTTTTCTCTATTGATAGTTGTCATACCTTGCGGTTACTATTGAGTTAGAGTTAATCAGTCGCATAATTGATAACTCATTTGAGATAGTTGGTCGCTATCTCATCGATGCCAGTGAGTTGGTCGCTCATTGGCATCATCTTCTATACATTTGCTTGGCCGTCCACTTGGTCATCAGCAAATTCCAATGACAGCTGCTGCACCTTTAAACGTGTTGCGGTTGAGGGTACCCACTCATTAATAAAATCGATAACCAGGTTGAAGTGTTTCTGTCTGAGCTGTGTGCGTGTCTTAACGCCAGCGACTTCATTGATGCCTCGATTAATATCTTTAAATAAAGCCGCTTTAACACTTTTCGTATTTGCATAAGCAAATGCTCTGATGGTTTCCATCACTGTTTTGGCAACATGACGATTGATATAGCCATATTCACCGGCTTCAAGCTTTACTTCATCTTTGAGGTACGTGACGTCTTTCTCAATAGTTGCAACTTTCTTATTCGTCTGGTCCATTGCCTCGAATTGAAGCCTCATAATCTCCATTGGATCCTTTGGCGCTTCGTACTTCCCTGTTTGCCGTATTTGGGGAAGAACTTCTGATGTGACCCACTTCCGAAACTTTCTTGCTTCTTCTTTTCGACTGGAAAATATTAATGCATACAAACCACTCTCATTTATTACATGCATCAACTTGTCTCCGTAATGTGTCGGTACTACCGACGTAGCTTTTTCATCGTCTTCTAATCTACTAACTGCATCTCGTGAATTCTTGATTTCCAGAACAGCACATACATCGGATGCCACAAAATAAGGCTGATCGTTAATAACAGTTGTTCGTACGTCATTATCTTCAAAACTGAATATTTGCAATTCTTCCATGTTATTCCTTCTTTCTTTGGTATACTCTCCCTAGGAGGGAGGTGATAAATATGGCCCGAATAAATGCCGAAAAATTTGCTCAAGCATATATCCAGACGCTTCCACACACTAAAAGTCCTAGTGAGTTCGAAAATGATGATGAGTATGATGCGTACATGGACACACGTTTTCGTGATTATCTAAGTGAATACGTCCACGTAATCGAGCGAATTGAGGAAATGGGTACGCCTGTTAGTCAGTTAAATGACCTACCAGATGAAGAGGTATAACCTTTTATCTTTCGGCTGTCTATCGTGACCATTGAACGGTCTTCAGTTATTCCGCTCGCAGTCCTCTGATAACAGCTGCAACTGCGATTGAGAGGGCTGCTCCTAATAATAGTTTCTTCATGTGATACAGCTCCTTGTTTTAAAAATTGATTTTGTAATCCGTAATGGCTTTAATTAGATTCGCAGTTGCTTCAACCAATTGCGGATCTTTACCTTCTTTAATCTCTTCCAGTAGTGCTTTAAGTGCTGCGTCCATTAGTTTTTCCATGTTATCCCTCCTTAATTACCTTTGTGGTAACTTATCATCTAAAAAAATTTCTTCTAGCTCTAAATCGAGTATTTGAGAAATTTTTAATACATCGGTTGTACTAAACCTTCGTTGGCCTTCTTCTTTTCTGTAATAAGCAACGTAGCTGTGATATCCCAATGCTTCAGAAACCTGTAATACTGACATCCCCTTGTCTAATCGTGCTTGTTTAATTCTTTTGATATCAATTTTTTCTCCTGCCATTTTTAATCACCTCACTTTCCGATTTGGTAACTTCATAATATCATTACCAAAAAGGTAAGTCAAAAAATAAAGTTACCGAAAAGGAAATTAATTTAGCATTACCGATATGGTAAAGTTTAGATATAGCATAATAGGAGGTAAGAGAATGAGTAATATAGGTAATCGCATCAAACATTACCGGACATTGCGTGGTTACTCTCAAAAAGAACTGGCAGAAAAAATCGGCGTTTCTAACGTAGTGTTATCCAGGTATGAAAGTTCTCATAGAACACCTGATAACGATACACAGATTAAAATTGCAGATATTCTAGAAATTTCTTTGGATGATTTGAACGGTAGGAAAGTCAAAAAGCAGAACGAGGAACCCGATGCTCTCATGTTTCGAGATAAAGCAGGCTTTGATGAGCTATCTCCAGAAGAACAACAAGAGATCATGGACTTGGTTAACGACCAGCTGGACTTTCTGATTGAGAGAAAGAAGAAGAAATAACTAGGGCTATGCCCTTTTATTGATACATTATCATACACAAATGGTATTGAACGGGGGCTACAAAATGAAAAAGTATATAATAAGCAGTGGGCTTGTATCAATTTTATTACTGACGGGTTGTGTGAGGTATTCTGACGGTGAACCAGTGGGAGAAGCCGCCGAAGAAATTGATGAAAAGAGCATTGAAGAAGCTGAACAAGCACAAGCCGAAGAAACCAAAGCCCGCAGACAAGCAGAATATGATGAGAAGCAAAAGAAAGAAGCTGAGAAAAAAGCCGAAGAGGAAGTCGTTTACGCTGAGCAAACTGCGGCACTGAACGACACCATTACGGGCGATATCGAGCGTTTCGATATGATTTGGGATGATGGATGGCGCTCGACGATGGAAAATGCCGATACTATCGATCCTTATACCGCTTATGAAAACCTAGACACACTCCGAAATCAGTATGGCTCTTTGAAAGTTAGCATGATAGATTATGATCTTCAATTTCTCAACGATGAAGACAAAGATGCTATCAATGAGTTTATAAGTGATATGCGTTTGGCGATGGATTACAGACAAGAGGCAGCTAAGAAAGGGATGGAAATGTTTGATACAGGAAATGCTCCCCCTTCTCTAATTAGCGAGATAGAAAGCGAAATAGAAGGCGGAGATGGTTACCTAATGGATGCTCTTGCTAATCTTGCGGAATTCCAAGTGCGAAACGATTTGGAAACAAGTGAGTAGTTATCACCGACTGACCATCGGTTTTCTGGTGACCAGTATATACAATTAATAAAGTTACAAAGGTGATCGTTCTTCTTATCCTGCACTAAATGATTTTGAGATTATCAGTAAAGATAGGAGTTGTTAAAAGTGAGCGAGAAAAAGTTTGGTGTTGCAGCTATAGTTGATGAGCAAACCATCATAATAAATTATGGTAAAAGAGATGGAGCTGAAGTTGGCCAAGGAATCAAAATATTATCCAACCACAGTCTACCGATAAAAGACCCTTTTACTGAAGAAAATTTGGGGAAAATTTATCACATTAAAGCAGAACTTACATTAAGTAAAATAGATAATAAGTTTTCTTACTGCACTTCAAAAAAGCAAATGAACTTCGGTATCGGACTGGGCTCAGGTTCTTTTTATCAAAGTCAAGCCCTTAGGATAGATTCAAAATTTCTTACTAGAGAAGTGACTGATGAACCTATCCAGGTAGGAGATCCTATCGAAATCAGCTACTCTTGAATATTAAACAAAATATGTTATAATTAATGTAAAGGAAGAGCCCTCACTCATAGTTGGCTAGAGAATTAGTGAGCTACTACGTAGCCGCCCCTCGTTTACATTAATGTAAACGGGGGGTTTTCTCTTTGATGGGAAGGGATGAAGAAAAATGATTTTTTATACTTATGAGCAGTTAAAAGATAAGCTAAATGATGATAATAAAATTAAAATTATCAACGATGATTTTGCTATACACTCTTTCAAAATATATGGCTATTTTGATTTAGTAAATAACTACAAAAGCGATGTAAAGCAAGTTCAAGAAAACCAAGAACTTACTATCGATGATTTGTTAGCCATCCGTGAAATAGACAACGATTTGCAAAGTTTAATCTTTAAATATCTTATTCAGATCGAAAATACTTTTAAATCCCACCTCTCTTACTTAATGGGTCAAGAATTCGGTGTCAACAAAGCTGACTATACCAATCCCGACAACTATGAAACTAAGATTTCTTCAGAGCGAGTGTTTAGTAAAATAGAAGAAAAAGATCATATTGATTTTACTAGAGACCCTGCAAAGCATTATCTTGATAAATACAGTGATATCCCCCCATGGGTATTTCTGAAACACATACCTTTGGGAGATACTAAAAATATATATAAAGAATTAAAGAACGATCATAAAAATTACATTGTTAATGAGATGGTACCTTTTTTAAAAAGTGTATCTGAAAATGATAAATTGCAGTGTTTTAAAGAGCATATGGACTTTATACATGAATTCAGGAATACAATTGCACATGGTGGTAGATTGTTAAACTACAAAACCGTAACAAAAGTACAACCAAAGAATTATACAAATTTATTTTCAAAAACTGTGATACCTATAAATAAGATATATAAATATGAAAGAAGAATTTACCAACTTCTACTATCAATCATTCTACTTATAAATGATTCTTATTTAAGAGGAAAGTTTATAGCAGAAGTTGAGTCACTATATAAATTCTTCACACAATCCAGGGGAAACCACTTTTCTGATATTTTTTTAGAAGTAAGTGGCTTGCCGAATGATTTTATCTACAAACTTAAACAATCTGTAAGAGACTTAAGTACAACCAGCTGACCACTGGCACTTTTGGTGGTCAGTACTTTTTTAAACTTAAAACCGAACACACGTTCTAATTCAAGGGGGATTTTGATGAGAATCGAAGAGAAAGTCAACGAGATTGTGGACATATGTGTGGTAGATCGCCTGGATCTATCCATCGAGCACCTGGCTTATATGTTTGATGTCCACATAATGTATAACCATAAACGAGATTTCTATGTACACAAGAAAGGCATAGACATCATTGGTTTACGGTTCGACAAAAGATTCGAGATGTACAAATCATTCTGCCATGAGTTGGGACACATGTTGCTGCACTGTACAGACCAGAGAATAATGCCAGATGATTTTAACGCAATGCAGGAAGCTGAAGCCGAGAAGTTCGCCCTACTCCTCATGATGCCTGAGAAGCTCATTATGAAGCATGAACTGTATGATGCCCAACAGGTTGCCAATTACTTCGGCATGCCGTTTGAGATGGCGTTGCAGCGTATAGAAATGCTGATTGAGCAAACACGCATAACAACGTTTAATTAGGAGTGATCATTAATGAAAGCTATAAAAATCAATGGGAAGTATGGATATGATTTCAGATACAACGGAAAACGGTATAGGAGACAAGGATTCAGTAGGAAAGTCGATGCCGAAGCACAAATCAGGCGGATCGTTAATGAAGCCTCCAGAGGCGTTGATGCAACCTCAAATGTGCTGCTGGTTGATTATTATGAACGGTGGATGATTGCCAAGAAGGAAGGCCGAGTGGTCCAGAAAACGTGGAATAACTATAAGAATGTTCTAAACCTCATGGAAGATCATTTCGGACCTACAAAGCGCCTGAAAGATCTCAATGGAATAGAATATCAGGAATTCATCAATAAGTATGCTCAGAGACATACGAGAGAGACTGTAAGGAAAGTCCATAATGCCGTAAACAAATGCTTGGAGCATGCAGTCAAAGACGGCCTAATTTATCAAAACCCGACCTGGGATGCAGATATCTACGGGAAGGTCCCTCCACGCCCAGAAGATGAAAAGTACATGGAGGTAGACGAATATAAAGCACTGAAACACCATATTAAAAATTACTCCAGTAAAAGTGCTCTTTTCATTTTCATACTCATCTGCACTGGTGCAAGGTTCGGGGAGGTCAACCAGTTAAAGTACAAAGATCTCAATAAGAACCAAATTCATTTACCAGGCACTAAGACAGAGACATCCGATCGCAATGTAGATATTGCTGAAAAGGATATGGCTCACATTAAGCTGGTGCTTTCACAACACACCATCAATCTACATGATTATATATTTAATCTTTCTCACAGAGCCGTTGAGAAGACATTTAAGCACGCTCTGAGACACTTAAACATTTCTGAGGATAAAACCCTTCATTCGCTCAGACATACACACTGCAGTTACCTCCTGGCCAATGATGTGTCCATATATTATATCAGCCAGCGACTCGGCCATAAGAATATTAGTATCACTACGAAGGTCTACAGCCATTTATTAAAGGATCATTATGTTGAAGATAATCATAAAACACTTATACTCCTAGGGGGTATGTGATATATCGTCCAAATATTGACCAAACTAATTACCTTTAATCCCCCTTATACAACGAAGAAAAAAATAAAAACCCTGTAACCATGCGGTTTACAGAGTTTTATAAAGAATTACTTTTGAAATAGTACGTCCCAGGAGGGAGTCGAACCCCCGACCTACAGCTTAGGAGGCTGTCGCTCTATCCTGCTGAGCTACTGGGACATGATATGATGATAAAAAAATGAACCCCGTATATGGGGTTCTTTATAAACGTCCTGGGAGGGATTCGAACCCCCGACCGATAGCTTAGAAGGCTATTGCTCTATCCGGCTGAGCTACCAGGACCAATCGAACAAATACAATTATAATCAATTTTGAGGGTAAAAGTCAAACGTCTATTGAAAATTAATGATGTTTTATTACACCTGGGAGGTATAAGATTTTAAAACCTTCATCCTTTATATTCCCTTTTGAGCTGACGATACATGATGCAGTCGTGGAAATGGTCATACAGGAACTCGTAATCGGCGAGTATGCCTTCTTCCACGAACCCCAATTTCTCGGGCAGTGCACGGCTTCTATAGTTGTATACGCCGCATATGATTTCAATGCGATTGAGTTTCAGGGTATCGAAACCATAGGACACGAGATGGCTGATTGAACGACTGGCAATGCCCTTCCCCTGGGCACTCTTGGTGAGCCAGTATCCGATCTGACCCCGGCTGCTCAGTGAAACAATTTCATTGTAACCGCACATGCCGACGAATTCGCCTTTATGGAATATGCCGAGCTGCAGGCCTGTCCCATTATCGATGATCTCCTGCCAAGCCTTGATGATTTCAATGTAATCCTCAGCGCTTTTCATGTAGTCGACCCATGGCAGCCATTTTCTGAGATGACTGCGGTTCTGATCCACTGCATCATAGACGATTTCATAATCTTTCTGCTGTATTGCTTTCAGTTCAATTTCTGCATCGACTTTAATGATCACCATAACACTTTCCTTTTATATGATTGTTGTTGAACTCGAATACTCATGATGGGCTGTTGGAACTGATGATTTTCTTTCTGACTTCATTGTCGATGGTGCACGACATCTTTTCGTTCAGGCGATATCGATTTCTGGCAACGAAACGGTACAGTGCGTTGCGCCAGCATACCGGAATGACCTTCAGCCCCCGAATGGCTCTGACTCTTGTGGTATCTGCCAGAACTTCGATGATGGCATCGGAATGCAGATACATATCATCCGAGTAGTAGACGACAGAATCGATATGCGCAGGGATGATGCCGTCGAGTGATTTTATGGATGCGAAACGCAGTATGCCCTTACGGTCGAGCCGGGTGATGATTTTTGCGAATCGGTTGCAGATGATGCAATCGTCATCGAAATAAAGTATATTCATAATTGATCCTCCTGGATTATGGCCTGCACGAAAGGAGCAGCATACATATGAAAAGCCCTGTCAAAGTTTATTTGGCGACCTATTTCACCATTCTCTCCATACTCTACCTGAGCATCCGGTACACGACATTCGAAATGCGGCCTGCCATATTCATCGTTGCATCCATCCTGCTGATCGGCTCGACTGCGGCTGTCATGCGATCCCGGGATGGGCGCGGCATGATGGCGTGGACCATCCTGTGCCTTACAGCCGTCATGCTGCTGACTTTTCTAATAAAATAGACCAGGTGCACCCTGGTCTACAGTGTATCCAAATCGACTTCCCGCAGTACTTTATGATCCCGACCGAGGAAAGTGACAACATTGCTTGAAGTGTCGAGCACTGCATAGGACTCCACCAGTTCACCTTTGGAGTTGGAGATGCTGCCTGGGTTGATGCAGTAGATGTCCCCGACCTTCTCGGCCTTGGCCACATGGGAATGGCCATAGAATGCATACTTGGCATTGTACTCGCGGGCACGGTCGGCAAGTACTTCACGGTTGTTCTTGATGTCATAGTAATGGCCATGTGTATAGAAAGCCTGTGCTTCCTCACTATAGCCTTCAACCGGATAGCGGCTGTCATTGTCGACGTTGCCTGTCACACGTTCGAAATGTGCCATTTCAGTGTCGTCATAGCTGAGCTCACTATCACCGAGGTGGATGTTCAGATCCCCGGCATTCCTGCCGAACGCTTCATAGCCTATGCCATGTTCGCCGTGGTTGTCGCTCACAATCAGTATCTTCATTTCTGTCACCCCTCATTATATCGTATGAGTACGTTAAAGACTTCCTTATCCTCCATCAGACGATCGAGTGCATTTCTTCTATGACTTATTTCCCCTTTTTCTTCGGTACTAATCATGCCGAGCAGCTTGCCATCTTCTGTTCTGAATAGAGGATCGTAGCCAAAACCATGTTCGCCCTCGGGTGACTCGAGTACTTCGCCATGCAGTTCACCGATATATGTTCTTGTCTCCATACCCGGGATGGCGAGTGCGATGGCACTTGTAAAATGGGCACGGCGGTCACTCACTCCCTCAAGTGCAGAGAGCAGTTTTCTGTTATTATCTTCATCTGTCGCATCCGCTCCTGCATATCGGGCAGAGTAGACGCCGGGCGCACCATCCAGTGCATCGACGGATAGACCGGAATCATCGCTCACAACCGGCATATCGAGTGCTTCGGCAGCGGCTTCGGCTTTCAGCCTCGCATTGCCGGCAAACATGTCTTCCGTCTCTTCGACTGAAAAGTCAGGCAGAATCTCCTTGATGCCGATAATATCATGATTCGGGAAGATTGCTTTGAAATCATTGATCTTTCCTCTATTACCGCTGGCGACTACGATTTTCACCATACTGTTCCTCCTTCAGTTCAACTTGCTCCAGACTGTATTCGATGAAAGGCATCCAGTCTTTCAGTATATATTCGAACCGGCTGGTTTCTCCATTCACTATCATCAGATGCTCTGGTTTCGACTGGGGAGATGCATGCTGCCTGAGCATTGTCAGCATCGCACTGACCTCACGTGCAGTCTCATATCCGGAGTCGATCACTTTTTTCCTGCCATAGAAATAGTCTCTGATCTCATCAGCCAGCAGCGGATAGTGAGTACATCCGAGGATGACTGTATCGGCCTTCGTATCTGCAAGATGCTTCAGCGTCTGGTGCAGTACAACACGTACCACCACCTTGTCCTTGTATCTCAGCTCTTCTACAAGCGGAACGAACTTGGGACATGCGGTACTCTGTATTTTGAACCGGTGGTTGATCTGATGGATCGCTTTCGGATAGGCATTGGAAGCGACCGTACCTTCAGTAGCCAGCACGATGACATCCTGGTTCGAACTGCTCTGTATGGCACTACGTGCGCCAGGATTGATGACACCGATGACGGGTATATCATATCTCTTCTCAAGAATATGCAGTGCGGCTGCTGTTGCCGTATTGCAGGCGACCACCAGCATCTTGATGCCCCGGCTGACAAGATGGTCGGCAACCTGCAGCGTAAAGCGTGTGACTTCCTCCATGGAGCGGCTGCCGTAGGGACACCGGTCGAGATCTCCGAAATAGACGATCGATTCATCCGGCAACTGCCGCATGATCTCCTTGGCAACCGTCAGTCCACCGACGCCTGAATCCATGACACCGATCGGCCTATTCATCGCTTCTTTTTTCACTTTCATGCAGTATCGATTCCAGAATGCCGGGCAGCATGTCACGCTCTTTTGGGGACAGATGGTCCGTTATTTCAGATATGTATGAAACACGCTTTGCGATGACTTCCTTGATGATCTGAAGCCCCTTGTCCTTCATCAGTACAAGCACGATACGCTTGTCCTTCTCGTACTTCTGTCTTTCTACAAAACCGCCGTTCTCCAGCTTATCGACAATATCCGTCGTCGTGGAGTGCGCCAGATCGAGCCTGTTCGACAGCTCGCCGATTGTAATGCCGACCTTGTCATCCACCCACTGCAGGGCCACGAACTGCAAAGGGGACAGTTCGTATTTCTTAAGGATCTCCCGGCCATGACTTTTTACATGTGCCGATATGTACCGTATTGATTTTTCTATGGATATGATGGATTCTCTATCGCTCATTGACCCCAGTCCTTCTCGATTATTTCCTCTATTATAACTTAATTGAAAACAAAAAAATAGGAAGAGCAGCGCTCTTCCCATTACAGTCTATTCCACTTCGTGGTCGCTTCCGAAGAAGGACTTGAACATATGGAAACTTGTTTCCCTCTGCATTGCAGCAATGGAAGTTGTCAAAGGGATGCCTTTCGGGCACGCTTTGACACAGTTCTGAGCCATACCGCATTCGGCGACACCACCTTCGCCCATCAATGCATCCAGTCTTTCATTCTTGTTCATGCTGCCTGTCGGATGCAGGTTGAACAGTCTGACCTGACTGATCGGTGCTGCACCCATGAACTTGGAACTGTCGTTGACGTTCGGACACACTTCAAGGCATACACCGCACGTCATGCATTTTGACAGTTCGTATGCTGTCTGGCGCTTCTTCTCAGGCATGCGCGGTCCAGGACCCAGGTCATACGTACCATCGATCGGCACCCATGCCTTCACACGCTTCAGGCTGTCGAACATGAATGAACGGTCGACCTGAAGGTCTTTCACAATCGGGAAAGTGGACATCGGTTCGAGCTTCACCGGCTGGTCAAGCTGGTCGATCAGTGCAGTACACGACTGGCGTGCACTGCCGTTGATGACCATGGAACAGGCACCACAGACCTCCTCGAGACAGTTCATGTCCCAGGTTACAGGTGTCGTCTTCTCACCTTTTGTGTTGACAGGGTTCCTCTGGATCTCCATCAATGCACTGATGACATTCATATTCTCACGGTAAGGGACTTCGAATTCTTCCCAGTACGGCTTTGCATCTGTATTTTCCTGACGCTTTATGTTGAACTTTATCATTTTCTCACTCATCTATTTCTTAGCACTCCCTTCAGCCTTTTTCGAGTAATCTCTTTTACGAGGCGGGATGAGGCTTATATCGACATCTTCGTATTCGAAACGCGGTGCTTCGAGTGGACCTTCAAAATATGCTTTTGTCGTCTTGAGCCATTCTTCATCATTCCGTTCAGGAAAGTCTGGCTTGAAGTGTGCACCACGCGATTCGTTCCTGTTGTAGGCACCGATCGTGATGACGCGCGCAAGCACAAGCATGTTCCATAGCTGGCGTGTAAAGAATGCAGCCTGGTTGCTCCACTTTTTAGTATCATTGATGTTTATCCGCTTGTAGCGGTCCATGAGTTCGACAATGCGCTTGTCTGTTTCGAGCAGCTTGTCATTGTGGCGGACTACTGTAACATTGTCCGTCATCAGTTCACCAAGCTCCTTGTGGATGACGTAAGCGTTCTCATCTCCATCCATGTTCATTATACCATCAAACTTCTCCTGCTCGGCCTTTACATGCCTGTCGTAGACGGAATCGTCCAGATCCTCATAAGTGGAATCAAGACCTTTGACATACTGGATTGCATTCGGTCCAGCGACCATGCCGCCGTATATTGCAGACAGCAGGGAATTCGCTCCGAGCCTGTTGCCGCCGTGCTGGGAATAGTCGCACTCCCCTGCAGCAAACAACCCGGGAATATTCGTCATCTGATCATAATCCACATACAGGCCACCCATTGAATAGTGGACTGCCGGGAAAATCTTCATCGGCACTTTGCGTGGATCGTCACCAGTGAACTTCTCATAGATTTCGATGATGCCGCCGAGTTTAACGTCAAGCTCATGCGGATCCTTATGGGAAAGGTCGAGGTACACCATGTTCTCTCCATTGATACCGAGCTTCTGGTTGACGCACACGTCGAAGATTTCACGTGTGGCGATATCACGTGGTACGAGGTTTCCGTAGTCCGGATATTTCTCTTCGAGGAAGTACCATGGCTTGCCGTCTTTATATGTCCAGATACGTCCGCCTTCTCCACGCGCCGATTCACTCATCAGTCTGAGCTTGTCGTCCCCCGGTATCGCTGTCGGGTGGATCTGGATGAACTCTCCATTTGCGTAGATTGCGCCCTGCTGGTATACAACAGATGCTGCAGATCCTGTATTGATCATGGAATTGGTGGATTTCCCGAAGATGATGCCAGGACCGCCTGTTGCCATGATGACTGCATCCGATTTGAACGTCTGGATGTCGGCACTTGTAATCTCCTGAGCTGTAATTCCGCGTGCACGGCCCTCGTCATCGAGTACTGCACCGAGGAATTCCCATCCTTCGAACTTTCTTACTAGACCATCCACTTCATAGCTTCTGACCTGCTCATCCAATGCATACAGAAGCTGCTGTCCTGTCGTTGCACCGGCGAATGCCGTTCTATGGTGCAGCGTGCCACCGAAGCGTCTGAAGTCGAGTAGACCTTCAGCTGTCCGGTTGAACATGACGCCCATGCGGTCGAGCAGGTGGATGATCTGTGGTGCCGCTTCGGTCATTGCCTTGACCGGCGGCTGGTTGGCCAGAAAGTCCCCACCGTATACCGTGTCATCAAAGTGGATTGCTGGAGAATCGCCCTCACCTTTAGTGTTGACTGCTCCATTTATTCCACCTTGCGCACATACGGAGTGGGACCGTTTTACCGGCACAATCGAGAACAGGTCCACCTCAGCACCTGCCTCAGCTGCTTTTATCGTTGCCATCAGTCCGGCGAGTCCGCCACCGACAACGATGATTTTATCATTAGCCATTCTGTCCACTCCTTATTAGATAAATGCCAAAATTGCCTGTATACCGATGAAGCTCACTACGACGAAGATGACGCCGGATACATAGCTCATTATGCGCTGTGATCTGTCGGACTGAGTAAAGCCCCATGTCACCATGAATGACCATAGGCCATTCGCGAAGTGGTATACCGTCGCGATGATGCCGATGATGTAGAATACCAGCCATGCCGGGTTTGAAACAATCTGATGGACCATGTCAAAATCCACTTCTGTTCCAAAGAACACCTGTACCCGCGTCTGGTAGACGTGGATGGCGATGAATATGAAAGCAATTACACCGCTGACTCTCTGCAAAAGAAACATCCAGTTTCTGAATGTACTGTATGTACCCACATTATATCTCGCAGTGAAAGCAATATAGATGCCGTATATACCATGAAATAGAATCGGGATATAGATTACAAATATCTCCAGAAATAGTACAAAAGGCAGGCTGCCCATGATTCCGGCGGCAAAGTTGAACGCCTCTTCACTGCGGGTTGCAGTGTGGTTGACCAGCAGGTGCTGAATAAGAAAAACCCCTAGTGGTATGACTCCAAGTAAAGAATGAAGACGTCTGATTGCAAAGCTTGAATCTTTTTTCGACACTCGAATTCCCCCCTAACTCTCCAATGAAATAAGTTTACACAAGAACCATTTTACTCCCAAGGTATACATAAATCAAGGCGACCCGGTAGGTTATGCTAAAAAATATTGAGAAAATTCAAGCGCGTGATATCAGGCGTTAAGCGCTTCCAGTATCCGTTTCGCGATTGGAGCCGGGATGCCGATTTCCGTAAAGTCCTCAACCTGCTTTTCGCTCATTCTTTTTATCGATCCGAAATGGGTCAGCAGCTTCTGTTTGCGCTTTGGCCCCACTCCTTCGATATTATCCAACCTCGATGTGACGGATGTCTTGCGGCGGGTGTTCCTATGGAAGCTGATGGCAAACCTGTGGACTTCATCCTGTATCCGCTGGAGCAGATAGAATTCCTGGGAATTCTTCTTCAAAGGGACGATCGCTGCCTGGTCCCCGTACAGCAGTTCAGCAGTCTTGTGCTTGTCGTTCTTCGCAAGTCCTGCAACGGGTATATCCAGTGACAGTTCGTCCAGCAGGACGGACTTGACCGTATTCATATGGCCGACTCCACCATCCACAATGATCATATCGGGCAGAGGCAGCCCCTCTTTCCGCACACGTGTATATCTGCGTCTGACCGCTTCCGCCATCGAAGCATAGTCATCCGGCTGGGTGACCGTCCGGATCTTGTACTTGCGGTAGTCCTTCTTGCTCGGCTTCCCGTCGACGAAAGATACCATGACGCTGACCGGGTCGACCCCCTGGATGTTCGAGTTGTCGAATGCCTCTATGCGGACCGGTGTCTCGATGTTGAGTGCTTCACCGAGGCGCTCGATGGCACCGACGGTGCGCGCCTCATCCTTTTCGATCATTTCAAATTTGTTCTCAAGGGCGATTTCGGCATTTTTAGTTGCCAGATCGACCATCTCCCGCTTCTGCCCCCTTTTCGGCTGGAGCACATTGACCGGCAGGTACTCGTCGATGATTTCCTGATTGAGACCATTGGCGATATGCACTTCTTTTGGCAACAGGTTGGATTTCAGATCGTAGAACTGGGCGATATATCTGAAGAATTCCTCCTGCACATCGTCGTTGATCGGAAACATGTCCGCCTTCTTTTCGATCAGGTTGCCGTTCCTGATCAGCAATACGGATACAGCCATCCACCCTTTCGACACACTGAAACCGAAGCAGTCCCTTGCGGTGACATCCTTCGTCATCATCTTCTGCTTGTTCATCGTCGCCTCGATATGCCCGAGAAGATCCCTGTATTCCTTGGCCTTTTCAAACTCCAGGTTTTCAGATGCCACGGCCATCTTGTCCTTGAGCTCATCGACGATCTGCTTCGTTTCGCCATTCAGGAAACGGGTGATGCCATCGATCATCTCCCTGTACTGTTCGGCCTCGACGTCATAGACACAGGGGCCAAGACACTGGCCGATATGATAGTACAGACACAGTTTATCCGGCATCGTATTGCATTTGCGGAGCGGATAGATGCGGTCGAGCAGCTTCTTCGTCTCATGCGCACTGTACGCATTCGGATACGGTCCGAAATATGTACCTGTTGATGGTTTGACAGTCCTTGTGACGATCAGTTTCGGGTGCCTTTCCTTTGTGATCTTTATGAAAGGATAGCTCTTATCGTCCTTGAGCAGGATGTTGTATCTCGGATAGTGCTTCTTGATCAGATTCAGCTCGAGGAGCAGCGACTCGACTTCGGAATTGGTCACTATGAAGTCGAAATCGACAATTTCCTTGACCAGCCGCATCGTCTTCTCATCGTGCGCACCGGTAAAATAGGATCTGACCCGATTCCTCAGGTTTTTGGCCTTGCCGACATAGATGACGATACCATGCCGGTCCTTCATCAGATAGCATCCGGGTTCAGTCGGCAGTACCGACAGTTTAAGTTTAAGTTCTTCCATAGCGATCCCTCTACATTTATATTATAAAAAAGCCGCCCGAAGGCGGCTGTCTTTTAATTATGCGTGCTTTTCAATAAGTGAAACAAGCTGTTCCTTCGGCTGGAAGCCGACAACTTTATCAACAGGCTCGCCGTCTTTGAAGAGGATGAGTGTTGGAATGCTCATTACTTCGTATTCGCTGGCAGTTGCCTGGTTATCATCAACATTCAGTTTGGCGATGTCCGCTTTACCGTCCATATCCTGTGCAACTTCCTCAAGTACAGGAGCAATCATTTTACAAGGTCCGCACCATGGTGCCCAGAAGTCCACCAGTTTAAGTCCGCTTCCAACTTCTTGTTTGAAATTCTGATCATTCACTTCTATTATTGCCATTTGAAATTACCTCCATTGTGTTGATTATGCATCAATTATATCATGCAAGCGTATAAATCCTCAATCTTACTGCCTATGCAAAAAACATCAGGTAGATGATGCCGCCGAGAAACATGGCGGTACCCACCGCAATCAGTACTTTCGCAAGCTTGTACATATCAAAATTATCCATCAGACCACCTACTTCATTTCGACTACGGTGACACCGAAGCCGCCTTCGCTCGGCATGCCGCCTCTGAATGATTTCACTTTAGGGTGTGTCCTCAGGAACTGCTGCACACCCTTCTGCAGCGCGCCCGTCCCCTTGCCATGGATGATCTCCACTTCGTTGTAGTTCGAGAGCATCACCTGGTCGAGGTACTGGTCGAGCTTGCGGAGCGCCTCTTCATAGCGTTCTCCCCTGAGATCGAGCTCCCTTTTGACGGATGTCTTGTTGATCCTTCTCGATACGGTACGTTTCGGCTGCTCCTTCTTGCGCTTCTTCACTTCGTCCATGCCGACCTTCATTTTTATGATACCCATCTGGACGGTGACTGAATCATCCTTCACTTCGAGCACTTCACCCTTCTGTCCATATGACAGGACGTCCACTTCATCTCCCGCAGAGATCTTCTCTTTCTTGGTGGCGCGCTCCTTCTTCCGGATGTCTTCCTGGTAGTAGCTGTCGGTCAGTGCCTTCTTCTGATTGATGAGCTCATGTTCCTGGATGTCGGCACCGAGTTTCTTCATATCCTCAAGTGTGCGGATGACTTCATCGGCACGCGTTTCCGCTTCCTTGATGATGCGGTTGGCATCTACACGCGCTTCCTTGCGGAGCTTTTCTTTGTATGCTTCGTAGTCTGCCACCTGAGTATCGAGACTCGAATGAAGTTTCTCAGCATCCTTCAGAAGCCTTTGTGTTTCTTGTTCATTGTCCTGCGCTTTTCTTGTATGCCGCTCGAGTGCAGTGATCATTTCATTGACATCTTCATTATCTCTGCCGGAGAGGTTGCGTGCGCGTTCGATGACATCTCCATTCAGTCCAAGCTTATTGGAGATCTCAAACGCATTCGACTTGCCGGGTATGCCCATGAGCAGACGGTATGTCGGAGACAGGGTCTCCACATCGAATTCGACACTCGCATTCAAAGTATCTTCTCTCGTATAGCTGAATGACTTCAACTGTGGGTAGTGCGTCGTCGCAACGATTGTTGAACGCTTCGCAAGCAAGTATTCAAGAATACTGATGGCAAGTGCAGCACCCTCTTCCGGGTCTGTCCCGGCACCGAGCTCATCAAGCAGCACAAGGCTGTTTTCATCCGCTTCGTCGAGAATGCCTGTAATGTTTGTCATATGGCTTGAGAAGGTGGACAGCGACTGTTCGATCGACTGCTCGTCCCCAATATCGCTGTAGACCTTCTCGAAAAGACGGAGCCGGCTGCCGTCACGTGCCGGAACCGGAATGCCCGACTGGGCCATCAGTACACTGAGGCCGATCGTCTTGATGGTGACCGTCTTACCGCCTGTATTCGGTCCGGTGATGATGACAGCTCTCGTCTCCGCATCCATCATGATATCGTTTTTCACCACTTCATCCTCTGGGATAAGCGGGTGGAAAGCAGCCGGGAGGTGGATGCCGCCCGTCCTTGCCACTTCTGGTTTTGAGCCTCTGATTCTAGCACCGTACTTCGCCTTCGAGAAGACCATATCCATATGATGCAGTGCATCATCCGTCATCGACAGCTCGGAGCCGACTTCCGCCACCTCAGCCGAAAGCTGGTAGAGGATGCGCTCCACTTCAGTCTGCTCCTCATCGCGCAGTCTCTGGATCTGGTTGGTCATCTGGACGACTGCCATCGGTTCCATGTAGACGGTCTGTCCACTCGATGATATATCATGGACAATGCCGCTGAATTCACCCTGATGCTCCACTTTGACAGGGACGACATACCGGTTGTTGCGCATCGTGATGATGCTGTCGGACAGCTTCTTCTGATTGGATCCGCGAATGATGTCATTCAGCCGATCCCGTATTTTCCCTTCTTCCGAACGGATCTTTCTTCTGATTCTGAGCAGATCTTCCGATGCATGGTCGAGCACCTGGCTATCGTCCACCGTTTCCGTAATTCTTCTGTACAGAAAATGAATGTCCGGCAGGCCGTTGATGTAGATCGGCAGATAGTCAAGTGCGACCTCATCGTCCTCAAAGTCATTGAAGACACCACCGAGCATGTGCTTGCGGTTCAGCATGGATCTGATTTCATTCAGTTCCTGTACTCCGAGCATGCTGCCGATTTCTGCACGTCTGACATGCTGCTTGATATCGGTGATTCCGCCGAGCTCGACCGCCTTGTATCTGAGCATGGTGGACGCATCATCCACTTCGTTGATCATCTGCAGTATTTCATCCAGATCCGTCGACACGATGTCGTGGTCGATCATCTTTCTCGTCTTTCCGCTTTCAGCAAAAGCTGACAGCTGGGCGAGTATCTTATCGAACTCCAATGTATTGATTGTTCTCTGATTCATTTTCAACCCTCTATTTCCCTTTATTGACCCACTCTCTGAAATCTTCCCTTGAGAATGTATTGATCACTTGATTCTTCTCGATCAGACCCTTCTGCAATGTTGCTGTACCATACTCCATGAATTCAAGATGCCGTGTATGGTGGGCGTCCGTATTGACTGTCAGCATCAGCCCTGAATTCCTGATGACGGATGAAGACAGGTCGAGACGCCTTGGATTGGCGTTCACTTCCATGACTGTATTCGTGTCTTTTGCCATCTGGATCAGCTTTTCGAAGTCTACCGCATAACCCGCTCTACCACCAATCAATCTGCCTGTCGGATGGGCGATGTGGCGGACATATGGGTTGTTGCATGCCGATTCGAGGCGGTGCATGATCTCATCCTCCGTCTGCTGGAAACTCGAATGGATGGCAGCGATGACGTAGTCCAGTTCCTTCAGCATATCATCGGAAAAGTCCAGTGTGCCATCCTTCAGAATATCCATTTCCGTCCCTGAATATATGTCTATTTCAGGATATTCCGGTCTCAGTTTCCTGATCTCTTCAATCTGCTGCCAGAGGCGGTCCTCATCAAGACCATTGGCTACACGCAGACTTTTCGAGTGGTCTGTAATGACCATGTATTCATACCCTTTGGCAACGCAGGCTTCGATCATTTCGCGCACTGAATACGCACCATCACTGTATACCGTGTGCATGTGCAGATCGCCCCTTATGTCATCCAGTGTGATGATATCGGAAACATCGATATCCGTCTCTTCCCCGGTCTCCCGCATGGCAGGTGCAATATAGGGCAGGTCGAAGTGGGAGAAGAAGTCCGCTTCCGACTCGAATGTCAGCAGATCATCCCCTTTTTTCACACCATACTCACTGATCTTTTCACCTCTTGATTTGGCAATCTGGCGCATCTTTACGTTATGTTCCTTCGAACCGGTGAAGTGATGCAGTGTCGTGTGATACGCTTCAGGTGTGACAAAGCGCATGTCGACACCGATCTGATCCAGATCATGTTCGACGACGACGGACAGCTTGCGCTCACCCTTCGCCATGACATCCTGGACAAACGGCAGATTGATGAAGGTTTCTGCCACGTCGGCTGCATCATCGGTCTGTACGATGAAGTCGAGATCCTTGCTCATCTCCTTGTAGCGCCTTGCGCTGCCGGCGATATTGTATCTGTCGACGCTACTGATCTCGTCCAGTGCCGCTTCGATGATGCTTCTGAAGCTTTGGATCTTCTCGATCGGGTACTTTTCTGGACGGGTGAGAAGCTCATCGATCGCCTTGGCGATATTTTCCTCGGTCTTCTTGCCGAATCCGCTCAGTTCGCTCACCCTTCCGGCCTCACATTCCGCCTTCAGTCCCTCCAGCGTGACGACACCGAGTTCCTTATGCAGCTTCGCAATCTTTTTCGGGCCGAGTGTCGGCAGCTTGAGCATCTGGATGAGCGATACAGGTACAGATTCCTTCAGTTCGTCGAGCACCGATGATCGGCCGTTCTCCACATACTCGCTGATCACATCATTGACGCCCTTGCCGATTCCCTTGATTTCCGAGAAATCGTCGATTTCAGACAGCGATCTCGGGTCGCGTTCGATGGCGCCGGCGGCCTTGCGGTAGGCAGATACCTTGAATGGATTTTCAAGCGAAAGCTCCATATATGTTGCGATTGTCTCGAGCAGATTGATGATATCTTTTTTTGTCATATTGACCTCCAAAAAAAGAGCCATATCTCTATGACCCCGTTTTTAACCATTCTATGAATTTATCGGAAATGATGAAAGTATTGTCCATCAGGAAGCGTGCAAGTCCTGAATTTTCGAGAGTTGTCTGCACGTTCTCGAGCGGCAGTACGGTTGCCATGAAGAGAATGACGACCAGTATATAGATCATCTCTATCAGACCAAGTGCCGTTCCAAGTATGTCGCCTGTACGTCCGAATGCATCGACTTGCTGAAGATAGTCGAAAGCACTGACAATCAGCTGGATGACAATCTTGGCAACAACGAAGATCATGAAGAATGCCACCATCTTGTAGAAGCCGAGTTCCGCGTTGTCTATTTCCGGCAGGAGCGGATTTGAAACCGTCTGCGCCGTCGATGGGTAAGGCATGATCATATCGAAACGGGAGGCAAGTCTTTCGTAGTTCAAGGCAGAGATGATGATGGCCGAAATCGTACCGATCAGATGAAGGAGCTGCAGTATGATGCCCCGACGGTATCCGATGACCATTCCTATGATGAGCAGGATCAATATCAGCAGTGTCATGATATCAGTTTCCCTGCTGGTCCATTTCTTCCAGCAGCGCTTCGTGCTTCTCAGCCAGCTTTACGTATTCATCCATGACGTTCACTGCTGTAAGCACTGCTTTCCTTGTGGTATCAAGCCCTGCATTCTTCATACCTATTTCCCTGATCTTATTATCTACAAGTCCTGCAACATACCGTATATGCTCAGGGTTGTCTTCTCCAACCAGCGTGTACTGCTGGTCATTTATTACGACAGCAATGCGGTTTTTATATTGTGCCATCTGACATTGCCTCCCTATCCAAAGTTTCAGCTCTTATATGTTATCATTAATTTATTATACTTATCCACTACTGGTTACACAAGTATATGCATACGAAAAAACACAAAGGAACGAGTAATTATGAATTATGATATGTTGAATACAATCGGCAGCGACGAAGCCGGCGTCGGCGACTATTTCGGCCCGATGACAGTATGCGCTGCCCACGTACCGAAAGACAAAGTGGCCCTGCTGCGTGAACTCGGCGTAAAGGATTCGAAGAACCTCTCGAACGGCACCGTCGATCGTCTGGCTCGGGACATCATCCATATTGTGCCCTACTCCCTCGTCGTACTGGACAATCCTTCCTACAATAGGAAGATCGATGAAGGCTGGAACATCGTCAAGCTCAAGGCGGTGCTGCATGACCACTGCATCAGAAATGTCTATGAAAAGCTTGAGGCCGATGACCAGAAAGCTGTCGAAGCCATTGTCATCGACCAGTTCACAACAGAGAACGCCTACCAGAAATATGTACCGGAACCCTTTCGGCTGGATCTGATCCACCAGGAAACGAAGGCGGAGTCGAAATCCATCGCTGTCGCCTGTGCCAGCATTCTGGCCCGGAGCAAGTACCTTGAGCAGATGGACAATCTCAATCAGCACCTGAAGACCGAAGTACCGAGAGGTGCCAGCAAAAAGACGGACCAGTTTGCGGCACGCCTTGCCGACAGGCATGGCATGGACTACGTTGATAACCTGACGAAAAAACATTTCAAATCCAGACAGAAAGTCATGGACCTGGTTGATCAAAAAAAGAACAACAGATAGAATTACTATTGAGATAGTAGGAATTATCCTTTAGTATTACATTAACCACAAAGCAAAAGGAGAATACGCAATGCCAAAGATGAATGTTGAAAGCTTCAACCTGGACCACACGAAAGTCGATGCGCCCTATATCCGCCTCGCCGGAAAGAGTAAAGGCGAGCATGGGGATGTCATCTATAAATACGACATCCGCTTCTGCCAGCCGAACAAGGAGCATATGGAAATGCCGGGTCTGCACTCCCTCGAGCATCTGATGGCCGAAAATATCAGAAACCACCACGATAAGGTCGTCGACCTCAGCCCGATGGGCTGCCAGACGGGATTCTATCTGTCTGTGCTGAACGATGATGACTACGACCATATCAGCAGTGTCGTCGAAAGCACGCTGAACGATGTGCTCGAAGCTCGGGAAGTGCCTGCCTGCAACGAAGTGCAGTGCGGCTGGGCGGCGAGCCATAGTCTCGAAGGCGCCAAGGAGATTGCTCGGAAAATGCTGTCCGGAAAGGACAGCTGGGATATCGTATTTGCCGAATAGCCAAAAGAAAAGGCGATCACAATTTGATCGCCTCAGACTGTAGACATAGTCATTGTAGAATGACATGTCTGCAGTCTTTTTTTAGGGTGGGATCGGGTGTGGTGTGGTGCGGTGATGGGGTGTGGTGATGTCGCCAACTCACCATCGCGGGTGCTGCCATGGCAAGTTGGAGCCCCAATTCACCATCGTGGGCGGCGCCATGGCAAGTTAGAGCGCCAACTCACCATCGTGGGCGCTGCCATGGCAAGTTAGAGCGTCAATTCACCATCGCGGACGCCGCCATGGCAAGTTGGAGCGCCAATTCACCATCGTCGGACGTCCAGATGGAGAGCTGAAAATAAACTCCCACAAAACCAGCACAAAAAGCCGCCCCTCCACACACACTGGAACAAATCCAGTCTGCCAGGGGCGGCTTCGTCTCCATTCATAGCTTTTTCAACGGCGTCCAGCATAGGCCGAAACCCTAAACTCCGACCTCGAAACGCCATTGACGATCAGAGAAATAAACCGTCGATGATTTTATAAAGTTTGTGGTCGACTACTGTTTTTTCAAACATCTCATGCCATTCAATTCCACGATATTTCCGATTTTCGCAACTTCTATTTCTACTACCTCAGGCAATCACATTGTGATCGCCTTTTTTCTATCTGATCTGTGCTCCGTTTGCTACTAGTGCTTCCAGTACTGGTGTGTGCTGCTTCTCGATCTCCTCATCCGTCAAGGTGTGCTCCTTATTCAGATAAGTGAGTCTGAGTGCCACGGATTTCTTGCCCGCTTCCATGTTATCCCCTTCATAGACGTCAAAGACGAATACGTCCACAAGATGCTTCCCAGCTGCTGTTTCGACAGTACGCACGAGTGTGTCGGCAGCAACCGTCCGATCCACAACAAGCGCAATATCCCGTGTGATGGATGGATATCTGGAAAGCTGGTCATAGAAGATGTTGCCCTGCTTCACCGACAGCAGGCGATCGAGATCAATCTCGAATACCGCTGTCCGATCGAGATCATTCTGCTGGGCATATTTCGGGTGCAGTTCCCCGATGGTTCCGATGCGCTCATTATCAAGCAGCACATCTGCTGTTCTGCCAGGATGCATCGTATCGAATCTTGATGACTGCTCATATCGGATGCTGTCCCCAAGACCAAGCTTGGCGAACACACTTTCAACAATGCCTTTGGCTGCAAAGAAATCTGCCGGCACTTTTGTGCCGAGCCAGTCGGTGCGGTTCATTTCACCCGTGATGACACCTGCAAGCATTTCCCGTTCTTCAGGGAGGACACCAGTCCCATTCGACTGGAATATACGGCCGATCTCATAGAACTGGACATCCTTCTGCTGGCGATTTCTATTGTAGACCACATTATCGACAAGATGCGGAATCATGCTTTTTCTGAGCACCGCATGGTCTTCACTCATCGGCATCAGCAGTTCGACTGTACCTTCCAGTTCATTGAACTGCTCCGCTTTCTCGCGGCTTGTCAGCGCATAGTTGATGGCCTGGGAAAGGCCGAGCGACTCGAGCTGATGGCGGATGGTGCGTGTCTTCTTCTGTTCATCCGTCAGTTTGCCTGATGTGGTGCTGGTATCGGGCATGGATGAAGGCAGTGCATCATAACCGTAGATTCGTGCCACTTCC
This sequence comes from Salinicoccus sp. ID82-1, assembly GCF_021991715.1. Taxonomy (NCBI): domain Bacteria; kingdom Bacillati; phylum Bacillota; class Bacilli; order Caryophanales; family Staphylococcaceae; genus Salinicoccus; species Salinicoccus sp. ID82-1. The sequence continues at coordinate 835,854 of NZ_JAGFLY010000001.1, forward strand.
TCGGTGATATCCTGCTTGATTTTAAGGTCATCCCGACGTGACGGCACCGAGACTTCCAATGCATCGCCATCGACTGCCGTACTCAGACCGAGCTTCGATAGTGTCTCCTGGATTTCTGCAGTTTCAAGCTCCATGCCGAGATGCGAATTGATGAATGCCTTCGTTATATTGATTGTCGTATCTTCGACGTCAAGCTCTCCGGATGATAGGACGGATGATGCTACTGTGCCACCGGCATACTGCGTGAGCAGCAGTGCGGCACGGTCGAGCGCTTTCAGTACAAATTCGTGGGAGACGCCTTTTTCAAATCTTGCTGATGCTTCGCTTCTCAAGTTCAATCGGCCGCTCGTTTTGCGGATCGATACCGGATTGAAGACTGCGGATTCGATGACGACACTGGTCGTCTGATCCGTCACTTCGGAGAATTCGCCACCCATCACACCTGCAAGTGCAATCGGTTCGCTGCCATTGGTAATGACAATGTCTCCACTTTCAAGCTTTCTTTCCCTGCCATCAAGCGTCGTCATCTTTTCATTTTCATGTGCGTAGCGTGTCACAATTTCATCCGATCCGATCTGGTCACGGTCGAACATATGGAGCGGCTGGCCGAATTCGAGCAGTACATAGTTGGAGATGTCGACGACATTATTGATTGGACGGATACCCGCCTTGATCAGCCGCATCTGCATCCACGTCGGTGAAGGTGCGATTGTGACGCCTGTGACGATACGGGCACCGTAGAATGGTACCGCTTCGGCATCCGCGTTTCTGATTTCAAGCGCGGATGACCCAGTTCCATCCTCCACTTCATGAGCCGGCAGTGCGACTTCCCCGCCGAACAGTGCACGTGTCTCGTATGCCGCGCCAGCCATGCTTAGGGCATCCTTGCGGTTCGGTGTCAGGTCGAACTCCATCACCTGGTCATCAAGCAGCAGTGCTGCCAGTGCATCCTCCCCAGCCATCTTCTCCTCCTGGAACATGAAGATGCCGTTCTGGTATTCGGCAGGGACCTGGTCCTCGTTGATACCAAGCTCTTCAAGCGAGCAGATCATGCCCTCCGATACTTCACCGCGCAGTTTGGCACGCTTGATCTTTATGCCTCCCGGCAGCCTGCCGCCGACTTTGCATACGACAACATAAGAGTCGGCTTTGACATTCGGCGCCCCACAGATGATCTGATGTGTTTCCTCACCTGTATCCACCTGGCAGATTCTCAGGCGATCCGCTTCCGGATGCTGCTCCACCGTCTTTACATATCCGACGACGAGGTTTTTCACTTCGGCGGTGTAGTCGATGATTTCATCCACTTCTATGCCGCCACGCGTAATCTTTTCGGCCAGTTCACTGACCGGTACTTCGTTCGGGATCCATTCATTGAGCCATTCTCTAGATACTTTCATTAGTCGCACCACCATCTTCTGTTGCTTTGAACTGATTGATGAATCTTAAGTCATTCGTGTAGAAATGCCTGATGTCCTCAATACCGTATTTCAGCATTGCGATCCTGTCCGGCCCCATGCCGAAAGCGAATCCCGAGTAGACTTCAGGGTCGAAGCCGGCCATCTCGAGCACGTTCGGATGCACCATGCCGGCACCGAGAATCTCTATCCAGCCGGTGCCCTTGCATACGTTGCATCCTGCACCTTTGCATTTGAAGCAGGAGATGTCCACTTCGACACTCGGCTCAGTGAATGGGAAATAGCTTGGACGCAGGCGGATTTCACGTTCTGCACCAAAGATTTCCCTGGCGAACAGTTCGAGTGTGCCTTTCAGATCACTCATATGGATATCCCGATCGACGACAAGCCCCTCGATCTGTGTGAACTGGTGGCTGTGTGTCGCGTCATCGCTGTCCCGCCGGTATACTTTACCCGGGCAGATTATTTTTACAGGAGCCTCGCCTTCCCGCTGCTCCATCGTACGTGCCTGCACCGGAGACGTATGGGTTCTCATCAGCGTCTCCTCTGAAATATAGAACGTGTCCTGCATGTCACGTGCCGGGTGGGATTTCGGCAGATTGAGCGCCTCGAAATTGTAGTAGTCCGTTTCGACTTCATAGCCTTCCGCAATCTCATATCCAAGACCGAGGAAGAAATCCTCGATATCCTCAACCGTACGGCTCAATGGGTGCGGGCTGCCGAGGTCGAAAGTTCTGCCCGGCAGTGTCACATCGATCGTATCCTCGCGTAGTCTGGCTTCAAGCGCCGCCTCTTCGAGAACCGCACTTCTGCTGTCGATCGATTCCGTAATATGCGTACGGACTTCATTGACTTTCGCACCATATTCAGGCCTTTCCTCTTTCGAAAGATCCTTCATGCCCTTCATCAGATCCGTAACCTTACCCTTTTTGCCTAGATAGGCCACTTTCAGCTGCTGCAGCGCATCCAGGCTGCCGACGTTCGCTATATCATCATCGAATGACTTCCGAACATCCATAATTCCTGCTGTATCCATCGTCTCACTCCTCCAATTAAATAAAAAAACTCCGTCCTTATATATCCAAGGACGGAGTTTCCGCGGTACCACCTGATTTTCTGCATAACAAATACAGACACTTCTAGAAAGATAAGGGATCATCCCACTGCTCCATCTGCCAGGTGAACCCTGATCCCATCCGTACGCAGCATTCCAGTCCATGTGCTGCGCTCCCTGTATACGGATTCCTGGACCATTTATGTCCGGCTTCTCTTGAAGCTTGATATTCATCTATAGGATTATTATAAATCAAAGTTCGTAAAAATCAAGCTTTGAAATGATGCATGATGATGCCGCCTGCAATTGCCACATTGAGACTTTCACTCGCCCCCGGCATTTCTATCTTTATCTTTCTATCCACCTGGGCGAGCACTGTGTCGGATACGCCCCTGCCCTCATTGCCGAGAATGACCATCAGTGGATCTCCCGCCGGTGCTTCTTCAAGGGGAACGGCACCTTCAGGGTCGGTCGCAAGAACAGTACCATCAAAATCCTGTACCGCTTCCGCTGCATCCATCGATTTGATATCGATATGGAACGTGCTGCCCTGGGCGCTCCGGAGCACCTTGTCACTGAAGGCATCGACTGTATCCAGGGAAAGGATGACGCGGCCGAATCCGAAGGCATCCGCTGTGCGGAGCAGTGTGCCGAGATTGCCCGGATCCTGGATGCCATCGAGCAGCAGTACACGGCGACCGTCTGTTTCGGGTGCAGCATAGGAGACCACCGCCATGATGCCGGGAGGCGTCTCAAGCGACGACAGCGTCTTCATCACATTGTCGTTCACTATGAAGGTTTCAATCTCCTGGTCATCATACTTCGCATGATCATAGCCATCGAGGAAAACGAGTGCATGGATCTTCTGACCATGCGTCATCGCCTCCTCGACAAGATGTGCCCCTTCAATCAGAAACTGGTCCAACTTCCTGCGGTACTTCTTCGACTGCAGCTTCTTCATTTCCTTGATACGCGGATTATCTTTCGACGTAATATATTTCGGTTCTACCAAATGATCTCTTCCACCTTACTGTCATCGAGTGATCTGACGATCTCCGTTACAAGACGGACTGCATTGTTGTAGTCTTCCCTGTTCAGAATGGATACGTTCGAGTGCATGTATCTGAGTGGCACCCCGATGGAGATTGAAGGTACCCCTTCATTGGATACATGGAAGGCACCGGAATCTGTACCGCCGCCAGTAATGACAGACCACTGTACCGGAATATCCTTCTCCGCCGCCAGCTTCTCGACGTGTCTTCTGAAACCGACGTGACCGATGTTGGAACCGTCGAGCAGCAGTACAAGTGGACCGTCACCCATCTTGCCGGTACCATCCTTCTCGCTCATGCCCGGTGTATCCCAGGAGATGCCGACATCGACCGCGATTGCGAGGTCCGGCTTCACTTTGTTCGCTGCAACCTTGGCACCGCGCAGGCCGACCTCTTCCTGTACAGTCGCACCGCTGACGACATTGACATTGATATCCTCGTCTTTGACAGACTCGAGCACTTCAATCGCCAGTGCACAGCCGAATCTGTTATCCCAGGCTTTCGCAAGCAGATAGTCCTTGTTGGCCATCTCGGTGAAGTCGCAATGCGGGGTGATCATGTCGCCCACTTTGACACCTGCGTTCTCCGCTTCTTCTTTTGAAGCCACGCCGATATCGATGAACATGTCCTTTATGTCTACCGGCTTCTTGCGTGCTTCAGGGGACAGTACGTGCGGCGGCTTTGAGCCGATGACACCCGTCAGAATGCCTGAATCCGTCACGACGTTCATGCGCTGCGACAGCATGACCTGGTTCCACCATCCGCCGATCGGCGTGAAACGGATGAATCCATTGTCATCTATTCTTGTGATCATGAAGCCGATCTCATCGAGGTGGCCACCGATGAGCAGCGTACGTGATCCATTTTTCGCGTTGCGTCTGCCGAATATACCACCGAGGTTGTCCTGCACCAGCTCATCGCTGACCGGCTCAAGGTAGCTCTTCATCACTTTCTTCACATCGTATTCGAAGCCTGAAATGCCATGTGCATCCGTGAGGCTTTTCATCATTTCCAGCTGTCTATCCATAATCAGTCTCCTTGCTTCCATTAAGATACTTCCATTCTATCATAAATTATTTCAGTTTTCGTAATATGGACCATATTGATACACATATCGGAAAGAAGTTGATATCATCATTGTAGATGGGGATATAGAAATACTCTAGGAGGCGTTACGTTGATGAACATAAAGATATCGAAAGTGGAAGAATCCGGCCAGGAAGTACTTGTAAAAAGCAATACTTATGAAGAAGACGACAAAGCGGTTGCATTATATAACAGGCTGACTGATGAATATGCCGACCAGACACTGCCATTCTTCGACGAAGGTGAGAAGCTGATCCGCCTCGACATTGTGTCCGAGGACGATGCAGCGGATGAAAACAAGGAGCAGAAGGAATGCTACTTCGAGTACTCGGACGCACTGCTTGATGAGCTCACCGCCCACATCCAGTAAAAATAAAAACCACTTATTCCATCGGAATAAGTGGTTTTTTCATGTGATATTATTTGTTCAGTGCATTTTTAGCCTGAGCAACGATTTCAGCGAATGCTTTTTCGTCTGAAATTGCGATTTCAGAAAGCATTTTTCTGTTGATGTCGATACCAGCAGTTTTCAGTCCGTTCATCAGACGGCTGTAGCTGATGCCGTTCTGGCGAGCGCCTGCATTGATACGCGCGATCCAGAGCTTGCGGAATTCGCGTTTCGTCTGACGACGGTCGCGGTATGCATACTGACCGGATTTGATGACTTGCTGTTTCGCTGTTCTATAGAGTGTGCGTTTTGCACCAAAATATCCTTTTGCCTGCTTCAATACTCTTTTACGTCTTTTACGGGACGTCAAACCATTCTTAACACGTGCCATTTTTGCTCCTCCTTAATCAATCGATTATTTTACATATGATAGTAGTTTTTGGATACGTTTGTGGTCGCCTTTGGAAACCAGTCTTGATTTTCTCAGGTGACGCTTCTGTTTTGTGGATTTGTTTGCGAACAGGTGGGAAGTGAACGCACTGTTGCGTTTGAATTTACCTGTTCCAGTACGCTTGACGCGTTTAGCATAACCTTTGTGAGTTTTCATTTTTGGCATGGGATCCTAACCTCCGGATTATTAGTTTTTGTCGACGATTGGTGCAACCACGAGGAACATTGAGCGACCTTCCATCTTCGGTCTCTGTTCAACAGTGGCGACTTCAGAAAGCTCGCTGGCAAAACGTTCCAATACCTTGCGGCCGATATCCTTGTGCGTGATTGCACGGCCACGGAATCGGATGGAAACTTTCACCTTGTCTTCCTTCGCCAGGAATTTCTTTGCATTTTTCAACTTGGTGTTGAAATCGTGATCTTCGATTGTCGGGGAAAGTCTGATTTCCTTGACATTGATCACTTTCTGCTTCTTGCGCGCTTCTTTCTCTTTACGCTGCTGCTCGTACTTGTACTTGCCATAGTCCATGATGCGGGCAACCGGCGGCTTCGCGTTCGGAGCCACAAGTACAAGATCCAGTTCTACACGATCTGCCATTTCCTGTGCTTCACGTTTAGGCTTGATGCCGAGTTGGGAACCGTCCTGACCGATCAGGCGTACTTCTTTGGCGCGGATTCTGTCATTGATTAATGTTTGGTCCTTAGCTATCTTTGACACCTCCATAAAGTTTGAAGACGAACAAAAAGGGCGGGCACAATATGCGCCCGCCAACCAGCATCAAGATGTATGAAGCAGAGCATGGCTCTGCCTCATATCATTCTTACTGTACTAACCCGGTCGCTACCAGTATGGTGCTTGCGGGTGAGAAGCGGGAGCTTCTTCTTGTCCGTTCTTATCAACTCCTAATATACTACACGCTTTCGGTAAGAATGTCAAGACTATTTCTTAAGTCTGATCTCATCCACGAGCTGCCAGATGAATTCCTCACGGTCGAAGGTGTTCTGATCCTTTTCGCCATACTTTCTGACATTGACCTGGGATTCTTCGATCTCACGATCGCCGATGACGACCTGGTAAGGGACTTTCCGCATCTGTGCTTCACGGATCTTGTACCCCATCTTCTCGTTCCTGTCGTCGATGTTCACACGTATGCCGTGGCTCTTCATCTCATCCTTGAGTGCTCTTGCGTAGTCGTAGTGCAGATCGAGATTGACCGGTATGATCTCCACCTGCTGCGGCGCGAGCCATAGTGGGAAGGCACCTTTGTATTCCTCTGTCAGGAATGCAACAAAGCGCTCCATCGTGGAGACGACACCGCGGTGGATGACGACCGGACGGTGCAGTTCACCGTCACTGCCTGTATACGTCAGGTCGAATCTTTCAGGCAGCAGGAAGTCGAGCTGCACTGTCGACAGCGTCTCCTCCTTGCCGAGTGCCGTCTGTACCTGGACATCCAGCTTCGGACCATAGAATGCCGCTTCGCCTTCCGCTTCTGTATAGTCGAGCGCCATCTCATCGACGGCTTCCTTCAGCATGGATTCCGCCTTGTTCCACATTTCGTCATCATCGAAGTACTTTTCAGTATCCGCTGGATCACGGTAGCTCAGACGGAAGGAGTAGTTCTCGAAACCGAAGTCCGCGTATACATCGATGATCAGCTGGACGACACGCTTGAACTCCTCCTTGATCTGGTCGGGTCTGACGAAGACGTGGGCATCATTCAGGGTCATGCCGCGCACACGCTGCAGGCCGCTCACCGCCCCACTCGCCTCATACCGGTGCATCGTGCCGAGTTCGGCGATACGGATCGGCAGCTCCCGGTAGGAGTGCTTGCTTGATTTGTAGATCATCATATGGTGCGGGCAGTTCATCGGACGGAGCACAAGCTCCTCACCATTCATGTCCATTGTCGGGAACATGTCATCCTGATAGTGCTCCCAGTGGCCGCTTGTCTTGTACAGATCGACGTTCGCCATGACAGGTGTATAAACGTGGTCGTAGCCGAGCGCAATCTCCTTGTCGACGATATAGCGTTCGATTTCGCGTCTGATCGTCGCACCATTCGGCAGCCATAGCGGCAGGCCGGCACCGATCAGCTGGTTGTTCTGGAACAGTTCCATATCCTTGCCGATCTTCCTGTGGTCGCGTTCCTTTCTTTCCTCAAGGAGGTTCAAGTACGACTTCAGCTCCTTCTTGTCGAAGAAGGCTGTACCGTATATGCGCTGCAGCATCTTGTTGTCACTGTCACCGCGCCAGTAGGCACCTGCTGTCGACAGCAGTTTGAATGTCTTGATCTTCGAAGTGGACGGCACATGCACGCCGCGGCACAGGTCGGTGAATTCTCCCTGAGAATAGACCGTCACCGACTCGTCTTCAGGAATCGCATCGATCAGCTCAAGCTTGTATGGATCGTTGCTGAAAAGTGCCTTTGCTTCGTCACGTGAGAGCACTTTGCGTTCCACTTCCACGTTCTCTTCTACGATCTGCTTCATTTCCTTCTCTATCTTCTCGAAATCATCGGAAGAAATCTTCTCATCCATATCGAAGTCATAGTAGAACCCTTCCTCGATGACCGGGCCGACACCGAAATTGACGTCGCCGTACAGACGCTTCAGCGCCTGAGCCATAAGGTGGGCAGTGGAATGTCGCAGTACTTCAAGCCCCTCCTCGTCCTTATTTGTAATCAAGGCGATTTCTGCATCAGCTTCGATCGGTCTTCTGAGGTCGTACATCTCCCCGTCAACCTTGGCGGCAAGCGCCGCCTTCCTGAGTCCCGGACTGATGGACTGCGCAATCTCCTCTGCTGTCACTCCGGAATCGAAATTCTTGATATTTCCATCCGGAAAAGTAATCTTCACTTCACTCATATTCTCCACCCTTTCAATCGTATCGATTGTATTTTCAAAATAAAAAACGCCCCTCTATTAGATAGAGGGACGATCTTCACCGTGGTACCACCCTGATTTGCAGGACAGAGTCCTACCTTCAGTCGGAAATAACGGTCCGTCCCGGCTGGGGATTAGCCAGCATATATCAAGGGAGTCGCTCAGACGGTCCATTGCACATGTTTCAGCAGTTCATGCACTCTCTTTGAATGAACACAGTAGAAGCGTTGTCCTTGGAATTTGAAATATTGAAATTATACATTGATTATACTCAAGCCGTCTTCATTAATCAAGCATCAGTTGTTGCGGTAGTTGCTGCCTTCAAGCTGGACTTCGTCACAAAGTGACCTCAGGCGCTCCATCATCCGGCGTGCCTTTGTTTCCTCTACGCCGTTCTCCTTCGTCCTGGCATAGCGGTATTCGAGATCCGCCATCGAATAGTTGGAGCTGACGAATGTCGGCAGGCCTTCGACCATGCGGTAGTGCAGTATGCCGGTCATGACTTCATCCCGCACCCATGGCGTGACGTCCTCGGCACCAAGATCATCGAGCATGAGCACCTGGGCATTCTTGATCGTATTGAACTTGCTGTCCGTCGTGCCGTCCTTGAATCCCGCCTTCAGATCCCGGATGATTTCCGGTACATAGACGATGATTGAAGATACCGACTGCTCCTTCAGTTCATTGGCAATACAGCCGAGCAGGTAGGATTTGCCGATGCCGAAGCTGCCGTGGATGTAAAGGCCCTTCGTTCCTGTACCATCGATGATCTTCTTGCTGGCCGCGATGGCTTTCATGATGATCTGCTGGCGGTTCGAATCGGGATCCAGGAAGACCGTCTCGAATGTCGCATCTTTGACGTCTTTCGGCACATGATAGGATTCGATCATCTTCTCCTTCTCACGGAAGGCATCATCCTTTTTCTTGTTTGGACATGGTGTATGGATGATATGGATTCTGCCCCCTCTGACATCTATCGAAGGGACATACCCCTGTGGATGATTGATGCACTGCCCGAGGGATGGGCAGTTCTCGCACGCCAATGACTGCTCTGTATAGCGTTTAAGCTGCAGCAGATCATTTCTGATCATGGAGCGTGTGATTTCAAAATCGCTGTTTTCAATCAGCTCCACAATTCTCGGGTGCTGAATTAGAGATTCGTACAGTCTGTCATTGTTATCCTGTATTTTTTTATTGTTCTTTAAGAACTGGTTTATAGGTTCCATCTGAATCACCTGGATTTTCTAAAGTTATCTATCATTTTCTGGAGTTCCGGGTCGTCTTTTGCTGTCTTCTGGACTGCCCCTTTTTCAGGCACAGGCTTCTTGTCCACATCCGTCTTCGGTGCCGCCTGCTTCTTGTCATCCATCCATGCAGGCCTGCGTTCGCCCTGACGTTCCCGACTGTTGCGCTTCGTATTCCGCTGCTTTCTGAATTCCATGATGGACTGGTATGCCTCCCTGGCCGAGCGGATGCCCTTCTCCTCCCAGTCCCTTGCAATCTTCATCGTATATGGATAGTTCAGATTGCCTTCCTTCTGCTGGTAGACGTACTCGAGTAGGAGGTTGATGACGCCGTTCGGCAGACTCGTCTTGGCGATGATGTCCGTCACGAGCTTCAGATCACTGTCACTCGGCTGATGGTTCCGGATATCATTCAGCCGATCGAGCGGACTGATCGATTCAAGGCGCTCGATATAGGAATCACTGGAGTGCTTTGCTTCCTTCTGCTCGGGTTGGGCATCGGAGGATCTGATTGCAGGCAGTTTGCCCTTATGCTCTTTCTGGTAGTACTTTCTGGCCTCATATCTCAACTGCTCCTTATCAATGCCGGCATATTGTGTGGTTACAGGCAGCAGAATCTGCTTCATATCATATGCATTGAGGTTGAACAGCACGCTCAGTTTGACAATCAGCATCCGGACTTCCTTCGTGAAGAATGCACGGTCGATCCTTGTGCCTTTCAGGTGTGTAAAGAGGACATCAAAATCGAAATCATCAAGATCGATATTGGGGCCTGTTGAAACGTTGTCCTTTCTGAAGGAATCTTCGGGAATACTGTATCCTTCCCCGTTCCCTGCCTGGAACACTTCCGTGAACTTCCGTGTCACTTCGGTGAAATGCTCAGGCTTCCGAGGATAGCACAGACGGTCCTTCTTTCTTTTGTAGGCATCCGGACCGAGGTGGTTATGGAGATACAGGCTCAGCATCGGATCCTTGAAGAAGGCTTCCGGCGTCAAAGGCTGCAGCAGTTCATATATGAAAAGATCATCATGTGCTTCATCAGATACAAAGGATCTCACCAGACCGATGCCTTCCAGCTTCTCGAGTATTCTGGAGAAGCTGGATAATGGCATGTTCAGTTCATCCATTATTTCCCTATGGAATCTGATTTCGAGTGCCTCATAATATGCCGAAGATTCCTGAAGATATATATAGGCCATTGCTGCGTCCTGATGGATGAGCGGAAGATACAGCTCGTTCAGGACATTGAGATGGGACTTTTCAAAAGCAGCAGGGTTATAGACCATGAATTCGGTATTCGGCTTCAGCCGCTCATTGAAGTTCATCGTCATCCCTGCCTTTGGCCAGATGATTCAATGTATCCATCAGCTGATCGATATCCTTGAATTCCTTATATACGGAGGCGAACCGGACGTAGGCCACCTGATCCAGTGTAATCAGCTCCTGCATGACAAATTCACCGATTTCATTGCTTGTGATTTCTGCTTTATTCAGATTTCTGAGCGCAGACTCTATGCGCGCAATCGTTTTTTCAAGTGCTTCATATGGTATTGGACGTTTCTCGCATGCTCTCAGCAGTCCATCCATGAGCTTCTCGCGGCTGAAGACTTCCCTGTTTCCATCCTTCTTGACAACGACGAGGGGGGACAGTTCCATCCGTTCGAAAGTAGTGAACCGGAATCCGCAGTTCTCGCATTCCCTCCGCCTGCGTATGGCGGACACCTCATCCGTATGTCTGGAATCGATGACCCTGGAACTTGTCTGATGGCAGTTTGGACATTTCATATGACCACCTCACTTCTCAAGGATTAGTATACCATTATAATATATTACGCATAAAAAAAGAAGAAACATCAGTTTCTTCTTTTCAGATACCATTATAGACTGTTGGCAATTTTCCCTGCCAGTTCCACAACCCGTGTGGAATATCCCCATTCGTTATCGTACCATGCCAGCACCTTCACTTTATTGTCATCCATGACCATGGTCAGCGAGGCATCAACGATGGAGCTCCTGCTGTCGGTATTGAAGTCGCTCGATACGAGCGGCGCGTCGGTGATGCCGAGTATGCCGGAAAGTTCACCCTCCGACTGCTTCTCGAATGCTTCGTTCAGCTGTGCCTTCGTCACCGGTGTATCAAGATCCACAACAAGGTCGACAAGCGACACATTCGATACGGGCACACGCAGTGCCAGGCCATGCAGCTTGCCATTCAGCTGGGGCAGTACGACACCGAGCGCCTTTGCAGCACCGGTGGATGTCGGAATGATGTTGTCCCCGCATGAACGTGCCCTGCGCAGATCCTTATGCGGGTTGTCGATGTTCTTCTGATCATTCGTATAGGCGTGCACCGTCGTCATCAGACCATTTTTGATGCCGAAGGCGTCATCCAGCACTTTTGCGACTGGTGCCAGACAGTTCGTCGTACAGGAAGCATTGGAAAATACATCATATGTATCAAGGTCCAGCGCTTCGTCATTTACGCCGAGCACAATCGTCTGGACATCTCCGCCTTTCGATGGTGCGGTAAGGAGTACTTTCTTTGCGCCTGCCCTTACGTGTGCACTTGCCTTGTCACCATGGTTGAATGCTCCGGTTGCCTCTATCACAAGATCAACACCAAGCGACCCCCATGGAAGATTCTCAGGATTTCTTTCACTTGTGAGCTGGATCTTCTTGCCGTCGATGACAAGTCCGTCCTCTTTTGCTTCAACCTTCTTATCCCACTTGCCGTGTGTCGTATCGTAGTTGAGAAGATGTGCAATTGTTTCTGCAGGATAGCTTGCATTCACTGCGACGAGTTCGACATCATCAGAGGCAGCGGCAATGCGGAACACCATTCTGCCGATTCTTCCAAGACCGTTAATCGCTACTTTTTTCATGACCATTGCCCCTTTATGTTATACTTTTCAATAATTAGTATAACATAATGACCTGCAATTTAAAGCAGTATTTCATATAAAATATCACTTTTCCAGATTGGACAGGAAGTCATCTATCTGGCTGAAAAGATCCGCTTTCGAGCCATTGTTATCAAGCACTTCAGTACTTCTCTCCCTTTTTTCCGACAGCGGCATCTGGCTGTTGATCCGGGCGAGCGCTTCGGACCGGTCGAAGTCATTCCGCGCCATCAGCCGCTCGATCTGCGTCTCCTGATCAACGTATACTGTCAATGTGATGTCACATTGACGATCGAGACCGTTTTCGAAAAGGAGCGGGATATCCAGAAAGACGTGGCTCACAGAAAGCGCCTTTTCCTTATCCCTGTCCATCATCCTGCGGACTTCCGGATGTACGAGACGATTCAGCACTTCCCTTTCCCTGCTGTCGTTGAAGACGATGGCACCGAGCTTTTTGCGGTCGATTTCACCATCTTCCCCGATGATGCTGCTGCCGAAATGCTCGACGATGCCCGGATATGCGGGGCCATCCTTCTGTGTCGACTGCCTTGCATAGACATCCGCATCAAGGATGGGATACCCTTTTTCTCTGATATAGTCGGCGGCGGTCGACTTGCCGCTTGCAATGCCGCCTGTAAGTCCAATTACCTGGTTCATTGTTTCACCTCTGACATCTAGTGCAATAGAATGTATTTCTTGTCGCTATCGTCTTCGTCCTGATTGGACCGCCGCATGCCCGGCACGTCTTTTTCTGGTAGATGTTGAAACGGTCCTGCATGCTGCCTTTTTCACCGGATACGCCTCTATAGTCGGAGATGGTCGAACCGCCGCTTTCTATGGAAAGGTTGAAGACGTCGGTAATGGCCCGATGGAGATCCACCAGCCTTGCGACGGACACATTGCCTGCTTTTCGTGTCGGCAGTATGCCCGCTGTGAACAGTGCTTCCGATGCATAGATGTTCCCGACACCGGGTATGACCGAGCTGTCCATAATCACCGCTTTGATCGCCTTATTGCTGTTCGCCGGTGCTTTCGCCCTGTCCAGGAACTCAGGCAGGCTATCTGGATCCGTATACTCCACCGCCATGCGCGTAAATGGTGGGAAATCCCCCATTCTGCCTACCGTGGCCATTTCCCCGAACCGCCTGATATCACAGTAGATCAGCGCACGTCCATCTGCAAGCCTGAAGACGACCTGCCAGTGCTTGCGGTAGTTCGCATCCGTGATCGACTCGACCGAGTCTCGGACAAAGTAGGCGCCCGACATTCCAAGATGCGAAATCATATGGAACACTTCACCTGATTTCTCCATTATGAAATACAAGTACTTGCCACGCCGGCCGATCTTTCTGATTGCCGCACCATGGACACGGGGACCGAATGCCCCAAGGTCTTCCTTGACGATGGTTCTCCGCCCAATCTGATGTCCATTTACTACAAAATCGGAAAACGCCACTGCTTCGATAGTAGCGCCTTCCACTTCTTGGGCCAGGGCACGCCTGACCAGTTCCACTTCCGGTAGTTCCGGCATATTTCCACCTACTTCACTTCATACCAATCGCTGCCATATCCATAGTCCACTTTGAGTGGCACCGAGAGTGCCATTGCATTCTCCATAATATCCTTGATGACCGGGATGAATGCTTCCACTTCTTCCTCCGGAACATCAAAAATCAGCTCATCGTGGATCTGCAGCAGCAATTCGGCATTGAATTTCTGTGCTTCTTCCGATTGTTCGTATTTTACCATGGCGAGTTTGATTATATCTGCTGCACTTCCCTGGATCGGCGAGTTCATGGCTGTCCGTTCAGCAAAGCTCTTTGCGTTGAAATTGCGGCTCTGGATATCCGGGATATACCTTCTGCGGTTGAGCAGCGTCTTCACATAGCCATCGCGTCTGGCATCCTGGATGATGGATTTCATGAACATCTTGACTTCGGGGAAGGAATCCAGATAGTTGTCGATGAACGTCTTGGCTTCTTTTCTTGTAATGCCAAGGTTCTGGCTCAGTCCATAGTCGCTGATGCCATAGACGATACCGAAGTTGACCGCCTTTGCGTTCCTTCTCATATCACTGGTGACATCTTCCCGTTCCACACCGAAGACTTCCATGGCAGTCTTTGTATGAATATCGGTATCACTTGTAAAGGCGCTGGTCATGGTCTCATCACCGGTGATGTGTGCAAGCACCCTGAGCTCGATCTGCGAATAGTCGAGCGCCAGCAGTACGTGGTCGTCACTTTTCGGTACGAATGCCTTTCTGATCCGTCGGCCTTCATCGATGCGTATCGGTATGTTCTGAAGGTTTGGCTCGACTGAAGACAGCCGGCCCGTCTGTGCCAGAGTCTGGTTGAAGCGTGTATGGATTCTGGAATCCTCCTTGATCTCGCCCTGCAGTCCGATGACATATGTCGACTGGAGTTTGGACAGTGAACGGTAGTCCAGAAGATAGCTGACAATCTCATGCCTGCTCTGCAGCTCTTCCAGTACATCGACGGCAGTGGAATAGCCTGTCTTGGTCTTCTTGATGACGGGCAGATCCAGCTTCTCGAAAAGAACGATGCCAAGCTGTTTGGGAGAATTGATGTTGAATTCCTCTCCTGCGAGTTCATATATTTTTCCTTCAATTTCAACAAGGCGTTCCTTTATTTCACTTTCCATATCCCGAAGACGTCCAGCATCCACTGTGATGCCGCGGTATTCCATGCCGGACAGCACTTTTGCCAGTGGAATCTCAAGGTCCTTCCAAAGGTCATACATGTCATCTTCCTTGAGCGATTCCGCCATCAGTGGTCCGACATGATGTACTGCCATGACTTTATCCATCAGGAACTTTTCATGCACTTCCCCTGTCGGCTGCTTGGCATTACGTCCCTTGCCGTAATGGAAGTCGTCACTGTCTATATTGACATTGAACTGGCCGACAGTCTCTGCTGCATCGATGATTTTCTTTGATGGATCGAGCAGGAAGCTGCCAAGCATGATATCCGTATCAAAGTCTTCGAAATGAATGCCCAGGTGCTTTAGAAGACCCATCTGGCGCTTTATATCGTAGACATTGATGGTATCTCTCGACTTGAGGAACTGCTGCAGTTTGGTCTGATCCACATCTTCGACCTTGCTGATGAAGGTTCTTACTCCGTCTGTGACGGCGATATCCTCGGGTCCATTTACCAGATAATTATCTGCACGGACTTCAAGATGGAAGGAGACGTCTGCATCGAGCTGATCCAGTGCATCGACACGTTCCGATTCAAATTCCTTCTTATCCTCCGCCTCGGAAGCCTCCATATTCTTCAGCAGAGACTCGAATTCGAGCTCTTTGAAGATTGCATATTTCTCTTCTTCATTTTCATTGGTGAACAGAAGGGAATCCATATCGAAATCAAGCGGCACTTCCCGGTAGATGGTTGCGAGCGACTTGCTCATCAATGCATCCTCTCTATGTTCCGTCAGGTTCTCCTTCAGCTTCTTCCCTTTGACGCCTTCCAGATTTTCAAGCACTGCTTCGACAGACCCATGTTCACCGAGCAGTTTAAGTGCCGTCTTCTCCCCTACACCCGGCACACCTGGAATATTATCGGACTTATCGCCCATCAGCCCTTTCAAATCTATGATCTGCTCGGGCGCGAGTCCGTATATTTCCTGGATGTGTTCCGGTGTATACCGGTCTATGTCGGATATGCCTTTTTTCGTGTAGTGGATGACTGTATTTTCACTGGCCAGCTGGGTCAAGTCCTTATCACCTGTGATGATGATGGTCTGGAACCCTTCTTCATCCGCTTTTCTGCTGAGCGTACCGATAATGTCATCGGCTTCATACTCCTCCGCTTCATACCGTTTGATGCCGTATGCATCAATCAGACGCCGTATCGGTGCGAACTGCTCACCCAGTTCAGGCGGCGTCTTCTGTCTGCCCCCTTTATACTCGTCATACTGCTTGTGTCTGAAAGTCGATTTGCCTGCATCAAAGGCGACAAGAAAGTGCGTCGGCGCCTCTTCCTCTATCAGCTTCTCAAGAAGCCTGGCATAACCGAAGATGGCGTTCGTGTGGAGCCCGCTCTGATTGCTCAGCAGCGGCAGCCCGTAGAATGCACGAAACGCCATGCTGTTGCCGTCTATCAGTATCAGTTTCTTCATTTCCCTATCTCCTCTCTATCGAAATGATCCGACCGTCCGTTACCAGTCTCTCCATAATCAGATTATACATTTCCATACCGGTTTAATCCATAAATAAAGGCACAGCGATTGCTGTGCCCTTCATAATTATCCAGCGTATTCGATTGGTGCATTCGGTCCGAGTGGAATGCCGAACAGCATCCACACAATCAGCATGATCGCCCAGGAGACGAAGAAGAAGATGGAGTATGGCAGCATGACGGAAATCAGCGTACCAATCCCGATATTTCTATCGTACTGCTGCGCGAATGCAATGATGATTGCAAAGTAGGTCATGAGCGGTGTAATGATGTTGGTTGAAGAATCCGCCACACGATATGCCATTGTCGTGAGCTCCGGAGAATAGCCGAGCTGCATCAGTATCGGCACGAATATCGGTGCCATCATCGCCCATTTCGCACTCGCACTACCAATGAACAGGTTGACGATTGCAGTGACAAGCATGAAGCCGATGATCAGCGGAATACCAGTCAGATTCAGTGTTTCAAGCAGTTCGGCGCCGTATACACCGATTACCAGTCCGATATTGGATTCAGCAAAGTATGCAACGAATTGACCGGCCGTGAATGCCAGCACGATGAACATGCCCATTGCTGCCATCGTTTTCGTCATCTGGTCTGCAACATCCTTGTCATTTCTGATGGATTTTGTAATCAGCCCATAGACAAGACCCGGAATGAAGAAAAGAATCGCTATGATCGGTACCAGTCCGTCACTCATGAATGGTGACTGGATGATCTGATCCATATATCCGCCCACTGCCTCTTCCCCTCGCATTGGCGAGTTCGGCAGTACGACAAGCAGTGATGCAAGCAGTGCACCGACTACCATTGAGATGATTGCCCAGATCAGCCCTTTCTTTTCAACCGGTTCAAGTGGATTCATTTCATCCGTATTGTCGACTGCTTCCTGATCGGCATTTTTTGTATCGAACTTGCCGAGTCTCGGCTCGACAATCTTATCGGATACAAACCAGCCGACGAGTGTAAGCAGGAATACACTGACGAAAATGAAGTAGTAGTTCATTGCAACATTCATGCCTTCAGCATACTGCGGATCAAGAACTGCAGCTGCAGCAATCGTCAGTTCGGACAGCAGGGCGTCCGTTCCGCTCAGCAGCAGGTTGGCTGAAAACCCTGCAGAGACCCCGGCAAATGCTGCGGCCAGACCGGCAAGCGGGTGCCTGCCAAGTGCCAGATAGAGTACAGCACCGAGCGGTGGCAGTACAACGTAGCCTGCATCGGATGCAAGTGAAGACATGATACCGGCAAACACAAGACCGGCAGTGATCAGCTGGTTCGGTATTGCCAGGACAAACCCGCGCAGCGCTGCACTGATCAGTCCTGAACGTTCAGCGACACCAATTCCAAGCATGGTCATGAGTACAACACCAAGCGGTGCAAAGTTGATGAAATTCTCTGTCATGCTGGAGAATATGTAGCTGATGCCTTCTCCGTTCAGCAGATTATTGACTGAAACAGCACCTTGATCCTCCGCCGGGTGCTCGACTGTGATTTCAAGCATAGACAGGATTGCCGAAGCGATGAGTGTAAGCCCTGCAAGCAGTGCAAAAAGTGTCACCGGATGCGGCAGCTTGTTACCCAGCCATTCGACAAAATCAAGGAATTTTTGAAAGATACCATTTTTCTTTCTACCATTTTCCATTCCTAAAATTTCCTCCCATTTATTTATAGATTTTTGAAAATTGAAAAAGGCCACCATGAAGGCAGCCTTTCCAGTATAATACCCGTACTTGAATTTTACAAATATTATTTCAGCATGTTCATGACATGAGTGACAGAATCCCTGGATTTATCCAATTGGGCTTTTTCCTCATCAGAAAGCTCCAGTTCCATGATTTTCTCTATACCTTCTGCACCCAGTACTGTAGGTACACCAAGATAGAGATTATCATAGCCATATTCACCTTCGAGATATGCAATTGCAGGAAGTACACGCTTCTGGTCGAACAGGATTGCTTCAGCCATTTCGACAAGCGCCGCCGCAGGGGCATAGTATGCCGATCCATTCCCCAGCAGGTTGACAATTTCAGCGCCGCCCTTTCTTGTGCGTTCTATGATGGCATCGATGCGTTCCTGATTAAGCAGACTTGAAAGCGGCACGCCACCCACATTTGAATAGCGGATGAGCGGTACCATGTCATCACCATGTCCCCCGAGAACGAACCCCTGGACATCCTTGACGGAGAGTTTCAGCTCTTCGGCAACGAAAGTTCGGAATCTCGCCGTATCGAGAACGCCTGACTGACCGATTACTCTGTTCTTCGGGAAACCGGACTCTTTGAATACAGTATAGGTCATTGCGTCCACTGGATTGGTCAGAACAATGATCGAGCAGTCCGGTGAATACTTCACGATTTCACGCGTGACAGCAGACATCACCTTCTGGTTGGTTTTCACCAGATCGTCCCGGCTCATGCCGGGTTTTCTTGCAATTCCTGCTGTAATGATGACAAGATCCGAGTCCTTTGTATCTTCATAACTGCTTGTTCCTTTGACGTTCACGTCCGTACCAAGAACCGGTGTCGCCTCCATCATATCAAGTGCCTTGCCGCGGGTCGGGTCCTCGGACTGTGGAATATCTACAAGCACAATATCACCAAGCGCTTTTGATGCTGCGATGAACGCTGTCGTCGCACCTGTAAAACCCGCACCGATAACTGAAATCTTCTTTCTGTTCATACTATCCACGCTCCTAGTCAGCAAACATGCCTACATGTTTTTGATGAGTTCATCTCCAAATTCGGAACACTTCACTTCTGTCGCGCCATCCATCAGACGCGCGAAATCGTACGTAACAACTTTGGACGCAATTGTTTTTTCCATTGCTTTCGTGACCAGGTCAGCAGCTTCCTGCCAGCCAAGGTGCTCGAGCATGAGTACACCTGAAAGTATGACTGAAGAAGGGTTCACTTTATCAAGACCCGCATACTTCGGTGCAGTACCATGAGTAGCTTCGAAAATTGCATGTCCTGTTTCGTAGTTGATGTTGGCTCCTGGCGCAATGCCGATACCGCCCACCTGCGCTGCAAGCGCGTCGGAGATGTAGTCTCCGTTCAGGTTCATGGTCGCAACAACACCGAAATCTTTCGGTCGTGTCAGAATCTGCTGCAGGAAGATGTCTGCAATGGCATCCTTGATGATGATTTTGCCAGCTGCTTCAGCTTCTGACTGTGCTTTGTCCGCAGCTTCACGGCCTTCATCCTCAACGATCTTATCGTAGACTTTCCATGTGAAGACCTTATCTCCGAATTCACGTTCTGCAAGGTCGTAGCCCCACGCTTTGAACGCTCCCTCAGTGAATTTCATGATGTTGCCTTTATGGACAAGTGTTACAGATGGACGATTGTTTTCAATCGCGTAGTTGATTGCTGAACGTACAAGTCTTTCCGTACCTTCCTTTGAAACCGGCTTGATGCCGATACCGGAAGTTTCAGGGAAACGGATGTTTTTGGCGCCCATTTCATTTTGCAGGAAGTCGATGACTTTCTTGACATCATCCGTACCTTCCTGGAATTCTATACCTGCATAGATATCTTCGGTATTTTCGCGGAAAATGACCATGTCTGTATCTTCAGGACGCTTCAACGGAGAAGGCACGCCTTCAAAATATCTGACGGGACGCAGGCAGGTGAAAAGATCCAGTTCCTGTCTCAATGCAACGTTCAGGGAACGGATGCCGCCGCCGATCGGTGTTGTCAATGGGCCTTTGATGGCCAGCAGATATTCATCAATCGTATCCAGTGTTTCCTGTGGCAGCCATTCGCCTGTCTTATCATAGGCCTTCTGTCCGGCAAGCACTTCTTTCCATTCGATTTTCTTCTTGCCATCATAGGCTTTCTCTACGGCGCCATCCAGTACTTTGCTTGCTGCACTCCAGATGTCCGGGCCGATGCCGTCCCCTTCGATGTAGGGAATGACAGGCTGATCCGGTACATTAAGTACGCCATTATTTGTAGTTATCTTTTGACTAGACATAGATTATATTCCTCCAGTTTTTGATCTCGATCCGTTATCTGTTTTCAATCGGTTCATACTTCTTGCCTGTCTGACCGATATACTCCGCTCTCGGTCTGATCAGACGGTTATCCTGATACTGTTCAAGGATGTGTGCGAGCCAGCCGGAAACACGACTGACCGCAAAGATCGGTGTGAACAGGTCATGATCGATGCCGAGTGAGTGATATACAGTGGCACTGAAGAAGTCGACATTCGGAAGCAGACCTTTCTCCCTTTCCACAACCTCGGCGATCTTAACGGATTTCTCATAGAATTCAGGCTCTCCTGCCTCATCTGTCAGCTTCTTCGACATATCCTTCAGATACTTGGCACGTGGATCTCCTTCTTTGTATACACGGTGGCCCATGCCCATGATCTTTTCCTTGTTCGCAAACTTCTCTTCGAGATAGCCTTCCACTGCATCGACAGATTCGATTTCTGACAGCATCTGCATTACGCGCTCATTGGCACCACCATGCAGTGGACCTTTCAGTGCGCCAGCTGCTGCACTCACGCCGGAGTAGACATCAGATAGCGTTGCCACACAGACACGGGCTGTGAATGTAGATGCATTCAGTTCATGGTCAGCATGCAGAACAAGCGCCTTGTTCATTGCCTCCACCTGTGTATCGTTCGGCTCTTCGCCATACAGCATGTAGAGGAAGTTCGCAGCATAAGTCAGACCCTGCTTCGGCTTAATGACTTCCTGGCCGTTTCTGATTCTGGAAAATGCTGCGACTACCGACGCAATCTTTGCCTGGATGCGAATCGCTTTTTCCTGATTGGCTTCATCGCTCATATCCTCGGCATTCGGATCGAAGTGGGCAAGATAGGACAGTGCGGTCCGCACAGCTGTCATCGGATGCACCTTATCTGCAGCGTATTCTTCGAAATGACCATAAATCCGTGGATTGAGTGTCATGTAATCAAACATTTTACCCTGGAATGCTTCCAATTCGCTCTGATTCGGCAGCCTATCATTCCAAAGCAGAAAAACGACTTCTTCAAACAGTGCATTTTCAGCGAGGTCATCGATTTCATAACCACAGTAAGTAAGTTGTGAACCAATGATGGAACTGATGCGGGACTCAGCCGCTACAACGCCTTCTAAACCTTTTTTGTCAGACATATCGATTCTCCTTCTCGTAAATCATTAAATAGCCATCTGGCTTTAAGTCCATTATATCAAATTCAAAAGGTTTGTGAACAATTCAAGAATCTTCTACAGATTGTGAAAATTATATCGTTAACCGCCTCGAAAGCCCTTACAAAAGGGAAAAGACGATAATTTCATAGAATTATCGTCTAATTAAGAAATGATTAATTAACTTATCGATTCTCATAAGTTAATCTTATATTTAGTGGCTGACATCGGATGTTGATATTCCAGTGACGGATTTTACTTTGACTTCCCTGTACTTTTCATGGGATTCCGGTTTTCCGAGGAATGTTCCAAGGAATGCGCCGATGAAACCGGCAGGCACTGAAATCAGAGCAGGATTATTCAATGGGAATATCGGTTCCACTGCAATGAATCCGGCTCCGGAAGGGTCCATGACGTTCGGGCTGAGTATGACCAGAACGAGGGAAACGACAAGTCCGGTTATGATGCCGGCAATCGCACCCTGTGTATTGAAACGCTTCCAGAAAATCGTATAGACGATGACCGGCAAGTTGGCACTTGCAGCGACACAGAAAGCAAGAGATACAAGGAATGCAACGTTCTGATCCTGCGCAAAAATGGCGAGAATAATGGAAAGTACACTGACACTGAATGCTGCAATTTTGGCAGCAAGCATCTGCTGGCTTTCGGAAACCTGTCCTTTCTTGATGACCTGGGCGTATATATCATGTGCGAATGCACTGGCGCCGGAAAGTACCAGCCCGGCAACGACAGCCAGAATGGTTGCAAATGCCACAGCTGCAACGAATGACATGAGCAGATCTCCACCCAGCCTTTCAGCAAGCAGCGGTGCCGCCATGTTGCCGGCTGGATTGGCTGCAATGATCTCTTCCCTCGTCAGAAGCGCTGCGGCCCCGAAGCCGAGGAATATGGTGAGTATATAGAATATGCCGATGATCCATGTGGCCCACATTACGGAGCTTCTCGCCGTCTTTGCATCTCTTACGGTAAAGAATCTCATGAGGATGTGTGGCAGACCGGCTGTACCGAACAGCAGGGCGATCATCAGTGAAATGTTATTGAGCGGTGACTCGCCCTGAGCCCCGGGATTCAGAAACGACCCTTCAAGCTCGGGCGCGGTGATATTCTTCATTTCGCCGAACATCGTGAATATATTGAAATTGAACTGGAGCAGTACGAGGAATGAAATCAGTATCGTACCGATCATCAGCAGTATCGCTTTGACCATCTGTACCCAGCTCGTGGCCGTCATGCCCCCGAAAAGGACGTAGATGGTCATCATGATGCCGACGATGATGACTGAAACGCTGTATGGAATATCAAAAAGCAGCTGGATGAGCGCCCCTGCCCCGACGAGCTGGGCAAGCATGTAGAAGATGACGATTGTAATCGAGGACAGTGCTGCAAACGCTCTGACCTTCTTCATTTCAAAACGTGCTGCAATCATGTCGGCAACTGTATACTTCCCGAGGTTTCTGAGCGGCTCGGCAACGATGTACAGGACAACAAGATATGCTGTCAGATAACCGACGCTATAGAAAAAACCATCAAATCCCCATAGTGCAATGGCACCGGCAATTCCAAGGAATGAAGCTGCCGACAGATAGTCACCGGAAATGGCCAGTCCGTTCTGCCAGCCTGTCAGACCTCCGCCCGCTGTATAGAAATCTTTTGTGGAATTTGTCCGTTTGGAAGCAAAATATGTAATGACCAAAGTTGCTCCTACGAATACCAGAAACATGATGATGACTGTCAGATTCATTTGTATTCCCCTTCCCTGTACTTCCTGATGATTTCATCCGCTTCCTTGTCGAACGCCTTCGCCCGCTTCATGTAAACGGTTACAAGAGTCCACACCATAATGAAGAGCAGAAGCGCGTAGATCCATGCCCACGAAATATTTCCGAATGCTTCATTATTGAGGATGTCGGTATAGCCGGTAAGTACTGGAAACAGCAGCGTGGCAATAATGAAAAATATGCTGATTGGCAGAATGAACTTGTTGCGCTTTTTCAGAAGTGACTCGAATTCGGGCTGCGATGCAATTTTCCTGTAATCAATCTCTGACATTTCAATTCCCCCTTGTACCCTATATTCTATTTAGCTTGTATAATAATGTCAATTTTTTGAATAATTAAAATCATGTATAATTACACTGGCGTGTACATATGAGAAGTAAAAAAAATCGTCCGTTTGCTGTAAACGGACGATGCTTCTACATTTCCTTCGGTTTTTCGATAAGGTCGATTTCCCCTATCCGATCCATGGTGATGTTGGATGTAATATTGAGTTCCTCCTGGCCGCTGCCGACTGTCAACGTCAGCTCCGCCCCGGTATACTGGTAGTCTTCATTGAATTGAACTGTAATCAGACCATTGAACATATCAACATCCTGGATGACGTTCTGGACCTCATCGTTGAAAAACGGTATCGCATCTTCACGGCTGTCTATTTCATATCTGATCTCATAGCCTGTATCCTGCTCTGAAACTGTACCTGCAGACAAGGGTTCCAGCTGGGACAGCAGATCTCCATATGCGCTGTTCTCCATCTCAAGTGACTGGTCCTGTGCTTCTATACTGCCATTCTGATAGATGAAATGCTCACCATCAACCACATAATGGGTCTGTATCTGTTCCCCATCATCCACTTCTATCTTGATTTCATTCTGTTCACTTCTGGTGGTGATCGTCCTTACGACATACTGGCCATCACCAGATGAAATGCTTGAGGTCTGTCTTGCTTCATAGCTTACAGTATCTCCCCATGCCGCGTTTGCTTCCTCTATGATTTCAGGTGCTTCTACCGCGCCCTCTTCTTCTGTTGTCTGTGTTTCTTCATCAGAACCGGAGTCTGATGATTCTTCGGTCGATTCCTGCGATTCCTCATTGGAAGCTTCATTGCCGCTCCCATTATTTCCACATGCTGCGAGCAATAGAATCATTGCCAGCAATAATAACTTTTTCATCTTTGCCACCTCATCACCATTATACCGGCCGACCTGCCGGTCCACAACAAAAAAGGGTACTTCCCAGTACCCTTTTCACGGAATTCTCCTATAGTACGTTGGCGTGTCCACTGAAGACGCTGTTCTGTTCGGCATCAACTGTGATGATCATGCCTTCCTGAAGAACATCCAGTGCATCCGCCGCCCCTACAATGGTAGGCAGATCGAGGTTGAGGCCTACAATTGCTCCATGGGATGTCAGACCGCCTTCCACCGTGACAAGACCTGCAGCCTTTTCAAGATAAGGTGTCATATCGGAGTCGACGGATTGTACGACCACTACTTTTCCAGCCAGATCCCGATCTGCCATCTCACTTGCAGATCTGATTACTGCAACTTCACCGACTGTGCTTTTTCGGCCGATGCCCTGCGCCATGATCAGCTTGTCGCCGACAATATGCAGTTTCATCAGGTTGGTTGTGCCCGCTTCCCCTGTCGGTACACCTGCAGTAATAATCAGCAGATCTCCCTGTCCGGCGAATCCTTTCTCCACTGCTGCGGATACTGAGACGTTGAGGAGTTCATCCGTGTCCCTCTTCCCTTTTTTGACTACAGGGTGGACACCCCAGACGAGCTGCAGCTGTCTTGCGACATGGCTGTGCGGTGTGACTGCAACGATATCCGCATGCGGACGGTATTTGGAAATCATTCTTGCAGTATGGCCCGATTCGGTAGCAGCGACAATGGCTTTACACTTCAGATTGAGTGCAGTATGCGCCACTGAAACACCGATGGCGGTCACGAGTGTCGTCTGCAGTGACTTCGTCCGCTCTGACAGCAGTTTCTTGTAGTCCTGCGCCGCTTCAGCCGATACGGCAATGCTTGCCATCGTCTGGACAGACTCGAGTGGATAGCTTCCTGCTGCCGTCTCACCACTGAGCATGATGGCATCCGTACCATCGTAGATGGCATTGGCAACATCACTTGCTTCAGCACGTGTACAGCGTGGGTTGTTCTGCATCGAATCAAGCATCTGCGTTGCTGTGATGACCGGCTTGCCGAGCAGGTTGCATTTCCTGATCAGATCCTTCTGCACCATCGGTACGGATTCAGGCGGGATTTCAACACCCATATCTCCACGGGCGACCATCAGTCCATCTGATACTTCCAGAATTTCCGTAATATTATCGATGCCTTCCTGGTTCTCGATCTTCGGAATGATATTGATCTGTGCAGCGGATTTCTCCTCCAGCAGCTCACGGATCTCGAGCACATCCTTGTTGGTGCGGATGAAGCTTGCAGCTATGAAGTCGACGCCTTCACCGATACCGAAGATGATGTCCTCCTTATCCTTTTCGGTGATTCCCGGAAGCTTCACGGAAACACCCGGCACGTTTACACCCTTTTTATTTTTCAGAAGACCGTTGTTCAATACTCGACAATGAATTTCCCCATTTTCATGATCTATCTTTTCGATTTCAAGTTCAATCAGTCCATCATCAAGCAGAATGACACCACCTGTCTCAACGTCATCGATCAGTCCCGGATAGGTCACAGAGAACTTTTCCGGTGTACCGACGACTTCCTCCATGGACACACTGACTGCCTGGCCTTTGGAAAGTTCGATGCCGCCATTTTCCATTGTATGCGTACGGATTTCAGGACCTTTCGTATCAAGCATGATCGCTACAGTACGGCCTGCCTTATCAGCAGCTTCCCTGATGTTCCTTATTCTTGCACGATGTTCCTCATGATCCCCGTGGGAGAAGTTCAGGCGGGCAATATTCATCCCTGCATCAATCAGCTTGCCCAGCATTTCAGGTGCTTCGGAAGCAGGTCCGATCGTACATACTATTTTAGTGTTACGCATTTATATATTCCTCCTATATGGATAACTCTTTTGAAAGTCTGAACAGTCCTTCATCGATTCTGTGGCTCTCTTCAAATACCCGATCAAAGCTCGTTCTAGTCAGGCGATTATCTTCTATACCCACTGCATGGCCATGAACATCGTTGAGCAGCAGCTCGACAGCATAGGCGCCGAGCCTTGAAGCGAGGACCCGGTCGCTGCCGGTCGGTTTACCGCCGCGCTGCATATGCCCGAGTACACTTTCGCGTGTGTCTATATTGATATATTTACGCAATTCCTCACCGCATTGTGCAGCAGTCATCACACCTTCCGCCACAATGATGATGGAGTGCTTCTTACCCCGTTTCATTCCTGTCTCGATTCTTTCTGCAACTTCCTTGATGTCCGAATGGGATTCTGGAATGAGGATGGTCTCGGCACCGCCGGCAACACCTGCCCATAGGGCGAGATCACCTGCGTCCCTCCCCATGACTTCGACGATGAACGTCCGTTCATGGCTTGTCGCCGTATCCCTAATCCTGTCGACAGCATCCACAATCGTGTTCAATGCGGTATCAAAGCCGATCGTGTAGTCGGTGCCGTTGATGTCGTTGTCTATCGTGCCGGGAACACCGACTGTTTTTATCCCTTCTTCATTCAGCCTTTGTGCACCTCTGTAGGAACCATCCCCGCCGATGACGACGAGAGAGTCGATGCCACGTTTCTGCAGATTCGCAATCGCTTTTTTTCTGACATCGGGTTCGATGAATTCCGGACAGCGGGCCGAATAGAGTTTCGTACCACCCCTTTGGATGATATCACCCACGTCACCGAGCTCAAGCTTCTTTATATTGTCGTTGACAAGCCCCTGGTAGCCCTGGTAGACACCATGGACCTCGACACCCTCGTAGATGCCTTTTCTTACGACGGCCCTTACCGCGGCATTCATGCCAGGGGAATCGCCACCGCTTGTCAGTACAGCTATTTTCTTCATGTGTTCCCTCCGTTGAAACGTTATCTTATCCTTAAAATATCATACCTGACTTTCCTTATCCATCATTTGAATGGCTGAAACCGCTTTTACTCCTAAAAAAGAACAGCCGCTATCAGGACTGTTCGGTAAAGACTCCAATATTCATATATTTATCATAGCGGTCGTCCATCAGACGCTGTCCATCCATTCCGGAAAGTTCATCCAGATGCTTTTGGACGGTCCGGTCAAGTGCACCAAACACCGCTTCGCGGTCGTTATGCGCACCGCCCTGCGGCTCTTCGACCACCTCGTCGGCAATGCCGAATTCCTTGAGGTCCGCTGCAGTGATCTTGAGGGATTCCGCTGCTATCTCCTTGAGGGAAGCGTCCTTGAACAGGATGCTTGCTGCACCTTCAGGCGAAATGACGGAATATGTGGCATTCTCGAGCATCAGCAGACGATTGCATACGCCAAGCGCCAATGCACCGCCGGACCCCCCTTCTCCGATGACGATGCTGATGACAGGTACTTTGAGGCCCGCCATCTCAACAAGGTTGCGGGCGATGGATTCACTCTGCCCCCGCTCCTCCGCCGCCTTGCCGGGATACGCACCCTTGGTATCGATGAAGCAGATGACCGGACGATTGAACTTGTCGGCCTGCTTCATCAGACGCAGTGCCTTGCGGTAGCCGTCCGGATGGGCCATGCCGAAGTTTCTATGGATGTTGCCCTTCGTGTCACGTCCGCGCTGGTGTCCGATGACGGTCACGGCTGTGCCATGGTAGGAGGCGATTCCGCCTACGATCGCAGCATCGTCACTATAGGCGCGGTCGCCGAAGAATTCGATGAAATCATCGAACATTGCCTCAATATATTCCAACGTCGTCGGCCGTTTTACATATCTTGCGATCTCGACACGCTGCCATGGTGTCAGATTGGTATAGACTTCTGTTTTCTTATCTTCGACTTTTTTCTCCAGAAAGCTGATTTCCTTCGTCAGATCCAGCTTGTTCTTTGCAGCATACTTCTCAAGTTCTCCGATCTTTTCTTCCAGTTCGAATATCGGCTTTTCAAAATCAAACGCCATGGTCACACCTCACTATGCAATTTCAGTATTCTTCCGAGATAGTTTTTCATATCCCTGCGGTTGACGACCTCATCCAGCTGCCCGTGCTTCAATAGAAACTCGGCTGTCTGGAAGTCTTCCGGCAGCTTTTCCTTGATGGTCTCTTCAATGACCCGTCTGCCGGCAAAGCCGATCATCGCGCCTTTTTCAGCGAGATTGATGTCGCCGACAGAGGCGAAACTTGCGGAAACGCCACCAGTGGTCGGATTTGTCATATAGGCAATATAGAGCAGGCCGGCCTGACTATGGCGTTCTATGGCCACGCTCACCTTTGCCATCTGCATCAGTGAGATGATGCCTTCCTGCATGCGTGCACCGCCGCTTGCTGTAAAGACGATGACAGGCAGACGGCGTTTTGTCGCATATTCGAACGCTCTGGCGAGTTTTTCGCCTACAGCAGAACCCATGCTGCCCATTCTGAAGCGGGCATCCATGATGGCAACCACTGCCTTATTGCCCACTATCTCGCCTTCAGCGCATACTACCGCCTCATTCAAACCCGTCTTCTCCCTGTCTTTGATGAGCTTCGACTCATAGTTCGGGAAATTCAGAGGGTTGGCGGATGTAATCTCTTCAAGAATCGGCTTGAGGGTGCCTTCATCCATCAGTGCTTCCATCCGGTCCGGTGCGGTGATCGGCAGATGGTGTTCACAGTTTGTGCAGACATTCAGCCGTTTATATAGTTCTTTGGAATACAGTATCTTCTTGCAGCTCGGGCACTTCGTCATGATTGCTTCACTGTTTTCAAATGTGCCGTCTTTACGGTCTGTTTCATTAACTTTCTTATTCAGCTTGGAGAACAAGTCTTTTAGCATAATAAACTCCCTGTTTCTTTACGATTTGAAGGCCTGTGAGTATTTATCGAGCAGAACGTAGATCTTCTTCATGATCTGATTGTCATCGGCTTCGACATCCATGCTGTCGTCATCATGCTTGGACTTCACATAGGCCTCTATCATCTGTTTTATTTCAATTATTTCCTTCTGCTGTCTTTCTGTTCTGATGAGATATTTTCCGATAAGTTGGAAAAGCTGGTGACTGTCGACGTCAGCTAAAAAAGTGCCCTCTCCACGACGTACATAGATGATGCCAAGCAGTTCAAGTGCTCTCAATGCTTCCCTGACACTCTGTCTGCTGACATTCAGTTTTTCCTTGAGATATCTTTCACTCGGCAGCTTGTCACCGACCTGGATATTCTCTGATTCAATCAGATTGTGAATTTCTTCAACAATGTTTTCCAGACCTTTTCTTTCTGTCATATCATCCATTATCAGAGCGTCAGACTGCGCGCTTTCTGATAGACTGCTTCCGGATCCACCTTGATACGGTTGACGCCGGTCTGCATGGCAGCTTCTGCCACTGCTCTGGCGACGCGCGGGGCGACTTCCTTGTTGAAAGGGTCCGGAATGACATAGTCGCTTGTCAGTTCGTCTTCCTCGATGAGGTCTGCAATGGCCAGTACAGCCGCCTTTTTCATTTCATCGTTGATGTGCGTCGCCCTGACATCAAGCGCCCCTCTGAAAATGCCGGGGAATGCAAGTACATTGTTGATCTGGTTCGGGAAGTCGCTGCGTCCGGTACCGATGACGAGTGCCCCTGCTGCCTTGGCATCTTCAGGCATGATTTCCGGATTTGGATTCGCCATCGCGAATATGATCGGGTCTTCGGCCATGGTTTTGACCATCTCCTCTGTCAGTGCACCTGCAACTGATACACCGATGAATACATCCGCTTCTTCGATGACATCCTTGAGTTCACCCTGCTTATGGGCATGGTTGGTGAAACGGCTGACTTCATCTTTGACATCATTCATGCCATTCGGTCTGCCTTCATATATGGCGCCTCTTGAATCGCACATGATCATTTCCTTGACGCCGAAGCTGTGCAGCAGTTTGACGATTGCCACACCCGCAGCGCCTGCCCCATTCAGAACGACCTTGATCTGATTCAGAGATTTTCCGGTCAGTTTCAACGCATTCATCAGACCACTCAGTGTAACGATGGCAGTACCATGCTGGTCATCATGGAAGACCGGTATATCCGTCTCACGGCCAAGGCGCTCCTCGATTTCAAAGCATCTTGGTGCAGAGATATCCTCCAGGTTGATGCCGCCGAAGACAGGCGTCAGCAGCTTGACTGTCCTGACAATCTCATCGACATCGTTCGTATCCAGTGCAAGCGGGAATGAATCGACACCTGCGAAGTTTTTGAACAGGGCGCTTTTGCCCTCCATTACCGGCAGGCTTGCCATTGCACCGATATTGCCAAGGCCGAGCACTGCAGAACCGTCTGTGATGACACCGACAGTATTGCTTTTGATCGTATAGTCGAAGACCGTACGCTCATCTTCATATATCTCCTTGCATGGCTCTGCAACACCTGGTGAATAGGCGAGGCTCAGCGCCTCCTTGTCTTTTATCTCCACTTTGGAGTTTACGGAAAGTTTACCTTGTTTTTCTTTATGAAGTTCTAATGCATCATCTCTTAGGGACACTATGATCTTCCTTTCTTGAGTGGTCGTACCACTAATAATATTAACATTATCCGAATTTGGTGACAACAGTTTCAACTGAGCAGACGTATATCCGACAGGTCGACACTTTGCAGTAATCTGTCAATATTGGATGTTTCAATATTACCAAGCTTTTGCTGGTTGTCAAAATCAAATACCGGAATTCCTTTTGCTGCATCGATTCCATCCAGTTCATAGCTGTCCGAATTGCGTATGACAATCCGCTTCGTTGAATGGATGTGGTTGCTTTTGAATGCTGCGAGATCCTGCACATCCTCGATGATCAGCTGGGGTTCCGACTTGCGTGTCTCCATCCTGCCGGATACTGCCGCAATCGTCCGGGACAGCTTATGGTGGACATTGAAGTAGACTTTCGGAAATATGACGCCTTCCATCTCCTGATGGCCATCGGCGATTCTGACGAATGCCATGTTCTGCCCCTTTTTCGTACGGATCACCTTTATATTTTCAAAGAATACGAGATAGGTGCCCTGCTGCTTCTGATGAAGCAGCGAAAAAGGAATATACTGCAGTGATTTCTGTACTGAAACGACCGGATGGTCGGACAGGTAGAAGCCGAAGACTTCCTTTTCCCCTTCCACCTTTTCAATCTCATCCATCTCTTCAGTGTAGCTGTATTCTTTTTTAATGCTGAAACCGAGCGTGCTGAGGAATGAATCATGGGCGTACTCCTCGGCATTCAGATCATCCAGCATAGGGAGTGTCTGGAGCATGGTCTTCCTGTTCTCCTGAAAACCATCGAGCGCACCGGAAAGTATGAGCTGTGTCAGCACCTTCCGGTTCAGTGGAACCTGGCTGACACGCGTCTTCAGATCATAGAGGTCCGTGAACGGGCCTTCCCTGCGTGCTTCAAGTATGGCTTCGCCCATGCGGCGGGTCATGCCCCGGATCATCGAAAATCCGAGCTGGACACCATCGGATGGATGATTGCTCCACCTCGAACGGTTGATGTCCGGTGGGTGCATCGATATGCGCCTCTGCTTCATCTCACCGATGACCTGCTTAATTTTCGCATCATTGCCGAAGTGGTGAAAAAGTATGACGGCATAGAAGATTTCAGGATATACCGCCTTGATATAGGCGAGCATGTAGGAGATTCTGCTGTAGGCGACCGCATGGCTTTTCGGGAAGCCGTAGTCGGCAAATTCGAGTATCAGGTTGAAAATGTGATGTCCGACGTTGCTGCTGTAGCCTTTTTCCGCCGCACCCTTTTCAAAGCGGCCGCGCTCCTTCTCGAGTGTCTCCCGGTCCTTCTTGCTCATCGCACGTCTCAATATATCCGCTTCAGCGTAAGTATATCCGGCAATTTTTGCTGCAATCTGCATGATCTGCTCCTGATAGACGATGACGCCGTATGTTTCCTTAAGTATGTCTTTTATATCGGCATGGGGGTACTTCACGGAGGAAGGGTTTCTTTTGCCTTCGATATAGTTCGGAATCTCCTTCATCGGGCCCGGCCGGTAGAGTGCGTTGACGGCCACTATGTCGAGAAACTGCTCCGGTTTCATATCGCGTATGACTTTGCGGATACCGTCGGATTCAAGCTGGAAGATGCCGAGTGTCATGCCGCGGCCGAGCAGCCTGTAGACTTCCTTGTTGTCATCCGGAATACTGTCCAGACTGAAGCCAGCATCCGTCCGCCTGATCTGATTGACCATGTATTTGAGCAAAGAAAGGTTCCTGAGGCCGAGAATATCGATCTTGAGCAGTCCGGAGCCTTCCACTTCCTTCATCGGCCACTGGCTGAGGGTATAGCCTTCAGTGAAAATGACAGGCACACTGCTGGTCAGTCGTTCTGCACTCAACAGGACACCGGCGGCGTGCGTCGAAGTATGCCGCGGCAGCCCCTCTATTTTCCGGCACAGAGTCGCGTATATGCCATATTTCCCATCCGCCTCCATGAGTGCATGAAACTCCTTCCTGTCAAAGGCCCGCTCAAGCGTTGTACCCGGTGCATCCGGGATGATATTTGATATCATCTTCAGTTCATCATCACTGAATCCGAGCACCCTGCCGACATCGCGGGCTGCCATTTTGGCACTCAGTGTACCGTATGTCACAATATGGGCAACATTCATCTCCCCGTACTTGTCGATCAGATATGCCACCACTTCATCGCGTCTCGTATCCTCGAAATCTATATCGATATCCGGCATCGTCACACGCTCCGGATTCAAGAAGCGTTCGAACAGCAGATCATATTTCAGCGGATCGATTTCGGTGATGTTCAGCAGGAAAGACACCAGGCTCGCACTGGACGACCCCCGGCCCGGTCCAACATAGATGCCGGATTCCTTGGCATGATTGACGGCATCCTGAACGATCAGAAAGTAGTCTTCGTAGCCCATCTCCACGATGATGTCATACTCATACTTCATCCGTTCCATGTACCTGCCGCTGCCATCGGTTCTGGCTTCGAGCTGCGCCATCAGCATCTGCCACAGGAATGTTTTGGAATCGCTGTTATCCTCATGCGGAAAATGCGGTAGTGTCTGCCTGGCCTTCGGCAGTGTGACATTGCACTTTTCCACCAGTTCCATATTGCCGGCCAGAAACTGCTTTTCCGCTCCATCCAGATCACTCTCCGTCCGGATGAAGTCATCGCCTCTGCAGGAACCGAGATCTCCAGGCGCCATTCTTTCATTGTCACGAATGGCATTGAGCACTATTTTGGCAGAGAGGTCCTCCGCTTCCACGTAGTTCGCCTGCTTCATGTATACACGCTGATAGCGGTCATCCGCCACAGAATGCGCAATATAGCGGTCTGCACCGTCGACGGGGATCGATTCGAGCAGCCCGGCACCTGAATCCGTTTTGGCGATCACCACACAATCATGGATGTTCCTCTCCAGATAGCTCTCCGGGGTATATTCAAGGTCCTTATAGGAGAGCATTGCCGACAGACGCACCAGTTCCAGGTAGCCTGCCGTATTTTTCGCTATCAGCACAAGCGGTATGCCATCCAGCTGGTCATCGACCCGGATCTCCATGCCGACCAGCGGCTTGACGCCGAAATGCTCCGCCCTGCTGACAAAATGATAAATGCCGTGCAGGCGGTTCGAATCGGTCAGTGCAACAGCAGTCTGCCCGTCTCCGGAAATCTTCTTCAGCAGCGGGTCGATTCTGATGTTGCTGTTTAGGAATTCGTAGCAGCTGTGAACATTCAAATTGATCATAGGGCGTGTCCCCCTTTAAAGTTTACGGTCCAATGCTTCAACCAGCAGTTGCAGCTCATCCTGCGATGCAATGCTGACGCCGCTGGCCAGCGGATGGCCACCGCCACCGAATGATTCTGCGACGTCATTGATGACCGTCTCCTTGGAGCGCAGCCTGACACGGATATCCGTCTCCTCCTCCACCGCCATGAACCATATTCCGGCCTCATCAATTTCCCTGTAGATGTTGACATGCATGCTCGCCTCATTGCTCGTAAGTCCGTATTCGGAAAGTACTGAAGCCGGCACCCATACATACAGCACACCTTTATCGGTCATTTTGAAATTGTTGATCAGGTAGCCTTTGAATCTGAACTGTTCGATCGACTGCCTGTTCATATCCATCATATCCTTCGCAGCATCGAAGTCGAACTTTCTCAATTCCGATGCCACCTTGAGCGTCAGCGTGCTTGTATTGTTGAACAGGAACCTGCCCGTGTCGCCCACAATGCCTGAATACAGCAGCCTTGCTGAAACATCATTGATATAGTCGTTGTCGAAGCCCCATGCATCAGCCAGCAGGTATATCAGCTCCGAAGTGGAGGATACGCCTGTTTCGACAATATTCAGGTCACCGTATGGTTCATGGTTCGGGTGGTGGTCGATCTTGACGATCTTGTCACCGAGGGAGATGTCGCCATCGATCCGGCCTGCTCCAGCAGTATCGACGACGATGAGAAGCGGCTTTTCGACGGATGTCGCCGTATCCATCTGTCCAAGGAATTCAAGGGAGGCCTCACTCTCTCCGAGTGCCGTCACCTTCTTGTTCGGAAAAATGGACTTCAGAATTTCCTTCAGGCCAAGCTGCGATCCGATGGCGTCCGGGTCCGGCCTTACGTGCCTCAATATGATGACTTCATCATAATCGTTGATCATGTTGAGCAGTTTCTTATAGTTGTCTCTAAGAGATGGATAGTGATTCATATATTCTGTGAACAATTGAAAATCTCCTTCTGTTTGGATTTACTTGGCTAATATAATAAATTATACTACATTAAGGAATGGAGTTGTATCCGATGGAAATGTCATATCAGATTGCTGTATCCTTTCTTGTCACCCTGCTGTTTCTCAGCCTTTTCATGTTCATCGTCTATAAGATCAGGATGATCAGAAACGACCGTGATGTAAGAAAGGCATATTATAACAGCATATCAAGAATCTGGCTTGGTGTGCTGATCCTGTCCTTCGGCTTGAATACGATCATTCAGTTTCCTACAGCCGTATCCTATATTATCGGTGCACTGTTCGTTATTTTCGGCGCCTATAATATATGGCATTTCAACGCTGCTAGGAAATATTTCAAAGGTAACATACCTATTGAAGATGAAGCATGGGCAGATTTCAATCGTAAAGCCAAAAAATAGACAAGTGATCATTCACTTGTCTATTTTTCTTTATAGTACTGGATAAGCAGTGTCGCTTTCATATAGATGCCGTCATCTGACCGCGCTTCGACCTCGAGTCTTAGAAACTGGTCTCCGAGATCGAGAATATCGCCTTCGATGACAAGTTCCTGGTACAGCTGGACCAGTTTGATATTCATGACATTGAGTGTATCGATATGATAGCTGTATATGCCATGGTTGCCGAGCACCACCTCGGCAAGGCGCTCGATCAGCCGCATGAATTCCGACTGTGCGATACTGCCATACTCATCCGTCATGAAAGGCATCACTTTGATATGGATCCGGTTGTCATCGATTCTGATTTCCCTGTCGATCAGGTTCTCCGCCGTCAGTCCGCCACCAAGCTTCCTCGGCTCGCGCTGACGGAAGACATCCCGCCTGTGCACGATGCCGACCAGAGTACGCTCCTCGTCCGTGACCGGCAGAATGTTCAGCTGATGCCAGCTCATCAGCTGCCTCAGACTCTGCAATGTACTTGAAGTACTGGCGACGATGTCGGATACGAATATGTGCCAGTCCTTCTCGGCGAGCTTCGACAGCTCCGATGACTTGATGATCCCCCTGAACTTGCCCGCTTCTGTCAGCACTGTCATCCTGTCGGCAGGAAAGTACTTTTTATCCCGGCCTTCGATCATGTCATATACATACTCATCCTGCCTTATGACCAGATCACTCGCCGTGATGACGTTCGTCATCATGAGTCCGCTGTAGAGTTCCCTCTGGATGAGGGAAGCCACGGAAAAAGTATCTGCTGCAGTCGATATGACCGGCAGTGAAAGTGCCTCTGCCTGCTTCAGTATTTCAGCATCAGCCCCGAAACCACCGGTGATGAGGATGCCTGAAAGGTTTTCGAGCGCCCGCCACTGGGCATCCTCACGGTTTCCTACAATCAGGAGCGCCCCTTCCTCAAGATAGCTTTCAAGCGCATCCGTACGCATCGCCCCGATGATGAACTTGCTGATTTCCCGATCAAGCCCACCGGTACCGGCCAGAACCTTGCCTTCGATCACCCTGTTCACCTGTTCAAAACTTAGGTTGCCTGCTATGTACTCCTCTTTCGGGGCGACCCTGATGGTGCCGACCCGCTCGATTGTCTTGACCAGCCCTTCCTTCTCTGCATCCTTGATGGCCCGGTAGCTTGTACCATCGGATACCTCAAGATGCGCCGATATCTGCCGGACCGAAATCTTCGCCCCCTCAGGCAGGCTGTATATATATTCCAATATTTCATCATGCTTCGACATTCAATCACCCGGCAATCATATATAAAAATAAGGAACACCACTCCCGGGTGTTCCCCTTGATACCATTATATTCCCATATGCTGTTCAAAATCCACCGTTTCACCTGGTTTCAGCACCTGGCAGGCTGTCGACAGCTTGTCTTTGAACGTGTCACCATCCTGCTTGATCGGTGGGAAAGTATTGTAGTGTACGGGTACCACAACTTTAGGCTTTATCAGTTCATCCGTCGCATGTACTGCGTCATCGATGCCCATGGTGAAGTGGTCACCGATCGGCACGAAGGCGACATCAAATGGTCCATTGAGTTCCGATATCAGCTTCATGTCCCCGAATATGCCTGTATCACCTGCATGATAGATCTTCCTGTTATCCGCTTCGATGATGATGCCTGTCGGCATGCCCGTATACTGGATGCTGCCATCTTCCTCAGTGAAGCTCGAACTGTGGAATGCATGGACGAATTTGACAGAACCGAATTCAAAAGTCTTGCTGCCGCCGATGTTCATCCCGACGGCTTCGACACCCTTGCCGTCCAGATAGTCTGCGAGTTCCACCGGTGCCACTACTGTCGCATTATTCTTCTTCGCAATTTCAACTGTATCTCCGACGTGGTCATTATGGCCGTGCGTCAGAAGAATATAGTCGACCTCAACATCTCCGGTACTCAGATCCGTCAGTTCGTTGCCATTGATGAAAGGGTCCACAATGACTTTTGAATCATTATTTTCAAGCTGGATGATTGAATGGCCGTGATAGCTCAGTTTCATGAAATCCTTCCTTTCGAATTAGTATTGCATATTACTTCTTTACCCAGACAGGCCTGGTTCATTCATTATTATGATACAATTTTGACGAGGTGAAATACATGAAAACAATCCATCGCAGCCATGCGCTGTCACATAACCACCCATCGGAAATACTGGCCCGGAAAGATTTCAGCACACCCAATCTTGCCCTGCCTGCCATGAAGCAGGCACTGCACCCGGAAAGTGAGCAGTTCGTTGCCGTAAACCACTGGGAAGAACCAGATCCATTTCTGCTCAGCAATATCATCATAGAAACCATACGTATGCTCGATGGTGCCGATGGCTTCATTACGGATCAGATTTTCGAGGATGGCCATCATCATATCAACCTGCCATTCGTCAGCGAGCTGTCGAAGATTATCGGGAACCGCCATTTCATTGCCGGACCAAGCTTCAGCAGAGTACCCGTCTTCCTGCAGAGCCGGCTGCTGGATGAACTCGTTTCTCATGATGTCTCCGGTGTCATGTACGACCTCCGTGGACAGGACCCGGACGACTACAGACTGCTGCAGCCTCTGGCCAAGCTGAAGATCCATGCCAAGAAGCGGATTGCCATCATACCGGTCGTCTCGGATGAACAGCAGAAGATGGCATTGCTCGCCAGCATTCCTTTTGATGTGGTCTGTATCTCGGACTAGCCACATGTTTACGTTTACACTTCCAGGGAATAGTGTATGCAATACTCAATTAAAGGATGTGTCAATGAATGCAAGCTGTTACTGTACAAGGCAAACAGAAAGTCAAAGTCAAGAAGATGAAAGCGCCCGAACTCCAGGAAGGCACTGACATGATCATACGTGTGACTACCACTGCCATATGCGGATCCGATCTGCACCTTTACAGAAAAAGCATGCCGATTTCAAACGACTACATCATCGGGCATGAACCGATGGGCATTGTCGAAGAAGTGGGTCCCGGCGTCAAGAAGATCAAAAAAGGTGACCGTGTCGTCATTCCTTTCAACGTCAGCTGTGGAGAATGCCACTTCTGCCAGAATGAAATGGAAAGCCAATGTGATGTATCGAATCCGCACGCAGACACCGGCGCCTATTTCGGCTACTCCGAAGCATTCGGCAATTACCCTGGTGGACAGGCTGAATATTTGAGAGTCCCTTACGCCGACTTTACATCTTTTGTCGTACCGAAAGAGAGCGAACTGGAAGATGAAAGCTTGCTGTTCCTTTCAGACGTCATGCCGACAGCATACTGGAGCGTTATTCACAGTGGTGTCAAAAAAGGCGATACTGTCATTGTACTCGGTTCCGGCCCGATCGGTCTCATGACACAGAAGTTTGCATGGATGAAAGGTGCATCCCGCGTCATTGCCGTCGACCAGAACGAAGTGAGGCTCGAGCACGCAAGACGCACCAACAATGTTGAGACATTCAATTATAAATCCTATGATGATATCGGCAAACACCTCCATGAATTGACAAAAGGCGGTGCTGAAGTCGTCATCGACTGTGTCGGCATGGACGGTGAAATCACTGTCAAGGATCGTATCAAGACACTCGGCGGCCAGGCAGGCACCATCGATCCGATTATCACAGCTGCAGATTCAGTCAAAAAGTTCGGTACAATCCAGCTGACCGGGGTGTACGGTGCGCCTGCCAATGGATTCCCATTACCACAAATATTCTCAAGAAACGTTATTGTAAAAACCGGTCAGGCACCTGTCATCCACTTTATGCCTGAACTCTACAGAATGGTCGAAAATGGAGATATCGACCCGACCGACATCATCACCCACAATGTCCCGCTGAAGAAAGCCGAAAAGATGTACCAGATTTTCCATGACCATGAAGATGAATGCATCAAAGTCGTCATGAAGCCATAGCAATAAAAATCTCCGGAGCAGTTTGACCTGCTTCGGAGATTTTCTTTATCCTATAGAAATTCGCTGATTTCCCGATATTCAAGACCCTGGGCCTCAGCCACAGCCTTGTATGTCACATGCCCCTGGATTGTATTGAATCCGCCAAGCAGTGAGGCATTCTGCTTCGCTGCTTCTACATAGCCTTTATTGGCAATCTGAAGACCATATGCCATCGTCGCATTCGTCAGTGCAATCGTCGACGTACGCGGCACGGCACCTGGCATGTTCGCTACAGCATAGTGGACGACATCATGCTTGAAGTAGATCGGATCATCGTGTGTCGTCACCTTATCCGTCGTCTCGAAGATGCCCCCCTGGTCGATGGCGATATCCACAATGACCGATCCGGCATTCATCGTACGGATCATATCTTCGGTGACGAGACGCGGCGCACGCGCGCCTGGAATGAGAACAGCACCGATGACAAGGTCACTACCCTTGACCGCCTGTGCAATGTTCAGTGGAGATGACATGAGCGTCTGCACACTCGTGCCAAAGAGATCATCAAGTTCCCTCAAACGTTTCGGATTGAGATCGAGAACTGTTACATCCGCGCCTAGTCCAACAGCCATCTTGGCTGCATTCGTCCCCGCGATGCCTCCGCCGATGATGGTCACCTTACCGCGTGATACGCCAGGTACACCACTGAGCAGGATCCCTTTGCCGCCTTTGATCTTCTGCAGATACTCCGCACCGACCTGCGCCGCCATGCGTCCAGCCACTTCACTCATTGGTGAAAGCAGCGGCAGTGAGCCGTCCGGCAGCTGGATCGTTTCGTAGGCAATCGAAGTGACCTTCTTTTCAAGAAGTGCCTGTGTCAGCTCCTTTTCAGGTGCCAGATGCAGATATGTAAACAGAATCATATTCTCCTTGAAATACCCGAACTCCTCCGGCAGCGGTTCCTTGACCTTCACCACCATCTCCACATCCCACACTTCGTCGGCAGTATCCACAATCTCCGCACCTGCACCCGTGTAGTCTACATCCTCAAAATAAGAGCCTGCACCGGCCCCCTTTTCCACCAGTACGGTGTGTCCCGCTTCAACGAAAGCATGCACCCCACCTGGTGTCAGCCCGACTCGGCTTTCGTTGTTTTTAATTTCCTTCGGTACCCCTATAATCATTTTCTGAAACCCCTTCCATTGATGAATCTATGAACGCCACAATTATATCATAGAGTTCACAAAATAGTCATTCAGTCTTTGTATAAAAGTTATAAGCATCCTAAAATGTGGTATACTATTATTGAAAGCGCTACATCAATGGAGGGGGTATTCAAATGCTCAAGTATGATAACATCCTTATCGCCGTCGATGGATCCAGAGAAGCTGAATGGGCATTCCACAAAGCAATAGATATTGCAAAGCGTAATGATTCCAAGCTCTCCATCATCAACGTCATCGACACACGTTCCTTCGCGTCAGTAGAAGCATATGACCGCACAATTTCACAGCGTGCCAACGATTTTGCACAGAAACTGCTCGATGGTTATGAAGAGCTTGCCCGCGACCGCGGCGTCCAGAAAGTCGATAAGATCATCGACTACGGTTCACCTAAGTCCATCATTCCGAAGAAAGCCGTCAAGAAAACAGGCGCCGATCTCATCGCCTGTGGTGCAACAGGTCTGAATGCAGTGGAACGCTTCATCATCGGATCCGTTTCAGAGTCCATCGTCCGTCACGCACCTTGTGACGTACTGGTCGTAAGAACTGAAACACTTCCGGAAGACTTCGAACCTGTTGTGGCAACAGAAGAGTTCTTGAATGAAAATAAATAGCCATCAAAAAAGTCTCCGAATTAACTTCGGAGACTTTTTACTTTAGTATAGAATGCTGATGAATTCCGCTTCGCTCATAATCCTTATGCTGCGACCACCTGATATCATCTCGAGTGCCTGCTTTACCTTGCTGCTTTTCCTCGCAGTCTGCTGATCTCCCTTACCACCGACAACAAGATAATCTGTATTTCTCGATATATTCTTTTCAAAGACCCCACCGATATCCGTCACAGCCTGCGCTGCATCTGCACGTTTCATCTGTGACAGTGTGCCGGTGAAGCATATATTCTTGCCGTACAGTTCATGATCCGGCTGGAACTTCGATTCATCCACTTTGACTTCAGACGCTTTTACGCTTGAACGCCTGCTCCCCTTCTTGCGGAACCCCCTGCCGCCGAGCGTGCCTGTATCATAGTTGTGCTTCCTATTAAATGCCTCAAGATCCATATCATGCTGTTCAAATATATGATGCGCAATCAGCCCGCTCATCCTCGCATCCGCCAGCGCATTGTGGTGATTCGAATTGTCGATGCCGAAATAGGCACACATCGCCGGCAGCCTATACGAAGCCATCTTATAAAGCTGCTTCGACAGCCTGAAGGAACAGAAATACTGGAACGGTGGGATCTCCATTTCATATCGATTGTAGGCATCCTCCAGGGCATACATGTCAAACTGTGAGAAGTGCGCCACAAGCGGATAGTCCCCTATGAACGCCTCCACTTCTTTCATCACTTCAGGGAAAGTCCGTTCTCCCGCAACATCATCCTCCGTTATGCCGTGAATGCTGATATTCATGCGGGCAAAATACTCCACCTCCGGATCGACCAGGGAGTAGTACTCGTCTATGATTTCACCATCTTTGAACTTGACCAGACCAATCGAGCAGATCGAACTGCGATTCCCATTGGCCGTTTCAAGGTCTACCGCTATATAATCCATAATAAAATTCACCTTTGTCTTTTAGAATTGAATAGAGTTAC
The DNA here is from genome assembly GCF_021991715.1 of Salinicoccus sp. ID82-1. Taxonomy (NCBI): domain Bacteria; kingdom Bacillati; phylum Bacillota; class Bacilli; order Caryophanales; family Staphylococcaceae; genus Salinicoccus; species Salinicoccus sp. ID82-1. The sequence continues at coordinate 878,409 of NZ_JAGFLY010000001.1, forward strand.
ATATATTATAACTTCTCCATCTGCAAGTTGCTAATATCCTTCACGAAAGCCTGTTTGTTCCTGAACTTAAAGAAAACCATCCTCTATCAATCTGATAAAGGATGGTTGGTCTTATTTTGATGATCAATTAAATTACAGCCCTGCAACTCTCATGACGTCTCTTGCGATCATGACTTCCTCATCTGTAGGAATGATGATGATCTTGACTGGAGAGTAAGGGTGGTTGATGAACTTCTCTTCACCGCGTACATTGTTCATTGTCGGATCGAAGTAGACGCCCATGAACTCGAGTCCCTGAACAACTTTTTCACGGACGATATCTGAGTTCTCACCAACGCCTGCTGTGAAGATGATGGCGTCGAGTCCGCCCATGCGTGTGGCATAGGAGCCCATGTACTTGTGGATTCTTTCGCCGAATACTTCAAGTGCAAGGATGGCTCTTTCGTTGCCTTTTTGTGCTTCGCTCTCTATGTCGCGAAGGTCGCTTGAAAATCCGCTGACACCGAGGAGTCCGGATTCCTTGTTCAGTACGTTCAGTACTTCAACTGCCGACTTGCCGGTCTTTTCCATGATATATGGAATGAGTGCCGGGTCGATGTTGCCTGAGCGTGTACCCATGGTGACACCTGCAAGGGGTGTAAAGCCCATGGAAGTATCGACGGATTTGCCGCCCTTGACTGCCGCGATGCTTGCGCCGTTACCAAGGTGGCAACTGATGATTCTCAGTTCCTCGAGTGGTCTGCCCATCATCTCGCTGGCACGTTCTGTAACGTATTTATGGCTTGTACCATGGAATCCGTATTTTCTGATGCCGTAATCTTCATAGTAGTTGTACGGCAGACTGTAGAGATATGAACTCTCAGGCATCGTCTGGTGGAATGAAGTATCGAAAACTGCCACGTGGGGCACGTTTGGCAGCAGTTCACGGAATGCATTGATGCCCATCAGGTTGGCCGGATTGTGAAGGGGTGCCAGTTCGCTGAGTTCCTGGATGTGACGGATCGTCTCTTCATCAATCAGAGCGGAATCGTCGAAGATTTCACCGCCGTGTACAACCCTATGGCCACTTGCATCGATTTCATTGATGTCCTTGATGACATTGAAATCCACAAGCTCCTTAAGCATGATGTTGACCGCTTCTTCGTGGTCTTTGAAGTCCTGTTCCATCTTGTGCTTCTCTCCATCGATGGTAATGGAAAAAATACCGTTATCCATTCCAATACGCTCTACAAGACCTTTTGCGATCTCTTTTTCTTCGGGCATCTCAAAAAGCTGGAATTTAAAGGATGAGCTACCCGCATTTATAGCTATGATCTTAGACATGATTTCCTCCCGAAATTAATTGTTGGCGTAACTATCATACCATGATTCTGTCTGTTCCAAGAAGTGTTTGAATTGAGTTGTATTCTTGAAATCGGGTACATCCCCGATCAGTACTTCATTATTCTTGAGTGGTGAGAAGTTCTGCTTCACTACTATGATGGATTTCCGCTGGTTCTCTGTCTTGAAAATGCTTTTCGGCAAGTTCAGGAACATCAGAAGTGTCGCACTTTCAGACAGATACTGCTTAATGGTTTCATTATCCTTCTCAAGCATATTGGAAGGGACTACAAAAACACCAATCCCATCATCTTTGACATAGGTCATGGCGCTCTCGAGCATCAGCAGGTGCGCGTAGCTCTTCCCTTTTTTGAAGGCTGTCGTGAACCCATCAACTTCAATCGGATAGTAGCCGACCGGAAGATCGCCGATTGCAGCATCCACCTGGTTCAGACGCGCCGGTTCGATGATGTCCTGGGGATAGATGTCCATCGGCACTTCGAGGAACTCGCATAGGTTCGCATTGAGACGCGCCAGTACAGGATCCACTTCAATACCTGTAAGCTGTGCATTTTCCGCCTGTTCTCTTACTGTCATCGCCAGGTGGCCCGTACCGCTGCCTGCATCAAGAATCGCTGCAGACTTGCCGCCGAACAGCTGGACGAGATGGGCCACCATATATCCGATTGTATCCGGAGTCAGCTGGTGGTTCGGCTGGACCTGTTCCTTTTGCACCTGATAGAGGTAGGCGAACTGGAATGCTTTTCTGCGTTCGGCAAAAGACCCTTCGCCCTCAACATAGAGCAGTGCTTCTCCAAGTGCTTCAAGCCTTGAAACACCTGGATTCTCCCCCAGCAGCTGGTCTGTTTCCTGTATAAGTTTCTGATATGTTCTTTCCATATTCGTCTGTTCCATAAAATCTCCTCATTGCCATAAAATATGGACTGCCAACGGATGGCAGTCCAGAATCCTTGTACATTATATTACATTGATTGCAATGCTTCAATTGCTTTGTCATAATTCGGATGGTCCGTACCTTCCGGCACATATTCAACATATGTCACCTTGTTGTTTTCATCAAGGATGAAGACACTGCGTGCAAGCAGTCTCAGCTCTTCCATTACAACGCCATAGTTTTCACCGAAAGAAAGATCCTTGTGGTCACTCAAAGTGATTGCGTTCTGCAATCCTTCGTCTGCAGACCATCTTTTCTGCGCGAATGGCAGGTCATTGGATATTGTCAGGACTACCGTATCATCAACATCCACTGCCTTTTCGTTGAATGTTTTTGTCTGCGTACTGCATACACCCGTATCAATGGATGGTATGACACTGATCAATTTTTTCTTTCCATCATAATTACTGAGGCTGACTGGCTCAAGACTTGTATCCAGCACGGTGAAATCCGGTGCCTGGTCTCCGACCTTCAGTTCCTCGCCTCTTAGAGTCATTGGATTTCCCTTAAAAGTTACATCGGCCATTTGAAATCATCCTCCTGATATAATTACTGTCCATCATACGTTTCCCTCATATAGCGGGATTTAATCATGTTTTTGTAACTTTGATAATTATTCTTGACCACATGGGTGTCTGCGAAAAAGTCATGGAGCCCGATACGGTTCTCCGTAAAGATGATCATCAGATATGGTAGATAGAAAAGTCTATTGCAGATGAAGCGTCCGACCAGTTCACGGTAGATCACCTGCACGAACGTCAGCCTGCCGCCATTCTGCGATATGACACTGATGCCTGTAATCATCTTCCCGAGTGTTGCCTGGAAGAAGTGCGTCATCAGAACGAAATACGTAAAGTATATGACTGCCACCATAATACTATCAGCACTGAAGAACGGTATCCACAGATATGCTTCCCGTATGCCCAGTACATTCAGTATGGGATAGACCAGAATCTGGGAAATCGACCATAGGATGATGATATCGATGATATAGCTGACTGCTCTTGTAAAGAAGTGGGCAGTGGCCATATAATCGAGCTTGTCGGACAGGGAATCATTCGTTTCCGGCCTGTATCTTTCATTATGTTCCATACAGTTCCCTCCTACTGCTCATACAGATACATGGGCTCGACACCCTGTCTGTTTCTGAGCAATGATTCGATCTGTGCAATTTCGGTGTCACCAAAAAGACCACTGATGAAACTTTTCGCCTTATAGTTGAAGGATATACGATTGGTACCGTCATATCCGTATTCGATGACTTCCGGATTACCACCGATATTCTCCTTCAGACCAGCCAGCGCATCCTCGACGTAGCCGAGCTGGTCGACGAGTCCATTGTCGACTGCGTCGCCTCCAAGGAAGATCCGCCCGTCCGCGAGCTCTCTGACTGCCGCTTCATCCATGCCTCTGCCTTCTGATACAACAGTGACAAAATCCTGATACATGCTGTCGACCATGTTCTGGACATACTGTGTCTCCTCTTCTGTCGGATCCCTATGGCCGCTCAGCATCTCCTTCATGTCGCCACTTGCATAGGTTTCGAATTCGACACCATAATCTTCTGCAAGCTGGCTGTAGTTGATACTCTGCATGATGACACCGATTGAACCGGTCAACGTTTCTTCAGAAGCGAAAATCTGGTCGGCAGGTGCTGATACATAATATCCACCGGAAGCCGCCATGCCGCCCATGGAGCTGTAGATGGTCTTGCCTGCCTCCTTGGCTTCCATGAGATATTTATGTATCTCTGCACTCTCATAGACTCCACCACCTGGAGAATCCACGTTCAGTAGTATGCCTTTTATACTGTCGTCGGAAATGATTTCCTTCAGCGCCTCAACTGTCAATCTGTGGTTGTATCCCTGCTGGGCAAACACACCGGTTTCACCGGAATCGACAATCGTTCCTTCCACATTGAGCATGGCAATTCTGCTGTCTGCATCTCCAGCTTCGACAACAAAGGAAGGCGGAAACTCCGCATTGGCATATTCGTTGAAAAGGTCTTCCCAATCACTTGCCCACATCGTATTGAAGATCGAAGCGACAACGCCGAAGACAAGCAGCGATAATGCAACGACAACTGCAATGATTCTCTTCACATCAACATCCCTTTCTGCTTATATTGTATATCGTTTTTATGATACCATAGACTTATCATCTACAGGGAATAGGAGTGAACGGATTGATCAACTATAAAACCATCTACTTCTTTGCACCACATGGAGAAGAGACAGAGACCATATGTGAAGACCTTTCAAAGCTTTTCCAAAGGCTTGGCATCAGTACGGTCGACTCGGACCAGGAAGCGGATATCATCGCTTCGATCGGTGGAGACGGCGCTTTTCTACAGGCGGTCAGACGTAGTAATTTCAGGGACGACTGTGTCTACCTTGGCATTGCCGTCGACAGCGGCAAATACTTCTACGTCGACTTCCACTACCAGGATCTGCAGAGCCTTGAAGAAGCATTCCAGAAGGATGACATCGATGTCAGAAACTACCCGGCACTGGAAGTAAGGGTGAACGACAATGAACCGAGCTACTGCCTGAACGAATTCACATTGCGCTCAAGCATCGTCAGAACAATAAAGATGGATGTCTATATCAGCGACTTCCTCTTCGAGCAGTTCAATGGCGATGGCATACTGGTGTCCACTCCGACAGGTTCCACCGGCTATAATAAATCACTTGGAGGCGCAGTCGTCGATCCGCTCGTCCATGCCATCCAGGTGACGGAGATGGCAAGCGTCAACAACAATACCCATCGTACACTCGGCACAAGCTTCCTGCTCAGCAAGGAACGCCCACTGACGCTGCTCATCGACAAGAATGTCGACTACTATCCGGTCATGTCTCTCGATAACGAAGCATTGAGCATGCGGAACACCGAAAAAGTGGAGCTCGGCATGAGTGATAAGCTCATCAAGACATTGAAACTCAGAAATAATACATTCTGGCATAAAGCACAAAGAAACTTCCTCTGATACAGAGGAAGTTTTTTATACGCCCGACAGGAAAAAGTCGTATAGATTTTTTATGATGAGTATCGTCGTCACAATGATGAACAGCGCCTTTACATAGCCGACCCCTTTTGAGATGGCCATATGGGCACCTGTATATGAACCGAGAATCATGCTTCCCGCCATGACGAAGCCATACGTATAGCTCACTTCCCCCATGATGATGAAAAGGAGCAGACCACCGATGTTGCTCGCAAAATTCAGTACTTTGGCATTGCCGGCGGATCTCAGGAAGTCGAAGCCTGTAAACAGCATGAGGAACATCAGGAATGACCCTGTTCCCCCGCCCATGAACCCATCATAGAAACCGATGATCAGAACGAAAAGAATGAGAATGGCAACCTTTCTGGATGTGAACACCATCTTCTTCTCCATTCCACCCCAGTCCTTGTTCACGAGCGTATAGACGAGTACGAATATCAGCATGACCAGTACAAGAGGTTTCAGCAGCTCACCGGGCATCTGCACTGCCAGCAGCGCACCGCCGACCGACAGCAGAAAGCTGAGCGGGAACAGCTTCATGACCAGTCGGAAGTCCACGTGCCGGGCACGCAGAAATTTCAAGGAGCTGGTCAGGGAACCGAAAGATGAAGCAAGCTTGTTCGTACCGAGTGCAGTCGCAGGTGACATGCCTGTGGCAAGCAGTGCAGGAATGGATACCAGTCCCCCGCCCCCGACGACGGAATCGATGAATGCTGCGAGAAAGCCGAATGCGATGACCAGCAGAAGTGTGGAAAGTTCTATTTCCGGCATGATTACAGCAGCGAATCAAATGCTTCATTTTTTTCCGCTTCGAGAGCAGAATAGCATTCGATATTGGCAAGTGCCTTTTCGATCATCGGTTCGAAATCCACTTTGGATTCGAACTTCTCGACCTTTCCGACTTCCGGTCTTGTTTTCGGCGCTTTCGGCTTGAATATGGTGCAGCAGTCCTCATACGGTAGAACTGATGTTTCATACGTACCGAATTTTTTTGCCATCTCGACAATCTCATTCTTTTCGAGCGTCAGTAGCGGACGCAGCACCGGAAAGTTCGTCACGGCATTGATGGCATGCATGCTCGTCAATGTCTGGGACGCAACCTGGCCGAGATTCTCACCATTGACGATGGCTTTCGCATTGATTTTTTCGGCAAGACGCTCCGCGATGATCAGCATGAGGCGGCGGGTCGTCGTCATGGACATGTTGTCCGGTATCCAGTCATGGACCGTCGTCTGCAGTTCAGTGAATGGTACGATGTGCAGCTTGATGTCGGTGCCTGTACGGCGCGACAATATATCGACGAGCTGCTTGACCTTCTCCGTCGCCTGGGGACTGGTGTATGGCGGCGAGTGGAAATGGACGGCCTCGAGCTCCACGCCCTTCTTCATGACTTCAAGCCCTGCCACAGGTGAATCGATGCCGCCTGAAATCATCAGCAGCGCTTTGCCGCCTGTGCCGATCGGCAGTCCGCCGATGCATTGGATGACTTCATGATACATATATATTGCCTCTGCCCGCACTTCGACCATGATCTGGTGGTCCGGTTTTTTGACATCAACGCCGAGATGCGGGACATTTTCCAGTACGTAGCCACCAAGCATCCGCTGGATATCGGATGTATTAAGGTGGTAGGTCTTATCCGTCCTTCTCACCTCGATCTTGAACGTATCCTCCGTACCGAAAGTATCCGCAAAATGAACAGCTGTCTCCTTCATCGCAGCTTCAGTCCGCTCAATCTTTGCTATCGGCGAAACGCTCAATATGCCGTTGATATTTTCGAGCGCAGCCATGACGGCTGTATGGTCTTCATCCTGCAAGGTGACGTAGGCACGGTCCCATTGCGTATGGATCTGGACATTGAAGTCCGACAGGGCACGCTTCATGTTCTCTCTTAATGCGCGTATGAACATTTTTCTATTTTTGGTCTTGAGCGTAATTTCTCCATATCTTACCAGAATATGATCGTATATCATTTTAAAACCTCTCCTATTTCCTCATGCACCGCTCGAAGGGCAGTGATCAGTTCATCTACTTCTTCTTCCTTGGTCAGACCGCTGAAAGATATTCTTATGCTGCCTTCTATGACAGCCCGTTCATTGTCCATGGCGAGCAGCGTTTCATTCAGTTTCTTCAGTTTCGAGGCACATGCGCTTGTTGTCGATACCATGATGCCGCGATTGCCGAGTGCATTCACAACGACTTCACCTTTTGCACCTATGAATGACACATTCAGTATATGGGGGACGCCGGAAGGCTGTAGATGAATGGCGCGCATGTCTCGGAGCGCCATTCTGACTTTATGGTTGAATCCGGCAATCCTGCCAGCGGCAGCATCCCGCTGCTCAGTCGCAATACGCAGTGCACGTGCCATCGCCACTGCACCCGGCAGATTGACGGTTCCGCTTCTGATGTTATTTTCATGGCCCCCGCCATGGAGGATCGGCGATAGTGTCCTCGGCTGCTTCGCAACCAGTGCACCGGTCCCTTTCAGGCCATGAAACTTATGGCTGCTGAAGCTTAATGAATCCACCCCGGTATAGTCAATATCGATCTTGCCGATGGCCTGTGTTGCGTCGGTATGGAAATGTGCTTTCGGATAGTCTTTGAGCAATTCTGTGATTTCAGCAATGGGCTGGATACTGCCGGTGATGTTGTTGACTGCCATGACGGTGATGAATATGACATCATCATCCAGCAGCCTCCTGATATGTTCAATATCCACTGTGCCGTCAGGCAGTGTTCTGATGTACTTGATCTTAAAACCATCATTTTTCATCGCCTCCAGTACGCCAAGGACGCTCGGATGTTCGAGTTCACTGACAAGTACTGTCCGACCGTATATGCGCTTCCGCCCAAGCACACTCTGGATCACCAGATTATTGGCCTCCGTCGCGCCGGAAGTAAAAATACAGCGGTAATCCGGAACCCCGAGCAGCTCCACAATCTGTTTTCTTGAAGCCTCAAGGAGCTGCGACGCTTTCCGCCCCGACTGGTGGATGCTTGCGGTATTGAAGTAGTAGGCTTCATTGACGTTCATGAAAGTCTTCATCACTTCACTGTATGGACGTGTTGTTGCTGCATTGTCCATGTATATCAAAATATCTCTCCTCACGTAAAAGGGACTCGGGATGAATATCCCAAGCCACCTGTTCTATTGCTTATCGAATTCTTTCTCAATGCGTGATGCTGCACCCGGTTCCACTTTTTCAAGCGCCTTTTCGGCAATCTGCAGCGCGCGCTTGTAGCGGTTCTCCCTGAAGAGCCTTTCTGCTTCGGTCAGCATCTGATTGAAGTCCGGATCATCTCTTCTATAGCGGTTGCCATACTGGATCATCACTTCTGTCAGTCTGGCTTCCTGCAGGATTTCATAGGCTTCCTGCTCATATTTATTCATCAGGACGACTGTGCGGTTTACCTTATCTTTGATGTACTGGACATTCAGAGGCCGTCTCTGGAAATACTTGTTGATCTCCTTGATATCGATGTCCAGTTCATTCTTCATGACGAGGAACTTCTCCGGTACACTGGAAAGATTGGATCCGAGCAGCTCCCTGTAGATTTCCTCTTTGCGGTCCTGGATGAGAATGGAGTTCTCACGTGCCTCCGCTTCATCTTCGCGCAGATTGACCAGATACTGCTGGATCTGCTGCTGCTCGTCATTTATCGAACCGATGTTATCCTTGATGTATTCCAGATTATCCAGCACTTCGCTGTAGCGTGCCGTCGTCTTGCTTGTTTCGGTGATGACTTCATCATAGACGTCTATCATGTTCTCGATTTCGTGTTCGAACTTCTGAACTCTGTGGATATCCGTCTCGTTTATATGGTACTGCTCTTTTACATAGTCGATCTCCGTACGCAGCGTGTAGTTCATATCTTTCGCCAGGAACAGATCATCTGTAATGATATCCTTCTCGTGGTCCACTTTAGTCTTCGCTCTCACTTCATGTTCGATCAGTTCGAGCATGTCATCCAGCTGGTTATTGATGTCTTCAAGAATATCGCATGCTTCGTCCAGCTCAAGTCGTGTAATCAAAGGCTCGACAAGATTCAGCTTGCCCTTCAGTGTGGACAGCTTGCCCTCCACCTTGACATGTTCAAGGTCATAGCCCTCCGCCTTCAGATCACGGCAGCCGAAGCGCACTTCCTGGAACTGCTGGGGCAGATCCTTCTGGACTTCCTTGATCAGGAGCGGAATCTCGTCCATGTTCTCCTTCAGTATGGACAGCTCCTCATGCACTTCGTCTATCTCTTTGTTCGCTGTCACATAGTTGCCCTGATTGACCTGCTTCTCATAGGCCTTAAGTTCAGGTTCATATGTTTCGATCAACTTCTCAAGAGGTGGCTGCGCCTCGCCGAACTGATGTCCATTCGCAAGCACATCGCGTTTCGCTTCACGATAGAGCCGCTCAGCTTCATTGTACTTTCTTTCACCTTCCTCATTCGAGGAAATCAGCTGATGGATCTCGCCGGAAAGCTCCTTGTACTTGCTTTCGACGCCTTCAAGTTTGGCATTTGCACTTTCAGTCTTCTCACGGCTGTCCTTGAAACGAAATTTCTCTACATCAGCAGCAGCCTGGTCCAGGTCATTTTGGGCCTCTGTCAGGGAATGCTTCAATACGCCCTGCCAGTCGGACTGCCAAGTCTTGTACAGTGATTGTGCCTCACCGTGAAGGTTGTAGTTCTTGACCTTCACAAGCTCATCCTGAAATGGCAGACTCCGCATTCCCTCGAGTTTTATAGATTGTGTCTTTATGTCATCTTTTCTGATATTGCGTATATATAATAGCATGCCGATCGCGATGACGATGGCAAGTATGACAACGATTAAAACATAGACCCACATACAGCTACCTCCTAAGTATATAATTAGATTATAGCTTAAAAAATTGAAAGAAAAAACATATAAATGTATAATTCAAGAATATTTATATAGACAGGGTGATAGATAATGTTTACAGAAACACAAATCAAGGACTATGCACAATTGAACCAGATGCTGAAAGGCCTTCTTGAAGACGAGACAAACCGCATCGCTAATCTGTCCAATGCTTCAAGCCTTCTGAATGTATTCCTCGAGGACATCAACTGGGTCGGCTTCTACCTCTACGATGAACCGGCAGATGAACTCGTACTCGGACCATTCCAGGGACTGCCTGCCTGCGTCAGGATCCAGAACGGTAAAGGCGTCTGCGGTCTTGCCTTCAGAGGCAACGACGTATTCATCGTCGATGATGTAACACAATTCCCCGGCCACATCGCATGCGATGCCAACAGCCGTTCAGAAATCGTCGTGCCGATCTACAAAGACGGTACACCGATCGGTGTACTCGACATCGACTCCCCTTCATTCGACCGCTTCACAGACGAAGACCGTCAGGGCCTGATCGAATTCGTTGAAGTATTGAAACAGTATATCTAGATGGACAGCCATTGACAAGCAATTGATATTTGTGTATAATCATTAATTGTGTAAATGAACGGATTAAGTAGCGGATGACCATTACATGCCAGCATGCGGTTCCCGGTGAGGGATGTGCTGTGTAACTGATGCTATAAGGCGAAGGCACTTTAAATCGCATGCCCATGTAAGTGGTTATCAACCTTATGATGTTTTTTGCATGAATAAAAACAATAAGGAGGAGTCATAATGGCTCGTTTTAGAGGTTCAATCTGGAAAAAGTCCCGTCGTCTCGGAATTTCCCTGACTGGTACAGGCAAAGAATTGGAACGCCGTCCATACGCACCTGGTGATCATGGACCAACACAAAGAATCAAGCTTTCCGAATACGGAATGCAACTGCAGGAGAAGCAGAAACTCCGCTACATGTACGGAATCAACGAACGTCAATTCCGCACAATCTTCGACCGTTCTGCAAAAATGAAAGGTGTTCATGGTGAAAACTTCATGATCCTTCTCGCTTCCCGTCTGGATGCAGTCGTATACCAGCTCGGACTTGCAAGAACACGCCGTCAAGCACGTCAGCTTGTCAACCACGGTCACGTAACAGTAGACGGTGGACGTGTGGATATCCCATCCTACACGCTTAAAGCTGGACAGACTATCGGCCTGCGTGAGAAATCCCGCAACCTCGACATCGTTAAAGAAGCGATTGAGTACAACAACTTCGTTCCAGAATATCTTTCATTCGACGAAGAAAAAATGGAAGGTTCCTTCGTACGTCAACCAGAGCGTTCAGAACTCTCTGCTGACATCAACGAACAGCTTATCGTCGAGTTCTACTCAAGATAATAAGTGGGAACACTATTTCAAAGCTCCAGACCCTTTTCGAAGGGGCCTGGAGCTTTTTTCATTTCACAACTTCAAGCAGGGCTGCTTCCGAATAGTACAAGTCCACTTTTTGCAACTCTTCCAGTTTTATACTTCTCTTTTCCTTCACAAAACCATTCTCATAGCCATTCAAAACAAACTTTATAGTCAGGAAATAGGCGTCATTTTCAGCAAAATGCGCCTTTATGTAGTCATATAGAAGTGAAACTGCCTTTCTTTCCATTCCACTCACTTTCTTGGTGCCGCGCTCAGGAAGCTTATATGCATATGAATCAGTTTCATAAATATTTTTTTCATTCTCCAACTCTTCAAAATAAAAGGACTCTGCTGCATTTTCAGTTGGGTACCAGGAGAGATTTCCGATATGAATCCCTCTATCCCCTACTGATCCTAGGGCTAATGGCTTGTCACTTGCCAAGTAGATGTATTCCGTCATGCTGCACCTCTTTCCAGTATGATTGTAAAGGGGAAAATAATTATATCATTAGGTAAACAAAGAATCAGATTCCCATATTGTATGGTTTGATTCTTTTAAGCGGATAATCAAGGTTTGAATCCCAGTGAGGGATTCAAACCGTATTATTATTTACTTCTTCACAACTACCTGGCCGTTCTCATCCAACAGTGGAGTCATGCTGCCGCCGGTACCGCCCCACGTGTATAAGTATTGAACCCCCGTATCCTGATCGGTTATGACATAGCAGTTGAAGACTGCATCGTTTGTCTTCATCTGTTCAATAACGAACCTGTTATCCCCTTCATCCTTCTTGTTTCCAAACACCATAACCCCTCCTTCGTATTTTCCATTCTATTGTAACATTACTCTATGCTCCACAACTATTACAAAACAAGTTTACACTTGTCCTGATGGAATGAATTCCAGGAGGTGAAGTGATGAGTGTATTTACGCAATGGATGGTCGACTGGATGGAAGATCACATGGTGAATTCAGAGCTCGTGACCTGTCTATCCAGTGCATGCCCGAGTTAAAGATTGTTGAAAGGAAGGGAATGAACACCTTGCGCAATGCAGACAATATCTCTAGTGCAGCTTTGCCTGAGAAGAAGACTGATTGATGAATACCGTAGGCAGCACTCCACCTGACTTCCCTGCTGCATGGCAAATCCCCCTTCAAAGTCCAATGCCTTGAAGGGGGATTGATGCATCTACAGCCAAGTTGCTATGGAACTATTCAAAAAGTGAACGGTCCTCGACCCTGCTGGTGATCACCATGATGATCAGACCAAAGAATATGATCGCACCTGCAATGAATGTAATTGAAGTGTAGCCGAGTTCTCTACCCAATAGTGCACTGCCAATTGCTGCGCCAAGGGCGTTTACGAGATTGAAGGTGGAGGCTGTGATGGTTCCTGATAGTGTGGGTGATTCTTTTGCTGCAATTATTATTTTGGAATTCAGCAGTGGTGCTGTGCCGAAAACGCCTGCCCCGAATAGAAAGCTGACACCCACTGCAAGGACTGGAATTTCGAGAAGAAATGTAAAGGCGAACAGTATTATACCTAGAGAAAACAAACTGATGAGAAGGCTTCTGGTCAGATTGATCGGAATGATTCTTCCGGCGAGTGTGTTCGCAAGTACAGCACCGATACCGAATGCAAGCAGACTCACTGTCACACCTGTCACACCGAATCCGGATATTTCCCTGAGCATAGGTTCATTGAACGTATATGCAACGAAGACGCCGGAATACCCGAAAATGATCATTGCCAATACCAGTACGACGGTTTTATTTTTAAGCATCGAAAGCTCTTTCAGCAGAGCGGGCGCCTCTCTCTGCACTGCCCGGGGTGTCACGATGGCTACTCCGATGAGTGTGATGAACCCGAACAATGCGATGATCCAGAACACCACGCGCCAATCCAGTACGCCACCGATGAGTGCTCCGAAAGGCACACCGAGCATTACAGCAACTGTCAGTCCGCCCTGCACAGCGGCTATCGCGCTTGTCCGCTTGTTCGGTTCCGATATGTCTACGGCAATACTCATGCACAATCCGAAGAAAGGTGCATGTATGGATGCTGCAATCAGCCTCGAAGCGAGCAGGACTTCAAAATTCGGAGCTGTCGCTGCAATGATGTTGCTGATTGTAAATACAGAAGCAAAAACAATAAGCAGTTTCCTCTGTGAATTTTTTAATGTAAGAATCCTTAGAATGGGCCCGAAAACCGCTACACTGATCGCGTAGACACTGAGCAGCATTCCGGTGGCCGACAATGGCACATCAAGGTCTTCCGAGAACTGTGTCAGCAGGCCTGTCACTACATACTCTGTCATTCCTATGGCAAACGTGCCGATCATAAAAACGAACAGAATGGTATTTCTACTGAAGTGGTTCAACATGATAAACTCTCCCTTAATATCATAAAAAATAATACTCTACAGTATTAACGGAAAATCGTCCAGAGAAACTTATAATGTCCGTAAAATTTTTGTGCTTTTACAATTCTAAAGACTTGTCATAATAATATTAATGACATTTTCATAAATTGAATTTCTATATTAAAATTAATATTCATATTTGCAAAAAAATACATGAAATAATTCTTTACAAAAATCCACCTTGGGAGTAATATGGCTTCGAACATATGAATATAGTGGAGGCACATCATGATAAATTCTTTTCCTGCATTCCAGTTGAGTTGCCCATCGTCTGCATTAAAATCTCATTCAATGGCAGAAGAAGGTATATGAAGTGAAGAAGATCAGATATCTGACGTTCAACCCATCCCAGCTGCTGGTCGTTGTGTTCTTCATCTTTATTGTCATCGGATCGATTCTGCTGAAGCTGCCTGTCTCGACAACCGATTCAATCACCTGGATAGATGCACTGTTCACTTCCACTTCTGCCATGACGGTTACAGGTCTGGCGGTTGTGGACACAGGAACTGATTTCACCATATTCGGACAGGTAGTCATACTCGCCCTGATACAGGCAGGCGGAATCGGCATCATGTCATTTGCAGTAATGATCTACATGGCACTTGGCAAAAAGGTCGGGTTCAAAAGAAGAATGGAGATCAAGCAGGCGCTGAACCAGTCTTCTCTCGATGGGGTGCTTGAACTGGTCAAAGGGCTGTTCATCTACTCATTTGTCATCGAATTCATCGCAATGATGGTTCTTGCGATCAGATGGGTCCCTGAGTACGGGTGGATCGAAGGACTGTACTACAGCCTGTTCCATTCGATATCTGCGTTCAATAATGCGGGCTTTTCCATATGGTCGGACAGTCTGACCGGCTACGTCGGCGACCCGGTCGTCAATCTGATGATCACCTTCCTCTTCATTACGGGGGGAATCGGGTTTACTGTACTGATTGACGCCTGGCATAAGCGCAGCTTCAGAAAACTGACCCTGCACTCCAAACTGATGATTACCGGTACACTCATCATCAACGTTGTGGCAATGTTCCTGTTTTTCATATTGGAGTTCAATAACCCGAACACACTCGGCGCGCTCTCCTCTCTGAAAGATCAGCTGTGGGCTTCCTATTTCCAGGCAGTTACACCGAGAACGGCCGGATTCAATACACTGGATATCGGCAGTCTGAATGATTCGACAGTCACCATGATGCTGCTTCTGATGTTCATCGGTGCAGGCAGTGCATCAACTGGCGGCGGCATCAAGCTGACCTCATTTCTGATCCTGGTCCTGTCCATCATTCCACTGCTGCAGCAGAAGAGCCAGATCAATATCGGCAAACGGTCAATCAGGGCGGCAGTCATATTCCGGGCCCTTTCGATATCGATACTGAGTGTGCTGCTGATACTCGCAGCCATCTTCATCATGACAATCAGCGAGAATGCACTATTCATAGAAATTGTGTTCGAAGTCGTTTCCGCTTTCGGAACAGTCGGTCTGTCGATGGGGATTACAGCGGACCTGTCCCCTATCGGAAAGCTTGTCATCATACTGGTCATGTTCTTCGGGAAACTTGGACCATTGAACCTGGCCTTCTCCCTGGCAAAACCGAAACAGGATAAAATCAGATATCCGGTTTCTGACGTGCTTACAGGCTGATATTCAGTGCTTAAATGGAGTATAGCAAACTATCGATGCTTCCCTGCTCCATTTCCGGGTATAGTAATATAAACAACTTCGGGGGATGGATAGATGGATAATGGAACAGAAGAGGCAAAAGCCAGAAGAGAAGCAGGAAAGCATACGGGTATGGAAGGCAGATATGAAAGCAGGAAAAAGTCCGGTCTTGTCGGCTGTTTGATCATCGTACTCTCACTCGTCGTACTGATGGTCATTCTCGGTTCATGTACAGGTATTTTTTATGGAAATGAACAGGACGAGCGCATTACGGAAGACCAGGGGAGCATCATGTATGAAGATGAAGCAATCATCCTGCAAATTGCATCTGACCAGGAAGCAGAAGAGTATTTTACGCTAGAATCGACAAAAGCCACCTTCAAGGTGGCTTTTGTTCGCTTTATCCGATCATGACTTTCTTCACTCTTTGCTCTTCAATGTTTTAAGCGTATCGATTGCCACCTGGGCCATTCCTTCAATCCCATACGAAATCGCATCTTCGTTGAACCTGAATGACGGATTATGAAGGGGCTTCTGCCCTTCGCCTACAGAACTGCCAAGCCAGTAGTATACACCCGGGTACTTCTGCAGGAACCGGCTGAAATCTTCTCCTCCAAGACTTGGCGTAAGATTCGGCAGTGCCTCATCACCATACATGCGGTGCACCGTTTTATAAACCTGTTCCGCCCACTCCTCATCGTTGACTGTCGCAGGGTAGCCGTCCATATAATCAATCTCCACTTTGACACCCATGGCCTCTGCAACGTTCCCGACAACATCGAAGAACCGCTGCTTCACTTTATTTTTCATCTCATCACTCTGCGTACGGATGGTGCCCTCGAGTTCAGCAGTCTCGGCAATGACGTTATACTGGAAACCGGCATTGAACTTCCCGACGGTGACCACTGCCGGATCGAATGGGTCGGCATTTCTGCTGACAATCGTCTGCAGTGTCGTGACAATCTGATTGGCTGCAGCAATCGCATCCACCGTATCATGCGGCATTGACGCATGGCCTCCGGAACCTGTTACGGTAATTTTGAAGCGATCGGAGTTGCCCATGATCGGCCCTGCCATGACACCAAACTGTCCGACCGGCAGCTGGGGCCAGACGTGCTGTGCAATGAGCACTTCCGGTTCATGTTCATCGAATACACCATCTTCCATCATCTGTCTGGAACCGCCTGTCGGAGATTGTTCTTCCGCCGGCTGGAAGATGAGCAGGATCTTTCCTTTGATCTCATCCCGTCTTTCGAGAAGATATTTTGCTGTACCGAAAAGCATGGCCGTGTGGGCATCATGGCCGCACGCATGCATCACGCCTTCTGTTTCGGATGTGAATGCTTCCCCTGAACTCTCGGTAATCGGAAGCGCATCGATATCGGCTCTCAGGCCGATGGTCGGTCCCGGCTTATTTCCCTCGATGACGCCGAGCACACCGGTTTCTGCAAATCCTGTCGTATAAGGAATGCCGATTGTGTCGAGCTTCTCCTGGATGCGCTTTGACGTTTCATGCTCCTGACCACTGAGTTCAGGATTCCTATGCAACTGACGTCTGAATTCCACTGCTTCTTCTACAATCTTCGAATCGATACTCATCTGAAAACACCTTTCTCCATGGATAATCTGTCGTATACTTAATAAATTCTATCATAGTATCGAATACAAGTTTAAATTATCTGAACTTTTGGTTTTTCGACTGGATGAAGAATCCCTTGCTCTGGCTCCATTCGGCAAAGTACACATCTTCAAAATCACAATCAGTCTCTTCCTCGATCTTTTGCCTCAACCATGCTTCATCAACGCCGGCATCTTTCAATGCTTCCTGCTCTACTTTCCCAGCGTCCACAAAAAGATGGTTCCAGTCATTTTCTCCATATTCGATGCCCATTTCCTTCCTGGATGGAGGTTCGTCACCGGCATATTCCAGAACAGACAGAAATCCACTATTTTCGAGAATAGCATATCTTACGGTTCTTAAGGAAAATATACCATTCATCCTCAACAGCTCCCTGACTTCATCCAAATCCATCTTATTCTTCCGCATCACTTCAGTATCCAGTATTCCATTGCTGATCAAGAGCTGAGGCTTGCCCTTGGCCACCTTTCTGAGCCACCCATTATTGACCGCCACCTTTTCAATAATATAAATCAGCAGTCCCCAATAGAACAGCGCAAACAGCATATCGTAGAATGGCATCGTCGATTCATACAGGGATTCTTCTATTGTACTGCCGAGAATCAGCGCATAGATGAAGTCAAGGGGTGTAATCTGGGCCAGTTCCTTCTTGCCGATCAGACGCATTACAATCATGACGCCGACCAGACCAGTGGTAAGCTTCACGGCATAAGTAAGCATATCCTGCAGATTGTCCATCTGTCTTCGCCTCCTATAGAATGATTCTCCACCAATAAAACCCCGGCACTGTAATTACAGCAGTCCGGGGTTTGGATGGAAAGATATTCGTTTCTATTAAACTTTACTGTCTGTTCTGTGATGCGCCACTGGACCACTCTTCAAGAGGTAAATATGGAAGAGATACTCTCCGACTGCGATGACTATGGCAGAGATGATTGCTGCAACTGCCACTTCGCCTCCGGTAAGGTCAGTCAGCCACAGTCCTATCAGCCATACGACAAGGAAAGAAAGCACCAGGTCGGAAATTGTCGCCATTGCATTGCCTGCTGCCGGCAGAATGCCCATATCACCTGCAAAGTATGACAGTATACCAAGAACAATTGTCGTTCCGAGAATCATCGGCCAGAAATCCATACCATAAAAGGCGCCAAGAACAATCCATAATACCGCAAGCGTCATGACCGCTTTGATCAGCATTGCTTTTACATGCTGCATCATTCACCCTCTATTCCCGATTTTCGTATACAGTGCACTGTCCCCCCGTTACATGTACCAAACATATTGTTTGATGGAGGAGGGTAGAGGCTATACAAAAATTAAAGGACGGTGGACAGTTATGAAACAGACGTTATTGGACTATACGGAGGGAAGAAATGCACCATTGCCGGACGGACCGTGGAGCATGTATCAGAGATGGGAGGATCTGATGTGCATGCATATCCCGGTGGAACCGCAAGCACTTCTTCCCCATGTTCCTGAAGCACTTGAACTGGACATTTATGACGGCTATGCATGGATTTCCATATTTTCATTCAACGTTCGCAATATGCAGCTGAGAGGCTTGCCGAGATTCCCCTATGCGCACAAATTTCTGGAACTCAATGTCAGAACTTATGTCAGACATCAGAATATACCCGGTATCTACTTCTTCAGTCTGGACGCGGCCAAAATCATTCCAGTCATCGGTGCACGGTCCGGCAGCCTGCCCTATTTCAAGGCAGGAATGAAAGCAGCAAAGAAAAATGGATGGATACACTTCTCGAGTCATCGTCTGCACGATGCGCCTGTCTATTTCAAAGGGCGGTACAAATCCGTCTCCCAACCCTAAAAACCGCTGCTTGGTACGCTCGACTACTGGCTTCTCGAACGGTATTATCTATTTAATACGGTCAAAGGGGCAGTCGTACATATCGGGATCCACCATCTGCCGTGGCAGCCTGCCCGAGCTTCAGTCGTCTATGAAAATGGTGGCATCGCCTCCCTTATGCCGGGTGGTATCGAAGGCGAACCCGTACGCGCCCACTACGTTGAAGCGCTTGATGTCATTTTCTGGCCGGTGAAATACTCGTAATCATCCTAGTCCTTCAGCCACGCGTATGCCTGGTCCACCTGCGCCCGGTCGAACTGTTCCACTTCTATGCCCGGCAGAAGATCGACCAGTTTTGCGCCGCCCTCCTGCCATGCTGAATCAGTGATGACCGCAAATTTCCTATACTGGTTCCAGTGACTGATATCCATCACCGTACCTTTCGCCATGCCGACTGGACCGACACCACCAAAATCCTTGATGTAGACAAGAGCACTGAGTGTTTTGTCATCACCATAATGTTCGTTGATGAATGTCCTTGATTTTTCTGCGTCCTCTTTCGTCACTTTGCCATCGACGTCAATCCGGATGATGTTCGGAAATTCCGTTTCCTCAAGTGTGATCATCTTATAGCCTCCATACTGTATTTTATTATCCGCTACCCTATCCTGCCATCCGGAAACATCAAAGTGCTGCATCTGCATAGTCTGATCGTATAAATCATCTGGAAAAAGAGGCATGGGAGCATACCAGTACTCCCATGCCTCTTGCTATTTGCTGTAATAGTAGATATGTTCCCCATCAAAGTTGTTGCCGATATAGGCATCTCCGTTCTCCTCCATCCAGTCTGTATCCCGGTAGTGCACCTTTATCGGTTCGCCTTCCGGCTCGAAAGGCTTTGTGAGACTCATATGCATGATATGGCGTTTCTTACCATTGTATTTGTATGTGGTCTTCCTGATCTTGAATCCGAGCCGGAACTTGTCTTTCAGGCTTGGGACGTTCGCCGGCATGACTGTCGTCAGCAGATTATCGAAGCGGCCATCATTGCGGACCATTCCAATCAGTTCGCGCCCCATCTCGGTCTGCAGCCCGCGCCCCCGCTTCTCTGGATCAATGAAACTGATTTCCGAATAGATGACACTCTGTTTTTCTTTGATACCTATATCGTCTGCAAGATGCTCCTTCTCTTTAACAGAAGGGACGCGCATGGAACGTGAGCCGATCAGCTTCCCATCTTCATAGACACCGATGATGAAGCCCTGCATGATGATCAGTTTGAACTCCTCTCTGGTCAAAGTCTGGAGTATTTCCTTGTCTTCAAGATTGTCATATACTTTTTTCTGCAGTTCGAGCAGTTCCGGCAGATCACCAAGGTGCAGCGTTCTGAAATCCATAATATCATCCTTCCAAATTTAAGTTGTGCACAATACATCATGTTTAAATGTCAAATATCCGGTTATATAGTAAAAGAGGAGTTGGTGCATATGGCGATCTTGGTAAAGGTTAAGGACAGCACGAGCGACAGGACGGATTTCGAGTATATCCCGGATGACAAGATGAAGGAAAATATCAAGTCGGAGTACATACTTCGAGAAATTACACCTGACGAAAATAAATTCATCCAGTTCATCTATCCGGGACATACAGAGACATTTACACAATTTAAGATCCACTATATAAGAAGACGCTGAGCAGGCGTCTTTTTTTATTTCAAAATTTCTTCGAGCCAGCTGAACATGAGCGGTGTCCATTGTGATGCCCGTGCGTCGGCCATGCCTGTCGCCTCTGTCGCCAGACTGAGACCATGGCTGCCGCTTTTGAATGTGTGGAGCTCCCATGGTACTTGATGGGTCTCCAGAGCTTTAGCAAAATCGAGCGAGTTCTCTACGAAAACGAGCTTGTCCTCGACCGTATGCCAGATGAAAGTCGGCGGTGTACTGGCAGAAACGTGGGCTCTGATATGGGCACGCTCCAAGATTTCCTCCTTGATTTCAGGACCGAATATCATCCTTGACGCAGTCGACATGTATCTCGGATCTCCTATGCCCCGCGACTCTGCGATTTCCCTATTGAGCATATAATCGAGAATCGGATAGGCAAGAATCTGGAAGTTCGGACGGTACCACCTGGATTCCGTTTCTGTCAGATCGCGCAGCCACTCGGAGTGCCAATGGACTCCGAGACTGGCTGCCAGATGACCGCCGGCAGAAAAGCCCAATACACCGATGCGGTCTGGATCGACATTGAATTCATGGCAGTTTTCCCGGATGAAGGTGATTGTTTTCGTCAGCTCGAGCAGTGGTCCTGGGAATTCGGAGCCGAGTACAGCATCCGCCTCCACCATCCCGGCCGCCTGGTACAGCTCATCGCGGTTGACTCTCCCCTTTTCCTTCCTCATGGCTGTCCCGATTGTGGAATACCTGAGTATGAAAACATGATACCCTTTCGCCAGAAACTCATATCCCACCGGCTCCGCTTCCCTGTCAGATACATACATATAGCTGCCGCCCGGGCAGATCACCACTGCCGGTCTCCCATCTTTCTGATGGACTGCATCTTCACCCAGCATCATGGTCACCTCAGCATGCTTGTCACCGATATGGAAACTTTGCAGATTCATATTACCCCTCCACTCCACTAATTGATCAATCTATAAAGATAGATTTCATTCCTGTATTCTTCACCAATGCGCAGAGCATCGATCCGTTCCCCTTCTTTCAGAAATCCGAGGGCCATATACAGTTCGATCAGTTCCTCAAAGTCATCACGGATGGAGAGTTCCAGACGGTGGATGCCATTGTCTTCGGCCCATATGATGCCGGCATTGAGCAGATTTCTGCCGATACTATTCTGCTGCTCCGTCGGCAGTATGCCAAGTGAGATATTCGCCCGGTGCTTTATCATTTCGCCATGGTTGCCAGACAGACTGATATAACCCGTCAGCTCCTGTTGATCGACGGCGACGAATATCTGTCTCTTGGCGTTCTGCAGCACTGATGTGAGCAGTGCCTCCGTGTATGATGTGTTCAGTATATGTGTCTCATGCAGCCCTGTTTCACTGCTTGTTTCCAGGTTCATGAGCAGATTGAGAAACGTGTCGATGTCTTTCATTTCAATTGGTCTTATTTCCATTTTCTAGCCTCTCTCCTTAAGCAGTACATTCATGATGAAGTCTATCGCTGGAGGATTTTTCCTCTTAAGACCTTCTACAAAATCATTATGATCGTAGGGAACCTTCCTATGAATAAAATTGACAGCCTCTCCATTGATTTCCATGATGGTGTATGGCGCATGACCATTCGGCGCCAGACCAAGTGGACCCGGATTGATGAATACCTGCTGTCCCGATTCGAAGTGATGCTGCATATGGTCGTGTCCAAATAGTATGATGTCATAGGGATCCTCTTCATAAATGGCACCGAGTGTTTCCACAGAAGGTGACATATCTATCGGACAGTATGTATCATCAGGATTCAGATGGTAGTGGGTGAGCAGAATATCAAAGTCCATGATGCTTTTATTCATAGATAACGGCATGGCATCGAGAAACGGTACAAACCGGGAATCCAGGTGATCGGCTACCCACACGTGATGATCGTGCTCCGCCCCTGTCACTGATGAAGGCATGCCTCTGATCACCTTCAGCACTTCTTCATCGTGATTGCCCCGGATGACCGAAAGATGATCAAGTCCGCGCAGCATGTGCAGCACTTCGTTCGTCTGGTGGCCGATGGAGATGATATCCCCAAGGCAGAAGATCTCATCGACCTCAAACTGTTCCATATCAGTCATCACCATGGAAAGCGCGTTGAAGTTGGCATGTATATCCGATATGATTGCAATTCTTCTACTCAAAGCCCCTACCTCCATTGATTTCATTCCATAATTCATTCTACCAAAAGTCCTCCATTCCACCTATCAATTCAAACTCGTGTTATCATATATGTAAAATACGATTGAGGTGCATTATGACCAGACTTTGCCTAGTACGACATGGACTGACAGAATTCAACCGGTTGAGAAAACTCCAGGGCGCTTCCGATATTCCCTTGAACGAAGAGGGGGAATACCAGGCGGAATGTGCTGCCGAGAAATTGAAGGATGAACCATTCGACGCCATTGTTTCAAGCCCGCTCGGGCGTGCCCACCGCACGGCCGAAATCATCAACAAGTACCATGACCTGCCGATAGAGACGATGGATGAACTGAAAGAGCAGTATTTCGGTGAACTCGAAGGCCACCATATCGATGATATCATGGAGAAGTATCCGCACGGTGAACTCCCGGGAGCCGAAACTTTCGAAGCACTGGCAGAACGCGTCCAGATTGCGCTTGATCGGATACTGGAACAGCATGCCGGTCAGTACGTACTGCTGACAGCCCACTCCCGCACGATCAAATCCATCCTGTCGCTCTTCAGCGATGAAATCGACATGCTCGGCACTAAGCTTGATAACTGCAGTGTGAGCTACATCGAACATGCCGAATCCAAATGGCAGGTCCATGACTATAATATACCCACTTATATGGGCAGTGAACAGAAATGAATATAAACAGAGCATACCGCCCGGTATGCTCTGTTTGGTAATGTGCTAGTATGTTGATCTTGCCTCCGCCGCAATCGGATAGTCGATGGGAAATGCGCTTGCTCCCACTGTTTTTCTATACACTCTGTAGAAATGGATGCACCACAGTACGGTCAGAATGGCCCCGCCGGCATACGAAACATTCAGGTCCAGTCCGAAGCCCATCTGTTCGTAGAGAATATACGTGAATACGTTGAATGTCATGAAGACAGCAGGTATGAGCGCCACCCAGTAGTTCTTCTTAGCAAGCAGAAGATACATGACGCCAACCCATAATGCAATGACGGCTGTCGTCTGATTGGCCCAGGAGAAGTATCTCCATAGTATTGTAAAGTCGATCAGTGTCAGGCAGTAGCTGATGACGAACATCGGTATCGCAATGCTGAAACGCTTCCATATTTCACCTTGTGAAAATGAAAGGTAGTCGGCAATGATCATCCGTGCACTTCTGAAGGCCGTATCTCCACTTGTGATCGGCAGGATGATGACACCGAGAATTGCCAGTGTGCCCGCAACCGAGCCGAGCAGCAGAACCGAAGCTTCCGATACGACAAGTGCAGCTTCACCTTGGGCGAGGACCTGTGCCAGCCCGCCATATCCATCAAAGAGGCTCATCGCAGCAGCAGCCCACACCATCGCGATGATGCCTTCAGCAATCATCATGCCATAGAAGATCTGCCGCCCATTGGATTCCCTGGCAGTCGTCCTCGAAATGATCGGCGACTGTGTCGCATGGAACCCTGACAGTGCCCCGCAGGTGATGGTGAAGAACAGCAGCGGGAAGATCGGCAGGTTGTCAGGGTGCATGTTGCCCCAGGTAAGCTCAGGAATCTGCGCCCCCGTCTGGACAAGCCTGAAGCCGATCGCCACTGCACTGAACAGGAGGATTGCACCGAAGAACGGGTAGATCTTCCCGATGATCTTGTCAATCGGCAGCACAGTCGACAGGATATAGTAGATGAATATCACAGCCAGTATGATGCCGAGTGCCACCCTTCCGTCCATAAGTGAATGCAGCAGTATGGCTGGGGAAGTAACGAATACCGTACCGACAAGCAGAAGCAGAAGCAGTGTGAAGGCATTGACGATGTGCTTCATGCCCTTACCGAGAAACTTGCTTGCCAGTGCCGGAAGATGCGCCCCCTGGTTTCTGATTGAAATCATGCCTGTAAGATAGTCATGGACCGCCCCGGCAAAGATGGATCCGACGACAATCCAGATAAAGGCGACCGGTCCGTAAAGCGCTCCCATAATTGGTCCGAATATAGGACCGACACCAGCGATGTTGAGAAGCTGGATCAATGAATTGCGTTCTTTTCCCATCGGTACGAAATCAACATCATCACGCTGATGATTTGCTGGCGTCGGCCGGTCGTCCTTCGGTCCGAACATCCGGTCGATATATTTTCCATATGTAAAATAACCGACGACAAGTAGAATAATGGATGCAAAAAATGTTATCATCAAGCAACCTCCCGGATATAGTAATATTTCAATATTCGGTAGAACACTTCCAATAGTAAATGAAAGCGGTTTTAAAATCAATAAGGAGAAGTTTCCAATGCAGAAAATCAGCGCAGCAGTACAAACATTCAGAGGCAATCACTACGATTATGGCATCGAGCAGGGAAAATGGCTGCTTGAGACCCACTATATGGACAACAGAAATTATGAATGGATCAAGCGCCGACCGAAATTCAGCCTTGATTTTGAAGAGACGAAAGCACTCTACATGCATTTTGCCCCGCATATATGGGACGAAATCATGGGACTCAAGGAGTCGCTCCGGATCACCGATCGCGACGTTCTTCTGAACCTCGCCCACTACCGTGTCTCACCAAGGGACAGCGGATGCAGCGTCTACATCGACGATGATGTATTCATCAGAAACTATGACTACCATCCGAATACCTATGACGGCATGTATAAACTTTTCAAGCCGGATCAGGGCTACGCGCATATCGGACCGGCTTCAAGGGTAACAGGTAGAATGGACGGTATGAATGAGCACGGGCTCGTCATGGCATATAATTTCATGAACAGGAAACAGCCTGCTGACGGCTTTACATGCTTCATCATCGGCAGATTCATCCTGGAACTGTGCAGGACTGCTGAAGAGGCGCGACACCTGCTTATGGATCTCCCCCACCGTGGTGGGTTCAGCTATATCATCCAGGATAAGGAAGATCATTCGTTTCTGGCAGAAACTTCTGCCAGAGGACTTGCCTTCAGAGACACCCATATATGTACTAACCATTATGAAAGCCTGGCCGATGAGAACAGGAGATATCTTGTCGATTCGAAGGAGCGGCTCGATATACTTGAGAACCTGGACAGGCCGTCAAGGGCCGAACTGCTGGAACTGTTTACAGACCGGCGCCACGGGCTTTTTGTCGACAACTACAGAAGCTGGGCGGGTACCATCCATACATCCGTATATGATAGGCATCGTCTTACAGCAGGAATAAAACTTGGTGAGAACGGACCGCTCCATGAATTCGACTTCAAAAACTGGATGGACGGCCAACCGGTCGATTATGATATTTTCCATGGCTATCTCGATACAGAACTGAAGTTCACAAGTGCTGATTGGCAGCGTAAAACCAAAATCTAGATCCAGGAGTTGGTCTGATGTCGTTCGATACACTCATATTCGGAAATTTCAATGTCATTTTAAGAACCATACTGATCGGAATCATGGCCTACCTGTCACTCGTCCTCATTCTCAGGGTGAGCGGCAAACGGACATTGACGAAAATGAATGCTTTTGATTTGGTTGTGACAGTAGCGCTCGGTTCCACTCTTGCGAGCATCATGACCAGCAAAAGCATTACTCTGGCTCAAGGGGTGACGGCCTTCCTCGTCCTGGTGGTCATGCAGTACATCATCACCAAGCTGTCTGTCAAAAGCAGAACAGTCAGCAAGCTCGTCAAATCCCAGCCTGTCCTGCTCTATTATGATGGAGAGTATCTCACAGACAACATGAAAAAGGCACGCGTGCTCGAAGTCGAAGTCAGACAGGCGGCCCGCTCAAGCGGCAAGAGTGACCTTTCCCAAGTCATGGCGGTCGTCATGGAAACGGACGGCAGCATTTCGATCATCAGCAAGCAGTCGAAAGAGCAGGATCTCGACAGACTGTTCAGTGAAGTAAAAAAATAAGACCTGACGGTCTCAGGCTGTAGACAAAGTCATATTAGAATGACATGTCTGCAGTCTTTTTGTCAGGATGTAGGAAATCTGCAGATCAGGGGGAAGAGTATGCTGAAATCAACAGACAGCGGGTGCAGGATGGAAAAGCCGATTCCCCTGAATGATAATAGTCCGTCGCCGGTCATCGTCACAATCGACCCCGATGGTAGATTGGCCCTCTAACTTGCCATGGCTACGCCCACGATGGTGAATTGGCCCTCTAACTCGCCATGGTAGCACCCACGATGGTGAGTTGGCCCTCTAACTTGCCATGGTAGACCCCACGACGGTGAGTTGGCCCTCTAACTCGCCATGGTAGCACCCCACGATGGTGAGTTGGTGCTCTAACTCACCATGGCAGACCCCACGATGGTGAATTAAGCCTCTAACTCGCCATGGTAGACCCCACGACGGTGAATTAGCCCTCTAACTCGCCATGGTAGACTCCACGATGGTGAGTTGGTGCTCTAACTTGCCATGGTAGCGCCCACGATGGTGAATTAAGTCTCTAACTCGCCATGGTAGACCCCACGACGGTGAATTGGCCCTCTAACTCACCATGGCAGACCCCACGATGGTGAATTAAGCCTCTAACTCGCCATGGTAGCGCCCACGATTCGGAATCCATCAAAATACATGAAAAGAAGACAAACGCCGGGTCAAACCGGGGTTTGTCTTCAATATAAGACCTCACGGTCTTATTTTTTTATGCCAAGTATTATGCCATATGTCAGGGTGCGCCAGATCCATTCGAGCGGCCCGAACCTGAACTGCTTCATCCACAGGTGGCTGAGTACAATTTGCACGATGAATGTGCCGAGTACAATTGCCGGGAACCATACTGCATCGATTGTATTGAACAGATCAAAACCGAAAAATAGTGTAATCATCACGATGCTCTGTCCGATATAGTTCGTCAAGGCCATCTGGCCGACCGGCTGCAGAAGCCCTGTCAGCCCTCTGAAACGCCTCATGATCAGCAGCAGCAGTGCGACGTAGCCGAGCGACATGAGCGGACCACCTATAGTATAGGCAAGCATCGAGGCGATTGACCACATCGGATCTTCCATACCGTAGGTCATGGCGTATCCTGTCAGGAATTTGATCGGCAATCCGGCAATGATGCCAACGAGTGCCACTTTCCATAGCAGACCACCGATTGATGCCAGACGTTCAAAATATCCCTTCTGGCCGACATACAGTCCAATAAGGAACATTGCCAGCACGAATGGCACCATGACGACATTACTTGTAATCATCATGCTGAGTACTGAAATATTCAGATTGACGATGTCCATGTAGGAGCCCTCAGCAGCCGACATCATGCCGAACCCATTACCTGGAACAATGAATTCACCCATATCCATATTACGCACACTATACATCAGTAGCGTCAGCAGCAGTACGAATACAGTGCCGAGGAGGAGCAGAATGATGGCAACGATAAGGTTGACTGCCGGTTTGAACCGATAGAAGAACATGAGCAGCAGTCCGGTGATGGCATAGACGGTCAGTATATCACCATACCAGATGAAAACTGCATGGGCGATGCCGAAACAGAGCAGCACAACCATTCTTCTGGTAAACAGCAAGTATGTAGATCCCGGTTTCTTCTCAGCCCTCGAGAGAAAAATGTAGAAGCCGAGTCCGAACAGGAAAGAGAACATCGTGTAGAAATTGGAGGTGACCAGTACGTTGATCAGAAAGATGACGATGGCATTGCTGCCAGTGTAGATGTCACTTGTCTGCATCGTCAGCTGTCCTTCGACCTGCGGCCCGGCAAAGCTCATGATGTTCATCATCAGAATGCCGAACAGCGCAAATCCACGCACCGCATCAAGCTCGAATACCCTCTCAGGTGACTGGACCGGCGTATAGTTCTGTTGCATAGAATGCCTCCTGAAATACATATTTTTTCTAATCATACCATAGAAGATACAGATGAAATCGTCCCGGAACATTTTGTTTATGATACATCGAATCAAAAAATCAGCTGCCATATGGCAGCTGATGGAAGGATCTATCATGCAATATCCGTTAAAGCAGCGGAGACAAAAGTCTGGATGCATGTTCCTTGAATTTCTGGTAGTATGAACGGCTTTCATACATCTCTCTCGTCAGCTGTCTGGATTGCTCCATATCCGCTTCGAAGGTACTTTTCATTTCTGCTGCGAAATCTTCACTGTAGATGAAGGTATTCATTTCAAAATTCAGCTCGGAACTTCGGATATCCACATTCGCTGTACCGACGGTAGATATTTTATCATCAATTACCATCGTTTTGGCGTGCAGGAATCCGTTGTCATAAATATGAATCTTCGCTCCTGCTTTCATCATTTCAGCTGAAAAGGAAAACGTTGTCGGATACACAAAAGGATGATCCGGCTTGTTTGGGATCATGATGCTGACGTCGATACCGCTCAATGCTGCAACACGGAGCGATGCAAGTATTCCTGAAGAAGGAATGAAATATGGACTTTGAATGTAGATGTAGTCCTCGGCCTCCTGGATTGCTTTGATGAAACCATGCATGATCTCCCCACCTTCCGAGTCGGGACCACTTGAAACAATCTGCAGGGGCATATCTCCACCCGGCCCCGGCGGTGGAAAGTACTGATCCTCGAATGGAATACTGTCATCCCTGCCATACTTGTTCCAGTCGGAGATGAAACGTTCCTGCAGCAGGTGGACAGACTGTCCTTCCATTCTGAGATGGGTATCCCGCCAGAAGCCGAACTTTGAACTGCGACCCAAATACTCATCTCCGACATTGTATCCACCCGTATAGCCGATAGCGCCATCAATGACAACCAGTTTGCGGTGATTGCGGAAATTGAGGCGGAACCTCATCAATGCGGACACCACGGAAGAAAAAGACTTTGTCTCACCTCCATGCTTACGGAGTTCGGAAAAGAACTTCTTT
Source organism: Salinicoccus sp. ID82-1 (assembly GCF_021991715.1). Taxonomy (NCBI): domain Bacteria; kingdom Bacillati; phylum Bacillota; class Bacilli; order Caryophanales; family Staphylococcaceae; genus Salinicoccus; species Salinicoccus sp. ID82-1. The sequence goes on from NZ_JAGFLY010000001.1 coordinate 908,184, forward strand.
CCGATCTTGCGCGAACCGATTCCATCATAAAGGAAGCGCACCTTTACCCCTTCTTCCGCCTTTCTGGTGAGAATGTCACGGAGACGGCGCCCGAGCTGATCATCCCGCATGATGTAGTACTCCATATGGATATGGTGTTCTGCAGAATCGATGTCATCAAAAAGGGCCTCGAATTTATCTTCGCCGGCAGTGAACATACGGACACTGTTATTTTTGGAGAAGACCGAATCATCATTTCTCATCAGCATCCCGATCAGCGCGTTGAATCTTTCAGGTACTGAACCTGGTGTAAACAGCTTGTCATCGTTGAATTGCGCCTTCTGCTTTTCAATCAGATTCTTGCTTGGCAAGTCATCACTGTCGGACCATTTCTGCTGTCCGGTCGATCTGCCGAGGAGGAGGTAGAGGAAAAAGCCGATGACCGGAATGAAAAAAAGAACCATCAGCCACGCCCATATGGACGAAGCTTTCTTATCTTCAAAAACAATCATGACGACTGCCAGTATAATATTGATGATCAATGCAATGTTGCTTACCGTATTCCACCACTGCCAATCAAAGAAAAACATGCGATTCCCCCTCCCTGTGCTATTTCGTTATTATATTGTTTCCTAAAAGGCACCTTTTAAAACTAATGGACATCATATGTACCGATGGCCCCCATTGATGAGTACAAAAAAAGACGCTCACAGCCATTGAGCGCCTCTTTGGATCCACTCCATATCGAAAAATTCTATTGGAGTCCCTGTAAGATAGGAATAGATATAATAGATGCCGAATGCCACAAGCGGCAGAAAGACGAAAACGAACAGGACAATCTTCAGAAACTTTGTGAAGACCCGGTACAACAGACCGAGCGCGATGATCGCAGCTGCAGTGATCGCCACCGTGCGGAAGCTGTATCCCACATCTGCAATATCAAGGTGGTTCATTCCATATATGACGAAAAACGAAAGTGCAATAATCAGTATCAGTCTGATGAACATTCAATTCACAACCTTTATAATGGCTTATTGATACGAGTGATCCGCATCTTTGATGAACACGGTGCACAAAAGTCCCATGGCGATGATGAAGACACTGAGCCAAGGTGCATAACTGATATCAAACCAGTTGATATAGATGCCGCCGATGATTGCACCGATGCCGATACCGAGATTCAGTCCCGACATATTCCAGCTGAAGACATTGGCAGCCGAACCCTGGACATTCAGCACAAGCCCACTCTGCACGGTCGGGCTCGTACTCCACTGGAACAGACTCCACAAGAAGAGATTGATATAGAACAGCACGGGGATGCCATAGAGCAGCGGCATGAGTGCCATCGATACCATGAAGAGCGACAGCATGATCGAAAGGGTCTTCTTCGTGCCGATCCGGTCGACCATATTCCCGCCGAGTATGGTGCCCAGCATGCCGCCGGCACCAGCAATGAGAAGCGCAATGGAGACACTTCCAATCGTATAGCCATTTGATGTCATGAGCGGGGAAATATAGCCGATGACGATATAGTTGCCGATCAGAACCGACATCGTCACACCGATATATAGAGCAATATTTTTCATATTCAATATTTTATCGGCTACCGGTTCACCAAGATCGTCACCCTTCTTATCCGGTGTCAGTGCAATGATGCCGAAACCGACGAGAATCGCAAGCAGTATGACAAGCCAGAAGATGACACGCCAGCCGAACTGCTGGCCGACAATGGTGCCGATCGGAATGCCGAAAACGTTGGCTGCGCTGAATCCCATATAAACGAGAGCAATCATGCGGCCGCGGATGGCGGGAGCTGAAAGCAGTACGGTCATATCCATAATCTTGACGATGAACACAGCCGCCGCCAGTGCTGTAACTACACGGCCGACCGCAAGCATCAGAAATGTGCTGGAAAGTCCGAAAATCAGATTGCCGATTATGAAAATGACAAGAGATGCGAGAATGATAGGTTTGGGTCTGAATTTCTCGGTCGCTTTGACAAGGACGGGCCCGAAAATGGCAAAACTCACGGCATAGACTGTAATCAGCTGCCCTGTCAGTGCATTCGAGATGCCAAGGTCCGAGCTCATGAGTTCTAGTATACCCGAGATGATGAGTTCCATCATGCCAAGGAGAAAAACCCCGACAGTGAAGGTCAACAGTAATTTTCTATTCATTATAATCACCCATTCAAAAAAGTCAACTTGACCAGTATACATCATAACATGACGCATATAAACATATACGTGTTAAAATACGGATGAGGTGGTATGATGAAGAAATTGATTCCGATATTGATATTCCTGCTTCTGGCAGGCTGTGCCCAAGGTGATCGGCAGGCGCTCGATGATCTCTATGAAGCTTTTGAAAGGAATCATGAAGAGCTGGAGACGGAGTTTACCGAACTATTCAATGAAATGGAAGAAAGTGAAGACCGGGAGGCCAAACTCCGCATGATCTACGAAGAAGCCCTTCCTAGAATTGAAGACTTGAGAAGAACCATCCACAATTATACTGTAACAGGCACAGAACACGAGCAGCTCAAAGAAGAGATGCTGACATATACGAATTCCCTTGAAAACCTTGTTGAACTCTATGGCGAATTCAACCGTACCTTCATCAACTACAACCCGCTGGGTGATAGTGACTTCAGGGAAGAAGTTGATGACCAGCTTGCTGAAATCGAGTCGCAGGAAGAACTGGTACAAGAACGCTACCAGGGCATCCAGGAAGACTATGAACAGCTGACTTCAGAAAAAGGCTCATAAAAAGACTTGTCTATGACAAGTCTTTTTCTACATAATTCGATATGAAATTCCCATGTGTCATCTTTCTGGCAAAGTTCTCGCCGTAGCGCTTGATCAGCATATCTGCAAGATTCTGATATTGGCCGGCATGCTCCAGCCCCTCCACATATGAAGCGATGCCGTCAAAATCCGATCCGAGTCCGATGGCATCCTCTCCAACGAGATCCAGAATATGATCGATATGAGGAAACAGATCCTCGATTTGTGCATCCCCTTCCGTAATGAACGGCGGGTTGAAAACAATATTGATCATGCCCCCCTTTCCGACCAGCGTTCTGATCTGATCATCGCATAGATTTCTTGGATGATCGAACACTGTCCTTGCATTCGAATGCGTCGCAATGACATGGTCTGCCCGGTCCATGACCACATCCACGCCTTCCGGATTCAGATGGCTGATGTCGACAAGCACATTATGATTATTGCAGCAGTCTATGAACTGCAGGCCGAATTCGGTCAGTCCGGTATTCCGGGTTTCCCCCACCCCATCAGCAACAAGGTTGGCGTTGTTCCATGTCAGTCCGACAGACAGTACACCAAGCCTGAAGAGTGTCCGCAATTTCACTAGATCATTTCCTACAGCATCGGCACCTTCAAGCGTCAGCACTGCACCAATCTGCCCATCCTCAAGCTGACTGATTTCACCAAAGCGTCTGATATGAACAAAGTTGTCCTGACTGAGCACTTCATTGTAGAAACAGTCCACCTGCTCCAGTGCATGCTGCCACTTTTCATTATCCGGCAGCAGTGGCGGGATGAATATTGCAAAGAACTGCACCTTCACCTGGCCTTCTGCCAATCGATCGGCATTTGTTTCAAGTTCAGCCCCATCTTTAAAATCCACCATCCGGTCCCGAAACGAATAAGTCCGTCTACGATCCGACTGCAGCTTCAGCAGTGCATCACAATGAGTATCAATAATTTGCATCTAAATGCCCCCTTTTCCTTATTATACCAATTTATGCTTGCTGGTTGAAATAAAAAAATACACGTTGCATAAGTATGAAGTGAAGTATAAAATAAAAACATGATTTGAAAACGCTTTCTACATATTCGTGATTTACAAAAAGCTTCTACCATGTATAATTATTAATCAAGGAGGTCTTTTTATGCATAAAACTGCAACTTTATTTAAATTTCTTATTCCCTCACTGATCGGGATACTGATGTTCCTTTTTCCGATACAAGTGGATGGAGAGACTACAATACCAGTCGCCTATCTGGCGAATGGGCTGAATGAACTGCTCGGAGCGAATACTGTTATTCTTATTGTCGTCATACTTATAAACATTTCGGCCCTATTGAGCATACTGTTCAGCTGGGTAATCGAGCCTGGTTCCGAATTCATAAGAAATCTGTTCCGAACAAATCCGATCTGGGTCATTCTGCGTGCTGTCGGTGCCGTATTTGCACTGATGACGTATATCGCAGTCGGACCGGAAGCCATCATTTCCGATGTCACCGGCGGTATGATACTTAATGACCTGCTGCCGACACTGTTTGCGGTCTTCCTGTTTGCCGGCATTCTGCTCCCGCTCCTGCTCAACTATGGACTGCTTGAGTTTGTCGGCTCGATTTTCGCCAAGATCATGCGCCCGCTATTTACACTGCCCGGCCGATCCACCGTGGACAACCTGGCATCATGGGTCGGGGATGGCACAGTCGGTGTCCTGCTGACAAGCAACCAGTACGAAAAAGGCTTCTATTCCAAAAGAGAAGCATCGGTCATAGCGACGACATTTTCGGTCGTATCCATTACATTCTCCATTGTCATACTGGACCTGATTGGTCTGATGGACTACTTTGGACTATTCTATTTGACCATCATCGTTGCCGGCATTGTGGCCGCACTGATCATGCCGAGAATCCCACCGTTGTCCTGGATCAAGGATGACTATTATGTCGAAGGCGAAGAAGTGGATGAAACCATCCCCAGAGGCTACAACCCTTTCACATGGGGCTATAAGAAAGCACTTGACCGCTCTGAAAATGCTGAAGGGTTCGGGGATTTCGTAAAAGACGGCATCAAAACTGTTGCTGACATGTGGTTTGCAGTACTGCCGATTGTCATGGCCATCGGTACACTCGGCACAATGCTTGCGGAATTTACACCGATATTCTCATGGATTGGTGCACCGTTCGTCCCCGTTCTCGAACTGATGGGCATACCGGAAGCACAGGCGGCGTCTGAAGCACTGTTCATCGGATTCACCGATATGTTCCTGCCCGCCATACTGATCGAGGGCGTATCAGCCGATATGACCCGCTTCATCATCGGAGCGCTGAGTATTACACAGCTGATCTACTTGTCGGAAGTGGGTGGCGTCATACTCGGTTCGAAAATACCGGTTGGACTTGGTAAACTGTTCGTCATCTTCCTGCTCCGTACTGCCATCACATTGCCGATCATTACACTGATTGCACATTTCATATTCTAAAAAAAGTTCTGTGGATTTCTCCACAGAACTTTTTTATATGACTTCATATCAGAATCCTCGGCCTGCGCCGCCTCCGCCTCCGGAGCCGCCGCCAAATCCGCCGAAGCCACCGCCACCGAAACCGCCGCCGCTGGAGCCGCCGCCCCCGGATGGTGGAAAGAATATGAATGGACCGCCTCTGCGGCGTCTACGTCCACCGCCTCTCGGTGGTCTGCCACCTCCGCCCATGATCTTGAACAGCAGATAGATCACTGCCATCATGAACAGCAGCCTGAAAATGGAGCCTCCGGTACCAGGATCTCCGTTTTGTGCCGATGGCATGTTCTCATCTGCTGCCGGTGTATCCCGGGTGAATTCCCCATTCTCATATCCATATGCTTCAAGCGACTCCTGGTAGAGTGCTTCATAGAGATCGGATAGCCCTTGGGCATAGTGGGCAGCTGCGTCAGCAGAGCCATTTTCCGCTTCTGTCGCCTGGATGAAGTCCTCCATCGCAACGTCATCGATGATCCTTCCGATCTTGGCATCGTTCAGGTACCCTTCGATGCCATAGCCCACCTGGACTTCGACACCCCGGTTGTTGTATTCATTGCCGTTGTCCAGATTGAGCAGGATCACGATACCATTATCCGTCTCGGATTTGCCGATACCGTATTCGCGCAACGCCTTGAGCGCATAGTCCTGCCGATGCTCCTGACCCGTCGAAGGCATTGTCAGGAGCAGCATTTCAACGCCCGTGCCCTCTTCAAGATGTGTACCCATTTCATTGATTTCCTGAACTGCAGTATCGCTCAGTACACCTGCATTATCCTGGACGAAGTAATGGGAAGTATCCAGTGAAGGCAGGGCCACCCGTGCTTCAGCAGGTACACTTGCAAACACGAATAGAATCAGCATGAGCGTGACCAGGCGTTTCATTACTCTCCATCCTGTTCAGTGTTGAATTCAACTTCAGGTACTTCCCTGCTTGATGCATCCGCTTCAAAATATGCTTTCTCGTCGAAATTGAAAAGTCCGGCAATGACGTTGCCTGGGAATGTGCGTGTGTTCTGATTGTACTCCTGGACAGCTGTATTATAATCCTGGCGCGCCACGGCAATCCGGTTCTCTGCACCTGCCAGTTCATCACGTAGTCCTGTAAACTGCTCACTCGCCTGTAGGTCCGGGTAGTTCTCCGAAATCGCCAGAAGCCTTGACAGTGCTGAAGTGACTTCGCCGTTTGCCTCAGCCATCTCCTCTACACCTTGTGCGCCTGCCAGCTGACTTCTTGCTTCAGCAATATCAGTGAAGATCTGTTGTTCCTGGGAAGCATATCCCTGTACTGTGCTGACAAGGTTCGGTATGAGATCGCCCCTTCTTTGAAGCTGGGTCTCGATCTGGGACTCCTGCTGGTTCACTTCCTCCTCCAGACTGACGAACTGGTTGTACTTTGGTGCGAATATCATCGCAAGGATGATGAAGAACCCGATGATGACGCCTAGGGGTATCAGTAGTTTTTTCATTTTCTCTTCTCCTGTTCTAAACTTTTATTTCCTATATAATATCACGAATGGAATTGTTTAAACACTCGGCGCCATGTCTGGTGCATGCAAAAGGGGCTGATGCTTAGCATCAGCCCCGGTCAACTCAGGAATATTTCACAACATGATATTTCTTCTTGCCTCTTCTGATGACAGTGAACTCCCCGTCGAGCTTGTCCCCTTGAGCAATTTCGTAGTCCACATCCTGCTGGCGTTCTCCGTTGATGTAGATGGCACCGTTCTTGATGTCCTCCCTCGCCTGCCTGCGTGATGAGGAAATGCCGGTTTCAACAATCACCTTGACGATGTTCATATCCTCATCCGTGTAGGATGCCGATGGTACATCTTTGAAAGCGTCCTTGATCTGATCAACAGAAAGCGATTTGATTTCGCCATTGAAAAGCGCTTCTGTAATTCTCTGTGCTTCCTCCAATGCTTCCTCCCCGTGGATGAAAGCCGTAATGTCTTCAGCCAGGCGTCTCTGCGCCTTTCTCAGATGTGGTTCATTTTCCACTGATTCTTCGAGTGCTTCTATCTCTTCCCTTTCAATGAATGTGAAGAGCTTGATGAATTTGATGACATCCGCATCACTCTGGTTGATCCAGAACTGGTAGAACTCGTATGGCGAAGTACGCTTCGGATCAAGCCAGATGTTTCCGGATTCCGTCTTGCCGAACTTCTTGCCATCCGCCTTGGTCACGAGCGGAATGGTCATGCCTTCCGCTTCCGTTTCTCCGTATACACGACGCATTAGATCGAGCCCGCTTGTGATATTGCCCCACTGGTCTGATCCACCGATCTGCATCTTGCAGTCAAAGTGCCTGTTCAGGTGACCGAAGTCGATGGCCTGGAGAATCGTGTATGTGAATTCGGTGTAGGAGATGCCGGTTTCAAGACGGGTCTGGATGGCATCCTTCGCAAGCATGTAGTTCAGGCTGACGTGCTTGCCATAGTCTCTGAGGAAGCTGATCAGACTGATCTCCTGCAGCCAGTCTTTATTATTTACAAGGATTGCTCCATTTTCATCGGAGAAATCGAATATGTTCTCCATCTGACTCCTGATTCCTGCAACGTTGTCATCGATCTGATCCTCGGTCTGGAGCTTCCGCTCCTCACTCTTGAAGGATGGGTCACCGATCATTCCTGTCCCCCCGCCAATCAGTACAATCGGACGGTGCCCGTGCTCCTGAAATCTTCTGAGTGTCAGGAAAGGCACAAGGTGGCCGATATGGAGACTGTCAGCAGTCGGGTCTGCCCCACAGTATAGTGACAGCTGCCCGCGCTCGAGCAGTTCTGTAATCTTTTCTTCATCCGTCATCTGGTAGATGATGTCCCTGTACTTCAAATCTTCCAGCAAAGCATTCATGTCTATTTCCTCCCGGAATATTATTTATTGTAGAAATTGATATAAAAAAGCACCCCTACATGAGTAAGGGTGCTGAATACACGGTACCACCAAACAGTTTTACTTAGTGGGCAAAAACGTCCGCCCCGACGCACGAATGTTATGATACAGTGTATTCGTCCGGTCGCGTGCACTGATTTCCACCACCCATCAGCTCTCTATATTCCGCCGCACCGTCTACTTGTCTGCCATTCGAATAATATCAATTTATAAAAATGATATAGTGTCGCTGTCAAAAAGTCAAGCGGAGCAATGACTGTTCTTTTAGATCGACAGAACGAGAAGAACGCGATGATGCTTCACAAAACAGTCATAGCCGTCTTTGAATCACTAACTCTAACTGTTTCGAATATGATATAATGACCGGTGATAGGAGGTAACAATGAAGAAGAATAACGACTTTTTTACTTATATCAAAAATCTATTTTCTCGCAGAGATACAGAAACGAAAGCGGACGGCATCGAAGGATCCACTTTCAAAGAGAAATTCAATAGCGTCACTTCACGCTTCAGAAAGACGGGCTCCCCTCTCAGAATTTCATTCTTCACAGCCTACGATACCATCTGGAACATCATCCTTTTCTCAGTGCTTGCATTTACACTGGTCGGCATACTTGCCTTCAGCATTGGCCTCGGCTACTTCGCCGCGCTTGTGAATGATGAGGAGATCCAGGCTGAGGAAGAAGTGAGGACGGCACTGACAGAGATGACGGAAAGTACAACCGTTGCATTCGGTTCAGGGGAAGCGCTTGGTACATTAAGAGCCGATCTGATACGTGAGCGGGTCGACTACGACAGCATATCACCCTACGTCTCCGAAGCACTCATCGCCACTGAAGATGAATACTTCCACGATCATAACGGTGTTGTACCGAAAGCCTTCCTGAGAGCCACCCTCCAGCAGGTTGCCGGCTCCAGTTCCAGTACAGGCGGCAGTACACTGACGCAGCAGCTCGTCAAGAACCAGCTGCTGACAAATGAGACGACATTCGACCGCAAGGCGACAGAACTGCTGCTTGCTTTCCGGGTCGAAAAAATGCTTACAAAAGAAGAGATACTGGAAGCATACTTGAATGCCGTATCGTTCGGCCGTAATGCCAATGGTCAGAACATCGCAGGTGTCCAGGCAGCCGCTGAAGGCATCTTCGGCAAGAATGCAGCCGATCTGAATCTGGCAGAAAGTGCGTTCATCGCCGGACTCCCCCAGAATCCATATGCATATACACCATTTCTGCAGGGTGGTACTGTAAAAGATCCGGAACTGCTTGAAGCAGGCAAGAACAGGCAGCGGTTCGTTCTTGAAAGAATGCTGACAGAAGAAGTCATCACGCAGGAGGAATATGATCAGGCGCTCGAGTATGACCTCTATGCCAATTTGGCGGACAGCGTCACAGTACCGAACCAGAACTATCCATTCCTGACTGAAGAAGTGGAAAGACGCAGCATCGACATACTCAAGTATTATCTTGCCGAGCAGGATGGACTGACAAGAGAAGATGTCGATTCCACTCCGCTCATCAATCAGGAGTATACTAACGAAGCCAACATTGCTCTTAGAAACCAGGGCTACCATATCGAAACAACGATTGATAAGACCATCTACGATACGATGCAGAACGTCAAAGATAATTCGAGCTACTACTATGGATCAAGAAATGTAGCTGATGCCACCGATGCAACAGAAGAAGAACAGGCAGAAAGTGACGAGGTTCTCGAGCATGAACTCGGTGCGATGCTGAAAGACAATGCAACGGGTAAAATTCTAGGCTTCATCGGCGGACGTGATCATGACCGTTCCTCCATCAACCATGCGACCCAGACAAGCCGTCAAGCAGGTTCTACAATGAAACCGCTGATCACCTACGGTCCAGCCATCGACAAGGGCATCATTGCACCGGACACTGTCCTGCTGGATGAGATTTTTACAATACCGGAAATCGACTACAGTCCTCGCAACTATGACGTCGATGAAGAATTCGGACTTGTATCCGCCAGACATGCCCTGAGCAACTCCTACAACTTGAGTACATTGAGACTGTGGGCGGATGTAAGGCAGGAAAATCCGCAGGAGTATTTCCAGAAAATGAACATCCCGATTGGTGAAACTTTCTATTCAGATCAAGATACTCTGATTCCTTCAATGCCTCTTGGTTCAAATGCCTTGTCCATTGAAGACAATACAAACGCATTCTCGACATTCGGCAATAACGGTGAGCTCGTGGACAGCTATATGATTGAATCCATTACAAACCCTGAAGGTGAGACCATCTATGAGCACGAAAGTGAATCCACGCAAGTATTCAAGGATTCCACAGCCTATCTGATGACGGATATTCTGAAAGAGACATTCCAGACTGGATCTGCCTACTACATCCAGGACTACTACAACAGTGTCAGCGACACTTACGACTGGGCAGCGAAGACGGGTACATCCAACGGCTTTGTGGACTCATGGTTCATGGGATACAACCCTAAAGTCACTCTTGGTGTATGGATGGGCTACGACCGCAACATTCCTCAAGTTGCCAATCAGGATAGCGAACAGCACTTGCATATATACAACTGGCGTGCCCTGGCACAGGCAATAAGCGAAGTGGCTCCGGAACAGCTCGGTGCCAATGAACGCTTCAGCCGTCCATCTTCTGTCAGGGAAGTCGAGTACTGTGCACTGACCATGGAGACGGAAGAAGATTGTGAACGTAATCTTGACCGGCCGATTGAAGGTCTGATTGCAGAAGATACAAGGCTGACTGATAAGGAAGAGCTGGACAATTCTGAGATCATGGAAAGAATGGGTGAGGATTTCGACTCCGAACTCAGTACTTCCGACCTCAGAGGTACAGTGACAAACTCCTATGACAACCGCTACAGCGTCGGTCGGGGCAGTTCCTCAAGCTCTGATGACGAAGATGAAGATGACGAAGAATAAAAATTGAAGATGGCCACCTTCCTATTTCAGGAAGGTGGCCATCTTTTTTATACTTTTAGAATAGTCCTTTGGAATTGCCTTCGGCGTCTACGTCCATATTTACAGCAGAAGGGGTCTTCGGCAGTCCAGGCATTGTCATGATATCGCCTGTCAACGCGACAACAAAGCCGGCGCCGGTTTTCGCAACCACTTCTCTGACGGTCACTTTGAACCCTGTCGGTCTTCCAAGCAGCGCGGGATCGTCACTCAGGGAATACTGGGTCTTGGCCATGCAGACCGGGAAGCGGCCCCAGCCATGGCGATCGATTTCAGCCAGCTGTTTCTTGGCCTTGTCTGTAAAGATGACACCATCGCCCCCATATACTTCAGTGACAATCGTCTCTATCTTCTGATCGATCGGCAGTGCATCTTCATAAAGATGATGGAAGTTCTGAGGTGTTTCGAGCACTTCAAGCACCTTTTCTGCGAGATCGGTACCACCGGCACCCCCCTGCTCCCAGACTTTTGTCAGTGATACCCTTACGTCCTGCTCTCTGCACCAGTCGAGCACAAAGTTTCTCTCCTCGTCGGTATCTGTCACGAAATCATTGAGCGCAACTACAGGTTCAACACCAAACTTGCGTGCGTTCTCAATATGCTTTTCAAGATTTACGATGCCCAGCTTCAAAGCTTCTAGATTTGCTTCGCCAAGGTCCTTCTTGGCAACACCGCCGTTCATCTTGAGTGCACGGATCGTCGCTACAAGCACAAGTGCATCCGGTGCAAAGCTGCCTTTCCGGGCTTTGATGTTCATGAATTTCTCCCCGCCAAGATCGGAACCGAAGCCGCATTCAGTCACGACAATATCGGCAAGCTTTCTGGCGGTATTCGTGGCAATAAGGGAATTGCATCCGTGTGCAATGTTCGCAAATGGTCCGCCGTGGATGAGTGCAGGTGTGCCTTCCATCGTCTGGACAAGGTTCGGCTTCACCGCCTCCTTGAGCAGCAGTGCAAGGGCACCTTCCACTTCAAGCTGTCCAACAGTGACAGGCTCACGATCATAAGTGTAGCCGATGACGATTTCAGCGAGCTTCTTCTTCAGGTCGATGAGGTCGTTTGCCAGACACAGCACAGCCATGATTTCGCTTGCGACCGTAATGTCGAATCCATCTTCTCTTGGTACGCCCCGGGTCACACCGCCCAGTCCGACAACGACCTGGCGCAGCGCGCGGTCGTTCATATCCAGAACACGTTTCCATGTCACACGCCTCGGATCGATGTTGAGCGTGTTGCCATGATGGATATGGTTGTCGATGAATGCAGACAGTGCGTTGTTCGCTGTCGTGATGGCGTGGAGGTCACCATTGAAATGCAGATTGATCTCCTCCATCGGGAGCACCTGCGCACGTCCCCCGCCTGTTGCACCGCCTTTGATTCCCATGACGGGCCCAAGGGAAGGTTCACGGAGCGCGACCATCACGTTCTTCTCAAGCTGATTGAAAGCGTCGGCAAGTCCGACTGTGCACGTGGATTTGCCTTCGCCGGCCGGTGTCGGATTCATAGCAGAGACAAGTACAACTTTTGCCTGCTTGGCATCTCCTTCAATTTTATGTATATCCACCTTCGCCTTGTATTTGCCGTACATCTCCAGGGCATCGTAGGGAATGCCCGCCTTTTCGGCAATCTCCTCAATCGGTCTGATGTCTGCCTGCACTGCAATTTCCTGATCTGTCATATGTGCCATAATATCATCTCCTTTTCTGATGCGTAACGATCCTCTCAATTCCATTATGCCATAATCAACACTAAAATGCCCCTGCATTTCGCAGGGGCTATCCACTTGATCAGTACTATTTTCTAGTCGTCATCCATTGAGGAAAGATCGCCTGCCGGCAGATCGAGCTCCCATGCCTTCAGCACGCGGCGCATGATCTTACCACTTCTTGTTTTCGGCAGCTTCTCCTTGAATTCGATTTCCCTTGGTGCAGCATGTGCCGCCAGTCCTTCTTTGACGAATTTGCGTATCTCCTCTTTCAGTTCGTCCGTCGCTTCGTTCCCTTCTCTCAATGAGATGAACGCCTTGACGATTTCACCACGTATCGGATCAGGCTTGCCGATGACACCGGCTTCCTGTACAGCCGGATGCTCCACGAGCTTGGATTCGATTTCGAACGGTCCGACACGTTCACCGGCTGTCATGATGACATCATCCACACGACCCTGGAACCAGTAGTAGCCATCCTCATCCTTATAGGCTGAGTCTCCGGAAACGTACCAGTCCCCGATGAAGTAGGAGTCGTACTTGGCATCGTTCTTCCATATCTTTCGCATCATGGACGGCCATCCGCTCTTCATGGCCAGGTTGCCCATGCGGTTTGCCGGAAGTTCATTGCCTTCATCGTCGATGATGGCCGCTTCCACACCCGGCAGGGGTTTGCCCATGGAACCGCCCTTGATGTCCATGGAAGGCAGGTTGACGATCATATGTGCACCCGTTTCCGTCATCCACCACGTATCATGTATTCTCAGGTTGAACACCTTCATGCCCCATTTGACGACTTCCGGGTTCAGCGGTTCACCGACAGAAAGGACATGGCGTAGGGAGGACAGATCAAATTCATTTACAATCTCATCCCCTGCTCCCATGAGCATGCGGAAGGCAGTCGGTGCACTGTACCAGATCGTGACGTCAAGATCCTGGATGGCACCATACCATGCTTCAGGAGAGAAACGGCCGCCGACAACAACATTGGTTGCGCCATTGAGCCAAGGAGCAAAGATGCCATATGATGTGCCCGTCACCCAGCCCGGATCGGCTGTACACCAGTAGACATCATCCTCCTTCAGATCGAGAACATATTTCCCTGAGATGTAATGCTGTACCATGGCATGCTGGACATGCAGAACGCCTTTCGGCTGGCCAGTCGATCCACTCGTATAGTGCAGTATGAGACCATCCTCCTTATCCAGCCATTCAACCTCGAATTCATCGGAAGCGCTCTCATAACTTTTGTTGAAATCGATAAGATCCGCTTCGACACCGTCTCCGACAACAACAACCTTTTCAAGACTTGGCAGGTCGTCCACAGGAATTCTCGGCAGCAGTTCCGGTGTCGTGATGATGACTTTCGCATCACTGTTCTCGAGACGGTCCCTGACAGCCTTCTCCATGAACGCTTCGAAAAGCGGCCCGACAATTGCACCAATTTTCAACGCACCGAGCAGTGAGAAATAAAGTTCGGGACTTCTTGCCATGAATATGAATACGCGGTCCCCTTTGACAACTCCGGCTTCATCTTTCAGAACGTTGGCTGCTTTATTCGATGCCTTCTTCAGTTCTTCGAATGTATAAGACCTTTTCTGATCGCCATTCTTATAATGTAGGGCAATCTTGTCTCCCTTTCCATTTTCAGCATGCCTGTCTATGCATTCATACGCCATGTTGTATTTTCCCGTTTCATACCAGGAAAACTGCTTCTCGACTTCGCTCCAGTCATGGTGCTTCACCGCCTCATCATAATCCTTCAGATTAGGATTCTGATCCGTTGCTTCATAGAGTTCTACCTTCATAATCATAACTCCCCTTTTGTGTTTTCTCTTTTACATCTATTATTATATAATAGAATAGAGCAATTTTTCAAAATAATTGAAATAAATTCGGGAGGTCTTTTTTTGCATCATACAAAGACTTATTACAAAGAGGAGTACGAGACGGATAATCATACTTTTATCGTCGAAGGTCCTTTGACAGCCGACGCGCTTTCCGCCTTTACATTCGATGAAGGTCTGGATGCTTTTCGTCCGCCAAAAGAGCAGTTCGAAGCAATCATGGAAATTGCCGATCTAAAGGAAGGGCGGATACTCATTGTGCGTTCGGAATCCCATATCATCGGATACGTAACTTTCCTGCACCCCGATCCCATGGAACGCTGGTCCGACGGCAACCTGCCCTACATCATGGAGCTCGGTGCTGTCGAGATCAGTCTGGACTACCGCAGTTTCGGTCTTGGCAAGCGGCTGCTCAGGCTGGCAGTGCAGGATGACTATATGGAGAACTACATCATCATAACGACCGAATACTACTGGCATTGGGATCTGAAGAACAGTGGACTCGATGTGTATGAGTACAAGGAGCTGATGATCAGACTGATGGCGAGTGCAGGCTTTGAAGTCTTTCAGACGAACGACCCCGAAATCACCGGGCACCCTGCAAACACACTGATGGCACGCGTCGGCAAGAATATCGAAGAAGAACAGATGATGACTTTTGATAAGCTCAGATTCAAAAACCGCTTTTTTATCTAGGAGGAGTAGCATGCTAGTTGAAAGAATAATGACCTCACCGGCTAAGACACTTACCGAAGAACATACGATCGAAGACGCGCTGAACTTGATGAGCGCAAATGCCTTCCGCCATATACCAATCGTGGACAAGGACGCACGGCTGGTCGGAATCATTTCAGACAGGGATATCAAACTGACTCTGCCCTCTGTACTTTCCGATGAAGACCCGGACTTTACACTGAACGTGCCCATCTCAAGAATTATGCGCAAGCGCGTCACCTACTGCCATCCGATGGATTTCGTAGAAGAGATTGCACTGGATTTCTACCACTATTCCATCGGAGCGATACCTGTCCTCAGGGATGACAGGGTGATCGGCATCGTCACCCAGAAGGATATGCTGAACACCTATATTGAACTCACCGGCATGACCGAACCGGGCTCCATCATAGAAATCGATATCGAAGACCGGACAGGTGTCATCTATGATATCGGCAAAGTATTCAAGGAGCTGAATATCAGAATAATAAGCATTTCCGTCTACAGGAACAAGGGGAAGAAAGGATACAAGACCATCCTGCTCAGGGTTCAGGCCATGAATCCACGAAAAGCCATCGACCTACTCAAAGATAGAGGGTTCACAGTACTTGAACCCTCCCAGATGGGTCAATGACAGATCCCGTCTACATCTATGATGAAGCTCTGCTCAAGTACCGGTTCAATTCCACTCATCCTTTCAATCAGATGCGTCTGAAGATGACCACCGATCTATTGATGGCGTCGGGTCATCTGAAACAATCTGATATTGTCAAACCAAGAGAAGCGACGGATGAGGAGCTCGAACTCGTCCATAAGAAGGATTATATTGAAGCGGTAAAACTTGCAGGGAAAGGTGAACTTCCGGAGGACAAGCTTGAGAACTATGGTCTTGATACCGAGGATACACCGAGCTTCAAGGACATGCATGATAAGAGCCGGATGCTTGTCGGTGCCACACTTACCGCTGTAGAAGCGGTGATGGAAGGAAGGTGCGATAAGGCGCTCAATCTTTCCGGCGGTCTGCACCACGGCTTCAGTGGACGCGCCGGCGGCTTCTGCATCTACAATGATACGGCAGTCGCCATAGAATATCTTAGAACAAAGTATAATAAGCGCGTGCTCTATATTGATACGGATGCCCACCACGGGGATGGTGTACAGTGGATTTTCTATCATACGAACGAAGTGATGACCTACTCCATCCATGAAACGGGCCGCTATCTATTCCCAGGCACCGGCAGTCTGACAGAGCGCGGAACCGAGGAAGGCTTCGGCTATGCCGTCAATCTGCCGATTGATGCATTTACAGAAGATGATTCTTTCCTATCGATTTTCAAGGAGACGCTGGAAGCGGCAATTATAAAATTCAAGCCGGACGTCATCTTCAGCCAGAATGGCGTCGATGCCCATTTTCGCGACCCGATGACCCACCTCTCGCTGACTTCACGCACTTTCGAGGAGATTCCACGCTTCGTCAATGAGATGGCAGACAAGTATACCGATGGGAAGTGGATTGCTGTTGGCGGTGGCGGCTATAATATCTGGCAGGTCGTTCCCCGCATGTGGGCCCAGGTCTGGTTAGCTATGAACAGTCAGAAAGCGCCTCGAGGCAGGTTGCCCGAATCGTATATGGCGCAGTATCAGAAGAAATGTCCTGTCGACTTCCCCATTAATTGGGAAGATGCACTTGATGACTACATGGATATACCAAGACGCGACGAAATAAACGAAAAGAACCGCAGCATGATGTCGCGTGCCATGCTCCATCTCGAGCAGCAGTAGCAGAAATTTAGAAAAGCACCCTGATCATGATCAGGGTGCTTTTCCATGTGGAGAAATGTGCTATTTTGTCGTGCCACGATATTCGATTCTGTAAGGAAGGATGACATTGGCCTCTTCCACAGTCTCTTCGTTCATATACTTTGTCAGCAGCCTCATGCCGACTGCACCGATATCATATAGCGGCAGTGCGATGCTTGAGAGCTGCGGGCGTACCATGTTGACAAGGCGTGTGTTGCTGCAGCTCAATACTTGAAGCTGATCAGGAATTGAAATATCATGATCCATCGCCTTATGCAGGACACCAATGGCAGCATCGTCACTCATCGTAATGACAACATCCGCTTCGAGTTCCCGTATGGTTTCGTAGAGTTCTGCTCCGGACTGGTAGTCCGCTCCGGTGGAGAGGATGTATTTTTCATCGAATGATCTGTCGTGCTCACTATAGGCAGCCTTGAGGCCATCTACTATATGGCGTTCCAACTGCTCGGAATACGACCCTTTGACGAATGCAATCTGCTCGGCACCATCATCCAGAAACTTCGAAGCCGCCTCTTTGATCGCCTCATTATAGTCGATATTGACTGAAGGCATATTTTCATCCTTTTCACTTGTGCCGCATATGACGACAGGCAGATGGGACTTTTTGATGTCATTGAGTGTTTCCTCATTCAAGGCACCACCGAGGAATACGATGCCGTCGACCTGCTTGCTGATCAGACCGAGGAAAGCGTCCCTTTCCTTATCGGGGTCGTTATCTGTATTCGTAATGATGATCTGATAGTTGTACATCTCGGCAATATCATCAAGACCTCTTGCCAATGAAGAGTAATACAGGTTGGAGATATCCGGGATGATGACACCGACAGTCGTCGTCTTCTTGCTTGCCAGACCACGTGCTACGGCATTTGGACGATAGTCCAGCCTTTCTATTACATCTTTAACCTTTTTTCTCGTTTCGGGCTTGACGTTGGGATTCCCGTTAAGCACTCTTGAGACGGTTGCCATGGAAACTTTGGCCTCTCTGGCAACATCATATATAGTAACCGTCATATTGCACCTCCGCACGCTTCTGAAAACGCTTTTTGTAATATAATAACATGAACCGTGGAGTTTCGTCATGAAAAAATATTTCCAAGCATAAAATTATTTCTAATCTGATAGCTCTGATGGCACATATCGATCAAAAAAATAACCACATGACTGAACATGTGGTTATTTTCTGTTGACGAACAACTATGACTTTTTGTCTGCTTCGGAACTTTCAGCAAACCTGGACATGTCTACAGTGTTCGGATTTTCAGTACTCGGTTCATTTACTTCTTCATGAATCGCATCCTTCTGTGCTTTGACTGCGGATTCATCAAGTGATTTCACTCTCTTCTGCTCTTCCTTTTCGCCCTTCTTGGCATTCATTTCATCTTTCTTGTCTTCTGCTTTGCTGCGAAGTTCATCCGTTTTTTCCTGAACTTTCTCCTTGAGACCTTTATCTTCTCCTCCACTATCATTGCCTGAGCTTTTGGAGAATTTCTGGGTCTGATCTGAAATATCGTCTCTTAGCGCATCTCCGGATTTCGGGGCAAGCAGCAGACCGCCAACCGTACCTACAAGTAGGCCGATGATCAGACCGATGGAGAAATCTCTGCCAGTCGTCTGATTGATCTGCTGTTCGTATTCCTCAACGCCGTGAAGATGGCGGTCACGATTATAGGTTTCCATATAAAGACCTCCTATTTGTTTCTTTCGTCGTCAAGTCCAGCGTTCACACGGTTTTCATCCAGATTGTCATTTGTTGTTACAGACTGGTTTACAGCAACCGGAAGGTTCTCCGGATCGCTTTCAGCTGTTGTGGAGTACTTTGTATTGAATGCGCTATTGCGTTTCTGGCGCATCTGCCATTTATCTGCAACTTCCATTGCGACATTCGACCATTGGACAACCTGTGAAATCTTGTCTTCATTCTGTGAAATGTTGTGGGTAATTGAATTCGTCACCCTGTCCACTGAAGCATTCAGGTTGTTCATCGACTTCCCAATACCTTGTACAGCATCCACTACAGAATTCAGTTTCGCAGATTTGCCCTGTACATCTTCTGCCAGACGATTTGTCTTGTGCAGCAGGTCGGTAGACTCTCTCGTAATACCCTGGATCTGTCCTTCTACTCCGTCAAGTGTCTTTGCAACATGATCCAGATTCTTCTTGACCGAGAACAGTACGACTGCAATCGCAATACAAAGAATCAGGAAAGCAAGTGCTGCAACACCTGCGGCAATGTATAAAATAATTTGCCAATCCATCATAACGCCTCCATCTATGTCTTTTTGTTATTCACTCTTTAAATTAACCCAAATGCATCTACAATAAACATGTTTCATGCTTATCAGGATAATAACTCTGTAAATCTCTTTTCATATTTCTGGATATCACCGGCACCCATGAATATGATGACCGCGCCTTCATGCATGTTGAGTCTCGCAATGTCATCACTTTCATCGAGCAGCTCCGCCTCCGGTATGAGATCGACCAGGTCGCGGCTGGACAGTTCTCCTTCGTTCTCCCGGGCAGACCCGAATATATCAACGATATAGGCCTTGTCGGAAGCGGACAGAGCATCCGCGAATTCATTCAGAAACTTTTTCGTTCTTGAAAAAGTGTGCGGCTGGAATACAGTGACGATCTCACGCCCACTGTACTTCTTCCTCGCTGTTTCGAGCGTCGCCCGTATTTCCTTCGGGTGGTGCGCGTAGTCATCCACGATGACCATGCCATTCTTGAATGTCTCGCTGAAGCGCCTTTTGACGCCACCAAACGTCATGAAAGCCCGCTTGATGTTCTCCATGTCAAGCTTCTCAAGATAGCCGACTGTAATGACAGCAAGAGAATTGAGCACATGATGGTCCCCATACATCGGAATCGTGAAAGTATCCAGGAATTCACTTCCGACATGCACATCAAATCGTGTGCCGTTGGAGACCGTTTCAATATTTGAGGCCCGGACGTCAAAATCACCATTGATGCCATAGAAGTATACAGGCACTTTATAGTCAAGTGTCCGTGTGTGTGCATCCCCACCATAGGCGATGACACCCTTTTTCACCTGGTCCGCCATTTCCGAAAAGGCGCTGACGACATCATCCAGGTCCTTGAAGTAGTCCGGATGGTCGAAATCGATATTGGTGATGATGGCATAATCCGGGTGGTAGCTCAGAAAGTGACGCTTGTATTCACATGATTCGAAAGTGAAATATTCGCTGTTTTCGAGGCCGAATCCGGTGCCATCACCGATAAGAAACGTCGTATCGACGTCCCCGTTCATTACATGGCTGAGCAGGCCGGTAGTGGAAGTCTTGCCATGCGCCCCGGTTACGGCAATCGATGTGAACTGGTTCATGAATTGCGAGAGAAATTCATGATAGCGGATGACCGGATACCCTTTCTCCAATGCTGTTCTGATTTCAACATGATTGTCATCGAAGGCGTTTCCTGCAATATAGGTGAAGCCTTCCACGACATTGGCAAGGTCGAAAGGCAGAATCCTGATGCCTTTGTCTCTGAGCTGGTGCTCAGTGAAAACTTCCTTTTCTATGTCGGCTCCCTGCACTTCATGACCGAGGTCATGGAGCACCTGGGCCAGGGCGCTCATACCTGCGCCTTTAATTCCTATAAAATGATATTTTTCCATGCGGTCACCATACTTTCATTAATTCGTTCATCGGGTCATACCTTTCAAATAGGAAAGGACATTCTCCTTTATTTTCTGGTCCAATATACCGGCATTCACTCTGAGCGGCTTGTTGGATGTTGGAATCTGGATCAGCATATCATTGCCCCGGACCAGTTCATTGCTGCCATCCACCACCCGGGATTTCTCATCCTTGAACGAAATACGGGTGTGCATCATCTGCAGCAGCTCGAATCGTATACCGACATCTTTCCTGGAATGGTTCATGATCAGATGCATGCCGAGCGGCTTGCCTTTCTTTAGAAGCTGTACAATGCTGCGGATCGCCTCCGGATTGTTATGCTCGAACAATTCCGACAGATCATCAATGACAATCACTACTACACTCTTTTTGGCATCATTTCTGACACGCTTGTTATAGCTGTCCAGATTGCGTACATGCGCTCTTCTGAACTGGTTGTGCCTGTCATTCAGCTCTTCCAGGGCGTCCGTAAGTACATGCTTCTCTGTCAGTGATACCGGCTCCCTGAATGCATAAGGAAGCGAACCATATGCTCTGTGGCTCTCTTTGTCGGAAGCCACCATGATTTCAAGTTCCCTCGGGCCATGGTTCATCATCAGGGAAACAAGGATGTTGTCGATGACCGATGTGGAATCAACTGCTTCTCCGCCATAGATCAGTATATGTCCGGCCTTCTGCAATGGGAAGCTGAATATCTGGTCATCCACCGTCTTGCCTACGACAAATTTGTAGTCATTCTTTCTTGTGCTGAGTGAACTGGATGCAAATAATGTGCTGAATGGAATCGGGTGGATGACAGGCAGTACAAATTCGACACCTATATTGCTTGTACCCACAATCGGCGCGACGATTTTAACGTCATCGAACGGGAGCACTTCCACGAGATGCTCCTTCAGCTTGCCGATGACATTCAGCCTGAAGTTTCTTTCCAGAGAAAGCTCGTAGCGGCCGATGATGCCATTCGTCTTATAGGCGATGACTTTTGTCGGGACACCAATCGCATCAAACGCAGCAACCACCTCATCGGCGAATGATTCACCGGAAGTTTCATAGGCGCTGTTTTGACCTTCACCTAATATATGTAGGGGTGGCAACGTACTTTTAGGGCCACTCCGTTTAACTGTATTCTGGCTCGATCTATGCTTATTCTTATCATAGGGTGTCATGATGACATTGAAAGGAGAAGCGGACTGCTGCGCTTCACGGATGTCTTCGTCCTGATCCGAAACATCCGGCTGCGTCTCTTCGGCAGGTGACGGCTCGAGATGCGTCGGATGGATCTGCATCTTTTTCCCGTTGTGCTCGAGACGCTTCTGTTGTCTTTTTTCACGGTTCTGACGTTCACGTTTCAGCTCCTCGACGATTGGTGAGACGTACCCGGATTTTTCACTGTCAGCAGACGCGTCCTGCTGATCATTTTTTTTCGAACCTGGATTCCCTTTCGAGCCGTGTATCGCCGAAGGCACTTCGCGGGCCTTTATAATGGTGTTCTTTTTCGGACGCCTTCTCTGGTAGCGGCTGTCATCGAGCAGTGATTTCTGCTGCTCTCTTCTTATCGGATCATCATGGCTTTTTTGTTCCGAAGTCCGATCCTCCTGCTGACTGAGTGCAGCATCCTGCGCCGAATCATCCATATCCAAAGGAAATCTGAACCTTTCCTTGTCGGAATGGTTCTCATCCATGCTGCGACCAAACTGTCTTCTCCTTCTTGATCTGTTCATCCAATCACCCTTATTTCACTTCGAATGGTTGTGCGACTTCATAGCTGTCATCGAGGACATATATGCCTTTGATGCCGTCATCCGGAAGATTGAGCTCCTTTTTGGAACAGATCATTCCTTTTGAATCGACACCCCTTAATGTAGAAGGTCTGATATACAAGCCATCAGGCATGATGGCCCCTACTTTTGCCACGACTACGTGCTGGCCGGAATCGACATTGGGTGCACCACAGACGATCTGCAGTTCCTCATCGCCAACATCCACCTTGCATACATTCAGCTTATCTGCATCCGGATGCTTTGATTTTTCGAGCACTTTGCCGACTACAAACTTCGGTGACATGTCCGGGTCGATTGGATTGATGCCCTTCGTTTCCAGCAGATTGTTGATTTCTCCCACGATCGTTTCATCCGGCTCGATATTGACAGCATCCGGCAGGGAAAAGGAACGTGAAGCATCGAATATGTTCAATCCGATGATCTCATCACCGTCTTTGATGACAGTCAGACCTTCATGATGCTCATAGGACGGGGTTTCTGTTTTTCTTAAAGTGACAAGCAGCACATCTCCGACATGCTTATGATTATAAGTCAGTTTCATTCTTCTCTACCTCTTTTATGATTCTTTTGTTTACCGAGTATGAATACCGGCTCCAGTTTCTTTTCACGATACGAGAATGTCAGGGAGGTGATCGGTGTCAGTCCCTCTGCGAAATACTGCATCATCATCTGTGCCATGATATCATATCCGACACTGTTTCTCACATTGGCGATGATCAGCACATCCTGATGCGGCAGTCCTACGAGCATTTCACCGTCGAACTTGTCATGCATGCCGCGAAGCATCTCTTCATTCAGAATGCGTGTGGCATCGTAGCCGTCATTATGGTTGATGAAGTAGAAGTCGTT
The DNA here is from genome assembly GCF_021991715.1 of Salinicoccus sp. ID82-1. Taxonomy (NCBI): domain Bacteria; kingdom Bacillati; phylum Bacillota; class Bacilli; order Caryophanales; family Staphylococcaceae; genus Salinicoccus; species Salinicoccus sp. ID82-1. Next base: position 931,677 of record NZ_JAGFLY010000001.1, read on the forward strand.
CTCCTGGATGGTTTCGCCTTTATGTGAGATCGGCAGCTGTTTCATGTTTCTTTCCGCGAGCTTGCGCAGTGCTTCCTTGTCGAGGCCGAGCGTTCTGAGCAGCTTTTCATCAATCAGTCTGTAGCTGTTTTGAAAATCCACTGCATAGTATATATTCGTCTCATTCGTATGCGCATCAACGATGAATGCATCACCGTTCTTATTTTCCTTATGGAAACTTGTCGAGCGGATGACCGGATAGATCGCCGCCTCATCGAGACTGATCTCCTCCTCTTTCATGCGCTCCAGTGTTTCATTTATATAATACACGATTTCTTCAATGAAATTCTCATCATTCTTTGCCTTGTCGACTGCCTTCGACAAGGCAATATCGAGACCTTTCCCGTTATCTTTTCTTTCCACCCTGAGCATTTCCTCTTTGCGGTCGAAAGAAGTCAGGAAATCATTGCGTCTTTCTTCAAGTTTCTCGACAATCCTGTTCTTCAGCTGGAAAATATTCATCAGATTTCCTCCGTTCTATTCTTTAGCACCCAGTTTGAGCCTCTGATCGCCTTCTTTGATCAGCCCTGCGCGTTTCAGCAAAGTATAGAATACCAGAGTTACTACAGCAGGTAAAACAATTTGGAACACGATGATGAGTACCCATACCCTCGGTGATGGCCCCATGGTCTCGATGGTCATGATCTGTCCGACCAGACCGCTCGTGCCCATGCCGGCACCTGCTGCGTTGTTCTCCATCGGGAAGAACACCGTCATGACAGGCGCGATGATGGCACTGGCCAGAACGGGCGGCAGCAGGATGAATGGATTGAGCAGTACGTTCGGCACCTGGAGCATCGAAGTGCCAAGGCCGATGGACAGCACGCCGGAAAAGCCATTGTCCCTATACCCTGTTACAGCCAGGCCCACCATGTGGCAGCAGCAGCCGATGACGGCAGCACCGGCAGCGAGTCCGCTGATATCGAGCATGAGGGCAAGCGCTGCACTGGACAGTGGTGCAGTCAGTGTAATTCCGAAGATGACCGCAACAAGCATTCCCATGATGAATGGACGCTGATCTGTGGCAAACACGATGACTTCGCCCATGCTTGTCATGAAGTCGCCGATGACCGGACCGACAAAACGCGCGATAAGATAACCGAAAATGATGGTGAAAAGCGGTGTGATGATGATATCAATTTTGGTCCTGCCTGCATAGAGCCTGGCGATCTCTAGCGATATGATGCTCGCGATATAGCTCCCGGCAGCACCCCCCATATCATAGGCAGCGTAGCTTACGACAACGACGGAGAATATGACGAGGGGCGAAGCCTTCAGACCGTAGGCAATTGCGGCACCGATTGCAGCACCGGTCATGGCCATGGCGACTGCACCGATCTCCTTCAGACTTTCAAGATACGGCACATAGGTTCCGATCGTATCGATGATCAGACCGATGATGAGCGAAGAAAACAGGCCGAGTGCCATGAAACTCATGCCATCAATGAACCATCTTCTAAGAAATCCTCTCATCTACTGTCCTCTCAGCTCTGCAACTCTATCATGGTCGATGCCTCTGACGAGTTCCGTCAGCATCGTTTTGGCGTGCATGTAGTCCTCTGCATTGATGATCGAGTGGGATGTGTGGATATAGCGGGCAACGATACCGACAACGGCACTGACGACGCCTTCATTCGATACGTGGATGCTGCCGGCATCCGTACCGCCTGGTGACTGGTAGTACTGGAACTTGATATCATGTGCATCAGCAGTTTCAAGCATATAGTCGCGCATCGGCTTCGACAGGATCATTGTCCGGTCCATGATGCGGACGAGCGTGCCTTCGCCGATCTTTCCGATATCATCCTTGTTGCCGAGCATGTCGTTTGCCGGCGAACAGTCCACAGCAAATGCAATATCCGGCTTGATCATGTTGGCGCTCACTTTGGCGCCTCTCAGGCCGACTTCCTCCTGCACATTGGCACCGACATACAGGTCGCAGTCAAGCTCCACGTCAGCCAGAGCCTCAAGCGTCTCAATTGCGATCAGACAGCCGTAGCGGTTATCCCATGCTTTGGCGAGCAGTTTATTTTCCTGTTCAAGCACTTCGAAATTGACGTCAGGCACGATGGAATCACCAGGGCGGATGCCCATCGACTCAAGGTCTTCCCTGCTGTCGGCACCGACATCAAGCAGCATATCGTCGAGCTGGACCGGCTTGTTGCCCTCCCCTTTTCTGAAGTGGACAGGGACGCTGCCGATGACACCTGTAATTTCTTTGTCTTCGGACGTCCGCACTTTGAACTTGTGGCTCAGCAATACATCGTTCGACCATCCGCCCAGTGGAGTGAATTTGATCATTCCATTGTCCGCCAGCTGTGTCACCATGAATCCGACTTCATCCATATGACCCGCAATCATGACCTTCGGCGCGTTTTCAACTTTCGACTTTTTGAGCGCGAAGATGCCACCCAGACCGTCCTGCATGATTTCATCAGCAAACGGCTCCATCTCTTTTTTCATATAGCTGCGCACCTTGTCTTCAAAACCAGGCGCACCATGCAGTTCTGTCAGTGTCTTCATTCTTTCGAGTGTGTTGGTTGCAATTTTCATCTATATTCCCCTTTTGTAATCATATGACTTGAAAAATATGCTAAAATTATTGCGATAGGAGGTCCTGCTCATGATACAGAAAATCATCGGAATCATACTTCTTTTTGCCATCATTCTGGTTCCGCCGTATGTCTGGTTCAGACGGAACAGGCATATTCGGCCCGAGTCGATCATTGATGCGCTGCACAGCCGGTATGAAGGCATTTCATTCATCTCGATAGACCATCGTACAGCCAGAAGCAAATTTCTCGGTATAGACCGGGACGTCTACAGAGGACGCCTACATATGAACAGCAGACGCGGCAAGGCACGCTATCAGTTCACTGCCGACGCCTATACAGGAGAGATCATGGAAACTACTGAACTGTAGTTTCCGTGATCTCTTTTATATAGACGGATTGGATGCTCTGGTACGCAACACTATTTTATCATTCTTTCCTGAGGAAATACACGACATAAAAAAAAACACCTTTAGAAAGATGCTCTGATTCTGTAGATTTTATTCCCTTTTGCGGAAAACTTCTCTTCGTACTCCGTCCGGATATTATCTTCCGGTTCATCAGCATGCAGATCGAGTTTGACCTCATCGAAATCCATACCGAAGCTGTTCATGCTTACAAGACTGAATTCGAAGAGACCCCTGTTGTCCGTCTTGAACTGCAGCAGCCCCCCGTCTTCCAGGATGGCACTGTATTTCTCAAGAAATGACCGGGAGGTCAGACGGCGTTTCTCATGGCGGCTCTTCGGCCATGGATCCGAGAAATTCAGATAGATGCGGGATACCGGATCATTCCTGAAGTACGCATCTATCGCATTCGCATCGAGCAGCACGAGCCTGACGTTCAGAAGCTCTGCCTCAAGCACCTTCTCGACGACCCGGATCATCACATTCTTATCCAGTTCTATGCCAACAAAGTTGACGTCAGGATGCCTTTTTGCCAGTTCGGTTATGAATGTGCCCATGCCGGTACCCACTTCTACATGAAGTGGTCTTGTCTCGGGAAAGAATGCCCCTACTCTTCCGGAATAGGAGGAATCGATGTCCACGATGCTATTGTTCTGCTGTAAAAAATCCATTGCCCAAGGCTTATTGCGCATTCTCATTATCTTTCTCCACCTGCTTGCTATCACTTGAAAATTTAAAAATTAAATAAAACGGTCTCTCTGGATCACCTTATTAAGGAAAATGATCCAGTCATTCATATCCTTGAAACGCTTATGATCTTCGTACCACTGGATCATGGTGATGGCCTGGACAAGCGTGTACCACTTCATCCGCTTCATCAGATCCCGATCCAGAGGCTTACCATAGACACCGAGCCAGCTTTCCCAGTCATCCAGATCCACATACGTATAGAGAATCATGCCGAGATCGATTGCAGGGTCTGCAATCATGGCACCTTCCCAGTCCACAAGATAAAGCTCATCCTGATCGGATAGAAGCCAATTGTTATGGTTGACGTCTCCATGGCACACTGTACAGAACGCCTCGTCTATGACGGGCATTTCATTTTCCAGATATTGGATTGCTGCACGTACAGTGTGGTGGGCATTGACTTTCGGGGAAAGTGACGTCTGTATCTTATTAAGCAGCAGATCAGGCAGCATGGGTTTCATGCCAAGCTTTTTCAGCATGGTGAGGAGCGGCCTTGATGTATGGATCTTCTTCATCAAAGCGGCCACCCTCTCCGAGCACATCTCTTCACGAGTCAGCTCCCGGCCATTTTTCCAATGCTGTGCTGTCACTACTTCTCCGGTCTCTATTCTTTTGGTCCAGACCAGTTTCGGTACAATACCTTCAGCGGACAGCGCTGCAAGGAAAGGGCTGGCATTACGTTTCAGGAACAGCTTCCTGCCATCTTGCTCTGCCTTGTAGGCTTCGCCAGATGCTCCACCCACAGGGTCAAGTGTCCAGCCGAGCTGATAGAAATGCTCCAAGTTCCACACCTCTTTTCGTCATCAAAGAAAAAAGCGCTAAATATTAAAAAATAAGATAGCGCCGGTTTCTGTTCGTAGTTATAAATTTTATAGGGTTTCATTGTTTATTTCAAGGACTATTATCCATCGATTTTATGACAACAGGGCGTTACGTGTCCACAAATCCATACACTGTAAGCATTGAAGCACCATAAATTAATTAGAGTAATTTTTCAGGTTAACATTATTTAACCAGGTTTAATTTATGGATCTTCTCATCGAACCCTTCCTGAATGGCATGTGTGACCTCGCCTTTTGATCCGTTGGCGACCGTTTTTTTGTCCACTTCGGTGACAGGTGTCACTTCCTGCGTAGTGCTCGTGATGAAGATTTCATCCGCATCCATCAGTTCATCGACAGTGAATGCTTTCTCTTCATAAGGGATGTTCCGGGCCTCGGCGACCTTCAGCACTTCAAGCCTTGTAATGCCGTTCAGTATCATATTGTCAACAGGGTGTGTCCTGAGTACACCATCTTTGACGATGAATACGTTTGTTGAAGAACCTTCGGTGACGACACCATCCCGATGCAGGATCGTTTCATGGGCACCAGCGCGTACAGCACGCTCCTTCTCCATGACGTTCGCCAGCAGGTTCAGACTTTTCACGTGGCATTTCAGCCATCTGTAGTCGTCTGCAGTAATGGTACTGATGCCATCTTCCATCTGGGCAGTGGGACGTGATATTTCATTCATGTATGCAAGGACAACCGGCGACTTATCCAATGGATAGGCATGGTTCCTCTTGCCGATACCTCTGGATACTTGTATATAGATGGAACCATTATCAATATTATTTTTTTCATTCAGCTGGGTGACGATCTCCACCATTCTGGAACGGTCAAGATTATCGATCCCGATTTCCGATGCACTTCTGACCAGGCGGTCCATGTGTTCTTCCAATGTAAAGAACTCGTTGTTGTACACTCTTACCACTTCATAGACACCATCACCAAAATAGAAAGCCCGATCGTTATAGTCTACTGTGACTTCATCATCATTTTTGAATTCTCCATTATAATAGCTGATTTTCATCCATTTCACCCTTTATACATATTCTATGAAGTGCCTCCAGATAAATTTCCGTCGCCTTCAGCAGTTCTTCAACCTTCATGCGTTCATTCTTCTGGTGCATCGTATCTGCAGTTTCCTTGAACATGGCTCCAAACGCCACCCCCTTCTCCAGGGTGCGTGCATAAGTGCCGCCGCCGATGGTGAATGGCTCGGTCTGATCATCCACATGGTTGCGGTAGGCATCGGTCAGTATTTTGACCAGAGGATCTTCCTTGTCTACATAGTGGGGCGGCTGATAGTCCAGATCTTCGATGGTGAAGCCCTTTTTCGATACATCATTCTTCAGAGCATCCATCCTGGCATCAAAATCCATCCCTTCCGGATATCTGAGGTTGATGCCGAAGATGCCGCCGTCGACTTCTGTATAGTTGATCATACCGACATTCACTGATGTCTTACCCATTTCAGTGTGTGAGTGGTCCATATCGAGCTGTGAGCCATCCGTCTTCCCCACCAGCCTGGCCATTGCAAATTCAGCAAACGCCCTGGCATTGTTATCCAGTTCAAGACGATCAAGGAACTGGAGCAGGATCAGTCCGGCGTTCACTCCGGCTTCCGGTGTGGAACCATGGGCGCTCCTGCCCTGGATGCTCAGCTTGAGGAAGCCATTATCCACTTCGTATGCCCCCACAGCCTCCGTCTCTCTCAGAAAATCTTCGTAGGACTGGATGACTTCACTCATGTTCTGCTGGACCTTCAATTTTGCTACGGCATCCTCCGGCACCATATTATATCGTTCACCGGAAATCAGCGCCTTCAGCTCGATTCTCGGCTCGTCTTCATCCAGTGATGTCTGCTTCTGAACAAAATTGAATGTTGAAATACCTTTCTCCCCGTGTATCAGCGGGAAGGCGGCATCCGGAGCAAAGCCTGCATCCGGCATCTCTTCGGTCTTGAAATAGGCGGCGGTGCACTGCCAGTCCGATTCTTCGTCTGTACCGATGATCAGACGTGTACGGTATTTGAATGGCACTCCCTGATCTTTCAGGATCTTCATGGCATAATAGGCGGCAATGGTCGGCCCCTTGTCATCCTGGACCCCTCTTGCCACTATTTCATCCCCTATGATTTCCGGTGTAAAAGGATCTGTATTCCATCCTTTCCCAGGCGGGACTACATCGACATGCCCTAATATGCCGAATATCCTCTCTCCTTCTCCGGCTTCGATATGCCCTGCGATGTTCTTGACATCCAGCGTGGAAAAACCATCACGGCGACCGATTTCAAGCATATAATCGAGTGCACATTTAGGCCCGGTACCCACCGGTGCATCCTTCGAAGGCTCTCCTTTGACACTTTCTATCTCAAGAAGCCCAAACAGATCTTCCATCAGATTCTCCTTGTAGGATTCAACCAGAGCTTTATAATCCATCAGCATGTTCCCCCATCTTATGTAGCCTAATCTTTTTTACAATAATAAAGAAAAAGAAATGCAAAAACAAGGGAACAGGGCAATAAATGCACCTGTCCCCTTGAAAACCGACTATTTGCTGTTGTTGGATTTGCTGTTATTCGACTTGCTGCTGTTCTTCTTGCCGTTTGACTTGCTGTCTTTATTGCTGTCATCATCAGTGACGACGTGGATATTATGGTTTTCGTTCTTCTCGCCCTGGTCATCCACTACATCGACGTCTGTAGCATTATCCTTGTTCAGACCGCCGAAGGATACATCATCCTGCAGATTCTCCTGGGAATGAAGACCACCTTCCGAAACCCACTCGTTATTCATCTGCTCGACGGTGAGCTGACCTTCCGCATCCATTCTGTCAGGCTTTGTAAAATGCTCTTCGCCGTCATCATCTACGCTACTCTCCCCTTGAGTAGGAGAAATCTTGTCATTCTGGTTGTTTTCTTCATTTTCATCATTCGGCTCCTGGTCGGCCTCTTCCTTATTCATTCTGGATTTGACCTTATCCTGGGCATCGCGTGCATAGCCTTTAGGATCTTCCTTCGCCTTGTTGAACTCGGATTTGGCTTTCTCCTGGTATTCGCCCGCCTGTTTGGTGAATTTCTCCTGATAGGCTGAAGCCTGCTCCGTCACTTTACCCTGGACGTTCTGGGCATAGCCTTTAGGATCTTCCTTGACCTTGCCATATTCATTCTTGGCCATCTCCTGATACTCGCCAGCCTGCTTGGAAAGTTTCTCCTGCACATTCTGGGCATAGCCTTTAGGGTCTTCTTTTACTTTATTGTATTCATTTTTAACTACATCGCGGTTCTCTTTCTTGGATAATTGCTTTGCTGCCACTGCAAGTCCAAGCATTGCTGCAACTTTCAGTAATCCTCCAGTTTTCCTAGCCATTTCCAACACCTCTTATAAAGTTTTATTTTGAATATCTGATTGGTATTTACCCCTTCCCTTTGGGGCTAAACCTTTTTCAACAACTTGAGCTCATTTTCATGCAATCTTCTGCAGCTGCCTGCCGGCGGTGTTTCATCAAGCACCAGTTCACCGATCCGGGTCCGGTGGAGGTCAGTCACTTCGTTCCCGAGATACTGGAACATTCTTTTCACCTGATGGAACTTGCCTTCGGTGATGGTCAGCTCGACCTCCCTTTCGGCAATCCTTCTGGCCGCTGCGGGCGCAGTGGTGAAATCCTTCAATGGAATGCCTTTTTCAAGCGTTTCAATGTCGGATGATGAAACATCCTTCTTCAGTTTTGCCACATAGGTCTTGCCGATCTTATGCTTTGGACTCAGCAGCTCATGGGCAAATCTGCCATCATTGGTAATCAGCAGCAGGCCGGTCGTATCCTTATCCAGCCTGCCTACCGGGAACAGTTCATCCTTCTGCGGGTGATCGATCAGATCCATCACTGTTCGTGCCTGTCCTTTCTCAGTGGAAGAAATGACGCCTTTCGGCTTGTTGAGCATCAAGTATATATGGTTTTCAAGTATTATGCGTACACCATCGACCATGACAACACTGTCGTGGGCTGTTTCCGACTTCGGGTCGGTCGCAACCACACCGTCGACCTCGACCCGCTTCTTTTTGATCATTGCCTTGACCTTACTGCGGCTGCCTGTCCCTGCATTCGACAGATATTTATCAAGCCTCATCTAGAGCACCTTCAATCTCTTTCTTATCTTATCCGCCCGACTGCCTAGAATCTCATCCGCCAGTCCACTTTTGAAAGAAAGGAGCATGTATACAAAGCCACCAGCTGGCACGGCAACTGCCATGATGATGATGGAGTTGATCTTCTGCTCGACTTCCATGTTGAAAATGAATGCATAGTAGATGAGTTCCACAACAAGCAGCATCGCCAGACTGTAGACGACGATCTGGATGAGAGGCTTCACGAGCGGCCTGAAGTGGAATCTGCCATATCGTTTGATGATCAGGAAGTTGATCAGTGCACCGATGCTGAGAGCAATGCCTGTACCCATTACGGCACCGACTGTACCGAACTGGATGATCAGCGGGATGTTGATGGCCGCCTTGATGGCCAGCATGGCTAGAACCACATAGAGTGTCAGATTCTGCTTGTCTATCCCCTGGACAACCGAGCAGGTGATCGTGAACAGTGAAATCGCAATGCTGACAGGCGCATAGAACAGCAGGATCTTTATGCCCATCGCATTGAATTCATAGAATGATGTATAAAGCGGCGCCGACAGGATCATCATGCCGAGTGCAGCGGGAATGACGAAGAAGAGCAGCATGAGCACCATCATTCTGATCTGCTGATGGACCCCTTCCATATTGCCTTTCTGATAGTTCTTCGTAATGAATGGCAGGACCGTGATTGCAAAGGCGGAAGCAAAGGCAGTCGGAATCATGACGAGCTTGTGGGTCGTCAGATTGAGCATGCCGAACCATGCATCATGGTACTCCTCCGGTACGCCGCCTAGGGCGAGACCGTTGTTATGTGTCAGCTGGTCGATGAACAGCGTCAGCGGGATGCTGATGCTGACGATGATGAATGGAATACCGTAGCGGATGATTTCAGAATACATTTCACGATAGGAGAAGTCATACTCGGTATTATCCGATGCAATCATTTCATCAATGTGATTCTTCCTTTTTCTCCAGAAATACAGGAGTGTCGCCATGGAACCAAGGACGCCGACGAAAGCGGCAAAGACTGCAATTTCATTTGCTGTCTGTACCGTACCGCCCCACACGTTCAGAACAAGAAAGGCACCTCCGAGCAGGAAGATGATTCTGATCGCCTGCTCGATGACGGCGGAGACACTTGTCGGTCCAAATGATTCAAATCCCTGGAAAATGCCCCGCCATGTCGCCATGAACGGTACGACGATGACTGCGACACTGACGACCCTGATGATGCGCGTGATATCATCAGTCGACCATCTGTGTGCCCCGTCCCCGGCTGCAAGCATCTGCAGCTCCGCGATGAATGGCGCTGCAATGAAAAGCGCAAGAAACGCAATTAAACCTGATGCCATCATGACAATCAGGCTCGACCGGTACAGTTTCTGACTGGTTGCATAGGCACCCAGTGCATTATACTTTGAAATATATTTGGATACGGCCCCCGGCACACCGGCGGCTGCTATGGAGAGCATGATGGTATACGGTGTATACGCATAGCCGTACAGGGCAAGATTTTCTTCCCCGCCCATAATACTGTAAAATGGAATGAGATACAGCATTCCCAGAAGCTTGGTGATGAATGTAGCAATGGTGAGAAGGAATGTACCCCGTACCAGTTTATTCGAATCAGACATTTTATAACCCTCTTACATTAAGAATAATATCCATTATAATCGAAAGCATATCAGTTTTAAACAAAAAGGAGAACATCCCATGTATCATACGATAGTAGTCGGTGGTGGTGTAAGCGGCCTCATGGCCGCGCATGCCGCCTCAGAAAATGGCAATCGCGTACTGCTCATAGAGAAGAACAGGTCACTCGGAAAGAAACTCCTCATCTCGGGTGGCGGCCGCTGCAACGTGACCAACCGTCTGCCTTATGAGGAGATCATCAGCCATATACCGGGAAACGGGAAATTCCTGTATGGCCCGTTCAGTACTTTCGACAATGAGAGCATCATCCATTTCGTCGAATCCCGGGGCGTCAGACTGAAGGAGGAGGATCATGGCAGGATGTTTCCGGTCACGGACAAGGCACAGGATATACTGGACGTCTTCCTTGCAACACTTGAAGAACACAATGTGGAAGTACGGACCGAGACCATCGTCAAGGAAATTCTGACGGATGAAGAACAGGTGACAGGCGTCAGACTGCAGGACGGATCAATTCTTGAAGCAGAAAACGTCATCATCACTACCGGTGGCAGGAGTGTCCCACAGACCGGATCGACGGGGGATGGCCACCGTTTTGCCGCTTCTTTGGGCCATACGATCACAGAGCTTTTCGCGACGGAAGTGCCCATCACTTCGCCGGAAGCCTTCATCCGAGAAGGCAGACTGAAAGGACTCAGTCTCTCGGACGTGGCCCTTTCCGTTCTGAAGAAGAATAGAAAGCCGAGGGTGACGCACAGGATGGATATGATTTTCACCCATTTCGGTGTCAGTGGTCCGGCAGCACTGCGCTGCAGCCAGTTCGTCTATAAGGAGCAGAAGAGCCAGAAGAAGAAAGTCATACTCATGTCACTGGATTTCTTCCCCGGCAAAAGTGCAGGTCAGCTGCGTGATATGATCGAGGAAACAATCGCCGGCAACCGTGACCGCTCTCTGAAGAATACACTGAAGACGCTGCTCCAGGAACGCCTTGTCCTGTTCCTGCTCGACTTCCTTGAAATCGATGGCTCGGTGAACGGTCATCACGTCTCCAAAGAAAATATGGAACAGATCATCCAGTTTCTGAAAAGCTTCGAATTCCGTGTCGATGGCACCCAGTCCATCGAGAAGGCCTTTGTTACCGGCGGTGGGGTATCACTCAAGGAGATCACACCACAGACGATGGAGAGCCGGGTGACAAAAGGACTGTATTTCGCAGGAGAAGTACTGGATATTCACGGATATACAGGCGGCTATAATATTACGAGTGCACTGGTCACCGGCTATGTAGCCGGCCATAGCACGACCAAATAGAAAGACCTCCCGGATTCCGGGAGGTCTTCTGCTAGTTTGCAACGATATTTACAAGTTTGCCCGGTACAACGATGACCTTCCTCACCGTCTTTTCACGGATGGCCTCCTGTACACGGTCCGACTCGATTGCGATGCGTTCGAGATCTTCCTTGCCGGCTTCAGCCGGGACGTTCATCTTTTCCTTGACCTTGCCATTGACCTGGATGACGATTTCCACTTCATCTTCAACGAGCTTCGACTCATCGAATGCCGGCCATGCTGCATAGCTGATGGTTTCACTGTACCCGAGTTTTTCCCAGAGTTCTTCAGCAACGTGGGGGGCGACAGGCGACAGCAGTTTGACGAAACCTTCAATATACCCGCGGTTCATCTGTTCCTGCTTGTAGCCTTCATTGATGAACACCATGAGCTGCGAAATGGCAGTATTGAAATTCAGGGACTCGAAGTCTTCAGTCACTTTCCTGACCGTCGCGTGGTATACCTTATCGAGCGCAGGTGTCGCACTTTCGACGACACTGTCCTTCAGCTGTCCATTCTCATCGACAAGCAGTCTCCAGACGCGGTCGAGGAAGCGGCGTGCACCGTCAAGACCGTTGTCACTCCACGCAATCGATGCGTCGAGCGGCCCCATGAACATCTCGTACAGTCGGAGCGTATCCGCACCGTGTGAGATGACGATATCATCCGGGTTGATGACATTGCCCTTGGACTTGCTCATCTTTTCGTTGCCTTCACCAAGGATCATGCCCTGGTTGAACAGTTTCTGGAACGGCTCCTTCGTTTCCACCACACCGACATCATACAGCACCTTGTGCCAGAACCTCGCGTAGAGCAGGTGCAGTACAGCATGTTCTGCACCGCCGATATAGAGATCGACAGGCATCCAGTGCTGAAGCTTTTCCTTCGAAGCAAGTGCTTCGGTATTATGCGGATCGATGAACCTCAAATAGTACCAGCAGCTGCCTGCCCATTGCGGCATTGTATTCGTTTCCCTGCGGCCTTTGACGCCATCTTCCCTCACGACTGTGAGCCATTCCTCATTATTGGCGAGTGGAGATTCACCCGTGCCTGAAGGCTTGATTTCGTCCATTTCAGGCAGCATGAGCGGCAGTTCCGCTTCATCCAGCACACTCATCGTACCATCTTCCCAGTAGACGACAGGAATCGGTTCGCCCCAGTAGCGCTGGCGTGCAAACAGCCAGTCGCGAAGCTTGTACGTGGTCTTCTGTTCTCCGGCACCCTTTTCGCTCAGGATTTCAATGGCTTTTGTAATGGCCGCTTCCTTGTCGAGACCATCGAGTTCGCCGGAATTGATGTGGATACCGTCTCCAGTGTATGCTTCCTCATCAATGTCGCCGCCTTCCACGACCGCCTTGATCGGCAGGTCGTATTCCTTGGCGAATTCGTAGTCGCGCGCATCATGCGCCGGTACAGCCATGATGGCGCCGGTGCCGTATGAAGCAAGAACATAGTCCGCAATCCATATCGGCATTTTTTCGCCGGAAAGTGGATTGATGGCATAGGCGCCTGTGAATGCGCCAGACTTCTCCTTCGACAGGTCTGTACGTTCCAGCTCACTCTTCCTCGCAGCCTTCTCCTGATAGGCTTCGATCTGTGATCTGTACTCATCCGTTGTAATGTCATCGATCAGTGCATGTTCAGGTGACAATACGGCATACGTTGCACCGTGGATTGTATCCGGACGCGTTGTAAAGGCAGTGAATGATTCACCTGTGCCTTCGATCTGGAAAGTGATGTTCGCCCCTTCAGATCTGCCGATCCAGTTTCTCTGCATATCCTTCAGTGATTCCGGCCAGTCCAGATCCTCAAGATCTTCAAGCAGACGATCGGCATATGCCGTGATCTTGAGCATCCACTGCTTCATCGGCTTTCTGACGACAGGGTGTCCCCCGCGTTCCGACACACCATCGATGACCTCTTCATTGGCAAGCACCGTTCCCAGTGCTTCGCACCAGTTCACAGGCACTTCATCGACATAGGCCAGCCCCTTGTTGTAGAGCTGGATAAAGATCCACTGGGTCCATTTGTAGTACTCAGGATCCGTCGTATTGATTTCACGGTCCCAGTCGTAGCTGAAGCCGAGCTCCTTGATCTGGCGGCGGAAGTTGTCGATATTCTTTTCATTGAATTCACGGATATCATTGCCGGTATCGATGGCGTACTGCTCAGCCGGCAGTCCAAACGCATCCCAGCCGATCGGGTGCAGTACATTGTATCCCTGCATCCTTTTCATTCTTGAAATGATGTCTGTTGCGGTATAGCCTTCCGGGTGCCCGACATGAAGCCCGGCGCCTGATGGATAAGGGAACATGTCGAGTGCGTAGAATTTTTTCTTGTCATACTCTTCCTCTGTCCTGAATATCTTTTCCTGTTCCCAGTGTGTCTGCCATTTCTTTTCAATATCCTGATGATTGAACGCCATAAGAATCCTCCTTGAATATAAATAATCCCATGCCTGTATAAGCATGGGACGATCATATATCTATACGACCGCGGTACCACCCGCATTCACCGTTAAGTGCAACTTCATTTGATAAGATTAGTTTTGATCTGGACAAGTTCATATACATCCACTACTGGTTCGCAGCATCCACCAGCTCTCTTGAAATGCATCCGTATACTACTGACTCCAACACTTATAAATATAGATTATATTCATACAATTGGCAAGGTGTATCTTCAAGTGGCAGATATATCGATGCCTTCAACGTGAAGCAGACCGCGCTTTTTATCAAGACCGCCCGTGTATCCGCCAAGTGAGCCATCCGACGCAATGACCCGATGGCACGGTACGATGATCGATATCGGATTCTTTCCATTGGCATTCGCCACCGCCCTCGAATGATTCGGTCCCCCGCAGTCCGCAGCCAGCATCTTATAGCTGATTGTCTCACCATAGGGTATCTCGATGAGACGCTGCCATACTTTCTGCTGGAACGGCGTCCCGGCGGTAAACTCAAGCGGTACATCGAAATGGGTGCGCGACCCGCTGAAATACTCCTGAAGTTCCCTGACACACTGCCTGATGACCGGGGAGGATCCATCGAGATCAACCTCATTCGGCACTTCCGTCTCCAGCACGTGGTCCAGTTCGACAATACGGTCCCTGGCGGCACGGATCTTCAGCCAGCCGATCGGTGTATTCATATAATAGAGTTCTGTCATTGCCATCAGTCCTTATAAGTGATTTTGAAACCTGAGTCGTATTTCTTCGCTACGCTGCCGAGTATGAACCAGGATATGATAGCGCATATGCCGAGTATAGCCATGGCAATCAGCCCCTGCCGGATGCCCACTGCCATTCCTTCCAGAATTAATGGAAGCATCGAGATCATCATGAAGACGAAGAACATGATCATCGTGATGATGATGCCGCTTTTTGTATCGAGCCGTTTCGATGGATTTTTCCGGCTCACCACGGGACTTGAACTGCCGATCAGCATGCCGACCGGCACCGCGGCAAGACAGACCAGCACGATGCCTGGAAGCATGAACAGCAAGGTTTCCACTCCAGCTGTCGAGAAAAACCATGTGATGGTGAAAATGACCATGAGGATTGGTACAGTCGCCACGAGGTTGAAAAGATATTTGGCCAGTGCGAGCTTGGTGCCTTGTACCGGCAGCAGCTGCACCATCTGGAAGTGCTCCGCATCCCGCGCGGTATGGTGGGCACTGATGTATAATGCGGTGATCAGTGCACCTCCGGCAGCTGCCGAGAGCAGCTGGCTGCCTCCCATGACGAGCGACCGCGTCTCTGCTTCTGCCGGTGAGGAGAAGTAGACAAGCACGAGCGGCAGCACATATAGGGGCAGCAGGACAGCAAGTTCCCTGTAGTTCCGGTACGACAGCTTCAGATCCTTGGACACCAGCACGATGACAGGATGGCTGATGCTGCTTCTGCCGGTCTTCCTCTTCCCGGCCGAATGTCCTTCTGCGACCCCTACTCTGTCTATTGCGCGTACTACGATGAATCTGGTCGATATGATGATGGCGATTGCGGCCAGGATCATGATGATCGGGCCGAGTATGCCCGGGACAGCACTGTAATCATATAGAACGCCGCTGTATAATACCGGCAGTTGGGGGAACATCGCCAATATGCCCGTAAACGAGTCGGCAATCGCAAACATGATGACGTAGATCAGCAGAAATGACATGCCACCGAGAAAAGCGAGTATTTCGCTGACTTTTTTGACCGGCAGGATGTTTGCCGTCAGAAATACAAGTCCGAACGAAATGGAAGTGAAAACCAGCCCCAGCACAATGAAGTAGACAATGCTGTTTGGTACCAGCAGCCATTGATCATATCTTACAGCGAGCGCTGCACCTAATAATATTGACAGTGGCAGCATGATGGAGGTTGAATAAAGCAGATTGTGCTTGATGAACTTCGCATGGAACAGTTCCGCTGCGGATATCGGATACGACATGTAGTGCGTTATACTTCCGCTCAGAATCATGTCCTTGATGATGAAATGTATCGACACCAGGATGAGTATGACCCCACTGGCAACCGACAGTATCAGAAGATACAGGTCCATATAGTTCTCATCGAGCGAAGCGGTAATCGAGAACAGCAGTGTTGTCACGAGTGGCAGAGGAATCAGCAGCAACAGGAGACCGATCAGTATATAGAGGATTCTTTTCGATTCACCCAGCACTTTCCAATAGTTGAAGAGTGCACGCCGTTCCGTATCAAGTATCAGACGGATCATTTCGGTCCACCTCTGTCAATTCCAGAAAGATATCTTCGAGCCGTGCCGAGGCATTCCCATTCGCTTCTCTAAGCTCCGATAAAGTGCCCTGGGCCAACTTTCTTCCATTATAGATGATGAGTATATCCGTTGCGATCTCTTCGGCAAGCGAAAGATTGTGGGTCGTCAAGAAAACCGTACGGCCCGACTTGATGTAGTCACGCAGATGATCTTTGAGATTCCTGTTGCTCTTCGGGTCAAGCCCCACTGTCGGCTCATCGAGAAAGAGGATGTCCGGTTTATGGACGAGTGCTCCGATCAATGCCACCTTCTGCTTCATGCCGTGGGAATATTCCTCTATCAGCGTATCGAGCCGTCCTTCAAGATCGAACAGTGCCAGAAGCTTCTGCTGCTCCTCCAGAAAGACGGTCTCATCAATCTTGTAGACACTCGCTATGAAATTGAGATATTCCCTGCCGGTGAGCTTGCCCATCAGGTCCGGCGTATCGGGAATGAAGCTGAGCCTTGCCTTCAAGTGCGTCTTGCCCGGCCCCATCACTTCCCCGAACATCTCCACTGACCCGCTCGATGCCTTTTGCAGCCCGGTCAGCATGCGGATTGTTGTGGATTTGCCCGAACCGTTCGGACCGATGAACGCAAACAGCTCCCCGCTGCCGACTGTAAAATCAAGATCCCGCACTGCGTAGCTGCTGCCATACTTCTTGTTCAACTTTTCAACTTTGAGCATAATTTCTCCTTAGCATTGTACTTTTTGACATCACTTTTCTTCTTCCATACTACAACAAGTCCCGCTCTTTATAAACTGCCCTTTCCGAAGTGATCTTTCCAGATCATGTACTTCCGGACCAGGCAGATATGGTACAATGCCAAATAGGAATAAGAGGTGAAAATAATGACTGGCTTCGAATACAGTTTCGATGATAAGCGGTATCATACACTGAACTATCATCTTAAAAATACATTCAATGAAAAAATCTTCAAAGTGGCACTGGATGCAGGATTTGACTGTCCGAACCGGGACGGCACCGTCGCCTATGGCGGCTGCACATTCTGTTCCGTTGCAGGCAGCGGGGACTTTGCCGGCAGCCGCGTCGATCCGATTCCCGTCCAGTTCGAGAAGATCAGAGGACGCATGCAGCAGCAGAAATGGAAGAACGGCAAATACATCGCCTACTTCCAGTCGTTCACCAATACGCATGCGCCTGTCAGTGTATTGCGTGAAAAATTCGAGGCAGCACTGG
Organism: Salinicoccus sp. ID82-1; assembly: GCF_021991715.1. Lineage (NCBI taxonomy): Bacteria > Bacillati > Bacillota > Bacilli > Caryophanales > Staphylococcaceae > Salinicoccus > Salinicoccus sp. ID82-1. The sequence continues at coordinate 949,320 of NZ_JAGFLY010000001.1, forward strand.
AAATAGAGGGCGTCGTCGGACTTTCCATCGGTACCAGACCCGACTGCCTGCCGGATGACGTCGTGGAATACCTTGCGGAATTGAACGAGCGCACGTATCTCTGGGTCGAGCTCGGCCTCCAGACCATCCATGACAGGACAAGCCGGCTGATCAACCGCGCCCATGATATGCAGTGCTACCATGAAGGCGTGGCAAAACTCAGGAAGCATGATATCAATGTATGCAGCCATATCATCAATGGCCTGCCTGAAGAGGACTATGCAATGATGATGGAGACAGCACAGGCTGTTGCCGACATGGATGTACAGGGCATCAAGATCCATCTGCTCCATCTGCTGAAAGGCACGCCGATGGTCAAGCAGTACGAAAAAGGCAGATTATCATTCCTGGGCCAGGATGAATATATAAAGCTCGTATGCGATCAGCTTGAAATACTGCCGGAAGAAATGATCATCCACCGCATCACCGGTGACGGACCGATCGACCAGCTTATCGGACCCATGTGGAGCACGGACAAATGGAACGTACTGAACAGCATCGATGACGAACTGAAAAGAAGAGGCTCCTATCAGGGAACCCGCTACAAGGAGAAGACCAATGCTTAAACGAATACTGCCACAGGCCAAAATTCTGGCTGAAGAAATCATCCAGCAGGGAGATACTGTAGTTGATGCTACATGCGGCAATGGACATGATACGAAGTTTCTTGCTGCATGTACGGGGGAAAGCGGTAGAGTCTACAGTTTCGACGTCCAGGAACAGGCACTCGCCAATGCCCGCGCACTCGTCGGGACGATGGATCATGTCGAATTCATACTGGACTCCCACGCAAATGCCGACAGCTATATAGATACCTCTGTAAAAGCAGCCATGTTCAATCTTGGGTACTTGCCTAGAGGCGACCAATCAATCACCACCAGCCATGAGTCGACGATGCCTGCCATCGAGAAGATCTTCAACCTGCTCGTTGATGGCGGAAGAATAATCATTGTTGTCTACCACGGTCATCCTGCTGGAAAAACAGAAAAAGATGTACTGCTCGAGTCTCTATCCAAGTGGTCCCAAAAAGAAGCGCAGATACTGAAGTACCAGTTCATCAACCAGAAGAATGACGCCCCTTTCATCATATGCATTGAAAAGAACAGGAACGCCTGAAAATTCAGGCGTTCCTGTTCTTTTATCCAATAAGACCGATCCTGAACAGCTGGGCATTCAGGAAACGCTCGAGATGATAGTACGGTACATCCGTATCATCGCGCTGGAACACACTGTGCTGGATATTATCGAGCATATGCAATGACAGTTCCCTTGTACGCATCTGCTTGATGTATTTTGCGGAAAGAAACGGCTCGATGATCTCATTTCCCCGGCTCAGCATGGCGAGCACAGGCACATCAGGAAAATCTTCCATGAATTCCGTCGTCGCCTTCATCTGGTTGATGACTGTCCGGTACCAATGGTAGCTCACTTTTCTGACAAGCAGCTCATCATTGTCATACTGATCCAGAAATCCCGGATCTTCAGTGAACTGGCTGAAATGAATGCCCGGGTCGAACCGCGTCGTATCGCTCGTTGTTCTTATGCTTGTACGTATTGTATTTTTCCTGTTGATGAATGACTGCTTGAATGAAAGCATCGGGTTGAGCAGTATGATGCCATCCGCCCCTACCAGATTCTGACGCAGCGCCTCTATCACAATCAGACCTCCTAGACCTTGTCCCAGCAGGAAGGTCGGCAGCCTATAGGCACGTGCCACCTCGTGCCATTCCCGTACACGGTCCGTGTACTGGCTGAAGTCGGAAATGTGCCCTTTATTCATACGTGTCGTCTGGCCATGACCCGGAAGGTCACCGCTGACGACGTGATATCCTGAATTTCTCAGCTGTGAGATCAGCTGCGTATAGTACTCATGGTGCTCGAGCATATCATGGACTACCACTATGACACCCTTTGCCTGCCTATCCGTTTCCCATTTCCACATTGCCATGCTCCTAACGTACTTTAATTCTTTCTGATATGATAGACTTATTATATCAATCTGTTTGAAGAAAGGACATGAGAAATGATCATCGACTATAAGGGATACAGTCCAAAAATAAATGAAAGCGCTTTTATAGCTCCCAATGCAACCGTCATCGGCGATGTTGAGCTTGGTGCGCGTGCATCTGTATGGTTCGGCACCGTGTTGAGAGGCGATATCGCCCCCATCCGCATCGGCAGCCACACGAATATCCAGGACCTCTCCATCCTCCATGAGACGCCGGACATGCCGCTCATCATAGAAGATCATGTGACCGTCGGCCACAAGGTGACACTGCATAGCTGCACCATCAGACAGGGCGCACTGATCGGTATGGATTCCACCATACTCGACGGTGCGGTCATCGGAGAGAATGCCTTCATCGGTGCCGGCAGCCTGGTGACACCGGGCACAGAGATTCCTGCCAATACACTGGCCTTCGGCAGACCTGCCAGAGTCGTCAGGGAATTGACGGAAGCAGATCTTGCGGATATGAAAAGAATAAACGAAACGTATGTCGACCATATTCCTCATTACAAATAACCGGATTTATATACATTTAAGTTGTCAAAAAATTGTGATCAGGAGTAGAATATAAATTGTACGAAGATTCAGGAGGTAGATTATGCCATTACTAAGAGATGTTTTCATCGCACTATCACAGAATGATGCACTGAATGAAGCAAGCAAGAAGGTTGGCCTGAAGTTTGGAGCCAGCAAGGTCGTCGCCGGAATCACGGTGGAGGACACCATCGAAAGAATCAAGGATATCAATGCCCAGGGCATGAGCGTCAGTTTTGATAACCTTGGTGAGTTTGTCACTGAGCGGTCGGATGCCCTGAAGGAAAAGGATCTTATTCTGGAGATGATTCAGGCAATTGGAGATAATGGGGTCGATGCTTCGGCCTCCATCAAACTGACACAGATCGGACTCCATATAGATTATGACTTCTGCCTTCTAAATATCAGGGAAATTGTCGAGGCGGCAAAGGCACAGGATATGTTCGTCAATATAGATATGGAAAACCATGATTCCTACGATGACACCATCCGCATCGTCGATACATTGATCGAGGAGTTCGACAATGTGGGGACAGTGCTCCAGTCCTATCTGTTCACTGCCAAGGATGATGTCTATAAATATAAAGACAATAGAATCCGTTTCGTCAAAGGGGCATACAAGGAATCCCCACAGGTGGCACTGCAGGAGAAGGCCGATATAGACAAGGCACTCGAACTGCTTATCAGACTTCACCTGACCAATGGCAGCGGGTTTACATCCATAGCGACGCATGACCACAACATCATTGAGAACATCATCGAGTTCATCAAGGAGAATGACATTCCGAACGACCAGTTCGAGTTCCAGATGCTTTTCGGTTTCCGTAAGGATCTGCAGCGGGAACTGGTGGATAGAGGCTACAATGTATGTGTCTACATACCTTTCGGAAGCGACTGGTACGCCTACTTCATGAGAAGACTTGCAGAACGTCCCCAGAACATCAACCTTGTCGTAAAGTCGATTACGAAAGATCCGATGTTCAAGACAGGCGCGGCCGCTGCAGGAATGATAGTCGCGGGACTCGCACTAGCGAAAGTGTTCAAAAAGTAGAGAGGAGCGCAACCTGGGTTGCGCTCCTCTCTATTTTCTTTCCATATGGAAGCTTTCTATGATCTTTTTTGCATTACTGGTGAGCAGATGAACAGAATTGGATAGATAGTTTGAACCGAAAGTCAAGGCACCCAGCACATACATATTATCGACTGTCCCGGTTTTTGGACTGATGACCCTATCCTTCTGATCGACCATTATGCCTCCAAATTCATCAGGAGTGGCAAGGAAATGGTCCAGAATTCTACTGATGATGCCATCTTTGCTCTTTTGTACTTCTCCAGATGGTCCTGTAGCATTGACAAGTACATCCATGGTGAATTTCCTGCCGTCCGCCAGCTCAACACCAAATGCTTCCGATGCAGAAATGTCGCTTACACCTTCTATGATATGAAGCTTTCCCGAGTTCGCCCATTCTATTATCTTTTCTGCTACCGGCCCTGGCATCGGAGAATGGTTCTCCTCGATGAAATGGTGATATCTAGCCAGAAACTCACGCTTATCCGACCGCGGGAGAAACTGGTACACATCACTGAATATCGGATTCGCTTTCGATATTGCATACTGCAGCTGGCCGACCGCTCCGGAATGTTCAAGGTCGTATTCGAGGTCCTGTATCGCGTTCCCTGTCCGCCGATAGAATAGTCTCCAATCGATGCCCTGGTAGGCCAGCTCTTTCATGAACAGTGCTTTGACTTCTGAAAAGCTGATTTCTTCATTATGAATCTTTTCATGCAGCCGATCATAAGTGAAAAACTGCAACTCCACTTCTCTATATGGCCCCCTCACCGACGGCATTTCCCCACTTCTGGAAAATGCATATACTTCCTTTGCATCGGTCTCAAGCATCAGATAGCGGATGCAGTCGATTGCAGAAAGTCCGGAACCGATGATGCCTACTAACATTTCTCCAGATTTCGGCAATTTCTCTTCGACCGGATATGGGTCATGGATGTAGTTTGGAGTCCCCTTCAAGTCATAGGGGTCATCATATCCGAGCTGGCCCACTGTCAGGAAAACATGTGTATATGTTTTCTTTTCATCTTCCACATGAAGGGTGAAATGTTTTGTTGTTGAGTCATACTGAAGATCATTGATCATCGAATAGTTCAAGGTGATATGTTCATGCGTTGTACACAGCACACCCAGCCTGTCTCTCAAATATCTGCCAAACAGAGCCCTGCTCACATACGTATCTGCAGAATAGCCATTTGTCACAAGCCAGTTCTTGAAACTTGGTGAACTGTCGTCAAAGACCATGGCTTCAGTTGGTATATTAAGGAGCAGGTGCATGCTATCTTCCTGATATGCATGGCCATTACCCATCATCTGCTCCCTATCATATATATCGATATTCAATTCCTCATCATAGGCTGTGCTGTCTACAAGGTGGTTCAAGATGGAGATGCCTGCAAACCCTCCGCCTATAATTGCTATTTTGCGCTGATAATCCATTTTGATATTCTCTCCAATTGTAAGTATATGATAACATTATAGGGATATTTAAAGAATTTTGCATGCTACCAGATTATATTGACGGAGGGTGAAGTTTGAAAAAATACATATGCATATCGCTCGGTGCCATGATCGGTGCCAGTCTCCGCTTTGCCATTTCCGTGGCAGCAGCTTCCATGATGCTTCCCTTTTTCATCGGCACATTGGCCGTGAATATGTTCGGTGCTTTTGCTGCAGGGGCTGTACTATCCAAATTTAAGGGACCGACCGGCTACTTTCAGGATTTCCTGATAACCGGTCTGCTTGGCAGCTTCACCACCTTTTCACTGCTGACCTATGAACAGTACGTATTGCTTTCGACTGGTGACTACCTGATATTTACAGTCTATGGCGCCATCAACATGTTCGGTGGCCTATCCATGATACTGCTCGGATGGAAGGCAGGTGGAGCGAAGCGATGATCAATATTCTTCTCATCTCACTTGGTGCAGCTGCCGGTGCATCCTTGAGGGGTTTTATTTCCTCTCTTCGGATTTTTGAACGCTTCAGCCTGCCCTATGCCGCATTTACTGTGAACACTACAGGAGCCCTTTGCATGGGAATTTCCATGCCTCTGATCATTCAGGGCACTTCCCTATATTTCATGATCATATTCGGCTTTCTCGGCGGTTTCACGACCTACTCCGCTTTCACCGTCGAACAGCTGAAACTGTTTGAGCAGAGGGAATACAGGAAACTGATCAAGTACACTTTCATGATGTTTTTCTTCTGCCTGGTCTCGCTTTCGCTCGGACTGCTGATCGGTGTATCCATCGCTGCATGAATAGAGGCCGCAACAAAGCGTTGCGGCCTCTACTTGTTCTATATGTTTCTATATTTTCATTGAAGTGATTTTTGTTTCCAGATAAGGTTCGATACCTTCCGGTCCGCCTTCACGGCCGATGCCGCTTTCCTTCAGTCCACCAAATGGAATGTGCGCTGCACTTGGTTTGCCGTTGTTCCAGCCGAGTACACCGAAGTTCAGGCCTTCCTGCAGTCTGATGCCATCACGATAGCTTTCAGTGAAAAAGTAGGCTGCGAGACCATATTCGGTATCATTCGCCTTCTCTATCGCTTCATCAAGATCCGTGAATGTCTGGATGGGTGCGACGGGACCGAATGTCTCTTCATTCATGATGATCATGTCATCCGTTGCTCCTGTAATGACAGTCGGTTCGATGAAGTATCCGGCGTCCTTATTGCCTTCGCCGCCTGCAATGATCTGGCCGCCTTTATCCTTCGCATCATTGATGTGTTCAATGACCTTGTCATAGCCATCCTCATTGATCATCGGTCCAATTTTGACATCTTCATCCATGCCGTTGCCGACTTTGAGGGACTTCACCTGCTCCGCAAACTTTTCACTGAACGCTTCTGCAATATCTTCATGTACGTAGAATCTGTTGGCACATACGCACGTCTGACCGGAATTTCTGAACTTGGCTGCAATGGCATGTTCCACTGCCACATCAAGATCTGCATCCTTATGGACGACAAGTGGTGCGTGTCCACCAAGCTCCATCGTAATATTCTTTACTGTAGAAGCCGCACCCTCCATCAGCGTCTTGCCGACGGCAGTCGAGCCGGTGAATGTCAGTTTCATGACCTTTTCAGATTTTGCGAATACTTCCCCTGCTTCCTTGCCGGATGCTGTAACGTACTGGATGACACCTTCTTCAAATCCTGCTTCAAGTGCAAGATCGAGGAATCTCATTGCTGACAGCGGCGTTTCACTTGCCGGCTTTACCAGGAATGTACAGCCGGCTGCCACTGCAGGTGCCGCCTTCCTTGCCATCATGGCCACCGGGAAGTTCCACGGTGTAATGGCAGCAACAACACCGATCGGCTGCTTCGTCACAACGAGCCGCACATCATCTTCGTGCTGGGGAATTGTACGTCCGTACACTCTTTTGCCTTCTTCGGCATAGTAGTCGATATAACTGCACGCATACTCCACTTCTCCTGCGGCTTCCTTGATCGGCTTACCATTTTCCTTCGTAATCAGTTCGGCAATCTCATCCTTGTTCTCCCGGATGAGCGCTGCCCATCTGACCATCAGTGCACTGCGGTCATATGCGTTCTTCTTTTTATACTGCTTGAACATTTCATGTGCCTTGTCGATCTTCTTCTCGATATCCTCTTTGCTATCCTTTCTGATCCGATCAACCTCTTCACCGGTTGCAGGATTCAGTACCACGATTTCTTCAGACATCATGACGCCTCCTTTGAATGGATAAAAAGCCCTATAAAAAAATTATAGGGCTTTTCTTTCATTAAAACAAAGAATTGGCTTATGGATTCAATTGGAAGATTGCTTCTGCAATCTCGTCGAGATCCTTGACCGTATACTGGAAACGGCCATGGAAAACATACTTCATGAAGAAGTTTTCAAGCTCCTCTTCACCGACGAGCACTTTGATAGATGGATCAGTGGAATAGTTCGAGATCGAATAGTTGCCATTATCCTGCGGATTGAAATAGATGATCGGAACAACGTCATACTGCAGCTTGAAAATGTTCTTCAGCTTTTCTGCAGAAATTTTGGTTTCTTCGATTGTATCATTATAATAGTTGACCGAGACGTTCTTTTCATCGTCTTTCTCGAAGATCAGGGTCTGTTCCTTGGACTTGTCCAGGTCGAGCAGATCAAAGAAGGACTCGACGTATGGTAGCGCCTCGAAATTGCTTTCGCTCACACCGTGAAGAATATGCCCTTTCCAGTACTTGGAATCGATCAGATAGAGGCCTGTACGTGTGAGTACCAGGTGGTCGATCTTTCTTGTATTCGTATAGTTTCTGGATGGCAGATAGACGTTCGACAGAATGTACATGTCCGTCTCCCTGATCTTTTCATTACGAACGAGGCGGTCCTTCAGCTGGATCAGGGACAGATCCGTAAGATATTCCCCCTTGTCCACTGTAAACTGGCGAAGGCTTGAAAGCTTGTTGTTGAGCAGTGTTGTTTCATCATGATATTTTTCATTCAGCGTGGATACTTCCTTTTTATGCTCCAGCCGCTGCGTTTCATTATCCGATTCATACTTTTCAACCAGATTTTCCTTTTCTTTTGCATAGTCCTTCTGAAGCGCATCGACTTTATTTCTATGCTTTAAATAATAGACCAGGAAAGCAATGGCAATAATGAGCAGCAGTGCAGCCAGTGCAATAAAAATCGGGTCTGTAAAGATTTCCGTATTCATGCCTTGTTTCAAATCCTTCCATATTAGAATAGCTGTTTTGCTTGAAGCTTTGTTCATTATATCAAAATAATATACATTTACGGTCAAAAACAAATAATTTGATGGAAATGTCCCCAAGCTTTTTCATTATTTTTTGTAAGCGCTATTTGGTACCACTTCCATTATTGTGATTTTTTTTGGTCTTAATTAAAATTTATAGGTTTCAGCATGTTTTATTATTTTTCGTATGGGTAATAAGTTATTAACTTGCTAGATAGATAGAGAGATAGCGAGTGTCATCAATTAACCTATAGTTAAAAAACTAGGAGGAATAATCATGGAACTCAAAAAGTATCTAATGGCAGGCGGCTTTGCTTCAGTGCTCGTACTCGGTGCATGTGGCGGAGGCGGTAGTGAAGAATCCACTGAAGAAGCAACTACAGAAGAAGGCACTATGGAAGAAGAGACAATGGAAGAGGAAACTACTGAAGAAATGACAATGGAAGAAGAGACATCTGAAGAGTCAGAGTAATTCTTATCCAATATAAAGTCCCGGACAAATGTCCGGGACTTTTTTTAGTTTACTTTGAGACTTGAGAGCGCCTCTTTCAATCGGGCTGCCTTATCCAGTCTTTCCCAGGGGAAATCATGGTCTTCTCTGCCGAAGTGGCCGTAGCTTGCAGTATTCTTATAGATTGGACGGCGCAGATCAAGCATCTCTATGATGCCGTCCGGAGATAGATTGAATGTTCTACGGATGACATTGACAATATCCGATTCCTTATAGTCTGAAGTACCGAAAGTATCCACGGATATGGACACAGGTTCACTGACTCCGATTGCATATGCAAGCTGTATTTCGCATGTGGAAGCAATTTCGGCTGCCACTATGTTTTTGGCAATATAACGTGCGGCATATGCTGCAGAACGGTCGACCTTGGTCGGGTCCTTGCCGCTGAAAGCACCACCGCCATGGCGGGCATAACCACCGTAGGTATCTACAATTATTTTCCTGCCGGTCAATCCTGCATCTCCTTGAGGTCCACCGATGACAAAACGCCCTGTCGGGTTGATGATATAGCGTGTATTTTCATCAAGAAGTTCTGCCGGCACCACTTCCTGGATGACGTGGGTGATCAGGTCCTCCTGGAGCGTCTTCGTTTCGACTTCTTCATGGTGCTGTGATGAAATGACGATGGTATCCACTCTTTTGACTGCATTATTTTCGTCATACTCAACAGTGACCTGCGTCTTCCCGTCCGGTCTCAAGTAGTCGATGATTCCATCTTTTCTGACCTGTGTCAGACGTCTTGATAATTTATGGGCCAATGAGATCGGCAGTGGCATCAGTTCCTCCGTTTCGTCGCAGGCGAAACCGAACATGAGCCCCTGGTCGCCGGCACCAGTTGAAACGGCTTCCGTCTCCCTTGTTTCGACAGCATTATTCACGCCTTGCGCAATATCCGAAGACTGTTCATCTATACCCGTCAATACGGACATCGTCTTGTAATCATAGCCGTATTTGGCACGGGTATATCCGATCTCCTTGACAGTCTCCCTCACTATTTTGGGGATATCGACGTAAGTATTTGTACTTATCTCTCCAACGATCATTGCCATACCAGTGTTGACAACTGTCTCACAGGCAACTCTTGCGTGCTGGTCCCCTTTTAGTATTTCATCCAGAATGGCGTCTGAAATCTGATCTGCAATCTTATCCGGATGTCCTTCCGTTACGGATTCGGAAGTGAAAAGTCTGCGTTCTGCCATTGAATATTTCTCCTTTATGATTATTAGCTATCTCCTGCTACCAAAAAATAAAGCCTTTTCTCAATAATACGAGAAAAGGCTTCGCTCTTCCCCTTATCGATCAGAATAACTTCTGCATCCTTTAGCACCTTTCTTTATAGAAAAGAGGTTGCTGGGCTTCGTCGGGTATGTTCCCTCCACCGGCTCTTGATAAGAGATAACTTCCCTATAATATACTATATGATTGCATTCAAATCAAGGCGATATTATTTTGTAAATATTATGTTACGACATTTATCAATGTGTTATACTAATTCGTGAAAGTATCATTTACTTTGCTAAATACATAAAAATGGGGGCAAAAATTATGACAAACCACTCAGAACTCATACAGAATCTGGTATCCAAAGAATCATCGCATTTCCAACTTTCTGTGTCTCAACTCGTCGAAAAATCCTTGAAAAGAAAAGAAGGCAAACTGACGGAAACAGGTGCTTTGCGTGCCGAGACAGGCAAGTACACCGGTCGCAGCCCCAAAGACCGTTTCATTGTCAAAGATGCAGTATCCGAGAACAAAGTGGACTGGGGAGAAGTCAATCAGCCGATTTCACAGGAAGTTTTCGATAACCTGTTCGAGAAGGTCATCGATCACCTTGGATCAAAGGAAGAAATCTTTGTTTTCAATGGCTATGCGGGTGCGGATGAGAAGACGCGTCTCAATCTCAGTGTAGTGAATGAGTTCAGCTGGCACAATATGTTTGCACGTACGATGTTCATCCGACCTGAAACGAAGGAAGAGGCGCTTGATATCGAATCACAGTTCACTATCGTATCTGCGCCGACTTTCAAAGCGGACCCATCGACTGACGGGACGGGATCGGAAGCTTTCATCATCGTTTCACTCGAGAAAGGCATCATACTGATCGGTGGTACCGAATATGCTGGTGAAATGAAGAAATCCATCTTCTCCATCATGAACTATCTCCTCCCCGAACAGGGTGTCATGAGCATGCACTGCTCCGCCAATGTTGGAGAAAACAAGGACGTCGCCCTTTTCTTCGGACTTTCCGGCACAGGCAAGACGACGCTTTCCGCCGATTCCCAAAGGGAACTCATAGGTGATGACGAGCACGGCTGGAATGAAGACGGGGTCTTCAATATCGAAGGCGGATGCTATGCAAAAACGATCAACCTTTCCCCCGAAAAGGAACCCGAAATCTTCAAAGCCATCAAATTCGGTTCTGTACTTGAAAATGTCGTCATGGATGAAGCAGGCGTACCGGACTATGATGATGGGTCGCTGACTGAGAATACACGTGCAGCCTACCCGATCGACCATATAGACAACGCACGCATACCATCCGTAGCCGGACACCCGACAACAATCATCTTCCTGACTGCAGATGCATTCGGTGTGCTCCCGCCGATTTCGAAGCTGACCAAAGAACAGGCGATGTACCACTTCCTGAGCGGATTCACATCGAAGCTTGCCGGTACGGAACGCGGAATCACGTCACCACAGCCTGTATTTTCAACATGCTTCGGCTCCCCTTTCCTACCACTGCATGCAACGACCTATGCAAACATGCTCGGCGATCTGATTGATGAGCATGGCGTGGATGTATATCTGGTCAACACCGGCTGGAGCGGTGGAGAATATGGTGTCGGCAAACGCATGGACCTTAAATATACACGTTCCATGGTAAGAAGAGCCATCAGTGGAGAACTCGCCCTCAATGCATTTGAAGAGGATTCCGTGTTCGGACTGAGCATTCCGGCTTTCGTTACCGGTGTCCCAAAGGAAATTCTGAACCCTCGCAATACATGGGTTTCCGAAGAAGCATATGACGAAAAAGCCCATAAATTGAAAGAATCATTCATAGAAAACTTCAAGAAGTTCGGAGCTGAATCCGAAGGCATTGCTGAAACAGGCGGCTTCAAACTCTAGATGAATAAAAATAATGCGCCGGATATCCTATTTGATATCCGGCGCATTTATTTGAAAAATTCGTCATTCCTGCTCATCTGATACAAGTAGTCGATGCAGGCATCATCCAGCAGGAAGCTTCTCCTGTCTTCCGGAATCTCCTCGATTGTCCTGTAGATGACCGGTCCGTGTGTTTCGCTGTATTCGCATATGAAGAATATATCCTTCACTTCAGCAAAGAATACAGCCTTAACAAATGGTTTTGCGTCATGCACAGTATACGCACCGATGTATTTGACTGCATCAAGGCTCGCGCCCGTCTCTTCGAACACTTCCCTGTGCAGCGCTTCCTCGGGACTTTCTCCTGCTTCGATCTTGCCGCCCGGGAACTCTATTCCGCGGGTTCTATGATCGGTCAGCAGATATTTTCCATCCATTCTGCAGATGCAGAGTATGTGACCAGGTGGTGCATCAGAGCCGAGTTCCAACGTGACCTTCCTGCCTTTATGGTCTTTGAATCGAAGCATGCTATCATCTCCAAATTTGCTTAAATCCAGTGTACCCTATATCATAATAGTATTAAATGCTGGAGCGGTGATTATATGAAAACAATCCTTCTATGGCTGATGCGCTTCTATCAGAAAGCGATCTCCCCCATGTTTCCACCGAGCTGCCGGTTCAATCCGACATGCTCCAACTACGGTATAGAAGCTGTACAGGAACATGGTGCCTTCAAGGGCGGCTATCTGGCAGCCAGGCGCATTCTTAAATGCCACCCATTCCATCCCGGCGGGTACGATCCTGTGCCTCTCAATCCGGACAATTATGAAAAGAAGCAGTGATCACCGAATCACTGTTTCTTTTTTGCATCGTAGACTTTCTGATTCTGTGCTCTTGAAACTTTACCGGTCGAGGTCATCACGATGCGCGGCATCCGGTGGATCTCTTTCGGCAGTTTATATCGTGCAAGAAGCCCGTTCAGATGACCCATGATGTCATCGTCTTCTATTGCCATTCCTGTCCTCTCTTCTATCAGCAGGATGGGCACTTCGCCCCACTTGGCGTCCTTCCTTTTAACAACCGCCGCATTCGAAATTGCCGGAATCATATTGACCGCATCCTCAATCTCTTTCGGATACACATTCTCGCCACCACTGATGATCAGATCCCTGCGCCGGTCCAGTATGTAAAGGTAGCCGTCCGCATCGATATATCCCATATCGCCTGTTCTGAAGTAGCCGTCCGACACCTCAATCTCTGCATTCAGATAGCCTTGTGTGATCGGTGCACCGCGTACAAGCAGTTCACCGTCATTGCTGTCATCGATCCTTATCTCGATGTTGTCGAGCGGCCGCCCGACCGTACCTTCCAAAATCTTCGGATCATCATGGGCAATGGAGACGATCTGCGAGCACGTTTCAGTCATGCCGAATGAATTGTATACCGGCAGCCCTGCATCAAGGGCAGCCCTCAGAACTTCCCTGGTCACTCCGGCACCTCCAAGCAGTACACCTTGCAGCTCATGAGCCGGCATCGGCCGGCCGAGCAGCCGATCGAGCATGACCGGCACCATGCTGGTGTGTGTCACCTTGTATTTTTCAACTGCATCCCACACTGAATCTTCGTGAAATTTCTCCACCAGTACCATCGTACATCCACGGATCACTGATCTCAAAAGTACCGAAAAGCCGGATATATGATAAATCGGATTGACGTTCATCCAGACGCTGCCCTCTGAATACCCGAAACGGTCTTCGCATCCGAGAGCGGAAGCATGATGATTGCCGAACGTCTGGGGAACGGCTTTCGCCCTGCCGGTCGTACCTGATGTAAACATGATCGATAGTATACTGTCACCTGAGACGACTGCGGGCTGACAAGGGACCGGGTCCCTATCCCATAGAGCTTCCACTCCGTAGACAGCATATCCTTCCAATTCAAGCGGTTCTGTCGCCACTACAGTGTCCACTCCGATATCATCGAGCTGCCGGGCGATTTCATGTTCCGTCAGCCGCGTATTGATCAGCACGATCTCGATGCCCGCCATTATGGCAGCATGGATGACATGCACTGCATCCATAGTATTTCCGATGAAAAGACCGACACGCTCCCTGTTCAAAGATGCCATATGCTCTTTGAGCTTCAAAGATTCATTATATAGTTGTGAAAAAGTCACCGTTTCACCATCAAAAATGATGGCCGGCTTATCCGGCACACGCTGTGCCTGGATCTGCAGCCAATTATACATAGTCTACTCCACCTTTAAAAAAGCCCATCTTCCGATGGGCTGATTAATGCTTATGGGAATCTCGGGAACTGGCCGAAATCAGGCTTTCTTTTTTCCTTGAATGCTTCTCTGCCCTCTTTAGCTTCGTCTGTCGTGTAATAGAGCAGTGTTGCATCTCCTGCCATCTGCTGAAGTCCTGCAAGGCCATCCGTATCAGCATTCATGCCCGCCTTCAGCATCCGCAGTGCAGTTGGAGAATGTGCCATCATCTCCTCGCACCATTTGACTGTTTCGTCTTCAAGCTCTTCGAGTGGAACAACAGTGTTGACGAGACCCATATCGAGCGCTTCTTCTGCATTGTACTGTCTGCACAAGTACCAGATTTCACGCGCCTTCTTATGTCCGACGATGCGTGCCAGGTAGCCCGCACCATAGCCGGCATCGAAAGAACCGACTTTAGGACCGGTCTGGCCGAAGCGTGCATTGTCTGCTGCAATTGTCAGGTCGCACACGACATGCAGAACATGTCCACCACCGATGGCATAGCCGGACACCATTGCCACAACGGGTTTAGGAATGACACGGATCAGCCTCTGCAGATCAAGTACGTTCAAACGCGGGATATTGTCCTCTCCGACGTAGCCGCCATGGCCACGCACTTTCTGGTCTCCACCGGAACAGAAGGCCATATCGCCTTCGCCCGCCAGAACGATGACAGCAACATTCTGATCATCTCTTGCTCTCATGAATGCATCAATCATTTCAGTGACGGTCTGCGGTGTGAATGCATTGCGCACTTCCGGACGATTGATCGTCACCTTTGCTATTCCATTATAGAACTCATATTTAATTTCTTTGTATTCTTTAAGCGTCTGCCATTCTCTTGACATACTTCATCCTCCTATTAAGAAATCTATCATTATTGTACCAAACTTTTCCGGAGATTCCATATGGACGTTATGTCCCGCTCCTTCGATAATCTCAAATCGTGCATCCGGCAACCGGTCTGCCATTGTCGCATTGATCGCTCTGAATTTCTCATCTCTTTCCCCGACTACAAGCAGAACAGGCATATTGATGTCGGGAAGCCTATCCCAGTACGCAGGCTGCACACCGGTGCCATACTTGAGCAGACTGTCCGCCACTTCCTTCGGTATCTGGGCAAGCCGGTTGGCCCGCTGTTCGGCGTGGAGTGTGTCAGACAGCTGCTTCTGGCTGTTAAAAAGCGGCAGTGTCTCCCACTCGTCAATAAAAGAACCATAGTCCCCATTGATGCGGTCCGCCCTTCTCCTGTCGGTCAACAGTCGGCTTTCCCGGTCCGATGAAGACGCGATTCCCGGCGAACTGCTCTCGAGTATGGCACGCTCCACCGATTCGGGATGATTGACAATAAAGGACAATGCCACCCTGCCGCCCATCGAATATCCCATGATATTCACTTTCGGGATGGAAAGCGCGTCCAGAATGGCCTGTATGCCGTCCCCAATCGTGTCCATCGTATAGTCGATGCCCACGCTCCGGGTACCTCCGAATCCAGGCAGATCGATTTTGAGCACATTGAAGTATGGTCCAGCGGCAACGGAAACATGCGCCATGCTCTCCATATCCGAAATAAAACCATGAAGGAGCAGAATGGTCCGCTCCTTGCCGTTGTCACTGTAATGATAATTAAATCTCAACGGATTTCACCACATCTTCAATCTGTCTGCTCAGCTTCTGATGAGAGTCGACGTTGACAGCCCTGTCCGTTTTTATTTCGATGATATTCCGGCCACCCTGATTCATCAGCTCATCCGTCACATCCTGGACCATTTCCGTACTTGTATAATTGAAACCGTATAGATCGGCGGCATGCTTGAAATCCAGATCGAGCGGTGTACCGAAGAGCCGTTCAAAGTAGTCCTTGTTCTCGCTCTGGGGCAGGAAACTGAATATGCCACCGCCATTATTGTTGAAGACGATGATGTTGATATCGATACCTTCCAGTTTGGACATGATCAGTCCGTTCATATCATGATAGAGCGCAATATCCC
Source organism: Salinicoccus sp. ID82-1 (assembly GCF_021991715.1). Classification (NCBI taxonomy): domain Bacteria; kingdom Bacillati; phylum Bacillota; class Bacilli; order Caryophanales; family Staphylococcaceae; genus Salinicoccus; species Salinicoccus sp. ID82-1. The sequence goes on from NZ_JAGFLY010000001.1 coordinate 965,561, forward strand.
CGATGATCAGGGTAATCGGTGTTTTTACCGCCATGCCGAGCGCGGTGGAGACAACACCATCAATTCCATTAGCGCCTCTGTTTGCATAGATTTTCTGGGTATTATCAAGATCATACCGTTCACCATCCCTGATCGGCATGCTGTTGGACAGAAATAGTGAGCGATCCGGGTCGGTGTGCCTGATGATCTCATACATGAAGCGTCCTTCATCCTCATAGTCCGTAACATATGCTTCGACACGGTTGCTGATGCGGCGGTCGAGCTCAGTCAGCCAGGACTTCGGTCCGCCTCCGGCATTTGTGAATCCAGTATTACCGACGAGCGTACCGATTGGTCCGACATAGGCAGCCTGCGGCGTGGCCGGGAAGGTTTTCAACTGCTGATACTCACTGAAAAGGTATTGCGGAATGCCCGTCTTCGACAGGAACTGATTGGTCACTTTCGAAGTGAGCGGTTCCCCGATTCTTATGATGAAGTCGACCTCGGCTTCGAAACGCTTCAGCTGCTCTTGATTCAGATTGCTGAAAATCAGATCATGGTGCGTAATCACATTCGGAAGTGTACGTCTTATATGCTGGCGCGGATCGGCAATCACAGTAAGATTCTCCCTATCGAGAACTGAAGACACACTTTCCAGATCATCTGCTGTCTCCCCGATGATGACCAGGCCATGACCTTCAAAATGAAGACCCGACGAAAGTGCCACACTGTACTCGGGCATAGCACGCGGCGTCCTGTGGAAAAGATCAGTGCGGGTCATATCCGGCATGAGCGGCTCTCTTATCGGAACATTGATATGAACCGGCCCACGGTCCACACCTTGGAAATACTGAGCACACTGGAGAATTTTCGTCTCGAGCATATCCGAATGGGATGGGTGGGCATCTGCGATCGGCAGCTCCGTATAGTATCTTATATAATTACGATACATGTTCCGCTGGTTGATCGCCTGCGGCGCTCCAACGTCTCTCAGCTCATGAGGACGGTCCGCAGTCAATGCGATGAGCGGCACGTGACTGAGATCGGCTTCTGCAATTGCCGGCATGTAGTTTGCTGCTGCAGTACCGGAAGTACAGATCAGACCGACCGGTGAACGCCCTTCTTTGGAAAGTCCCAGCGCAAAGAAAGCTGCACTCCGCTCATCCGGGTGGATATACGTCCGGATATCCGGGTGCAGTTCCGCCGCCAGAGCAATCGGTGTTGAACGAGAACCCGGACTGATGACGACCTCCCGCATGCCATAGGACTGCAGAAGGTCTATTAGTGTAAACACCTGGTATGTCAATGTTTCCTGATGATTGGTAGACATCATCTTGTTTCAACCCCCAGTACATTCAGCATCGGTGTAAATTTGACGCGCGTCTCCTCAAACTCCTTCTCGCTCGAGGACCCTTTCACGATCCCGCATCCTGCAAACAAGGTTGCACTATTTGCGTGAAGCAGCATGGATCTTATGGCAACGACAAACTCACTTTCATTATCCTCGTGAATAATACCGATGGGTGCTGCGTAGAGCCCTCTTGTTCCATGTTCTTCCTGCATGATGTATTCCCTTGCACGGTCCTTCGGCATGCCCCCGACGGCCGGTGTCGGATGAATGGCATCAAGCAGTTCGAAGACGCTGGTCTCGTCGGTCAGTTCCGCACTGATTGGAGTATGGAGGTGGTATATATACTTGTTCTCCAGTACATCCGGTTCAGCTGTGAATTCCACCCGGTCGGTATATGGCTTGAGGTCCTCCACGATGGATTCCCTTACAAGCTCATGCTCATAGCGGTTTTTCTCATCCTTCAGGAGGAAGGCCTTCTGTCCCTCATCCTTCGCCGCTTCACCAGTACGTTCTGAAGAACCTGCAATCGCATTGGTCGTCAACGTATTGCTTCGGATATCGAACAGCTTCTCAGGTGATTTGGAGATGAACAGCGATTTCCCCTTTTCATAGTAGATGGTATAGGTGCCGGCCTCGTCATTCAGCCTTTTCAGCAGGAAAAGAGGATCCACCTGTGATTTGAATGTCAGCAGACGCTGTCTGGCAAGCACCACTTTCCTGAAATCCCTGTCGTCCAGTATATCGACAGCCTGATCGACGAGGGCTTTCCATTCCTCGGGAAAGATATCCTTTTCCATATTGATCTGCGGTGCTTCGAAGGTGCTTTTCGTGACCGCTGAAATGTTTTCAAGCTCTCTTGATATTTCTGTAAGAACAGAAGCAATATCGACAGTTTCAAGTCGAACTGAATAGAAAAGCTCTTTATTGGCAAGATCGAACTGCCACTTCGGAAGATGGAAATCCACCATCGCGAAGTCATTCCACTCATCGGAAGTATCTTTGCTGTCAAAGCGTGTACCTCCAAAGAGGCTGAGTGAAGATTGCATATCCGCTTCAAGCGGAACCTGCTGGATCTTGCCATATAATGAAGATTTCTGGACGGAGAGCGCCTTCGCAGAGTATTTGTCTCTCCTGATGCTTTCCAGATACTCTATACCGATTGTATTGTATCGGTCATCTTTCGAACGGAACCAGTACCTTGCACCCTGAGATTCATGAAAATATGAAAAAATCTTCTGTTCATCCAGATCATATCCATGAGTAGGCAGCTGCAGACTGAGATATGTGCTTTCGGAATCCAGCCTGACATCATCCAGAATATTTTGATATGCTTCCAAGTTCATTAATACACACTTCTTTCTGCATAATTAATGCTATTTTATCATTTATTCATTTAGCTGTGTATGATATATGACCAAATGTGCTAAAATTGTTTCATCATAAGTAAAAAGGAAGATGGACATGCAAGGAACAGATACACATACCGGTATCAGAAAGTATATCAGCCTGACCAGACCCCATACATTGACGGCAGGCTTCATACCGGTACTGGTCGGAACGGCCAGTGTACTTTTATTTTCATCAATCAGATGGGATATGTTTTTCGCGATGCTTATTGCAACGCTGCTCATCCAGTCTGCAACCAATATGTTCAATGAATATTTCGACTATAAAAAGGGGCTCGACAGTGCCGAGTCGGTCGGCATTGCGGGCGCAATCGTCAGAAACGGGATGTCACCGAAGGCTGTAATGAGCATTGCTGTCGCCTTCTACATTCTGGCAGGACTGATCGGCATATATATCACCTTGGGCAGCTCTTTCTGGGTACTCGTTGTCGGCGCAATATCGATGGCAGTCGGCTATCTTTATACAGGCGGCCCCTATCCGATCTCATGGACACCTTTTGGAGAAATCTTTGCAGGATTCTTCATGGGGACGGTCATCATAATGATCACATTCTTCATCCATACAGGCACCCTCCACTACTTCCCCCTCATGATTTCCATCCCCGTCGCCATCACCATCGGTCTGCTGAACATGGCGAATAATATCAGGGATAGGAAAAAGGATAAGGAGAGCGGAAGGAAAACATTCGTCATACTTGTCGGAAAGCCGATCGCAGTCCTGACGACAGCAGCACTGCTGGCATTCGCATATGGCTTCATCGTATGGATTGCCCTATTCAAACCATACGGATCCATATTTCTGCTCCTCGTACTCCTGTCGTTACCTGTTTTCATAAAAACGGTAAAATTGATGTGGAAAGGCAGTACACCTCAGGAATTGATACCAGCGATGGCATCCATGGGCAAACTCAATACCATTTTCGGATTACTGCTGACAATCGGGCTTCTGCTGAATGGACTTACAGGCATATAAAGACCTTGGCGACATGTCGCCAAGGTCTTTTTATATCATTTTATCCTGCATTACATTTGTATGGAAATCGCGGAAGCACTGGAAATGGTTCGGATTAAGATTGCGGAAAGTACGGCTGCGCAGCGCTCCTCTTTCATTCAGAACCTTCAGGAATAGGATGCCTGTTCCGAATTTGGACATGCTTGAAGATTCAAAATCAAAATCCAACTCCTTGACGTCTTTCAGATGGAACTGCGTGATCTCCCAATCCGCATTATCACTGAATCCCTTTATAATGGATGTATGTACTCCGATGATCTCGTCATCAAGCAGAAAATAGAGTCCTGTGCGTGTAAGATTGATCTTGCAGCAGCCGATGCAATGTACTTTTTTGTATCGGTAGCTTTCGAGATCTATGGATTGCTCCAAATGATGTTTGGCGGCGCTCAGGAACTTCAGTTCCTTACCTTCAAGCGCGTAATCGATTGTCAGTATTTCTTCGATGCTCTTCGGCAATTCCATGGCATCCAAGTATTCATTTACTTCATGATAGGCTATCATATGCATTCTCCGTACTATATCGATATTATTTAGTAACTCCATTATACTACAAAAAAGAAAAAAATCGATTATTTCATGAACCGTAATAATATTGATTATTCATGAAATTATACTATAATAATTATGTATCTACATTTTTAGGGGGAAATCCGTATGAGTTTAAGAAAATACCTGCTTGCAGGCGGGCTTTCATCAGCTCTGCTTTTAGGAGCATGCAGTGGGGATAGTGGTTCGGAAGAAACATCCAGCGAAGAAGAAACAGCAACTGAGGAAGAATCGACTGAAGAGGTTTCTACAGAAGAAGAAACGACTGAGGAGGAATCTGCCGACGGCTCGACTGAATCCGGTGCAGTTGCATTTTCGGGAGAATACGGGGAATACGAGATGACTGAATTCGGTCAGCACACCATTGAACCCGAACCTGCTGAAGAAGAAACAGAGGAAGGTGCCGAAGAACCAGGGCCGACCGAGCTTGTAACTATTGAATTCGAGTTTACAAACAACTCTGATGTTGCAACTTCTCCACAGGAAGCCTTTGGCCTTGACCTTGCAGTGAGACAAATCACTGAGGGAGGAGAAACAACACTGGAGAACTTGACAATGGATCTACCTGAAGACTTTGAAAAGAGCGATGAAGCTGCTGCTTCATCAGAGAGAATAGATTCCGGCGAAACAGTAACTGCTCTTGTTGCTTATGGCCCAGTGGATACCGAACTCGAAACTGTACTGCAGAGTCGTGAAAACCCAATGGCGGAGGAAGAAGTGGAACCACTTGATTACACGATTGAAATGAGTGAATCTGAAACTACAGAAGAAGAAACTACAGAAGACTCCGAAGAGTAATCTGATGGATTCTGATGTAAGACCATTAATATGACCCTGGCTGCCATTGCCAGGGTCATATTAATTAAGGAGCAGTCCATGATAATAACCACAGGCGGAAGAAGCGATAGTCCTACAATTGAATATGCCGGGGAAATTGCCGCTTCATATGGTCACCCGTATATCGCGCGCAGGAAAAAGTCGATCAGCGCTCTGAAAGATGAATACCAGCAGGATATCACTGTCGTCAGCAGGAAAGGAATCTCTGTCATCCCCCTCGACAAGGAAACCGCGATGACATTTCATCCAAACATGGCCATGGTCCGCGCACGAAGACTCATGAACAGTGAAGAAGATCCCTTTATTTCAGCATTGGGACTCAAGACCGGCATGAAGCTGCTTGACTGTACAATGGGACTTGCCTCAGACAGCATAATCGCAAGCCTTGTTGCAGGCAGCAGCGGCCAGGTCACTGCAGTGGAGGCTGACCCCCTGCTCCATATGATTGTCTCAGAAGGCCTCAGGACTTACGATGCAGGCAACCATGAAATGAATGAAGCGATGCGCAGAATCACCACCCTGCACAAAAATCATTTTTCCTATCTGGAGACACTTCCGGATAATGCCTACGACGTCGTCTACTTTGACCCAATGTTCGACGAAAGCATTGAAGCATCGGATGGTATCCAAAACATCCATCGGCAGGCGCATCATGGCGAACTGACACTGGATATCATCCATGAAGCAGTACGCGTCGCCCGACATCGTGTCGTAATGAAGGACCACTGGAAAAGCAGCCGGTTCAGCCAGTTGGGTTTCACCCAGCTGAAAAGAAAGACCAGCCTGTTCCACTACGGCTATTTGGATGTGTCCTCCTGATCCGCGCAAGGATGTTTAATTTTTATGATAGTGGGAATTTGAAATATGTATGCGTTAAAATCTATATAGGAGTGATTACTCTTGGCACACGAACAGCACCAGCAACTACTCAGCACTTTGCATGAATGCATGGCAGCCTGCAACCACTGCTTCGACGCCTGCCTGAAGGAAGATGACGTTAAGATGATGGCGGAATGCATCCGTCTCGACAGAGAATGTGCAGACATATGCAATTATCTCGAACAGGCAATCGCAAGAAACTCCCCATTCGTCAAAGAACTGGCTCACGTATGTGCGACCATCTGTGAAGCATGCGGTAAAGAATGTGAGAAGCATGACCACGACCACTGCCAGAAATGTGCGGAAGCATGCTTCAAATGTGCAGAGGCTTGCAGAAACGTAGCATAATATACTGATACAGACACAGGTGGGGATTGCAGACAATGCCCGCCTGTCTATTCTACATATACTTATGAATGCATTTCACTCATGATAATAAAACGTTCACGTGCCATGCACATGAACGTTTTATTAATATATCACCTTAGGAACCATCAAAAATTATATCTATCCTGCTTTTCAGCAAAGTAGCTGTAGATGCTCTCGAGAGGAATCACATTCTGCCGAGTATCATAGAGTCTCGCTTCACGCCAGGGCTTCTCATGCCGAACAATGTATCCGAGATCTTCTTCGCTGAAATCCCCATACAAGGAAAGCACCTCTTCAAGGATATCCTCTACATCTTCATTGAATTCATAGTTATCAAAAGCATCAGACAATGCCGACTCATCATAGTCATTGAACCTTTCATAAACTTCGGGAATGGCAGGGCCGAATTCCCATGCTTCGAAACTTTCATCGAACAGTTTATAGTCCAGCTCCTCTTCACTATCATTCAATATGGCCACCGTCCAGGCCTGGGAATAGTAGAGCAGCGTCTGCAGCTTGTTGTACGTCATTGTCTCTTTGGATAGAAACCAGTTGATAACATTAGCCAGTTTATCACTCATATGAAATTCCTCCTGTTTTATCACTCAAAATCTGTATTAGAAATTTTGATAGTTGCCCCTCTCATCGTCTGCGTGTTCGATTTTATCACAAGGACCATCGATTAGTTAAAAGTACCAGATATGATGCACTTTCGACAACTGAAAACTGTAGCGACCGTCAAAAATGAAAAATTTGCAGCATGACAAAACCCCGTCAAATCATCATTTGACGGGGTCTCTCATATTCAAGCTATTCAAGTAACGGACAGTGAGGGATTCGAACCCTCGATACGGGGTTGCCGTATACACGCGTTCCAGGCGTGCGCCTTAAGCCGCTCGGCCAACTGTCCTTGATTGAAAACAGAAGTGAGCTGGCTCACTTCTGAAGTATGACCCGTACGGGATTCGAACCCGTGTTACCGCCGTGAAAGGGCGGTGTCTTAACCACTTGACCAACGGGCCATGGCTCCACAGGTAGGATTCGAACCTACGACCGATCGGTTAACAGCCGATAGCTCTACCACTGAGCTACTGTGGAACAATATGATTGGAGCGGGTGATCGGAATCGAACCGACGACATCAGCTTGGAAGGCTGAGGTTATACCATTTAACTACACCCGCATTTAATATGGGGCGGCTGATGGGGTTCGAACCCACGCATGCCGGAACCACAATCCGGTGTGTTAACCACTTCACCACAACCGCCATAATAAATGGATGAATAATGGTTCAGGACGGAATCGAACCGCCGACACTGTGAGCTTCAATCACATGCTCTACCGACTGAGCTACTGAACCTTGATTATAGATATGTAATAATTAAAAATGGCGGTCCCGACGGGAATCGAACCCGCGATCTCCTGCGTGACAGGCAGGCATGTTAACCGCTACACCACGGGACCTTATGTAAAAAAATTGCGGGAGGTGGATTTGAACCACCGACCTCCGGGTTATGAGCCCGACGAGCTTCCAGACTGCTCTATCCCGCGCTAATGTTATTACGTCTGTTTCAACGCCTGATATATATATTATACTTTTAAGCATACATTTTCAAGCGCTTTTGTTAATTTTGTTACGTAAAATTTACACTTTCATTAATTCGACTGTTTTTAAGTATACTTCTTCCATTTGGGGTAAAGGAGACAAACGACTCAAGGAGGATTACTTAATGAGCGAATTCAAGCATGATAATATTTCCATATGGTCCGATACTGTAGAATTGCCTTCCTACCCAAAACTTGAAAACGATATTGAAACCGAGGTCCTTGTCGTCGGTGCCGGCATTACCGGGTTGATGAATGCCTACCAGCTCGCCATGAAAGGCTATAAAGTCACTGTGATTGATACGGATTACATTCTTGGCGGCACAACTGCCAATACGACAGCACGCATCATGGCCCAGCAGGGGATGCTCTACAGCCAGCTCATCAGACAGAAGGATAAGGAGACGGCACGTCTGTACTATGATTCCCAGATGGCGGCCATTGATGAAATGGAGGCCATCGGCAGGAAGCACAATATAGACGGCGATTTCAGAAGAGTCGATGGTGTCATGTATGTCGAGGAAGATGCGTCCGTCAGGGAACTTGAAAAGGAAGCTGAGGCTTATAAGGAACTGGGCATAGATGGGACTCTACTGAAAAAGGAACTGGATCTCCCTTTTGAAACGGCAGCTGAACTCATCATGCGCAACCAGGCGGAGTTCCATCCCCTCAAGTATCTGAAGGGCATTCTTGAAGTACTCGCAGAAAAAGACGTCAGCATATATGAACATACTCGTGGGAAATCTCTCGATGGCGATACTCTGGCAACGAATGATGGGAACAGCATACATTTCAGGCATCTGATCATCGCTACACACTTTCCATTCCTCGACTACCAGGGTCTCTATTTCAACAGCTTCAAGATCAACCGCTCCTATGGTCTGGTTGTCACCACCTCCACGCCGCCACCTGAAAATGTGTCTCTTGGTGGTCAGGATGGACCGAGCCTGACGACAAGGCATATAATGGGCGCAGACAATGAACTGCCTACCCTGCTTTTCGGTGGCATGGGGCATATGTCCTACATGGAAAAGGACATGGTCGACCAGCTTGAAAAACTGAGACTCTATGCCGATCAGAAGACGACCAACCATGAGCGCCTCTATGCATACAGGGCCCAGGATCTTATGACAGTCGACTCGATGCCATATATCGGCTATTTTGATACGGATCGTGATAATGTATTTGTTGCAGCGGGATTCAATAAATACGGTATGACGAACGGTGTCCTCTCCTCCATGATCATTTGTGATCTGATTGAAGGGAAGGACAACCGCTATCATGAAATGCTGAGCCCCCATAGGAGCAAGGGGCTACTCCATCAGCTTAAAGACCAGGGAACGACACCGCTTGAGAGCATGGGTGTCGAGGCGAAGAATATGCTGAAGAGCTACCCGAGTATGGATGAGGTCGATCTGTCAGCCGGCGAAGGTGCAGTCGTCAGGGATGGTATGATGAAGAAAGGCCTTTATAAGGATGAGGACAGCAATGAATACTATGTCGTCGACAACCGCTGTACACACATGGGCTGCAGCCTCAGCTGGAACCAGTCCGATAGAACTTGGGACTGCCCATGCCACGGCTCACGCTTCAACTTCAAAGGAAACGTAATAGAAGGTCCAGCGACTACCGACCTTGATGTCGAAGTAAAAAGGACTAATGACTAGTTTTCCCGACCAATGGTAATATATAATGTGGAGAAACCCTCTACCGTTATCCAAGGCAAATAGATAGGGGGTGGAATCTTCCAAAGATTCCACCCCCTATCACTTTATTTATTTATAAGCAAAGGAAACCTGTCCTGCGACAGTCTGCCAACTAGTCGATCTGGACCCATTCCTCTGCCCATTTTTCAATGTCTCTTAATACCGGCTCGAGAGAACGTCCCCTCTCCGTAAGAGAATACTCTATAACTACAGGCGTCTCAGGATAGACATCCCTTTTTATAAGACCTTCCTGCTCCATATCTTTAAGTCTGTCGGAAAGTACTTTGCCGCTTATTCCAATTGCAGCCTGTATTTCACCGAAACGCTGAGGTGCTTCGAGCATCTGATAGATGACCAGGGCCGTCCATCTCTGACTCAGCATTGTTACAGCTTTTTCAAACTTTGGACAAAGAATTGATTGTTTCATAATATCACATCCTTACGTGCACATTATATCATATACACTACTATACATAAAGATACTTTTTTACTTTACATATAGTTATTACTATTATATAGTTTGTTACACTAAGTTATTACCAAGGAGGAACACATGAATTTCCATACACCACCCTTAACATACGTTTCCCACGTAAAAATAAATGTGTCGGATATGCAGGCTGCACTCAACTTCTATACCGGCCTGCTCGGCTTTTCCATACTCGAGCAGAACGGCAATGAAGTGCATCTGACAGCAGATGGGAAAACCAGCTTCCTGTCGCTCACTGTGCCGGAGCATCCCATTGAAAAGAAGAAGACGACAGGTCTGTATCATTTTGCCATTCTCCTTCAGAACAGGTCGGAGCTTGCTGCATTGCTTGTCCACCTTCTGCAGAATGATCTGGAAGTCGGAGCAGCTGATCATAATGTAAGCGAAGCCATCTACGTCGATGATCCCGATGGCAACGGCATAGAATTCTATTGTGACCGTTCTCCCGACCAATGGACTTGGGCGCGAAACCATGTTGTCATGACAACGGATCCACTCAACTTTGAAGATATGGCAACAACCATGGCGCCAGGACAGAAATGGGAAAAGATGCCCGAATCAGCGATCATGGGACATCTGCACCTCCATGTTTCCAGTCTTGCACCCGCAACAAACTTCTATACAGAATGTCTCGGACTATCAGTCGTCAGCCACATACATGGCAAGGCCGTTTTCATGTCTACAGGGAAATATCATCACCATATCGCCATCAACGTATGGAACGGCACCGATGCTCCACAGCCTGAGCCAGGAAGTGTCGGCCTGGATACTTTCACTTTGTCCTACCCGGACCAGGACGCACTCGATGCGGCTGTCGAACGCCTCAGAAAAATGAAGTATGAAGTCTCTACAGCAGACCAGATGGTCACCTCGATCGATCCTTCAGGCAACCGGGTGATCATGGCTGTCAGCTGAATGGATATATGACAAACGGCAACCCTGCAAACTCATATTGCAGGGTTTTTAGTTTGATTTTTTATTTGCAGGGAATAACTACCTAACTATAAATGGAGGTCATTACCTATGTATAAAAATCAATATAAACCATTTAAAACTGTAAAAGATGCCAAAGTCTACCTTGAAAACTACATCGACTTGAAAAACTATACTGTCATCTCCAGAACTGACCTGTCGGAACTTAAAGACAACTTCTCAGGCATCAACATCATTGATCAGAATTCCGATAACCCCGATCGTGATATAGACCAGCTTGATTTTGACGAAGGCAGCAGAAACGATCTCATGAACCACTACGAAAATGGAGAAATTATCGTTTTTGAAGGTCTTAACATTGAAGATACGGACTCGCCTGAAATGGATGCTGTAGGAGAAAAGTATATCAACGTCGTCCCTAGAGACGAGTATGACACTGAAGTGATTGATGTGAACAGTGGTGTCAGGACAATGGTGGAAGTGGAAGATAATAACCCGGATATGATAACAGAAGACGAAGAGGAGTATTTCAAGAAGCATGATGATGAAGAGGAACAGTTCATCAACAGATAGTAAATCTAATCCATAGATTATCACAATGCGATGGCGGTGCTTCTTGGCACCGTCATTTCTGTATTTGCAGCATCATAACATTCTTAATTTCAAACTTGCCCGAATTTAAGTATACTCGGCAACTCGGACATGCTATAATGGATCGAATGCATCTGATGCATCAAAACAGATGTGAAGATTATAGAAAGAACACATCTGATTCTAGTTTCTGCAGTTGTTTCTAGGCAGCAATCTAATTATAAGGTTCGATATGACCCTTTGCCTTTGCAATCCCGCTACACCCCATATATAGGGAGATGGAATATTTGAAAGAAAAGATGAGTAAGCATATAGATAATACTGAAAAGAGCTACTTTGTGGAAGAATATGATTCCATCGAAGAACTCCTCAGTGAAAGAGGCATCTGCATGGAGGAATTCCTTCGCATGATTGATGATCCGGACCATAAGGTCATCTCCGGAGTGCCTGTCGTTGCATACGAAAACCTTGAAAATCCGGTTTTCAAAGTCGGTTATCTGGAAGATGGCATGACACCACTGGATATACTCGAAAAACTTAAAAGTTGTTCCTGATATATGAGCGCTTATAGCGCTCTTTTTTTGTAGCCAAAAAACAAAAAACCCTGCAACCACGGGGGTTACAGGGAATGTAGCGGAGATGGAGGGATTTGAACCCTCGCGCCGCAGAACGACCTACACCCTTAGCAGGGGCGCCTCTTCAGCCACTTGAGTACATCTCCATGGCTCCACAGGTAGGATTCGAACCTACGACCGATCGGTTAACAGCCGATAGCTCTACCACTGAGCTACTGTGGAACAATGTTATTTTTCAATCGAACATTTACAATTATAACAATTCCACACGTTTTTTCAACCGTTATTTAACATGTTTTAATTTAAATTTACACCCTGTCCCTGATTTGCAGGCCATTGATGTAGTTTATGTAGGAATGATAGATGGATTCATTGATCTGAGCCGCTTCTCCCCGGCCGAGTGTGGGATATTGGAAATGCATATTCATCTCTTTCTTCTGGTATTTCTCCTTCTGCTGGTTGAATTTATAATGAAGCTTCAAGGCATTCAGATACTGGTTGTTGAATGAAGCATATGATATATCGATGATGCGTTCCTCATTGTTTGAAAACTGTACACGTGTCATCCCTTCATCATTCGAATAGGATTGGATATGCTTGATATTGAACCAGTTGTTCTCACTCACCCTGTCGGAATGTGTGCAGAAGTATATATATGATCCGAACAGATCGACGATGATCGGCACTTTGCTTGAGATTCCGGTCAGTGTCCTGCTCAAGTCCTTCCTTGCTGAGTAGTTCTGTGAATGGTTTCTGCAGTTGCGCTCGATAAGCTTGTTCGGTGCCAGCCTGCACTCGATACCTTCTCCGTAAGTTTCTCCCACTCTGCTTTCTATGTAGCCTCCATTGCTGACTGGTACAATGTACATCGTTTCTTCATGTATCTGATAATGTAGTCTGTTCATTAGGCTCCCCTTTTTCAAATATTCCAACATCTTCATGATATCACATAAGTTTATAAATGTTAACTATATATAATATTTATGTTAAATATTTACGCAATATAGTAAAATTACAACAATAAATAATCTAAATATTCTAAACTTAGTTTGACCAAACCTATTTCGTGTTATATAATTTGTAACAACCAAATGATGAAGGGGGATTTAGGGATGAACAAACAAGTATACCCAGTTAACCAGTTGCGAGTCTTCATCAATACCATCAACGACCTGTCCGCTGAACTATTACTTCAGGAAGCTATGGATGACTACAATCGTAATCGATATACCGAAAAGATTGAAGAGGCACTCATGGAAAAGGATGAAGAGAAGTTCATGACCTATACATCACTGCTGAAGGAATTGACGAATGAAGATGCCGCATGACAGACATGAGAAAAGCTGACTTTCAACTTGTACATTGTACATATTGTTGAAAGTCAGCTTATTTTTTATGCGATGAGATTCAGAAACTCTTCTCGTGTAATTCTCCCAAGATAGAAGCTGATGTCAACATCGACAAGAGCCTGATCGATTGCCTGTCTTTCATGCTCTACGCCGATAAGCTTCTCTTCAATGACATCCACTTCCCCTACCCCGAAGAAATCACCGAATATTTTAGCGTGCTCTATTCTGCCTTTCCTGACGTCCAGTCTGACATCGAGCAGTCCGGCATCGAACTTGTGGGAAGCATTGAAGTTGTACTTCGGATTGCGTCCATAGTTCCATTCCCATGTCTGATACTTCTCCTCGGACAGCTTCCTGATCTTCTCCCAGTCTTCTTCCGTCAGCACATACTCTTCGATATTCTCCCTGCCATCGAATATATATTCCAGAATCTTTTCCTTGAACACTTCGATGTCGAGCTTTTCTTCCATATAATCATTGATATTGCCGACACGTGATCGGACCGATTTTATGCCTTTTGATTCAATCTTCTTCGGATTCACTTTCAAGGCGTTCTGTACTTCTGATATGTCACTGTCGAGCATGAGTGTACCATGCGAGAACATTCTGCCCTTCAGGCTGAACATTGCATTCCCGGAAACTTTTTTGCCATCAATTTCGAGGTCATTCCTGCCGGATAGCTCAGCATTCACGCCCATATCCTGCAGCACATCAACAATCGGCTGTGTGAACTTGCGGAAATTATGGAAACTATCCCCATCATCTTCAGTAATGAAGCTGAAATTCAGGTTGCCTTCATCGTGGTAGACAGCTCCGCCTCCGGATACTCGGCGGACGACTTTGATGTCATTCTCCCGGATATACGATTCATTGATCTCTTCGATGGTGTTCTGGTTCTTGCCGATGATGATGGATGGCTGATTGACATAGAACAGGAAATACGAATCATCCGTCGGAATTTCACGTAGCACGTATTCTTCCATGGCCAGGTTGATCATCGGATCTGTAATATTGTTGTTTGATATGAACTTCATAAATCTGCCTCCTTAAAAAATGCCCTGATATTATACATGATAACATCCAGGGCATTTCTTGCCATCTTATTGAACCAGTGAGTCCACTGCTTCTTTTGCCTGTCTGATGCAGTCCGGCAGACCGACACCGCTATGGGAGGCGCCTGTCAGCACCACTCCAGGATAATGCTCGGCCATATAGTCATGAATGCCGCCGATCATCTCCTTATGCCCCACCTTGTACTGCGGCATGGAGTTTTTAAGCCGGGTCACAATGGTGAATTCCGGTTCTCCACTGATTGTCATGATACTATCGAGGTCCTTCCGTGCCAGACGGACAATTTCCTCATCCGTCTTCTCATCGACGATATAATCACCGGGACGACCGACATATGCCCTCAGGAGCGCCTTGCCTTCCGGTGCTGCATGCGCCCACTTCTTGTTCGTCCATGTACATGCAGTGATGGAAGTATCCATCTTTCTGCTGACAACAAAACCGGTGCCGTCGATATCATTCTCCACCTGATGAGCTTCGAATGCCATGACGACAGTCGCAACACTTGTCGCTTTCATATGCTTGAAGTATTCAAGCGGCAGGTCTTCGAACCATCTCTTATACTGGAAGTGCGGCGTAGTGACAATGATATTGTCATAGGATCTTTCTTCCCCGTTGACATGCATTGTGTAGCCCGAGCCACTTTTGGTGATGGATTCGACATCATGTTCAAAGAACGCGGATACGCCGTTTTCTTCTATGAAGGCAAGCAGGCTGTCAATAAAGGACTGCAGGCCATGCTTGAACTGCAGGAACTGCCCCTGCTTTCGTCCACCAGATTTCGGTGCGTTCTTTTTCTGATTGTACATGCCTCTGATGAGGCTGCCATGCGTCTCCTCAAGTTCCTTGAAGTTCGGGAATGTGGACATCAGGCTCAGTTCGTCGATATTGGTGCCATATATGCCGGACAGGAGCGGTTCAATGACATTCTCGAGCATTTCGTCGCCTACTCTGCTTCTGAAAAACTTGCCGACGGATATATCCGTATACACCGGCAGCGGCTTCTTGATGAAATCAAGACCTGTTCTGAGCTTGGCACCGGCTGAAACGAGGTCTGTCGTCAGAAACGGCACCAGCTCGGTCGGCATGCCGAGCACTGCACCTTTTGGCATCGGTGACAGCCTGTTGTTTACATAGATATATGAAGTGCCTGTCTGATTGCGTACGAGATCATCACCAAGTCCGATCTCCTCCGCCAGCTCAGTCATGATCTGCTTTCTGGCCAGATACGATTCAGGACCAAGTTCAATGGTATAGCCGTCCTGGCGGTACGTTCTGATCTTGCCGCCTGCCCGATCGCTTTTTTCAAAAAGATCAACTTCGACATCATCATGCTTCGACAGATAATGCGCAGCTGCCAATCCTGTAATGCCGGCACCTATCACTGCTACTTTTCTCACTATAATCAGCCTTCTTTACTACAGTCTATTGATTTCGTTGATCATCGCCTGGATGAAACGCTCGTCAGTGTTCGGCATCTTCGGTCTATGGTAGCCGGCACCGACTTCATCACACACATCCCTGCATTCCACATCATTATCGAAAAGGACTTCCAGGTGTTCGCATACGAACCCTACAGGAAGGTAGATGAAGTGCTTGTATCCATGTTCTTCATGCAGTGCCTTTGTCAGATCCTGTACGTCGGGTCCAAGCCATGGATCCGGTGTATTGCCTTCCGACTGCCAGCCGATATGGACATTTTCAAGATCGGCATTGTTCTTGATGAGTTCAGCTGTTTCTGCGAGCTGGTCCGGATATGGATCATTCTGTTCTTTGATCTTCTCCGGAAGGCTGTGTGCACTGACGACAATAGCCGTGTCAGCCAGTTCGGACTCAGGCACTTCCTCAAGAGAGGACTTGACCGCTTCCGTCCAGAAGTCGATGAACGGCTGCTGCTCATAGTAGGACTCGACGGATTTGATCGAGATGCCGTACTTCTCAGCTTCTTCCCTGGCCCGTTTATTGTAGGATCCGACGGAGAAGTTGGAGTAGTGTGGTGCGAGTACGACGGATACCGCTTCCGTAATGCCATGGTCATGCATCGCTTCCACAGCCTCTTCAATGAATGGATCGATGTGCTTGAGACCGATGAAAAGTTCGTACTCCACTTCGTTCTGTGAGGCGTTCAGCTGGTTGACCAGTGCTTCCGCCTGTCTTTTGGTCGTATCAGCCAGAGGAGAAATGCCGCCGATGGCTTCGTAACGGTCCTTCAGGTCCTGAAGCGCCTCTTCGGACGGCTTTCTTCCGCGACGGATATGCGTGTAGTAGGGTTCGATATCTTCTTCTTTATATGGTGTACCATATGCCATGACAAGCAGGCCTTTTTTCTGTTTCATTCCAATCACTGTCCTTTACTGTATTCGTGTACAAATG
The DNA here is from genome assembly GCF_021991715.1 of Salinicoccus sp. ID82-1. NCBI lineage: Bacteria > Bacillati > Bacillota > Bacilli > Caryophanales > Staphylococcaceae > Salinicoccus > Salinicoccus sp. ID82-1. The sequence continues at coordinate 982,629 of NZ_JAGFLY010000001.1, forward strand.
AAGTCAATTTCCTAAGTGTTTCCGGGTCCACTTCCGGGAATACGCCATGTCCCAGATTGAATATATGACCGTTGTTCTTTCCCTGATCGAGAATGGTCTTCGTCTGCTTCTCGATTACATCCCAGTCTGCAAGCAGGAGTGCCGGATCCAGGTTGCCCTGCAGCGCCTTCTTCACGCCGGCCGCTCTGGCCTGGTCGATTGACGTTCTCCAGTCCAGACCGATGACATCCGTCCCGAGATCATCCCACTCTGAAAGGAGATGGGATGCGCCGATGCCGAAGATGATGACAGGTGCACCCATCTCCTTGACACTGCTGATGATCTTCTTCATTGCAGGTGACAGATAGTATGCATAATCCTCGCTGTTCAGTGCGCCGCCCCATGAATCGAAGATCTGGATCATGCTTGCACCGGATTCCACCTGTGCTCTGAGATATCGGATGTTCATGTCGGCAAGCTTGTCCATCAGCTTGAACCATGTTTCCGGCTGGTTGTACATCATCTGCTTCGTCCTATGATAATTTTTTGAAGGTCCACCTTCAATCATGTAGCTTGCTACTGTAAAAGGTGCACCACAGAACCCGATGAGGGGCACATTCAGCTTTTCCTTGGTCAGAATTTCGATGGTCTTGTAGATATAGTCGAGATCCTTGTAGGGGTCGAGTTCCCCGAGCTTCTCCACATCCTTGATGTCGCGGATCGGATTCTGTATGACCGGGCCGATTCCAGGTTTGATGTCGACATCTATACCGATGGGTGCCAGAGGAGAAACGATATCTTTATATAGCACAGCTGCGTCCACATTATAGTTTTCAACGGGAGTCGCAGTAAGATACGCGGTCAGTTCCGGCTGGCGGGTGATCTCCAGCAGGGAATATTTTTCCTTGACCTTGTTGTACTCCGGCTGGCTGCGCCCGACCTGTCTCATGAACCAGACAGGCGTATAATCCGTCTTTTCTCCTTTAGCCGCTTTAATTATCGTATCATTGAACAAAGTTTTTTCCTCCAATTTTTATATATCCATCAATATTCTAACACATTGATGATAATTATTATAAATTGCTGTATGAATGTCAAAAAATCGATTTATTTTTTGAAGGTTTACCCGCATCTGTATTCAGGGTATAGTCAAGATAAGACTATATATGAGGTGAACATAATGAAACTACACCTGACAACAGGAACAATTACCTACATGCAGAGCCTTGCAAGGAAGCATTCCGGAGTCTCTATCGCAGCAATGGGTCAGGATGCAGTGCTGTACTATGAAAGCGACAGCAATGACAGCATCTTCAGCTCGAGGCAATCCTATGACCTCATCAATTCTTCCGGACCACTCGAAGATTCGCCCACCTCAATCCACTACATCCCGATACCCGGGGAGAACAAGGACCCGATGTACAGCCACCTTGCCGAAGTGAACGATATACTGTCCGATACCAATGGCGTACTGGCATACCGCATCGGTGAAGCGCTTGCCGGAGATGGTTTCATCGTCTTCATACAGTGGGCAAAGACGTCGACCTATAATGACTTCAAACAGACGAACAGCTACAGGAACTACCTTACAGCAGAAGCGCTCAGCAAATACAGGACCGCAGAGGCGCTGTTCCACAAATCCATATCTGCAAGGCTCTATCTGCCTCTTAAAGATAATGAGGCGGACCCTGAAGACGAATTTTAAGCGACTGATATATCAGTCGCTTAATTCTTTTTCTTTTCTATACACGGTTCTGCTCAGACTTCGATTGATGAAGTAGCCCCACAATGGAAACAGGACGACAAGAAAGAAATTTTCGTAGTGGATACCAAGGAATATGAGGCTGAAAAGGACACTGATCACAAGAACAAGCTTGTGGGAATAGTCGACATAGCTCTTCTGGATGAATCCCCGGTCGACCGGCCAGACTTTCGGCCAGAGCAGATAGGCCTGTGCCGTATAGATCTGGGACATCTGGAGTACGATGATGTAGATGCCGAACAGCACGATGATGATGGAGAAATACAGATTTCCGATCCACACCATGACAATGCCGAACAGCAGAATCAGACGCAGTATGATCATCGGCAGGTCGTGGCTCCTCGCAAATGTTCTGTAGAACAGATATTCATACATCTTTTCCTTGCTGAAGGCCCGCCCTTTGGGCTGCCACAGGAAGGGATCCAGATATCTTCTTCTTTTGAACTGCTTATCGATATGGCTGACATTGGTGAACAGGGCAACATTACGATAGTAGCTGTTGAGCTGGGATGCCTCATAGTCTATCATGGCATTCCAGTCGAGGCGGGGATGGCTGGTACGTCTGGCATATACAAGTGCCACCCAGTAAACCGCAACTGCCGGCAGCAGCCAGAACGGACTCTGCACGATCAGCATCAGGGAGATGAAGCTTAGGCCGATGAGGCCTGCCATCATCCAAGGAGTCGACAGCCTGGAGTTTACGACTGCCTTCTTGATATGGAAGTTCATTACATAGAAGATGATGGCACCGGCAATGAAAGTGATGATTTCAACCAGACCATGCCCCACTGTCAGGAGAAGCACGGCAATGGTGCCGCCAATGAGCGGCTTGATGATACCGAGGGTCAGAGAGTATCTGTCGGCAGCCGAAAGATACTTGCCGAACTTCGCCTCATAGGGCAGCAGGAAAACACCATCCGCCTCTTTCAGCAATGTCCGGTACGCCGGAATGAGCAGTATGCTGACCAGGAATGCGGCAATCACATCAAGCCACAGCGTCGGTTCGAGGGTCTCGAGCAGACTGAGCAGGGAATAGAGGAAGAATCCGGCTGTAATCGTCAGGAAGATGAGGAAATGGCTGTTGAAAATGAACTTCCCATAATAGCTCCTTCTCGCTATGTCCTCATTCAATCTGCTTCTGAATAGTTGATCAGACATTCTGAATGCCGCCCCCTGTGATTCTCAAGTATACTTCATCCAGAGTGGCGCCCGGCATATTGAACTCCGACCTGAGTGCATCGAGGCTTCCAAAAGCAATGAGACGCCCATCATCTATGATTGCAAAACGGTCGCAGTATCTTTCAGCTGTCGCAAGGATGTGTGTACTCATCAGTATCGAGCGGCCCTTATGCTTTTCTTCAACCATCAGATTGATGAGGGACTCGATACCGAGTGGATCCAGACCAAGGAACGGCTCATCTATGATATAAAGATCTGGATGCGATAGAAATGCGCAGATCAGCATCACTTTCTGCTTCATCCCCTTTGAGAAATGTGTAGGAAACATGTCCACTTTCGTCTCCAGCCTGAATATTTCAAGCAGGCGCTCTGAGCGTTCCAGCGCAGTGGCTTCGTCGATGCCATAGGCCATTGCCGTCATCTGGATATGCTCTCTAAGCGTCAGCTCCTCATAGAGCACCGGAGATTCGGGTATATAGGCGAGTTGTCTGCGGTAGGCTTCGATATCCGCTTCAGCAGTCATGCCCCCTACCCTGATTTCACCTGAATGGGGTCTGAGAAGCCCCAGTATGTGCTTGATGGTGGTACTCTTTCCGGCGCCGTTCAGCCCGATGAGCCCGACAATCTCTCCTGCCTCTATATTGAAGGAGATATCCCGTATTACCGGCGTCTTCGAATAGCCGCCAGTCAGTTGATTGATTTGAAGTACCATATTCGACTTCCTTTTATTTGTTATATATTATTTGTATACTTATACTAAACAAATATATCACAACAGATCAATGGAGGTACAATGAATGAGCAAAACTATTTTTGAACAGATTGCAGCTGGTGAGATTCCTGCCAATATTGTCTATGAAGATGATGTCTGCATTGCATTCACAGACGCTTTCCCCCTATCGAAAGGACATACGCTCGTCGTGCCGAGAAAACCGGTGGAAAACATCTATGACCTTGACGAAGAAACAGGCGCCCACCTGATGAAGGTCATTACGAAGATGGCCAATGCGCTCAGAAGTGCATTCTCACCGGAAGGTCTGAACGTCATACAGAACAACGGCGCCTATGCATCACAGTCGGTATTCCACATCCACTTCCATCTGATTCCGCGCTATAAGGATGAATATGATGGTTTCGGCTACCACTGGGAACAGGATCCGAATAAGCGGACAGACGAAGAAAAATCAGAAATACAAAACATCATACGCACCCATTTGAATGCTTAACCCTTCAAAAGTCAGGGTATGTGTAGGAAAAAAGGACGTGACACGACTATGAAATTCAAAAATATTGCAGTCGGCTTTCTTGTAGGTGCAACCGGCGGAGCCTTGATTGCAGTACTTAACGCACCAAAGTCCGGAAGCGAGCTTCAATCTTCATTGAAATCAAATTCCGGGAACCTCAAGACACAGCTCGACCAGCTTAAAATAGAAGCAAATGAAGTGAAGTCTTCCTTCCTGAAGACGAAACATGAGTCGCAGGAAGTGTTCAGCACACTGGGTGATGAAATCAAGGCGATGATCAGCAACTACCAGGCTGACATCAACCCGAATATAGAACATATCAAAGGCGATGTCAGCAATCTCCAGAACCGGGCTGAGGAAGTTCAAAATGCGTTCACAAAAAAATAGCAATCATGGAACGGCGGCTGTACAATCATTTGTACGCCGCTGCTTTATTATGCTATATTAATTTCCATAGCCATATTTAAAGGAGATTTGCAGATGAAGAAGAAATTAGCGCCGATCGTCGTAGGCCTCGGTCTTGTAGGACTGGCCGGCTGCGGAAATGACAGCAGCAGCGACAGTGCAGCCGAGAACGAAACCGAATTCGGAAACGTACTCGCTACCAGCGATGCTGGCGATGTCACTACCGACGATATACTTAATGAACTTGGAACAGACAATATTGCGAACCGTACATTCCAATTGACGTTGGATACCATACTGCAGGACAAGTATTCTGATGCAGTCGACCGCGAGGAGATCGAAGCCCAGATCAATGAGGAGATCGAAGCAATGGGTGGAGAGGATCAGTTTGCCGCAGTGCTTCAGCAACAGCAGCCCGGCATGACTGTCGAAACGTACAAGGAGCAGCGCATCAACAATGCATACCACGATGCGTTCTTCGCTGAGAAGTTCGAAGTGACGGACGAGGAGGAAGCAATGGAATCCGTACGTGAAGCATCCCACATCCTGATTCAGACTTCCGATGAAGAAGGCGGACTCAGTGATGCAGAAGCAAAAGAAAAAGCGGAATCCCTGCTTCAGGAAATAGAGGATGGCAGAGATTTCGGAGAGGTTGCAACTGAAGAATCCGACGATACAGGCAGTGCCCAGAATAATGGTGAACTCGGCTATGTCCAGCGTGGCCAGATGGTTGAACCATTCGAAGAGGCTCTTTTCAACCTGGAAAAAGGCGAAGTGTCCGATGTCGTAGAATCTGAATTTGGATATCATATCATCAAAAGACATCAGGAAGAAAATATAGACGAAGAACTCGATGCGATCAAACGTCAGATCGTTTCCACAAGAATCCAGGAGAATCAGGAACAGGTGCTCGGATTCTATAATGATTTGCTTGAAGAATATAATGCAGAGTTTGAAAACGAAGAAATCCGTACGTATATTGAAGAAACATACTTGAACACCGATAGTGAAGCCTCCACAGAAGAAGGTTCTACTGAGGGATCAACTGAGGAAGCGTCTTCTGAAGAGGAATCTGCTGAAGAATCCACAGAAGAAGAGACGACTGAGGAAGCTTCTGCTGAAGAATCCACAGAAGAAACTTCATCTGAAGAGTAGAAAAATGACCTGGGACATATGTCCCAGGTCATTTTTAGTTCTAATCGAGTGTTTCCGGACGGTAGAAGAAACGGTTCTCAAGCGGGAATACCCGCTCTGTGAACTGGCCCTTGTCCGCCTTCTCCACATGTTTATCCATCATCATCATGCGTGCATCGATATTATCGATGAAGTGCAGGATCTCCGCTTCCTTCAGCATCGGTGGCTTCGGGGATCCATATTCAAGCTTGCCGTGGTGGCTCAGAATCATGTGCTTGAGCAGCATGACTTCCTCGCCGTCGATCTTCAGATCTTCGGCCACTCTGGAAATCTCCTCACTGGCAATGACGATATGCCCGATAAGATTCCCTTCCACCGTATATGTCGTTCCCACCGGTCCCGACAGTTCCTTGACCTTGCCGATATCATGAAGAATAATACTGCTGTAGAGCAGGCTTCGGTTCAGGGATGGATAGATGTCACACAATGCTTCTGCTGTCCTCAGCATGTAGTGCACATGATAAGCAAGACCGGAGACGAAATCATGATGGTTCGTCATGGCTGCCGGAAAGCTCAGAAATTCCTTCTTATACTTGTTCAGAATCTGTCTTACAATGCGCTGCAGGCTGCCATTTTCTATCTTTATTACATAATCCATGACGCTTTCATATAAGGTATCTTCATCAATCGGCGCCTTTTCCACGAAATCCTTGGGATTCAGATCATCCGCTTCAGTCGCTGTTCTGAACGCAGCGATTTTCATCTGCTTCTTATTACGGTAGTCGATGACATCCCCTTTGACCTTGATGAGCGTCTCGGGTTTCAGAACTTCCATATCTTCACGTGAGACCGACCATAATTTTGCTTCGATCTCACCTGTACGATCCTGCAGGAAAAGTGTCATATAGGGTTTTCCCTGGGATGTGACGCCCTGCTGGCTCCTTTTTATCAGGTAGAATGATTCCACCGAGTCTCCTGGTTTCAGTTTGGATATATTATTCAAGTGCAGCACCTCATTTTACTCTTTCTTTAAGTTTGACTGTCTGGGAGGAAGAAATTGCACTGTCCAGATTACATGTAAAGTACAGTACCTGGTCGTTCACTTCACTGCGCAGATAGTCCATGATGATCTTTTTGCGCTCCTTGTCAAAATGAACGAAGGCATCGTCGATGATGAGCGGCAGCTGGTAGTACCCTTTCAACGCCTTGATCAGGCTCAACCTCAGGCTGATGTAGAGCATCTCCTTGGTCGACTGGGACAGTTCGAGTGGATGGAAGAGCTGTCCATTGACATGCCTAACCTTGATGCCATCCTCATCATAGATGACGTTGATGTAGCGTCCGCGCGTCACTTTCTCGAAGATGCTCCGCGCTTCCTCGATGACGACAGGCAGCCTTTCATCCTTGATTGCCTTGATATGTGTTTCTATCAGGATGCGGATATAGTTCAGTGACATGTATTCCTGTGAAAGATTCTGGATGAAGGCTTTCTTCATCTCGAACTGGTGGTTGACTTCACTCAGTTTGCCGTCGCTTTCCAGATTGCTGATTTCGGAATTCAGCTCCGCGAGGACCTTCTGTTCGTTCTGGACCTTCTGGTTGAACTCCTCGATCTGTTCTGAAATGGCATCTTCCTCTTCCTTCAGATCAGCAAGAAGGAATTTCGAGAGTTCATTTCTCGCATCATAATCGAAATGTTCTTCCTCGAGCTTTTCACTCAGTTCTCTGAATCTTTCAATATTGCTGTGGTACTCCTTGTACTTCCTTGCAAAATAGTAATACTCTTCTTCGTCTTCTGCATCGACATAATCGAAGAGCTGGATGATCTCCTCGCTGCCTGCATTGTTCCTCTCGGAAAGTACTTTGATTTCATTTTCAAGCAGGCTGATCTGGTCTTTCAGTCTATTATAGTGGTTTTCATCCTTATACATTTTTGAAACCATGTTTTTGACATCGTAGAAAACAGTACTGTCATCGTAATGGATATCGAACTTTACAAGCTCATCCTTGACTGACCTTTTGAATTCCTTCAGTTCGCGGTTGATATTATCCATCTCCACATTATGTCTGCTGATCTGGTTCCTCTTCTGCTTGATTTCCCTGATGGTATGGATCGCATCGACAATGTACTTGTTCTCGATATCCGGATTCACTTTCAGATCCTGCTTGATTGCGGCAAGATCCGTATTCAGTGAATCATGAGTGGTTTCCTTCAGTGCCAGTGTTTCCTTCATCTCTTCCAGTCTGACGTTCGCGGAGATTCTTTTTGTCTTCTGAGTCTTCAGATCCATCTTCAGGTCTCTTGCATCATTGAGATCGAAATCGACATTATTGTTTCTCTTTATTGTTTCTATGATCTCTTTGAGCTCCTTGACTTCATCTTCATAGTCGTTTCTCAGCGAATCATCTTCCTTCTGGTTCGTCAGCATCAGAAGCAGCAATGTAATGACACCGATGGCCAGGAAGATGCCACCCATCAGCCAGTTCGAATTGAAGAGATAGAATATGCCGGTAATGAGTGCGATGACACTGATGCCGATGATGAGTCCGGACTGCCCGCGCTTGATGCGGTTGCGCTCCCTCTTCTCTCGTTCGTAGTCCTTCTCGATCAGGCTGAACATCTTCTCCTTCTCTTTCAGCTCGAACTCCCTGTCGACTACTTCTTTCTTGATGCGGATGCGGTCATCGCTGATCTGCTCTTCTTCTAGGCGTTCTATGTCATGGTTCAACTGCTTGATATCCGACTTCAGATGATCAATTTCACGCACAAGGAACTGCTCTTCAAGAGCGACTTCATCAATTTTTGACAGTACTGTCTGGACGGACTCCTTGACGATGTTCGAATCGTCCACTTCATGGTGCTCATGATTCCAGCCGATATCACGCCTGAGCTGGACAATCTCCTCCTCGAGCGTTTCGATTGCCAGGTTGAGCCGCGCGTATTCAAGATGCTTCTGCTTGATGTCCGGCTCCTTCTTCTGGATGCTTTCCAAATAGGATAATTGGGACTTATCCGGCAATGTAATGCCAGCAAGCTCAGCCTTGAGCACTTTGAGCTTCTCTGATCGGAGCGCGATATCCTGTTTCGTCTGCTGGACTTGATGCTTCAATGCTTCATAGCGCTCCAGCCCCTGCTCGGGGAAGATGACAGGGTCTATATTCAGCTTGTCTTCAAGTGATTTCCACTCTTTGATGTCCTTATGATACATTACTTCCTTCATCTTCTGCTTGCGTATCGTATCGAGCTGATACAATGCATTCTTTTTGGCATTGAGACTTTCCTCGGTCTTGATTTTTTCGTTGACCAGATGCTTATACTGCTCCTCGGTCTGTTCCAATGCCTTGATTCTGCCGGTGATGTCGGACATCTCTTCCATTTCCCTGTTCAGTTCGGGATTGATGCCATTCTTCTTGTATATTGATTTCATTTCCGTATCGATGGCACTGAGCATCTCATCATATTCATGAGAGCCGAGGGCACCGGCACGGAGCAGATATTCCTGCAGCTTATCTTCGGTCATGTTCTTATGGATGTCCTGAAGACCGAGCACATCAAATGAAAATATCGACCGGTACGTCTTCTTGTCGATGAAGTTCAGCTTCTTGATCAGCCAGTCTTCACCTCTCACTGTACCATCATCGAAGTAGACTTTCACATCCCCCTGGATCTTGCCTTTGATACGCTCGATCTCGATGGGACCAGCCTCATCCGGAAATTCGACGGTAATTTTGCCGCCATAGAGGTTGTGCATACGCGGTTCTCTTCTCGGCTCCTGCTCCTTCCTTGTCGGAAACCCGAACAGGATCGAATGGATGAATGACTGCATTGTCGATTTACCGGCTTCATTTTCTCCAAAAAATTGGATGAAATGCTGATTGGTGTTTATTTCCGTCTCCGTAATCTTTCCATAGCCATATATATTAAGCGCAATAATTTTCATATATCCACTACTTCCTCATCAGCATTTTAAGGCGTTCTTCGCCTTCTTTCAGCAGTTCTTCCTGTGCAATGTCCTGGACGGGTCCAAGATACCTGTTGAGTCGCGGGTCCATGTAGAGCGCATTCACCGCTTCCTTGAACAGTTCCCTGTTGGAAGAATAGCTTGCTTTTATATCATTGAGCAGGGCGATGTTGTCCTGGTTCATATATTTAAGATGCAGTGCATCAATCCAGATGAACTGCCTGATATCTCTTTCATCCTCCTTCAGGAGTTCGATGACTTCAGTGAAGTCGGCGTCTGCAATCGTATCCTCGCCATCATAGATCAGATCGAGCTGGATGATGTGCCGCCCCTTCTCCCTCAGGCGATGCTTGAACTCGACAATGGTCTGGTATATATCCTGCTTGTTCAAGGAATCGATCTCCAGCTGGTATTCTGCAAAGATGATCTCCTGTACCGCAACAAAGCGCGTGTTCAGATAGACGTCATCCCCTTCAACGAGGAGAAAACCCTTTTCCCCATGCTCATTTTTATGGCGGCCCTGTATGTTGCCCGAGTAATGGATGGGCGGCAGATCGCTGAGCTGATCCCGCTGATGGATATGACCGAGCGCCCAGTAGTGGTAAAGTTTGTCATTCAGCACTTCGAGATTGAATTCCGTATACCTCTCCTGGCTGTAACGGCTTTTGGCATACGTTCCATGAAGTATGCCGATATGTATACCTTGATTCATCGAGTTGATAGGATAGTCATCCAGCTTATTCTCATAGGAGTCATCGAGATAATAGCTGAAACCATGCAGGGATACTTTCTCCCCTTTGGCGCTGACCATTTCATATGTCTCCACATTTTCCTTGAAGACCGTAACATTGTCCGGCCAGGACGTCTTGAAGCCGTCTGTCAGCGGATCGTGGTTGCCGTGGATGACATACGCGAATATGCCTGCTTCCTTCAACCGTTCGAACTGGCGTTTCATGAATATTTCGGATTTCAGCGTTCTGTTCGCCTGATCGAATACATCGCCGGCGATAATGATGAAATCGACTTTTTCTTCAATCGCAGTATCCATCATTCTTGCAACACTGTTATATGTACTCTCCATCAGTACTTCAAATAGGCCGGAAGGCATTTTGGAACGTGACTTGAAAGGACTATCTAGATGCAGATCTGCGCTGTGTATGAATTTGACCATATATATTCCACCTGACTTTTCATAGGCATTATAAATTGATTATACCAAAAAAAATAAAAGAAAGAGGCCTATAGCAGACCTCTTCATCAATTAATTCTGGTTATTCAGACCATAGAGTTCCTCTATAGGTTTCATGATTACACGATTCAGATCCTGGATGAGTTCACTCATTTTCTGTTCCGCTTCCATCAATGCTTTGATATTTTCGTCTTTTTCAATATCTTCTGCTGATTTCTGAGCCTGCTGTACATCCTCTTCAAGGATTTCCTCACCCTGCATCTGCTTCTGCTGCAGATCCATCTGAATCTGTCTGAACTCATCGAAGAGCTGTTTGGATTCCGGGTTGGAGTTCACCTTGCCGTACAGGTCCTTCATATTCTGAAACTCATCTGATTTGCGCAGTGCATCTTCCAATGCATTGGCCTGATCGTATACATTAACTGCCATTGATTAAAAACTCCCTTTAATAAAGATATCTATACTGTAACACAAAACAGCAGCTTATAAAAACACAACGATAAGACCCTGGATGATTCCGATAAGCCCGCCAAGAAAGAAGCCGAGCATTGTAATCATCCGGAATTCCTTGCTTGAAATCTCCATTACAAGATCTTCTATATGGCTGAGTTCGAAACTGTCGATCTGCTTTTTGATGACTTCTGCAAGCTGGAGTTTTTCGACAATCCTGCCGGTATTCTTCTGCATGTATTCGATGATGTTATCACGCAGCTGGTATTTGCCGCGTGCTTTGAAGGATTCGAACATATCACGGTTGAACTCTGAAATCGGATAGTCCAGTATGCCTTCCATATCAATCTGTTTTCTGAGTACATCATAGACACTATGGACAAGTTTTTCCCGGTCGCTGTCTGAAATCAGTTCATCCACCCGGCTGTTTTTGATCTTCTCATATTCATCATTGATGATGCGCACCTGTATTTCGCTCATCTTCGGGTGATGGATCAGCTTGTTCAGTTCGTTCCTTATATTGGCGACAATCGTTTCCTTTGACATGAGATATTTCAGTGAGCGGGCCAGTCTGCCTCGATTTTCAATGAACTCGTCAGTCATGGTATAGAAGTCGCGATACCCTTTCTCCGAATTGATATACGCTTCCACCTTCGAAGTGATCTGGGGCTGCAGATCACGGACCTTGCCATCGAGCGTCGTCATGGCATCCTCAGGCACCAGAGTGCCTATTTTCCGGCCATAGAGGTTTACGCCTTCTTCATCGACCTTCTCCCTGAGCTTGTCGTTGAAGCTCTTGACTACCTTGTCCGCCAGCCCATCGTTGAGGCGGTTCATGAAGTACCTCAGTGTCAGTTTCTCGGATTCGATCGTTTCTATCTGCCGATCGATGAACAGCATGATGAAATTCTGTGTTTCACGACTTCCGAGCTTCTCTACGAAGGCATCCGGTGTCAGCAGATGCTTCGTAATGATTTCCCCCATTTTGACAGATGCCTCCTCCCGCCTGCGCGGGATGACCCCCGGTGTCAGGGGAAGACGTCTGCCAAAGAGGTATTTTGCTTCATAGGGTCTGAACAGCATGCGGATTGCAAGCATATTGGTCAAGCCGCCGATCAGTGCACCCAGTATGGTCATTAGTATGATCTGAAAGCCATCATTCAACAAAAAGCCCTCCTTCTCCTGCCATTATCGTACACGAAACCAAAAGAAAAAGCACCTTCCGGTGCTTTCCAGTAATCAGACCGGCTGCAGGTCCGTCTGTCTCATGAAATATGTTCTGATTTCTCTTTCAATATATGAAGCATGTACCGGCTGGTTCATGGAGTTGAGAACTCTATATATCCTATTGCTTTTATTATATTGCAGACGGAAACCGTTCTTTCTGTCCAGATCTTCCCAATATACCGCTTCACCTTCATAGTTCGGGTAGACACAGTGACCTCTTGAAATCACCTGTGCCAGTTCCAGAGGATCTCCTCCAAACGAATTGGTCAGGACTTCACTATCCCTGAAGAGTGCGCAAAGCGAGATGCATGTTGTCCAGTTGGGAAGGATACGTTCTTTTTCGATCTGTACGAGCGTCTTTTTGGAGAGCCCGATTGTCTGACTCATGGAATCCTGCGTATAGCCGGCTTCCGTTCTGACAATCTTGAACTTGGACTGGAGCATCTCCGTAAAAGTCTGTTTATCCATTCTTTTCTTCCTTTCACTCATATCGGATATTGTAAAATTTCCATTCGATAATAATACACTTTTAATATAATAATATATTTCACGAAAAATTAAAAGAGCATATATTGAAATTCACTAAGTGTTCAATATATGCTCCTATCAGATTGTGTAATCCCGAGTTTTATGTCCGGCTATTTCCGGCTTCTTCGCGTCTTGTCTGCTGCTCGTTGATCACCAGTGCAATTGCTGCATCACCCGTGACATTGACCATCGTACGTGTCATATCAAGCAGCCTGTCGATACCGATGATGATACCGATTGCTGCCGGGTCGAGGCCGACTGCCGTCAGAACCATCGCCAGCATGACAAGGCCGACACCAGGGACCCCGGCAGTACCGATGCTTGCGATCGTTGCAATGATGACAACCGTGATCATCTGCATGATCGTCAGATCCACTCCTGAGAGCTGGGCGATGAAGACCGTAGCGACACCCTGCATGATGGCTGTACCATCCATGTTGATCGTCGAGCCGAGCGGCTGTACAAAGCTTGATATGCTTTTACGGACCTTCAGATTCTCCTGCGCGGTCTCAAGTGAGATCGGCAGCACAGCACTTGAGGATGAAGTACTGAACGCCACACCCATTGCCGGCGCAAAGTTTCTGATGAACCAGATGAAACTTTTTTTCGCAAGAAACTGGACTGCTGATCCGTAGACGATCGCAAAATGGATGAAGAGTGCCAGCAGTACGCATAGGAAGTACATGCCGAGCTGCTGGATTGCACCGAATCCTGCCTGGACGAACGCTGTGGCAACCAGTCCGAATGCACCGATGGCAGCAAAGTATTTCATGATGGCCAGAACAATCCACATGACGACCTCATTCGCCTGCTCGAACAGCGTCACGAGACCTGTCGTCTTATCCTTGATGGCGATCATTGCGATACCGATGAAAATGGCGAACGTGATGATCTGCAGCATGTTCTGTGTACTCATCGCTTCAAGGACATTGGTCGGCACCAGATTGATCAGTGTCTGGTCAAATCCCTGCTGGATGGCTTCACCTGTGGCACCGCCTTCAAGCTCAGTCTCCCGGTATTCCGATACTTCGTCGGAATCAAGCAGTGGGGACTGTCCTTCCCCCGGGTTCAGAATGTTGGCGACAGTCATGGCAATGGTGATGGCCAATGCTGTAGTCACCAGGTAGAAGGCCAGTGTCTTGATGCCGATGCCCCCAAGCATCTTCGGATCCCCGACGTTGACCACGCCGAGTACGATTGAAATGAATACAACAGGCACAACCATCATGAATATCATGTTCAGGAACAGCTGACCCACCACATTGAATATGTACCGGTCGATCCACTGCACCCATGCCTGGTCGGCCATCAGGTTGAATACCGATCCGACAATGATGCCGAGAATCAGGGCGGTGATGATCTGTATTGTCAGTTTATTTCCTACTTTCATATTACCCCTCCAAATCTTGAAACTCTTCTTTCAATTATACTGTCTGGGACCACGGCTTGCAATCTGAAAGTGTAAACGGTTCCTTATCCTTTATGATGCGGGTAATCAGAGTTCAACGATATTATATTTGATGGCGTAGATGACTGCCTGCGTCCGATCTGAAACTTCAAGTTTATTCAGTATATGGCTGACGTGCGTCTTCACAGTCTTTTCACTGACATAGAGTGCCTCGCCGATCTCCTTGTTGGATTTTCCTTTGACGATTTCACGCAGTACCTCGACTTCGCGGGCGGATAATGCATTCTTCTCATGAGGCATATCCCCTTCCCGATCGATGACTTCAAGAATATTTGGATGGATCACCTTTTCGCCCTCGATCACCTTGATGATCGAATCGATCAGTTCCTCGGCTTCCATCTCCTTGATGATGTACCCATCAGCGTGGGCGGCAAACACAGGACGGATATATTCTTCGCTTGTATAGCTGGACAGGACGAGCACCTTGATGTCCGGATAGTGGCTCTTGATGGCACGTGTCGCTTCGATGCCATCCATTTCAGGCATGACCAGGTCCAGCAGTACCAGATCCGTCCTTTCATGATTCCCTTTCAGATAGTCCAGTACTTCCTGGCCTGTACTGAAGTCATCCAGAACATTGATGTCCTCTGTGGTGGACAAAAGGAACTTCATCCCTTCCCTGACGATATGGTGGTCATCCACCAGGATGATATTATACATGTACTCACTCCTTTGAAGGGACGCTGATGATGGTCCGCGTCCCTTTGCCTGTTTCTGATGTAATTTCAAATGTGCCGCCAAGCTTATGGATGCGCTCCTTCATGTTGGACAGGCCATAGCTGAATTTCTGCTGCTCGAGTGCGTCAAATCCCCGTCCGCCATCTTCAATGGTGACCTGGAGCACTTTCGGACCGGCGTTCATTCTGATGACTGCCACATTGGCGCCTGAATGCTTTCTGATGTTGTTGAGGCTTTCCTGGATGACCCTGTAGAGTCCCACCTCCACCTGGTCGGATACGTCGTAGAAGCCATCGACCTGGATATCGATTTCAAGATCCAGCAGTTCTGCATATTTCTCGACAGCATCGATGATGCCATTTTCAAGACCGATCGGCTTAAGCTGCCAGATCAGTGCCTTCATCTCCTTCATCGCATGCTTTGAAGTATGCTCGATCGAATTGAATGCGTCTTTAAGCTTATTTTCATCCTTCATGCTTTTGGCTGCATGGGAAGTGATACCGATCGAAAAGAGCATCTGATTGACAGAATCATGAAGATCCCGTGCCAGCCGCTGTCTTTCCCTGATGATCATGTTCTCCTGCTCCTGTGCAGTCAGTTCGATCCGTTTCAGTGTTGATCCGATCTGGAATGCCACGGATTCGAGCAGATCAAGTTCATCCTGGCTGAACTCCTGCCTGTGCGGGCTCGCAACATTCAGAAGACCGAAGGATTCATCACCAGAAATGAGCGGCACTGTCGCATGGTGGGTGATGCCGTTATTCTCCTCCGGATAGTCGATCCGTGCCTTTTCAAGACGTGAGCAGACGAATATATTGGTCGCAGTCCGGAGCTCCTTATTGTTGTACTTGTTTACACACCAGCATCTGCCTTCGCACAGATGCTGATGCCCTGCCTTCTGCAATGAGGGGGGCAGCCGGTAGTGGGCACTCAGTTCGTGCTGTCCTTCTTCGTTGATGAAGAACAGCCATCCTGTATCGAATTCGGAATGGTCGACCAGCATCTTCAATGCACCATGAATCATGGTGCTGCGATCGGTTTCCTCATTGAGGAACTCAGCGATATCCTTGAGCAGCTGGAGCTTGCTTTTCATCGTAACACCTCTCCTCGGCCAAATGTTAATAACTTTGTAAATATATCGTTCCCACGTGTCCAATGATATCACTTATAATGATATAGTATGAACCTGAAATAAAACAGCAAACAGGAGGAATAGTGTGACCAATAACAAACTCTTCATGCAGCTGATCTTCTTCACTGCGCTGATCGCCACGCTCGGCTCTTTCTACTTCAGTGAAATCAGACAGTATGTCCCTTGCGAGTTCTGCTGGTACCAGCGCATTCTCATGTACCCGCTCGTCATCATCTCGATCATCTCGATCATCAGGAATGATATGGGTGCAAAATACTATATCCGCATAATGAGCGGGATCGGTCTGCTCCTTGCAGTCTACCACTATGGACTGCAGAAGCTCAGCTTCCTCGGGGATAATCTGGCCGCATGCACAGGTGTATCGTGCACCGTCCAGTACATCAACTGGTTCGGCTTCATCACAATACCTTTCCTCTCATTCATTGCTTTTACCCTCATCTTTATATTATCATTTATGATAAAAAGAAAATAAAAAGGAGTTCATAACATGGGAAATAAAATATTCTACGGCATCATCGCTCTTGTCATCGTCGCTTTCGCCGCTGTCTTCATCTTCATGAACAGCGCTTCTGAGAATCCGGAAGACGGCTACTACCCGTACACAGATCTCGAATCGGAAAACTTGAGCGGTGCCACAATCGACAAGCTTGAGGACGAAAACTACCACTACAACAAAACACTCGATGAAACAAGGGAGATCATAGATGCGGGCGATGGCGAATTCGTCTACTTCTGGAGTCCGACATGTTCCCACTGTGCCGCCGCCACGCCATTCCTGATCGATGCATTCAATCAGACCGGCGAAGAAGTCACCCAGCTCAATATTCTGGAATACGAACAGGCATGGAACGACTACGCAATCGAAGCGACGCCGACACTTGTCTATTATGAAAATGGCGAAGAGGTGGACCGTTTCGCGGGCAACCCGGGCAATGCGGATGAATATGTACAGTTCATCAATGCCATGACAGGAGCGGAATAGATGAAATTCAATATGCATCAGAAATTCGATGGCATGACACTGGAAGAGGTACTGAAGACGCTGCACGTGCCAAAAAAAGAACTGCACTTCCTGCGCATGTCGAAGGATATTATCATCAACGGCGAAAATGCACCATTGAACGCGACGATCTCAGCCGATGACCTGGTCATCCTTCCTGATACGGGCGCGCGCAGCCAGTATAAGCCGAGCTACCGCAACTGTGATGTCATGTATGAAGACCGGTATCTCGCGGTACTGTTCAAGCCGAGGGGGGTCAAAACCCACCCGAACCAGATGAATGAAACGAATACGCTGATGAACCATGCAATCTATACACTGGAAGCGGAATATCTCGAACCCATCCATCGGCTCGACCAGGAGACGAAAGGTGTGCTGCTCGTCGCGAAAAACCCGCTTGTCAAAAAGATGCTCGACCATATGCTGAGCGAACGCGACATCAAGCGCACCTACATTGCCAGAATAGATACGAAGAAACGCTTTGAGCCCCAGACGATCAGTGCACCCATCGCCAAGGATCCGAAGGAGCGCAACAAGTATCATGTGACATCAAAAGGCAAGGAAGCGGTCACCCACATCATCGGTTCGAAAGTAGGTGCCGACTACTGCGAACTGGAAATAGAGCTCGAGACCGGACGGACGCACCAGATCCGCGTACACCTCGCACATGCCGGTTTTCCTGTTATCGGAGATCCGCTCTATGGCGATTCCACACTCAGAGACCTTCAGCTCTTCAGCTATAAAATAGAATTCATCCATCCGATACTGCAGAAAACAGTCACTGTACAGCTGGATAAGGATGCCTTATAGAATGGAAAAACACCTTTGAAACTTATTGTTTCAAAGGTGTTTTCTTGTCTCTGCAGAATTTCTGCACGACATTTCTGATCAGTCGTCTGCCTTCTGCAGAACCGATGGACTCGGGGTGGAACTGGACGCCTTCAATCGGCAGCGTGCGGTGTCTGATGCCGGCAATTTCACCAAGCTCCGATTTTGCTGTGACTATGAAGCAGTCGGGCAAGGTCTCCTTGTCGACGATGAGGGAATGGTAGTTCATCACTTCCGAGGCCTGGGACATGCCTTCATAGATACCTGTACCTTCGTGGTACAACAGAGACGTCTTGCCGTGCATCAGCCTGCTCGTGCGCCCGACCATCCCGCCGAATACGTGGGCGATGGTCTGATGGCCGAGGCATACACCGAATATCGGAATTGTTTCCTTGTAATGTTCTATGACCTCCATGGTCATTCCCGTATCTTCCGGACGCTTTGCTCCGGGAGAAAGGAATATGAGGTCCGGAGCCAGCCTATCGATCTCCTCAAAGGCCACTTCATCGTTTCTTCTGACAACGATCTCCTCCCCCATTTCTCCAAGCGCCTGCACAATGTTGAAGGTGAAAGAATCGTAATGGTCGATCATGTATATCATATCAGCCCTCCTATACCTTCATTGTATTTCTGTTGCCGAAAATGCTTTCTGTCAGACGGACGGTGTGCTCCAGAGCGCTTGCCTTGCTGATCGTCTCCTGGTATTCCGCTTCAGGATCGGAATCGGCAACCACTCCGGCACCTGCCTGGATATACAGGTCCTGGCCGACCAGTGTCATGGTCCGTATTGTAATGCAGGAATCGATATTGCCATCGAATCCGAGGTATAGGATGCTTCCGCCATAGAGATTTCTTGCTGTCGGTTCGAGTTCACGCAGTATCTGCATGGCACGCACTTTAGGGGCGCCGGAGAGCGTTCCAGCGGGAAACGAGGAGATGAATGCATCGATCGGCGATATGCCGGCTTTGAGCCTGCCTTGGACTTTGCTGATGATGTGCATGACTCTCGAGAATCTGCCGATCACCATATATTCGCTCACATCTACAGAACCATACTCAGCCACCCTGCCGATGTCATTTCTGGCCAGATCGACGAGCATGCGGTGCTCTGCACGCTCCTTTTCATCATTGAGCAGTTCCTCGGCAAGCATTTCATCCTCAGCTTCCGTAACCCCTCTTCTTCTTGTACCGGCAATCGGATGGATTTCCAGATTGCCATCCTGCACTTCAAGCTGGCGCTCCGGGGAGCTGCCGATGACTTCGACACCATCAAACTTCAAGTAGTACATGTACGGGGATGGGTTCACTTTTCTCAGCACACGGTAGAGCTCAAAACCGCTTCTCTCCGTCTTTTTATGGAAACGCTGCGAAAGCACGGCCTGGAGGATATCTCCGGCTTCTATATAGTCTCTTATTTTGCCGACGTCCTGTAGAAACTTCTGTTTCTCATAGTTGCTGTCGAGCTCGAATCCTTCCGTTTTCGGCAGAACCGTCGGCAGCAGCAGATCGGATAGTCTGCTGCCCTGCATCAGACTTGTTCTGATATGCTCGATTGCAGCAATGGCATCATAGTAGATCTCTTCAGTATCCTGCTCGGCATCAACCCTCGCAAAATGGATGATGTTCAGTTCTTTTGAATGATGATCGTATACAAGGAGCGAGCGGCAGAACAGCAGGTGATAGTTCGACAGCCGCTCCTTTTCAAACGGCGCATCCGGTACAGGCTCATAATCGCTGATGGCATCATAGCTGATATAGCCGACACCGCCACCTTTGAATGGAATATCCATATCCGGAATTTTCACCTGCAGCCGCTCGACCGTCGTTTCAAATGCCCTTTTGAAGGAAGGTGCTGTAGACTGGTGCCCTCTTTCCAGATCACGGATGATGAACTTGTGTTCCGATTCCTGTATTTCCATCATTGGATCGAGACCGATAAAGGAGAAGTTGGACCACGCCGAATCAGGCTCCTGACTTTCCAGCATATATACTGCTTCATCTTTCAACGAATGAAACATCTGTACCGGCGTCAGCAGATCAGTGCTGAAAGATTCAATCACCGGCACAGTACGGTAGTTACGGGCGTTCTTAAGGAATTCCTCATACGTGGTCATGTCTTCACCTCTTCTTCTATTTATATCTAGTCAGTTTATATAAATTTCAGAATAAAGTCAATGTACTATGCCATGCAAAAAAGGCCAGGGATGTCCTCCCTGGCCTTCAGCCACTCTAATTTTTGCGTCTGAATCGATTTCTGACTTTCAGCAGCAGCTGGTTTTCCTTCTGCACCAGCTGTTCCCTGCCATGTCTCTCAGCGCGCCTCATCAGTTCGACCTGGGCACTGATCGGTTCGTGCTCATTTTCAACATATTCGTAGGAACCGTCCTGCTTCTGGATACGGGCTTTGATGTTATCCTTCAGGTACAGACGGCTGATGGATCTGATCTCTTCGACAATCAATGGATCTTTGATCGGGAAGAGGATTTCGACGCGCTTGATCATGTTGCGCGTCATCATATCAGCCGAAGAAAGGAACATCTTCTCTTCCCCATTGTGGTTGAAGTAGTAGATTCTGGAGTGCTCCAGGAACCTGCCGACGATACTGATGACTCTGATGTTGTCGCTGACATCCTCTATTCCTGGCTTCAGACAGCAGATGCCGCGTATGACAAGATCCACTTTTACGCCTTCCTGGGAAGCCTGGAGCAGCTTGTTGATGATTTTCTTGTCCGTCAGGGAATTCATCTTGGCAAAAATATATCCTTTGCCGTTCTCCTTGTGGAACTCGATCTCCTTATCGATGTATTCCGCAAAGAGATCCCTTATTTCAAATGGTGCCACGTGCAGGGCCTTGTAATCCGGCTTCAGGGAATATCCGCTGAGATAGTTGAAGAAATTGATGGCATCGTTGCCGATATCCTCATCCGTCGTGATGATGCCCATATCCGTATACAGCTTTGCAGTGGAATCATTATAGTTTCCGGTACCAAGATGGACGTAGCGGACCAGCTTGCCCTTTACACGCTTGACGACGAGCGTGATCTTGCTGTGCGTCTTCAAATAGTTCATGCCGTAGATGACATGACAGCCGGCATCCTCAAGTTCCTTCGCCCACTGTACATTATTCTCCTCATCGAACCTTGCCTTCAGTTCAACAAGGACAGTCACCTGTTTGCCGTTCTCTGCAGCATTCTTCAGCGCTTCGATGATCGGCGAATCGCTTGATACACGGTAGAGGGTCTGCTTGATGGCCAGTACATTCGGATCTTCGGCCGCCTCGCGCATGAAGTCGACGATGGGATGGAAGCTCTCGAACGGGTGATGGAAGAATATATCCTTCTCAAGCGCCAGCTCATATATGTTCTTGCCTGACAGCAGTGCCGGCTCCTGAGGCGTAAATGGCGGGTATGCCAGATGCGGGAATCTGTCCTTCAGGTCGGAAGTCAATCCGAACAGGAACGTCAGATCGAGCGGTGCATCAAATTTATATACATCCTGTTCCGACAGTCCCAGTTCACTGCGCAGGAATGAACCGTTGGTGCTGTCATTTTTACTGATGTCTATTTCAAGCCGGACTGCAGCTCCCTTTGTACGCTCTTTCAAGAACCTTTCAATTTCAATCAGAAGATCCGCCGCACCTTCCTCATGTATCGTCAAGTCTGCATTTCTTGTAATTCTGAATGGGAAGGTACGATCAATCTCATAACCGCCGAACAGCTTGCTGATATGCTTCTCTATAATATCCTCTGCCAATACGAAATAGGTCTTCCTGCCGTCAGTCAGTTCAAAATAGCGGCGGATGACGGTAGGCAGCTGCACGATGGCAGTCTGTTCGCCCAGCTTATTGGATAGATTGACGAATATGTTGATTTTCTTATTCATCAGTTTTGGAAACGGCCGATAGGCGTCGATACCGAGAGGAGTAAGAGACGGATAGATTTCCGTATCGAAAATGGATTCGATTTCATTCTGAAGGTCTTCCGACAAGTCGTCGGGGCGCTTCAGGTAGATATCATATTCTTCCAGTTCGCGCATCAGACGATGATAATATTCGTATTGTATCGTGCTGTTCTGCCGGTTCAGTCTGCTGATGCCTTCAAGCTGTTCTTGTGGTGTCAGCTGTGTTTTTGTATCCGGCTCATGATAGTTCATTTTGATCTGGTCCTTGATACCCGCTACCCGGACCATGAAAAATTCATCCAGATTCGAGCTGGTGATTGCCAGAAACTTCAGTTTCTCAAGAAGCGGATTATTGACATCTGCCGCTTCTTCAATGACCCTGTAGTTGAATCTGAGCCAGCTCAATTCCCGATTGTTGTAATACTCCTTATCATTCAATCGATATGTCATCACTATTCTCCTACTCCCTTGATTAAAGATAGTTATCAGGCTTCCACGAACCTGATCTCCAGACCCGTGTCCATGATTTTTTCAATGTGCTTCTTCTGTCTTATCGCCTGATACTCTTCAGCAATCGGATCGCCTTTATACCTGACTGTCAGACGCATCTTGTCGTCAGCCTTTTCCAAAAAGAGATCCTGGACAATATTGGTATTTGAGATATTCAGTGCATTGGCAAACTTCAGTATGCTGCCAAGCGTCTGCAGGCTGTCCAGATCGTCTGCATCGAACCACCCTGTCTCTTCAGCGAAGAACTGTAGCAGTGTCTTGTTCTTGAAACTTGCAAGAAGTGCCAGTCGCACCCGGTCGAGGTGGACAATGCCATTGATATTACTGTTTGAGATCAGATAATAAGTATGCTGACTTGTAGCGTCCCTGTCAATGAAGGATCCCAAATAGAAGATATGCGCCGCATTCTTCATCAAGTATTTTTCATGCTTGCCAAGGGAGATGAAATCGAATTTTTCAAGCTCGTGGGAAATACGTTCTGCGATCTGCTGACGCTTCTCGCCCTCTTCTCTCTGGATGTGGAAGTCATTCGACAGTTCGATAAGAGAGTCTCTGAAAATATGGTACTTGTTGAAGGCCGCCGGGTAGTCCTTCGAGATGATGGACATGGCGAGCCCCTCTCTGAGTCCTTTGCGGCTGAATTTGAACTCATTGGCCTTGACGACGTCATAAAGGGACTTGAAGACAATTGAACTCGGCAGGATGATATCGCTGCGGTCCTTGCTCAGGCCGTCGATGTTATCCAGGTCGTCTGAATTCGTACCCTCGAGCAGGTCATAGACATCCTGAAGGTCATTGCGATCCATGGAATAGCCGTGAACCCCTGCTATCGGGTAGTTGATCGACGACTGGTGGATGCGTGCAATGTTCCGCGCACTGCCTCCAATTGCCAGTATAGGTACTTTGCGTTTTGAAAGCCATTTGACCGATTTGAGCTGTTCCTTGACATACTTCTCCGTCTTCTCAAGTGCTTCTTCATCGTTGTGCTCCTTGCCCTGGAAGAACATCGTATTCAATGTAACCACACCAAAAGGCAGACTGACGGAATGGATCAGCTCTTTATTTTCAAAAAATGTCAGTTCGGTACTGCCCCCACCGATATCGATGGTGACAGCATCCATATTGCTGATTGTATGAACGACGGCGTGGTAGCCGTAGCGGGCCTCTTCCTTGCCTGTGATCACTTTTATTTCCATGCCGACTTCAGATTTTGCCCTTTTCAGAATATCATCCACATTGACCGACTGGCGGATGGCCGCTGTCGCTACGGGATAGATTTCTTCAACATCATACTTTTCACTGATCAGCTGGAAACTGTTCAGAATGGAAAGGAGATTATTGATGCCTTCTTCGGCCATGACGTTGTCCTTATCAAGAAACCGTGCAAGTCTTGCAGGGGTTTTGATGTTCTGCAGTTCCTTCAGTCCCGTCCCACTGGTATATTCGAACAGCACAAGGCGCACTGTATTGGAACCGATATCGATGAGTCCGATCCTTTTCATAAGCAAGCTCCTACTCTCTGGATTGAATCATGTCTGCCGGGTTGATCCACTCATCGAACTGCTCTTCAGTAAGATGGCCGGATTCCACTGCAGATTCTTTCAGTGTAATGCCCTTCTCATGGGCGTTCTTTGCGATTTTTGCGGCGTTTTCATAGCCGATATGCGGATTGAGCGCTGTAACCAGCATCAATGAATTTTTAAGGAAACGCTCTATGTTCTCTCCCACAGGCTCTATTCCCACAGCACACTTGTCGTTAAACGTCTTCATGCCATCCGATAGCAGATAGATCGACTGCAGCGTGTTATACAGAATGACCGGTTTGAATACATTCAGCTCAAAATTGCCCTGGGAAGCGGCAAAGCCGACTGCTGCATCATTTCCGAACACCTGGGTTGCCACCATGGTCAGCATTTCGGACTGGGTCGGATTGACTTTGCCCGGCATGATGGAGGAACCAGGCTCATTTGCAGGTATTTCAATTTCTGCGATGCCGGCTCTTGGTCCGGAGGCGAGCCATCTGACATCATTGGCAATTTTCATGAGATCCGCTGCCAGTGCTTTCAGCGCACCGTGGAGGTATACCACTTCGTCATGGGAAGTGAGCGCATGAAACTTGTTCGGAGAGGATATGAACTCGTAGCCTGTCTGATTCGAGATTTCCTTTGCAACCCTGTCGCCGAACTCCGGATGGGCATTGATGCCTGTACCGACAGCAGTGCCGCCGATTGCAAGATTTTTGAGCTGTTGTTTTGATTCACCAATCAGTGTTTCACATTTTTCGAGCATGTATCTCCAGCCGCTGATCTCCTGGCCAAGCGTCAGTGGTGTCGCATCCTGAAGATGGGTACGCCCGATCTTGATGATATCCTTGAACGCTTCCTCCTTCTCTTCAAAAGTTGATCTCAATAGATCAAGTGCCGGGATGAGCTGTTCTTCTACAGCCTGATGGAGCGCAACATGCATGGCTGTCGGATAAGTATCATTGGAGCTTTGCGACTTATTGACGTCGTCATTCGGGTGGACCTTCTCTTCACTGCCCTTGGCCCCTAGATATTCGTTGGCTACATAGCTGACGACCTCATTGACGTTCATATTGCTCTGGGTGCCGCTTCCTGTCTGCCACACAACGAGTGGGAAATGTTCATCCAGTTCACGTGCAATGATCCGGTCGCATGCATGGACAATGGCATCCTTCTTCTGCTCAGACAATCTGCCGAGTGCATGGTTCGAGACTGCCGCCGCCTTCTTCAGATGTGCAAAGGCAACGATGACTTCAAGAGGCATCTTCTCCTTGCCGACAGGGAAGTTCTGTCTGCTTCTTTCCGTCTGTGCCGCCCAGTATTTATCACTTGGAACTTCAATTTCACCGATCGTATCCTTCTCTATTCTATATGACAATCAAAAAACCTCCTGATAATTAGTATACAAGAAATATTTTATACTAATTTTCAGAAGGATTCATCTGTTTCATGTCATTTAGTTGTCATCAGGACCCAACCCGTGGGACTCATCGTCGGAAGAATCGATCGGATAGTCTTCATTCTGTGAGATCTGTTCCATCTCTTTGCCGAGTGCTTTCACATCTTCCATGTCCTGGGTCATTTCGTTCTCATCAGGCTCAATATCTTTTCTGTAGTCGATATCCTTGTCATTATCCTTTTTCATACTTTTCCTCCTAGGCGAATTCGGAAGTGTAGTATTCCACAATATCCTGATCAAGCTGTGCTGCCGCTTCCTTATCCATCACGACTGTCACCATACGGTGCTGCTTCACCTTGCCGAAATCATCATCGTGGTTCTCGACTGCGTCATACAGACTTCTGATCGCCTCGGCCTTGTCACTCCCGGTGGCGACAAGCATCAGTTCCCGAGAATCAAACAGCTGGTCGTTGTCGCCGGATTCCGTGTATCCGAGATTCTTATTGGCACCGATCGAAAGGACTGTCAAGTTCGCCTGGTCCTTGTCATCCAGCACCTTCTTCATCGTATCGGCAGAACCATCCAGTTTAAGCTGGTCATCCGGTATATCCAGTTTCTCGAATACTTCCCTGTCACCGTCGCGATTGATGCCGACAATGTAGATCTGTGAGAAATCTGCCGGATGCTGCTTGGATTCACCTACAAACTTCCTATAGGTCCAGTCCAGCTCCTCATTCAGTTCAAGGCCGATTACACTTGTCGGGTTGTTATGCACCTGTTTTCTGATGATATCGGCCATATAGATGCTGACCAGTTCTTTATCCTGGAAAATTTTAAAATTCATTGCCATGTTGATTCCCCCTCGATTTCTCAATGTCTTTCTTGTTTTACCCTCATCATAAGGATTTCTAACAAAACTTTTATGCCTTTTCAGCTTTTTTCTTTACTGGTTATCGTTTATAATGATGTTATGTACGGAAAATTAGGAGGCGCAAATCATGAAAGCATTTCTAATACTGATGGTCAGCATATCCTTCATTGCTTCTATTCTGGCATCGAGCCGTGAATCAGAGTGGGGCTACAGGGATAACGGCGAAGAGAAAATATAGCAGCAATCCAAATAAGCCATGCATCTGCATGGCTTATTTTTTTATTGGCCGAGAAAACCCTGGTCCTTCAGTACACCGTCAACATCGAGACGCTGCTTCTGTCCGAGCATGCCGATGACCTGATCGCTCCAGGTATCACTGCGCGCCCCATCCGTGCGCTCGCTGTAGTAGTCGCTGATGCGTGTGTCGTAGTCGTCGATGACATCTTTCAGCTCGCCGACCGGCTGGTACGTATTTTCATGGTACACCGCTTCAAAAGGCAGTCTTTCCTTCTTGCTGCCTGAATGATCCGGATGGCCTGCGACCATTCCGAACAGCGGCACGACACCTTTTGGCAGTTCGAGGATTTCTATGACACGGGCCATATCATTTCTCAAAGACCCGATATAGCAGATGCCGAGCCCCATGCTCTCTGCTGCCACTGCCAGATTCTGTGCAGCAAGGGCCGCGTCGACCGTGCCGACAATCAGCTGCTCGGTCTTGTCGAAGGCGATCGGCTCGCCTTTATCTTTGGATAGCTCGACATGGCGGTTGTAGTCGATCAGGAAGACGAAAAGGTGGCCATTGTGCTCCACATAAGGCTGGGTACTGATTTCCCTGAGTGCCGCTTTCTTATCCTTATCCGTGATACCCATGATGCTGTACGCCTGTACATAGCTGGATGTACTTGCAGACTGGGCGGCAGTGACAAGCGTCCAGATTGTTTCCTCATCCAACGCCTCGTCCTTGAATTTCCTGATGGAGCGGTGATTATTCAATAGTTCAATAACTGAGTTCATACTCTGCCTCCTAGTGTAGTTGTGGGAACGCCTGCTGCTTCAGCGCTTCATATACGAGAATCGCAGCGGTATTCGCCAGGTTGAGGGATCTGACCTTATCGGTCATCGGTACTCTGAGTGCTGTATCTGCATATTTCTCCTTCATCCAGTCCGGGAGCCCGGAAGTCTCCCTTCCGAATACGAAGTAGTGGTTTTCATCATGATTACTGTAGTCGAGATCCGTGTAGTACTTTGTGGCGAATTTGGTAAGGAGATAATAGTTGCCCTCCGTCGCCTCGAAGAATGCTTCCACGGAGTCGTGATGGACGACATTGATGTTCGGCCAGTAGTCGAGCCCTGCCCGTTTGAGCATCTTGTCGTCGGTGGAAAATCCGAGCGGATGGATCAGATGCAGTGTCGTATCCGTTGCTGCACATGTCCTGCCGATATTTCCTGTATTATTCGGTATTTCCGGTTGATATAAAACAATATGATTTGGCATTGAAACCTCCTAGACCACTTCCTGGATGCCTTTGAGCATCTCATCTCTGACTGCTTCGTCTGTTTCCATTCTAAATCTTTCATTTATATAATCAAGTGCCCTGTCTCCTTCTATCTGGCCGACAGCCCAGTAGGCAGTCCCTTTGATCACCGGCCTCGGGTCATTCTCTGCCACACGCTTCAGCAGATCGACAGCACTTGTCTCCTTGAAATGCGCCAGTGCAATGATGGCATTGCGCTGGATGGGCTTTTTCCCTCTCCATACACCAGCCAGATGTCCGTATGTCTCCTTGAATTCCCTATTCGATATTTCAAGCAGTCCGGCAAGCTCCGGCTTCAGAATTTCAGGTTCCAGCACGATATCATCGTGATGATCGGTGTTGATGCCTTTATTTCTTGGACACACCTGCTGGCATGTATCACAGCCATACAGGCGATTGCCGATCTTGCCACGGTATTCATCCGGCAGAAATCCTTTCGTCTGGGTGAGGAATGAAATGCACTTCTGTGAATTCAGCTGTCCATTGCCGACCAGTGCACCCGTCGGGCAGCGGTCGACACACAGATTGCAGTCGCCGCATGAGTCGATCAGTTCCTCATCCGGTGGAAATGGATAGCTCGTAAGCATCTCGCCGAGGTATGAGTATGTGCCAAGTTCCGGATTGATGACAAAACCATTCTTTCCAATATAGCCGAGACCACTGCGTCTCGCGACTTCCCTATCACTCATGACGCCCGTATCCACCATGGACTTCGTTTCGATGTCAGGATCAAGAGATTTGATATACGCTTCGAGCTTTTCAAGCCGTCTGTTGAGCAGCGTATGGTAGTCGACGCCCCACGAAGCACGGGCAAAGAGTCCGCGCCGCTCGCCTTTTCTGCTCTTCGGCGCATCGGGCAGCCGGTTCGGATAGCCGACGGCAATCGAGATGATGCTCTCTGCAGAACTGAGCGACAGTTTCGGATCCGTCCGCTCATCAATCGTTCCTTTCTCAAAGCCTGAGGCATACCCTTTCGCATGATAGTCGATCAGCTTCTCCCTGAGCTCATGGAACGGCTCTGCATGGGTGAATCCGATCTCATCGATGCCTATGGAATGTGCATAGTCGATGACCTTCTGCTTGAATTCGTGTCTATTCATATTTTCACCTGCCTTTCCTTATGAATTCTTTATTTGAAGCTGGTCATATGCGAAATTGCAATCATTATATTATACATTCACTTTTCCTGTCTGACAAACAGAAAGACCATCCATTCAGACAGTCTACCTGCCCGCCTCATAGTCCGACTGCCATTCTGCATCCGGCACCATGCTGCCGCCTGTACTCCACACGATATGCGTCGCATTACTCAGATGAGGGTCTTCCGGATGCTGATGGATTATGGCGGGGCCCGGGAAACCGGTTGCTGCTGAAGGTTCCATCTTCATATTCTCAAGGTCATGCGCTGCAGCCAAAAGAGCGTGCATTTCTGCATCTTCCACTGTAAAGAATGAGTGGATGTGCTTCTCAAGCATTCTGCCGACAAACTTTGATGGTCTGCCGACAGCAAGGCCATCAGCAGTCGTACGATTATCGAGGCCAATATCACCCACCGCAATATCATCATGCAATCCAGTCAAAATACCGAGCAGCATGCACGGTGACTGGACCGGTTCTGCAAAGACCGGATGGACAGCATCCCCGAAAACCTGCTTCAGACCGAAACTGATGCCACCAGGCGCACTTCCGACGCCGCATGGCAGATAGACATACAGGGGATGCTCGGCATCGACCTTGACACCCTCGGTGTCAAGCTGATCCTTGAGTCGCAATGCGGATACAGCATAGCCAAGAAATAAAGGTACTGAATCCTCGTCGTCAATAAAGTAGCTGTGGTCATCCTGAAGTGCCACTTCACGTCCCGCTTCTACAGCCTTGCTGTAATCATCTTCATGTTCGACGACCATGACACCGCGCTCACGCAGCATGTCCTTCTTCCACTGCTTCGCATCACTCGACATATGGATGATTACTTTGAAGCCGAGTTCAGCACTGATGATGCCGATGCTGAGGCCGAGGTTCCCTGTCGACCCACAAACAATCGTATGCTCTGAAAAGAACTGATGAAACTTCTCGGACCGGAACTGCGCATAATCATCATCCGGGACAATCATATTATGCTCAACGGCAAGATCTTCTGCATGTTTGAGTACTTCATAGATGCCGCCTCTTGCTTTGACGGAGCCGGACACCGGAAGGCGATCATCCGCTTTGACATACACTGCGCCACTAATGCTGGCATTATACTTTTCATTCAAGTGCTGTTTCATTTCACCCACTTCGATCAATGGGGACTCTATTACACCGTTATGAGGCTGTGTTTCAGGAAAAGCCGCTTCTATGAATGGAGCAAAACGTGCGAGACGCGCCTCTGCTTCCATGATATCCGACATCTTTAAAGTCCAGCCCGCATCATCCGGATCAAACCTCGCATAATGTTCATTTTTCCAAAAGACAGTATGATATCCCGCCATAGTTTCAGTAATCGGATAGCTATCAAATAATGGGTTCTTCATAGCACACTCTCCATCCCGTTTATATTTTGCCGTCCCACTCCGCATAGAACTGTTCCAGGTAGTTTTCCATGAACTGATGCCGTGCCTCTGCAACCGCCTTTGCAGTATCCGTATGCATAAGGAACTTCAGTTTCAGCAGTTTTTCGTAGAAATGGCTGATCATCGTATTGTCTTCCTGGCTATACTGCTCGAATGTCATATTTTCACGTACCTGTGTGTCCGGATGGTGCATATCATGCCCTTTATTTCCGCCATATACGAAAGTCCGCGCAATGCCGACTGCGCCAAGTGCATCCAGACGGTCCGCATCCTGCACGATTGCATCCTCAAGCGATTCCACCTTGACCGCATTGGTTCCCCCTTTGAAGGATACAGCCTGCATGGCATGGACGATGCGCCGTATGGTATCCGCCTCCACATCCCGCTCATCCAGAAACCTTTCTATCTCATCAATCTGCTGATCCACATTGCCGGTCAGCTTATAGTCGATCATGTCATGAAAGAGCGCCGCCACTTCGATGATGAAGCGGTCTCCCCCCTCTTCGTCCTGCAGCGAGAGGGCGTTGTTATACACACGCATGATATGCCAGTAGTCATGCCCTGTTGCATCCTGTGCATGAAAATCATGCACCCATTTTTTCGCGTCCTCAATAATATGGCTGTGGTCCATCTGCTCTGCTCCTTTTACGGTTGTTATTGCCTTGTTAAAATCATTATCAAATAAAATGAAGACCATGTCGAGGGACATGATCTCCATTATGTGTTTGTTACTATTATTGCGCTCCATCATCGGCATAATCCACGCCTCGCGTATATCTGTTCGAGGCATCCCACAGCAGGAACTCCTGTACGCCATTATCGTAAAGGGCCTGCACCTGTGCTTCGATTTCTTCGACACCATACTGCTTATAGTTTCCAGCGCCCAGATATGAAGCAGTGAAGTCCTGGAGCCAAGGCCGGGATACAGGAGCATCTTCAAGCTGTCCAAGTACTTCATTTTCTACCCTCATGTATTCCGAAATGGTTTCATACGGTTCAAGGTCGGGTTTCGGAATTTCGAAATAGCCGTTTCCCCAATGGCTCGGATAGATCATGGATGAGATGACATCGACATTGCTCGCTATCTTGGAGAAGTTCTGGCCGATGCCGGGCGCTTCCGGCAAGGTGGCTGCATAGCCGAAGATGTCGACGGACACATCCACATCGTATGGCTCGAGCGCTTGTCGCGCATATGCTACAAAATCAGTCACAGCAGCAACGCGCTTGTCGACTGCATTCATATCCGCATTCTCATATTCGCCCATCGTGTACTCGAGTGTATCTGCGCGGTGTTCAAACCCTTCGGGGAAGCGGACATAGTCGAACTGGATTTCCTTGAATCCCAGTTTTGCAGCCTGCTTCGCCACCTCCACGTTATAGTCCCATACTTCTTTTGAGAAAGGATTGACGAAGCTTTCTCCACGACCATTCTTCCACACATTGCCGTTCTGATCCGTGAAGGAGAGCTCGGGTCTTGCTTCGGCCAGCTGTGAATCCTTGAAGACGACGACACGAGCAATTGGATATATTTCTTCCTGCTCCATATGTGTCATCAGCTTTTCGGGATCCACATAATCATAGGAAAGCGACTGGATCGTCTCGTTGTCGGAATCAAGATCCATCATCATGTAGCCTTCGTCCTCTTTGACATCGATGACCATCGCATTCAGCGCTGTATTTGAAATGAGACCGGTCAGATCATCCATTCTTGCGCCACCCGCGGAATATCCAGATACATAGATGCCCTTGACCCCCGACTCCGGATAGGCGATATCGACGCCGCTGTCATACTTGAACTGCTCTGGAAATTCCTCCGGTACACTCAGCAGAGGACCTTCATGCAGATCCAGCACCGAAGTTTCCGCCGCACTTGCTTCCGATGCAATAAATAGTGTTGAAAATAGAAGTGCTATTGCTGAACCAATCATACGTCCGCTCATTCGGCTGCCGCCTCTCTTTCCGGAGATGAAATTTTGTCCGGATCTACGATGGTATACCCTTTGCCTCTCAGACCTTCGACAATATCGGCAGAGGCATCCCGTGTCCAGGCACGATCATGCATGAGCAGATTGGCACCGGCGTTGAGATATTCCGAGTTGACCATGATGTCCGCCAGAGCATCCGCTTCCTGATAGGCTGCCTCCCAATCGTAACCGTACGTCCAGTTCATCAGTACCATCCCCTGTTCACTGGCAATCCGGCTTGATGTTTCGGTATTCTGTCCGAAAGGGGCACGGAAAAAGCGGGGCCGCTCACCTGTAATCTCTTCAACCAGATCATTTGTCTCCACTATCTCCGCGCGCTGTGCTTCTGGTGAAAGATCCGGCAGGCTGGCATGCGTCTGTGTATGGTTGCCGATTTCAAAACCCATTTCATGGATCGTGTTGAGAGCATCCCTGCCCGCTTCCGATTCAAGATACATTCCATTGACAAAGAATATGGCCGGCGCGTCATGCTGTGCAAGTATTTCAGCAATCCGGACAGCATGACCATCCGGTGCGTCATCATATGTCAGCAGGGCGACCTGCGGCTCTGCACTGCTGCCTTCGATCGGCTGTATTGCATATGTATTTTCGTTGACACTATACTCATATGCTGCTTGTTCAACCGGTTTTGGCAATTCCACTGTTTCAGCTTCTTCCGTCACTTCTTCCACAGTTGATTCTTCAGTTGATTCCGGCTGCTCTTCGTTTGCCGCCTGGTGTGAGGATGCGTCGGCGTTCGATTCATCTTCAGGACTATCGTTCTGACAGCCGGCAAATAGTATACTGCCGCAGCACATCAATAGAAGTACTCTTTTCTTCATCATGTCCATCTCCTTTGGTAACATCATTCATCGGCTGCTGCGTCGAGCTGTGAGGAAAGGTCACCCTGCATATTCTGCAAGGCAGCAATCTCCGTATCCAGTTCGACAAGCAGTGACTGCGTCTTTTCGCGACTGTCATTGATGGACTCTATCCCTGTCTTGAAATTTTCATATGTAGTGTCATCCTGCCCCAGGGATTCGAAATAATCCCTCTGCTGTTCAAGGTCTTCTCCATACTTCGCTGCAAACGCATCAATGGATTCGTTCAAGGATTGGATGGTATTTTCAACCTCATCGACGGTTTCTTCAGAAACGCTCTGTACATCAATTTCTGCAAACTTTTCCTTCTGCTCGGTAAGTTCACTGCTGATGCCATCGAGATTCTCCAATGCCTGCTTTCTTTCATCGATATTAGTAAAGACAGCAGCAGACCCGTCAGAAAAAGAACTCAAATCTTCATCTTCCGATATACCCGTTTGAAATGCATTCTGGAGCTGGCTCTCCAGTTCCATCACCTGCTGCAGTTCCGAAACAGCAGATGCCTGTTTTTCTTCCGATCCATCAAGTGCCTGCTGGATGCTTTCGATATCATTGCTGCATGCTGACAGCAGCATGATCGACACAGCTGCACCTGATAGAAGTTTTCTTTTCTTCATTCCCATGTGCCATCTCCTTTATTGAGGGACTTCTCGCGAGTATAACAGTTCTGAATTTTATTGTAAATTGAGGAAATGACTTCTGACAATTGCTTTTGTCCCCAGTTTATACATCAAAAAAACCACGGAGAGTGAAAAATCACTTCCCGTGGCCAGTTGAACCGGATACTGCCTATTCTATTTGCTCTGCTCGGAGAACTGAAGTTCGAGCATCGCCTTGACGTCCTTGCTGACAAGTACACCGCCAGTTTCAAGCTGCTGGTTCCATGTCAGGCCGAAGTCTTCACGATTGATTGTAAACTCAGTTTCAAAGCCATGCACTTCCTGCCCCCAAGGATTTGTGCCCTTGCCATTGTACTGCAGGTCGATGCTCATCTCCTTGGTGATGCCATTGATTGTTGCATTGCCCTCGACGGTCACTGTATCCCCATTTTTCGTAACATTGCTTGATTTGAAGATGATTTTGGGATTCTTCTCAACGTTGAAGAAATCTTCTGATTTCAAGTGCGCATCACGATCTGCATTTTTTGTGCTGATGCTCTCTACGTCTATTTCTGCATACACTTCAGCATTCTCGAATGTTTCCAGCTTGTCTGTGTCCACTTCAAATATAAATGATTCGAAGTACCCTTTCACTTTTGAAACCATCATATGTTTAACTTGAAAGCCGACTTCGGAGTGCGCTGGATCTGATACGAATTTTGTCATTGTAATCCCTCCAGAAAATATTATCTCTAATTAAAGACAATTCAATATTACAATACACACTTACTTTTAGCAAGTTATTTATACTTTATTTATAAAAATGGTTATAGTCAATCTTACTGCTTCACTTGACAGAAAATTCTTTATCCTTTAGAGTACTCACTAATATAATAATTACAACTCTTATCCAGAGAGGTGGAGGGACTGGCCCGATGAAACCTCAGCAACGTACATGAAGTGTCGTGCTAAATCCAGAGAGCCATGCTCGCAGATGAGATAAACGGGTGTTCATCCCCAATTTATCTTAACCGGATAAGTTGGGGATTTATTATATTAAAATTTGAAAATGAGGGATTAAAATGACAAAAACTACAGTGCAGGCACCATTCAAAGCGGATCATGTGGGCAGTCTTCTGCGGCCTGACAGCATCCACCAGGCGAGAAAGGACTACGCCCAGGATAAGATATCTTATGCAGAACTGAGGGAGATTGAAACAGAAGAGATCAAGCGTGTTGTCGACAAGCAGATCGAGGTGGGACTCAAAGCAGTTACAGATGGAGAGTTCAGACGCCGCTTCTGGCACACTGATTTCCTGGAGCACCTGGATGGTGTGGAAGGCTACATACCGGACCACGGCTACCAGTTCGACGGCATTGAAACGGAAAGATACAACATCCGAGTAACCGGCAAAGTATCTTTCAACCCTGACCATCCCCACGTGGCCGACTTCAAGGAATTCAAGGAGATCGTCGGTGATCGTGCAGTAGCCAAACAGACCATTCCGAGCCCGAACCAGCTGTTCAATGCGGGTGTTAGAAACCTCGATATCTATCCTGACGTCGAGGAATATGCGGATGATGTCATCAAAGCCTATCAGGATGCCATACAGGCCTTCTACGATGCCGGCTGCCGATATCTCCAGCTGGATGATGTGTATATCGCCGGCCTCAGTGCCCCTGAAGTTCCGTTCAATGACAGCGGCTACGACAGGGAGACGCTGATCGACCTCGCATTGAGAGTCGCCAATGGTGCACTTGAGAAGAAGCCGGATGACCTTGTAGTGACGACTCACTTGTGCCGTGGAAACTACAGATCCAAGTGGGCATTTGAAGGCAGCTATGCCAAAATTGCTCCTGTGCTGTTCGCCAAAGAGCAGGTGGACGGTTTCTTCCTCGAGTATGATGATGACCGTTCCGGAGATTTTGAACCATTGGCGCATATCCCTGAGAATGGCCCCCAGGTTGTTCTCGGCCTGTTCACTTCCAAGCATGGTGAACTGGAAAATGCTGATGTTATCAAGGAACGTGTCGAGGAAGCCAGACAATACGTATCAAAAGACCAGATCTGCCTGAGCCCTCAATGTGGATTTGCCTCCACACACCATGGTAATGAGCTCACAGAGGAAGCACAGTGGGCAAAATTGAAGTATATCGTTTCTCTTTCCGACGAGCTGTTGAGTGAATAAAAATAGGAAGCACCTTTCGGTGCTTCCTATTTTTACGCTTTTGTGTGGTACGCAGCAAGAAATTCAGTAATCTTTCGGTTCATATCCTGAAGGTTTTCCCGATGCATGAAAGTATGACCTTCATTGCCATAGGCTGTAAAAGTTACATCCTGCCCGCTTTCTGTCATGGCGTCCGCCATCTGCACGGATTCAGTATATGGCACACGTGAATCATGATGACTATGGAATATCATCAGAGGGGCAGTGATTGCCCTGCTTC
Organism: Salinicoccus sp. ID82-1; assembly: GCF_021991715.1. Lineage (NCBI taxonomy): Bacteria > Bacillati > Bacillota > Bacilli > Caryophanales > Staphylococcaceae > Salinicoccus > Salinicoccus sp. ID82-1. Next base: position 1,019,003 of record NZ_JAGFLY010000001.1, read on the forward strand.
TGGAAAGCGGAGAGATATCATCCAGAAACGCACCATGCGCCTCTATGGAACCATACTCGGCTGCTCTCAGGCTGCGTCTCCATGGGGGCGTATGCCGAAAGAATGTCCTTAAATGCGATATGCCGACAATATCCACTGCAGCAGTCCACAGATCCGGATGATGCGTGACCAGCAGCAGTGTCATCAGACCACCGTAGCTTCTGCCCATTACACTGATATTCCAATCATCTGCATACCCTGCTTCAATCAGATGCTGTCTCAATTCCACGATATCCTGCATCGCAGCAAGCCGCTTCTCCTTATCATCCGCTTCAAGATAGGCGCGTCCGTATCCCATACTGCCGCGTATATTCGGTACAGCCACAGAGAGACCCGCCCTGTTCAGGCGATGGTAGAGTGCATTGAATTCCGGTCTGGCCTGTGATTCCGGTCCGCCGTGGATATGGATGACAGCCCCTCCAGCCGAGCTTGCTTCGTAGATGAAATATGGAATCTCCAATCCATCGAACGACGGATAGCCTGCCATGCGCCACGCTACTTTTTCAGCTTTCCCATTATCGGCAATCACTTCAGAATTCTTCCGGGTGAGGTGATAACGGTGGATCAGGTGGGGCTGATCCACGGAGGAATAGATCAAAAAGACATTATCACCCTCCCCAACAGCCATTGAATGGACTACACCTTCCTTTTCAAAAGGCAGTTCGGCCACTTCCCATGTTGCGAGATCCAAGGTGTACAGCGAAGAGCAGCCATTTTCATTGCATGACAGCAACGCTCTGCGATTGTCTTCAAACAATTTGAAATGCTCGATATCCCAATGGAAGCTGGTCCGTTTCTCATATGTACCATTCTCGAGATCGACTTCGTATATATTTTTAAAACCGTCGGCCAGGTCACTGAGGCATAGGCATGTATTCCGGACAAACTTGAAATTTGCATACCTCGCCTGTGGAAATTGGAGTGTCTTCACTTTCCCCGTCTCCGCGTCAAAAATTATCAACGTCTGATCGACATTATTCACATCCGTCGACATCAGGAACCGTCCACGTGACAGTTCATGGATGAAATGGACGGGAGCGTCGAAAGTGCGAATAATATCAACAGCACCCGCTTCATCGATTGTGCATAATTCGAAAGCCGAGGATTCATGATGGTTGCGGATGACTGTATACGTATGCTTCTCTTTATCGTACATGCCAAAATAATGAAAATAATCCGGCTGATCGGTCAACATCGTCAGGTCTTTGCCATCGAATGCATGATACTGGTTTCTTTCATTGCCATGATAGTCGATTGCAACTGTAATATGCCCCCCCTCAATCCAGAAGTTCTTTACATTCTGATCAGATCCGGTGAGCCTTTGCTTCTGTCCGCCATCAATATTCATTTTCCATAACTGCTGCGTGCCACTCTCACTGCTGATGAAATAAAGGCTTTGTTCTTCGCTATGATATTTGAGATTCATATATTTGATGTAGTCCTTCAATTCGTATCTCCCCCTTAGCCACTACTTTACCATTTCCGACGCATTATTACGTGACTTTTCAGTCAATTTAAGGAGATAATATGATTAAACGATAATGAGGGGATGAAGCTTAATGAAGGTGAAGACCATAAGTGCCATGACGGAGAAAGGCCTTGATAAGAAAGTGAACGAATTTCTATATGAGAACCATCAGATAGAAATCATCGATATCAAGTTCTCATATGGCAGCACACTTGCTGTGCTGATCATCTATAAGCAATAATAAAAGAGCCCTCCACTTCGATTGAAGTAGAGGGCTCTCGCCTTTATATATGAAGTCTTCTGCTCAACTGGGTCCATAGGGTCTGATGGGCAAACACACCAAAAAACACAATCAGCATGAAGGCATACAGACTGGCGACTGCACTCGGCCAGATAACTGTAGCATGACCCGAGAAATACAGTGCGGCCGGCAGAAAGCTCAGTGCAATCATCAGGATGGAACTGATATACCCCTTCCACTTAAGACGCTTCGTCAGGATTGAGAGTGTCACCATCACGAGACCGGCAACGATGAGGAAAGGGACTGCATAGTTGATCGACCACCTGAGGAAGCCCGACTGTGAATCGATAAGCAGGAGCAGCAGCGTCAGACTCGCAACCTGGCCGACAATCTTGCTGCCAAGATGGGATTTCGACAGAATCGTATGATTCAATGAAATCACTGCATAGGCAACAGAACCCATGACATAGAATACCCATAGAAAATGCGGCATGATGATCAGATTGATGAATATGCATGCCAGTATGATGGAAAGACCTGCAAATACCGCAATTCTCGGTGCCTTTCTTTTGCCCAATGACTGCCTGTCATAAGCCGGATATGTTCTATTCTCCATCTTGGAATCGATGGATGCCAACTGCTGGCTGCATAGCGGACATATATTATGCTTCGTATTGATAGTGCACTGTTCACAATGGTTCATTGCTGTTCCCCCACTCATTGGAATTGATCTCTATTTCAAGGCCGGTCAACCGTTTCAATTCTATGAAAAAATCCCTTACAATATCCGTTTCCGCTATCGACAGTGTAAACGTAATTGTCATGCGGCCATTAATCGTTCCGGCCGCACAGCTGATTGGACTTCTGCTTGTTGGATACAGGGCAATATCCATGCGTTCAACGTACGCTTCCATGGACTTCGGTAATTTTACGTTCCCCATGTTCGATAGCGTCATCGACTTTGTCCGCTCACCGATGTGATTGAATCCATACCTCATTGCAGGATATTTGAGAAATATTGGTATGATGCGTGTCATCATCCCTCTCTGCAGCTGGAAATGGTGGTTGATCCCCTTCTGCAGGCTTTCCTTGGCAGTACGGGATACGAGCTTCATTGCAACTTCATCAAGTATCTCTTCGAAATTTGTGTCATCTTCCACTTTAACACCTATATTGGCTACCGCAAAGAAGTTTCTCATCGTCCTTGATGGGAACTGACGTCTCAGATTGACAGGCAGCGCGACTGCTATCGGTTCATGCCCCGTATGCTGGTTGCTGATGACCTTGATCAGAAGCGCTGTCAGAAACGCAGTGAGTGTCGTGCCGTGACCTTTTGCGTGACGGTTCAGAGCATTTCCATCCATTATACCATGGATGACACTGATACCTGCAGTATCAAGTGCTGTACCTGTAATCTGATAGGCAGGATCTTCTTTCATTCTGATCGACTTTCTATCATTCTTATAAGCATACTTTTCGAAGCTGTCTTCGATTTCTTCTGTACCTGGTAGATCCTGTGGCAGAAGTATCATATTATCATGATGAATATTTTTCCTTTTGAGAAGCAGATACTGGTAGACAAGCGTCTTCAGAAATTCCATCGCACCACTGCCATCCGTAAGGGAGTGGAAAACTTCAAAAGATATTCTGTTGTTATAGTATATGACACGGATCAAGTATCCGCTACTGGTTTTTGGATTAATGGGGGCACAGGGGTAGGTCTCCTCTTCCTGCACCATGAGCTTCTGATCATTCTTCTCAAGATAATCCCAGAACAGTCCTTTCCTCAGTGAAACAGTCAATGTTGGAAAACGGCGGACAATCTGATCCAATGCTTGCTGAAGCACCTCTCGATCTATTCTTTCCGTCAAAATCATAGAGACTCTGAAAACAAAGGAATTTTCCGCGTTTGATAACGCATGAAAAATCTTTCCTGTATTATCAATCTTATACCACTGATCTGACATGCAGCATTCCTTCCTCTCTATGGCCTTCATGCCAGTATGACATATTTGGAAGTGTAATGCTTGTATCAGGTGATCACTCAGAAGCGTCTATCGCCTTTGAAGTATTTCCTTGACCAGTAATGCAACGTTCTTCGGTTTTTCTTTAGTATTCGTATTATCTCCTCCTTCTTGTTTCAAGTCGCAAAAAAAGACAGTCAGGATGAAATGTTTCATCCTGACCGCCATCGGCAATTTTAGATATACCATTTATATTTAATAGAAGACTTCTAATACCACCGGTCGGGTTTGAACCGACACTCCCGCAAAGGGAACTGGATTTTGAGTCCAGCGCGTCTGCCAATTCCGCCACGGTGGCCCAGTATTAACAAATTTATGGAGCGGAAGATAGGATTTGAACCTATGTCTTGCTTCAGGTAGAAGCCTGTTCTGAACACTAAACTACTTCCGCAATCTAACTAATGGAGGCGCCAACCGGATTTGAACCGGTGATAGAGGATTTGCAGTCCTCGGCCTTACCACTTGGCTATGGCGCCTTGAAGCTGGGCTAGCAGGATTCGAACCTGCGCATGACGGTACCAAAAACCGTTGCCTTACCGCTTGGCGATAGCCCAATAATGGGGCGGCTGATGGGGATCGAACCCACGCATGCCGGAACCACAATCCGGTGTGTTAACCACTTCACCACAACCGCCATCTTGGCAGGGGTAGTAGGAATTGAACCCACATCAAAGGTTTTGGAGACCTCTATTCTACCATTGAACTATACCCCTATGAGTGGAGGGGGGCAGATTCGAACTGCCGAACCCGAAGGAGCGGATTTACAGTCCGCCGCGTTTAGCCACTTCGCTACCCCTCCATGATACACTGAAAAAATGGTGCCGGCCAGAGGAATCGAACCCCCAACCTACTGATTACAAGTCAGTTGCTCTGCCAATTGAGCTAGACCGGCAACACAAATGGTGGTTCAGGACGGAATCGAACCGCCGACACTGTGAGCTTCAATCACATGCTCTACCGACTGAGCTACTGAACCACTACTTATTAGAATGGCGGTCCCGACGGGAATCGAACCCGCGATCTCCTGCGTGACAGGCAGGCATGTTAACCGCTACACCACGGGACCACATATAAATAAAAAAAGAAAATTGCGGGAGGTGGATTTGAACCACCGACCTCCGGGTTATGAGCCCGACGAGCTTCCAGACTGCTCTATCCCGCGATAATAATAAAATGGCGGAGGAAGAGGGATTCGAACCCCCGCGAGCCGTTAAGCCCCTGTCGGTTTTCAAGACCGGTCCCTTCAGCCAGACTTGGGTATTCCTCCGTAAGATATACAATTAAAGCATGGTGGACCTTGCAGGACTCGAACCTGCGACCCAACGGTTATGAGCCGTTTGCTCTGACCAACTGAGCTAAAGGTCCAATAATGGCGGTGGAGGGGATCGAACCCCCGACCTCACGGGTATGAACCGTACGCTCTAGCCAGCTGAGCTACGCCGCCATGAAAATTATATTGAGTAAAATGGTGGAGACTAGCGGGATCGAACCGCTGACCTCCTGCGTGCAAAGCAGGCGCTCTCCCAGCTGAGCTAAGCCCCCATTTTATGATAAAAGAAATTCCGATGCGGGTGAAGGGAGTCGAACCCCCACGCCCGAAGGCGCTAGATCCTAAATCTAGTGCGTCTGCCAGTTCCGCCACACCCGCATATTTCTTAAGAGTCGGGAAGACAGGATTCGAACCTGCGACCCCTTGGTCCCAAACCAAGTGCTCTACCAAGCTGAGCTACTTCCCGTGATTATTAAAGCGCGCCCGAGAGGAGTCGAACCCCTAACCTCTTGATCCGTAGTCAAACGCTCTATCCAATTGAGCTACGGGCGCATCATATAAGGTTTTAAACTGGTGCCGAGGACCGGAATCGAACCGGTACGGTAATTACTTACCGCAGGATTTTAAGTCCTGTGCGTCTGCCAGTTCCGCCACCCCGGCGTAATAATGGAGCGGAAGACGGGATTCGAACCCGCGACCCCCACCTTGGCAAGGTGATGTTCTACCACTGAACTACTTCCGCGAATGGTGCGGGTGAAGGGAGTCGAACCCCCACGCCCGAAGGCGCTAGATCCTAAATCTAGTGCGTCTGCCAGTTCCGCCACACCCGCATATGTGAGCCATAGAGGATTCGAACCTCTGACCCTCTGATTAAAAGTCAGATGCTCTACCAACTGAGCTAATGGCTCATATACATATAATGATTAAATGGTGCCGGCCAGAGGAATCGAACCCCCAACCTACTGATTACAAGTCAGTTGCTCTGCCAATTGAGCTAGACCGGCGAATGAATGGTGGAGAATGACGGGTTCGAACCGCCGACCCTCTGCTTGTAAGGCAGATGCTCTCCCAGCTGAGCTAATTCTCCAAAGATTAATATTAAAATGTATACTGCCCGGCGGCGTCCTACTCTCACGGGACGTCAGTCCAACTACCATCGGCGCTGGAGAGCTTAACTGCTGTGTTCGGCATGGGAACAGGTGGGGCCTCTCCGCCATTGCCACCGGACAATATGAAACTGAAAGTACATCGGTAGCGCCGCCAATGCGGCGTACTGACCTGCTAAATGCTGAAGCATCAAGCAGCTCATGC
>NZ_JAGFLY010000011.1:0-969 GCF_021991715.1 Salinicoccus sp. ID82-1
TATTCTCATCATCTCTTCTTATCGGTCCATCATGTACGAATAGAACTTTCATAAACTTTCTCCTCGTTAATATAAGTTAAGATTTTATTGAGAGCATGTCCCCAAATATCTTTTCATACTTCAATGGTTTCATCTTTATATTGCAATTGTCAGGATATAGTGTTAATTCACCAAAATATATCTTACCGTCTATGTTATACAAATCTACTCTCAGAAACTCATGGCCTGCTGATAACTTTCTAGCTATGTTCAACATTTCTTGATAATTCTCAGGCATATCAATGGGCTCTTTTGAGTGGGGGTGCCCAATATATAGATCATCTATAAATTCAAAGTTCTCAGCATAATACATATTTCTTTTATGCCCAGAATGCCTATCGACATCTACTTGGACAATTTTAGGCTGTCCATGGAAACACCAGAATTTATAATCATTCGTCTTTCCTTGAGCATCACTAATATACTCTTCAATTACGAACTGTTTTTCCAAACCCTCGTACTGCCACTCTCGCGTCCTTTTATATGCATCATACTTGAGCCACTTATTTATAATTGCTTTTTGCTTTTCCCAGTTTAAAGTACTTTTATCTGTACAAATCAGGTTGTTTTGAGCACCAAATGTCATTTTCAATACAAAAGCACTGGGCAGCTCCTCGAAATTTACTTCTTTTGGATCTTTATACACCCCTATTAGAGGAATGAGGTAATCTGATCCAATCTCTTTTTCGATATGGTCTCTTACATGATATTTATCGACTAGTCTCTTTAATTCGATGTTTTTATCTGTCAGCTTTTTATGGACCATCATATCATTGAAGTAGCCAGTTTTCCTGTGATTGGGCAGCCTTTTGTGTCTAAGTGCAAAAGTGACATGACTATAAACCTTATCGGGAAGAAATGATATCGAATAGGATAGAATATTTTTGACCGATTTATTCATTATACTTTCCCCACGATACGAGAAATTTG
>NZ_JAGFLY010000012.1:0-388 GCF_021991715.1 Salinicoccus sp. ID82-1
GGCCGGACGGCACAGGCAATCGAGACTGCCATCAACACATGGTGTACCCGAATACCGAAAAATCTATTTAAATCCATTACCTTCGACTGTGGCAAGGAATTCTCCAACTGGCAATCGATGAGCAATCGAAATGATCTGTCCATCTACTTTGCCGATCCGGGGACACCGTCGCAACGAGGGTTGAATGAACATTCCAATGGCCTGCTCAGAAAGGATGGACTGCCCAAAGACATGAATTTCAACACAGTCGATCAGACTTTTGTCTCATCTGTCGCTGCAAGAAGAAACCACATACCGAGAAAATCATTGAACTACCGGACACCATTGGAAGTCTTTTTGAGTTACATGGATGATCAGCAACTGTCTAGCTTATTTTGACAAACGAAAT
>NZ_JAGFLY010000013.1:0-379 GCF_021991715.1 Salinicoccus sp. ID82-1
AATTTCGTTTCAAAGTGTAAAATTAATGCTTGAAATTATCATTCACAATAGTATAATCTATATCTGGAAATATAATGGGCCTATAGCTCAGCTGGTTAGAGCGCACGCCTGATAAGCGTGAGGTCGGTGGTTCGAGTCCACTTAGGCCCACCATTATAATTCTCAATATGGGGGCTTAGCTCAGCTGGGAGAGCGCCTGCTTTGCACGCAGGAGGTCAGCGGTTCGATCCCGCTAGTCTCCACCATTATTATTTAAAACATGTACATTGAAAACCGTATAGAAACAATGCGAAAAATGATTTTTAACCGAAAATCAAGCGTAGAAAACCGAGAACCGAAAGAGTTCAAACAAACACGCGTTGTGTCAGCTTTGGCTGGC
>NZ_JAGFLY010000014.1:0-231 GCF_021991715.1 Salinicoccus sp. ID82-1
CTTTCAACTTTCCTTCCTGTGAAGAAAAGGGTTATCCGGTATTAGCCACGGTTTCCCGTGGTTATCCCGGTCTGATGGGCAGGTTGCCTACGTGTTACTCACCCGTCCGCCACTCGCGTCACAGGAGCAAGCTCCTGATCCGCGCGTTCGACTTGCATGTATTAGGCACGCCGCCAGCGTTCATCCTGAGCCAGGATCAAACTCTCCATAATTGGAAGTTCTCTGACTCCG
>NZ_JAGFLY010000002.1:0-481873 GCF_021991715.1 Salinicoccus sp. ID82-1
ATTACATAAAGAGGATTCCTTTTACAAGGAATCCTCTTTTTTGTGTTCGATATAAAGGTTTTGGTTTGATATCTTGCATTCATTATAATAGGAAGAAATAAGAGACTGAATGATAGTTGGTGAAATGATGGAGCTATACCGCAAAATAACCGGGATGCTTGATGACGAAAGTATATCCATGCATGTACCCGGTCATAAGAATAATACAATCGGCGCTTTATCGGATATCGACTGGCGCTATGACATGACAGAAATTGAGGGCCTTGACGACCTTCATGAACCAAGTGGTGTACTACAGCGATTGAATGATCGGCTGAGTATGAAGTATAAGGGATACACGGCGCAGATGATGGTCAATGGCACAACGAACGGCATCCTGGCAACCGTATATGCCCTATCTAAATTGCACGAACGTTTTATCATTATTGAGGGTGCCCATAAGTCCGTCTACCATGCTCTTGATCTTGCGGGTGCCTATCATAAGACGATTACGCTGGGTGAGTGCGCCTCTTTCCCTTTTGAGAAAGGTGATGTTGTGGTGGTCACCTATCCAACCTACATGGGTGAATGCTTTGATATTGAAAATATGATTGCGCTTGTTCACTCCAAAGGTGGGCTTGTTGTTACGGATGAGGCACATGGTGCGCATTGTGATATCGCTCATGGCTTTCCTCGGTCGTCCATGAGCTACCAATCGGATGTAACCATCCAATCTTACCACAAGATGTTGCCGGCGTTGACAATGGCTTCAGTCGTGTTTACAAGAGATGAAACGCTGCATAGCTCCATCATGAAGTATATCGACTACTTTGAAACGTCCAGTCCCTCCTATCTTGTCATGCTGTCGATCGAGCAGGCACATGCATTCTACGTTGACTACCATCCAGCAGGATTCTTTGAGAAAAGGAAAGTACTGATTGAAGCACTGAGGAGGAGAAATATCGAGGTCCGAATACAGGATGATCCTGCCAAGCTTCTGCTGCTGCATCCGGACATCACTTCCTTGTCGCTGGCGGATGCTTTTATTGCACAGAATATCTTTCCAGAGATGTGGTCGGATGAAGGTGTGCTCTTCTGTCTGCCGCTCTTCCATGATGGAGACCGCTATCCATTCCATTCGCTATTGGAGCGTATCGGTGTGATGGACTTCAATGGAAGTATACCGTCACTCGGCGGATTTTCGGTGGATCTATTGGAGAGTCGCATCTGCATTCAGAGTATTATTCCTTATCCTCCAGGAGTGCCACTTGTACATGAAGGAGAAGTCATCACCTCGGAGCACCTCAAATCGATTACGCACTATCTGCGCAATCGTGTTAGAATAGAAGGTATAAAATCAAATATACAACATTACAAGAATGAGGATGACCAATGAGCTATTTCATAACATTTGAAGGCCCTGAGGGCTCGGGGAAGACAACGCTCATCTCCAAAGTCCACACGCAGCTTTCAAAGTCGCATGAAGTCATCATGACGCGTGAACCCGGTGGTATAGGGGTCAGCGAAATGATCAGGGAAATACTTCTGGCCAAGGGCAACGATATGGACGAACGGACTGAAGCGCTGCTGTTTGCAGCCTCCAGACGCCAGCATCTTGTAGAGAAGGTCATACCTTCATTGGAGGCTGGAAAGATAGTCCTGTGCGACCGTTTCATAGACAGCTCCATTGCCTACCAGGGATATGCCCGTGGCATAGGAACTGAAGCAGTGATGGAAATCAATCGCTTTGCGATAGAGGATCATATGCCTGATTTGACTATCTATCTTAAGCTGGACCCGGAGGTCGGTCTTGAACGCATTTCCAGCAATCAAAGAGATCATAATAGGCTGGATGCCGAGAAAATAGACTTTCATAAAGCAGTTGTTTCAGGGTATAATAAATTATCAGAAAATTACCCTGATCGCATCAGAACTATAGACGCAAGCCGGTCACCTGAAAAGGTGATGGAAGACGCAATGAACATAATCAACCAATACTTGAATCAAGAGGTGAATCAGTCATGAAAATGGTAATCGCAATTGTACAGGATCATGACAGTCAGAGATTGTCTGATCGGTTGACTAAAAACAACTTCAGGAGTACAAAACTTGCTTCGACAGGTGGTTTTCTGAGAGCAGGAAATACAACGTTCCTATGTGGTCTGGAAGATGATCGTGTGGATGAACTGCTCAGAGTGATTGATGATACATGCGGCAATAGAGAACAGACAGTGGCTCCAGTGACTCCAATGGGTGGGAATGCGGATTCATATATCCCTTATCCTGTGGAAGTTGAAGTGGGTGGCGCAACGGTATTCGTTCTGCCTATTGAACAATTTGAAAGATTTTAAGTACAATTGGCTATGAAAGCTGAGAACAGCGTCGTAGAAACCCAATTGAACAGAATTATAGAGAATGGCCGGTTGAGTCATACTTATATGTTTGAAGGAGACGCAATAGAAACGTTAAAGCGCTATAGCAGATACTTCGCACTGAACATTCTTGGAAATACATCAAGAAATGAAATGCTGATTTCAGAAGGCAACCATCCGGACTTCTTCTATCTTGAAACGCAGGAAACAAGTATCAAGAAGGAAGCTGTTGAAGATCTCGTCAGAAGAATGAACCGCAAGCCGACAGAATCGGAATACAAGGTGTATGTAATTGAAGCGTTTGAAAAGCTGACACCACAGGCAGAGAACAGTGTTCTCAAATTTCTTGAAGATCCGCCGGAGAAGACAATCGCCATTCTGCTTACAATCGATAAAAGCAGCATTCTGCCGACGATCCATTCGCGAGCTCAGCATATCCATATCAAAGGCGAACGTGATGATCGCATCAAAACGCTCGAAGGTTTGAGTGAAGCTGAGCTGAATACTGTGGATGTACTGGCGCTGAATGCCCAGCATGTCAAAGAGCTCGGATCTTCATTTTCCGAGTTGAGGCAGGCAGCCATGGGATTTTCAGCGAAGTGGCTTGGCAACCATCCACTTGTTCTGATAGAAATCAAACCGATGCTCGATCTTGGACAGAATAGAAGGGATCATGCTCTTCTACTGCAGATGATCGACGGTTACGTCAGGCAGTGCATGCATGAATTGCTGGAACTCGAGAATTTCAGGCCGTTTGGTGGCGAAGTGAATAAAACAACAGCAGGACAGCGTCTTGAGCGACTGTCGCGCATGCTGGAAGAGGTGCAGACAGCAAACCGTCTGCTCCAGTCCAATGTGCATCCCATGCTTGTATTCGAAAGCATGGTCATCTGCTCGAAAGGTTGAATGATATGATAGAACTCATCACCGCGACCCAACTCGATTATTTTGATAATCTATATATAGAAGCGAAGGGGGATGCGGTCACACGCGACGATTATATTGTCGCGGAGACAAAGCGCGGATTTGAAATGCTTCGTGTTGTAAAGTCGAACTACCGTGTCCCAAAAGACAATATTGTAGAACCGGACGGCAGATTTGTCCGTCGGGCGACAGACGAAGACGTGAAGACATTCGATAAGAATGACAGCATGGCAAGAGAAGCTCTAAGTTTCTGCAAGGAAGCTACGGTACAGGAAAAACTCGACATGCAGCTCGTCAATGCGAAGTACACACTGGACCGCAAGAAACTGATTTTCAATTTCACTGCAGATGAACGTGTGGATTTCCGCAGTCTTGTGCGCATTCTGGCAAACCGTTTCAAAACGCGCATCGAACTGCGCCAGATCGGTGTAAGGGACGAGGCGAAATATCTGGGCGGCATTGGTCCATGTGGTCGTGCACACTGCTGTTCCACATTCCTTGGTGACTTCGTGCCCGTCAGTATCCAGATGGCCAAGAACCAGGACCTTTCGCTCAGTCCGACCAAGATTTCAGGTGCATGCGGCCGTCTGATGTGCTGTCTGAACTATGAAGATGAGTATTATGAAGATGCACGTGAACAGATGCCTGATGTTGGACAGACGATCGACACGCCGGATGGTCGTGCTGTTGTCATCGGCATGAATATACTGGACCTGGTCGTCAAGGTGAAATACAAGGATGACTACATCCGGGAATATCACTGTGATGAACTGAATGCGGCAGGCGGGGTGCAGTAATGGATCGTGAAAGACTGTTCACGCACATCAGTAAGCTTGAAGCGGACATGAACCATATGTATGACGAGCTTCAGACCTTGAAGGAGCTGTCCGTCCGTCTGGTGGAGGAGAATGTCAGCCTGCAGATGGAAAAGGAAAATTATGAGCAGCTTCTGGCGAAGGAAGAGTCGGAAAAGGCAAAGTCATTCAAACAGAATACATTGAACAATCTATATGACGAAGGATTCCATGTTTGCAGCATCCATTTTGGAACGCATCGGCATGGTGAGGACTGTCTGTTCTGCCAGGGATTCCTTCAGCATAGAAACAAATAGACGGCCTCGGCCGTCTTATTTATTGAGGGTGAAATATATGTTAAAAGAAGGAGAGCGTATGGATGAGCTGTTCCGGGAGTCTATGCAAATCATCCAGAGCAGTGAAGTCTTTTCATTTTCAGTCGATGCACTACTGCTTGCAAACTTTACACGTTTCTTGAAGAGGGACAGCACTATCATCGATCTGTGCTCCGGCAATGGCATCATTCCATTGCTGCTGTCACACCGGACCGCACTTCCCATAAGAGGGCTCGAGCTGCAGCCGGAACTTGTTGATATGGCAGAGCGCAGCATCCGGATGAATCATAAAGAAAAACAGATTACGATGGTCGAGGGGGATATCAGGAACATCAGGGAGATGCATGCTCATTCGACTTTTGATGTCATCACGGTGAACCCGCCCTACTTTACGAACAACCAGCCCATTAAGAATAAAGGCCCCCACAGCATTGCCCGCCATGAGATACATATCGATCTGAAAGGTGTAATCGAAGCGGCACGCTTCCTTGTTAAAAACAAGGGGCGTCTGTATATGGTGCATCGGGCGGAACGCAGCATGGAAGTGGCCAGTGAAATGTTCAATGCCGGATTCCGTATCAGAAGGCTTCAGTATGTCTATAATGACCAGTCATCGGAAACGGCATTATTTGTGCTGGTGGAGGCGATATTCAACAGCCAGGCGTACGCCGATGTCCTGCCGCCGCTATATATATACGATGAAGCGGGCAACTATACAAAAGAAATGCTGGCGGTCTACTATGGATGAACACCATGTCTATATTGTAGAATGCGCAGATGGGTCACTCTATACCGGCTATGCAAAAGATGTCACCTCAAGAATAGCCAAGCATAACAGCGGTAATGGTGCGAAGTATACACGGAACCGTGGGCCGGTCCGGCTGATGCATTCGGAAGCATATCAGACAAAAAGCGAGGCATTGAAACGCGAGCATGAAATCAAAAAGTTGACCAGGCAGCAGAAGCTGGCACTGATCAGGAGGGGTGTAAATGAAACTCTATATCACGGGTACGCCACTCGGCAACCTTGACGATATGACTTACCGGGCGATTGATACACTGAGGAATGTGGATGTCATACTATGTGAAGATACGCGTACGACGCGCAAGCTGACGACACATTTTGATATTGATACGCCTCTCAGAGCCTATCACGACTTCAATAAGGGGAAAGTGGAGGACGGAATCATAGAAGAGATGCATGAAGGACGCACATTCGCACTCGTGACGGATGCCGGCATGCCGGTCATTTCGGATCCCGGTTTCGAGCTGGTTGCAAGAATGCAGGATGCAGGGTTGGCATATTCCATCATCCCTTCAGGCTCTGCTTTTACACTGGCCCTTGTTGCAAGCGGTATTCCCTCATATGAGTTCACCTATTTCGGGTTTCTGCCGAAAACGAATGCAAAGCGTAAAAAGAAGCTCCAGGAGATCATGGCTCATGAACGGACATCAGTTCTGTATGAATCTCCTCATAAGATAAAGGATACATTGGCTGTAATCGCAGATATTGATGGACACAGAACGGTCAGCATATCGAGGGAAATCACCAAGAAGTTCGAGCAGCACGTCAGACGGCCAGCCGATGAGATGCTTCAGATGCTGGGTTCGGAAATTTCTCTAAAAGGGGAATTTGTCCTCGTCATTGAAGGGGCGGAATCAGAAGCGGTCGAATTCGATATACCGGTCATGGAACATGTGGAAGCGCTGATAAAGGAAGGCATGACACCAAAGCAGGCAATCAAGAAGGTAGCGGACGTGCGGGGGCTGAAGAAGCAGGATGTATATGACGAATTTCATGAAACAAAAAAATAAGCGGCGCACCGCTTATTTTTATTTGTCCATTTTTGATTGGATTTCCTCGATGAGTTTTTCTGCGCCTTCCTGGCTCAGAATGATGCGGCCATCAGCAAGGCGCATATTCTGCTCGGAGACATCTCCTGTAACGGCACAAGTCATCTGCGGTTTATATTTCTTCAGTATGATTGTGTCGTCATCAGTATATATTTCAAGCGCATCCTTGACTTCGATATCAAGTACACGTCTGAGTTCTATTGGTATTACTACCCGTCCAAGTTCATCCACTTTGCGTACAATTCCAGTTGATTTCATAAAGAATCCCTCCAAATTTTCATTCATCCACATGACCTATTCCATCTCCCTATCTATGTCTCCAGAAGATATCATGAAGAAGGGAAGATCGGTATTTAGATTGGCTACCCAAAATAAATCGGTTGAAACATGACCTAACATAAAGGCAGATGAATGTCAATGAACATATACCGCCCCTCTGTTGAGTTCTTGCTGATTATAGCATACCGCTTCGCCTTCCGCCAACATAAACAACCGATATTATTGAAAATTTGACTTAAATTCGTTATATTTAGTAAATGAACAAATAGGAGGAAGAGCATGGAAAAACCAACTTACTATATCACCACACCGATATATTATCCAAGTGGAAAGCTGCATATCGGCAATGCCTATACAACCATTGCGTGCGATGTCATGGCGAGATACAAGCGCATGCGCGGCTTCGATGTATACTATCTGACAGGTGCCGATGAGCATGGTCAGAAAATAGAGCAGAAAGCAGAAAAAATGGGCATTTCACCTCAGGATTATGTGGATGAAATGGCTGCATATATGCAGAACCTGTGGTCACTCCTTGAGATTACGAATGATCAGTTCATCCGTACGACGAGTCCGGGTCACAAAGCGGCAATCCAGAAGATTTTCAATAAGCTCTACGCGCAGGGCGATATATATCTTGGTGAGTATGAAGGCTGGTATTCCGTCGAAGATGAGGAATTTTTTACAGAAACCCAGCTCGATGAAGTGTACCGCGATGAAGCAGGTAGAATGATTGGTGGCATGGCACCGAGCGGTCATGAAGTGGAACTCGTAAAAGAAGAAAGTTATTTCTTTAAAATGAGTAAATATGCAGACCGTCTGGAAAAATTCTATGAGGAGAATCCGGGCTTCATCCAGCCGGAATCCCGCAAGAATGAAATGCTGAACAACTTCATCCGTCCAGGTCTCGAAGATCTTGCGGTCTCCCGTACGACATTCGACTGGGGCATTCCGGTCGAGTCCGATCCTGAGCATGTTGTATATGTGTGGATAGATGCATTGTGCAATTATATTACTGCTCTGGGCTACGGTTCCGATGACGATGCACTGTTCCAGAAATACTGGCCGGCGGACACACATATGATAGGTAAGGAAATTGTCCGTTTCCATGCAATCTACTGGCCGATCATGCTGATGGCACTCGATCTGCCGCTGCCGAAGAAGATTCTCGGCCACGGCTGGCTCGTCATGAAGGATGGCAAGATGTCGAAGTCGAAAGGCAATGTCATCTATCCTGAAACAGTTGTTGAACGGTATGGTCTTGATGCCCTTCGCTATTATCTGATGCGCGAAGTGCCGTTTGGTTCTGATGGCGTATTCACACCGGAAGCATTTGTTGACCGGACGAACTTTGATCTCGCAAACGATCTTGGCAACCTGGTCAACCGTACCATCTCCATGATCAACAAATATTTTGATGGTGAGCTGCCGGAGTATACCGGACATGAAACGGAATTTGATGAAGAACTTGAGCAGACAGTATATGAGAATATCAGACTGTATGAAGAGAGCATGGATGAGACGGAATTCAGCAAGTCGCTGAGAGCGGTATGGTCGATCGTCAGCCGTACGAATAAGTATATTGATGAAACAGCACCGTGGGTGCTTGCGAAAGATGAATCGAATCGTCAGGCGCTCGGCAATGTCATGGTACATCTGGCTGAGAACATCCGCATCGTTGCCATCCTGCTGAAACCTTACCTCACGCACGGACCGAAGGAAATCTTCAGACAGATGAATGTGACGGATACAGAACTTCAGACATTCGACTCCATCATGACATACGGCAGCATCAGAACAGCTGGATCGATGATCAGTAAACCTGAACCGATCTATCCACGTCTCGATGTGGAGGCGGAAGTTGCTCATCTGAAAGATCTGATGACACCGGATGCACCGGCAGAGGAAGACGAAGCGGAAGATGCATCCGGCAAGATTACAATCAATGATTTCAATAAGGTTGAAATCAAAGTGGCGACAGTCATCCATGCAGAAGGCATCAAAAAGGCGGATAAACTACTCAAGATCCAAGTCGATCTTGGCGAGGAGAAACGGCAGATCGTCTCCGGCATACGCGAAGCATATGAGCCTGAAGATATTGTCGGCAAGAAAGTGCTTGTCGTAACGAATCTTGAGCCTGTCAAACTCAGGGGAGAGATGTCGGAAGGAATGATTCTGACTGCAGAGATGGGCAAGCATCTCACACTGATCTCAGTGCCGAATGGTATTGAAAATGGCAGTACAGTCAAGTAGAGGAGGATTTTCATGCTGATAGACACTCATGTACATCTGAATGCTGACCAGTATGATGAAGATCTCGAAGCGGTTCTCGGCCGTGCAGAGGAAGCCGGTGTCGAGAAGATGGTTGTAGTCGGTTTCGACAGGAAAACAATTGAACGCACTATGGATCTGATCGATAGATATGCCAACATCTATGGTGTCATCGGCTGGCATCCAGTGGATGCGGTGGACTGTACGGATAAAGATCTCAAGTGGATCGAAGAACTGTCCAGTCATGAGAAGATAGTAGGTATTGGAGAAACAGGCCTCGACTATCATTGGGATAAATCTCCGAAAGATGTTCAGAAAGAGATTTTCAGGAAACAGATTGCTCTGGCGAAGCGGGTGAAGCTGCCCATCATCATCCATAACCGTGAAGCCACGCGGGACTGTGTCGATATACTGAAGGCGGAAGGTGCAGACGAGATTGGCGGCATCATGCATGCTTTCAGCGGTACACCGGATGTCGCAGATGAAGTCATCGATATGAACTTCCATGTGTCTCTCGGAGGCCCTGTCACATTCAAAAACGCACAGGACCCAAAGGACATTGCCAAGCATGTGCCGCTCGACAGGCTGCTTGTCGAAACGGATGCACCATTTCTGACGCCTCACCCCTACCGTGGCAAAAGGAATGAACCTGCCCTGGTGAAACTGGTGGCAGAAAAAATAGCAGAGCTTAGAGAGATATCCTATGAGGATCTGGCGAAGCAGACGACAGAAAACGCCGAAGCACTCTTCAAGATATAGAGATGAAATCACCGTCATTGCGGTGATTTTATTTTTTATATGAAAAATGTGATATGATTGAAATGAGGTGCACGAATGGAAAAACCGATAATAAAGGAAGTCATCGTTGTCGAAGGCAGGGATGATACACGGCGTCTGAATGAAGCTGTTTCCTGTGAAACAATAGAGACGAACGGGTCAGCCATCGATGAGACGGTGATGCGTGAAATCGAGGTGGCCCTATCAACGAGAGGTGCCATTATATTCACGGACCCGGACTATCCGGGGCAGAAGATCAGAAATACGATACTGGAGCGCTTTCCGGACATAAAAGAGGCGTTCATGCCGCGTGCAAAGGCGAAGGGCCGGAATGGCGGCATCGGGATAGAGCATGCATCCATAGAGGACATCATCGACAGTCTGTCGAAAGTATATACGAGCGTTTCGGGTTATGAGGAAAATATCACCATACAGGACATGGTGAGGTGGCGGCTGTCCGGTAACAGGGAAGCTGCCAGCCGCAGAACATACTTGTGCAACCGGTTGAACATCGGGTATGCCAATGCGGGCCAGCTCAGGAAGAAGCTGAACCGCTACAGCATTTCGCATGCACAGGTTGAACGGACATTAAATGAACTAGAAGGTGAGTAGAATGAAGGATATTGCCACAGTAGGCAGAACAAAACAAATATTGAATGACCATGGTTTCACCTTCAAGAAGAGTCTCGGCCAGAACTTCCTGGTCGACCTGAATGTGATCAGGGAAGTGCTTGACAAGGCGGATATCACGGACCGGACCGGCATCATCGAGGTGGGCCCGGGAATCGGCTCTCTTACAGAGCAGCTTGCGAAACGCGGCGGAAAAGTGGTTGCTTATGAAATAGATCAGCGGCTGATCCCTGTACTTGAGGATACGCTGTCGCCATATGATAATGTCGAGGTCGTAAATGAGGATATATTGAAGGCGGATGTCATGGCCACCATTTCGGAGTCGCTAGCGGGATGCGATGAAGTGATTGTCGTCGCCAATCTGCCGTACTACATTACAACGCCGATACTGATGCATTTCCTCGAGCAGAACCTGCCGATTGAACGCTATTATGTCATGATGCAGAAGGAAGTCGGGGAGCGGATCAGCGCCGGGCCGAACAGCAAATCATATGGTTCACTATCCATCGCCATCGACTACTATACGGAGGCACGCGTTGTTCAGAATGTACCCAAATCCGTCTTCATGCCGCCGCCGAATGTGGATTCCATCATCGTGGAGATGGTGCGCCGCAAGACGCCGAAAGTGGATGTTGATGATGAAGTACTGTTCTTCAAGTTGACGCGTGGGGCGTTCGGCCAGAGAAGAAAGACGATACTCAACAACTACTCGAACATCTTTGAAAATGGCAAAGAGAAGAAGGAAGCACTCCATCAGATGCTTGAGCAGGCCGGTATCGACCCGAGAAGACGTGGGGAGAGTCTTTCGATTGAGGATTTCGCAAAAATATACCAGTCGGTCCGCTCTTTTCCCGATCTGAAGGTCTCTGGCGGGGCATAGAAGTGACAGAATTTACGCGAAATTTTGACAGAATTATGTAAACTTGCTATACTATCAGTAGTGAGGTGGGCCAAATGCCAAAAACTTTAGTCGACATCAAAAAAATTCTTGATTGTCAATTGGGTTGTCCAGTTTTACTCCGTGCAAATGGAGGACGCAAGAAGTTGATTGAACGACGAGGTATTCTGAGAGAGACATATCCTTCTGTCTTCGTCGTAGAACTCGATCAGGAGGAACATAGCTTTGAAAGAGTGTCATATACATATACTGATGTATTGACATCCAACGTTGAAGTGACATTCTATAATGAACAGAGAGAAGCATTTGTAATCCAATAATCGAACGGTGGCTGCTATCCCAGGATAGCAGCCTTTTTGTATACAAAAAACAGGCCGCGTACGACCTTTCCCACTGTGTCTGCTATCGGATCGTCTTAAGTCCTTTTGACCAGTTCACCGTCGTTGTAACGACATTCTCCATTGTTGCATGATGTATCTCTGCAGGCTTGAATGTCTTCATGTTTTCAAAATCGGTGAATAGGCTGAAGGCGCCGAACGGCGTTACAGTGGCGATATTCAGATTCCCAAGAATCTGCCGGAGCGAGAGCGTAGCTGCGACAGCCAATGTGGAACCGTAGCCGACGATTCCAGCGGCCTTATTCGCCCATTCGGGGCCGATATAGTCGATTGCGTTCTTAAGCGATGCAGTGATGCTCTTGTTGTATTCAGGCGTGATGAAAATAAAACCATCCAGATCATCTATTTTTCTGGACCAGGCATTGACCGTATCCTTTGAATATTCCTTGTTGGCCATTGCAGGCGGAACATCTTCACTAAACATCGGGAAGTCATATTCCATAATATCAACGATTTCAAACTGGGCATCGAGATCGAGTTCCTCTGCAAATGTCCTGACCCATTCGGCCACCTGAAGATTGACGCGCGCAGGACGTGTACTGCCTGTAATGATTCCGATTCTGACCATACTGAATTCCTCCAATGTCCATCAATACAACTGGACGTTTATAGTAATAAAAAGTAACCTGCTATGTACATGATAAAGCAATGAGGCCGAAATTCAACTTTTTTGTCTGCTGATGTGAATACTGCGGATGACAGCATCAGAAGGCAAAGTATAATATAATTGATGAATATAAACGGATCGTGAGGTGAGAGCCATGCTTGAAATCAAAGTCTCCAAAGTAATTGATAAAGAGAATGAACAGTTCATAAGATTCAGAAGTGAGGATGTAACTGTCATCCAGATGCCCATCGAGTATATCCATAAGGTCATGGCACTGACCGAGCATTCACCGGAGGTCTTCCGCCTTGAAAGTTCAGCTCGGAACTACGACCGTCTGACGGTAAAGGAGCAGCTCAAGTTCTACAGGAAGTGGTACAACAGTGATCTGGATATCGATAATATCCTGAGACAGTTCGAGCTGGAAGCTTTCAAGAAGATGCGGCTTGGGAAATGCAGTGACGAGATTACCCAGCGAATGTCCTACATCCATGCGCTGATGTCCGACCGCACATGTGTGCTGGCCGTAAATCCGCTATATAATGCAACAGTGGACAACATCCATCTTTTTCATAAAGCGATCGATCAGATGAAGCGGATGGGCAAGGCTGTCATGGTCGTCACACACAGTACAGAAGATGCCTTCGTCATCTCCCAGGATATTATGAAACTTAATGATCAAGGAATCAAATCGGTGGAAACAGAGGAAATGTCTGACGAACCACAAAGTGCGCTCAACCGTATGAAAGCAAAATCTGAAGACAAGACGATTTTCGTGGATCTGGAAGATATTGAATACTTGGAGAGCAGCGATGGGAAAGTCTATATAAATATTTCCCGGGAAAAGTTCGTGATAGAGGGCAATCTGACTGAAGCGGAGCAGAAATTGAAGGATTACGGCTTCTATAGGTGTCACCGTTCGTATATCGTCAATCTGAAAAAGGTGAAGGAAATCATCAACTGGTCGAAAAATACATACTCTGTCGTCATAGACAACCCGGATAAGACCAAAATTCCACTGTCCAGAACAAAATATAATGAAATTCAGGAACTGCTCGTGCTTCGCTAGTACACTCTGTCTGGAATAGAGTACACTTCAGCAGATGAAACAGCAGTTTATCCCTGTATCCATACTTCTAAGAGCAATCTGGCAACATTTCATCCAGTATATATCGCAGCTGTCATCCCACCGTTCTAGAATGGAGACATCCTAGAAATGGAGGTCGAATTTATGAAGTCTGTAATTAGTGTGGAAGGCTTGAAAAAACAATTTGATAATGAAGAGGCGTTGAAAGACATTTCCTTCGAGGTCGGTAAAGGAGAGATTTTCGGGTTGCTCGGACCGAGTGGCTCAGGCAAGACCACTACCATCAAAATACTGACCGGGGAACTGGAACCGTCCGGGGGCCTTGTGGAGGTGCTCGGCTATCAGCATGGCGCATTCAAAAAATCCGAATATGTCAGGTCGCTCGGTATACTTTCCGATAACAGCTCATTGTATGAACGTCTTACAGTAAAGGACAATCTGGCACTTTTCAGGAAGCTGTATAACACAGAACAATCAAAAGTGGATCAGGTGCTGAAGGATGTCGGACTGGAAAAGCATATCAACAAGCGGGTCAAGGATCTATCCAAAGGTATGAAGCAGCGTATACTGCTTTGCAAGGCGGTGCTGCATGAACCGGCAGTACTCTTCCTTGATGAGCCGACGAGTGCGCTCGACCCTGTGACGACAGACAGCATCCATGATATGCTCCTCAAAATCAAAGCACGGGGTACGACAATCATGCTGACGACACACAATATGGACGAGGCGACGGTACTGTGCGATACAGTTGCATTTCTGAACGAGGGGATCATCATCGACAATGGGTCGCCGGATGCACTGAGACAATCCTATAAAACCAATGACATGCATATCACCTATGACGATGGTAGGACAAAGCAAATATCACTGAGTCCGGAAAATAAAGTACAGCTTGAAGCAGCACTGTTCGACACGAATGTCGTCAATATGAAGAGTGACTACCCGACACTTGGTGAAGTGTTCAAAAAAGTAACAGGAAAGGAGCTTGTCTGATATGAATACAGGTAGAATCATGGCAATTTTTGAAAAGGACCTTAAAGAGTTCACCCGCAATATGATGCTTTTCACGACAATACTGCTCCCTATTTTTCTGGCATTCATGTATTCACGCATGGGTGATGGAGAGGCAGCCCTTCCCGCAATGCTCGTCTATCTCATTGTAGGTGTCGCGTTTTCGGCGATACTTTGCAGCGGCATCATGACCATGATGGCTGAAGAGAATGAGAAGAATACGTTAAGAGGGCTGATTCAATCGCCTGCCTCGATGATGGATATCCTGATTGGTAAAAGCCTTGTCGTTACATTGATGACTGCCGCTTCCCTCACTGCCGCCTTTCTGCTCATGAACGCGGCGCTCGAATGGTCGGTGGCCTCAATCGGAGCTCTGCTGCTGCTCGCACTATTTTTCCTCAATGTCGGCATAGCCGTCGGTCTCACCGTTGATAGTGTGGCAACGACTTCAGTCTATCTGCTGCCGATCATGTTCATATTCGGATTTACTCCAATGGTTGAAATAGTCGTACCTGAACCGGACCACTTTGTAAGACAGATCACCGATTACCTGCCGCTCTATCAGAATATAGCGATCCATGACGGCGAAACAGTGGTTCCCTTGCTCATTCTGGCCGCCTGGACACTTGCCAGTTTCCTCTATGTCACATGGGCTTTCAGGAAACGTATGAGTGACGAGGCGAAATAGATGTCCCAAAGTCATATTGTATCGTTCCGATTTATGATAAACTGATACAAAAATGACCGTATAATGGATGTGAAAGTATGCATTTTGAAACTGCACCAGCAAAAATCAATCTGACATTGGATACACTGTTCAAAAGGGAAGACGGCTACCATGAAGTGAACATGGTCATGACGACCGTCGATCTGAATGATCAGCTGACTTTTGAGAAGAGAAATGATAAAAGAATCGTCATTGAAACCGAACACCAGTATGTGCCTTCGGATCGGCGCAACCTGGCTTATCAGGCGGCGGCTCTGATGATTCGTACGTACGGTATCGATACTGGCGTTACCATTGCGATAGAAAAGAACATACCCATCGCTGCAGGGCTTGCAGGGGGGTCAGCTGACGCTGCCGCTACATTCAGGGGGATCGATGCGCTCTATGATCTGGGCGCTGATATCAACGAGCTGGCCGAACTATCCGGTCAGCTCGGTTCTGATATCCCATTTTGCGTCTACGGAGGCACGGCACTGGCAACAGGCAGGGGAGAAAGGATCGAACATCTATGCAAACCGCCGAATGCCTGGGTGATCCTGGCCAAACCGAAAGTGAACGTTTCTACAAAGACCATCTATCAGGCACTGGAACCGGGCAAGAACCATCCAGCCTCAGAGGATATGGTCAAAGCAATAGAAGCAGGAAACTACCAGATGATGATGAAGCTGATGAAGAATGACTTGCAGGAAGTGACCATGAAAAAGCATCCTGATGTCAAAAAGCTTATTGATACCATGCTCGACAACGGTGCGGATGGTGCAATGATGAGTGGAAGCGGTCCGACCGTTTTCGGTTTCACCCACAAGGAACGGCAGGCGACACAATTATATAATGCCATCAAAGGCTGCTGTCACGAAGTTTACAAAGTAAGATTGCTCGGATGATTGCTGAAAACCGAACTTTTATGGTAAAATCGCTATATTAAATACGGTATCAGGAGTTATTTTATGAAATTCAAACGCAGTGAACGACTGGTCTTCATGACCCAGCATCTCACTTCCCATCCGAATCAGCTGATTCCACTTACATATTTTGTAGACAAGTTTACCCAGGCGAAATCATCAATCAGCGAAGACATCCGCATCATCAAGGATGTTTTTGAGAATGAAGGCATCGGCACTGTGCGGACCACAGCCGGTGCAGGTGGCGGTGTCACATTCCAGCCGAAGATCAGCTGCCAGCGGGCTCGAGAAATTGTCGGGAACTTCATGGAAGTACTTAAAACGAAGGAGCGGCTGCTCCCGGGCGGATATCTCTATATGTCCGATATCATGGGCAATCCGCATCTGATGGATGACATCGGCGAACTGATTGCAACGATGTATGGTGATGAAACAATCGACGCGGTCGTCACCATCGCAACCAAAGGCATCTCGTTTGCCAATGCAGTGGCAAGAAAACTGAATGTGCCAGTGGCCGTCATCCGCAAGGATAACAAGGTGACGGAAGGGTCTACTGTCTCTGTGAACTATGTGTCGGGATCGACGCGTAAGATAGAGACGATGGTCCTGTCGAAACGCACTTTGAAGGAAGGCTCCAAAGTGCTCGTTGTGGATGATTTCCTGCGGGCCGGCGGCTCTATTACAGGTGTGATCAATCTGATGGAGGAGTTTTCTGCAGAAGTGATCGGGGTCAGTGTGCTTGTCGAGGCGAAACAGGTGGAAAACCGCCGTTTCAATGACTACACCTCTCTATTGAAAGTATCGGAGATCGATGAATTCAACCAGTCCTTCCTGGTGGAAGAGGGCAACTGTTTAGAGTATATTGAAAGTGGAAATGATAAATATAAAGCATAGTCAGGAGAGATCCGTACAATGGAAACCATCAATTCTTCAAAAGCACCAGAAGCACTCGGACCCTACAGCCACGGCATGAAAGTGGGGAATATGTTCTATTCCTCAGGTCAGATTCCGCTCAACCTTGAAGGGGAGATCGTCTCCGATGATGTCCAGGAACAGACCAAGCAGGTGATGGAGAACGTCGGTCATGTTCTCGCAGCAGCAGGCATGGGTTATGAAAATATTGTCAAAACCACGATTTTCATCAGTGATATGAATGATTTCCCACTGATCAACGAAGTTTACGGCGCCTATTTTACGGGTAAACTACCAGCAAGATCATGTGTAGAAGTCAGTCGTTTACCGAAAGATGTGAAAGTGGAAATTGAAGTGATTGCATCTGAAATGAACGAATAGATTGGTTGGCTGAAGCAGTACACATACGATCCAACAATAACTATTATTGGGGGAACAAACGATGAAGATAACAGATGTTAGACTGCGGAAAGTAAATAACCAAGACACTCGAATGAAAGCACTGGCATCCATTACTTTTGAAGATGCATTTGTCATCCATGACCTCAGGGTCATTGAAGGGAATAATGGTCT
This sequence comes from Salinicoccus sp. ID82-1, assembly GCF_021991715.1. Lineage (NCBI taxonomy): Bacteria > Bacillati > Bacillota > Bacilli > Caryophanales > Staphylococcaceae > Salinicoccus > Salinicoccus sp. ID82-1. The sequence continues at coordinate 17,328 of NZ_JAGFLY010000002.1, forward strand.
GTTTGTAGCAATGCCGAGCAAAAGAACACCTGACGGAGAGTTCAGGGACATTGCCCACCCGATCCATTCCGATATGCGCCAGCACGTCCAGGAAGAAGTGATGCGGGTATATGAAGAGACGGAAGACCCTGAACCACAGATAGAGGACGCGCCTGAAACATCCGAAACGATTGTCGACCCGACGAAGGATGCAGTAAGCCGTGAAGACGCAGAGTACCATCAGGAAGAATCAGGACAGGACAACACTGAAGACGATAAATAGCGGCAGCCCGCAAAGCACATGCTTTGTGGGTTTTTTGCCATGAAGAACTTTGTGGTTGTATCCGCTTACACCTTGAAACTCCCCCGCTTCTAAAATATAATTGGGTTAGTTATAAAATGGAGGTAGACTATGCAAACGAGAGCAATTATCCTGGCGGCCGGAAAAGGTACACGGATGAAGTCCGAAAAGTACAAGGTACTGCATGAAGTGTGCGGTACTCCAATGATCCAGCACGTCATTGGCAATTTGAGGGAAGCAGGCATTTCAGACATCTACGTAGTCCTTGGACATGGTTCTGAAACAGTCAGCAACTACCTGGGTGAGAGTATACATACGACAATCCAGGAAGAACAGCTTGGTACAGCGCATGCAGTACGCCAATGGCAGGATACGCTTCATGATAAGGACGGCCATACGATGGTCGTATGCGGAGACACTCCACTCATCAGTGATACGACGATGCAGGCGTTCATGCACTATCATCTCGAGACCGGATCGAAGGCGACCATCCTCTCTTCACGTACACAGATGCCATTCGGCTATGGGCGTATTGTGAGAAAAGAGAATGGTTCTGTCAAGCGCATTGTGGAGGAGAAGGATGCGACTGATCTGGAACGGGAGATCAAAGAGGTAAGTTCCGGGACATTCATCTTTGATAACCGCACGCTGTTTGAAGCACTCGACAAGGTCAATAACGATAATGCGCAGAACGAATACTATCTTCCTGATGTCATCTCCATTCTGCGTGATCAGCGGGCACGGGTGGAAGCATATGTGACACCTGACTTTGAAGAGACACTCGGCATCAATGACAGGGTCGCTCTGGCCAATGCCGAAGAGGTCATGAGAAAACGCATCAATACACTGCATATGCAGAACGGTGTAACGCTGATCCACCCGGAAATGACGTATATCGACAAGGAAGTTGAAATCGGCAGCGATACGGTCATCTATCCAGGTGCCATCATTCGCGGCAAAACGGAAATCGGCAGGAGTGCAATGATTTCCTCCGGTTCCGAGATCAAGGACTCCATCATCGGCGATGGAGTGGAAATCAGACAGTCCGTTGTTACATCCTCAAAAGTGGGCAGAGGAACAAAAGTCGGACCGTTCGCCCAGCTCAGACCTGAATCGGAGCTTGGTGAAGAAGTGAAGATCGGCAACTTTGTCGAAGTCAAAAAAGCCAAACTTGAAAATGAAGCCAAGGTCTCCCACCTCAGCTATATCGGAGACGCCTCCATCGGCGCGCGTTCCAACATCGGCTGCGGCACCATCACCGTAAACTATGACGGCAAGAACAAATTCAGGACTGAAATCGGACAGGATGCATTCATCGGATGCAATTCGAATCTGGTGGCACCGGTGAAGATCGGCGCGCGTTCGTTCATAGCCGCCGGCTCCACAATTACAGATGAGGTGCCTGACGACAGCCTTGCGATTGCCAGAAACAGGCAGACGACAAAAGACGGATACTACAAAAAAGATAATTAATGGAGGAAGAACATGTTAGCTTCTAGCAACCAGTACAAGAATTCAAATCTACGCCTTTTTTCCCTGCAGGCCAATGAACCCCTTGCAAGGGAGATTGCTGAACATATCGGCATTCCACTTGGAAAATGCCAGGTCAAACGATTTTCCGACGAAGAGGTCCAGATCAATATAGAAGAAAGCGTCCGTGGATGCGATGTGTTCATTGTCCAGCCGACAAGCCAGCCGGTAAATGAACACCTGATGGAGCTTCTGATCATGATTGATGCACTGAAGCGTGCCTCTGCAGCAACAATCAATATCGTAATGCCTTACTATGGCTATGCACGTCAGGACAGGAAGAGCCGTTCCCGCGAGCCGATTACTGCCAAACTGGTTGCCAACCTGATTGAAACAGCTGGTGCGGACCGTGTCATTTCCCTCGACCTGCACGCACCACAAATCCAGGGATTCTTCGATATTCCGATCGACCACCTCATGGGGGTACCGATTCTGAGTGACTACTTCCAGGAGAACAAGGACTTCAACTTTGATGAAGTGGTTGTCGTTTCCCCGGACCACGGCGGTGTGACACGTGCACGCAAGATGGCGGATCGTCTGAAGACACCGATCGCCATCATCGACAAGCGCCGTCCGAAACCGAATGTTGCGGAAGTGATGAATATTGTAGGTGAAATTGAAGGGCGTACTGCCATCATCATCGATGACATCATCGATACTGGCGGCACGATGAAGCTTGCAGCACAGGCACTGCTCGATAAGGGTGCCAAGGAAGTCTATGCATGCTGTACACATCCGGTACTGTCAGGACCGGCAATCTCGAGAATCGAAGAATCCGTCATCAAGGAACTGGTAGTGACAAACTCCATCCAGCTGCCTGAAGAGAAGAAGAGCAGCAAAATCGTAGAACTTTCCGTAGGCGAACTCATGGCCCAGGCCATTGTCCGTGTCTACGAAGAGGAGTCCGTCAGCATACTGTTTGACAACTGATCCCGGAATCCTGCATGTTTTTTTTACAAACACACGGGTAGTATGCTATTATTATGCATGGCTATGTGTTAAATGAAGTAATGCAAAACTGTCTGTAAATGAAAGGTGGAAATATACCATGGCAAAATTGGCCTCAACGAATAGAGAAGGCAAAGCAAAGCGTTCAGAAGTAACTGAACTGCGCGCAGCGGGCAAGATTCCTGCTGTTGTATACGGCTATGAAGTGGACAACACTCCAGTCGCTGTAGACGAGAACGAATTCATCAAAGTCATCCGTGAAGTGGGACGTAACGGTGTCATCGATCTTGATGTTTCCGGTAAACCGGTTAAAGTAATGGTAACCGAGTACCAGGCTGACTCCCTCAAGAACCAGATCACACACATCGACTTCGTAGCAATCAACATGAAGTCCGAAGTTACAGTGGATGTAGCAATCGAAACAGTTGGAGAAGCAGCTGGTGTAGCTGAAGGTGGTATAGTTGAACACCCGATCTTCGAAGTTTCCGTTACAGCAACACCGGACAACATTCCGGAATCCATCCAGGTCAATGTTGAGGAAATGCAGATCGGCGATACACTCTACGTATCCGACATCCGTTCCAAAGGCAATTTCACAATCGAGAATGAAGATGAAGAAGCAATCGTTTCAATCGTTCCACCTCAGCTCGAAGAAGAGCCTGAAGAGGAAGAGGGCGCTGAAACTGAAGGTGAAGAAACTGAAGGATCTGAAGAAGCAGCAGAAGGATCTGAAGAATCTTCCGACGAAGATAACAAAGACGAAGCGTAATATAAGCATGATCATGGCGGTGGATTTCCCATCGCCTTTTTTAACGTTGTATGAGGTGATGAAATGAAATGTGTGATTGGACTTGGAAATCCAGGGAAGAAGTATGACTATACGAGGCATAATATCGGCTTCATGGTGATCGACCATATGGCGGACGCGCTCGGCATCGAATTATCCAGCAGAAAATTCAAATGTCTTTTCGGTGTAGGCTACTACAAAGGTCAAAGAGTGATGCTCGTAAAGCCCGAGACTTTCATGAATCTGAGTGGTGAAGGTGTACGTCCACTCCTCGACTACTACAAGATCGATGTTGATGACATCCTTGTCCTATATGATGATCTGGATCTTCCTGTAGGCAGACTGCGTCTTCGTAAGAAGGGGAGTGGCGGGGGTCATAACGGCATCAAGTCGCTCAATCAGCATCTGGGTACCGAGAAGTATAAAAGGGTCAGGATCGGCATCGACCGCCCGGCACCTGGCGGCTCGATTCCCGGCTATGTCCTCGGCAGATTTACTAGAAGTGAACAGCCTGTAATTGAAAAAGTGGTCACACGTTCTTCCGAAGCCTCGACTGCGTTTCTGACGGAGCCGTTCGAAGAAGTGATGACGGAATATAACGGTGATGTAGATGAATGAGAAAGTTTCAAAAAGAATACAGAATGATGAACGTTTTCTTGAAGTCGCCAATCATAAAGATGATCTGAACATGATGGTCACGGGCATCAATGATGACTTCAAGCCGGCTCTGCTATATGAACTGGTGCAGTCTGAAGGACGTCCGGTTGTTCTATTTGTGCAGAACAACCACCAGATGGAGAAACTGGCTGCGCCTCTGATGGACATGATGGATAATGTCCATACGTTCCCGGTTGGAGATATTATGATTGAGAACCATGCCAAACAGAGTCCTGAATTCATGAAATCGCGGATGAGCAGCCTCTTTGCTCTGGCGCATAATGAACCAGGGCTATTTGTCGTACCGGTTCATGCGCTGCTGAAACCGATGATGCCGAAAGACAAGCTGCTCGGTTTTGAAAAGACGATAGAAGTCGGCAGCATCCTCGAATATGACCAGTTCATCGAAGATCTGGTGAGCCTCGGCTATAGAAGGATGAACCAGGCGGTGCACTTTGGAGAATTTGCGGTCCGAGGAGACATCATAGACGTCTATATGTCCGAACAGCTCATCCGGATCGAGCTGTTTGATGACGAAGTGGATTCACTGAGATCGATCGATCCCGAAACCCAGCGTTCCATCGAGAATATCGATGCCGTCCAAATGAAGCCGCATGCCGAATACATTATTGAACGGGATGAGCGTGAAAAGCTGCTCGGTAAGATCGAACAGATGTACCAGGACACAAGACCGCATCTCGACCAGACATCACAGGAGGCGCTGGATGAATACTATGACACGGTCACCCATCCCGATCAGACATTCAATCATCTGGTCCACTACAGCCGGCTGCTCACCGACCGGGGCATATCGATCATCGACTATATTACTGACGACCACCGTGTCATCGTCGACGAAGTGAAGAATATGGCTGCAGCCTACGAATCGGAGTTCAATTCGGTCAGTAGCTACTATGAATCGATGGTTGAAGCCGGCCGCATGTTCAAGGGCGGGGGCAACTTCCTCGAGGGCCAGTATGAACGTCTGCTGTCGCTTAAAGGCAGCACCTACTTCAACCTGTTTACAAAAAGCATGCCGGTCGAGATCGGCCATATCGTAAAGATATCTGTCCGGCCGACGGAAGTCTATTATGGGCAATATGATATTCTTGCCTCGAATCTCAACAGGATGCTGAATGATGAATACATGATCAATCTGGTGCTGAGGGATGATGATGAGATCGACAAGACCCGTCAGCTGCTCGAAGATCTGAAGATTCCGAGCTACATTGAAGAAATCCCGGTGGATTCAGGTATTGTCCTGACGAAGGGTGTGCTGTCGAAAGGCTTCATTCTGCCCTTCATGAAAGTGGCCGTCCTCGGCTCGAAAGAGCTGTACAACAAGACATCACGCAAGAAGAAGCGGGCCCGCAAAATCTCAAATGCAGAAAAGATCAAGTCATACCAGGAGCTCAATGTCGGCGACTACGTCGTCCATGTGCACCACGGTGTCGGCCGCTACCTCGGCATCGAAACGCTTGAAATCAGCGGCATACACAATGACTATATGAAACTGCAGTATAAGGGGACCGACCAGCTCTATATTCCGGTCGATCAGATGAACCTTGTGCAGAAGTATGTTGCGAGTGATGATGGCCAGCCGAAGATGCATAAGCTTGGCGGCACCGACTGGAAGAAGACGAAGGCGAAAGTGGAAGCCAACGTCAATGAAATTGCGGATGAACTGATCAAGCTGTATCAGGAGAGAAGCCAGGCCGAAGGGTTTGCATTTTCAATGGATACGGACATGCAGGCTTCATTCGAGGAGCGGTTCCCTTATGAACCAACGGCCGACCAGGTGGCTTCGGTCGGCGAGATCAAGAAGGATATGGAATCCCTGCAGCCGATGGACCGGCTGCTCTGCGGTGATGTGGGGTACGGCAAGACGGAAGTGGCCATACGGGCTGCCTTCAAGGCTGTACAGGATGGCAAGCAGGTGGCTTTCCTCGTGCCGACGACCATACTTGCAGCCCAGCACTATGAAAGCCTGATCGAGCGGATTGAGGACTTTCCTGTCAACGTCGATATGATGAGCCGTTTCAGAACAGCAGGCCAGCTGAAGAAGACGAAGGAAGGTTTGAAGAAGGGCACGGTCGACATCGTGGTCGGTACGCACAAGGTGCTGGCAAAAGATATCGAGTTCAAGGATCTCGGCATGCTGATCATCGATGAAGAGCAGCGCTTTGGTGTCAGACACAAGGAGAAGATCAAGCAGCTGAAGACGAATGTGGATGTGCTGACTCTGACGGCGACGCCGATTCCGAGGACACTCCATATGAGTCTATCCGGTGTCAGGGATCTCTCCGTCATCGAGACACCGCCTGAGAACCGTTTCCCGGTGCAGACGTATGTGCTCGAGTACCAGGGTGATTTCGTGCGCGAAGCGATAGAGCGGGAGCTGGCACGCGATGGGCAGGTCTTCTATCTGCACAACCGGGTGGATACGATCTATCAGAAGAAGGCGCATGTCGAAGCAATGGTGCCGGATGCCGAAGTGGGCGTCATGCATGCCAAGATGAATGAGAAGGAGATTGAGGAGACGATGCTTGCTTTCGTCAATGGCGAGTATGATGTGCTGGTGACGACGACCATCATCGAGACGGGCGTCGACGTGCCGAATGCCAACACGCTGATCATCGAGGATGCCGACCGTTTCGGGCTGAGCCAGCTGTACCAGCTGCGCGGCCGTGTCGGACGGAGCAACCGCATCAGCTACGCCTACCTCTTCCACCAGCCGGACAAGGTGCTGACCGAAGTGGCAGAAAAGCGTCTTGAGGCAATCAAGGAATATACGGAACTCGGCAGCGGCTTCAAGATTGCGATGCGGGATCTCAACATCCGTGGCGCCGGCAATCTGCTCGGCAAGCACCAGTCCGGGTTCATCGATTCGGTCGGTTACGAGCTCTATTCCGAAATGCTCGAGACGGCAGTCAAGGAGAAGCAGGGGCTTGAACCTGAGCCGGAACCGGTCAATATACCGATTGATATTACGGTTGATGCGTATATCCCTGCATCCTATATTTCGCATGAGCAGTCGAAGATCGACATATACAAGCGGCTTAGGAAGGCGGAGTCGATCGATGTCATCCATGATATCCAGGACGAGCTGCTGGACCGTTTCGGGGAGTACCCGATCGAAGTGGAGCGTCTGCTCCAGCTTGTCCGTATCAAAGTCTTCTCACTGATGTTCGGCATCTACCACGTCAAAGAGGACAGTCGTAACTTCTATCTGCAGGTTTCAAGGAAAGCAACCGGGCAGATCGATGGTGAGAAGCTGTTCAACGATACACAGGACTATGGTCGCATCATGAAAATATCCGTACAGGACGGTGAAATGCTGATAACGATCCGGAACAAGGATATCAATCAGCTTGTCACTATTCTTGAAGCGGTACAGAACAGTAGAATGGAGGAAGTGCTATGAAGCGTATAGAAGTGATCGGACTTGGAAGTTCGGACCTGGATCAGATGCCGCTTGGTGTATGGCGGCGCCTTGAACAGGCGGACCGCATCCATTTGCGCACCGAGGATCATCCGGCTGTATCAGCCTTGAAGGAGAAAGGTGCTGAACTGGTCAATCTGGATCATATATATGAGCAGAATGAAACATTCGAAGGCACGTATCAAGCAATCGTCGACAGCCTCGTAGCAGCAGCAGAACATGAGGATGTGGTCTATGCGGTGCCGGGGCACCCGCTATTCTATGAAACGACGACCGAGCTTCTGCTCGAACAAGAGAAACAGGGTGGACTGGAAGTATCGGTATCCGGCGGCCAGAGCTTTATCGATGCAGTCATTTCAGCGGTGAAAGTTCCTGTAAATGAAGGGTTCCAGGTGCTTGACGGCATGGCATTCAAGACGCGGGACCTCGACCACCATCAGCACACTCTGATTACACAGGTATATGACCAGTACAGTCTCGGCGAAGTCAAACTGTCACTGCTCGAATACTATCCCGCGGAGACACAGGTGAAGATTGTCGATGCTGCCGGCAGCACCCATGAGCAGGTCATAAGCCGACCACTGCATGAAATCGATCATCTGGACATCCAGAGCAATCTGCTCTGCCTCTATATTCCGAAAGTTGAAGATGCACGGCTGTCACAGCGCGACATCCATCATATGACGGAAGTATTCGATACGCTCGTCGGCGAGAATGGCTGTCCGTGGGACAAGGTGCAGACGCATGAATCGCTTGAACGCTATCTGCTCGAAGAGACGTATGAAGTGATCGAAGCCATCGAGAGGCAGGATGATGAAGGAATCGTCGAGGAGCTTGGCGATATTCTGCTGCAGGTCGCCCTTCACAGTGCCATCGGCAAGAAGGATGGATACTTCGACTTCTTCGATGTACTGGACAGTGTGACGGCGAAAGTCATCAGACGCCACCCGCATGTATTTGGCGATGCCTCTGTTGAAACGCTTGACGACCTGGACCGTGTATGGTCCGAGGCGAAGGTGAAAGAGGGCAAGAAGGAAAAGATAAAGTACGAAAAATCCTATGGCAGCATTGTGCTTGAATGGATGAAGGAGACTATCCATGAAGGGAAGCCATTGGAGGATATTCTGAAGGAGAGGGGGCAAAACGATGAGACTTGATAAATTTCTTAAAGTGTCCAGAGTAATCAAAAGACGGACACTCGCCAAGGAGATCAGTGATGATGGTCGGGTGAAGGTCAATGACAGAGTCGCAAAAGCAGGGACGGAACTGTCTGTCGGCGACATCGTGGAGATTGAATTCGGCAGAAAGATTGTGACGCTTGAAGTTCTGCAGCTCGGGGCGCATGCGCGCAAGGAGGACGCAGACCGGATGTACAAAGTGGTAAAAGAACAGAAAATTGAAAAGGATACCAGTTTTCTCTAGCAAACAGCGTGTGTATGGTGTATTTTATAGATAGACAACGGACAGATTGAAGGTGTGGAGCCGTGAGCAAGGTAGTCAAGGTCATCAATAATTACACTAGCAGACGCGAAAAGGAAAAGAAGACAAAACAGAACGAAAATCGTGCAGCGAAGAAACGGACGCTGCTGTTCGGCAGCATGCTGCTGGTAATAGTGGGTATTCTGCTCATTGTTGCTTTTAATCAGAAGAACCAGAATCAGCTCCTTCATGAAGAACTGGTCCAGGCGCAGGTTGTACTGGATGAGCGTGTGGATGAAGCGAAAGATCTGGAACAGCAGATCAAACAATTGAACGACGATAACTATATTACACGAATTGCAAGAAGCGAATTCTTCCTCTCCGAAGAAGGCGAAATTGTGTTCAATCTTGCTGAATCGGAAGAACAGGAAGAGAAGCCTGAAAAAAATGAAAACGAGGAATAATCATTGCAATATGTAATGATTATTTTTCTTTTTAGTGATATGATAAAGAAAGATTAAATGATAATTGGGAGGATAATATATTAAGATGTCAGTCGAAGTGGGCAGTAAAGTAAAAGGGAAAGTCACCGGTATCAAGAATTTCGGAGCGTTCGTAGAACTTCCGGGAGGAAAGACAGGGCTCGTTCACATCAGTGAGGTTGCAGATCAGTATGTAGAGGATATCAATGAGCACCTTAGTGTAGGAGAAGAAGTAGAAGTTAAGGTCCTGACCGTTGGGGATGACGGTAAAATCAGTCTGTCCATCAAAAAAGCCAAAGATCAAAAACCTAAGCCGAAACCACGTAAAGATCCGTCTCCGGAAGACTTTGAAAAGAAACTTTCAAGCTTCCTGAAAGACAGCGAAGACCGCATGTCGACAATCAAGAGACAGGCCGAATCACGTCGTGGTGGAAGAGGTAAAAGATAAATAAACATACAGACGATTCCAGTAATCGTCTTATTTTATTTTCCGAGAAGGATGATAGTATGGAACTCTTCACCCCCTGGGGGCGAGAGGAAAAGATTGCGCTCGCAATTTCGGGCGGAATGGATTCCATGGTCCTGTACAACCTGCTGAATACGGTATATAGAGAGAGTTATGGGTCACTCATTCTGCTCCATGTGAATCATGGGCAGCGGGCGGCTTCGGTCGACGAGGCGGCATACATCATGGAAATGGCGCAGCAGGACGGCCGTGTGTGCGAAATGGTGGTGCTTGATATCCCGCCTGGTACGTTCAGCCAGGAAAGCGCACGGGAAGCACGCTATCATTTCTTTGATGAGATGATGGCCAGGCACGGTGCATCAATGCTGCTCACTGCACATCATCTGGATGACCAGTATGAAACCATACTCCATGCCGTTCTTACTGGACGGCATCTGCCTGGAGAAATGGGGATTCCGGCAGAAAGGCATATGCCCGGATACACGATCGTCCGCCCCATGATCGATATCGGACGCGCAGAGATTGCAGGCTATGCCAGAGCGCACGATGTCCACTATTTCGAGGATGAAACGAACAGCGGGACCGACTACACAAGGAACTATATCCGCCACCGGCTCATGCCGCCGATCAGGGAGAGCGCGCACCTGCAGGCGCATCAGCTGCTCCGTGTAAAGCAGGACATGAGCGATGTCGATGACATATTGAAAGCCAGGGCGGCTGCCTTTTTGGCACATCATGAGAAAAACATCGACCGGCATGCCTTCAACAGGGAAAAGCGCATCGTCAGATTCTATATACTGAAAGCCTGGCTGGCGCAGCATGGCGATGCACCGAGACGCCGTCATATCGATGCCATCATGGATGCCATCTGGTCTGATATTTCGAATGCATCTTTTGAGATGGATCATACCAGGATCATCATCTCATATGACCGTATCGTGAAGAAGCAGGGTCAGGATGAGAAGATGGAGATGCTGCAGATGGGTGGCGACGGCATCTACCGCTTCAATGGCTATACGATAACATCCCGCCTGGACGCGGAATGCTATCCAATGACAGTCAGGACCAGGGCTGAGGGGGATCGCATGTACATCCCCGGCGTAGGTACAAAGAAGCTGTCACGCATCTTCATCGACAATAAGATACCAGCGGATGAGCGTGGCACGATGCCTGTTGTCGTGGATAAAAATCGTCAAATTATTGCACTGGGTGAAATTTATAATATAATGGATAGCAAGGAAAAGAACCGTCGATTAATTATTGAAAAGGAGTTTACGAATGGGCCTGAGAAATGACATTAGCGAGATTGTGCTTTCTGAAGAGGATATTCAGAAAATAGCAGAACGGCTCGGCAGAAAGATCACTGAAGACTATGAAGGGAAGACACCGATACTGGTCGGCCTTCTGAAAGGTTCCGTCATGTTCATGGGAGACCTGATCAAGTACATAGATACGCATCTGGAAATAGATTTCATGGATGTTTCAAGCTATGTCGGAACAAAATCTTCCGGTGAAGTGAAAATTCTGAAAGACCTTTCCACTTCAGTGGATGGCCGCCATGTGCTTGTAGTGGAAGACATCATAGAGACCGGCACAACATTGAATTCGATCGTCGATCTGATTCAATACAGGAACGCAGCTTCATTGGAAATAGTGACACTGCTGGATAAGCCGATAAACAGAGAACTTGAAGTTGACGTGAAGTACGTAGGAACGGAAATACCCGATGGTTTTGTTGTCGGATATGGACTGGATTTTGATGAAAAATATCGTAACCTGCCATATATCGGACTATTGAAGCCTGAGCTCTACCAGTAAGGCAAAACAGTGGAATAACCTTGTGAAAATATGGTATTATTTCTCTTAGTCGTATTAGAAATGGAGGTTTACGGATGCCTAAGAATGTAGGCCGTAACATTTTGCTGATACTCATCCTATCAGTCATCATGTTTGGTATATTTCAAAGTTTCAATGGCAATTCAGCTCTTGAAGAGGAGCTCCAGTATGGTGAATTCCTCGAGGAACTGGATGCCGGTAACATAGAAGAACTGATGATACAGCCGGAGCAGAACGTCTATCTCGTTGAAGGACGTCTGGCTGGACAGAACGAACAGGAATCCTTTACTTCCGTGATTCCATACAACAGCACCGAAGACCTCGATCAGATTCTTGATACAGCAAGAGCCCAGGAAGGACTGAACTTCTCGATCGAACCTGCTGAAGAGCAGAGTCCTTGGACGAGCATGCTGTTCACGTTCATTCCATTGCTGCTCATCCTGTTCCTCTTCCTGTTCCTGATGAGTCAGGCACAGGGCGGCGGTGGCGGTGGCGGCCGCGTCATGAACTTTGGTAAGAGCAAGGCGAAGCTCTATGACCAGAGCAAGAAGAAAGTCCGCTTCGAAGATGTTGCAGGTGCGGACGAAGAGAAGCAGGAACTCGTCGAAGTGGTCGACTTCCTGAAAGACCCGCGCCGTTTCGACCGCATCGGTGCAAAAATCCCTAAAGGTGTGCTGCTTGTCGGCCCGCCGGGTACAGGTAAGACATTGATCGCAAAAGCGGTCGCTGGAGAAGCAGGTGTACCATTCTTCTCAATCAGTGGTTCCGACTTTGTAGAGATGTTCGTTGGTGTCGGTGCCTCCCGTGTACGTGACCTGTTTGAGAATGCCAAGAAGAACGCACCGTGCATCATCTTCATTGATGAGATTGATGCGGTTGGACGCCAGCGTGGCGCAGGCGTCGGCGGCGGTCATGATGAGCGTGAGCAGACACTGAACCAGCTGCTTGTTGAAATGGATGGTTTCGGAGAGAACGAAGGCATCATCATGATTGCAGCGACAAACAGACCGGACATCCTTGACCCGGCGCTCCTGCGCCCAGGTCGTTTCGACAGACAGATTCCAGTTGGCCGTCCGGATGTCAAAGGACGTGAAGCGGTACTCAGAGTACACGCCAAGAACAAGCCGCTCGATGATACAGTGGATCTGGGTGCACTCGCCGCCAGAACACCAGGCTTCTCGGGTGCAGATCTTGAGAATCTGCTGAATGAAGCGGCACTTGTTGCTGCCAGACAGGAAAAGTCGAAGATTGATATGCGTGATGTGGACGAAGCGACGGACAGGGTCATTGCCGGTCCAGCGAAGAAGAGCCGCGTCATTTCGAAGAAAGAGCGCAATATCGTGGCATACCACGAAGCAGGCCACACCATCATCGGCATGGTGCTGGATGATGCAGATATGGTCCATAAGGTGACGATTGTCCCTCGTGGCCAGGCTGGTGGATATGCAGTAATGCTCCCGAAAGAGGACCGCTACTTCATGACGAAGCCGGAACTCGAAGACAAGATCGTCGGCCTTCTTGGTGGCCGTGTATCCGAGGAAATTACATTCGGTGAAGTTTCCACAGGGGCCCACAATGACTTCCAGAGGTCCACAGGCATTGCACGCAGCATGGTGACGGAATATGGTATGAGCGAAAAGCTTGGGCCATTGCAGTTTGGTGATTCCAATGGACAGGTGTTCCTTGGGAAGGACATGCAGTCCGACCCGAACTATTCCGACAGCATTGCCTATGAAATCGACCAGGAAATGCAGAATATCATCAAGACGCAGTATGAACGCTGCCGCCAGATTCTGACTGAACACCAGGAACAGCTCAACCTGATTGCAGAAACACTGCTTGAAGTAGAGACGCTGGACCGTGAACAGATCGAAGGGCTCTTCTACAATGGCAAATTGCCTGAACGCAATTATGACGATAGTCATGTAGAGGACGACAAGATTGGTCCATCCTATGAAGAAGCTAAAGAAGAGCTGAAAAAGCGTTCTGAAGAAGACCCAGCTGAAGAAGAAGCAGAAAAAGAAGAAACATCCCGTTTCGCTGAACCTGGTGAACAGCCGGTTGAACAGCGTAACTACCCGCAGGAAAGCCCATCACTTGATGAACAGAGAGAAAGAGAACAGCGATGGGAAGAAGATAACCGAAGAAACTGATGCCAAGTCGCCCTCCTGGGCGACTTTTGGTCATTTATAAGGAGGAATTCCAGTGGATCGCATGATCAGAGGAATTGGAATGAATGATGAAATTCGTATTTTTTCTGTTGATACAACAGATACAGTAAACGAAGCAGTAAGAAGGCACGGCGCTTATCCGACAGCGGCCGCAGCACTCGGCCGCTCCATGACAGCAGGTCTCATGATGGGTGCAATGCTTAAAAATGAAGAGAAGGTGACCATCACCATACAAGGTGGGGGCCCGATTGGTGCAATTGTTGTGGACAGCGACGCCAAAGGGAACGTCCGTGGGTACTTGAGCAATCCGCATGTCCATTTTCCACTCAATGATATCGGCAAACTTGATGTCAGACGTGCAGTCGGTACAGATGGCTTCCTGAATGTGGCCAAGGATATCGGTCTGAAGGAGCACTTTACAGGTTCGACGGAGATCGTATCCGGCGAACTGGGTGAAGACTTCTCCTACTATTTCTATGCCAGTGAGCAGGTGCCATCCATCGTGGCACTGGGTGTGCTGGTGAACCCGGACAATTCGATCAAGGCGGCAGGCGGCTTCATCATCCAGGTGCTGCCAGGTGCCAGTGACGAAACGGTCGAATTTCTTGATAGACGTGCAAAAGAGATGACACCTGTATCGAAACTGATCGACCAGGGTCTCACGCCCGAAGAGATCATCAATGAGGCTATCGGCGAGGAGAACTGGAGATCACTTGATGAAATGCCGGTCCAGTTCGAATGCAGCTGTTCCAAGGACCGCTTCCTGAACGCCATCGCATCACTTGACCCGTCTGAAATCATTTCCATGATCCAGGAAGATGGCGGCGCCGAAGCGGACTGCCACTTCTGCCGCAACAAAGTCTGGATCGAGAAGGAAGAACTGCAGGAGCTCATCACCCATTAGAATTGATTTCTGACAATGGAAATGGTATATTTTCCATAGTAAATAAGTAGGGATAAAGGAGACTGTTATGAGCAAACTTTATAATAGCATTACAGAAGTGATTGGCAACACGCCACTTGTGAAGCTTAATAACCTGACAGACGACAGCATGGCAGACATTTACGTAAAGTTGGAATTCATGAATCCCGGAAGCTCGGTCAAGGACCGCATTGCACTGTCCATGATCGAACGCGCTGAAAAAGAAGGTGTCCTCGACGCAGATACGACAATCATCGAGCCGACAAGCGGCAATACCGGCATCGGGCTGGCGATGGTTGCAGCAAGCAAAGGCTACAGAACTGTACTCGTCATGCCAGATACGATGAGTAAGGAACGACGCAACCTGCTCAAGGCATATGGTGCAGAACTGATTCTGACACCGGGTGCCGAAGGCATGAAGGGGGCAATCGGGAAAGCGGAAGAGCTTGCCGAGAAGCACGGCTATTTCATGCCGCAGCAGTTTGAAAACATGGCGAACCCTGAAATCCATGAAAACACAACAGGACCGGAACTTGTCGAGCAGACCGAAGGACTGGATGTTGCGGCGTTTGTTGCCGGCATCGGTACAGGCGGCACCATCTCAGGTGCCGGCAAGGTGCTCAAAGACAAATATCCGGATATCAGGATCTATGCAGTGGAGCCTGAAGACTCTCCTGTTCTGAGTGGCGGGAAGCCGGGACCGCATAAACTGCAGGGGCTTGGCGCAGGTTTTGTACCAAAGATCCTCAACACGGAAATATATGATGAAGTCATCCAGATCGGCAATGAAGTCGCGATGGAATGGGCACGTGAACTGGCAGCGAAGGAAGGCATCCTCGGTGGCATCTCTTCCGGCGCAGCAGTGAAGGCGAGCCTTGAAGTGGCGAAGCAGCTCGGCAAAGGCAAGAGTGTCGTCACAGTACTGCCGTCCAATGGCGAGCGCTACCTGTCCACACCATTATTCAACTTTGAAGGCTGATAGCCTGCGCACAACCATATCCCCCGGGGGATATGGTTTTTTATTTTCCGTGGTGGAGACTTATGCTTCGTTGTCCATACATGTTATAATATTGCTATTCTTATGGAATAGAGGGATAGTATGAAGCGACTTCAGATCATGGGCATACTGAATGTGACACCGGATTCTTTCAGTGATGGCGGCAGATACCATACTGTGGAAGATGCAGTGGCGCAGGCAGAGCAGATGGCCCGGGAGGGCGCGGATATCATCGATGTCGGCGGCTATTCCACACGTCCGGGCCATAGTGAGGTCAGTACAGAGGAGGAGATCAGCCGGGTCGTTCCTGTCATCGAAGCAATCCGCAATATCGGTCCGGATATTTCAGTCGACACTTTCCGTGGCGCAGTGGCAAGGCGGGCAGTGGAAGCAGGCGCAACGATGATCAACGACCAGTGGCGTGGAACATATGACGAAACGATTCTTGATGTGGCGAGTGACTGTAATGTGCCGATATTCCTGATGCACAACAATACGCATGCTACATACTTGGATGTCGTTCCGGAAATGATTGAAGAGCTGATGGCCTCGGTGAAACTTGCGGAGTCCCACGGCGTTCCCCGTGAGAATATATGGCTCGATCCGGGCATCGGTTTCGTCAAATCGCGCAGCGAGGAGATTGAGGTGATGCACCGTCTGGAAGAACTTGTGGCAACAGGTTTCCCGGTGCTGCTCGCAACAAGCCGGAAGCGCATGATCAAGGAACTGATCGGACAGGAAACCACGGCCACGGAGCGGGATGAGGCGACAGCCGCCACGACCATCTATGGCATCGACAAGGGCATCAGTGCGGTCCGCGTGCATAATGTGGCCCTCAACCGCAGGCTCGCTGACGCCTATATGAAGCTCAAGGAGGGGTTCGATGGATAATATCAGAATCAATGGCATCAAAACATATGCATATCATGGCGTCCTTGAGGCGGAACGTACGCTCGGACAGTTTTTCATTACCGACGTCGTCATGTATCTGGACCTGTCCGCTGCCTCCAGGACCGACAACCTGACCGAGACTGTCCATTACGGCGAAGCGTACCAGATGATCGAGAAGATCATCAAAGGGGAGCCGGTCGATCTGATCGAACATCTTGCAGAAAAGGTATCGATGGCGCTGTTTGACCAGTATGATAAAATAGTAGGGACAGAAGTGACCATCACTAAAATAAATCCTCCGATAGAGGGTAATTATGATAACGTCAGTATTACATTGAATAGAAAGCGGGAAGATTAATGGCGGTTGTATATTTGGGACTTGGAAGTAACCTGGGAGATCGCAGGGAGAACCTCGAATCTGCCATACACAAGCTTGAAGACCATGCATCCATCGAAGTGGTCAGACGCTCATCCATCCTTGAGACAGCACCATACGGAAAAACAGACCAGCCGGATTTCATGAATATGTGCATCATGGTTGAAACACGCGTTTCTCCCCTTGACCTCCTTGAAGTTGTCCTCTCTGTCGAACACGACATGGGGCGTGTCCGGAAGGAAATATGGGGACCGCGTATAATTGATATAGACATACTGCTCTATGAGGATCTGGAGCTGTCCCTGGATGAACTGAATATTCCTCATACAGAAATGCACAAGCGTGCTTTTGTGCTTGAGCCGCTTGCAGAAATTGCGGGAGATGTCGTGCATCCGGGATTCGGCAGGACAATCGAAACGCTCAGACAGGAGCTTGAGGCAGGAAAAACGAACAGTTGAGAGACGGATGTCTCACCAGGTGGTAAGGGATGAACTTGAAAAACAACAGATAGTATAGGAGAGAAAATCATTGAGTGAAGAAATAAATGACCAGATAGCAGTCAGAAGAGAAAAAATGCAGCAGCTCATCGATCTCGGCATCGATCCGTTCGGCGAGAAATTTGAACGTACATCCTACACGGACGCATTGAAAGAGACGTGGGATGCATTTTCCAAAGAGGAACTTGCAGACAAGGAAGCGGAATCCGAGACAGTCATCGCGGGTCGTCTGATGACGAAACGTGGTAAAGGCAAGGCGGGATTTGCACATATCCAGGATATAAAAGGACAGATCCAGCTGTATGTACGCAAGGACCAGGTCGGTGACGCGGCATTCGATGTATGGAACCAGGCGGATCTCGGGGACATCGTCGGTGTCAGAGGTGTCATGTTCAAGACCAATACTGGAGAGCTTTCCATCAAGGCAAAGGAATTTACGCTGCTGACGAAAGCATTGCGCCCACTACCGGATAAGTATCACGGTCTGAAGGACGTGGAGGAGCGCTATCGCAAACGCTATCTCGATCTGATTACAAGTGAAGGCTCCAAGGATACATTCATCAAGCGCAGCCGGATCATCCAGGAGATGCGCAATTATCTGAATCAGCGTGGATTCCTTGAAGTGGAGACACCGATGATGCATACCATTGCAGGCGGCGCACAGGCGCGTCCATTTGTGACGCACCATAATGCACTCGATATGGAGCTCTTTATGCGTATTGCGATCGAGCTGCACTTGAAGCGTCTGATTGTCGGCGGAATGGAGAAGGTCTATGAAATCGGCCGTGTATTCAGAAATGAAGGTGTATCCACACGTCACAACCCTGAATTTACAATGATCGAGCTCTATGAAGCCTATGCAGACTTCCATGACATCATGGACCTGACTGAAGAGATGGTGGCGCACATCGCCAAGCACGTCAATGGTACGACAGTCATCGAGTATGGCGGAGAAGAAATTGATCTGACGCCGCAGTGGAAACGCGTGCACATGGTGGATGCAGTCAAGGAGCAGACTGGTGTCGACTTCTATGCAGTCAAATCCGACGCGGAAGCACACGAGCTTGCCAAAGAACATGGCATCGAAGTGAAAGAAACGATGAAATACGGACATATTCTGAATGAATTCTTCGAGCAGAAGGTCGAGGAGACACTCATCCAGCCGACGTTCATCTTCGGTCATCCGATTGAAATCTCTCCACTCGCGAAACAGAATCCGGAAGACCCGAGGTTCACGGACCGCTTCGAACTGTTCATCGTGGGCCGCGAGCATGCCAATGCCTTCACGGAGCTGAATGATCCGATCGATCAGAGGAAGCGTTTCGAAGCACAGGTTGCCGAGAAGGAAGCGGGTAATGACGAAGCTCATGAAATGGACGAGGACTTCCTCGAATCACTCGAATACGGTATGCCGCCAACAGGTGGACTGGGTATCGGAATCGATCGTCTCATCATGCTGCTGACCGACTCTGCGTCCATCCGTGACGTACTGCTCTTCCCTTATATGAGGCAAAAATAATCATTATATTTAATAATACACCGGGCAACGCGCTCCGGTGTATTATTTCCATTTTAAAATCATGAAATTTGTTGACTTTATGCTGAAATGTAGTATTATATAAAACAGTCGTTGTTAACCAACTCAACCATCTCAGGAGAATTAGCTCAGCTGGGAGAGCATCTGCCTTACAAGCAGAGGGTCGGCGGTTCGAACCCGTCATTCTCCACCATTCATAAACTTGGTGATTCAGCCGGTCTAGCTCAATTGGCAGAGCAACTGACTTGTAATCAGTAGGTTGGGGGTTCGATTCCTCTGGCCGGCACCATCTGATTCAAATCGGAAGCCAGTTGACGGAACAACAGAAATCATCAGAGGATAAATCCTCCGAATTAACATATGCGGGTGTGGCGGAATTGGCAGACGCGCTAGAATCAGGATCTAGTGCCTTAATCGGCGTGGGGGTTCGAGTCCCTTCACCCGCACCATATTTTAATTTCATAAGACGCGGAAGTAGTTCAGTGGTAGAACATCACCTTGCCAAGGTGGGGGTCGCGGGTTCGAATCCCGTCTTCCGCTCCATTATTATTTTAAGCGGTGGATACCGTTTTTATTTTTTTTCATGCGCCCGTAGCTCAATTGGATAGAGCGTTTGACTACGGATCAAGAGGTTAGGGGTTCGACTCCTCTCGGGCGCGCTCAGTAATTCACGGGAAGTAGCTCAGCTTGGTAGAGCACTTGGTTTGGGACCAAGGGGTCGCAGGTTCGAATCCTGTCTTCCCGACTCTTGTTTTTAATTTTCATCTTATGATGGGGGCTTAGCTCAGCTGGGAGAGCGCCTGCTTTGCACGCAGGAGGTCAGCGGTTCGATCCCGCTAGTCTCCACTTTTTTTATTTTAATACATAATCTTGGGCCTATAGCTCAGCTGGTTAGAGCGCACGCCTGATAAGCGTGAGGTCGGTGGTTCGAGTCCACTTAGGCCCACTCAAAAGACATGGAAACATCCATGTCTTTTTTTTATGCCTTGAAATGGTCATCCTCTTGTTATTGGTGCATCTTCAAGGAAAGCATCGAGAATCTGCCTTATCTCCTCCACTTCCTTCTCCCCGATACCAATGACGACAGTATCTCGGAGATCCCCATTATTGGCGTAGATATTACCAGGAACCAGGCCATGCTTTCTGGCAAGTTCCTGAAGGTCTGTTCCAGGTATTCTGAGCATGAAGTGCATGCCGGTATGCTCACCGTATATTTCCACGCTGTGGGCCGCTCTGAGCCATTGTGTAACATCCGCCATCTTCTTCCTGTACATCTTGCGCATCCGGTTGATATGGCGGTTCAGATAGCCCTCAGCCATAAACTGTGCCACTATATGCTGCATCTGCCTGGGAACGTTGCAGGAGAGTGCCTCCTGGTAGTAGCGTTCTGCCAGAGCGGCGGGGAGCACCATGCAGGATAATCTTAGTGAGGGATAGAGTGATTTCGAAAATGTACTCATATAGATTGTATGGTCGTTCTGGTCGAGTCCCTGGAGGGACGGGAGCGGCCGGCCGGTATATCTGAACTCGCTGTCGTAGTCATCTTCGATGATGTAGTGTCCGCGGGTGCTGGCATGATTCAATAGCTGGATGCGTTTTTGCAGCGACATGACAGCACCACTCGGGAATTGGTGGGACGGGGTCACATGGGTGACCGGGTTATCGAGCGCTTCAACGGCATCAATGTCGATGCCATCCTCCTGGACCGGTGCGAAGTCCATGCCGCTGCCGAGGCGGTCGAGCACGCGTCGTATGATTGGATAGCCGGGATCCTCAATGGTCATTTTCGGATGCTTGAGCAGATACAGTACCTGCTCGAGCAGAAATTCCGTGGAAGGCCCGATGAATATCTGATCCACTGCGCATGTGACCCCCCGATTGATATGCAGATATTGTCTGAGCTGTTCCTTCAAAGCCCTTTCCCCGCTGTCATCTCCTTTATTGAGCAGTTCCGGATCAGCATGGACTTCCCGGGCAATCTGCTTCAGGACATCACTCTGGACAAGTGTCGTATCGATGGTACCGAGCGGCAGCGCATATTCCTTCTCCTTCGGTCGTCTGATTTCAGGCTGCATACGCCGATCCGTCTGCTTCAGCTGTTCAATGACGGAGACGTAGAAGCCGCTCTTCTCCCGGCTGTAGATCAGATCTTCGTCCAGCAGCAGGTGATAGGCATGTTCGACGGTTGTCTGGCTGATGGACAGGTCCGTCATCAACTGGCGTTTACTCGGCAGTTTTTCGTCACTGTCGAGGGAGCCGTCCAGTATCTGGGACTTGAGTACATTATAAAGTTGTTTGAAAAGCGGTGTTTCCGATTGTCTGTCGAGTGTGATCAGCATAATCTGACCTCCTTAAATGATTCCAAACTGATACTTTCAGGTAATCAGATTTATCTCTATACTACGATATAATAATCTGAAAATAAAGGAGTCGTTTTGAATGCAGCAGACAGGTACAGAGAGAGTCAAAAGAGGAATGGCCGAAATGCAGAAGGGCGGTGTCATCATGGACGTTGTCAATGCGGAGCAGGCGCGTGTGGCTGAAGCAGCCGGTGCAGTCGCAGTCATGGCACTTGAGCGCGTCCCGTCCGACATCCGGGCAGCCGGTGGTGTGGCAAGGGCATGTGACCCGAGGATTGTGGAAGACGTAATGAATGCCGTATCCATCCCGGTCATGGCAAAATGCAGGATCGGACATATTACGGAAGCAAGAGTACTTGAAGCAATGGGTGTCGACTACATAGACGAGTCGGAAGTGCTGACGCCTGCCGATGAAGTATTCCACCTCAAGAAGGACGACTACATAGTCCCGTTCGTATGCGGCTGCCGCAATATCGGAGAAGCAGCCCGACGTATCGCAGAAGGCGCGTCCATGCTTAGAACAAAAGGGGAGCCCGGTACCGGCAATATTGTTGAAGCGGTCAGACATATGAGAATGGTTAATCAGCAGGTGCGTCAGATTGCTGTGATGAGCGATGACGAGCTGATGACTGAAGCGAAGAACCACGGTGCGCCTTATGAGATTCTGAAAGAGATCAAGGCCCTCGGCAAGCTGCCGGTCGTCAACTTCGCAGCAGGAGGCGTCGCAACACCGCAGGACGCGGCACTGATGATGGAACTCGGTGCAGATGGTGTCTTCGTCGGATCCGGCGTCTTCAAGTCCGATAACCCGGAGAAATTTGCGAAAGCCATCGTCGAGGCGACAACACACTACCAGGACTATGAACTGATCGGCAAGCTCGCCAAGGAGCTCGGTACAGCGATGAAAGGCCTCGAAATCAGCCAGCTGTCACTGGAAGACAGGATGCAGGAGCGTGGCTGGTAATGAAAATCGGCATACTCGCATTACAGGGTGCATTCAGGGAGCACCAGCGGATGGTCGAAGCGTGCGGTGAGGAAGCGGTGCTTGTCAAAAAAGTGGAGATGCTGTCCGAGATTGATGGGCTCATCCTGCCTGGTGGGGAATCGACAGCCATCAGAAGGCTGATGGACCGCTACGGTTTCACAGAAGTTCTCAGATCGAGCACACTGCCGATGTTCGGCACATGCGCCGGCGTCATCCTGCTCGCTCGTGAGGTCGTCGGTGAAGAGACGAAGCATCTCGGCAAACTGGACATAGCGGTAGAGAGGAATTCCTTCGGCAGACAGGTCGACAGCTTCGAAGCTGAGCTTACGGTCGAGGGCGTGGAAGAACGTGCACTCGCCGTATTCATCAGGGCGCCGCATATCGCTTTGGCCGGAGAGGGTGTACAAGTACTTTCGGAAGCGGAAGGCAAGATCGTTGCTGTGCGCTCCGACCGCCACCTCGGCATCTCCTTCCATCCGGAGCTGACGGATTCACTCGTGTTCCATCAGTATTTCATGGATATGGTAAAAGAGAACATTTCAAAGGAAATGACTGTCTAGAAATAAAGCTGCCAGACCTAAAACGAGGTCTGGCAGTTTTTCGTATCAGTCGTTATTATATTTCTTATCCGCTTTCATCCGAGTTTTCATACCGGCTGAGGTTTCAGTGCCGCTTTCCATCGGTTCATGCAGGCTGCCTGACGTATATGGTGCTTCCGGTGCATCTTCGATGACACTCTTCACATAATTGGCATTGAATTTCTCGGTCAGTCCCGGCAGCAGGCTTTCAGAGATGCCGGTGCCTTTTGTCTTGATGCCGACTTCCACGCTTTCCTCAGGTTCGTCTATCAGTCCGATGATCGCTTTGACGACACTTTCCGGCTTGTCCATCGGCTTCATCTGGGCGCGGTGACCGGAATAGTTGGCCGAATGGTCGAACCATGGTGTATCCGTTGCCCAGGGGTGGACGGTGCAGACGTGGATGTCCTCATAGCCATCCACTTCCATTTCCCGCTGCAGTGCATAGCTCAGGGATGACACGGCGTATTTGCTTGCGCTGTAGGCTGTATAGTATGGGAACGGCACCTGGGCGGCTACCGAGCCGAGATTGATGATGGTGCCTTTCTTCTGCTGCCTGAAATGCTTCAGTGCATACTGGCTGCCGATCATCGTTCCGAGCACATTGATGTCGAGCATGCGCTTCATGTCCTCAACGGGTATTTCAGTATAGTTGCCGATCAGGCCGATGCCGGCCATATTGATCCACACGTCAATCTTTCCGAAATTGTCCAAGGCAGTATCATACAGCTTTTTAACATCCGCTTCCTTGCTGATATCCATTGTTACAGGTATGACAGATGCACCGAGCTGGTCTGCAAGCTCCTCGATCAGTCGGGTACGGCGGGCACCGATGACCACATTGGCGCCCTCTTCAGCAAGCTGCTTTGCGGTTTCCTTGCCAAACCCACTGGATGCGCCGGCAATGACAACTGTCAGTCCTTCGCGATTGCTGCTCATAATTGGATCCCCCCATTTATATTCAGTCTCCATCTTTCTTTTCCCTTAATACTAGAAATTACTCGTGGCTTCATGTAAAGAACAGCGAACTATCTTTTTATGTAACATAGTTGACAACTGCCTTATGATGAACTATATTACATTATAAGTTAGTTGATTGGGGGAAGTTTATGTCGGTATCGGATCAGATGATGAAAGGTTTGCTGGATGGTGCCATACTGGGGCTGATTGCCCAGGGTGAGACGTATGGCTATGAAATTCTCGAAAAACTGAAGGAGAAGGATTTTCCGGAAATCAGCGATGGCAGCATATATCCGGTGCTGCTGAGGCTGAGCAGGAAAGGCTATGTCAGTACGCAGACGAAGAAATCGGATACGGGAGGCCCGAAGAGAAAGTACTATTCCATTACTGAAAGTGGTCTTCATGAACTGGAGATTTTTCGAAGCAGATGGACCTATCTTAATAAAGGAATGAATAATCTGATGAGGAGTGTTGAAAATGCTGAGTAGGAAGTCGGAGAAATTTCTGCTGGATCTGAGAGTGGAGCTGATGGCCCGGGGCAAAAGCAGCGATGACATTGAAGAGATGGAGGAGGAATTGCGTGATCATCTGACTGAAGCGGAAGCACATGGCAAAAGCGTCGACAGTGTTACAGGCGGCTCAGTGAAGTCATATATCCGGTCGATATCGGAAGAGCTGTCACTGGAGCCTGGACTGAAGCAGAAAGGGACACAGCTCATCATCTACCTGTTCGGCCTGTTCACCATACCAAGGCTGATCAGCGGACAGTTCGAGCTATCCACTTCGATGATCATATATTATCTGCTCGTCATTCTGTTCCTGGGCTATGGATCGCTCTATGTCATGAAAGAGATGATTCTGAAGTTTGGGGACAGTAAAAAAACATATATCTATTCGATTCTATACGGCATCATCATATTTGCCGGAATGGTCGGTGGACAGTTCCTGATCCGTGCCCATCCGGGATTCGTCATCTATGAAGGCAGCCCGAACTTGAATTTCATCATCGGATTGTCACTACTCATCATTGTAGTCGCCGTCACCCTGATCATGAGACGTTGGTTCTTTGCACTACTGCCGATTCTGCTGTCTGCACCCGAACTCATCGCAAGGTTCGTAACTGATGGCGCTTCGCCGACGAGTGAGAACTACCTGATCATTTCAAGCATCTCGCTGTTCGTCTGCTCCATCGTCATCATGAGCATCCTGTTATATACGGGAAAAAAGGAAGGTAAGAAAAGTGAGTCATGAATGGCCTATCGGCAAATGATAATTCTGGCAATAAACGAGGAGGCAGCATACCGTCTGGCATGCTGCCTCCTTCCCATTTCTATTCTTCCAAGACCGCATCCAGAAATTCTCTGTTTACGAGACCCTCAATATCATCAGATGGAATATATCCTGCTTCCATACTGATTGTGGCCATCTCCTGAAGTACATCCTCATTGATTTCATATGCCGGGTTCAGTCGGTTGCTGGCTTCGAGTGTTTCATCATAGTCGAGTGTATTGCCTGTAATCTCCTCGATATGATCAACGAAGATCTGTACGGCTTCTTCATTGTTGTTTTCGATGAATTCAATCGCCTGGAGGTGTGCGCTTAAATAGTCCTGTGTAAGTTCCGGGTTGTTGTCTGTGAATGCATTGTTTGCTGCTACGACTGTCGTAGTCAGGTCGGTACCCCAGGCGAATTCTTCTTCATCAAGCAGGATGGATGCATCGGCCTGATTTTCCAGGAAGACGCCCCAAGGCTCCTGTGTGGCTGCCGCATCAACATCCCCCTGCAGGAAAAGGGTGGATGTATCTGCAGGGGCTTGTGGTACGAGGCTCACTGTACCACCGGCATCCTCGATGTTCAATCCGACTTCCTGCAGTTCTTTTCTGAGCATGATGTCCTGTGTGGAGCCGATGGTCGGTACAGCGACACTTTTGCCATCAAGGTCTTCGACACTTTCGATACCTGAACCTTCTGCTGTAGCCAGGACGGCTCCTCCGTTTACAGCACCGGCAATGATTTCATGCCCCGAGTTGCGCTGATACGTCGTTGTAGCAGGTGTCGGACCGACAGTACCGATATCGAATTCATCAGTGGACAATGCTTCCATGAAGGCACTGCCGTTCGGGAAAGTCATGGTTTCGATAGTGATATCTTCTCCGAATGCCTCTTCAAAGTAACCCTGTTCCAATGCAACGATTGTTGCGATATGTGTAAAGTTCGGGAAATAAGCGATGCGCACCTGTTCAGCGCCATTTTCAGCACTGCTGTTTTCGCCGCCGCATCCTGCAATAAGTACAAGCAGCAGGGCAGCAAGTGGGGCCATTATTTTTTTCATAAAATTGATCTATCCTCTCGTATTGGATTTACGTTCTGAGGCCCCATCGCCTTGCGACGGAGCGCTCCATTCTCAGGAATACCTGGCTGTCGATGATGGTTCCGATGATGCCGATGACGATCATGATGGAGAGGACGAGATCCATGGCCTGGATGGACCGTCCGAGGTCGAGCAGATACCCGAGGCCGCCTGAAGCGCCGAGCAGCTCACCGGCCATGATGGCACGCCATGCAAATGCCCAGGCGACGCGCAGTCCCGATATGATGTGCGGCACTGAAGCGGGTATGATGACGGTTCTGAGCAGGTGGGGACCTGAAGCCCCGAGCGTCCGTGCGGCATCGATATAGATGCTCGGCACATTTTTGAATCCGGCACTCGAGTTGACGGTCATCGTCCATGTCGCCCCGATGGCCACGATGAACAGTATAGCGACATTGCCGAGGCCGAACCAGACGATTGCGAGAGGGAACCATACGATACTCGGTATGGACTGCAGTGCAGTAACGAAGAACCCCAGTGTATCATCGACCCATTTATAACGGGCAATGAGAAACCCGAACGTCAGTCCGAGTATGACAGCAATGAAAAATCCGATAAGAAGGCGCCCGAGAGTGATGCCGGTCGCTTCCAGTATCTGACCGGATATTATGCCATCAACCAGTGTCTTCATTACGGTGACACCCCCCGGATCATTGGGGATGATCAGGGGCGGAAACATGAAAGTCGGAAAAAGCTGCAGTTTAGATATGACTTCCCATATCGCTATTATCACGGTCACGAATAGAATCCGTCTTATAACGGTAGTCATCGCCAAATTCCTCCTTCAGTACTTTATTCATCTCTTCTTCCAGTTCAGCCATTACACGCTTCTCCAGATCGACGATGATACTGTCGGAAGGATTGCGCGGTCTTGAAGCCTGGACATTGAATGTCTGCTTAATCGTGCCTGGTCGCGTGCTCATCAGGAGCACCCGGTCGGATAGCGTCAATGCTTCCCGGATATTGTGGGTGATGAACAGAATCGTCTTGCCTGTCTTCTGCCAGATATCCTGAAGCTCCTGATGGAGTATCAGGCGGGTCTGCTCGTCCAGAGCAGCAAAAGGTTCATCCATCAGCAGGACGTCCGGGTCCATGACAAGGGCCCGGGCAATCGCCACACGTTGCTTCATGCCGCCTGAAAGTTCATGAGGATAGGCATTGGTGAAGTTGGCCAGATGGACCATCCGTAGACCTTCCATTGCCTTCTCTTCTGCTTCGATCCGCTTCATCTTTTTGATTTTAAGACCATATGTAACATTCTCCAGCACGGTCATCCATGGGAAGAGGCCGCCTTCCTGAAATACAACGACACGATCGGTGCCGGGCCCTTCAACAGGTGTACCATTGACCTTGAGGTCGCCTGATGTCGGATGGTTCAGTCCTGCAATCAGCTTCAGGATGGTCGACTTGCCGCATCCGGAGGGACCGAGCAAAGATACGAATTCTCCTTCTTTAATACTGAAGTCGATGTCCTCGAGTACATGGAGCGAATCGTTTTTTCCTTTGGTATATGATTTGTTCACTTTATTCAGATCCACTTTCATGGCATAACTGCCCTCCTTTTAATCCATAGTTATATGATACGAATTATATATGAGAGGAAAATTAATTACAAGTGCATAAGTAGGAATTAATAAAATGCTGATTATTGGGGGCGGGTGCTGATAGTCGAGGAAAAGTGAAAGTTATTTTGTAATTCATGATGGTTTCCGACAGATTGAACCTTCCAACTTCTGTATAATGTGGATGTATACATAATCTATTGGAACGGGTGATTTTTATTCAAACGTTGTATTTGATTCTGACTGTCGTTGCGCTGACTTTCCTGCTTTCCATAGGGATGGGCATTTATGAAAAATATAAGATGAAGCGTGATATCAAAACACTATGGGATAGGAAGCAGGCTTTATCCGACAACAACAATCCCTACGTTCATTATCATAACTATTTCGTTAATATCATGGAAAATGAAGATACGGATGATCGGAATGTGGTGGATGACCAGACATGGAGCGATCTCGACGTCGGCCAGCTGCTGCCGAAGATCAACTTTACATTTACGACGATCGGTGATGAACTGCTGTATGCCTCGCTCAGGAATGCGACCGAAAGCAGCGTCATTGACGAAGATCTGATCGGGAGGCTGACGGATGACCGTTCATATCGGGAGCGGATTTCATATGCGCTTGCTAAACTGGGCAAATCGAGGAACTCGGACACAAGCAAGTTCATGTATGAATTCAGACCAAGAATGGAATATAACCCATTGTTCATACTGCTGTCTCTGCTGCCGATCATCGGCGTATTCCTGTTCTTCATCCATCCACTACTGGCAATTGCGACAGTACTTGGAGGGCTCGGCGCCAATCTCTCCATATCGCAAAAACACAAGGCCTCGACAGGATTCGACTATCCGGATATCTTCCACGCCATCAATATCATCATTGCAGCAGGGAAGCTCAATCCTGAATACAACCGCGAAGGGCTGAAGCGGCTGTCATTCATCAGCCCGCTATCTGTGACAGATGAAAGCACGCGTGAAATGAACATCGGGATCCAGCTGTTCATTGGACTGAAATCCGCGTTTCTTCTGGACTATCATCTGTACCACCAGATCATCAGATCACTGAGCAGGAACCACACGTTATATGAGGAAAGCTGGCGCTATCTGGCCGAACTGGACGTGAACTACAGTGTGGCACTTTGGCGGGAGACGCTGCCCTACTATACTGTGCCGGAAGAAGCGGAAGCGGCGCACATTAGCACGGATGATCTCTATCATCCTCTGCTCGCAGATCCGGTGGAAAACGATCTGGAATATGATAACGACATTCTGCTGACAGGATCGAATGCTGCCGGCAAATCGACCTTCATGAAGGCACTCGGTCTCAACGTCATCATAAGCAACGGTCTCAACACATCGACGAGCACGGGTTTCAAGTACAAGCCGGGCAAAGTCATTTCCTCGATGGATATTACGGATAGCGTCATCGAAGGGGACAGCTACTTCATCAGCGAAATAAAATCACTGAAGCGGATCATGGAGGAAGTGGAGCACTTCAGCGGCAATGTCTACTGCATCATCGATGAAATTTTCAAGGGGACCAATACTGTGGAGAGAGTCGCTGCAGCAGAAACGGTACTGCGCTATCTGAATGAAAGAGCAGACGTTTTCGTCATTGCGGCAACCCATGATATGGAACTGACCCATCTTCTTCGAGACCAGTATACCTTCTACCACTTCAGGGAACATCTCGAAGGTGATGACATCTACTTCGACTACAAGCTGCGGGAAGGTGTCGCTTCGACCTCCAACGCCATCGAACTGCTCAGACTCTACGATTTTCCGGATGCAGTCTATCAGGAAGCGAAGCGCAAGGTGATCAGTCAATAGATATTGGGAAAACGAATTCGATGCAATCATCAGTTAATATGGAATAAAAAAAGGTTTTTCGCTGCACCTCGACAGGGCAAGTGAAAAACCTTCTTCTTTATATATGATTTATGCTAGTGGTGGCCTCCAACAGCATTGTTCTCTCCGGGTACAAGTTCTTCGAGCAGATCGAATTCATTGGCGCTAAGGTGGCCGACCATGAAATACTGGAGTGGTGTGGCTTTTATTTCGCCGGTCGATACATGCGCCTTTGCAAGATAGAGGCCGGTCATCTCTATATCAATGGGTGCAACGTATATTCCGTCTTCTCTACGTGTGGCAGAATATGTCGTGCTGGTCGAAGGGTCTTCCGCTGCATTCCATACTTCCACACTGACGTCTGCAGTATCAACGTTTTTCCCGTCTTTATTGACCTCGATGAAGAGTGGCTGGTCTTCTGCTGCATCCGGAATGCCACGTGCATCCATTGTCACTGATATTTCAGGAATATCGGTATACTTCTCATGGGTTTCACTGCTTACACTGCCGCAGGCGGTCAGCAGGGCTGTTGCGAAGATGGCGAACAGTAGCCTATACATCAATCAGTCCTCCGTTTCTCTTTGACATTCAGCCATTTTCTGAGCATCGGTACTCTTTGTACGATAAGCAGATCGAAAAGGAACACTGCAATCAATGAAATTCCGACAAGCGGGAAGAATATTGCCAATACAATCAGAATGATGAAAGGTACTTTATGATGGATCAGCCTGTCGGAGGCAGGTGCACCGGTATTGCCCTGCGGTTTTCTTTTGAGCCACATCCAGAAGCCGGTGATGATCATGCTGATGAGGCCGAGACATATGACAAGGCCGAACAGCTGGTTGATCAGCCCGAACTGGAGTCCTTTATGGGTGGTGATGCCGAGTGCCATGACTTTTCCGATGAAGCCGTAGTCCTGGAAGCGGTAGTCTGCAAGGGTGACTCCGGAATACTGGTCAATATGGACAGTGGCCTCATCCTGAGCCTGGTTCGGGAAGGTCGACAGTGTGAACACCCCTGTCTCACCACTTGGGTAGAAGATATCATATGTAGGATGGACACCCATTTCCTCAGCACTGGCGACAATATCGTTGATGGAGACTGGAAGGCGGCCGGAAAGATTTTCAGACCTCGGTGCTGGCAGATCTTCTGCTGCCCACGAGACATCTGCAATCTCTTCGGTTTTCACACCGGATTCCGGTGCGGGTCCGATCCAGATGGACGGTGGATAGCCGGCACCACTCATGGTGGTGATATTCTGCACACTATTGCCCCACAGTCCGGTCCAGAGCATGCCGGTCAGAAGGAAGAGGAGCAGACCGCCGGACCACCAGAATCCAGTGACAGCATGAAGGTCGCGGATCATGATCTTCCTGCCCTGCTTCAGACGGGGGAGCAGTATGCCGCTGATATCCTTCGCTTTTCTTGGAAACCAGAGATAGAGTCCCGTGATGATCATGATGATCGTCCAGCAGGCAGCGAGTTCGACGATCCTGTCACCTACCGTACCGGCCATCAGCTCACCATGGACCTTTTCAATGATATCCATGATGCGCCTGTCATCATTCAGTATACCGAGAACTGTCCCCTCATACGGATCGACGAAGACTGTATAGGAAGTTCCGTCCTCGGTTGCGATGGCGACCTCAGCAGAGCGCTCGGGATCTTCACCTGGGCGGTAGCGGGTGACACTGCCTTCTATTTCATTCTGTGCAATATTTACTTGTTCTTCAGGCGCCAGACGCTCTCCCGTGGCCTCCACCTGATAATAATCTTTATATAAAGCGGCTTCTATGTCATATTTGAAGAGATAGACTGAGCCGGTAATGGCAAGAAGGAGCAGTATCGGCGTAATGATGATGCCTGCATAAAAATGCCAACGCCATATGGCAGCATAGCGTTTCCTTTGCGTTTTTTTCAATTCATTTCCTCCTCAATACGTCAAATTATATATGATAGCATGCTTAAGAAATAGGGTTAAGGCGAAAATGTAATAAAGGCGACAAAATTCCATCCAATTCAAAGGGTTGGCATTATCCGGATTAGTTATTACATATACGACAGATCTGGCAGAATGGATCAGTCACAGTACGTTCAAGAGAAAATAAAAAGCGAACGGACCAGAGGTTCACTGGTCGTTCGCTGTAATGGATCGTCATTGTATTCTGCTTGCATCACTGTCGATATTTTTACGGTTCCAGAACCTGTTTTCATTTTTAAGCTCATGGATGGCAAATGCAATGACCGTCACGATGGTAGCGATATCGATAATCTCATTGAAGATTGTATGCCCCGGCCATATGACTTCCAAGGTCTGTAGTATCGAATTTATCGCATAGAGTATAAGCACACTGGCAAATGCTTTCTGGAACAGGCCCTTTGAGTATTGAAAGATTTTGATACCGACAAAGATGACTGCGATCATGATCATCACTCTGAGAATGGTAAATATGCTGCTTTCATGGTTGAACAGGAAGAACTGGTCGAAACGGTCATGCAATGAGAATATGATGTAGAGTTTCGTGCCTGCAAAAAGAACAATGAACAGGATGGTGGTCACTGTCTGTTTGGCAGGTCCTCTGAACGCTTGCTGCTTGATGCTTCTATTCATCAGCGGGACCATGAGGAGAACCAGGAAAGGCACGGCAATCAGGAGCCATGAAAAGGCCAGGCGGCCGACAATGATGACGCATAGAAAGTAGATGAATGTATAGTAGCCGAGCATGAGTTTGTAGTCACGCCAGAAACCGCCGGGTGATCTGCCTGTGCTTGAAGCCAGATCGAGCGCATAGGACTTCGGATCACTTCCGAACATTTCGGTGAAGGATGTGTGCTCTGTTTCATAGAAGTGCGTCATCATTTCGTGGAGGATATCCCACTTTTCGGCTGCATCCACATAATGGGCATCAAGTACACCTTCAAGCTCTTGGAAATGCAGCCGATCTGGCTCATCGAGTGTCGATAGCATATGTCTATATTCTCTTTCGAGCGGGATAGTCATTGGGATCCTCCTCAAATATCTGATTGACTGCATCGTCCAGTTCCTGCCAATGGAGCTCAAATTCTTCGAGGTACTCTTTGCCTGCCTCGGTGATCTTATAATACTTCCGCATTGGCCCTTCTGCAGATTTGACACGCCTGCCGGTAATATATCCGGCCTTCTGCAGCTTGTGGAGTAGGGGATAGATGCTGCCTTCGCTGACCATGCTGAGGTTGAATTCCTTCAGACGGATGATAATGTCATAGCCATAGAGTGTCTCTTTCTCAATCAGTTTCAATATGCATCCTTCGAGAATGCCCTTCAACATTTGCGACTTCAAAATATCACATCCTTGTTTAACAACTTAGTGATAGTGTAGAGCAAACACATTAGCTTGTAAAGCAAGTTAGATGAAGAAAAACAGCTGGAATCATATCCAGCTGGTTGTACTACCATTCTTTAATATCTCCGCGTACCTTGTATGACAGGTTCTGTCCATGACGGGATTCCAAGTTTTCTTCCACTTCTTTCAATGAAACACCTTGGTGCTTCATTAGCACGAGCATGTGATAGAAGAGGTCGCTTGTCTCATTTATAAGTTCCAGGCTGTCGTTGTTCTTAGCAGCAATAACGACTTCCGTCATCTCCTCGCCGCATTTCTTGAGAATCTTGTCGATGCCTTCTTCAGTGAGATACTTGGTGTAGGAGCCTTCCTCAGGATTGTCGACTTTACGTTCGACAATCCGGCTGAGTGTCTGCAGACTGAAGTGATCATCGCCGAAGCAACTCTGTGTGCCGAGGTGGCATGTCGGCCCTTTTGGATCGACCTGGATGAGCAGTGCATCAGCGTCGCAGTCGAGGGCCATGCTCCTGACGACCTGGATATGTCCGCTCGTCTCACCCTTCTTCCAGAGACGCTCCTTGGAGCGGGAATAGAACCATACGACATTCTCTTCGACGGTCTTCTCGTAGGCGGCTTCATTCATGAAGCCGTTCATCAGCACCTGGCCGGTACTGTCGTCCTGCAGGATGACGGAAAGAAGTCCATTGCCTTTGTCAAAATCCGGTTTCATATGAATCTCACCTCGATTCCTGATTGATGGAGATCTGTCTTAAGATCCTTTATTTCTACTTCCTTGTTGTGAAAGATGGATGCCGCGAGACCGGCGGATACACCGGTTTTCTGGAACAGTTCGGTGAAATGGTCGGCTTCCCCGGCACCGCCGCTTGCGATGATTGGAATATCCACCATTCTGTTTGCACGCTCGAGGAATTCGATGTCGAAGCCCTGCTTGACGCCGTCATGATCCATGCTGGTGATCAGGAATTCCCCGGCACCAAGTGATGCACACTGTGCAATCCATTCAAAAGCCCGGATATCGGTCTTTTTCGAACCACCGTGGGTGTGGACGAAGTAGTCCTTTTCCTCCGGGTCATACTTCACATCGATTGCGACGCATATGCACTGGCTGCCGAATACTTCGCTCGCCTCACGGATCAGCTCCGGATTTCTGATGGCTGCGGAGTTGATGCTGACTTTGTCCGCACCGGCGTTCAGCAGCTGCCGGATGTCATCGACTGTCGAGATGCCACCACCGATCGTCAGGGGGATGAATAGTGTTTTCGCGGTGGCACGGATGACATCGATCATCAGGTCGTGCCCATTCTGAGTTTTGGAGATATCGAGGAAGACGAGTTCATCTGCGCCTTCTGCGTTATATCTTTTTGCGAGCTCCACCGGATCGCCGACATCTCTCAGTCCGACGAAGTTGACTCCTTTGACGACACGGCCTTCTTTAACATCGAGGCAGGGGATGATACGTTTCTTGATCATCTGATATCCCTCCAGAAGTCATCATTGTGGCTCGCCTTGCCGACGATCGCTTGAGTAATACCCATCGATTCGAGCTGATCGAGATCCGTCTTGTTTCTGACACCGCCGCTCGCAATGACCGGATGCCGGGTGAGCTCGCTGATCCGCTTTGTATTGTCGAAGTTTGGCCCCTGGTTCATGCCATCCTTGTTGATATCAGTATAGATGATGCCGGCGATATCAAGGTCTTCAATCTGTCGGATATAGTCGTCGATGGTGATGCCACTATTCTCTGTCCAGCCGTTGATGTAGATATCATTCTCTCTGGCGTCGACACCCACAAATATGCGGCCCGGGTATTTTGCAACGACAGAACCGAGCCATTCAAGGTCCGTG
Organism: Salinicoccus sp. ID82-1; assembly: GCF_021991715.1. Taxonomy (NCBI): domain Bacteria; kingdom Bacillati; phylum Bacillota; class Bacilli; order Caryophanales; family Staphylococcaceae; genus Salinicoccus; species Salinicoccus sp. ID82-1. Next base: position 52,421 of record NZ_JAGFLY010000002.1, read on the forward strand.
ATGGCTCGGGTGCCGAGAATGAAATAGTCGATGCCGATGGCGTCATATTTTTCGAGCGTTTCGGTATTTCTCAGTCCACCACCGATCTGGAGGGGAAGGGCAGTTCTGGTCTTCAGTTCCTGTATGACTGTCGACTCCTGGGCATTCTGCTTCAGTGCACCCATCAGGTCGACGATATGGATGCGGGAAACCTGCTCGAAACTGCTGTAGAAGGCGATGGCCTCCTCTGGTGTACGCTTCATCGATGTCTTCTTGTCATAGTCGCCTTGTGTCAGACGGACGTTCTGACCGTCGATGATATCGATTGCTGGGATGATGTTCATCTATAGTCCTCCTTCGATGGCCTGCTTCAGCATGTCCACACCGATGTCTCCGGATTTTTCCGGGTGGAACTGGATGCCGATGATATTGTCTTTTTTGACGACCGCCGGTACGGTCACGCCATATTCTGCTGTGGCGATGACGGCGTCTGTATTTTCAGCCATGAAGCTGTGTACAAAATAGACATCCTTGCCGTCCAGCACAGGGCTCTGGCTACTGAGTGTATTCCATCCGAGGTGTGGCACGGGATATGGCGTTTCCATTCGAGTGATTTTTCCTGACAGCAGGCCGAGGCCTTTTGCATCGCCTTCTTCACTCTCTTCAAAAAGCAGCTGCATGCCAAGACAGATGCCGATGAAGCGCTTCGTTTCAGCCAATGCCAGCAGATCTTCCCTGATGCCGAGGCGATCGATGGTTTCCATGGCATTGCCGAAATGGCCGACCCCCGGCAGCAGAATGGCGTCGCAATTTTTCAGGTCTTCATATTTGCTTGAAAGGATATATTCATATTCGAGCTTCTCGAGTGCATTTTTTATGTTCTGTATATTTCCTAGGGAATAGTCTATGATACCGATCATTCGATGACACCCTTTGAAGAAGGGATGCCTGCATCACTCGGTGCAAGTGCGTCCTTCAGGCTTCTCGCAAATGCCTTGAAGATGGCCTCGATCTCGTGGTGCGTGTTACCACCTTTGAGCAGATCGATATGCAGTGTCATCCGGCTGTTCATGCTCACTGCATTGAAGAACTCCATGACCAGTTCCGTATCGAACATGCCGACCTTCTCTTTCGAGAAGTGTGCCTGGAAATTGAGGTGCGGACGGCCGGAGAGATCGAGTACCACACGTGCCAGAGATTCATCCATCGGTATATAGGTCGTGCCGTAGCGCTGGTAGGATGATTTTTCCACATAGAGTTCCCGGATCATCTGACCGAGAATGATGCCGACATCCTCGACAGTGTGGTGATCATCCACTTCAAGGTCACCGTCTGCTTCAACACTGAGATGGAGGCCGGAGTGGAAGCTTAGCAGTGTCAGCATATGATCGAAGAAGCCGACTCCGGTCGAGAGGGTGGAATCGTCGGGTGATTTGCCTTCATCAAGTGCTATGGATATTTTTGTTTCCTTTGTCACGCGTTCCTTCTTTATCATACTGATCGCTCCATTCCTTGATTAGTTGGTTGAAACGTTCATAGTGTTCGCTTCCGATGATTGAATATCTGACGGCATTCTCAAGCGGTGCCTTGTTGTATATTCTCGGCTGGTACCCATGCCCTATGAGATAGTCGGCAAGATCACGGGCATTGTCGCCATAGGTCAGGATGAAGTTCGTGCTGGATTCGATGATGTTTATTTTATCAGATGCGTATCGGAGTGACTCGGATAGCTGCTTTTTCGAATCGAGCTGGTAGCGGACAAATTGGTCAAGTGCTGTTCGATCACTGAAGACCTTGCTGGCCAGATTCAATGATAGTGAGTTGACCGGATAAGGGTGGTTGAGACGGGTGATTTTATCAAATGTCTCACCTTTGGCAATCGCAATGCCGATCCTGAGTCCCGCCACACCGAACATCTTGCTGAGCGTCCGGATGATCAGTACATGCTTACCTTCCGGTCGTGTATATGCCGGACCGAATTCGAAGTAGGCTTCATCGAGTACGAGATAACCGCCTACCCTTTGCATGGCATCGGCCAGTGCCTGGAGTTCTTCCGCCCTGAACATGCGCCCGGTCGGGTTATGCGGCACGGATATCAAAAATAAAGACGGCTCGTGTATTTTTATTTCTTCAATGACCATATCGAAATCGAATTTGAAGTCTGAATCACATGAAATAGTATGGACGGGCACATCCACCTGATTGGCGTACTCATGATACATGACGAAATCTGGATCAAGTGTCATGACGCCATTCCGACCGAGTGTCATGATGGCTTTCTGGATCCATTCGTCGGATCCATTGGCCGCTTCAATGGCGCCCGGGTCGATATCATAGTAGCCGGCATACAGCTGTTTAAATTGATTTATTTCGTCTCCCGGATATTCGTAGATTTTTGTCGCCTTGATGACTTCGGCGATGGCGTCGTCACCAAGCGGGGAGATCGGGCTCGTATTGCGGTCCATATGGATCATGTCATCACTCCGTTCGAATGTGTAGGGATTGGTAGTGGGCATCCAGCTGCTCGCGTCTGGCGATGGTCTTTGCTGGCCCCGCGATTTCGCTGTAGGTGCTTTTTTCAAGTGAAATCACCGCATGGCTCGTCAGGAAGTCATTGACGTTCAGTCCATGGCTGAACCGTCCGGTCTTATCGGTCGGCAGTACGTGGGAGGGGCCGGCTGCATAGTCGCCGATGGCTTCCGGTGAATAGTACCCGTTGAAGACAGCACCCGCGTATCTGATATTGCGGATGATTCGATCTGCATCACGATGCTGGATGGAGACGTGCTCCGGTGCGATATGGTTGATCATGCCGATCAATGCTTCCTGGGAATCGACGACGGCGTAGTGGTTGTTCTTTATGGAACCTTTGATGATGTCACTGCGTGGCTGATCATCCATCAGCTGCTTGAGACGGTCTTCTATGGTCTGGATGACCGCTTCATCCTCGCTGATTAGAAACGTGCGGGCATTCGCATCATGCTCGGCCTGGGCGAATATATCGTAGACAATGGCGTCGATGTGGACGTTCTCATCGACATAGATCAGAATCTCACTCGGTCCGGCTATCATGTCGATGCCGACTTCACCGAACAGCAGTCTTTTTGCGAGTGCCACGTAATAGTTGCCTGGGCCGACGATCTTGTCGACTTTAGGAATCGTCTCTGTACCGTAGGCAAGTGCCGCAATCGCCTGCGCGCCGCCGACTGTATAGACATTCTCGACACCACATATATGGAGAGCGGCGAAGGTGATGTTGTTTTCTTCGAACGTCGGTGTAACGACGTGGATTTCCTTGACGCCTGCCGCAAGTGCCGGCACAACTGTCATCAGTACACTTGAAGGGTAGAGCGCTGTACCACCGGGTACGTAGACGCCGACTTTCTCGATCGGGTGGTAGACGTACTGGAACTCGCCGTTATCCATATCCGTATACTTGATGCTTTCCTGATACTGCTCAATGCGTTGCTTGATGGTCTGGAGCGCTTCCCGCTCCTCATCGGAAATGGCGTCATAGCTCTCCTTCAGTGCTGCCTTGTCCACTTTGAAGGTATCCAGTGCCTGATTGTCGAACTGCTCAGTATAGTCATGGAGTGCCCGGTCACCATCCGTCCGGACCTGCTCTATGATCTCCATCACACCTTTATAGTCATCGAAACCGGCAGAGCCGCGCTTCACACCGAAAGTCGATTTGAATTCTGCGACATTCATTCAATCACCCCGATTTCCTTGATGAAGTCATAGATTTCGTCCTCTTTCGTATAGAATGTCCGCTTATTGGCAATCAGCCTGGCGTGGATCTCCATGATCTTCTCATGTTCGACGAGTCCATTGTCCCGCAGCGTACCGCCGGTCTGGACGATATCGACGATGCCGTCAGACAGGCCGAGCAGAGGTGCGAGTTCCACGGAACCGTTCAGATGGATCAGGGAGACGTCCTGCCTTTTATTTTTGAAGTGGGTGTGGGCGATGTTCATATACTTCGTCGCAATGACCTTGAATTCCTGCTGCTCGGGCAGTGCAGCCACCGAGAAGTGGCATTCGCCGAACGGCAGCTGGGAGACATTTAGGATATTGAAAGCATCCTCGGCGATGATGTCCGAACCGACAATTCCGAGATCCGCTACGCCGCTTTCGACATAGGTCGGTACATCCGGTCCTTTGGCGAAGATGAATTTGACGTTATCGACAACGGTATATAGCGACCGTGTCTCTTCCTCCAGCGCCTCGTTATAGACGGTCAGGCCGTTCTCATTCATATATTTCAGGAAGTCCTTGAAAAGGCGTCCTTTTGTCAGTGCCACTGTAATCATAGCAATCCCCCATTAGATAGATTCACTGCAATGCCGAAGGCGCTGCTATTGTATTCCCCACCACTGAGCAATGGATAGTCGTGGTTCAGGAAGGCCTGGAAATAGAAGCCGTTGTAGTAGGACTGGGGCGAACGGAACGACAGGTCGAGGATGAATTTCATATCGTATTTCGCGAGCAGCTGCTTCAGTTCCTCTATGAAACGCATGATATCACTGTCGCCGAATTCCGCATTCACCAGGTCGATCTGGTCGCTCACCTTGGCCGATAGCAGGGTGTAGAGGGAATGCGTGCCACCAAGCCGTTTTTTTATTTCCGACAGGTTTTTCTCGTGGACGAGCGTACGGATGTCAGCATCGAGCGCATATTTTTCGATATACAGATCAAGCAGCGTATCGTCATTGACGACGATGGACTGGAATGTTTCGTCATATCTTTCCGTGATGAACGACAGGTGCATATCGATGCTTGAAAGAATCTCTTCGTTGGATGGACGATACAGTTCAACACCTGCCTGATAGAAAGTTTTATAGTCCCTCACCACCGGTCCGAAGTAGCCGAAGAAGCGGTCATCAAGCGTATAGTTTTCATTGTAGTTCAAAAGCGAGCGCGTCCAGTCGCTGCGGATGGAGAAGAGCTGTTCATTCTTCTCGAAGATGATGGTTGAAGAATGATGCCGCTTGTCGTCGATATTGAACGGTTCCACCATATTCATATCGACCAGCTGATAGTCCTCATCAGCAAGCAGTTGTGTATAATCCTGTGCAAATACCAGTCGTCGGATGATCAGTTCATTTTTCATGTGTAATCTCCTTTAATACTTTAGCGTGATAAAGAATAATCAATAAATTAGATAATAGCAAAATAAACTGACAATGACAAGACAGTTAAGACAATTTTGTTTAACGCTTTAAAACGCTAAAGTGATTTGTTATGATAATCGTATTAATGGAGGGAAGTATATGCAGATAGATAAACTGAGGGGCAAAGAGCTGGATGATCTGTTCGAGGGTATGCTGAAGCTTGAATCGGTCGAGGAATGCTACCACTTTTTCGATGATCTATGTACAACGAACGAACTCGTTTCATTGAAGCAGCGTTTCCAGGTGGCCAAGATGATGAAGGAAGGGTACACGTATTCGAAAGTGCAGGAAGAGACCGGTGCTTCGAGTGCGACAGTCTCCCGCGTAAAGCGGTGTCTCGACTATGGCAGCGAAGGCTACCACACAATCATCGACCGGATGGAATGAATGACTTTGACCTGGTCAAAGTCATTTTTTTCAGTAAAAATTAACGGAATTATTTAAAATGGGTATGATATTAAAAAAGGAATGGGGTGTTGGGATTGGGAAGACGAATCATCAACAGTGCTGCTGCTTCGCTGGTGACAACTCTCGCTGTTTTGACAGTCAGCTTTCTGATACTGCTATTTTCGAGTGCAGAAATTGATCGTCGTACCGGATATTTCGGGGCGATATTCTTCGAAGGTATACCGACGTCTCCAGATGCCTTCAATATGACGTTTGGAATCAGCAATATAATGCCTGTCATTTTTACATTCATCGCTCTTACAGTGACCTATTATTTCATCCTCCGGTTGTTTTCAAAGAAGGGATAGCACATTCTGATACAGTGAATATCATATTTCAACCACTCTGAACGTGTTTCTGACTTCTGCAGTCAGGTCATCCGTCCGCCACTCCCGCTGATAGCCGAGGCACGGACAGATATACCGGATGCCGTCTTCTTCAAACTGATGGCGGAAATGGACGTGTCCCATGATGCTGTAGCGGATGGGGTAGTCCTTATAGAAGGTGTCGAAATCGGATGTACCGATGAAGGCATTGTAGAAGTCGAACAGTCTGTGGGGTGTGGGCACGGTGAATCTGTGATGGGTCACGACATGGGTCATCAGTATGACGTTGCGGTCTTTGACCGTCTCGAGGTCCTTCTGTACCGATTCGGCAAAGGTGCGGGAGAGTTCCGGATCATCGACCGGCCAGTCGATTCTGACCTTATCCTGCCATGTACCGCCGTAGAACTTACCGCTTGCAAGCTTCTCCAGGGTGAAGCGCGGATCGGCATAGGAGTAGTCATACCAGCCGCTATGGCCGACAATCGCCCAGTCATCGTCCAGGATGAGCGGAGACTCGATGAGGCATTGGGGATGTTCCTTGTAGAACCGGTACACTTCCGTGCTTGAAATACCTTCCGGCTGCCAGTAGTCGTGGTTGCCTGGAACAAAACGGATATCGATATCTGTCGATTCCATCAGAGACTGGATAAAATCAGAAGTGGTCCGGTAGTCATTGGAGATATCACCGGCAATGAGCAGCAGGTCGATGTTTCGCCCGAGAATTTCACGGGACAGGACCTGCCTGAAGTCTTCTATTGTATATTCCGTCCTGATCCGATCGATATGCAGATCGGCGATGATGCCTATTTTCATATTATCTCTCCATCGTATTCATATACTGAAAAATTTTATGGGTATGACGGGTCGAAGTCAACTGAAGTGGATTCAAAGAACCAGCATGCATATTTCCTAAAAGTGGAAATACGAGCCTCCTACACCAAGGAGGCTCGTATTTTTGACACCAGCTATGAGTTCTATTGCTGACTTTAAGAGACTACCGGATATCCAAGTTTTTCGATGACTGCCTTCAGTTCATCCGGTGTTACTTTATTTTTATCGTAACCGGCTTTTACTTTGTTGGAGCTGAAGAGGACTTTCACTTCTTCGACACCCTCCATTTTCCCTACTTTGCCTTCGATTCTTTTGATGCAGGAAGGGCAGGTGAGGGGCTCCAATTGGAATTTGACTGTGTTCATTTCAATCTCTCCTTTATTTTTTCTATCTCAAGTATAGAATGTCCATTCATATCATTCCTTGACGCCCATCAATTTTTTTAAAAGGAAAAAATAAACTCTGATCCTTGATGGGGGTCAAGTTATTCTCCGTTGAAATTACCTATGATAAGAGTGTAAGAAAAATACACAGAAAAAGAGGAGATGAACAGAAATGGCACATTTCATTTATAAATATAAAAGGACGATTACTTTTCTTTCTGCACTACTGCTGGCCCTGGCATTTATTCTATACTTCACGGATCATGATGCCGTGCGGAAGTTCACATTAATCATTGCGACTGTCATGGCAGGACTGCCGATTGCCATGAAGGCCTACCAGGCAATCCATATGAAAGCATTCACCATTGAAGTCCTGGTTGTGATTGCGGTCATCGGTGCGCTTTTCATCGGGGAATATGTGGAGTCGGCTGTCGTGACGTTCCTGTTCCTGTTTGGAGATCATCTGGAAGCACGTACGTTGGAAAAAACCCGTTCTTCCCTGAAAGACCTGGTGGATATGGCGCCACAGGAGGCGACCGTACTACGTAATGGTACCAGTCTGATGGTGCCGGTGGGGTTAGTGGCCGAAGGCGACCGTGTCATCGTCCGTAGCGGTGGGAAAGTGCCGGTGGATGGTAGAATTATCATTGGACAGGTTGCGCTGAACGAAGCGGCCATCACAGGCGAATCTGTGCCGGTGTCCAAAAAACCTGGGGATATCGTATTCAGCAGTACGATTGTGGAAACCGGCTATATGGAAATGATCGCTGAAAAAGTCGGGGATGATACAACATTCGCAAAAATTATTGAACTTGTGGAAGAAGCACAGGAATCAAAAACGAAAACAGAAAAATTCCTGGACAGATTCGCTGATATCTATACACCTGCAGTAATTGTGCTGTCCATTCTGGTGTATATTCTGACAAGAGACCTGCATCTCGCAATCACTTTCCTTGTTATCGCTTGTCCAGGTGCGCTGATCATCGGTGCACCGGTTTCCAGTGTGGCGGGTATAGGCAATGGTGCGAAGAATGGGGTGCTGATCAAAGGCGGCGAAGTGATGGACCGCTTCTCGAAAGTCGATACGCTCGTATTTGACAAGACGGGTACATTGACCAGAGGACAACCGGCAGTGACAGACATCAAAGTATTTCATGCCTATAATGAGCAGGAACTGCTTCAATGGGTGGCGCAGGCGGAGATGGTGTCTGAACACCCTCTTGGACAGACGATTGTCAAAGAAGCGCAAGATCTGGGGATGGCTCTCGACCAGGAACCTGAACATGTTGAGGTCATCAAAGGCAACGGACTGACAGCTGCCATGGAAAGGCGTGTTCTGACAATCGGCAACCGCAACCTGATGGCAGCGAAAAATATCGTCATCCCAGCGGAAGTAGAAGCTTATGCGGTAGAACGAGAAAAGGCCGGGAATACCGCAATCTTTGCAGCCGTGGGCAAGGAGGTGGCGGGCATCTTCTCGATTGCCGATGAGATTCGTGAAGATGCGGTGGCAGCACTTGCTCAGATGAGAAAAAGTGGCATCCAAAGAATCATCATGCTGACTGGTGACAACCAGCATACAGCTGAACGGGTCGCCACAAGCCTCGGATTAGATGAATTCCATGCCGAACTGCTGCCGGAAGACAAAGTGTCTTTCGTAAAACAATTGAAAGAACAAGGGCATGTAGTGGCCATGGCAGGGGATGGTGTCAATGACGCACCAGCAATCGCTGCAGCGGATATCGGTCTCGCGATGGGTGAAGGCGGTACAGACATCTCGATGGAAACTGCAGATATCGTCCTGATGGCCGATAGGCTGATGCAGTTTTCCCACGCCTATTCATTATCAAAAGCAACACTCCGTAATATGAAACAGAATACCTCCTTTGCCGTCGGCATCGTCGCCATTCTGCTGACCGGTGTGCTTATGGGTTCGGTCCATCTGGCGTCCGGCATGTTCATCCACGAAGCGAGCGTCCTCATTGTCATCTTGAATGCTATGCGGCTGATGGGTTTCAATCGACCATCCAAAAAATCAAGAGAGTCTATGAAATTGCTGCATACATGATCTTGGAGAGAGGAAGGATCGAGACATCCATCTTTTCACATCAAGTCTTCGAGTGGGTTAATGGTATTTAGGACTGGCAATTGAGTAGAATAGTAGATATAGAACAACGCATAGAGGGGGATAAGCATGGAGCATCGGGAATTGTGCAGTCATACAGTGGAAAACAACAGAAAAGCCGCTCACTCATGTGTTTCCATCGTTCCGATCTTCAACCATCTTCAAGAGGAAGAAATGAAGAAAGTCGTGAAAGCAACCCGTCCGATATCTTTAAAAAGGGGCGAGTCCTTATACCAGGCTGGAGATGTCTCGGATTCCTTATATATTATTCACCAAGGGAAGATTAAAATCTACCGTCTCTCTGAGAATGGAAAAGAGCAGCTGATCAGAATTTTGCAGCCAGGCGATTTTACAGGTGAACTTGCCCTTTTTACGGAATCGATACATGAAGTTTATGCAGAAGCCATGGAAAAGACGGAGATCTGCAGCATACACCGTACGGATCTGCACTTACTCCTAAGGAAATTTCCGGACATTTCATTGAAAATACTGAGTGAGTTCTCAAATCGGCTTGAACGGACAGAACTTCAAATGACAAGTTTTGTCACAGAAGATATAGAGACACGTATTGCTTCCTATCTGGCTCAACAAGTGGAGGAAAATGAATCTACAGATTTCAAGCTATCCATGTCACGGAAGGATCTTGCCTCGTTCCTTGGAACCACACCTGAAACGATCAGCCGGAAACTTGCCAAGTTCGAAGATGCGGGATGGATTGAACAAGAAGATCACCGTGTGATCCGTATTTTGAATCAGGAGGCTCTATTGACTGCCGATGATTAATAGGACGGATGGAAATTATAATCCGTAAATAAAAAAGACAGACCCGCGGGCCTGTCTTTTATTCTTACTCTGTAATTGTTATGCGAAGAAACCGACAACCGCTGCTGTCAGAACGCTGACAAGGGAAGCACCGTAGACAAGCTTCAGACCGAAGCGCGCAACTTTATCGCCGCTTTCATTATGCAGACCTTTGACGGAGCCCGCAATGATACCGATACTTGAGAAGTTCGCAAATGATACCAGGAATACGGAAACCATCGCCTGGGACTTGCGGCTGAACTCTTCTGCAATGGCAGTGTAGTCGAGCATCGCAACGAATTCATTCGTAATCAGCTTGGTTGCCATCAGGGCACCCGCCTGCTGGGCTTCAGACCACGGAATACCAATGAGGAATGCGATTGGCATGAAGATGTAGCCGAGAACGTCCTGGAAGGTGATGCTCATGCCAGGGATGAGCAGGAATGCTTCATTCAGAATGGCAATGAGCGCAATGTAACCGATCAGCATTGCTGCAACAGTCAGTGCAACACGCGCACCATCCATGATGTAGTCACCCAGAACCTGGAAGAATGACTTCCCTGCGTCTGGATTATCATCCACGTCTGCAGCGTCTTCAGTCTCCGTCACATCATATGGATTGATGATATGTACAATGACATATGTACCGAACAGGTTGAGTACAATTGCTGTAACCACGTACTGTGGTTCAAGCATCGTCATATATGCGCCGACGATGGACAGTGAAACCGAACTCATCGCCTGTGCAGACAATGTATAGAGACGGTGCTTAGGCAGATGCGGCAGCTGGTTCTTGAGTGAAATGAATACTTCGGACTGGCCAAGAATCATGGAAGCGGCACCGTTATAGGATTCAAGATATCCCATGCCTGTGATCTTGGTCAACAGGAAGCCAAGTCCGCGGATGATGAATGGCAAAATCTTTGTGAACTGCAGGATGCCGATCAGAGCGGAAATAACGATGATCGGCAGCAATACGTTAAAGAAGAATACGTCGGCTGCAGAACCGTCGCCAAGTGTTGTCAGGTCACCCATGACGAATGCGACACCTTCAGCTGCAAATCCGAGCAATGCGTTGAAGCCGGTTGCAAGTGCGCCAATCAGTGCTTCACCGGCACCAGTGGAAAGTAGAAGGAAGGCAAGTAGCAACTGGATGGCGAGCAGGATCAGTATGTTCTTCCATTTGCTGAAAGCACGCTTGCGGTCACTGCTGACGATCCACGCCAGGAAGAATGTAAACGCAATCCCGACGATACCCATAAGAATATTCAAATCTGTCACCTCATAATTGATAATTTTTGTACATTATATAATAGACTGTTTCCTTCTGTATATGTAAGATTGATGGAACATCCTGATTAATTATAATGCAAACGGTTACAGAAATAAAGAGCGAATTTGCAAAACATTCCATTTGCCATATTCAATCATAGGATATATAATTATAGTCAAAGAAGGTCAAAAGGGGTGATGAAATGCGCAATATGTCGGATATAATCGAGCAGTACTTGAAACAGCTCATCGAGCAGTCCGGCGGTGAAGTCGTCGAAATCAAGCGTGCGCATATCGCTGAGAAGTTCGACTGTGTCCCCTCACAGCTGAACTATGTAATAAAGACCCGTTTTACTAATGAGCATGGCTACACCGTCGAAAGCAAAAGAGGTGGCGGCGGATACATCCGGATTACGAAAGTCGAAACACATTCCAAATCCGATTATCTGGCACGCCTGAAGCAGCTGATCGGGGACGGCATCTCGCAGCAGAATGCCAATCGCATCGTCCAGTCCCTGATGGAGAACGAAGTGGTGACACGAAAAGAAGCAAAGATCATAGATGCGGTACTGGAAAGGGAGAGCCTCATGCTCGACCTGCCATATCGTGACCGCCTCAGGGCAAATATTCTGACGAGGGTGATCGACGTCATTCTCTACAGTGAGGAGTGAGCGGATGAAGTGCGAATCCTGCAACGAAAGGGAAGCGACGATCCACATATCAAAGGGCAACGGTCTCGAAAAGACGGAAAAGTTCCTTTGTGAGCAGTGCGCCAATGCTTCATTTGAAAATGATTTCAGCTATCCGGATGATACATTCAACATTCAGAAGCTGCTGCAGTCACTGTCCCAGCATCCATCATTGCACCAGGCAAAGCAGCAGCCGAAACAGTGCGAAACATGCGGTTCGACGATCAACACCATCGTCCATATGGGCAAGTTCGGCTGTCCGGACTGCTATGATGCATTCGAAGTACAGGTGCCTGACATCATCAGCCGTGTACAGGCCCACCAGTCGGAACATATCGGCAAAGTACCGATGAAGTCACGGGCGCATCTGCAGACCAAGCGAAAAATAGAAGAGCTGAAGGAAAGATTGGCACAGCTGGTCGAAACTCAGGAATTCGAGGAAGCGGTCATTGTAAGGGATGAAATCAGAGCACTGGAACAGGCAGGTGACAGCAATGGAATATAACCATATCAGCCCATGGATGCAGAATGTAAAAGAGCTGCCTGTCGAGATGTCGACACGGGTCAGGCTGGCCAGAAATATCAGCAATCTGCCTTTTCCCCATATGATGAATGACGAAGCCCATCTTGCACCTGTATTGGATAGATTGGATGGTACACTGACAGGGTACAGACGTATACAGATGGACGCACTTCAGTTTGAGGACAAGGCACTGCTTGTTGAAAAGCATCTGATCAGTCCACTGTTCACAAAGCGGGGACTGCTCAGCTACATCAATGAAGAAGAATCGGTTTCCATCATGATCAATGAGGAAGACCACTTGCGCATTCAGACAATGGGTGTCGGCATGCCCCTGATGTCGCTCTACAGTAAAGCGAATGAAATTGATGATAGAATAGAAGCTGAAGTGAGCTATGCATTCGACGACCAGTATGGTTATCTGACAGCATGTCCGACCAATATCGGTACCGGTCTCAGGGCTTCGGTCATGCTGCATCTGCCGGCCATGACGTTCGGCAGCAGAATTCAGACGCTGGCGGCGAATCTGAGCCGCTTCGGTTTTACATTGAGAGGTATATACGGGGAAGGATCCATTCCGCTCGGCCACATCTACCAGCTTTCCAACCAGCTGACCCTTGGCCAGACGGAAGAAGAAATCATCAGCAACCTAGATGAATTGAAGGAACGGATTGTGGAAGAGGAGATCGAGATGCGCTCACAGTTCAAAAGTGAACATCTGATTGAAGTGAAGGATTCGGTCTACCGTTCATACGGTCTCCTGAAGCACGCCTATAAGCTGCCGCTCAAGGAAGCGGCCAAATGCCTGAGTGATATCAAACTCGGAATCGACCTCGAGCTGATGGAACATGAAGATTTTCAATTCCAGAAATGGATTCAATTGATTCAGCCTGCATTCATCAAAATGCGCCTGAATGAGCAGAATAGAGAAATAGCATCACTGGAGCGCGCTGTGGAAGAAGAGCGTGCGACGCTGATGAGACAATTACTAGGAGGGGAATAATATGCTATTTGGCAGATTAACTGAAAGAGCGCAGAAAGTGCTCGCTTATGCACAGGAAGAAGCAATCAACCTCAAACACTCCAATATCGGCACAGAGCACCTGCTGCTCGGCCTGGTCAAAGAAAATGAAGGCATTGCAGCCAAAGTACTCGCATCCTTCAATATCACTGAAGAGAAAGTGAAAGAAGAAGTGTTCAACCTGATCAACGAAGGTACCGAACCGTCCTCTTCCATCCACTATACACCGAGAGCGAAGAAAGTCATCGAGCTTTCCATGGATGAAGCCCGCAAGCTGCACCATAATTTCGTGGGCACTGAACACCTGCTGCTCGGTCTGATCAGAGAGAGTGAAGGCGTGGCAGCACGTGTACTGTCGAATCTTGACCTGAACATCACCAAAGCCCGTGCTGCAGTCATCAAGATGCTCGGCAATCCCGAATCGTTCCAGCAGAAGGACAGCATGAAAAAGGACCACAATACACCGACACTCGATTCACTTGCACGTGATCTGACCCAGATTGCCCGTGATGAGATGCTCGACCCGGTCATCGGACGCTCCAAGGAGATTACACGTGTCATCGAAGTACTCAGCAGAAGAACGAAGAACAACCCGGTACTGATCGGTGAACCGGGTGTTGGTAAAACAGCCATCGCTGAAGGACTTGCACAGGCAATCATCAAAAATGAAGTGCCGGAAACACTGAAGGACAAACGCGTCATGTCACTCGACATGGGTACGGTTGTCGCCGGTACAAAGTACCGCGGTGAGTTCGAAGAGCGCATGAAGAAGGTCATGGAGGAAATCCATAAGGCGGGCAACGTCGTCCTCTTCATCGATGAGCTCCATACACTGATCGGTGCAGGCGGCGCAGAAGGTGCGATCGATGCATCCAACATTCTGAAGCCGGCACTGGCACGTGGTGAACTGCAATGCATCGGTGCGACAACGCTTGATGAGTACCGCAAGCACATCGAAAAAGACGCCGCACTGGAACGCCGTTTCCAGCCGGTACAGGTGGATGAGCCGAGTGTGGAAGATGCCATTCTTATTCTCAGAGGTCTTCGCGACCGTTATGAGGCGCATCACAGAATCACAATCACGGATGAGGCGCTGGAAGCAGCTGCAGTCATGAGTGACCGCTACGTCCAGGACAGGTTCCTGCCGGACAAGGCAATCGACCTGATCGATGAAGCGTCCTCCAAAGTAAGGCTGAGAAGCTACACGTCCCCACCGGATCTTAAAGACCTGGAAAGCAAACTGGAAGCAATCAAGAAAGAAAAGGATTCTGCTGTACAGAGCCAGGAGTTCGAAGCAGCGGCAAACTACAGGGATCAGCAGACGAAACTCGAAGAGGAACTGAAAAGACGTGAGGATGACTGGAAGAAGGAACAGGGCCAGGCGTCACAGTCCGTCAAGAAAAGTGATATTGAAATCGTCATCAGCGGCATCACCGGCATCCCGCTCGCAAAAATTGCCGAGGATGAATCCGATAGACTGATGAATCTCGAATCCATTCTGCACAACCGTGTCATCGGACAGGAGGATGCAGTAACATCCATCGCCAAGGCGGTCAGAAGGGCACGTGCCGGACTGAAGAATCCGAAGCGTCCGATCGGCAGCTTCATCTTCCTCGGACCGACAGGTGTCGGTAAGACCGAGCTCGGCCGCGCACTCAGCGAAGCGATGTTCGGTGAAGAGGATGCGATGATTCGCGTGGACATGAGTGAGTACATGGAGAAGCATTCCGTCTCCCGTCTCGTCGGTTCACCTCCTGGGTATGTAGGATATGAAGATGGCGGACAGCTGACTGAAAAAGTGAGAAGAAAGCCTTATTCACTCGTCCTATTCGATGAAATAGAAAAAGCGCACCCGGATGTCTTCAACATGCTGCTCCAAGTATTGGATGACGGTCGTCTGACAGATTCCAATGGACGTACAGTCGATTTCCGCAACACCATCATCGTCATGACATCAAACGTCGGTGCGCAGGAGCTCAAGGACAATAAGTTCGCCGGCTTCGGTACAACAGACCAGGCACGTGACTATGATACAATCCGCAACACGATGATGAAGGAATTGAAAAATACTTTCCGTCCGGAATTCATCAACCGTGTGGATGATATCATCGTATTCCACAGTCTGGAGAAAGAGCATCTCAAAGAAATCGTCAAGCTGATGATCGATCAGCTCACGAAACGCCTCGACAGCCAGGATATCCATCTTGAAGTGACCGAGTCTGCAACCGAGAAGATTGCCGATGAAGGATATGATCCGGAATATGGTGCACGCCCGCTTGCACGATCCATCCAGCGTCATATTGAGGACAGACTCAGTGAATCACTCCTTTCCGGGGAAGAGCTTGAAGGCAGAATTGTAACGATCGACTATAAAGATGATGAATTCAGTGTGACGACCAAAGAAAGTGTTACAGCAGAATAATATAACGAAAACGACGGACCATCGTCTGATGACATGATGGTCCGTCGTTTTTTCTGTTCTATTCGATATCCAGTATCTTCTGCGCTGTTTCATCATCGGTCACCAGCACATCCACCGCACCGCTGAGGAGAGCGGAATGGATGCTCAGTGTCTTATTGTCGCCGGTGGCAAGAGCAATGGTCGTATCAATCGCCTTGAGCGACTCGAGGTCGACCCCGATGATGCTGTCGTTCAGGGGATGGGGGATGGGCACGCCATCAATATCGAAGAAGAAGGAATTAATGTCCCCGATGGCATCGGCTTCCTTCAATGATGCTACATCTTCATTGGAAAGGTAACCGATCTTTTCCATGGTGGAATCGACGACAGGGTTGCCGATGCCGACGATTGCCATGTCCACCTCATTCCCTTCCTGGAGCACCCCATTGATATCCTCGGATTCAAGCAGCCTATTTTTTGTATCGGCATTTTCGATCATGGCGGGTGCGTACAGGTAGCTGCACTGCGTATGCAGTTTCTGCGCCAGTTTGAGTGCCAGCATATTGGAGTGCAGATCAAGCTCGCTGCGGCCCATGCCACCAATCAGCGGAACAACTTTTACATTCTCATTCTTTTCGAATGGGTAGGCATCGACAAAGCTCGAAACGGATTTTCCCCAGCTGATGCCGAGGGATTCGATGCTGCCTATTTTCTTGGATACGTAGGAAGCGGCCGCCTGGCCGAGCAGATCCAGCAGGACACCCGACTCATAGCCGGACTTTGATACGACGATGGCTTCTTTTATGCCGTATTTCTTTTCTATATGCAGTTCGAGATCCACTGTATGAGCACTCTCGTCCTTGATGAAGATTTCTACAATCTTTTCCTCCTTTGCTTTTGACAGCATTTTGGAGACGATCGGTCTGGATACGCCGATTCTTTTGGCAATCTGAGCCTGTGTCATTCCATCGAAGTAATAGAGTTTGCATACTTTAACAATCAGTTTTCTATCATCTACAATGGCTCTCATAAACTCATCCTCTCATAGGTAAATTATACCACCTCAATTACGGAATGCCATCCCATTATAAGGATGGCATTCTCGTTACAGGATCAGTTCAATCGGATGTTCCACCAGCTTCTTGATGGTGTCACAGAAAGCTGCAGCAGGGGCACCATTGATGACTCTGTGGTCAAATGAAAGGCTGAGTGTCGCCACTTTCCTGTTATGGAGCGCACCATCCTTCAATGCCGGCTGATCGGTTGTGGCACCGATACCGAGTATGGCCGCCTGCGGTTTATTGATGATGGGGGTAAAGCTTGTAATGCTGTACATGCCGAGGTTCGAGATGGTGAATGTGCCGCCGGTCATATCCTCCTGGGCGAGCTTGCGGCTGCGTGTATCCTCAATCAGGCGTCTGATTTCTTTGCTGATGCCGAATAAACCCATCTTCTCGGTATTTTTGACGACAGGGACAAACAGCTCCTTATCCACAGCAACAGCCAGCGAGATGTTTCTTTCTTCGTGGTAGCTGATTTCATTGTCCTGGAAAGTGATGTTGACATCCGGGTGCAGATTCAATGCTTTTGACGTGATGAGAATGAACAGATCGTTGAAGGATACCTTTACATCTTCATGCCTTGCGTTCAGATTCTTCCTCAGTTCAATCAGCGTATCCATATTCACTTCAAAATTCAATGTGACATGGGGGATGGTCGAACTGCTGTCGGCCATGCGGTCTGCTGTCACTTTGCGTGAACCTCTCAATTTCTCGGTCCGGACAGGTGCAGCCTGGCTTTCCGGAGCTGATGATACAGGTTCATTTACGCTGCTCGTCTGTTTTGCTGGCGTTTCCGTCTGCGTGGAGAGATGATTGACGACATCGGCCTTATGGATGCGTCCATTTCTCCCACTGCCTGTGACATGTTTGATATCCACGTCATTGTTTCTAGCGTGTGCCCGTGCAGCCGGTGTGGCCCGCACTTTGCCGATCATCGACTCCCTTTTGCCAGAAACTTCAGATTTGGATGTTGCACTTTCTGCAGTATCATCCTGCTGCTTGCTCTCTGCAGGTGCATCTGAACCTTCTTCAGAGGCGGCCCCGCTCTCGCCGGGTGCTTCATCGGGAACGGATTCTCCCGCTTCACCGATGAAGCCGATGACGTGGTTGACCGGAACGACATCATCCGCTTCAAAATATTTTTTCAGTAATATACCGTCGTTATAGGATTCAACTTCAATATTGATCTTGTCGGTCATGATTTCCAAGATCGGTTCGCCGACTTCCACCGTATCGCCTTCTTCTTTAAACCATTCTATGACGGTACCTTCAGCCATCGTACTGCTCAATTTGGGCATGAAAATCTCATTTGCCATCTCTATCCCTCCTCGGACTGGTAGTTCACCATTTCGGCAACATTTGCGATAATTTCCTCAACCGACGGGATGGCTGCTTTTTCAAGCGTAGGGTTGTAGGGTACTGGTACAAAGGCTGCGCCAAGACGTCTGATCGGGTGGTCCAGGTAATCAAATGCCTCGCTTTCAGCGACGATGGATGCAATCTCCCCACCGATGCCACCGAACTTGACTGCTTCATGCACAACGAGCAGACGTCCTGTCTTCTTGACCGATTCGACGACAGTCTCCACATCGAATGGCACGAGAGTCCTCGGATCGACGATTTCGACTTCAATGCCATTTTCAGCAAGTTTCTCAGCTGCTTCAAGCGCCTTGTGGACCATGACACCGGTCGCGACAATCGTCGCATCCGTCCCTTCCCGTTTGATATCCGCTTTGCCGAGCGGAATGCTGTACTGCTCTTCGGGTACGTCTTCCGACGTTTTATAGAGCAGCTTATGCTCATAGAAGATGACCGGGTTGTCATCATCCATTGCCGCTTTCAGCAGCCCTTTGGCATCGCTTGCTGTTGATGGCTGGACGACTTTCAGTCCCGGTATATGGGCCACCCATGCTTCAAGACTCTGCGAGTGCTGGGCTGCTGCGCCTGTACCTGAGCCGGATGGTGTCCGGACAACGATCGGGATGGTCCCCTTGCCGCCATACATATACCTGATCTTGGCTGCCTGGTTCGCCAGATTATCCATCGCGATGGTGATGAAGTCGGAGAACTGCAGCTCCAGAATCGGACGCATGCCTGTCAGAGCAGAGCCGATAGCTGCGCCTGAAATGGCTGCTTCGGAAATAGGGGTGTTCCGGATACGCTCCGGTCCGAATTCCTCGATCATGCCGCGGGATACACCGAATGCACCACCATATACTCCGATATCCTCCCCGAGCATGTAGACATCATCATTCTTTCTCATTTCCTGGGAGAGTGCCTCCCTGACTGCTTCCAAATAAGTTATTTCCCTCATTATCATATCCTCCTATTCAGCATAGACATCTTCGAGTAGTGTTGATACATCCGGCTCCGGGCTGTTGAGGGCGAACTCCACGCTATCCTCTATTTTCTGGACAGCTTCTTTTTTGATTCTTTCGGCGTCTTCTTCAGTAAAGATGCCGTGCTCGATCATATTATCGCGCATTCTTTTGATCGGATCCTTGGCCCGCCATTCCTGCTCCTCATCACGAGTCCTGTACTTCTTGGCGTCACTCTTCGAGTGTCCCTTCCAGCGGTAGGTCTTGCATTCGATGATGCTTGGACCGTTACCATTTCTGGCAAAGTCGGCTGCTTCTTCCATCGCGTTCATTACATCGAAAATGTTATTGCCGTCGACGACTGTTCCTGGAATACCGTAGGAAGCCGCACGATCTGCGATATTTTTAATGTTGGTCATGTCATTCACCGAGCCTGACATGCCGTACTGGTTGTTCTCGCATACGAAGACGACGGGCAGCTGCCAGACGGAGGCGAGGTTGATTGCTTCATGGAAGCTGCCTTCATTTGATGCGCCATCCCCGAAGAAGCAGGCGACGATGTACCCCTCATTACGCATCTTTGAAGTCAGTGCCGCACCTGTCGCAATCGCGAAGCCGCCACCGACGATGCCGTTGGCGCCGAGGTTGCCCTTCTCAAGATCTGCAATATGCATCGACCCGCCTTTGCCCTTGCAGTAGCCGGTCGTTCTGCCGAAAAGTTCCGCCATCATATTATTGACGTCCGCCCCTTTGGCGATGCAGTGTCCGTGTCCCCTATGTGTGCTCGTAATCTTGTCCGTATCATCGAGCAGCGCACATACTCCAGCCGCTGACGCTTCCTGGCCGACAGCCAGGTGAGTGGTGCCATGAATCTTTCCTTTCGCGAAGAACTCGTCCACCTTCTCATCGAATAGCCTTATCAGCCACATCTGTTCGTAAAGCTCAAGCAGTTTCTCATCAGTTACTTTCTCAGGAACCTGTAGATTCATAATACGCCTCCCTTTACATTTGTTCATAAACAGAACATTTGATAATAATGTAAGGGATTACGTTAAGTTTGTCAAATTTTAATTACAGTTTTTAGGTCCTTTTAAAAATTTTCAGAAATCTATTGACTTTAAATTGAAAGCGCTTTATTATTTACATAAGTTCTAGAAAGGAACGAATGTAAAGGGGGCGGTCGGTGTGCAGACCTGGATTTTCATAGGTGCGGTTTTCGTCCTGCTATGGGCAGCGCAGTTCATGATGACCCATTTCCAGATGAAGAACTACTACAGCACCATCCATGAGATGAGTCGGAGGGGTTCTGGATACTTGGGTGTCGGTGTCAGCAAGAAGCGTTTTGGAAAGGGTGTCGTCATGGTGCTTGTAAGTGACGAACATGATGTTGTAGTGGATGCCAAGAGGATGAGCGGGGTCACAGTGTTCTCACGGTTTGAGAAGTATTCCGAAGCAATCGGGGAAAACCTTTCCTCACTACTTGCTTTCAATACGGATCCCCAGACACAGCAGGCGCTATATAAGGCAATTGAAAAAATAGAAGTAGAGAAAAAATGACAGGAAAGTAGGTTATGACCATGGATTTCATTGTAAGGATAGCTGAAGGATTCATCGGCATGTTTGAAGCTGGTGGAGAAACTTTCATGGGTATGGTCACCGGAATCATCCCGCTTCTGATTGTTCTGATCACGGCTGTAAATGCTGTCGTCAAATTTGTCGGAGAAGAACGCGTTGCCAGGTTTGCACAGAAGCTTACCAAATTCTTCATTTTCAGATATACACTGTTTCCGCTGCTTGCAGTATTCTTTCTGACAAATCCGATGGCCTATACGTTCGGACGATTTCTGCCTGAGAAGCAGAAGCCGGCATTCTATGATTCTGCCGTATCCTTCGTCCACCCGATCACCGGGCTTTTCCCGCATGCGAATCCGGCGGAGCTTTTCGTCTATCTGGGAATCTCTGCAGGACTGACGACGCTCGGGCTGCCACTTGGACCGCTGGCCATCATGTACTTTGTAACCGGCCTGATCGTCATTCTGATCAGAGGTGTGGTTACCGAGTTCATTACTGTAAGAATGATGAAAAAACAAGGCTATACAGAGAAGGAATAGGGGGTCTACCATATGTACAAATCAGTCAAGATTTCAAAGGGTTCGGGAGGCTGGGGAGGTCCCCTCACCATCTCGCCGAGTGATGAAAAACCTTACATTGCGTCAGTGACCGGCGGTGGCATCCATCCTTTGGCACAGCACATTGCGGACGAAACAGGAGCGACTGCTGTCGACGCCTTCAGTACGAAAGTCGACTACGATGAAATGGCATGTGTCGTCATCGACTGCGGGGGCACGGCACGATGCGGCATCTATCCGAAAAATGATGTCATGACAATCAACGTGCATGGTACCGGTCCATCGGGTCCGCTCATGCAGTTCATAAAAGAAGACAACTTTGTCTCCGGGGTGAGAAACCATAACGTCGAGGTGACGAACGCTGCTCCGGGCGAGGACAGACCGCTACCGGACGCACCGGTCTCAGGCAAGAAGACCGCGCAGGAATTGAAGGCGGAGGCCAGACAGAAAGTTGCGGAGAACTATAGGGAACCGAAAAAGGCGAACTTCATCGAAAAGATCGGACGCGCAATGGGTGGCGTCGTCAGCGTATTCTACCAGGCCGGGCGTGAAACGATCGACCAGGTCATCAAGAACATTCTGCCATTCATGGCTTTCGTATCGATGCTCATCGGTATCATCACATTCACCGGCATCGGTGATATCATCGCCAACCTTGTGACGCCGCTTGCAGGCAACATCATGGGGCTGCTGATCCTATCAATCATCATCTCACTCCCGATCCTCTCCCCGGTCCTTGGTCCGGGTGCAGTCATCGCCCAGGTCGTCGGTGTACTGATCGGTGTCGAAATCGGCAACGGAAACATTCCGCCGGAAATGGCACTGCCAGCGCTCTTCGCCATCAACCCACAGGTCGGCGCGGACTTTGTACCGGTTGGACTCACTCTGGGTGAAGCGGAGCCGGAAACGATCGAAGTCGGTGTACCGGCGGTACTGTTCTCGCGGGTCATTACAGGACCTGTTGCCGTACTGATCGCCTTTGCACTGAGCTTTACAATCTACTAGGAAACAAGGAGCTGTAGAATTTCATGGAAAAACTAAAATCCACAATCGTCGAACTCGGAAAAGAGTGGGAAATGATGAAGGAAGGCGATATGCTCATCCTTTTTAATGAAACTGCACCGCAGGAACTGAAAGATATTGCGGTCATCCACAACGGTTCGGGCGTCACCGAACCAGTGGCTGCCGGCGACTATATGCATCTCGGCGATACATCATTTGAAATCCTCTTTGTGGGAGATGTCGCCAACGAGACTTTGAGGGATCTCGGACATGCGACCTTCAATTTCAACGGCGAAAGCCACTCCGACCTGCCGGGCACCGTATGCCTCGAAAAGAAGGAGATTCCTGAACTTCGGGAAGGCCAGGAAATCATCATAAAAAACAGTTAATCAAGGAGGATGTCATGTTAGGAGTAAATAGAGAACTGAAGCAGCTGCAGGAGTCGGGGAAGCATATCGGAGTCGGTCTGGTCGGCGCGGGACAGATGGGGAGGGGCATGATCTCCCAGATTGCCTCGATGAATGGCATGAAGGTCGTCGCCACAGCAGACATCAATCTGGACAGCATCACATCGGCCTATAGAAACGCCGGTCTTGAAGAAGCGGACATTGCCACGGCTGAAAATAAAGAAGATGCTGACAAGGCAATAGCTGAAGGCAGGAGTGTCGCATTGACGGATGCCGGTCTGATGAGTGAACTGGATGGGGTGGATGTGGTCGTTGATGCGACAGGTGTCCCTGAAGTGGGTGCATCCGTTGCAATCAAGGCGATTGAAAATAAAAAGCACATCGTTATGCTGAATGTCGAAGCGGATATCACCATCGGCTACTACCTCTATCGGCTGGCCGAGGAGAACGGAGTCATCTATACCGGTTCTGCCGGTGACGAACCGGGTGCCATCATGGAGCTCTACGATTTTGCAGATGCGCTCGGGTTCGATGTTGTGGCACTCGGCAAAGGAAAGAATAATCCATTGAACCTTGAAGCCAATCCGGACAGTGTCAAGGAGGTGGCGAAAGAGAAGGGATCCAGTCCCAAGATGATCGCCTCCTTCCAGGATGGTACAAAGACGATGGTCGAAATGAATGCGGTGGCCAATGCGACCGGGTATGTGCCGGATATTCCAGGAATGCACGGCTTCTCCGGTGGAGTGAAGGATCTGCCTGAAATCTTCAGACTGGAAGCGGATGGCGGCAAGGTGCAGAACAAGTATATTGTCGAATACATCAACGGCGTGGCGCCGGGTGTCTTCATCATCATCGCCTCCGACAAGGAGGAAGTGAATGCGGAACTCAAGTACTTGAGCATGGGACCCGGACCAAACTACGTCCTCTATCGACCGTATCACCTGACGAGCCTCGAGACGCCGCTTTCGATTGCGAAAGCATACTTGAGCGGCACGCCGACCATTGCCCCTTATAAAGGCATGGTTGCCGAGACTGTCACAGTCGCCAAGATCGATCTTAAAAAAGGAGACCATCTGGACAGCATCGGTGGATATACCGTCTACGGCCAGGTCTACAAATATGAAGAGGCAAAGGCACAGGATGCTCTGCCGATCGGACTGGTGAACAGCAATCTGGTGCTTCAGCGGGATATTGCGAAAGGTGAAGTCATCACATACGCAGATGTCGAGGGCGGCGAATCCTCCCTCATATGGGAACTGAGAAGGAAGCAGGATGAATTATTGAAAAAATAGATACGACCGTCTACACTGGACAAGGCTGCCTCGGGCAGCCTTGTTTTTGTGCTGTCCGCTGTATGGATGCTATAACTATATATTTTCTTCCAGAAAATATATAATAGTAATAATTATATTTATGGAGGCCTGTTTGATGGCAAAAGCGAAGAATATTTTCGAATGTCTATCATGCGGTTACGAGTCGCCCAAGTGGATGGGCAAGTGTCCGAATTGCGGGGCTTGGAACAGCATGGAAGAGAAGATTGTTCATAAAGAGACCAAGGTCAAAGGCACACTTGGCAAGGTTGATAACGGCAAGAAAACAAAGAGTGAGAAGCTGAGCCGGGTCAGGAAGGAGCATACACCGAGGACGAAGACACGCATCCAGGAATTCGACAGGGTGCTTGGGGGCGGCATCGTTCCTGGTTCGCTCATACTTATCGGTGGCGATCCGGGTATCGGTAAATCGACGATACTGCTGCAGACGGCACTGATTCTGTCAGAGAGTGCCAAAGTGCTGTATGTATCAGGGGAGGAATCGGTGGAGCAGATCAAGCTCAGAGCGGACCGTCTTGAAGAGTCCAGCGAGGAGCTGAATGTACTGGCTGAAACCAATCTGTTCTATATTCATGATGAAGTGAAGCGGCTCGAACCGGATTTCCTCATCATAGACTCCATCCAGACCATCTTCCATCCGGACGTCACAAGTGCACCGGGCAGTGTGGCACAGGTGAGGGAGAGTACACAGAGTATCATGAACATCGCGAAGGGTCAGCAGATTGCGACCTTCATCGTCGGACACGTCACCAAGGAAGGTCAGATTGCCGGACCCCGGCTGCTCGAACACATGGTGGATACGGTGCTTTATTTTGAAGGGGAACAGCATCATACACACAGATTGCTCAGGGCGGTGAAGAACCGTTTCGGCTCGACGAATGAAATGGGCATATTCGAGATGAAGAATACAGGATTGAAGGAAGTGCTCAACCCTTCTGAAATATTTCTGGAGGAAAGATCGAAGAACAGCCCGGGATCTGCAATCGTCGCTACAATGGAAGGTACACGGGCGATGCTCGTCGAAGTGCAGTCCCTGGTGACACCGACGCACTTCCATAATCCGAGGCGGATGGCTACAGGCATCGATCATAACCGGCTGTCGCTGCTCATGGCGGTACTCGAGAAGAGTGAGGGGCTGCTCATGCAGCAGCATGACGCCTACGTGAAGGTTGCAGGCGGCGTAAGGCTCGATGAACCGGCTGTCGATCTGAGCATCGTTGTCAGCATTGCTTCAAGCTTCAAATCGGCATCGGTCAGAGGCACCGACTGTTTCATCGGAGAAGTCGGCCTGACAGGGGAAGTCCGTCGGGTGACAAGAATCGAGCAGCGTGTGCAGGAAGCGGCGAAACTCGGATTCACCAGAGCATTCATACCCGCATCGAACAATGCAAAGATGGAACCGGTCGATGGAATGGAAGTGGTCGGGGTGAAGACGCTCAGTCAGGCGCTTAAAGTAGCATTCAGCAAAGATTAGGAGGTGACAGGATGCTGCGATACTTACTATATGTATGCTATCTGCTCCTGGGCCTATCCGGAGGCATATGGCTGATGCCTGAAATCTATCAGGTCATGCCTTTTGATCCACCGGGGTGGCTCGACAACAATATCGTCAATGCGGTATTCGGCATCGTACTCATATATATTTTATTTTTCTGGACGATAAGGCATGTGGAACGCTGGATAAAAAGCAGCGAGCGGCTGCTGCTGAACAGAAGCCTGCTTGAGATATCCCTGGCGACGCTTGGTATGATCATCGGTCTATTGATTGCTGTCTTAATTTCTTTAATAATAAATACAATCGCGTTACCGATAATCGGTGACATCATACCATTCATACTTGCCGTAGTGCTCGGCTATCTCGGCTTTCAGATCGGCATCAGCAAACTTGGTGAGATTGTCGATCTTCTCCCTGCACGCAACAAGGGCAGGGAAGTGTCCCGTACGAACGAGACTTCAGTGAAGTTTCTCGACACAAGTGCAATCATTGATGGTAGAATTGTTGACATAATGAAGACGGGGTTTATTGAAGGACAGCTTGTCATTCCCCAATTTGTACTGGATGAGCTCCAGCTGATTGCAGACTCGACCGACCCGATAAAAAGGGATAAGGGCCAAAGAGGTCTCGACATGCTGAGCCAGCTGCAGGAGATCAGTGATCAGACTGAAATCCGCGAAATCGAATATGATAAACTGGATGTGGATCATCAGCTGATCGACCTGGCAAAAAAGGAAAACGGCGATATCATCACAACGGATTTCAACCTCAACCGTGTCTGCCAGCTTCATCAGATAAAAGTGCTCAATGTGAATGCACTTTCCGATGCCATCAAGCTGGTCGTCCTCCAAGGCGACAGAATTACCATTCTTGTCTCGAAAGTGGGTAAAGAAGAAGGACAGGGTGTCGGCTATCTGGAAGATGGTACGATGGTTGTCGTGGATCACGGCAGGAAATATATCAATCAGACAATTAAAGTGGAAGTGACAAGCGTGCTCCAGACAAACTCTGGAAGAATAATTTTCTCGAAGAAAGTGAGTTAGATATGGGATATGTAGCAGTTATACCAGCAGCAGGCCTTGGCAAAAGAATGGGCTACGACTATAACAAGATCTTCATACAGATCAACGATATCGCAATCATACAGATGACGGTCAGGCAGTTTGAAAACGATGGCAGCTGCGATGCGATATATCTTGCTGCCCGCAAGGATGAACTTGATAGCATGAGGCGTCTATTCTCGGATTCACCTAAAGTCAAAGGCATATATGAAGGTGGGAAGGAGCGTCAGGACAGCATCTATAATGTCCTGAAACAGATACCGCCCTGTGACCATGTACTGATTCATGATGGTGCGCGCCCCTTCGTCTCCCAGGATATCCTTTTTGAGCTGTATCAGAACGTAAAGCATAAAGGTGCTGTCATCTGTGGCGTCAATGTCATAGATACAATCAAGAAGGTGGAGGACGGGAAAGTATCGGAAACAATCCCCCGGGAAGAGCTGTTTGTTGTGCACACCCCGCAGGCCTTCTCCTATGACCTGATCATGCAGGCCTATGAAGCGGCAGAGAAGAATGACCTGAAAGTGACGGATGATTCCAGCATGGTGGAGGCACTCGGCAAGGAAGTGCATGTGGTGACTTCCAATTACGACAATATAAAAATCACCACGATGGAGGATCTCATCATGGCTGAATCCATCATCAAAAGGGTGGCGGACCAGCATGTTTAGAATTGGACATGGCTACGATGTACATGCATTCGAAGAAGGCCGCAAGCTGATCATCGGCGGCATCGAAATCCCCTATGACCGGGGGCTCAAAGGTCATTCCGATGCCGACGTCCTCCTCCATACGATGGCGGATGCCATACTTGGCGCACTGGCGCTTGGAGATATCGGCAAATTCTTTCCGGACACCGATGCAGTCTTCAAGGATATGGATTCCAAGGTGCTCCTTGGTGAAGTGGTGGCAATGATGCACGAAAAAGGATACAGGCTCGGAAATATCGATGCCGTCATCATGGCGGAACGCCCCAAATTCAGACCGTATATCGACGAGATGCGCGATGTCTCAGCATCCCTTTTGAAGACGGATGTCTCGAATGTTAATATTAAGGCAACAACGACTGAAAAGCTTGGATTCACCGGCAGAGGCGAAGGCATCGCTTCTGAAGCGGTGGTTCTAATTGAAAAAGTGGAGGAATCATAATGGATAAAGTAAGAGTAAGATATGCACCAAGCCCCACCGGCTATCTGCATATCGGCAATGCAAGGTCAGCATTGTTCAACTATCTTTTCGCCCGTCGCTATGATGGGGATTTCATCATCCGCATCGAAGATACGGACAGTGCAAGAAACGTGGAGACAGGTGAAGAATCACAGCTTCACTATTTGAAGTGGCTCGGCCTTGAATGGGATGAAAGTGTGGATCAGGATGGCGGCTACGGTCCATACCGGCAGTCCGAACGCCAGCATATCTACCAGCCTGTAATAGACAGACTGCTGGAAGAAGGCAAGGCGTACCGCTGCTACATGACATCAGAAGAGCTCGAAGCGGAGCGCGAAGCACAGATCGCCCGCAGTGAGATGCCGAGATATGGCGGCCAGCATGCGAATCTTACAGCTGAAGAGGAGCAGGCATTCATCGATGAGGGCAGAGAGCCGAGCATCCGCTTCCGTGTGCCGAAGGATAGGACCTATACGTTCAATGACATCGTAAAAGGTGAAGTATCGTTCGAGTCCAATGGTATCGGCGACTGGGTCATCGTCAAAAGAGATGGTGTACCGACGTACAATTTCGCCGTGGTCGTCGATGACCACGAAATGGAGATCTCTCATGTTCTGCGCGGAGATGACCATATATCCAACACACCGAAACAGCAGATGATATATGAAGCAATGGGCTGGGAAGAGCCGAAGTTCGGCCATATGACCCTCATCGTCAATGAAGACAAGAAGAAGCTTTCAAAACGTGATGGTTCCATCATCCAGTTCATCGAGCAGTACAAAGATCTCGGCTACCTGCCTGAGGCACTTTTCAATTTCATTGCCCTGCTTGGCTGGACACCTGAAGGTGAGGATGAAATCTACTCCAAGCAGCAGTTCATCGAACTGTTCGATGAAAAGAGGCTGTCGAAGTCACCTGCTTTCTTCGATAAGCAGAAGCTTACGTGGATCAATAACCAGTACATGAAGGAAAAGGATGCGGAAACAGTCTTCCAGATGGCACTGCCCCACCTTGTAAAGGAAGGGCTTGTCGAGGAGAATGCTTCAGATGAGGAGCTGGACTGGGCGCGCAAGCTCGTCGCACTCTACCAGGAGCAGATGAGTTTTGCCGGAGAGATTACAACACTCTCCGAACAGTTCTTCAAAGAGGAGATCGAATTCGATGAGGCTGCCAATGCGGTCATCGCCGATGACCATATCCCCGAGTTGATGGCGGCACTGTACGATCGTTTTGATGCACTTGAGGACTTCACTCCCGAAGCCATCAAGGCAGCAATCAAGGATGTGCAGAAGTCGACCGGCTTTAAAGGCAAGAAGCTTTTCATGCCGATTCGTGTGGCAGTTACAGGACAGACCCGCGGTCCGGAACTGCCCGACACCATTTCGCTGATCGGCAAAGAGAAGGCGCTGGAGCGTATCGGCAAGCTGAAATAGCCGGACAAACAAGTTGCAGCATGCTGCATAATCCTTTATGATTATTAGCACAGAGAATCCAGTATGATTTTCGGGCGGAAACCAGAGATTATCCGGCAGGTGTGAGGATAACCGTCCATTGATCAGAATTGCCCTCTGTGTCCAATTTGATATTTCATGAGTGCAGCATGTGCTGCAAGCAGAGTGGAACCGTGCAATGATGCGCCTCTGTCCTAATCGGACAGGGGCCTTTTTTAGATAGGAGGGAGGAACTGTAGAATGCTGAGCAGGATCAAAGAAGATGTCGATATGGTGCTGGAAATGGATCCGGCGGCCAAGAACCGTATGGAAGTGCTTGCCACCTCCTCGGGACTTCATGCCATCTGGTCGCACCTGATCGCCCATAAGCTGTATAAGAGGAACTTTACGACAAGTGCACGCATCATCTCCCAATTGACCCGTTTTTTGACCGGCATTGAAATTCATCCTGGCGCCGAGGTCGGACGCAGATTGTTCATCGATCATGGCATGGGAACCGTCATAGGTGAAACGTGCCGCATCGGCAACAATGTAACCATCTATCAAGGTGTAACACTTGGTGGGACAGGTAAGGAAGAACAGAAGCGGCATCCTGATATTGATGACAACGTACTTATTGCCGCCGGAGCTAAAGTGCTGGGGAATATAAGGATTCATGAAAACTCGAAAATCGGGGCAAATTCCGTCGTCCTGAAGGACATTCCCAGGGATTCGACCGTCGTCGGCATTCCGGGATATGTCGTCAAACAGGCGGGGGAAAAAGTGAAAAATGCAAGAGACTTGAACCATGCCGATCTGCCAGATCCCATTCTGGACATGATTCTGGGCTTGGAAGACGAAATCAAAGACTTCAGGAACGAAGTCAGGAACGAGGTAGAAAATGGTTCTCATATTTAACTCTTTAACACGGCAGAAGGAAACATTCGAACCGATTGAAGCGGGTAGAGTCAGAATGTACGTATGCGGTCCGACAGTATACAACTATATCCATATCGGCAATGCACGTCCGGCCATCGCATTCGATACAGTGCGACGCTATCTTGAATACAAAGGCTACGAAGTGGACTATGTCTCCAACTTCACCGACGTCGATGACAAGCTCATCAAGGCATCGATCGAGCTGAAAGAGGAAGTGCCGGTCATTGCGAACCGCTTCATCGATGCATTTTTTGAGGATACAGGCGCTCTCAATGTCAAACGGGCGACACATCATCCACGCGTCATGGATCATATGGATGACATCATCGAATTCATCCAGGTACTGGTCGACAAGGGACACGCCTACGCGTCGGAAGGGGATGTCTATTTCAGAACACGTTCCTTCGACCAGTATGGCAAGCTCTCCCACCAGTCGGTCGATGATCTGAAAGTGGGTGCAAGAATCGAAACGGGTGAAAAGAAGCAGGATCCACTCGATTTCGTGCTGTGGAAGCAGGCGAAACCGGATGAAATCAAATGGTCTTCACCTTGGGGTGATGGCCGTCCCGGCTGGCACATCGAATGCAGTGTCATGGCACACCGTCATCTCGGTGATACAATCGACATCCATGCCGGCGGACAGGATCTGACCTTCCCGCACCATGAAAATGAAATTGCGCAGAGTGAATGCATGACGGACAGCACATTTGCAAACTACTGGATGCATAACGGCTACATCAATATCGACAACGAAAAGATGTCGAAGTCCCTCGGCAACTTCATCCTCGTCCACGATATCATCAAGGAGATCAATCCGAATGTGCTGCGCTTCTTCATGATCAGTGTCCATTACCGCAATCCGATCAACTATAACCGCGAACTCGTGGAAGCGGCTGAGAACGGACTGAAGCGCATCCAGTCGAGCTACCTGCAGGCCAAGGAGCGGCTAGGTACGGCCGTCGGCAATGGTGGCGATGAAGTGCTCAACCAGATCATTACCGACAACCTTGCAACGTTCGAGTCCCATATGGATGATGACTTCAATACGGCCAATGCCATAACGGCATGGCATGATCTGGCAACCGAACTCAATAAATACCTGCGCCGCACGACAACATCCGAAGATGTTCTGAACCGCTTCATCCAGGCCTTCGATGTATACAGCGGAGTTCTCGGCGTTGAGCTTGATGAAGCGGAAGTGCTGCTCGATGAGGAGATCGAAGCGCTGATCGAAGAACGCAATGAAGCAAGGAAGAACAGGGACTTTGCGCGTGCAGATCAGATTCGTGATGAACTGAAGGACCAGGGCATCATTCTCGAGGATACGAAGGAAGGCGTGCGCTTCAGACGTGGCTGATCACCGACCGGAGACGATGCAGCCGCTGTCCTTGGCCTTTGTCGGGGACGCCGTATATTCGGTATATGTACGCACCCACCTGCTGATTGAAAAGCCCTATCTGAAGCCGGATGCCATCCATCGGGAGGCCAACAGGCTGGTCAATGCAGGGGCGCAGGCCGAAGCACTTGATCATCTGCGCAAGAATGTGCTGACTGAGGATGAGTGGGATATTGCGAGGAAAGCGAGAAACAAGTCAAGTGCCACAAGAGCGAAGAATGCTTCAATCAAAGACTATAGAAATGCTTCCGGACTGGAGGCGCTTGTCGGCCATCTTCATATTTCCGGCAATCGTAACCGGATTGATGAGCTGATGGAAATCATTTTGGAAACAGGGAGGGATAATGATGAGTGATTCAGTAATTGCAGGCCGCCATGCGGTACGTGAGGCACTGCAGAGTGGTGCCGACATCAACAAGGTGCTCATCCAGGATTCGGTGAATAAAGGGCAGGTCAAGGAAATTATGGATGCTGCGAGAAACAAGAAGGTGATTGTCCAGACAGTGCCGAAATCGAAGCTCGATGGATTGACCGACGAGCGGCACCAGGGTGTCATCGCCCTTGGCAGTCCCCATGAGTACATGCCTTTTGAAACACTGATGGCCCGTGTTGAAGGGAAACAGGCAAACCTGGTCATCCTCGATGGCCTGGAAGATCCGCATAACCTGGGCTCCATACTGAGAACGTGTGATGCCACCGGATTTGATGGTGTCATCATACCGAACCGGCGGTCGGTGCAGCTTACCGATACGGTCGCCAGAACATCAACCGGTGCCATAGAGCATGTGCCGGTCGTGCGGGTGACCAACATCAACCAGACGATCGACAAGCTGAAGGAGAAGGGGTTCTGGGTTGCCGGCAGTGACGGCGCAGGACAGATGGACTACAGGGAGATGGCAGCAGATGTCAATACAGTGCTCGTTGTCGGCAGCGAAGGGAATGGCATCAGCAGAAAAACACTCGAAAAGTGCGACTTTGTCGTACGCATTCCGATGGTCGGCCATATTACGAGCCTCAATGCTTCGGTTTCAGCGGCGCTTCTGATGTATGAAGTGTTCCGTAAGCAGAATGATATCGGGCGTGGATGATATGCAGCGAAAAAAGAGACGCATACTGATAGTGGATGGCTATAATCTGATCGGCGCGAACCAGGAACTGCACAGGGAATCCTTCCAGTCGCTAGAAATTCCGAGAGAAAAGGTGCTTGGTGCACTGGCCGAGTACCAGTCGGTCGCAAACTATGAAATCATATGTGTATTCGATGCCTACGAAGTCCGTTCGAACGAAAGTCTGCTGGACTTTCATGGCGTAACAGTAGTCTACACGAAGGAAAAAGAGACGGCCGATGAGTACATCGAGCGTTTCGTCCATGACCACTATCATCCGCATCTATGCGAAATCAGTGTAGTGACCAGCGATCTCACGGAGCAGAATGCCATTTTTGCTCTCGGTGCCTACCGGATATCTTCCAGGGAGATGTGGGTGAACCTGGCGGAAGCTGAAAAAAATATCAGCAGGAAGATAGACTCGATTAACGAGAAAATGCCCAGGCAGAAATTGAATATCGGCGAGGATGTCCAGGCAAAACTTGAAAAATGGCGCCGGGGCCGATTCTAGCGTATTGAACTTGGCGCCATTCCCTCTTATTATTTCTTTAGATGGACAGGGGGAGTGGGGACATGTACCAGATTACTGCATTTCATTTTACAGTCAGGGAGAAAAATATCGACGATACACTGGATGCACTGGCAGCCAGAGTACGTGAAGGCGATATGGAAGCCTTCGATCTCATGGATGAGAAGCTGAGGCCGCAGATCAGCCGGATGAGCTACCGGTACATGGACCACTTCCATGAACGGGAGGATATGGAGCAGGATATGATGGAGGCGGCACTCAGGCTGTGCCACCGCTATCAGAGCGGGCGGGGGCGCTACCGCCACTATCTGTTCCGCACACTGCGCTTTGAAATGAAATCCCGCATGCGGACGCACGGTCTGAAGTACTATAACGAAGGCATGACGGTCGAGGACAGGCGGCTGCCGAAGCCGGTGGATAAGGATGAGGAGGAAGCCGACCCGATCAACATGATGGTCAGGGAGGAGCAGCTCCAGTATCTGATGCATAAGAAGGGCGTATGCTCGCCGCTTGAGCGGATGGTGCTTGAATACCTTGGCAAGGGCCATGATATCGATGATGTATGCAGGGAATTTGCGCTTGAACGCAAAAGTGTCATCAATACGCTCCACCGCATCAGACGTAAAAAAGAGCGCCTGGTCTCGGCTGAATGGGCCGAGGATGCATTTGACAACGTCGACTGAAATCGTTATAGTAAATTAGAATTGAAATGAGGATTTTATGATGAAAGTGGCATTGATATGCACCGAATGCGGGTCGCGCAACTACACGACTGAAACCGAGCATAAGAAAAGGCTCGTTCTCAGAAAGCACTGCAAGACGTGCAACCGGCATACGACTCATAAGAGTTCCATCTGATACAGGAGGAAGCAACCGATGGCAAACAATAAAAATTTCCTGCAGAATGTCGTCAGCGAAATGAAAAAAGTAAGCTGGCCGACTGGTCAGGAAACAGTACGCTATACAACCGTCGTCATGCTCACAGTGATATTCTTTCTGGCGTTCTTCTATGCGCTGGACCTGGGTATCTCCGCTATCATAGACTTAATGTAACCAAAGGAGAGATACTATGTCTGGAGAAAAGAACTGGTATGCCGTGCACACCTATTCCGGATATGAAAATAAAGTAAAAGCGAATCTCGAGGCCCGCCTTGAATCCATGAACATGCAGGATCAGATCTTCCGTGTCATCATTCCTGAAGATGAGGAGACGACAGTGAAGGACGGCAAGCGCAAGACGGCGATGAAAAAGACATTTCCGGGCTATGTGCTTGTGGAACTGGTCATGACGGATGAATCATGGTATATCGTGCGCAACACGCCCGGTGTAACCGGCTTTGTTGGTTCACAGGGTGCAGGCAGCAAGCCGAATCCGCTATTGCCGGAAGAAGTCAAGTTCATTCTGAAGTCCATGGGCATGACGGAACGTACAGTGGATTTCGAAGTCGAAGTTGGAGAATCGGTCAACATCGTCGATGGACCTTTCAAAAACCAGACCGGAGAAATCCGTTCGATCGACGAAGAGCATTACAAGCTTACAGTACTCGTGGAAATGTTCGGTCGCGAGACGCCGGTTGAAGTGGAGTTCGATCAGATTGAAAAATTGTAATAAGTGTCTTGTATTATCAGTGAAATAATGGTATATTATCATGGTCGAATTTTTGTTCGACCATCTTTTTTATGATGCGAGTGGGAGGATGAAAACTGACATCCTATGACCACATCACGATAACGAGGAGGTGCACATCGTGGCTAAAAAAGTAATCAACGTAGTAAAATTGCAGATTCCTGCAGGTAAAGCGAATCCGGCGCCACCGGTAGGTCCGGCACTAGGTCAAGCAGGTGTAAACATCATGGGATTCTGTAAAGAATTCAATGCACGTACACAGGAGGACGCTGGTCTCATCATTCCGGTTGAAATTTCCGTATTCGAGGACCGTTCTTTCACATTCGTTACAAAGACTCCACCAGCAGCAGTTCTTCTTAAGAAAGCTGCCAATGTTGAAAAAGGTTCAGGCGAACCTAATAAAAACAAAGTGGCAACAGTAACTGAAGCGCAAGTACGTGAAATTGCTGAAACTAAAATGGAAGATCTTAATGCAGCAGACGTGGAAGCGGCTATGCGTATGGTCGCAGGTACAGCAAGAAGCATGGGCTTCACTGTAGAAAACTAATTTGAATTGACCATAAGATTAAAGTATTAATACAAACGTGGGAGGATAACCCGCTATAACCACAAGGAGGAATAGTAATGGCTAAGAGAAGTAAAAAGTATCAGGCTGCTCTTGAGAAGTTTGATCAAAATGCGTCTTATAGTATAGAAGAAGCAGTCAAACTTGCTAAAGAAACAAGCACTGTAAACTTCGACGCTTCTGTAGAAGTAGCTTTCCGTCTGGGTATTGATACGCGTAAAAACGATCAGCAGATCCGTGGAGCAATCGTTCTGCCGCACGGTACTGGCAAGTCACAACGTGTATTGGTATTCGCCAAAGGCGACAAGGCAAAAGAAGCAGAAGCAGCAGGTGCAGACTACGTAGGCGACCAGGACTACATCCAGAAGATCAATGGTGGATGGTTTGATTTTGATGTCATCGTAGCGACACCGGACATGATGGGTGAGGTTGGTAAACTCGGCCGTGTGCTTGGACCAAAAGGTCTGATGCCAAACCCTAAAACAGGTACGGTAACTATGGATGTTACTAAAGCAGTTGAAGAAATCAAAGCAGGTAAAGTTGAATACCGTGCAGAGAAATCTGGTATTGTACACGCAGCGATCGGTAAAGTCTCCTTCGATGAAGCGAAACTCGCTGATAACTTCAGAGCACTCTCTGATGCGCTGTCAAAAGCGAAACCAGCTTCCGCCAAAGGTGTCTACTTCAAATCCGTAGCAGTGACTTCAACTATGGGCCCTGGTGTCAAAGTCGACCCTGGTGAAGTAAGAGTCTAACAGCAGCAAAATAAATGTTGACAACTGCATCTATAGTCTGTATAGTTGCAGTTGTATTTTAATATTCCCGAAGACAGTAGGAGCACCCTGTGCTTAAAACACAATCCTGCCGAGGCAAATGATGACGACTTGAATTCATATTAAAACATTCAAGCACTTTTTGCCGTGGGTAAAAGGTGTTTTTTTAATGCACCGAATACACAAAAATTATGGAGGTGTAACTATGTCAAATGTGATTGAAGCTAAAAAGCAGCACGTAGATGTGATCTCTGACCAGCTTAAGAACTCCGTATCTACAGTACTTGTAGACTACCGTGGACTTTCAGTATCAGAAATGACTGAACTGCGTAAGCAGCTTCGTGATGCGGGCATCGAGTTCAAAGTATACAAGAACACGATGACACGCCGTGCAGCTGAAAAAGCTGAACTTACTGAAATCAATGAGTTCCTTACAGGTCCGAACGCGCTTGCATTTTCCAACGAAGATGTGATTGCACCTGCGAAGATCATCAACGAATTCGCTAAGACACATGAAGCTTTGGAAATCAAAGCGGGTATCATCGAAGGAGCGTTCACACCAGCTGAAGATGTAAAAGCGATCGCAAAGCTTCCGAACAAGGATGGACTTGTTTCCATGCTACTTTCTGTACTTCAGGCTCCAGTACGCAACTTCGCCTATGCAGTTAAAGCAATCGGTGAAGAGAAAGAAAACGAAGAAGCCTAAACCAAACTAAAAAACGGAGGAATTATAATGTCTAACGAACAAATCATTGAAGCAATTAAAGAAATGTCCGTACTCGAACTTAACGACCTTGTTAAAGCAATTGAAGAAGAATTCGGCGTAACAGCTGCAGCACCGGTAGCAGCAGCAGGCGCTGGCGCTGGTGAAGCAGCTGCTGAAGAGCAGACTGAATTCGACGTTGAACTTACAAGCGCTGGATCTTCCAAAATAAAAGTCATCAAAGTTGTTCGCGAAGCAACTGGTCTTGGTCTTAAAGACGCTAAAGAAGTTGTCGACGGCGCACCTAAAGTCGTTAAAGAAGGACTTTCCAAAGAAGAAGCTGAAGAGCTTAAATCCCAACTTGAAGAAGTTGGCGCTAGCGTAGAACTTAAATAATTTTTGTGTAGGTATTTTGAGGCTCATGTTAAACATCCATTGTTTAAATGAGCCTCTTTCTTATCTTATGCAATTGTCTTTACATAGGAGTGATGTCCATGAGCCATTATTTTACTGGAAACAACACGGAACACGAATACAAGGAAATCGAATTCCGCTACAATGACAAAGTCTATCGTTTCAGGACGGATCGCGGCGTCTTCTCAAAAGATCGCGTCGACTACGGTTCCCATGTTCTGATCGATGCTGTTGCCAAAGACCGGAGCACGGCGGAAGATGATGCATTCATAGATATGGGTGCAGGTTATGGGCCCGTCGGTACTGTCCTTGCAGATATTTTGCAGGCAAGCCCGCTGATGGTCGAGGTCAATTCCGATGCGCTCGCGCTGTGCGAAGAGAATGCCGGGCGCAATGGGGTCGCGGCCAAAGTCATGGATCGCGAGGAATTTGATGCGCGTTCCGCCGGGGCGGTGTCCTTCTACGTGACGAATCCGCCGTTCCGTGCAGGCAAGCCCACAGTCATCGGGATGATTGGAGATGCACATGATCGGCTTGGTGCAGGCGGTGCCTTCTATATGGTGGTCCAGAAGAAGCAGGGCATGGCATCATACAGAAAAGAAATCGAATCGCAGTTCGGCAATGTGGAAGTGATTGCAAAGGATAAAGGCTACCATGTCCTGAAGGGCATCAAAGCGTAGTAATAAAGTTTGACTTGACAAATGTACTATGGTATAGTTATAGAATGTAAAAATATAATGTCAATCCGTATGCGCTTTTTGAGCTGCGATTGGCAGGAGCGTATTAAATATTGTTAATAAATAGAAAATGGGGTTGGTTTCGATTCCGTTTTCTTTTTGTCTTATTAACTGTTTAACTTGCTTCGGTGAATGTTTTACGTAATTTTTATTAGGGGTGAATCTGTCGATGAGTCAACTGATTCAATATGGAAGACACGCTAAACGCAGAAGCTATGCACGTATCGAAGAGAAATTGGATCTGCCGAACCTGATCGAAATCCAGACAAAATCCTATGATTGGTTCCTTGAAACGGGTCTTATTGAAATGTTCAAGGACATTTCGCCTGTAGAGGACTTCACTGGGAACATGTCTTTGGAGTTTGTGGACTACAAGCTTGGCGAGCCCAAGTATGATGAGGATGAAGCAAAGAACCATGATGCCACATATTCTGCACCATTGCGTGTAAAAGTACGTCTTGTCATCAAAGAGACGGGTGAAGTCAAGGAACAGGAAGTGTTCATGGGCGATTTCCCACTGATGACGGATACAGGTACTTTCATCATCAACGGCGCAGAGCGCGTAATCGTATCGCAGCTTGTCAGAAGTCCATCTGTGTACTACTCGGAAAAAACGGACAAGAATGGTAAGGCGAGCTTTGGTGCAACAGTGATACCAAACCGTGGTGCATGGCTTGAATACGAAATCGATGCTAAAGATATTGTATATGTAAGAATCGACCGTACGCGTAAGCTTCCAATGACAATACTGCTTAGAGCGCTTGGATTTTCTACAGACCAGGAGATCATCAATCTTCTTGGTGACAATGAATATATCAGAAACACACTTGAAAAAGACACGACAGAAACAGTGGATCAGGCACTCCTAGAAATCTACGAACGACTTCGCCCAGGTGAACCACCAACTGTGGAGAATGCCAGAAATCTTCTCTATTCAAGGTTCTTCGATCCGAAGCGTTACGACCTTGCGAGTGTTGGACGCTACAAAATGAATAAAAAATTACATCTTAAGAATCGCCTGTTCAACCAGGTGCTTGCTGAACCTATTGTTGATAGGGAAACCGGTGAAATCATAGCCGAAGCAGGTACGACGATCGACCGTCGCACACTGGATGGCATCATTGACGTACTTGAGGCAGATGCGAATCTTGAAACATTCCACCTTGAAAATGGCCTGCTCGATGAACCGATCGAAGTCCAGTCCATCAAAGTAGAGGCACCGAACCAGGAAGATGGTACGACTACCATCATCGGCAATGCATTCCCGGATGTTGAAGTGAAATCAATCACACCGTCCGACATCATTGCTTCCATGAGCTATTTCTTCAACCTGCTTCATGGTGTAGGCGACACTGACGATATCGACCACCTGGGCAACCGTCGTCTGCGTTCTGTCGGCGAACTGCTGCAGAACCAGTTCAGAATCGGACTGTCCCGTATGGAGCGTGTCGTCAGGGAGCGCATGTCCATCCAGGACACGGAATCCATTACGCCACAGCAGCTGATCAATATCCGACCGGTCATTGCATCAATCAAAGAATTCTTCGGCAGCTCCCAGCTGTCACAGTTCATGGACCAGACGAATCCGCTTGCCGAACTGACACACAAAAGACGTCTGTCTGCACTTGGGCCCGGCGGTCTGACACGTGAACGCGCAGGTATGGAAGTACGAGATGTACACTATTCCCACTACGGGCGCATGTGTCCGATTGAAACGCCTGAGGGACCGAACATCGGGCTGATCAACTCGCTGTCCAGCTATGCAAGAGTGAACGAATTCGGCTTTATCGAAACACCATATAGAAGAGTGGATCCGGAAACAAACCGTGTAACCAGCCAGATCGACTACCTGACAGCTGATGAAGAAGACAGCTATGTAGTAGCACAGGCCAATGCACTCCTCGATGAGGATGGTTCATTCATCAGAGAAGAAATCGTCTGCCGCTTCCGTGGGAACAACACGAGAATGGCGAGAGAACGCATGGACTACATGGACGTATCGCCGAAGCAGGTTGTATCTGCCGCGACAGCATGTATCCCGTTCCTTGAAAATGATGACTCCAACCGTGCCCTGATGGGTGCGAACATGCAACGTCAGGCAGTGCCGCTTCTGATACCGCAATCTCCACATATCGGTACAGGCATGGAGCACGTCGCTGCACGCGACTCCGGTGCAGCAGTTGTTGCACGCCATAGAGGCCGTGTTGAGCACGTGGAAGCGAAAGAGATCCATATCCGCCGCATCGTCGAGGAGAATGGAAAAGAAATCGAAACGGAAAAGGACGTCTATAGACTGTCCAAATTCATCCGTTCAAACTCCGGTACATGCTACAACCAGAAGCCGATCATTGCCAAAGGCGACATCGTGTCGAAAGGTGAGATCCTCGGTGATGGTCCTTCCATGGACAATGGTGAAATGGCACTCGGACAGAACGTTGTCGTCGGATTCATGACATGGGACGGCTACAACTATGAGGATGCCGTCATCATGAGTGAACGTCTTGTGAAAGATGATGTCTACACTTCCATCCATATCGAAGAATACGAGTCCGAATCCCGAGATACAAAACTCGGACCTGAAGAGATCACAAGAGATATCCCGAATGTGTCCGATAATGCGCTTAAGAAACTCGACGAGCGCGGTATCGTTCACATTGGTGCCGAGGTCAAGGATGGCGACATCCTCGTCGGTAAAGTAACGCCTAAAGGTGTAACGGAGCTGACGGCTGAAGAACGCCTTCTGCATGCCATCTTCGGAGAAAAAGCACGTGAAGTACGCGATACATCACTCCGTGTGCCACACGGTGCCGGTGGTATAGTCCTTGATGTCAAAGTCTTCAACCGTGAAGACGGCGACGAACTTTCTCCAGGGGTCAACCAGCTTGTACGTGTCTACATCGTCCAGAAGCGTAAGATCAGCGTAGGGGATAAGATGTGTGGCCGACACGGCAACAAAGGTGTAATCTCCAGAATTCTTCCGGAAGAAGATATGCCTTACATGCCGGATGGCACACCGATTGATATCATGCTCAACCCGCTTGGTGTACCTTCCCGTATGAACATCGGTCAGGTGCTTGAGCTTCACCTCGGCATGGCTGCCCGTGCAATGGGTCTGAAAATGGCTTCACCGGTATTCGATGGTGCCAACGAGGAAGATGTGTGGGATACGATGGCAGAAGCCGGTCTTGCCCG
This sequence comes from Salinicoccus sp. ID82-1, assembly GCF_021991715.1. Classification (NCBI taxonomy): domain Bacteria; kingdom Bacillati; phylum Bacillota; class Bacilli; order Caryophanales; family Staphylococcaceae; genus Salinicoccus; species Salinicoccus sp. ID82-1. Next base: position 93,772 of record NZ_JAGFLY010000002.1, read on the forward strand.
CGATGGTAAGACAGTACTCTACGATGGCCGTACAGGCGAACCGTTCGAGAGCCGTATTTCCGTCGGTGTCATGTATATGCTGAAACTCGCACACATGGTTGATGACAAACTTCACGCAAGAAGTACCGGACCATACTCCCTTGTTACACAGCAGCCGCTTGGTGGTAAAGCACAATTCGGTGGTCAGCGTTTCGGGGAAATGGAAGTATGGGCACTGGAAGCATATGGTGCTGCCTATACACTGCAGGAAATCCTGACCGTCAAGTCGGATGATACTGTAGGCCGTGTGAAAACCTACGAAGCAATCGTAAAAGGTGAAAATGTCCCTAAACCTGGAGTACCTGAGTCCTTCCGCGTACTGATGAAGGAACTCCAGAGTCTTGGCCTCGATGTCAACATCCTCGATGAGAACGATGAAGAAATAGAGATGCGTGATACTGAAGAGGATGATGCATCCAATCAGATGAATCTAAGCGAGAAAACAAGCGCTGCAACTGAAGATGTTACTGAATGATGATTGAGCTTGATAAAACTTTAGGGAGGAAAGCTCATTGATAGATGTAAATAGATTTCAATATATGAAAATAGGTCTGGCTTCATCAGAAAAGATCCGTTCATGGTCTTTCGGAGAAGTCAAAAAGCCGGAAACAATCAACTACAGAACACTGAAACCTGAAAGGGACGGTCTGTTCTGTGAGAAGATTTTCGGTCCTACGAAGGACTGGGAATGTAGTTGTGGAAAATACAAGCGTGTCAGATACAAAGGCATGGTCTGTGACCGTTGTGGTGTTGAAGTGACACGTGCAAAAGTAAGACGTGAGAGAATGGGGCATATCGAACTTGCTGCCCCTGTCTCCCACATCTGGTACTTCAAGGGCATCCCATCCAGAATGGGACTGCTTCTTGACATGTCACCGCGCTCACTTGAAGAAGTCATCTACTTTGCGTCCTACGTCGTAATCAAACCAGGTTCCACGGGACTTGAGCAGAAGCAGCTCATGACTGAACGCGAGTACAGGGAGTACTACGACAAGCATGGTAATACTTTCACTGCGAAGATGGGTGCCGAAGCGATCAAGGAACTTCTGATGGATGTCAATCTCGAATCCGAGCTTGAAATGCTCAGAAAAGAACTTGAAACAGCGACAGGCCAGCGTCTGACAAGAGCAATCAAACGTCTGGAAGTTGTCGAGTCATTCCGCAGCTCCGGAAATGATCCGTCATGGATGATTCTTGATGTTCTGCCGATCATCCCGCCGGAAATCCGTCCGATGGTCCAGCTTGATGGTGGACGTTTCGCCACAAGTGACCTGAACGATCTGTACCGTCGTGTCATCAACCGTAACAATCGTCTGAAGCGTCTGCTCGACCTTGGTGCTCCCGGCATCATCGTACAGAATGAGAAGCGCATGCTGCAGGAAGCAGTGGATGCACTGATTGATAACGGACGCCGTGGCCGCCCGGTGACGGGACCAGGAAACCGTCCGCTCAAATCCTTGTCCCACATGCTTAAAGGTAAGCAGGGCCGTTTCCGTCAGAACCTTCTCGGTAAACGTGTCGACTATTCCGGCCGTTCCGTAATCGTTGTCGGACCAAGCCTGAAGATGTACCAGTGTGGTCTCCCTAAGGAAATGGCACTCGAACTCTTCAAGCCTTTCGTCATGAAGGAACTCGTTGCGCGTGAAATGGCGACAAACATCAAGAATGCCAAAGGCAAAATTGAACGTATGGAAGATGACGTATGGGATGTGCTTGAAGATGTGATCAAAGAGCACCCGGTACTTCTGAACCGTGCACCGACACTCCACCGTCTGGGTATCCAGGCATTCGAAGCGACACTCGTTGAAGGCCGTGCCATCCGTCTGCACCCGCTGGTAACAACAGCATATAATGCCGACTTTGATGGTGACCAGATGGCAGTACACGTACCACTTTCCAAAGAAGCGCAGGCGGAAGCACGCATGCTGATGCTCGCTGCCCAGAACATCCTGAACCCTAAGGATGGCAAGCCGGTCGTTACACCTTCACAGGATATGGTACTTGGCAACTACTACCTGACGCTCGAAAGAGAGTTCACAAAACGCGAAGGACATATCTTCAAAGATGCAAATGAAGTCGTCATGGCCTACCAGAACGGTTATGTACAGCTGCATACACGTATTGGTCTGCACACAGATTCACTTGAATCCGCGAAGTTCCCAGAGGCGCATAAAGGCAAGATTCTGATGACAACAACAGGCAAGGTCATCTTCAATGAAATCATGCCGCCATCCTTCCCTTACTTGAACGAACCGACAAGGGAAAACCTCGAGTTCCAGATACCGGACCGCTATTTCGTATCCGTCGAAGAGCTCGGTGAAGGCGGGCTTGCCGAAAGATTCAAAGATGAGCCGATTGTGCAGCCTTTCAACAAGAAATTCCTTGGCCAGATCATCGCTGAAGTCTTCAACAAGTTCCACATCACTGAAACTTCCGTCATGCTTGACCGCATGAAGGATCTCGGCTTCAAATACTCTTCCAAAGCCGGCATCACAGTCGGTGTCTCCGATATCGTCGTCCTGCCGGACAAGCAGCAGATCATCGACGAGACGGAAGAAAAAGTCGAGAAGGTCCAGAAACAGTTTGCACGTGGTCTAATCACCGAAGCGGAACGCTATGGTGCAGTCATTGAACTGTGGACAAGAGCGAAGGATGTCATCCAGGATCGTCTGATGGCTTCCCTCCACCGTCTGAATCCGATCTTCATGATGAGTGACTCCGGAGCCCGTGGTAATGCCTCCAACTTCACACAGCTTGCAGGTATGCGTGGACTCATGGCCAACCCGTCCGGACAGATCATCGAACTGCCGATCAAATCCAGTTTCCGTGAAGGGCTGACAGTACTCGAGTACTTCATCTCCACACACGGTGCCCGTAAAGGTCTTGCCGATACGGCACTCAAGACGGCCGACTCCGGTTATCTTACAAGAAGACTGGTTGATGTGGCACAGGATGTCATCGTCCGTGAAGAGGACTGTGGAACAGACAAAGGTCTCCTTGTCCGTGCACTGACAGAAGGTTCAGAGCTGATCGAGCCGTTCATCGACCGTCTGGAAGGACGCTACTCGAAAGAGACGGTAAGACACCCTGAAACTAAAGAGATCATTGTGAAGTCAAACGAACTCATCACGCCTGAACTGGCGAAGGAGATTGTAAGCAGTGGTCTTGAGGAAATGTACATCCGTTCTGCATTCACATGTAATACACGTCATGGTGTATGTGAACGCTGCTACGGTAAAAACCTTGCAACTGGTGAAAAAGTCGAAGTGGGCGAAGCAGTCGGTACAATCGCTGCCCAGTCCATCGGTGAACCAGGTACACAGCTTACAATGCGTACCTTCCACACAGGTGGGGTTGCCGGAAGTGACATCACGCAAGGTCTGCCGCGTATCCAGGAGCTCTTTGAAGCACGTAATCCGAAGGGTCAGGCGATGATTTCCGAAATCCGTGGTGCAGTTACGGATATTGAAATCGTCAAAGACCGCCAGCAGGAGATCAAGGTCAAAGGTGAACAGGAGACGAAGACATACACAGCGCCGGCAACAGCGCGTGTACTCGTCGAAATCGGCGATCAGGTTGGTCCTGGTGAAATCCTTACGGAAGGTTCCATCGAACCGAAGGAACTTCTCGGTGTTGCTGGTCTGAACCACACTCAGGAATACCTCCTGAAAGAAGTACAGAAGGTATACCGTATGCAGGGTGTTGAAATCGACGACAAGCACGTCGAGGTCATGGTCAGACAGATGCTCAGGAAAGTAAGGATCATCGATGCCGGAGACACATCACTGCTCCCTGGTGCACTTGTTGATATCCATGCATTTACTGATGCAAATAGAGAAATCTTCAAAAAGCGTAAGAGACCGGCGACAGCCAAGCCTGTTCTGCTCGGTATCACGAAAGCATCACTTGAAACAGAAAGCTTCCTTTCTGCAGCCAGCTTCCAGGAAACAACAAGAGTACTCACAGATGCTGCAATCAAAGGCAAGCGTGATGAACTTCTCGGACTCAAGGAGAATGTCATCATCGGTAAGCTGATTCCAGCCGGCACAGGCATGCCGAAATACCGCGACGTTGAAATTGATGTAGAGAAAAATGAAGAAGCAGTAGAGAGAGAAGAAGTTCTGATAGAAGATTAAAAAAGCAAGGTCCTCTCATATGTGTGGGAGGACCTGTTTTTTTAGTGTATTTTGTTGACATGACCATGGGCAGATGCTATTATTATTAAGGTTACTCTATATGGGATCCGAGAGGTCAGTATGGAGAGACAAAATGTTGAAATGTAAGATTTGGTTCTTACACATTTTTTATACCCTAAAAATGAACCACCTGGATGTGTGGGATTAATGAAGAGAGGAGGAATACCATGCCAACGATTAATCAGCTAGTTAGAAAACCTCGTCAAACTAAAGGCAAAAAATCAGGATCACCAGCATTGAACAGAGGCTTCAACAGCCTTAAAAAACGTATGACGGATGAGAGTGCGCCTCAAAAACGCGGTGTCTGCACACGTGTCGGAACAATGACACCTAAGAAACCGAACTCCGCCCTGCGTAAATATGCGCGTGTGAGACTTTCCAATACTATCGAAGTAAACGCATATATCCCTGGAATTGGACACAACCTTCAGGAGCACAGTGTTGTACTGATCCGTGGAGGACGTGTAAAAGACCTTCCTGGTGTACGTTACCACATCGTACGTGGTGCGCTTGATACTTCTGGTGTCAACGACCGCAAGCAAGGCCGTTCACTATACGGTACTAAACGCCCTAAGCAAAAATAATCCATTCATGATGACTGGATGAAATAATATTTGAAAGGAGGATGACTATGCCACGTAAAGGACCAGTTGCTAAAAGAGACGTATTGCCAGATCCGATTCACAATTCCAAACTTGTGACGAAACTCATCAATAAAATGATGGTGGATGGAAAACGCGGTACATCCCAAAGAATTCTCTATAAAGCATTCGATCTTGTACAGGAACGTTCCGGCAGAGATGCAATCGAAGTTTTTGATGAAGCGATCGAGAACATCATGCCAGTACTTGAAGTTAAAGCGCGTCGTGTTGGTGGTTCAAACTACCAGGTACCAGTAGAGGTGCGTGCGGACCGCCGTACAACTCTTGGACTTCGTTGGCTCGTGAACTACGCACGTCTGCGTGGGGAAAAGACAATGGAAGAGCGCCTAGCGAATGAAATTCTTGACGCTGCCAACAATACAGGCGGAGCTGTCAAGAAGCGTGAAGATACACACAAGATGGCTGAAGCAAACAGAGCATTCGCCCACTACCGCTGGTAGTAGGCGGGGCTCAAGCCGCTAAGCTTAATTTCATCCCATTCCTGGAAGGAGAAAAGGATACCAATGGCAAGAGAATTCTCTTTAGAAAAAACGCGTAATATCGGTATCATGGCTCACATCGATGCTGGTAAGACGACGACGACTGAACGTATTCTTTATTACACAGGCCGTATTCACAAGATTGGTGAAACTCACGAAGGTGCATCCCAGATGGACTGGATGGAGCAGGAACAAGAACGTGGGATTACGATTACATCTGCTGCTACAACTGCGCAGTGGGAAGGTCACCGCGTAAACATCATCGATACACCAGGACACGTAGACTTCACTGTTGAAGTTGAACGTTCCCTCCGTGTACTTGATGGTGCAGTAGCTGTACTTGATGCACAGTCCGGCGTTGAGCCTCAGACAGAAACTGTCTGGAGACAGGCGACAACCTACGGTGTTCCACGTGTTGTATTCGTCAACAAGATGGATAAGATCGGTGCTGATTTCGAGTACTCAGTCAACACAATCAAAGAACGTCTGCAAGCGAATGCACACCCGATCCAGTATCCGATCGGTGCTGAAGATGACTTCACAGGCATCATCGATCTCGTGGAAAACAAAGCATTCCATTATAACAATGACCTTGGTACTGAAATCAATGAGATTGAAATTCCTGCAGAATACCAGGATAAAGTTGATTCTCTCAGAGAAGGTCTGATCGAAGGCCTCGCAGATGTAAATGAAGATATCATGGAAAAATACCTGGGTGGAGAAGAGATTTCAACTGATGAGTTGAAAGCAGCTATCCGTCAGGCAACATGTGATGTTGAATTTTACCCTGTACTCTGTGGTACAGCCTTCAAAAACAAAGGTGTCCAGCTGCTTCTGAATGCAGCAATCGACTATCTTCCATCCCCACTTGATGTTAAACCTATCGTTGGACACAAGAAGGACGATGAAGATGAGGAGATCATTGCTAAACCGGATGATTCCGAGCCGTTTGCAGCACTTGCATTCAAAGTAATGAGTGACCCGTTCGTAGGTAAACTTACTTTCTTCCGTGTGTATTCCGGTACACTGGATGCAGGTTCATATATCAGAAATACTACGAAAGACAAGCGTGAGCGTGTCGGACGTATTCTGCAGATGCACGCGAACTCCCGTGAGGAGATTTCGACTGTATACGCAGGCGATATCGCTGCAGCAGTAGGACTTAAGGATACTGGAACTGGAGATACACTATGTGACGAAAAGAGTCAGGTTATTCTTGAGTCCATGGAATTCCCTGAACCGGTTATCCACCTGTCTGTAGAACCTAAATCCAAAGCGGACCAGGACAAGATGACGAGTGCACTTGTCAAGCTTCAGGAAGAGGACCCTACATTCACAGCACACACTGACAACGAGACTGGACAGGTCATCATCGGTGGTATGGGTGAGCTTCACCTTGATATCCTTGTCGACCGTATGAAACGTGAATTCAAAGTTGAATGTAACGTAGGTGCACCAATGGTATCCTACCGTGAAACATTCAAAAAACAGGCTGCTGTTCAAGGTAAATTCACGCGTCAATCCGGTGGTCGTGGTCAATACGGTGACGTTCACATTGAATTCACACCTAATGAAGTCGGTGGCGGTTTCGAGTTCGAAAATGCTATCGTCGGTGGTGTTGTACCACGTGAATATATCCCATCCGTTGAAGCGGGTATCAAAGATGCAATGGAAAATGGTGTACTTGCCGGCTATCCAATGGTAGACGTCAAAGCAAAACTTTTCGATGGTTCATACCACGATGTCGACTCCTCAGAGATGGCCTTCAAGGTTGCTGCTTCACTGGCACTCAAAGAAGCTGCCAAAGTCTGTGAACCAATCATTCTTGAACCACTCATGAAGGTTGAAATCGTTATGCCTGAAGAGTACATGGGTGACATCATGGGTGACGTTACAAGCCGTCGTGGCCGCGTTGAAGGTATGGCTGCACGTGGTAACGCACAAATCGTCAATGCATTCGTACCACTTTCAGAAATGTTCGGTTATGCGACCAACCTGCGTTCCAACACGCAAGGTCGTGGAACTTACACAATGACTTTCAGCCACTATGAAGAAGTTCCTAAATCAATTTCTGAAGAAATCATCAAGAAAAACAAAGGTGCATAATCGGCACCACTTGATTTTTCAGCCTGAATCATTTATAAGTGATTTAGAAACACCTCGAGCGGGGTAAGCCCGCTTCGAGTTTCAATATAAACTACTACTTTATTTAAGGAGAGGTATACGAAATGGCAAAAGAAAAATTCGACCGTTCCAAAACGCATGCCAATATTGGTACAATCGGTCACGTCGACCACGGTAAAACTACTCTGACAGCTGCTATCGCAACTGTTCTTTCTAAAAGAGGATCTGGCGAAGCTCAAAGCTACGACATGATCGACAATGCTCCAGAGGAAAAAGAACGTGGAATCACAATCAATACTTCCCACATCGAGTATGAAACTGAAAAGCGTCACTATGCGCACGTTGACTGCCCAGGACACGCTGACTATGTTAAAAACATGATCACTGGTGCTGCTCAAATGGACGGCGGTATCCTCGTTGTTTCTGCAGCAGACGGCCCAATGCCACAAACACGTGAGCACATCCTGCTCTCTAAAAACGTTGGCGTACCTGCACTTGTTGTATTCCTCAACAAAGTTGATATGGTTGACGACGAAGAGCTTCTTGAACTCGTTGAAATGGAAGTTCGCGAACTTCTTTCCGAGTATGACTTCCCTGGCGACGACATCCCTGTAATCGCTGGTTCTGCACTCAAAGCACTTGAAGGCGACGAAGCATACGAAGATAAAATCATGGAACTCATGGAAGCTGTGGACACTTATATCCCAACTCCAGAGCGTGATTCCGACAAGCCATTCATGATGCCGGTTGAGGATGTATTCTCAATCACTGGTCGTGGTACAGTTGCTACTGGTCGTGTTGACCGTGGACAGATCAAAGTCGGTGACGAAGTTGAAATCATCGGTCTTGCTGAAGAAAACAGCAAAACAACTGTTACAGGTGTTGAAATGTTCCGTAAGCTTCTTGACTATGCAGAAGCTGGCGACAACATCGGTGCACTTCTCCGTGGTGTAGCACGTGAAGACATCCAGCGTGGACAAGTACTTGCTGCGCCTGGATCCATCACTCCACACACACAGTTTAAAGCAGAAGTTTATGTACTTTCAAAAGACGAAGGTGGACGTCACACTCCTTTCTTCGGTAACTACCGCCCACAGTTCTACTTCCGTACTACGGACGTAACTGGCGTAGTAAACCTTCCAGAAGGTACTGAAATGGTTATGCCTGGCGACAACGTTGAAATGTCAGTTGAACTGATTTCTCCAATCGCTATCGAAGACGGTACACGTTTCTCCATCCGTGAAGGTGGACGTACTGTTGGATCAGGCGTTGTAACTGAAATCACTAAGTAATCTTTTGATTATTGAAGAAGGAGCCTTCGGGCTCCTTTTTTTGTACGTAAATAAGGCTGCTCTCTTTATGAGAACAGCCTTATTTTTAATTCCGGAATCCGAGGACGATTTTAACGAGTGATTCTACGCCGGCCTTCATTCCTTGTTCATCGATATCGAACATTGGATGGTGGTGTGGATAGTCAGCACCTATACTACTGTTCCTGGCACCAGTGTAGAAGTAGGCACCTGGTGTATCCTGCAGAAAGTAGGAAAAGTCTTCGCCGCCCATGGAGGGTGCGTTCTCCTCACGCTTCTCGACATAATCAGCATCTTCAAGAACATCGAGTACATGATTCAGCTGTTCATTATCATTGACCAGTGCAGGATAGCCCTCTGTGTAGTCCAGGGTACAGTTGACGCCGAAGCTTGATTCAATGCCATTTGCGATGCCTTCCATACGTTTTTGGACACTCTCTCTGACCTCCTTTTCAAACGTCCTGACGGTACCACTGACGACAGTCGTACTTGGGATGACGTTGAATGAAGAGCCGCCATTGAATGTAGCGACAGTCACAACTGCGGATTTCAGCGGATCGATTGTTCTCGATACGATGCTCTGCAGCTGCTGGATGAGTGAGGCGGCAGCAACAATCGGATCGACGGCTTCATGCGGTTCGGCGCCATGGCCGCCGCGTCCTTCCACTTCGATTGAAAAGGCGTCAGGGCTTGCCCACGCGTGGTCATACGTATATGCCAGTGTCCCTACAGGGAACTGGCTCGATAGATGGGTGCCGAAGACGTAGTCGACACCATCCAGTGCGCCGTCCTCAACCATGGATTTTGCACCGCCCGGAAGCAGTTCCTCAGCATGCTGGTGGATGAAGACGACATTGACCGGCAGTTCATTCTTATGCGCCGCCAGTATGCGTGCTGCTGTAATCAGTATGGCAGTATGGGCATCGTGTCCGCATGCGTGCATTACACCCGCCACTGTGGATTTATAGGGAACATCCTTTTCGTCCTGGATCGGCAGTGCATCAAAATCCGCGCGCAGGCCGATCGTCTTGAAACTGTCATCAACCTGAAGACGGGCAGTGATACCATTGCCGCCGACGTCTCGCCTGACTTCAAAACCGAGGTCTTTAATCTGATCGTATATATACTGCTTCGTATTTTCCTCTTTGAATGACACTTCGGGGTGCATGTGCATATGTCTGCGCATATTCACCATATCCTCGTAATGCTGTTCTATTTCATGGGTCAGATCCATCATTGTCCATTCTCCTTCTCGAAATAATTGAATACGGACTTTACCATGACGGATACTGCATTGGTGAGTCCTTTTTCGTCAATATCGAACTTGGCGTGGTGATGCGGATAATCCGCTTTGAAACTTGAGTTTCTTGTACCGGTGTAGTAGAAAGTGCCGGGCACACGCTGCAGATAGTAGGAGAAATCTTCTCCACCAAGATCCGGTGCCATTTCGCGTACTTCATCTACAGTGCTGATTTCCTGTGCTGCTGCCAGAACAAGATCGGTCTTGTCTGTATCGTTCACTACCGGTGGATAGCCTTTCATATAATCAAGGTCATAGGAGATGCCCGTTGTTGTCACCAGGCCTTCGAGGCATTTCTGCAGTTCGCTGATCATGACATTCTGGGTTTCGGCATTGAATGTACGGATGGTGCCACCGACTTCGACTTCATCCGGGATGATGTTATGCTGGTGTCCACCGTTGAACATCGTAATGGACAGAACCACAGGCTCCATCGGTTTCGATTTGCGCGTGACGATATACTGAAGCTGATTGCAGAATGAGATGGCAGCAGCTACCGGGTCGATGGTCGCATGGGGTTTTGATGCGTGACCGCCCCGTCCGCGTATCTTGATGGTGAAGTCATCCGGTATGCCTGTTGCGGTGCCGTATTTATAGCCGATGGTACCGACATCAAGATTGCTTGAAATATGCTGGCCGAAAATGGCGTCGACATCCTCAAGGCAGCCATCCGCAATCATCTGTATGGCACCGCCCGGATCGACTTCTTCGGCGTGCTGGTGAATGAAGACGACGTTGCCCTGGAGCTGGTCTTTATTCTCTGTCAGGATGCGCGCCACTGTCAGCAGGACGGCAGTATGGGCATCGTGTCCACAGGCATGCATGACACCGGGGACGGTGGACTTGTATGGAACGTCCTTCTGATCCTGGATCGGCAGTGCATCAAAATCGGCACGAAGGGCCACTGTAGGCAGCGCAGAATCGATCGTCAGGCGGCCGACAACACCGCGGCCACCAACCCCTTCCTGGACTTCCAGCCCGAGTTCTCTCAAATATTCGGCAATGTATGCAGGCGTCTGGACTTCCTGAAAGGACAGTTCAGGGTACATATGGAAATGCCGGCGCAGTCGAACCATTTCGTTGTAGTGGGTGCGTGACAGCTGTTCTACGACTGATGTTTCCATTCAATCACCTGCTCGATCTCGAGTATTTTCATAAACATGGCCAGACCGCTTGCCATGGCGTCTTCATCCATATCGAATCTTGGATGATGGTGGACATAATCGCTCAGCTTCCCGGCATTTCCGGAGCCGGTAAAGAAGAAGGCGCCTGGACGTTCATTGATGTAGTAGGAGAAGTCTTCGCCGATCATCAGCGGCTTCGCTTCTTCAAAATCAAGACCGATCTCTCCGGCAGCCTGACGGATGATGTCTGCTTCCGATTCATGGTTGATGACCGCCGGGTAGCCGAAATCATACTGCACTTCAGCTGTCGCACCACGTTTTTCTGCAGTGAGCGTGGCTTCCTTGTGGAAGATATCCCGGATCTTCTCCTTGACCTTGAAATCGAATGTCCGTACCGTACCGATGATTTCAGCTGTATCGGGGATGACGTTGAAGGCATCTCCGGAGCTGACTTTGCCGACGGTGACAACAGCATTATCAAGGGGAGAGACCTGTCTCGATACGACAGTCTGCAGATTGGTGATGAGCTCCGCTGCAATGACAATCGGGTCGACGGCATTCTGCGGGTGTGCAGCATGTCCGCCTGTGCCCTGGATTTTTATTTTGAACATATCCGGGCTTGAAATGACGGGGCCCGTCTTCGTTTTGATCTGGTGCGTCGGGTACTGGCTCCAGTAGTGCTGTCCGTACACTTTATCGATGCCTTCAAGCACGCCGTCTTCAACCATGGAGATGGCGCCTCCCGGCTGGACTTCTTCTGCAAACTGGAAAATGAATGAGATGCTGCCTTTAAGATGGTCTTTATTTTTATGAACCAGGTCGAGCAGTCCGAGCAGTGTGCTCGTATGGGCATCATGTCCACACGCGTGCATGACACCATCGACTGTCGATCTGTAGGGTACATCCTTTTCATCCTGTATGGGCAGTGCATCGAAATCAGCACGTATGGCAACATGTGGATGGGCCATGCTGCCGATTGTCGCCAGCAGCCCTCCGCCGCCGACACCTTCTCTTACAGTCACATCCGGATAGCGCGCGAGACACTCCAATATGTATGTATAGGTTTCCTTTTCATGAAATGAAACTTCAGGGTGCATATGCATATACCGCCTGTGCTCGACCATGTCGGGCATGACGGTTTTCACGATATCATCTATTGTCATGTATTTCGCCTCCATAAATTATATTACACAATTTTATCAAATTTTCGTACTTTTCGAAACATATTAAAACGCATGTTTTCAATTCTATGACCGGTTGCACTTATGATATGATAAAAGAAAGAGGAGGAGATTGGTAATGTCTAGAATTTTGGATGAGTATCTTGCATCGAATCTGCAGGAATTGAAAGAAAATGGACTCTATAATGAGATAAATGTGGTGGAAGGTGCGAACGGTCCGGAAATCACGATTGAAGGGGAAAGACTGGTCAACCTGTCTTCCAACAACTATCTCGGCCTCGCGACGAATGAGACATTGAAGCAGGTGGCTAAAGAGGCAATCGATTCCCACGGTGTCGGTGCAGGAGCTGTACGTACAATCAACGGCACACTCGATCTGCACGTGGAACTGGAGGAGACGCTCGCTCGATTTAAGGGGACAGAAGCGGCAGTCGCATTCCAGTCCGGGTTCAACTGCAACATGGCGGCCATTCAGGCTGTCATGGGCAAGGAGGATGCAATTCTGTCCGACGAACTGAACCACGCTTCGATCATCGACGGGTGCAAGCTGTCACGCGCAAAGATCATCCGCGTCAACCACTCCGATATGGCTGATTTAAGACAGAAGGCGAAAGAAGCGGTCGAATCCGGCCAGTACAGGAAGGTCATGTACATCACCGACGGTGTATTTTCAATGGATGGCGATGTGGCCATGCTGCCTGAAATCGTCGATATCGCCAAGGAGTTCGACCTCATCACCTATGTGGATGACGCACACGGTTCCGGCGTCATGGGCAAAGGCGCAGGTACAGTGAAGCACTTCGGCCTCGAGAAGGATATTGATATCCAGATGGGTACACTCTCGAAAGCCATCGGTGTTGTCGGCGGCTATATTGCAGGATCAAAGGATCTCATCGATTATCTGAAAGTGGCAGCACGCCCATTCCTGTTCTCCACTTCCCTGACACCAGGGGATACACGGGCAATCACCGAAGCGGTACGCATGCTCATGGCATCCACAGAGCTGCATGATAAGCTATGGGAGAATGGCAACTATCTGAAAGACGGATTGAAGAAGCTCGGATTTGAGATCGGCAATTCCGAAACGCCGATTACACCTTGCATCATCGGCGATGAAAAGACGACACAGGAATTTTCAAAACGTCTGATGCAAGAAGGCGTATATGCCAAGTCCATCGTCTTCCCGACAGTTCCTAAAGGTACCGGCCGAGTGAGAAATATGCCGACAGCTGCGCATACGAAGGAAATGCTCGATCGGGCACTTGAAGTATATGAAAAAGTCGGCAAGGAACTGGATGTAATCTCATAATCTAAGGAGTACAGCAATGGAACGAATTCTAATTACAGGTGCGCTCGGCCAGATCGGCACAGAGCTCACTTTGAAACTGAGGGAAAAGTATGGGGAAGGCAATGTGCTTCCTACAGATATAAAGGCACCTGAAGATGACAATCTGAAAGGTCTGCCATTCGAAATTCTGGATGTCCGGGATATGGAGCGGATGAAGGGGATTGTGTCCGAGTTCAGACCGGATACAATGCTTCACATGGCGGCACTGCTCAGTGCAACGGCGGAAAAGAATCCGCAGTTCGCATGGGACATCAATATGGGTGGTCTGATGAATGCACTGGAGACAGCGCGCGAATATGATCTCAAGTTCTTCACACCGAGCTCGATCGGTGCTTTCGGCCCTTCCACCCCGAAAGAGAACACGCCACAGGTCACAATCCAGCGCCCGACAACCATGTATGGAGTGAACAAAGTTGCCGGAGAACTGTTGTGTGACTACTATTTTGAAAAATTTGGTGTCGATACCAGAAGTGTCCGCTTCCCGGGACTGATCTCTCACGTCAAGGAGCCCGGCGGCGGAACGACAGACTATGCTGTCGAAATATATTTTGAAGCTGTCAGAAATGGCGCTTATACATCGTTCATCGACAAGAGCACCAATATGGATATGATGTACATGGACGACGCCATCGACGCCATCATCAAGCTGATGGAAGCAGATCCAGATCAGCTTTTCGACCGCAATGCGTTCAATGTCACAGCCATGAGCATCAATCCGGAAATGGTTGCCAATGAGATCAGAAAACACATACCAGGCTTTACGCTCGACTATGATGTCGATCCTGTGCGCCAGGGCATCGCAGCGAGCTGGCCGAATGCGATTGATGCAAGCGAAGCAAAGCGCCAGTGGGGATTCCAACCGAAGTATACTTTGGAAAAAATGACGGAAACCATGCTGGAAGCGATACGAAATAAGAAGTAGGAAGGCAGGATTGCCTTCTTATTTTTTCTAATCGGAGGCGGCAAAATGACGCGTGTAATACTATTTGACAAAGATGGTACACTGATGGACTACCATAAAGTGTGGACACCTTATGCCAAGCGGTCCATCGAAGCCTTTGCAGAAGCGTTCGACTGTCATGATATAAAAGATGAACTCGCTCACAGGCTCGGACTGATCAATGGGCAGATTGCGCCGAATTCCGTTCTTGCGAGCGGTACAGGAGATATCATCCAGGATCAATTCGAGCGCTATCAGACAGGCGGTGGCAAGTGGATGAAGGACTTCTATGAGGAGAACCTTGATGCGCTGCGCGACAGCATGGAACTGATAGACGGTGCAGCAGATGTGCTGCGCCAGCTTGCAGCAGACGGCTATAAGAATATCATCGTTACGAGTGACAGCCGGCTGAGTACGGAATATTTCATCCGCAAGTTCTCTTTGGAGAGTGTGGTGCATGAAGTGGTTGCAGGCGACGATTCCCCTTTCCACAAACCGGATATCCGGATTCTGGAGCCATTGTGCAGAAAGACCGGCCATTCATTGGACGAGATGGTGATGATCGGGGACAACCGGGCGGATACGATGCTCGGTTATGAAGAAGGACTGCGGACGATTGGTGTACTGAGCGGCACGTGCCGCAGGGAGGATCTCGAAGGCGCGGATATGATCCTCCAGAGTGTAACGGATGTCATTGATGACGGACGTTTCATTCTGGCGGAAGATGGTGCGGATCATGCATGAAGCGTATATGAAGCTGGCGCTGGCTGAAGCCCGGAAGGCAGAGGCCATCGGTGAAGTGCCGATCGGGGCAGTAGTGGTCCATGAAGGCAAGGTCATCGCAAGCAGCCACAATCTGAGGGAAACATCACAGAACCCGCTGACCCATGCGGAAGTCATCGCCATCAATAAGGCGAGTGAAGTCCTTGGATCGTGGCGGCTTGAAAACTGTACACTCTATGTCACGCTCGAACCATGTGTCATGTGTTCCGGTGCCATCGTGATGAGCCGGATTCCTCACGTCGTCTACGGTGCAAAAGACCCGAAAGGCGGTACTGTGGACAGTCTGATGCGCTTGCTTGATGAACCCCGCTTCAATCATCGGGCCATCGTCACCAGTGGTGTGCTGGAAGCGGAATGCAGCGGGATGCTGAAGTCTTTTTTCAAAGCTTTGAGGGAAAAACGGAAAAATCAACCGATTGATTAAATTTTCTGATAAAATGAAGTTAAAAACAATAAGGGAGTTTTGGAGCGCTTATGGTCAAATTAATCGCATTAGATATGGATGGGACCCTGCTCACCCCGGGCCATGAAATCAGTCCCCGGAACAAGGCTGCAATCAGCAAAGCGATGGAACGTGGGGTACAGGTTGTTGTCGCTACAGGACGTGCTTTCTACGAAGCACATGGCATCATCAATAAATTGGATATGAAATTGCCGTATATCTGTCTGAATGGTGCAGAGGTCCGCAATGAATCAAGCGAAGTCATGACAACCAACGCATTGAATGCCGAGCTGATCGAACAGGCTGCAGATGTGTTCAGAGCTGAAGATATCTTCTATCAGGTCTATACAGACCGTGCCATCTACACAGCGAGCATCGAACAGGATATAGAAATATTCAAGGACCTTTCCACCCAGATGGGCCAGAAGCCGGAAGAAGACAAGATCCGCCGGTTCATGGAAGAAAGGCTCGAACGCGGTACGTTGATCGAAACGGATGATTATAAGTCGATCTTTGAACGGGAAGATGAAAATGTTCTGAAACTGCTGGCCGCTTCATCCAGCAAACCGAAACTTGTACGGGCAAAGAACAGTCTGTATGAGATTGGCAACCTCGCCGTATCCGCATCTGCACCACACAATATAGAGCTGACACACGTCAATGCACAAAAGGGGATTGCACTTGCCAACGTTGCAGAGATCATGGGTATCGATATGAAAGACGTCATGGCAGTCGGCGACAACCTGAACGACATCTCCATGCTCAAACGCGCCGGCATATCCGTTGCCATGGGCAACGCTGCTTCAGAAGTCAAAGGCATAGCCGACAAGGTTACAGCAACGAACATCGAAGATGGCGTCGCCATTGCGATTGAAGAGGCGCTTGAAGAAATGGATAAGGAAAAAGCAGGAGCACGCGATACAGAAGCCTAGATAAACATGCAAGCCCATTTCCTGAAATAGGAAATGGGCTTTTTGCATGCCTATATGCTTTGCGGATCGGCTTTGCCATCCAATAATACATCAGACGTCTCAAGTACTGTTTCATCCGGCGCTTCATTTTCCGTCTTGGCTGCATCATACATGTCTTTGGATCTTGCTATGAGTTTCTCATTGAAGATGGTGAACACGATTGCGATGATCAGGATGGCACTGACAACATTGATGACCCAGTAGAGTTCAAAGTCATATAGATAGCCGTAGAATATTGCCCCGACCGGCATGATGCTCATCGAGCACAGGTTCATGGTGGAAAACACCCTGCCTTTGATATGCTGCGGTGTGACGAGCTGTACAAAAAGGTTGATTGGTATATTAACGAACTGGAGTGTCATGGCCACGCTGGTACCGATCAATCCGAGCAGTACGACAAGTGTGGCAATATCCACTTCGAGATGGAGCGGGAGTAGATAGAGGGCAACCAGACCGGCAAAGACGAAAAGCCCTCTTTTCATCAGTCGGAATGGACTCTTGAGGTTTTTTATTCTGGCGACCGTCACCCCGCCGATCAGAACACCGATACCGGCGATGGCATTGACGATGCCCACCGTTTCCGGCTGGAAGGCCAATTCATAGATCATCATCTTTTCAGGAAAGATCGTTATAACACCGGACATGAAGTTGACCAGTGCGGCAATGATCAGAAGAGACTGGAACACTTTATTTCTGGCGATGAAAATGAAACCTTGGCTGACGTCGTGCTTGAACGTTTCAAAGCTGGCACCCTCAGTATGGTTTTCTTCATAATCCTTCTCCTGATAGTAGAGATCGAACTTCAGGAAGAAGTCGAGCAGCGCAGAGAGTGCGAATGCAATAAGGAAGATCAGGATGATTTGCGAGAAGGACAGGAGGCCGAACAGCACGCCTCCGAGTATCGGACCGAGGATGACGGTTGATGACAGGATGGCTGAAGTGTAGCCCATCACCTGCTGAATCCGATCCTTATGAAACAGTTCCGTTATGGCAGTCTGGAAGGCATTCGAGACGAAGGGTTCAATCATGGATGTCAGGAACGTCACGATATAGATGGCAATCAGGTTGATATCGTAGATGACAGTATAGAGGAACAGACCCATAATCACCAGTGAGTTCAAGATCTCACCCGAGATGACAATTTTTCTTTTATTGCCAAGATCACTCAATACACCTGAGAAGGGCAGCAGAATCAATGTGACGATAATGCTGATGGCCATATTGATGGAAAAATAGAATGCAGATCCGGTCTCGTACATGATGAAGTAGCTGACAGCGAAAAGATATACATATTTTCCGACACTCAGAATGAAGCGGCTCAGTGCATACACGACAAAGTTGATTCGTTCCTGTAAAGGCAACTGCTGATTGAAAATCATTACTCCACCTCATTTGTTTAATTTAATTAAACTTATTATATAGCGGAAAACCTTGCTTGTCAAATAAAAGTTTAATATAATTAAACATATAATATTATGGAGATGAAAATATGAGTCTTGGAGCACGCATCAGACAACTGCGTAAAGAACGGAAAATGACCCTGGTCGATCTTGCCGGCGAGCAGATTACCAAAGGCATGCTGAGTCTGATTGAAAATGATAAATCGAAGCCTTCCATGGAAACATTGAACCATATCGCAAAGAAACTCGATGTTTCGATCGGCTACCTGACCCAGGAGGGGGATGAGGCATGGACGAATGGAATTTTAAATAGTGCAGAATTTAATAATATGTTCACTTTTCCTTTTTATTATATTGAAGAAGAGGTTCTGCCCCATATCGATAGAGTGTCCCAAAATGTAAAAGGGATGGAGCTCTATTACATCATACGCATCTATTATCGCTATAAGGGAGACCATAGACAGGCTGACAACTATACTGAGAAAATCAGCAACTTCTATAGAGGCATGGGTATGGAACATTTAGTTGTTAAAAATATAATGAATGATGCCGTCTCGCTCATGTACAGCCAGGATTATGCTGAAGCATTTGATCGCCTTGTCGAATCGGAGGAAGAAATTCTTTCCTTCAAGGAGTATGATTCCCGTATAGAGCTCGATTACTATTATGTAAAAGGCATATTTGCACTGGCAAAAAATATGGATACGTTGGAAGATATTCTGAACCAGTCGATTGAACTGTCGTATGAACATGAAAATTTCAAATACTTTTTCTCCGAAAATGTTATACTCGGCTACTACTATGCATTGATTGGAGAGAGAACCAAGTATGAAATATGTGATGATAATATAAAGCGATACTTGAAGTTCAACAAGCAGGATAAGCATGAAATTGAAATTATAGATGAAGACAACCCCATACCGAAGTTTTATGTGCTGGTAGATGATAAAAAAAAGCAGGCGGCACTTTATAGGGACTATATGGAGAGGCTCGAGAGGGTATATGATCAAGATGATGACAAGATGACCGGGATGTCTTTCTACAGACCGATTTTCGAACTGGAACATTCCTATTTTGAAGGTGATTACGAAGAAGTTGTGGAGGCCTATCATGACAATATGTATATTCGGACGACCGCTCAGTACCCAGTCGACCGGATTCTGATGGCGATCCGCTCATGTGTCTATCCGCTGAGCCTCTATTACATGAGTGAAAAAGAGAAAGCACGTGAAGCTTTCAATACAATCGAAGCGACCATCGATGACATCAAGGATTCCATTTTCACTACTGAGTTCTACATGATCCGTGACATCATATTTGAAAAATGAAAAGTCTCCCTCCAGGGGAGATTTCAGACTGTAGACAAATTCATTGTAAAATGACATCTCTGTAGTCTTTTTTATTAGAATGGAGGGGAATCTATAGATCAGGGGTGAGAGGATGCTGAGATCAACAGGCAGCGGGTGCAGGATGGAAAAGCCGATTCCCCTGCACGATAATAGTTCGTCGCCGGTCAGACGCTGGAAGGTCCGTGCGATCGCCCCCAATGGTGAGTTGGTCTTCTAACTCGCCATGGTAGACCCCACGATGGTGAGTTGGCCTTCTAACTCGCCATGGTAGACCCCACGATGGTGAGTTGGCGCTCTAACTTGCCATGGTAGACCCTACGATGGTGAATTAAGCCTCTAACTCACCATGGTAGACTCCACGATGGTGAATTAAGCCTCTAACTCACCATGGTAGACTCCACGATGGTGAATTGGCCTTCTAACTCGCCATGGTAGACCCCACGATGGTGAGTTGGCCTTCTAACTCGCCATGGTAAACCCCACGGTGGTGAGTTGGCCTTCTAACTCGCCATGGTAAACCCCACGGTGGTGAGTTGGCGCTCTAACTTGCCATGGTGACGCCTATAATCCGGGATCCATCAAAATACATAAAAAAAGACAAACCCCGTGTTAAAACGGGGTTTGTCTTCAATCTAAGGTCTCCCTCCAGGGGAGATTTTTCTATATGAAAGAGAAAGTATTCAATGGAGACCTGCCTGTATCATGATGCATGCAGCGTACAACCCGATTTATCCTATATACTTTATTGAAAATTTAGAATACAATTACTGTACTTCGTTCATTATAGGAACTAGACAGCAGGAGGTTAATATGAAAGCAATTCTATTAGGTCTTCTAGGTGCTTTATTTTTTTCCGTAACTTTCATTCTGAACCGGTCGATGGAATTGTCGGGGGGTCATTGGGCGTGGAGTGCTTCTCTGCGTTATTTCTTCATGCTGCCGATACTCGTGCTGATCGTATTCCTGCAAGGGAAGCTTCTTCCGGTACTCAGACATCTTCGGGAAAATCTTTTCGGTTGGATTGTCTGGAGTACTGTCGGTTTTGGATTTTTCTATACCCCCATTGCATTTGCTACAGTGTATGGTCCAGGCTGGCTCGTGGCAGCAACTTTCCAGATGACGATCATAGCTGGTTCCCTACTTGTGCCTCTGCTGAATCAGGACAGCAGCATGAGCAGACGGATACCTTTGGCGAGCATATTGATTTCTCTGGTCATCCTTTTTGGTGTTTTCATCATGCAGTTGGAACATGCATCCACCGTGCCACTGCAAAATGTTCTGCTATGCGTTCTGCCGTTGATAGTGGCTGCTTTTGCCTATCCACTTGGTAACAGGAAAATGATGCACCTGGTTGGAGGCAGTCTATCAACCATTCAGCGTGTACTTGGCATGACCATAGCCAGCATGCCGCTCTGGATCATCCTGGCGGTTTATGGAACGGTTGTTCACGGCCTGCCGAGTTCTGGACAGGTCTCCCAGTCATTCATCGTTGCTGTAAGTTCAGGCGTCATCGCCACTGTACTATTTTTCTATGCAACAGAACTTGTAAAGGACAGCCCTTCGAAGTTGGCTGGCGTTGAAGCGACTCAATCAGGTGAAGTATTGTTTGCCCTCCTTGGCGAAATGCTTCTGCTGCATACAGCGTTACCGTCCTCTTTGACCATTTTCGGTATGATACTTATCATTTTCGGCATGATTCTCCATAGTCTGCATTCCGCCATTTCAACCAGGAAGTTGGCTAGAATGAATGTGGAAGTCCACCATGGCTGATCGGTAAGGAACACTTTCATAATGAGCCATGAAGGTTTTTACTATAGCTTTCATAAGCAGTATTTTTGCGGAGGAAAGTGATGGTATGGTGAAAAAGAGAATGGATTAGTTTTTTGTTTCTATCAACATAATCCAGGGTATACTAGAGAGCAAACTATGCAAAATGGAGGAAATCAATGATATCTATGATTGTTGCGATACCACAGGTATTGGTATGCTCAGCATTCGATGGGACTGGTGAAAATTCATCAGAAGATGGCACTTCACCCGCATTTGAGGTAGAATGTTTCAAATGTTCTGCTGACTTCAGTAGGGTGGTGAGTGGCTGATGCTGACGGCCGTACTGACTTTTCTGCTTGGTATAGTGGTAATTCTTGCGATAATCGCAGCGAACGGTTATTTTGTCGCTCAGGAATTTGCCTATATGTCTGTCGACCGCTCAAGGCTCGGCGCCTTGGCGGATCAAGGGGATAAAGCAGCAAAAGTTGCACTATCCGTGACAAAGCGTACGTCTTTCATGCTTTCTGGTGCACAGCTCGGCATCACTGTGACCGGGCTGCTCATTGGCTATGTCGCAGAACCTCTGGTCGGCAGAAGCCTGGGTGTCCTGCTCGGCGGTGTTGGAGTACCTGCTGCTGTAAGTATTTCAGTAGGTACTGTGATTGCATTGGTATTGTCCACCATTGTGCAGATGATTTTTGGTGAATTGTATCCAAAAAACCTCGCCATCGCAAATCCGGAGCCGCTGGCAAGAAACCTTGCCCGCTCGACGAATATTTATCTTGCCATTTTTGGATGGCTGATCAAGGTTTTCGATATGGCGGCCAATGGATTATTGCGGCTTTTGAAGATTGAACCTGTCCATGATGTCGATAGTAGTGCGACAGCCCGCGATCTGGAGCACATTGTGGCGGATTCCAGGGAAAGTGGCGACCTTCCGGAAGAGCTTTCCGTCATTCTGGACCGTATCCTCGATTTTCCACAGCAGGATGTCGAGCACGCAATGATTCCGCGTTCACGTGCAGATACGGTTGAAAAGAATGCTACAATCGGGCAAGTGAAAGCATTGATGGCCAAAGCGCATACACGCTATCCTGTCATCAACGATGAGGATGAGCCTATAGGTATCGTACACCTTGTAGATGTACTGTCCGCAACTTCTGATGACGCACCAGTGACACAGATCATGCAGCCACCTCTTGTCATTCCCACTCTTATGTCCTTGCCGGAGGCACGGTCAAATATGATCGACAGCAGGAATAATCTGGCTTGTGTCATCGATGAGTATGGTGGTTTTACAGGTATACTCACTTTGGAAGATCTGGCAGAAGAAATAGTAGGTGAAATTACAGATGAACATGATGAAGAAATTGCTTCTACTGTCGAATCCGGAGGAGAGGATATTTGGCAGATGAGTGGAGATATCCATATTGACGAAGCTGAGCGGGAAATTGGCTATCAGCTTCCACGAGGCGACTACGAAACTGTATCTGGTATGCTTATTTCCCATTTCGGAACGTTCCCGGATGCCGGCGAGCGCGTAAACATCGATTTGCCGATAGATCCAGGCGATTTTATTCATGACGATCCGATACGTCGCTATCTGGAGGCGGAGGTAATGGAAGTTGATCGATATGTACCGACTTCGGTCTCTCTTAAGCTTCATGCATCTCATGATGATGAAACGCTGGCAAACGAGCAGTCGAGGAGGCACCGTAATGACTAATCCATGGATTGTTCTTGTTGTAACAGCAGGACTTATAGTGTTGAGTGCATTTTTTGTCATCATCGAATTTGCACTGCTTGGCGCCCGTAGGCACAGGTTGGAGGAGTCTGCAGAGACAAGCCGGAGTGCCCGTGCTGCGTTGAAATCCGTAAATGAGCTTACGGTCATGCTGGCAGGTGCACAACTGGGCATTACAGCATGCACGTTTGCTCTTGGTGCGGTTACCAAACCGGCAGTAGATTCGTGGCTTTCTCCAGTTTTTGCAGAAGTAGGATTACCTTACTGGCTGGCAGATGGTGCTTCTTTTCTCCTCTCCTTATTGATTGTCACATTCCTGCACCTTGTTGTTGGAGAAATGGCACCTAAATCATGGGCCATCGCGCATCCGGAAAGGTCGGCAATGCTGATCGGTCTGCCCGCACGCGGTTTCATCTGGATTTTCCGGCCGTTGCTGTTATGGATCAATAGCATCGCGAATAGGCTTGTAAAAGCTTCAGGGGTTGAACCCGTCGAATCCGCCGCAGTAGGTGGACAGGATGCTGCAACAATACGGCACCTCGTAGAACATTCAGCAAATGTCGGTGCACTTGATTCCTCCATACGCAATCCTATTTCAGGTGCACTCGATCTGGAAACACTGAAAGTAGAGGCGCTTGTCTCAAAAAAAGAAAAGCCGACGACAGTGGCATCCGATGCTACAGTCGGAGATGTCCATAAGGCTACAGAGCTTTCAGGGCACAAAAGAATTCTTATAATGGGAGATGACGGAGAGGCCCCGCAAGTGATACATGTCCGTGATACTCTACTGGAGCCGAAAGAGCGTCCTGTTAAAAATATAGCACGTCCGTCCTTTGTACTGGATGCAGGTACTCTCGTCTATGAAGCACTCACACGCATGCGCCAGTCGAGTGAGCAGCTGGCAGTAGTCATGGACGGTGCCGACTTCATTGGAGTCATCACCATCAATGATGCGCTCGACAACATGCTGCCACTTATAAGAGAATAGCAATGGAATGAATAGGGCTAAAAAAACGAGGCAACGATGCGATAAGCATCGTTGCCTCGTTTCTTCATGTGATTGCGTTATTTCTGGTATGACATTCTGCTGAAGGCATCATGCTGGTGGATGCTTTCTTCATTGCGGCATTCGAGTTCAAAGCCTTTGACCCAGTCGAGTTCTACGAGATCATAGGCAATCAGACGGATGAGGTCCTCTACAAAACGCGGATTTTCATACGCGCGTTCTGTGACCATCTTTTCATCCGTACGCTTCAGGATCGGGTAGAGCTGGGAGGAGGCGTTGATCTCCAATACTTCATACAGCTGCTCCTTATGGTCTTCAGGCAGTTCTGCTTCAGGGTCGATGTCGAGCAACACTTTAACATAACCGCGCTGGTTGTGGGCGCTGTATTCGCTGATCTCCTTGGAGCATGGACACAGTGTTGTGACCATCGCGGTCATGCCGAGCTGCTTGCGCTCGACGCCTGACTCTGAGATCCTCATCGAATATTTTACATCGGCATGGGCCATGCCGGAAAGCTGAGTGTGTGGGCTCGGTTTTGAGAAGTACCATTTGCCATCTGCCGTCATTTCCGCTTCTTCCTGGTGCATGCGGGCACGCAGTATTTCCAGAACTCTTTGGAGTGTTTCGAATTCAAGCGGTACGCCTGCGTTATTCTCTGTTTCCAGAGATTCCAGTATGCGGCTCATATTGATGCCTTTTTCGTTCTTTCTCAGGCTGGTTGCAAGCTCGAAAGTACCAACGGACTGGAAATCCCCGATGACGACCGGATAGCTCAGGTTGTTGATGCCTACAGAGTCGACTTCAAAAAGAAAGTCTTTCTTTGAGCTCTGCAGATCCACCATCATTTCCTTCTCGACCGGTTTCATACCTTCAATCGGGTCGACGGAGCCGAAGTGCCTGAAACGCCCCTCTCTAGTAGTAAGATCCAATTCTTCCATGTTTCTACTCCTTAATCTATATCATAACTGTAGAATGATTCATTTTTCATCCACATCTGGCGGACGGCTTCACTTTCCTGGGTGTTGCCTGCAAGCGTTCTGAGCAGTGGGCCTGTCTGTGATTCGTGGGCCGCCATGATCTTCTCCTTGCGTGCTTCATAGCCTTCGATATCGACAATGATATCCGGCTCGCCAAGGTCTTCAAGTGTATTATTGCTGAAGGCGACGAGCTGCAGCTTCGGACGGTCGGCTGCCGGCATTTCGGATACGGCTGCAACAACTGCTTCTGCAGTGGCTTCGTGGTCCGGATGGACGGAATAGCCGGGATAGAAGGTGATGATCCTGCTCGGGTTGAGCTCATCTATCATGTCTCTCACGACACCTTTGAGATGCCCGGGTGCTTCGAATTCGAGTGTCTTGTCGCGATAGCCGAGCAGTCTGAGGTCATCGAGACCGATCAGTCGCGCACTTTCCTCGACTTCTTTTTTGCGTATGCTGTGCAGTGATTCCCTTGTTGCGAATGGAGGATAGCCGAGGTTTCTTCCCATATCGCCGAAAGTCAGGCAGGCGTATGTGACAGGTACACCCATATCGACATAGCGGCTCATTGTCCCACTTACTCCAAAAGCTTCATCGTCCGGGTGGGGGAAGATGACGAGTACTTGCCTTTCTTTTTCCATAGCTGCTCCTCCTATTTAAAGAACTCTTTTGTAGAAATTTCGAGTGCAGTGGCCAATTTTCCATCGTAGTTGAATCCGTGCATGATGAACTCATCGTTCTCATTGACTTCAAAATGCGTCAGTCCGAGAACGTAGATCCAGCCACCGTTATCAAGCTTCAGACCGACGCGGAATTCGCCGTTGATGCCGCCTTTGACAGCACCTTGCGTATATGTGACCGGGACATTCCTCAGGAACATGCCCGCGTTGAATACTTGTTCATCCATGTGGCTGGCATACATGCCGCTTGTGACTTCCACATGGACGTATACCTGCTTGTTCTGATAGCTGTTAAGCAGCTCCTGAACCTGTTCATGATTGATTTTCTCCATTGATATGAGCGCTCCTTAAAATAGCATAGATAAAAGAGATAGTCGTACTATCTCTTTTAAAAAAACCGACTATATTTGTTCGTCCGTAACTTCAATCTGCTCTACAGAATTGAATGCACCGTGCCGGACGACACCGACGTGGTCGTTCATTTTCCAGCCGTTCTTGATTGCTGAAGTGACGAATGCCTTGGCGTTCCGGATCGCTTCGAGCGGCTCCTGGCCATTGGCAAGGTTCGCTGTGATTGCTGCTGCGAACGTACAGCCGGCGCCGTGGTTGTAGGATGCGTCTATCTTATCACTTGAAAGCAGGTGGAAGGCTTTGCCATCATAGTAGACATCAACAGCCTTGTCGCCTTCGATTTCGGAACCGCCTTTGATGATGACATGCTGTGCACCTTTCTGGTGGATGACTTCAGCACATTTCTTGGCTGCATCCAGCGTTTTCGGTGTTTTATAGCCAGCAAGCTGTCCTGCTTCGAAAAGGTTTGGTGTAACGACTGTTGCATGCGGGAGCAGATGCTCGACCATCGCGTCGACGAGCCCAGGGTTCAATACTTCATCATCGCCTTTGCATACCATGACAGGATCTACAACAAAGTGCTTCGCATCACTGTTCTGATATGCGTGCTTGCTGCGTTCGATGACTTCTTCAGAAGGCAGCATGCCGGTCTTGATGGCGTCCGGTGAAATGGAAAGCGCCGTCTCGATCTGGGCGTCAAATACATCCAAAGGAATCGGATTGACACCGTGGGACCATGTTTCAGGGTCCATCGTCACAATCGTAGTCAGTGCGGTCATGCCGTACGTTTCATGCTCCTGGAATGTCTTCAGGTCTGCAGCAATTCCTGCGCCGCCGCTTGTATCAGAACCCGCTATTGTGAGTGTCTTTTTAAGTGCCATGAGTCTATTCCTCCAATATCGTTGATAATATTATATTTTACTATAATCAGGGGTATATTTCTAGAGACATGCTTGTTTAGATGATATAATCAAACTTTAGACAGAGGTGAGAATTCTATGGAATGGAAAGAAGTTTTTCAATCAATCAAAGAAGAAAATGACTTTACGGAACTGGAATCGACACTTGAAGAAAAGTACAGCAATGGGAAGGTATTCCCGCCACGTGAACAGATATATACCGCTTTCGAGCTGACCTCATTTGAAAACGTAAGGGTAGTCATACTCGGACAGGATCCGTATCATGGCGAAGGGCAGTCGCACGGCCTTGCATTTTCAGTCAATGAAGGTGTCAAAGTGCCGCCATCCTTGAGGAACATGTACAAGGAGCTGGAAGATGACCTCGGCATCGTCAGGACGGGAGGCAGTCTGAGAGACTGGGCGAAGGAAGGTGTCCTTTTGCTCAACACGGTGCTGACAGTGGACGCCAATGATGCGAATTCCCACCGCGGTCTCGGTTGGGAGCCGTTTACGGACGGTATCATCAGACACGTCTCCGACAACCTCGAGCATGTCGTCTTCATTCTATGGGGGAAACCAGCCCAGAAGAAGGAGAAGCTGATCGATACGTCGAAGCACTGCGTCATCAAGTCCACCCATCCGAGTCCGCTGTCTGCCTACAGAGGGTTCTTCGGAACGAAGCCCTTCAGCCGCACCAATGAATATCTGGAGGCCCATGGCAGAAGACCGGTCGACTGGAGTGAACACGAATGAAGCGTGAAATCATTGCGGAACTGAAGCAGGAACTTCATAGGATGGAAGTGGCCAGCCAGCCGCATGAATTCGAAAAGCATCTGTATGCGATGGAACGCCTGCTCGGACTGCTGAAGACGAGTGCAGGTGACATTCCGGCGGCATCTGCGCCAACGGCTGGGGCGTCTGCCGGGCAGTCATTGTCGGAACAGGACCGGATGATGCTCGAACAGATGGGCGGCCGGCCTGTACAGAACCGCGGGGCACAGGAACCGCTGACTAAAGAGACACTCAGGACAGATGACGGTTTCGGCAACGGCGAGTCGCTGTTCGATTTCTAGAATGATCCAAAGGAGAAAATAAATGAAAACTTTCATCATACTCGGAGCGGTCAACGCGCTCATTTCAGTGGCGCTTGGTGCCTTCGGTGCCCACGGCCTTGAAGGCAAGATCAGCGAACACTATATGAGCGTATGGGAAAAAGCTGTCTCCTATCAGATGTACCATGCTCTAGGCTTGCTTGTCGTCGGTATTCTCGTACAGGTGACGGGTGCACCGCTGCTTGGCGCTGCCGGCTGGTTGATGCTGCTCGGCATCATCTTTTTCAGCGGCTCGCTCTACATTCTCGCCATCAGTGGCATCTCCATCCTTGGCGCAATCACCCCAATCGGCGGCGTCCTTTTCCTCGCCGGCTGGATATGCCTGATCATCGGCATGATCAAATTATAATTTTTATTGAACCCCGCTTCGGCGGGGTTTTTCTTTTGGGAAAATGAGTGTTGGGACGGGGCAGTGCGGGTTGGGGGCCCAATTAACGTTCGTCGCCTCCACGAATGACAGTTAACGCTCCAATTAACATTCGTCGTCTCCACGAATGACAGTTAACGCTCCAATTAACATTCGTCGTCTCCACGAATGACAGTTAACGCTCCAATTAACGTTCGTCGCCTCCACGAATGACAGTTAACGCTCCAACTAACGTTCGTCGCCTCCACGAATGACAGTTAACGCTCCAATTAACGTTCGTCGTCTCCACGAATGACAATCAGCGCTCCGCCCGCCATCCTCTTCCTCTCTCCACCCAAACAAAAGTGTTTACATTTTCCACCTGGTGGTATATAGTTATATACGTAACTATATAACAAGTTGAGGAGGATGCGTATGTCGGGAATGCTTAACGATAAGAAACCGATCTTTGAGCAGATCAAGGATTGGGTCAGTGACCAGATTATCGACGGCACGCTCAGACCACACGACCGGATTCCTTCGACGAATGAAATCGTCCAGTTCTACAAAGTGAATCATCTGACGGTTGCGAAAGGTGTGAATCAGCTAGTGGAGGAAGGCATCATATACAAAAAGCGTGGTGTGGGCATGTTTGTTGAACCGGAAGCGAGAAGTGTACTGCTTGGTGACCGGAAGGACAGTTTTGTCAGTGAATACCTGGAACCGATGATGCAGGAGGCGGCGAAATTAGGATTTACAAGACAGGAGATTGAAGGATTGATTCAGGAGATGGAGGGGAATATGAATGACGAATAGTGTATTGGAAATCAAGAATGCGTCTCTCGATATAAAGAAGGATAATGTGCTCGAAGATATTACGCTGAAGATGGAGCAAGGTAAGGTCTATGGACTGCTCGGACGCAATGGCGCCGGCAAGACCACGCTACTTTCACTGATTGCTTCATTCAGAAAACCGACGCGTGGATCGATTACGATTGATGGACAGGATCCGTATGAAAATGAAGCACTGATGCCGCAGGTGGATTTTCTCTATGAGGTGGACTACTCGGAGGAGTACCGGACGCCAATGGACCTGTGCAAGCTGACAAAACGGTACAAGGACAACTTCGATCTTGATTATGCAAAAACCCTCTTTCAGGGATTCGGCATCACTTACGACAAGCCGATCAATCGCATGTCGAAAGGACAGCAGGCGGCGGTGAATGCCATCATCGGCCTGGCGTCGAATTCTGCAATCACTATTTTCGACGAAGTGACGAACGGCATGGACGCGCCTTCACGGGAATACTTCTACCAGAAAGTGCTGGAGGCGAATGAACGTCACCCGAGAACCATGATCCTCTCGACGCACATTGTTTCCGAGATGGAGTACCTTTTTGATGAAGTCATCATCATCCATCACGGTAGGGTGCTGGTTCAGGAACCGCTCGATCTGTTCCTCGAACGGGGCTTCAGGGTTACGGGACCGGAAGAGAAAGTCGCTGAATTCACTCACAACATGGATGTGCTGGCCAGACAGAATCTCGGGCCGACCCGCTCCGACATGGTGCTCGGCCGCATGGATGAAGCGCAGCAGGCAAAAGCAAGGTCAAGCTATCTCAACATTTCACCTTTGAAATTGCAGGAGCTTTTCATAAGAATGACTGAAGAGAAGGAGAGTGTGCAATGAATAATAAAGTGAAGCTGGCAACAATGGATTTCTCGAGCCAGATTTTCAAATGGACGCTTTGGTACTTGCCGATCATGGTGATCATCTATATTCTCGTATCGATATTCCTGAGTGATCCCGAAATAGACGGGATGTCATTCTACGCCATGTCGCTCTCAGCAAATGAAATCTTCATGCTTGTATCCGGAATTCTGAGTGTGTTCATGTTCCTTGAACTATCGATCAGCCTCGGACTGACGAGACGGACTTTCCTGAGATCGATGCTTCTGACGGGCGGCATCATCACCATCGCGCTCGCCGTCATTACGGGTATCATTTCAGTCATCATGGGTCTGATGCCATGGTTTGGCACCGGCCTCGTCATGGGGCCGCTTGAAAGCAGTCCAGTGGCCCATGTAATTGGACATCTGCTGACGACTTTCACGTTCTTCCTCGGTGGCTTCATCATCAGCATCGGATTCTACCGCGGCTTCCTTGGCGGCATGATATCCATTGTGCTGAGCCTATGTATCCTGGTCGCCATCGATTCTCTGTGGATGTGGCAGACAAGAGGGACGGTATTCGACATGGACGTGACACAGTATGCTTCAGGCAACCTGTTCATGACAATCATCTTCAGCCTGTTCCTGATCTTCTTCACGATTGCGATTCTGCAGTCGCTTGTCCGTTCAGTGCCGGTCAAAGTCAAATAGCACGAAAAGAGACCCCCTCATCCCGAGGGGGTCTTCTATTTCAAGGCATGAGCATTCTACTTGCTGCTTCCGCCTTTTTTACGGTTTTTGAACTTTTTGATGATGAATGGCAGTGCCAAAGGGATAAGTTTGCGTAGTATTCTTCCCATCGTGATTCCTCCCAACTCTTTCGATAAGTGCATTCATTTTATATATAACCAATCAGGTGAATATTAAAACCTGAACCTTATCTGAAGAAGGCGGAAATATTTTCGACCGGCAGGTGGACGCCGACGAAGAAGTCCCCAAAGTCGCCGTAGCGGGCGGATACTTCGTCAAATCTCATCTCATAGATCAGTTTCTTGAACTGCAGCATGTCATCAGAGAAGAGTGTCACACCCCATTCGTATTCGTCGAGGCCGACGGAACCGGTGATGAACTGCTTGACCTTGCCAGCATAGCCGCGGCCGATCATGCCGTGGGAACGCATGAGTTCACGGCGTTTCTCCATATCGAGCATATACCAGTTGTCATCTCCCTGGCGGCGCTTGTCCATTGGATAGAAGCAGATGTAGCGGGATTTCGGCACTTCCGGATAGAGGCGCTTTCTGACATATTCATTCTGGTATGGGTCTTCGTCGGATTCCTTGGCAAGATAGTTGCTGAGTTCGACGATGGAAACATACGAATAGGATGGAATGAGGAAGTCGCTGATTGCGAGCTTGTTGAATTCCAGTTCCAGTGTATTGAGTTCATCGATTGTCGGACGCAGCATCCAGAGGATCAGATCAGCCTTCTGGCCGGTGATGTTATAGAAGGCATAGCTGCCTTCATTTCTCTTGTGCACTTCTTCCTGGCGTTCGATGAAGCCTTTCAATTCTGAAACAAGTGTGTTCATCTCTTCTTCTTCAAGCAGGCGGAGGGATGTCCAGTCCACATTGTAGAGAAGGTGAAGACTGTACCAGCCATCAAGTGTTTGCGCAGCTTCATTCATTAGTGTATCTCTCCTTTTTTGATATCTGCTTTCATTCTACTCGATAAGAAAACGTTTTAAAAGCACATGGGGATGAAATAATGTGACAGAAAGAGTATAATATAGCGTATGTAAAGGCTAACCAAGGAGGGTATTATGAGTCAATTCATCGAAAATCTCAAAACGAACCTGGAAGGTAAAAACATCGAAATCGTATTTCCGGAAGGCAACGACCCGAGGGTCCTCGGGGCCGCTGTGGAACTTGCTGAAACATCCTACGTCAAACCGATCATTCTTGGCAACGCATCAGAGCTTGAAGCACTGGCTGATAAAGAGCAGCTGGATATCAGCGCGCTCGAAACCATCAATCCGGTCGATTATGAAGATATGGAGATGCTGGTGGACGAATTCGTCAAGCGCCGTAAAGGCAAGGTGACTGCAGAACAGGCACAGGAAATCCTGAAGGACGTCAATTATTTCGGTACAATGCTCGTGCATACGGGACGTGCGAAAGGTCTTGTATCAGGTGCTGTGCACTCGACACCGGACACAGTCCGCCCGGCACTTCAGATCATCAAGACGAAACCTGGCGTCACACGCACAAGCGGTGTATTTTTCATGCTGCGGGAAGATGAACTGTACGTCATGGGAGACTGCGCCATCAATCCGGAACTGAACGCTGAAGAACTGGCTGAGGTTGCGGTCGAAACTGCCAAGACGGCAAGAAGTTTCGAGATGGACCCGCGTGTTGCGCTGCTCAGCTTCTCCACAAGAGGCTCTGCGAAGACCGAAGAGACGGAAAAGGTGAAGCTTGCGACCCAGTATGCGAAAGAGAAGCTGCCTGAAGTACCGATCGACGGGGAACTTCAGTTTGATGCGGCATTTGTACCGAGTGTGGCAGAGAAGAAGGCACCGGATTCCGAACTGAAGGGGCAGGCCAACGTATTTGTATTCCCTTCCCTTGAAGCAGGCAATATCGGCTACAAGATCGCCCAGCGACTGGGTGGATTCGAAGCCTATGGACCAATCCTGCAAGGTTTGAACAAGCCGGTCAACGACCTCTCCCGTGGATGCTCGAAAGACGAAGTGTTCACACTCGCACTGTTCACTGCGACCCAGGCACTGACATTGGATAATGCATAAGCTTTTTTCCGAGCACTGGCATTATATTCCGATTGAGGCCACGCCTCATCCTTATATGTCGTTTGCCATGGATGATACGCTGCAGGAGATGGTGACGGATGATGGCATCCCGAAATTCAGAGCCTGGGTGCATCATCCGTTCGTCATCCTGGGACTCCATGATGCAAGGCTGCCCTTTCTGAAGGATGGGCTCGCCGAGCTTGAAAAGGCTGGATTCGACTATATTGTCAGAAACAGCGGGGGACTCGGTGTGGTATTGGATCATGGTGTACTGAATATTTCACTCATCCTGCCGAAGGCGGAAGCCGCGCAGATTGATGATGGATATGATCTGATGCTTGAACTTGTACGGGGGACATTCCCTGATGCAGATATCGACGAAGGCGAGATTGTGCACAGCTACTGTCCGGGCAGCTATGACCTCAGCATCAACGGCCGCAAGTTTGCCGGCATCTCCCAGCGTAGAATCCGGCAGGGCGTGGCGGTGCAGATCTACCTCTGTGTCACCGGCAGCGGTGCGGCACGTGCAGAAATCATGCGTAAATTTTATCACGCGAGCAGAAAGCAGTCAGAGACCAAGTTTTCCTACCCGGATATACAACCTGATGATATGGCGTCACTGAATGAGCTGCTTGAAGCGGACTATACGGTCGAGTCGGTGCTTGAACGGATGCTCGATATCATCCGGCAGTCCGGTTCCATCGAATTCCTGCCGGAGATGGATGACAGTACCCGGCAGCGGTATGCGTACCATCTTGAGCGGATGAAAACACGCAACAGGGACATCCATCCCGACAGATGAAAATGGAATGTATCGAGACCACCCGCCGAGGGTGGTCTTTAATATATGCAAATCGGCGTTTAATCCTTTTATGGAAGTGGAATATATTCTAAAAAAGGAGTGGATCTTGATGGCCGATGAAAAGAATAGAAGAATGACGACTGAAGAAGACGAGCAGCAGCTCAAAAATAAAAAGAACAAGGGACCGGAAGGTGAAGTGAAGGAAGATGTGCCGCCGGACAGCCCGCCTGAGCAGGCAAATAAAGAGGAAGCTGAAAGAAAAGATGATGTCCAGAAGCAGAAGGACGAGAAGGAGCCGCTCGATAACGAAGAGGACGACTGACATGTCCTGAATCCAGTACCTATGCGGGGTTGCCTATCTTTGGTAACCCTTCTTTTTATGATATTATAGTGATAAGGGAGGCCGTTCGGATGACAGTGAGTGAATATGGAAAAAAGCAGCTTGTAGAGGAAAAGGTCTTCAAAGACCCGGTACATCGATATATTCATGTACGCGATCAGGTGATATGGGATCTGATCAAGACAAAGGAATTTCAGCGGCTGAGAAGGATCAAACAACTCGGCACATTATATCTGGCCTTCCATTCCGCAGAGCATTCAAGGTTCAATCATTCGCTTGGTGTATATGAAATTGTGCGGCGCATGGTCGTCAATTTCAGGGAGTTCAAAGAGTGGGATAATGAAAACCGGCTGCTGGCATTGGCTGCAGCGCTGCTCCATGACCTCGGTCATGGACCATTTTCCCACTGCTTCGAGACAATCTTCGATACGGATCATGAGGAATTTACACGCAGAATCATTCTCGGCAATACGGAAGTGAATGCCGTACTGAAAAGGGTGAGTGTGGACTTCCCGCTTGAAGTCGCGAAAGTCATCGACAAGACGCATGAAAATAAACTCGTCATCAGCATGATTTCAAGCCAGATCGATGCCGACCGCATGGACTATCTGCAGCGCGACTCCTACTATACCGGTGTCAGCTACGGCAACTTCGACATGGAACGCATACTCCGTGTGATGCGTCCAGGCAAGGAAGAGGTCATCATCAAGGAAAGCGGCATGCATGCAGTCGAGGACTACCTGATGAGCCGCTATCAGATGTACTGGCAGATCTACTTCCATCCTGTCTCAAGAGGCGGGGAGGTGCTGCTTGATCTTGCGCTGAAGCGTGCCAAGTATCTGCACGAGGATGGCTACGAATTCAAGCAGGCACCGAAGTACTTCATTCCTTTCTTCGCAGGGGATGTGACCGTCGAGGACTACCTGCGTCTCGACGAGATGGTCGTCAATTTCTATCTGCAGGAGTGGATTCATGAAGACGATGAAATACTGAGCGACCTTGCCCACCGTTTCGTCAACCGCGACCTGTTCAAGTACTTGCCGTTTGACGGTTCAGTGATCACCATATCGGAGCTCGAGGCGCTGTTTGAAAAGGCCGGCATTCCGCCGGAGTACTACTTCTTCAGCGATTCCTACTCCGATCTGCCGTATGACTATGACCGGCCGGGATCGAAAAGCAACCGCAGGCCGATCCATCTGAAGCGCGACAATGGGGAACTGCGCGAAATCAGTACACAGTCGGCGATCATCCACAGCATCACCGGTGTCCATCGCATGGACTCGAAGCTCTATTACCCGAAAGAGAAGATTCTTCAGATAGAAGACCTTGAAACAAAGGGCGAAATTATAAATCTACTTAATGAATTGGCATAGGAGTTTGATAATATGACGAACGACTCTAATGATAAGAAGCCGGGATTCAAATTCAATATCATCAATAATGACCCGCTCGATGGGCACAAGGGCCAGAATATCGGTTCGATCAGCCTTGAGAATGTGGCACCGGTCTATGTGGCGGTCGACACCCAGGAAGTCTTCATAGATATGGGCGGACTGCACGCGCGTGCAGAGGTTGAACGGCGCGTCAAATGGGTGACCGACAAGTCGGAAGTCGAAGGCGAAGATGCAAAATCATACTGGCTCGTGTGGGTGACCGTCGAACGCCTGAAAACGGGTCCCGTCTATAGCGGTGTGGCAGCATGCTTTGAAATGGTCAACCGGACGAAGCGCCGCGGCTACAAGCTCATGCCGGAGCACGTCAATATGATGGACCGCTCCATGAAGGGCAAGATCGACCTGAACGAAATGGATCCACAAAGCCGTTCCTCGCTGAAGTCATTCCTCCAGTCCCACAATAGAGAGATATGGGACAACTCGACTGCACTGCAGGAAGAGATGAAGCATGACTAAATGTGACGGTATTGTGTCAAAGGCCGAAAACGATTGCAGATTGCTTTTCTGAAATATAAAATGAAACTAGTTATACATGCTATAGCTAGGACACGGTGGCCAGGAGAGATCCTGGTCACTTTTTTTATTTATTTTTCTCCCATGAGGGTATGGTCAAAAGACAGGAATATAAGGGGAACGGTCCGTATATGGACATAGTCTACATAGAGGCGGTATGTTATAATTTATCTTACTTGCAGGTGATAAAATGGAAAGACAGGAAGCAGTATACAAGATCAATCAGGTTGTAGATATGGCAGGCGATAGAAAACGTTATGAGCAGACAGTCAAAGCTGAAGTGATAGAACGGAATGACCGCTATCTCCGATACACGGAGCAGCTCGATGAGTATGAAATTGATGTCGTCGTCCGTGTCGGTTCGGACTACATCAAGATCCAGCGGCGGGGCATCATCAATATGAACTTTCATTTCCGGCAGGGGGAGACGACGGACACATTCTATGAATCCCCGGCAGGCAAGCACCATTTCCGCATCATGACGACGGCACTGGATATCGAAGGATCCGCCATCGATATCCACTACGAACTGTATGACCTGGATGGCAAACTTGGAAACTATCACTATAAAATCAGGAAAGTAGGGTAAGCGATGGATTTGAGGCAGCAGCTGAAAACAGCAATCGAAGCAGCAGTTAGAAGCACCGGGCTGGTGGAAACCGTACCGCCGGTCAAGGTGGAAGTACCAAAAGAGAAGGCGAACGGAGACTTTTCAACCAATATCGCCATGGTGCTTACAAAGGAAGCGAAGCGCAATCCGAGGGAGATTGCCCAGGCGGTCATCGATCATCTCGACTATGATGCAGCCAGTGTGAAGTCCGTGGATATCGCAGGACCCGGATTCATCAACTTCAAGATGGATGAGGCGTCGCTGACGAGCATCATCAATAAAGTGCTTGATGAAAAAGAACGCTATGGCAGCACAGCAGCCGAGAACCCGCAGAAGGTACTGATCGAGTATGTCAGTGCCAATCCGACGGGTGACCTCCACATCGGGCACGCCAGAAATGCGAGCGTCGGTGACACACTGGCGAACGTCATGGCATTTGCCGGATACGATGTCACACGTGAATACTACATCAATGATGCAGGGAATCAGATCGAGAATCTCGCACTGTCCATCGAAGCGCGCTATCTTGAAGCACTCGGACAGGAGCTCTATATGCCTGAAGATGGCTATATGGGCAAGGATATCCAGGTGATCGGCGAAAGGCTCGCAAAGGAGTCGCCTGAACTGCTCGAAACATCAAAAGAAGACCGTGTGAGAATGTTCCGCCAGATGGGCGTCGATTTCGAAATGGAAAAGCTGAAGCAGGATCTGCACGATTTCAACGTGCATTTCGACAGCTGGTTCAGTGAAACAAGCCTCTATGAGAAGAATGAAGTGACCGCAGCACTCGATAAGATGACCGAAAATGGCTACACGTATGAAGCGGACGGGGCACTGTGGCTGAGAACGACCGATTTCGACGATGACAAGGACCGTGTACTCAGAAAACAGGACGGGACATACACCTACCTCATGCCGGACGTTGCCTACCACTATGATAAGGTCGAGCGTGGCTACGACAAGCTGATCAATCTGTTCGGTGCAGACCACCACGGCTACATCAAACGCCTGAAAGGGGCACTTGGTGCACTCGGCGAATCACCGGAACGCCTTGAGATCCAGATCATGCAGATGGTACGTCTCATTGAAAATGGCGAAGAGGTCAAGATGAGCAAGCGTACAGGAAAAGCCATCACACTGCGCGACATCATCGATATGATCGGTGTCGACGCCAGCCGCTACTTCCTGGCGATGCGCAGTGCGGACACGCATTTCGATTTCGATCTGGAACTTGCGAAATCCGAATCGAGCGACAACCCGGTCTATTACGCACAGTACGCCCATGCACGCATCTGCTCCATCCTGCGTCAGGCTGAAAGTTCCGGTCACACGCTGGATGAAGGTGCCGACCTTGATGTGATCGTGCATGACCAGGCGCTTGAACTGCTGAAGAAACTGGCCGATTTCCCGAATGTTGTCAAAGGTGCAGCAGAAAATCGTGCGACACACCGCATACCGAACTATATTCAGGAACTTGCCGGGGCGTTCCATAAATTCTACAACGCAGATAAAGTACTGACGGACGATGCAGCCAAGACGGCCGCCTACCTCCTCATGATCGAGGCGGTAAGGCAGACGCTTGAAAATGCACTCGGACTGATCGGCGTCTCTGCCCCGGAACAGATGTAATCCACTGCCCCTGCCTGATGGCGGGGGTTTTACATATTATGATAGAAAACAACTGAGGAAGTGATGGATATGAATAATAAACTGGCAGTTTTTGTACTCTCACTCCTGTTCATACTGGCGGGATGCAATTCGGTCGAGGAAGGTGTTGAAGATACACCGCTTGAAAACCAGCGCATCGTCTCGCTGATTCCGAGCAATACCGAAATCGCTGTGGAAATGGGACTTGAACACAGATTGGTCGCTGTAAGTACAGAGGATGATTATCCGGAATCGATTGTCGATAATACCGATCTGATGAAACTGAACGCATTCGAGCTCGATGAAGAGGCACTCATCAGTCTTGAACCGACGCACATTCTGGCACATGAATCTGCCGAATCGGTCTATGGAGACATACTGGACCGTGTGGCAGAGGCGACTGAGTCCGAAGTGCTGGTGGTCGACGATGCACAGTCCATCGAAGATATCTATACATCGATTACCGATATCGGCGAGTTTCTGAATGAAAAAACGGCTGCCGAGCGGCTGAACGAAAGTATTGAACGGGACATCAACATACAGCGCAGCATCTTTGAAGA
Organism: Salinicoccus sp. ID82-1; assembly: GCF_021991715.1. Classification (NCBI taxonomy): domain Bacteria; kingdom Bacillati; phylum Bacillota; class Bacilli; order Caryophanales; family Staphylococcaceae; genus Salinicoccus; species Salinicoccus sp. ID82-1. Next base: position 132,708 of record NZ_JAGFLY010000002.1, read on the forward strand.
CCGCGCCGAATCCATTGACGCCTTCGTTCATATTTCGCCTCAGCCGGAACTCTACACTGCAGGGGGCAACACGTTCATTTCAGATGCACTGTCCGAAATATACATCGACAATGCATTTGAGGACCTGGAAGGATATCCGGCCGTCAGTGCGGAGGATGTCGCTGAACGTAATCCCGACACGCTGATATCCATCGTGGGCATGGAAGACGCAGCACTTGCGGAATCCATTGAAAATACACCCGGATTCTCGGAGCTTGCCATCAGTGAAGCGGAAAACCAATGCAATATTTCGCCCGATCTGCTGTCGCGTCCGGGTCCAAGAATCGCCGAAGGACTGAAGGCGGTCGGCCGCTGCGTCTATGAATAGGCATGCAGCAGTACTTTTCCTGGTCATCCTGATGACTGCGGCTTTGAGCCTTCTCATTGGTTCGGCCGACCTTTTCGAACTGACACGCACCCAATGGCAGAACATCATCTTCAACATCCGGCTGCCCCGCGTGCTGTCTGCAGCAGTGCTCGGGGCGACACTTGCAATGAGTGGTGTCGTTTTTCAGGTCGTCCTTCGGAATCCGATGGCGGACAGTTTTACGCTTGGCATGGCCAACGCAGCGGTTCTTGGCAGTGCCGCTGCCGTCACGACCACACTGCCGCTCTTCGCCCGGCCGCTCTTCAGCATTATTGCCGGGCTACTGGCACTTTTTATCGTACTGGCGGCTGCAAGGCGTCTTGATACAGCCTACCGTCCGGAAACACTGATCATCATCGGCGTCCTGCTCGGTGCCATGATGAGCGGTGTGCTATATATCATCGTCCTGATTGCCCCCGCCCAGACGGAGTCGATTGCCCGCTACATGTTCGGTTCCCTTTCGGGTTCCAGCTATGAAGTACTGCTGCTGACAGCAGCACTGGCTTTACTATCCGGCATCATACTCCATCGCAGCGGCCGTGCACTCGACCTGCTCAACCTTGGAGATGCGAGAGCGTACAGTCTCGGGGTGGACGTGAAAAAAGTCCGCCCGCTGCTGCTCATCACCGCCTCCATCCCACCGCTTGTCGCCATCAGCTTTACCGGCATGGTGGCGCTTGTCGGCATCATCGTGCCCCAGATGATCCTGTACTTCAGACCACTCATGTTCCGCCCGCTGCTCATACTTTCTGCGCTTTACGGTGCGCTCTACATCATTATTGTGGATACCGTCGGCCGTACCATCATCGCACCCATCCAGATTCCGACCGGTGTCATGGTGATGATTTCCGCAGTACCGCTCTTTATTTTCCTCATGTATAAAAGGGTGCTTGTCTCCCGCCGGTAGTCCGGAGGAGTAGGCAATTGCCCGGCCTCATGATAAAATAGTGAAAAGGCTGTAAATTCAGTTTTTTCATAATCGAGGGGGAATCATAGTGGCACAAAAAGTAGACATAAGTGATATTTTCAAAATCAGATCGGTATCTTCGCCTAAAGTGGGTGCAGGGCAGCAGGTCACGACACTGGTGACGCATCTCGACGAAGAGAAGAATGACTATATTACCAATCTGTACCGGATTCAGGATGAATCCCTGCAGCAGCTTACATATCAGGAGGAGCGGCTATCGAATGTCAGGCATTCGGAAGATGGACAGTGGACGCTGTTCATTGCGAAGGTGGAGGACAAGCCGCAAGTCTTTCTGCTCCGCACAACCGGTGGGGAACGGATGCAGCTGACTAAAGAAAAATCAGGCGTCAGCAGTGCTGAATTTTCAAAGGATGGCACAAAAGTGTACTATCATGTATCGGTTGAAAAGGACGCGGAAGAAAAAGATGAGTCGAAAGACGATAAGAATAAGAAGCCGGAGCCGGTCATCATCGACCGCATGAAGTACAAGGCGGACAGCGTGGGACTGCTCAAGGAGAAGTACCAGCAGGTGAAAGTCATCGATGTGGATACGAAATCGGTAGAGACACTGCTTGAAGGGGAGGAGAACTTCACACTCCATGAAACCATCGGCAGTAATACGCTGATCTATTCGACCGATAGAAGTGATGATCCGGACTTCAACTTCAATCAGACACTGTATATCAGGCAGGGTGACGGTGAACCGAAGGAGATCCCTTCCGAAGAAGGCGGCATCATGAAAGTGGCTGTTTCACCGGACGAAAAGTCTCTGCTGATTGTCGAGATGAGCCGGGAGTATGAAAATGCGACACATGGCGCACTCCATCTCTATAATATCGATTCAGGAGAGAAGACGTATATTACCGAAGGGCTTGATAAGCCGGTCGGCGACTCTCTTGCTGCGGATACACAGCAGTCGGTCGAAGGCAACCCAGCGCAGTGGGTAACGGATGACCGTTTTGTCTTCCTTGTGTCAGATAACGGCAGTGTCAACCTGTACGAAGGTACTACGGATGGAGACTTCAAGCCGCTGCTTGAAGGACGTCACCATATATTCGGCATGGATGCGACAGAAGAGTATGCAGTGCTCGCAATTTCGGAACATACTTCTCCAAGTGAACTCTATAAATATGACTTTGATGGCGGATCGCTTGAACAGCTCACGCATGTGAATCAGGCATATGTGGATGAGACGGAACTTGTGGATCCGGAAGATATCACTTTCAACAGCGAAGACGGTACAGAAGTGCATGGCTGGTTCATGAAACCGGCAGGATACACTGAAGGCAACAAGTATCCGATGATTACCAATATCCATGGCGGACCACACGCATTCTACGGCAATTCCTTCTTCCATGAGATGCAGGTGCTTGCTGCAAAAGGCTACGCCGTACTGTTCGTAAACCCAAGAGGGTCCCACAGCTATTCACAGGCGTTTGTGGATGCTGTCAGGGGTGACTATGGCGGGGGCGACTACAAGGACATCATGGCCGGCGTCGACTATGTTACAGCGCAGTACGACTGGATCGACCAGGACAACCTCGGTGTGACCGGCGGCTCCTACGGCGGCTTTATGACCAACTGGATCGTCGGCCATACGGACCGCTTCAAGGCAGCAGTGACACAGCGCAGCATCTGCAACTGGGTCAGTTTCCGCGGTGTGTCGGATATCGGCTATTACTTTACGGACTGGCAGATCCAGGCGGAGTTCAGTGATATCGACAAGATGTGGCATCACTCGCCGATCAAGTACGTCGATAAAATCAACACACCCCTGCTCATCCTGCACAGCGAGCGCGATTTCAGATGCCCGATTGAACAGGCGGAACAGCTGTATATCGCACTCAAGTACCAGAAGAAGGAGACGCAGTTTGTCAGATTCCCTGAAGCGGACCATAACCTATCCCGTACAGGAAAGCCGAATTTGAGAATCGAGCGCCTGACGCATCTCGTCGACTGGTTCGAAAAATACCTCGACTGATTTCGATAACGCAGTATAGGGGGCAAAATAGTGATTACATTAGTGAAGGGCGCATATGTTTATGCGCCTGAACCTTTGGGAGTAAAGGACATTGTCATCTTCAATGACAGGATCGAAAAGATTTCCCGGGAAATCAATGAAAAAGACTATGAAAGGCTGGGTCTCGACATATCAATCATTGACGGCAGTGGAAAGATTGCTGCACCCGGGCTGATCGACCCGCATGTCCATCTGATCGGCGGTGGTGGCGAAGGCGGCTATCATACGCGGACACCGGAAACGAATATCAAGGACTTCATTGAAGCGGGTATTACAACGGCAGTCGGACTGATCGGCACCGACAAGACGAGCCGTCATCTGGAATCTCTCTATGCAAAAGCTAAAGCACTGGATACGGAGGGCATGACGGCGTATATGTATACCGGCAACTATCATGTGCCGGTACCGACTGTGACCGGAGATATCCAGAAGGACATCTATCTGCTCGACAAGGTGATCGGTACAGCCGAAGTGGCGATTGCAGACCATCGTTCCGGCCAGCCGAGTGTGCACGAACTGGCAAAGGTGGCTGCCGACACGAGAATCGGCGGACTGACTTCCGGCAAGGCCGGTGTGACCCATTTTCATGTTGGACCTGGCGAGGGGAAGCTCAGTCTGCTGCATGCACTGCTCGACGATTACGATATTCCTGCTGACAAGATCTATCCGACCCACATCAACCGCACAAAGGCACTGATTGAAGATGCCGCCCGTCTGTCAAGACGAGGTGCCTATGTCGATATGACTGCGGATGATGACATCGTTTCGCATCTTCTTATATTCCAGCAGGCTGAAGGTGATATGGAAAGACTGACACTCTCTTCCGACGGCAATGGCAGTCTGCCGGTCTTCGATGCGGCAGGCCGCCTCACTCATATGGCTGTGGCCCGTCCGAAAGCACTGCTTGAAAACATCCAGATGCTTTTGAAATCTGAACATTTCAGTCCCGAAGAGATATTCAGTCTGGTGACAAAACATCCATCAGATGTGCTTAAACTCTATAAAAAAGGGAATCTGAAGGCAGGGTATGATGCTGACCTGCTGCTGTTCAATGATGAATACCAGCTTGATCGGGTCATTGCAAAAGGAAAGGTACTGCTTGAGAACAGCAATCTAACCGTAAAATCAACTTTTGATGAATGAGGTGAGCAGAATGACTGAAAAGGAAAAGATGCTCAAAGGTGAATACTATGATCCGCAAGATCCGACGCTTGTACACTTGAGGGACAATGCAGATAACCTGATGAATCAGTACAACCACCCAGGCGGCGGGGATAAAGGACAGCTGCTTGATATGCTGTTCGGCTATCATGTCGAGGGGCTCAGTATCCGGGCGCCATTCTTCTGCGACTATGGCATCAACATCAGAGTCGGCCGCAATTTCTATGCCAATCATAATTGCGTCTTTCTCGATGTTGCCAAAATAACGATCGGTGACGATGTACTGCTGGGACCGAATGTTTCTCTCATCACTGTCAATCACCCGATTGATCCGGAGAAGAGAAGACAGAAACTCGAGTATGGCAAGCCCATTACCATTGGCGATAACGTATGGATCGGTGCAGATGTCACTGTCAATCCAGGTGTTACAATCGGTGAGAACGCAGTCATCGGTTCGGGATCGGTTGTGGTGAAAGATGTGCCGGCAAATACAGTGGCTGCTGGAAACCCCTGCAGGGTGATCCGGGCCATTGAAGAGTGAAACGCTGATTTCCCAATGTGGAGATCAGCGTTTTTTATATGACGCTGCCGAAATTCCATAGAATGAGGATGTCGACAGCATTCCATAATCTGAGCAGTGTATACGTAATGAGATGGATACCGATGACGTAGAGGATCAGCGGCCAGAACGTATCGATCGGCCGGTGTCGGATGGCGAGGTAGAACAGATAGCCCGGATACAGATTGAGCAGTGTAAAGATGATGACGAGCGAGATGCCGAAAAGGATGAGCAGCGGCGCTTCATTTATATTGAAGAAGCGGTTGATTGCGGTCACAAGCAGGAACAGGCAGTTGGACAGGATGAACACGACTGTTATAAATACTGTATAGTAGGAGAGCAGTGACAATATACCGATCGGTTTCTTTCTGAACCATCGAATCATGAAGTATAGAAAAATCAGGTTGGATGCGACATATATGGTGAGAATACCGATCCGCAGCAGCAGTGTGCTGATGAAAGGGACATTTGAAATGGCGTTTCCGGTAAACAGCTCTCCACCGAGCAGGTGGCCGAAACTGCCGGTGATCAGTGTATATAGCAGCAGAAGCGGAATGGTGATATAGGGTGAAATAAGAAAAGTCGGGTATAGTTTCCTATGGATCTTCATTAGAAAGGATAGTGGCATTATCAGACCCCCTGGATGGTTGCTATCATATTAGCACAATTGCCGTACAATTAATAACGACTTAAACTATGTTATATTGGCAATGACGGATCAAAGAGAAAGGATGGTTGAAATGACAGAGAAATTCAAGAACAGGGTGGAGAAACTTACGTCCATGCTCGATGTGGATGCAGTAATCATTACAGACCCGACAAATGTATTTTACTTTACAGGGTGCTTCATTGAACCGCACGAGCGGATGCTCGCCCTCCTGATTGACGTAAAATCGAACGATACGGCACTGATGTTCCCGGAACTCGACCAGGAAGTGGTCAACGATGAGGCGACGGTGGACAATCATCTGCCATACAGCGATGGAGAAGATCCTTTCAGACAGATATTCGAACATCTGATGGACGCAGATACCATTGGGATCGAAGGCGGGCATGTGACTTACAATCGCTATCAGAAGTTCCTTGAAAACTATACGGCGGACCAGATCACATCCGTAGAAGCGGAGATCAATCAGCTCCGTGGCAAAAAGGACGACGATGATAAGGAGAAGCTTCAGGAAGCTGTCGATATTACGGAAAAAGCATTGGCCGATCTTGTGAACGAACCGGTTTCTGGAAAAACAGAGAAGGAAATTGCCGAATTTCTGCTTAATAAAGTGAAGGAATACGGCGCAGTCGATGTCTCATTCGGACCTCTTGTGCTGACCGGTGAAAACTCCGCACTACCGCACGGTACATCAGGAGATACGACTGTCGAACCAGGCCACTTCCTGCTTATCGACTTTGGTGTCGTGACGAAGGACCGCTACGTATCCGACATGACACGCACCTTCATCATCGGTGATCCGACCGAAGAGCAGGAAGCCATCTATAATGCTGTATTGAGAGCCAATGAAGCGGGCATCAAGAAGGCACAGGCCGGCACGCAGATGAATGCTTTGGATGAAGCCGCCCGCCATGAGATCATGGAAGACGGTTACGGGGAGTACTTCACCCACCGTATCGGACACGGTCTTGGCCTCGGGCTGCATGAAGCACCATCCCTTGACGCACAGAATACAGACAAGCTCGAGAATGGGCACGTCATCACGATCGAGCCCGGTGTCTACAAGGCCGGCTTCGGCGGCGTACGCATCGAAGATATGCTCTACATTGATGATACGACACATGTCTTTACGAAATTCCCTAAGGATATCGACAGCATCACGATTGAAGGGTAGAAGAATATAGACTTAAAGAAGGTACAGCTCAGTGAGCTGTACCTTCTTTGGATTCAGATCTATTTCCGTCTCTTCAAGAGCACCATGAACAACGCGATGAGTAGCAGTGCAATGGCAATCATCCAGGAAGAGCCGGTTACCACTTTTACATCATCCAACCAATGTTTATCCTGTTCGATTGTAGGCGCAGCAATCCCGCTTGTCACAGGCTTCCGTACTTCTTCCGGTGCCGGCGGTGAGGTACGTTCTGCGTAGACGAGTACCCTGTCCTCCCCGGAAACGGTGCATGTGAGCAGCGTGATCATGTCTTCGCCTTCACGTATCGCAAGCTTGTCCACTTCGTGAGGTGTGATGATTTCTCGTGCGACAACTTCATAGTAGAGGGTCTCCTTGAAGTTGTTGATGATGACAATCGCCCCATCTTCCAGTTTGTCGATGTGGGTGAACCATTCATGGTCAGGCGAATACGAGTGGGCTGCCAGTACACTGTTGGAAGATAATCCTCCGACCGGATAGCTGGTACCGTCCACACGCGAAACGCCAAGGTCCAGATTCTCCGGCGTTGCCTTGTCATATACCGGATAATGAATGTCGAGTGCAGGAATGTCGACAGTGGCGATGACACCTTCCTTGTTCTCAGATGTGCGACCTGCCTGCTGCTTCCTCACTTCTACAGGAGGCGTGGATATCGCCTCCGTCCTCGATAGAGTAGCATTATAGTGCGCAAAATTATTGTAGGCTGCTCTTTGATCCTCCGAATCCACTTGAAACTGTTCTGTCATGGCTTCCGATTCACGGGACATGGTGTAGTTGTGGTAGAACTTCATGACGGTCGGATATAGGAATATGGATAGTCCAATCAGGAATAATGCAATCACAACCAGTTTCCTAATCATTATTCTCATCCTTATCTTTATCCTTTTTCCGCTTCCATACACGCCACAGGATGAATAGGAACAGTGCGATACCTAAGCCGATCATGTAGTTTCTATAGACATCGAAGAATTTCATCCACCACGCCGTCTTTGCAGCTTCATGATACTCCTCGACTTCAGGGGTGTAATCAATCTGATGGCCGCGGACGATGAGCCTATGAGAATTGACCATATACGGTGTACATGTAAGCAATGTCACATGATCTTCATCTTCTTCAATCCTTAGCTTTTCAAAATCAGTCGGTTCAATGACATTAATCTGATCCACCTCATATGCCAGCGTCTCGTTGATATTGTGGACAAAGAACACGTCACCGATTTCCATATCATCAAGATCCGTAAACAGTTTTTTATCCGGCAACCCCCTATGTGCAGTAAGGACGCTGTGGGTATTCTCCCCGCCGACTGGAAGGGAAGTGTCATTCAGATGTCCCACACCCTTCTGCAGCACATTTTCCCCTGTCCCTGCATAGATGGGTAACTCCTGGTGGATTCTCGGAATTTCCACAGTGCCGATCTTTTCATTCACCTCGAGCATCTCAGCGTACATCGCCCGTCCTTCTTCTTCTTCCGCTTCCGTGTAGAGGTCGCTCAAAGCCTCGTTGCCCGTCAAAGACTGGTTGTATGCGTGCGCCTTTTCCATACGCGCGTCAATATCATCTTCATTCAGACGTTCCACTTCCTGATTGAAATCATCCACCTCATCACTCGCCCGATAGTCATAGTAGACCGCACTGATCATCGGATAGATCAATATCCCAAGACCAATCAGGAAAATAAGTACAATAATGAAGTTGAAAATGAAGTTTTTTCTTCTGGTTTGCTGCTTTTTCTCCTGATCCATACTATGCCTCCCGTTTCATTTTAAAAAGAAACAAGGCAGACAATGCTGTCCACCTTGGCCTGCTTGAAGTATCCTACTCCGCCTGCTTCCTTCTTCTTCCGATCAATACAAGTGCAAACACCATCAATGCCAGACCGACAACTGTGAAGAGAATGGTACCCATACCACCAGTGTCAGGGATTGTGACTTTCTTGTTGATGATGTTTTGGACATCTGATGTGTAGGAAGTTGCATTTATCGTGAAGTCCGTGTTTGGATCAGTCGGGAGTACATAGCCTTTCGGTGCTTTGATTTCTTTCAGTGTATATAATCTTGATCCTGTATTATCGTCACCTTTAGATCCGTATGACAGACCTTTAACTTCAAAAGCGCCATTAGCATCAGAGATGAACTTTGTTGCAGCTGATTGATCTGTGACCCATGTCACTTTCATGTCTGTGTCCTGTTTCAGGTATTCTTCAGTTCCATTTTTCATGACTACAAATTCCGCGCCTGCAAGTTTCTCAGTTGCTCCATCTGTTTTGACGAACTTCTTACCGCCAATATAGACTTTAGGTACTGTACCAACAGTTACTGGATTGCTTGCATCTGAAGCAACGCCGTGTCCGTTATCGAATGAGAGTGTTACGGTATTTGTTATATCTTGACCCATTGCGGCGCCTTGGTTAATTTGTGTGGTGACAGCAATGTTCAGCAGAGGCGCCACACCAGTGTCGTTCCAGACCTTGCCTAATTTATCAAGTCCAGCTTGCAAGAATACAACTTTCAAAATAAGAGTATTGGGATCGAAGGAAAGCTCATAGTCTGTTCCAGGTGTCATGGCAATGCCATTATATGTTACTACAACCGAACTACCATCGAAGTCGAGGTTTTTATTGATTTCACTTGAAATTTCGTATTTCTGATATTCTTCGATACCTTTTGGTACTGTAGGTTTAATGTTCCAGATTACATCTTCACCGATATCTACTGATACCGAGTCGTCTCCGGTAGCATCTTTGCTTTCACCGACGTTCATTTCTATTTCTGGTGTTGGTGCCAATGTATTTTTCGGGTAGACGTGAAGGTCTGTAATGTAAGCATCTCCGCTTTGATTTGTGATAGGCAACGCAAGTCCAAATGGAACGGCTGCAGATTTTACAACTGCTGTAGATTTATTTTCAACGAACCAGTAGTGTCCTTCTACCAAACCATTAATAATTGTTTTACCCTCAGCGTCTGTCGCTCCTGTAGTCTGACCAGCTGTCCCCATATATGCTGTCATCTGCTCGACAGTAGTATACTTAGCTTGATCTTTCATCATTGCATCGTATTGTTCTTTTGTAACTTTCCAGTATGTGAACTTGATGTTTGAAATTTTTTCGACATTTGCTGGTGGAGTGCCATTTAACTCATCGTAAGTTGCAGTTCTTGCGTTTTCACCTTTAATCTTGTGAATCGTCAGATTGGTTACTTTATTTAGATCAGCAGCTTGTGCTGTTTCTGATGGAGCAAGCGCAGTGAGCATAAGAACCAGTGCGAAGAGCAGTGCTGTAAGTTTATATAGTTTTGACATGTTAATGCCTCCTGTGTTTTTTTGCCTTAGCATTTATTTGATATTTAATCTATTTTTAGAAAATAATGACAACGAAATTAATAAGAATCCGATGACATAGAATGGAATGGTCCCGATGCCTCCCGTTTCAGGCAGAACTTGCTGATCATTTGCTAATTTGACTACTTCATCCGTATCCTGGTCTCCCAAGGTAACTTTTGTAGGTTGAGAATCCAATTTATGACCTTCTGGTGCTTTAGTCATCACAAGCAGATAGTCCCCATATCTCAAATCACTGAATGTCAGTTCTCCATTTTCATCGGTAGTGGCTGTACCAACAGTTTTGCCATCAATATCTCTCAGTTCGAATGTGGTACCAGGTAAGACATCTGTTTCGTTTCCTGATGTGTGATTGATCACTTTTAACTTACTTAACTTTGGCAAGTTTTTTATATGGAATGATCCGGCAGTGTGTGTTTGTCCATTAATGGTATAGGTTCCGTCTGTCTTAATGATGACGCTATACTTTATGCCATCCGGCTGATAGCCGTCAGGGGCGGATATTTCTGTCAGTATATAGCTGCCTACAGATACTTGTTTGAAATTTACATGACCATCACTGGCAGAAGTGGCAGTTGCTGCAATGTTGCCTTCTCCATTTTTCAACTGAAAATTTGCACCTGCCAAAGGGTCGTCATTCTCATCGGTTTTTATAAATATGAAATCATATTTCTTAGGAAGTGCTTTTGCTTCTGGTATTGGAAAGTCGAGCACTCTGTTACTTGATTGATGCGGTACTATTGTTGTGCGTTTATTCATTGCATACCAGGTGTCGGTTTTAAAATTCGGGTCCCCCGTCCGAAGTTTGACGTTATAGTTTAAGTTGAGCCAGTCATCTTCACCCAAGTTCACACCTGTGACGGCAAATGTACGGGTTGTTGCATTGTAGGATACCTGAGCTTGGCTTTTCACTTCAGGTGATGACGCAGTCAAAGTGTAATCACCTGAATTTAATACGCCGTCCGAACCAAGGTCCAGGTCATACATATCACCAATGGGGTCAGTAATCCTGCCATTAATAAATGAATCAACAGATATTTTGTCCTGTATATCATTTAAAGTGCCAGGCAGTCCGTTTGCAGGGTTGACCGACTTATACGCGTGTGCAGGATCACTCGCAACTTTCGCGAGCAGGTTATCGATATCAGTTGCTGAAGCGTCTCCGGATGAAGTCCCTCCGAAATCTATACCAACTGTATACATTTCCAGATCAGGATGTGCATTCTGTATCAGTTTCGCTTGAGAGATTGTCGGCTGACCATGATTGGTAATGGAAGCAACCCGGATTGGGAAGATTATAAAGATCTCGTTAATAGAATAGCTATCCGATCCAAGATAAAAGTCAGCGCCATTTCCTACTCTGTTTGAACTGAATGAATTGATTGTTTCAGGATTGTATCGCTGCGATACACTTTGTCCAGTGTAGCTATATGTCGGAACACCATCAGTGATTACAATCATGGCCTTTTTATGACCAACTGGAGACTGAGATATTATTCTTTCCCCTTCCATCAGTCCAAGCTGGGTAAAAGTCGCTCCGCCTGGATTTCTTTGAGGAATCGCAGAAATAATACTGGCAGTGTCGCTGGACAAACTGCTTGAACTGATGATGGCCGAAGAATAGTTGACGATAGATATACGTACGTTATCATTACCTTCAGTCATCTTTGTAACAAAATCCACAACCCCCGCTCGTGTTCTTTGCCATCTGGTAGTACCGTCAGCATAACGTTCATTCATACTGCCCGAGTTATCCAAAACCAGCACGACATCGAGCGGCTTTGAAGTAGTGGTTGTAGTTCCTTGCGTAGTAACATCAATACTATAGGAATGCTCAGTACTGTTTGGTTGTGCACACTTCTGAAGATATCCCTCATCATATTTAATCGGCTGTGGTGTACGGTTTCTGTACAGCTCGTGTTCCTGCCATGTCATATTTCCGATGGTTGCCTGATTATTTGCGGTGCCTTGGAAAGGTGCTGCCTGGTTGTTTTCGCATCTTGGGAAGAGTGGTCCTTCCACTTCTGTCGACATGGTCCCGAGTGCTGTGGCCATACGTGGCATGAAGCGAAGTTCCTGATTCAGTTCAGCAAATGCTTCTTCTTTGGGTGTTCCTTCCGATGTGGGTTCCTCACTCTTTACTTCTTCAGTACTTTCCTCTGCTGACTCTTTTTCAGGTACTTCTATATCTGCTTTATCGTCTGATTGAATTGGTTCACTTTCCGACTCTTCTGTAACGACTTCAGGTTCTTCCGATTTTTCTTCAGTCTCTTCTTCTGTTGTTTTTTCTATTTCCTCTGATACTTCCGTTGTTTCTTCTTCGGGTTGAACAGGTACTGTGACAGGTGTTTTTATTTCTTCTTTTTCTATGGGAGCCTCTTCTGGGGATTCCTCGGATGATTCTACGGTAGTTTCTTCAGATGATGTTTCTTCCGAGGGTTTTTCAGGCTGTTCCACGGAGGTCTCTTCGGAGGCCACTTCTTCTGTACTTTCTTCAATTTTGATATCATTTACTTCTATATTATTATCTTTGACTGTTATTTCTGCTCCTTCTTGAGCAATCGGGTGGATACTGTAGGGAATCGTGTTCCCGTCTGCGTCATTCAGTGGCAGGTCTTCAACTGCGTAGCTTTTGGCAGCTGGCTCCAAGGCAATGGTTCTGACGACTGCACCGGTCTTGTCGTTTACAACTTCGATGCTGAATGCAGTGCCTGATGTGTTACTGACTGTACCTTCAACTGCCGCCTCCAGATACTCATGTACAACCGTTGTACCTTCCACGGTTGTGCTATAGTTGCCTAGAGGTTCTGTCTTGATTTCATACATGATTTCAGAGTTATCATCGTTATATTTCCGGATGTCTTCAAAGGTGAATGATGATTCCTCTGGCGGAAGTTCCATGGTTCCAACTGTTTCTGATGTGGCTGTATCGATGAGATGAATGATAGTCGCCGGAGGGTTTTCGTCTTCTGGCAGATTATTATAAGTGACAGCACCTTCAATATTCTGTCTGGTATAGTGCACATCGGTTGCTTTAGCGGTATCCTTATCCAGTGCTGTCTCGACTGTCAATGTATAGTTCGAAGCATGCTGGTCTGTGATTTTCGTGGTAAGCGTGAAGTCTGTAACTGTCGAAGGAGAGTCGAGCTGAATACTATATGTACCATCGTTCTTTTCTTTCAGCTTACCGACTGTCTCATCCACTCCGCTGATGCTCTCTCGATCCAGTATGTGCCCGCCTTCCAGATGAAGGGCGAGTGTGCCTTTTTTATAAGGCAAAGCTTTTGCATTTACTTGTACATGCCATGTTAAAATGTCATTCTCTTCATGTCCTTCGACTACAACCAGTCCATTGTCATCCGTTTCTGCAGTGTATTCATTCGCGAAAATCAGGGTGCTGCAAAGAGTTGAATGAAGCAGAACTAAAAGGAGAAGAGTAACGCCGATTTTCCTGATTTCCGACCCCTCCCTTACTTGTGCTTAGGTGATAAGTAACTTTTTGTATACTAGCATCATTCTATAAGTAAGTGATTGACTACACAAATCAATATGGCACATAAGTAGTGCACTTTTTGATACCATGTTTTACATAAGAATCAGAAAAGTTTAGGGAGAAATGGGTTGAAAAATCACATAACAGCAATCCCATTGAATAAATATTCAATATTCATTCCATAATAATTATTTTTGTATAGACATTTTTGTCATTTACTGTACATTTGAAGGCAGATTATGAAAATTAATGGTAAAATAATACACGGTTATAGAAAAAGGAGAAGGTGAGATTTTGAGAAGGGTGCTACCAACTTGGTTTGTCAGGCACAAGGACATTATCCGGTATCTGGCTGCCCGGTTTAAACCTGTGCCGGTGGAAGAGCTTGCTTCAGAGGTCAATATTTCAGAACGCGTTTTGAGGGAGGACATCCATAGCATCAATAAGAGTATTGGAACGGGAATCTTCCAGATTGAGCATAAGGATAGATGTTTTGAACTGGTGTTTTTCCCGGGGATGAATCTGGATCATATTTTCAGACGCTACTTCGAGCTGTCGATGGAGCATTCCATGCTTGAACATATCTTTTTCAATGAAGGGATTTCCGTGGATGAACTGGCGGATTATTTTCATACAAGTACGTCGACTACATACCGGCGCATCCACGCCATCGACAGTATTCTCAGTCTGGACTTTGATTTGCATTTCTCTACGAACCCTTGCTGTCTCGAAGGTGAGGAGGAGAGGATACGGCATTTCTATGCCCAGTATATGAGTGAAAAATACAAGAGGGTCTCCTGGCCGTTCGAGAGTATAGACGAAGGGACTCTAACTGAAATCGTCATTTTTGTAATGGAGACTTTCAACGAACCGCTGGATTTCGCCGTGGTCAGAAATATAAAAATCCTGATGTCCGTCTCGATCATGCGGCTCAATCAGAATCATTCTGTTGCGCCTTTCGACTATGATAAGGATAAGGTTTCATACTTGCTGGAGGAACTGAAGAGGGATGGGGAGATGTATCGGAAGCTCGATGGCATGCTGAAACGGAGTCTGGATGAAGTGGTTCTGAGCGACATATTCTATGGTTATGCACAAAAAAACGTCCACTTTACTTACAGTGGACTTCTCAGCGCATCGTTCGCTTCAGAAGAGGTCAACAGATCGTATCTGAACTTCTCGCATCTGGTGGAACAGCTGTCTATCGAATTCAGTATTCCTGTCCACAATCGGGAGCACATCATCATGAACCTGCATAATACAGCCCATTTCGAGAAATTCGAAATCTATGCTGAAAGTGTCTTTTTCAAAAGTGTCAATCCGATACTGGAAGTGGCGGAAGCTCATATGCCCCATTTCTACTCGGCAGCTAAAGAGGGGCTGGCGCATGTTCTCAGTGAACTTTCTTACGATGTTAAGCGAGATTTCGTCAACCACCTGCTCTACACACTGATCATCCATTGGAAAGGGTTGCCGCAGTTCTATCTCAGAAAACAGGGTCAGATCAAAGCGTTGCTGATCAGCAACCTTGATATCTATCATGCACGGATTTCAAAGGAACTGCTTGATATCGAGTTCGGCAGTCAGCTTGATATTGAAGTCTGTAATGGGGCCATCACAAGTTTGGACCAGCTTGGCGAATATGATGCACAGGTTGTCATTGCCAATTTTCCGATGGACCCGATTGAAAATAAAATTGTGGTCAGCATAAACACCGTACCGAATAGATATGATATCAAACAGCTGAGGGAAGCGATCAGCGCGTACTCGGTATTCTCAAGATGGAAATCCCGGGAGGAGTACCGTCTTATCGAAAAGAATTCTGTGGGCTCACAGCTTTAGATCGTCCTCTCGACTGCATCGCGAGCAGGACGAGTCCGGCGAGCAGCATGATGAGACCGGCCCATGACCATAGCGCAAGCACTTCGCCGACGAATAGGACGCCGAGCAGGGAAGCGGTCAGCGGTTCTGCCAGTGACAGGGTGACGGCGGAAGAGGACTTTACGTGCTTCAGTCCACTGGCGAACAGGAAGTAGGCAAGTCCGGTGGCGAACAGTCCGATATATAGTGAAACGGAAATGCCGCCTGAAGTCATCAGCCAGGACGGATCATTCAATAGTAGGAACGGTGTCAGCAGCAGGGCGCTGATGGTGAAGACGACTGCGGTCGTTGCGATAGGTGGATGGTGTCTGACCATCCTCGAATTCAGAATCGTATAGCTTGCGAAAGTCATCCCAGCACCGAGTCCGGAGAGGATGCCGAGCGGATCGACCGTGATGGAGCCGGTGTTGAACATCAGCAGTGCACAGCCGATGATGGCGAGTATGGTGGAGATCCACCATACGCGATCGGGTTGCAATTTGAAGAACAGCCATTCGATCAGACCGGAGAACACCGGCGCACTGCCGATGGAGGCCACCGTTCCGACAGCAACGCCTGTCAGGGTGACGGCATTGAAGAAGAATGGCTGGAAAAGTGCCATGGCGATCCCTGCCGCAAACACCATGCGCCACGGCCAGCCTTTCAGTTTGAACTGCCCCATGAGCAGGGCAATGACAATCAGAATCAGACTGCCGATGATCAGACGCATGGCACCGATGGACAGGCTGTCGACATTTTCAGGCAGATAGGTTTTGGCGGTGCCTGCAGTGCCCCATAGAATTGCAGCAACAAGAATCATGACGGGTGCCAGACTGGATTTCATAATGCTCCCTCCGTTTCAAGAGATGTTTAGCGTGGTATGGACATGGAATGAGTCGCATTATGGCTACTATACGCTAAAATGGAGTATAATTTCTACATGAATGCTGAGATATCGAGAGGTTATGAATATGATTGATACTTTTATGGGATTCGATCCTTGGCTGCAGGCACTGGTAGCCACACTATTTACATGGACCATGACAGGGCTTGGTGCGGCTGTCGTATTCCTGACGCGAGAAGTGAACGACAAGTTTCTGGACATGATGCTTGGATTCGCCGGGGGCGTCATGATTGCTGCGAGTTTCTGGTCACTTCTGGCACCGGCGATAGAGAACAGCCAGAACAACCCGATCGGGGAATGGTTCCCGGCCGCAGTCGGATTCCTGCTCGGTGGGCTGTTCATCTATGGATTCGACAAGCTGATACCGCACGCACACAGGAATTCACCTGAGAGCCGTATGGAAGGCTGGCGTGCCGAACGGAAGCGTAGGAGTACACTGCTTGTATTTTCCCTGACGCTACATAACATCCCGGAAGGACTGGCAATCGGTATTGCATTCGGGGCACTGGCTTCAAATGCAGACCCGGCTGCAGTGGCAGCAGGGGCAGCGACACTGGCACTCGGGATCGGTATCCAGAACATCCCGGAAGGCATGGCCGTGTCAATGCCACTTCGAGGTGAAGGCATGTCCCGCACGAAGAGCTTCTTCTTCGGGTGGATGTCCGGCATTGTCGAGCCGATGGCCGCCGTCATCGGTATCATTGCGATATCCTTCATGAGTCCGGTACTGCCGTATGCACTCGCGCTCGCTGCTGGTGCAATGATTTTCGTCGTGGTGGAAGAGGTCATTCCGAGTACGCAGAAGAATGGCCACTCCGATATCGCAGTCATGTGCCTGATGCTCGGTTTCACACTGATGATGATCCTGGATGTGGCGCTCGGCTGATAATTTCCAACTTCATGTTTAGAACCCCCTCCCAAGTTGGGTATGGATAACAGATAACACAAGGAGGGAATTACCACATGAAAGTACTTGTAATTGGAGCCAATGGACAAGTCGGTCACCAGGTCGTGGAAAAATTAAAAGATAAAGGCCATCAGCCAGTAGCGATGGTACGTAAAGAAGAACAGCAGGGACAGTTTGAAGATAAAGGCATTGACACCGTACTCGGAGATCTGGAGAAAGATTTCTCACACGCTTTTGATGGCGTCGATTCCGTCGTATTCGCAGCCGGTTCCGGCGGCGACACTGAAACGGACATGACCGTCATCATCGACCAGGAAGGTGCCATCGAAGCTGTTGACAATGCGAAAAAAGCAGGCGTCAAGCACTTCGTCATGCTCAGTTCCATGGGAGCAGACGATCCGAAGCATGCAGATCAGATCAAGGCGTATATGTATGCCAAGCACCGCGCCGATGAATATCTGAAAGCATCCGGTCTCGACTATACCATTCTGCGTCCGGGCATGCTGACAAACGATGCAGGTACCGGCAAAGTCAAACTCTTTGAAGGCGGTACTGAAGTCGCGGAAGTTCCAAGAGAAGACGTCGCAAACGTACTGGTGCATATTGTCGAAACGGACAAAGCTGAAAATAGAACTTTCTATGTACACGAAGGCGACACACCTGTGGAAGACACGATATAGAAAAACGAAACTGCAGAGCCTGATTACAGGCTCTGCAGTTTTTTTATCAGGCAGTGCACATCCGTAGAAGTTTGTATTTTAAAGACAATAAAAGTTTAAACTCAAGCGAAAAGGTGAAAATTATAGAAGTAGCCACTGTGGCACGACAAACAAGTGCACAGCAAGGGGGGAGGGGTTCTCGTGAAAACTGCAGCAGATATTATCGTCGATCTGATTGAACGCTTCGATGTGCATGATCCGGGTGCCAGAAGGGCGCACGGAAATGGCGTGAACTATGAAGCGGCTGTGGCATTGAACGATGATGGAAAAGCGATTTTTGGAGACATCCAGAAGGCAGTAATCCGTCTTTCCAACGTAGCAACTTCCCAAAAGGTGCCGGATTCGCTGATCAACGTCAAAGGCTGTTCGATACGCTTTGACCATCCGGCCAGGCCCATAGACATCATCGGTGTGACCTTTCCATATTTTCCATTTGCGACAGCGTCTGAAACGATGGACCTTTTCTATAGGATCCATCGGTTTCTGGATAATAAAAGCCCGCTTCGCTTCGTGCACATCTTCGGAGCCGGCAATCTGTACCGCCACCTTGGACGGCTCGCCCGCTGGCTGCCCAAGGATACGCATATGGATCACTCATACTATTCAGCGCACAGTTATGGCACGGACAACCTGAAGTTCCGACTGGATTACGATACGGATACCGAAACGATTGAAATTTTTGCAGAGCACGATGCTTCGATCACCGACTACAGACCGGAAGATAAAGTGTATCTGGGGCAAGTATCGATCAATAAAGACGCGAAAGTGCAGGAAATCAAATTCATGGATGCGCTGAATGCACCGTTTGATCGCCTCCCGAATGGAGAAATTCCGCTACTCAGACACTTCGTCTACAGACGGTCGTTCCTCGGCCGCATGAGCGAAGTCGAACTCGACCCGCACAAGTACGCAATGCTTAATGAACTGTGGGAAGAGGAGAAGTATTTCGTGCTGTCGAAAGACCGCCAGCTTTATGATGAGATCAACCAGCTGTTCGTTGCAGGTACAGAAATGTCTGTTAGGACGTTCACGCGGCTGATGGATCAGGCCTATGATAGGAAATATGACGAAGAAGCCGTCCGCGATTATTTCACCGAAGTCTGGACCTACTTTACAGAGACTGCAGATGCGGAGGAGTGGGTGGTCTACCAGGAACTGCTGGAAGCTGCCGATATAGACCGGATCAATATGTTCCTCGCCGATATGGCCATGAAATACGAAGTATCTGAACTGCTGAATTCGACTGTAGTGAAGGTTTTAGGAAGAGAGAAATTCATAAAAATGCAGAAAGGAAAGATATAGATGACACACAATGAGAAATTTCAGCTGAATGATGGAAGCAGCCTGCCGAAAATTGGACTCGGAACCGTCAACATCCAGGGTGCAATTGGTGTAAACAGCATGCTGACAGCCGTCGAAGAGAATGGATATCGCCTGATCGATACTTCAACAAACTATCATAATGAAGGTGCAGTCGGGGAAGCGATCCGCCGTTCCACTATTCCGAGGGAGCAGCTGATCATCAGTTCCAAACTGCCGGGTGCAGCACATGACTACGATAAGGCCATCAGCATGATCCAGGAATCCCTCTACCGCATCGGCATCGACTACTTCGACAAGTATCTGATCCACTGGCCACTGCCGATGCAGGGGAAATATGTCGAAGCATGGCGGGCACTGATTGATGCACAGAAGTTCGGTCTGATCAAGACCATCGGTGTATCGAACTTCCTGGCTGAACATCTGGAGCGTATCATTGAGGAAACGGGCGTCACACCGGCAACGAACCAGATTGAGCGCCATCCGTATTTCAACAATAAGGAACTTGTGGAAACAAATAAGAAATACGGTATTGTGACGGAAGCGTGGAGCCCATTCGGCCGTGAAATCAATGATGTCCTTGAAAATGAAACCATCAAGGAAATCGGAGAAAAATACGGCAAGTCGCCTGCACAGGTCATCATGCGCTGGAATCTCCAGAATGATGTCCTGATCATTCCGAAATCATCATCTGCAGAACGTCAGAAGGAAAATCTCGAGGTATATGATTTCGAGCTGACCGATGAGGATCTGGAAGCGATCGATTCACTGGATAAGGGTGAACCGGGCAGAGTGGAAGACCAGCATCCGAATGAATATGAAGAGTATGTATAAAGGCTGAGAGACACAGAAACGTTCCGGGATTCCCGGAACGTTTCTTTATTTCTTCACTTTTATCTCTTCGTATTTCTGGAACCATTCCGGGAATGTCTTTTTGAAGACGACCGGTTTGAACTCGTCATCGACCTTCTTGACGACAATGAGCGTTGTCTTCGCTTCTGTACATACCTCACCGGCACCATTGACGATCTCATAGGCATATACAGTCTTGATGCCGGTATTCTCTTCAATCCATGTGCGTACAAAGGCACGATCCCCATACTTCAATGCTTTTTTATAGGTCACATCGACATTATATACAGGCGCAAAATATCCCGCCCGCTCCATGGCAACATAGTCGTATCCGATATCCTCGATCAGCTGCATGCGTCCGAGCTCCAGCCACTTTACGTAGTTGCCATGATAGATGACACCCATCATATCCGTATCGGCGTACATGATCTGTATTTCCTTTTCTGCAACGTAACCCTGTTCCATACTGTTCTACCATCCTTTGTATTGATTCATCCTGTTTGTTGTGAACACCTGAATTCTATTGTATTACAATTGATCAGGACAGATGTATCGTCTGCCTGCATCTTGATACCATTCATCATTTCATTTTACGCTTACCTTTTCTATAGAAATTCTTCAGTATGTCACGCAGTGCATCGACGGAACGTACGTCACTATGGCTTCGCCACTGGACCCACTCGAGGGCGAGCAAACAGAGCAGCAGCCAGACTGTACCTGCACTGTAGCCGGCCAGAACATCACTTGGAAAATGGGCGCCCAGATAGATGCGGCTCGTACCAATCAGAAGGATCAGAATACTTGCGACGATCAATGCAAGTATGACCACCAGTCTTTTCCGAGTGCGCCTGATAATGATATAGGCGACAAAGCCATAAAAAATCAGAGCGCCCAGCGAGTGGCCACTTGGGAAGCTGAAACCGGTTGCATCTATTGCTTCATTGATGCTCGGCCGGTTTCTCCCGTAAAACTGCTTGAGCAGTGTTGTCAGCAGGGCACCGCCTCCCATTGTAATGATGAAGAAAACAATCCCCCACTTATCTCTCGGTTTTACCCAGAGATAAAGAATGGTAATGGCTGACAAAGCCCCGAGGAACCAGACAGCTCCGAGCTCTGTAATGATGATATAGATGGTATCAAGTGGAGGTGTAGCTATCGAATCAAAGAAGCTGACGATGGCGTTATCAAAGCTTTGCAGTTCTTTTTCCAGAAGTTCATCGGATAATTCTGCAAACAGCCATAGAAAAAAGATGGCTGTACTTAACCCGATCAGCAGCACCAGTATAGGAAAACTTGTGTTTTTATTTTTTTGCTCCATAACGTAATCCCTCACCGTCATATGATATCTGTATTCTTATGCCTCTTTGCATCTACATTGCACGTTCGTTCCTATCCAGGACTGTACCCTGCTGAGACGGAGGGAAACTTTTCATGATGGTGTGATGTCTACCGTATTGATGATTTCCACATAGGAAGCATGGGAAATTCTTTCCGATTGAGGGTATCCGGTGTTCTATAGTGATTGACAAAAATAGTTTGCTTCTATATAGTTAGTTAGGCTAACTAATCGAATGGAGTGTTCCAATGAATATCGAGCAGAGATTTTTTGATGTCTACATGGAAATCTACCGGCCCTATATCAATCGGGCGAACCGCATACTTTCCGCCTATGATCTCTACAGCTCCCAGTGGCTGATCCTTAAGGATATAGAGAAGCACGGAAAGACGTCTGCTGTGGACGTCAGCCGACGCCGGGGGATTGAGAAACCGACGGCAACGAAAGTGATCAAGCATCTGCTGGAGCTGGGCATCATCGAATCGAATCCGGGCGAGGACCGCCGGATCAAGCACCTTACGATGACCGGGTCGGGGGAAGCGCTGTTCAAGGAGGTCCGGGCGAAAATGAATGAACTGCAGCGTGAAGTACTTGGCGATTTCGAGCATGAAGAGCTCGAGCGCCTGATAGATGGACTGGAACGTATCAAACTGTAGAAAGGAAGAGCTATTTTGGCAAAAAGTGAATATATGGGTGATCGGATATGGACGAAGGAATTCATCGTCATATTCTTCTATCACTTCATCGTTTTATTTTCAATGTATGTATCCATAGTCACAATCGGTAATTATGCGATCGAGCAGTATGGGGCGAGTTCAAGTACGGCCGGGCTGGTCTCCAGTATTTTCATTATCGGTGTGCTTGCCGGACGTATCGTGACGGGACCTCAGATCAACCGTCTGGGTGCCCAGAAGATCTTGTATATCGGAGCGGCCTTGTTTTTCATCACCTATATCCTCTACTTCATCAATGGAGGACTCGGGCTCCTGATTGCGGCACGCTTTCTGAATGGTTTTGCGACGGGGCTGATCAGTACGTCGGTCAACACGTTGGCGACCATCTCCGTGCCTGAAAACCGCAGAGGGGAGGGCATCAGCTATTTCAGTTTGAGTTTTGTGCTCGGTTCGGCCATCGGGCCGTTCCTCGGCTTCCTGATGCTTGAAGTGATGACTTTCAATACGCTGCTCATCATCGTCGGTATTGCGGTATTCCTCGGCACCTTGCTGCTGCCGGTTGTTAAAACGAACAATATCGTCAAAGGCGACCGGAAGCCGGCCGGCAAATTCAGAGTGATCGACCGCGATGCGATGCCGATGGGACTTACGGCACTGTTCATGGGGCTTGCCTATGCGTCCATCCTGTCATTCCTCAATCTGCATGCCATCGAGATTGATCTTGTCACTGCGGCAAGCTTCTTCTTCCTCGTGTATTCTGCAGCGATCATGATGACACGGCCGTTTACAGGAAAGATTCTCGATCAGAGGGGCGCCAATATCATCCTTTATCCGGCATTCATCCTTATGGCAGTGGGATTCTTTACACTCGGGAACGCGACGACAAGTCTCGTGCTGCTGCTTGCTGGTGCACTGATCGGATTTGGATTCGGCAACTTCCAGTCCGTCGCCCAGGCCGTCTGTGTCAATCTGGCATCGCGGGAGAACGTCGGACTTGCAACATCGACCTACTTCATCATGCTCGAAGTGGGACTTGGGTTCGGACCGTTCTTCCTGGGGCTTCTGGTCCCTTCGTTAGGATACGGCGGACTCTACCAGTTCCTCGTCCTGTCGATACTGGTGGCCATGCTTATCTATTTCGTCGTCTATGGCCGTCATGAAAACCGCAGGAGACGAGTGTCCGAGGAGAACGGATTAAAATAGATACGAAGACGAAGAAAGCGGTCGGAACACTGGTTCCGACCGCTTCTTTTACATGTAGTAGAGTGTAAATTCAAGGTCCTTCTGAAGATGGGTGACAATCAGCTGCCTTGCAGTTTCGCCATCCCTGTCCTCTATTGCCTGGACAATCTGTTCATGCTCATCCAGCAGTTCAGGACGATGCTTTTCAACGACCGTCCGGCTGAACAGGTAGATGGTGGAATTCAGTCGATCATACGTCTCCGACAGGAAGGGGTTTCTGATGGCCCGCACCAGCTTATCGTGAAATTTCTTGTTCGCAGCCAGCGTAAGTGAATCATCGCCGTCTTTCGCCTGCTTTATATAGTTTCGCAGTTCCTTCAGATCCTCCTCCACAAAAAGCAGCACTGCCTTCTCCACAGCATGGGATTCAATCAGGATGCGCATTTCAAAAAGGTCCCGATAGTCTTCAGGTGAGGGCGTATATACATATCCGTCTTTGACCAGATACTCGAATTCAAGCTGCTTCAGCACTTCACGGATCGGCGTCCTGCTGACGTCATACAGCTTCGCGAGTTTGATTTCCGTCAGTTTTTCCTTCTTATCGAACGTGCCATTCAATATATCTTCCCGCACTTTTTCGTACAGTGTTCTCTCCTGATTCATTTCCTCACCTCGTTAAAAATAATTATACAGGAAAAAAATACAGCGTTAAATGTATACATTTTTATTATTATGGTATACAATGCTTTTTAAGTAAACGTTTCCAAAGGAGAGTATATTATGAAAATTGGATTTATTGGCCTTGGCATCATGGGTGCCCCGATGGTCAGGAACTTGCTGGAACAAGAATATACGGTAATGGTGAACGATCTGAACAAGGCGGCCGAGGAGAAGGTTGTCGGATATGGTGCAACCGCAGTCGGTAGCCTTCGGGAAATGGCGGAGCAGGCGGAAGCAATCATCACGATGCTGCCGAACGGCGCCATTGTAAAGAGTGTGCTGTTCGAAGGAGAGGATGCACTCTATCCCCATCTGAAAGCGGGACAGTACCTGCTCGATATGAGCTCCCTCGCTCCGACGGATTCCATTGAAATAAACAATCGACTCTCTGAAAAAGGCGTCATCTTTGCAGACGCACCGGTCAGTGGTGGAGAGGCACTGGCCATCACCGGGGAGCTTTCCGTCATGATGGGCTGCGACGAAGTGCATTTTGAAAAGCTGAAGGAAGCAGCTGCGCCGATGGCGAAATCCATCATCAGAGTAGGGGACGTCGGTGCCGGCAGCACAGTGAAGCTGGCCAATCAGATCATCGTCAACACGAATATTGCGGCACTGTCGGAAGCGGTCGTTCTGGCTAAAAGTTTCAACATCGACCTCGATGCGATGTTCGAAGCCATCAGAAATGGTCTGGCGGGATCGAGTGTCATGGAAGCGAAGTTCCCGAAGATGATTGCAGAGGACTACACACCGGGCGGCACCATCAACATCAACTACAAGGATCTGCATAACGTCACGACGACAAGCGACCAGGAGAAGATCACGCTGCCGCTGACAAACATGGTGAAGGAAATGTACAAGTCGGAAATTATCAACGGCAATGGCATGAACGACCACTCGGGCGTCATCAGATATATTGAAAGAATCAACGGGAAGCAGGGATGAAGATGAACTGGGACATAGTGAACGAAGCAGCAGACTGCAGCACGGAAAGAGACTTCGATGGCTTCAACTATAAGGTTGTCGTCCTTGATGACGATCCGACAGGAACACAGACCGTCAAGGATCTGAACGTCTATACTGCCTGGGACGAAGCACTTGTGCGGGATGGCTTCCAGTCCGACAACAGCATGTTCTATATCATGACCAACTCGCGGGCACTGTCCGAGGCGGAGACGATCAGGGTGCATGAGGAAATCACTCACGTGCTTGAGAAGGTGTCGAAGGCACTCGACCAGCCCTACCTTGTTATCAGCAGGGGAGACTCGACGCTAAGAGGGCATTCCTACGTCGAGCCGAAGACCATCAATGACGCCAGTCCGGATGGGTTCGATGCGGTTTTCCATATTCCTGTATTCTTTGAAGGCGGGCGCTATACGTACGAGGGTGTGCACTATCTGAAAGAAGGCGAGACGTTCATACCCGTTCATGAGAGCGAATTCGCAAATGATTCGACGTTCGGTTTCGAAGCAGCAACACTGCAGCAGTATGTTGCCGAGAAGAGTGGCGGTGCAGTCGAGCCGGGCCAGGTGAAGCACATCAGTCTCGATATGCTCAGAGGGTGCGATGACGCACAGCTTCTGGAATTCATCGATGCACTGTCGGACTTTGACCAGGTGGTTGTCGATGCTGCGAATGACAAGGATCTCGAGTTCTTCACTTCTGTCCTGATGGACTACCTGAACCGCGAAGATAGGAAGTTCATTTTCAGAACAGCCGCTTCCTTCGTCAAATCGATCTGCGCGACACCGGGAGAAGTGCTCGATCGGACGCAGATGACAGATGCAGGCGATACGCATGGTGGCATCATCGTCGTCGGTTCGCACGTCAAAAAGACGACCGAACAGCTTGAACAGCTGATCAGCCACTCCGGCATCGAAGCGATGGAATTCGATGTGGCTGAAGTACGGGATGCAAAAAGGCTGGCCGGCTACATCGAGCAGCAGAGAAAGCGGGCGGAGGAACTGATTGGACAGGGCAAGGATGTCGCCATCTTCACCTCCCGTGAACTGATCCGGACAGAAGACAGGGAAGAGAGCCTGAAAATATCGAAGCGGATCTCGGAAAGCCTTGTAGAGATTGTCTCAAGCCTTGAAATCAAACCAAGATTCATCATCGCCAAAGGCGGCATCACGTCGAGCGACCTTGCGACAATCGGTCTTCGCGTGAGGAAAGCACGGGTGCTGGGACAGGCTGAAAAAGGGATCCCGGTCTGGTTGACGATGGCTGAGTCGAAGTATCCTGACATGCCGTATATCGTCTTCCCGGGCAATGTCGGGGATGCCGGAACGCTTCTTGACGTCTACAGAAAACTGGATAGGGGAGAAGAATGACATGCTGCTGATTCTATTCATACTCGCACTCGCAATACTGTTCCTGCTCATATTGAAATTCAAGATTGAACCGTTCATTGCCCTGCTCATCGTATCATTCGGTCTGGCATTGGCAGTCCGCATCCCGATCAGCGAAGCATCAAGCATCATCGCTGATGGTTTCGGCAGCACATTGGCCGGTGTCGGCATCCTCATCGGACTCGGCATCGTCTTCGGGCAGTTCCTGGCCAAAGCCGGTGCAGTGGAGAAGATTGCTGAGGGCATCCTCTCCCTGACCGGTTCCAGAAAATCACCGGCCGGTCTGGCATTGACCGGCACTATCGTATCGATACCTGTATTTTTCGATGCGGCATTCGTCATTCTGAACAGGGTGATCAGAAGTCTGAGCACGCGGACGGGCATTGCCCGCATCACTTTTGTAACCGCTCTCGCGGTGGGTCTGATCGTTTCCCACAGCATGGTCATTCCGACACCAGGGCCGCTGGTCGTTGCAGAGAACGTCGGTGTCGACCTCGGCATCTTCCTGATTGCCGGCATATTTGTCGCTGTTGTGGCGACACTTGTCGGCGGCTATGGCTACGGCATGTTCATCGGCAGACGGATGAAGCATGAAGCCGAGGAGGAAGCGGATGACATGGCGGAAGCTCCGGAAGCACACGAGCCGGTCAAGCAGATTTCGAAGAAGCTTTCTTTCGGACTCATTGCACTGCCGATTGTACTCATTCTGAGCAATACGATGGCCGAGCTTTTCATTCCTGAAAATCCACTATCCGCGTTCTTCGCATTCGTCGGAGATAAGAACGTGGCGCTCCTGATCGCCGTGCTCGTTGCATTGGTTGTACTGCGTCCATACATTGCAGGCGAATACAAAATCCAGTTCAACCAGTCGATGCAGGATGCAGGAAGCATACTGCTGATCACCGGTGCCGGCGGGGCATTCGGTGCAGTCATCAACGCCAGCGGCATGGGGGACTACCTCATCGAAATGATGACCAGCTGGAACATCCACATTCTGCTGCTGGCCTTCATCTTCACACAGATACTCAGAGCATCTCTCGGATCTTCGACAGTTGCCCTGGTGACGACATCGAGCATACTGGGGCCACAGATTGCTGATCTCGCAGTGTCCCCGGTACTCCTCGCACTCGCCATCTGTTCAGGTGCAATCGGGCTGTCGCTGCCGAACGACTTCGGCTTCTGGGTCGTCAACCGTTTCGGCAGACTGACAGTGACGCAGACCCTCCAGGCATGGTCGCTCGGCGGATTTATTGCCGGACTGACAGGTCTTGGTCTCGTCTACATCATGCACTTCATCACCCAGCTGGTCTAGCTATACCGAAAGAAAGAGCGGTCATCATCCCTTCAGATGATGGCCGCTCTTTCTATTGATGTCATCTATTACGTATGGACAGTCCATATTGTACATTCGATATGAGAAGTATTGCTGCAATCAGAAACATGCCGAGTATCTGGGTATTGCCTGTGAAAACAGAATATACAACGAGAACAACAAGTGCTATGAAAAGTAGAGATGATGTGCTGACATATGCTTTGTAGAGTCCGTTGAGCATGATATGCCGCTCTCCCTCGTCCGATATGGCGAGGAGCTTATCTGCATAGTGCTTGTCCGATACATCAGGCAGAGACCTCTCGGGATAGATCAGTTTTGTCAGGGCAGGCGTCAACAGCTGGAATATGAATGCAGTGATGAAAGTGATCATGCCAGCCAGCAGATGCCAGACAGGCGTCTCCATGATAGCCCCCATCCCTAAAGCAAGAACGGCGATTACAGTCGAGAACTGGGTGATGAGTGTAAGGTCTACAAATTTCCTGTACTTGCGCTGCTCCATTGCGTCCTCATCACTTCCTTTTACAGTCGCCATGCTCCTGAGTTGGAAATACTTGTAGATTGCAAAAACGGTCGTCAGGACGGCAATCACAAGCAGCGCAATCGGGACCCATCGGTTGCCTGTCATCAGCTGTTGACGGACATCACTGTTCATTACAAGATAGGCAATAGTGAATCCCAGAGCAGCATAGAGCAGCAGTTTCAAAACATGTTTCATCTAGAGTTCCTCCTCTTCAAATATGAAAATCTCTTCAATCGGTTCCTCGAAGATCTTTGCAAAACGTTTGGCGATCAGCAGGGAAGGGATATATTCCTCGCGTTCGATCAGGCTGACGGTCTGTCTCGAGATTCTGGCACGTTTCGCGAGTTCGGTCTGATTCAGTCCATGGCGTGCACGCAGTTCCTTCAGTCGTGTTCTCATCATCTCACCTCTTAGAGCAAGTATACAATGTTATTGTCAAAATGACAAGTAAAGTTGTCAAAAATAAAAGTAATGCAGACAGTTCATGTATTTTCTGAATCTTGTGATATAATGCGTGGGAAACCTGTTTTTACAATGGAGGGAAAAGGATTGAAACTATTGACGTTTTATAGTGAGGGACAGCTTAAACCGGGTGTACTGACAAATAGGGGCATTCTTGATATATCAGGGTCCTATCCGACCATGATCGAAGCCATAGAACGTTATAGGGGACTGGATGAATTTCTCGAGTTTGCGCTGGAGGAGGAGTCCGATTTCTTCCTGGATCAAAAGGATCTGGAGCTCGGTCCGGCCATCGACTGTGCGGAAAAGATCATCTGTGTCGGACTGAACTACAGGAAGCATGCAGAGGAGTCCGGCATGCCTGCTCCCGACTACCCGATACTTTTCAGCAAGTATCGGAACAGCCTGTCCGGAAGTGGGGAAACCGTCGGCATCCCGCTCGAGGCGGAACAGGTGGACTATGAGGCGGAACTGGCCATCGTCATGGGAAAAACGGCGAAGAACATCACCGAGGAAGAGGCCGAGGACTACATTTTCGGCTACTGTGCGGCCAATGATCTCTCCGAAAGATCCTTCCAGTTCCGAAGCGGCCAGTGGCTGCTCGGCAAAAGCCTGGATGGCTTCTGTCCACTCGGGCCATATATCGTGACTGCGGATGAAATCGAAGATCCAAACAAGCTGCGCATCCGTGCGAGTGTAAACGGCGAAATCCGGCAGGATTCAAACACCAACGACATGATATTCAAATGTGAAGCACTGGTCAGCTACATCTCCCACTACATGACACTGAAGCCGGGAGATGTCATTCTGACAGGCACACCGGAAGGTGTGGCACTCGGTTATCCGGAAGACAGCCGGCCATGGCTCCGGGATGGCGATGTCGTCACAGTGGAGATTGAAGATCTCGGCAGTCTGGTTACGCATATGGAGGGCGAATAGAATGCATCATGTCATTCGTAATGTCCAATTTTTTGATGGAGATGGACTGTGCCAGGGAAATGTTGAGGTATGATTTTCATACCTGGCTCCCGCTCGCCTGGTACGAAAATCATGGGGTATCCTGAAAAAGGGATTGGGACAAAAGTGTTGAACAGATTATGCATGTCATGAAATATAAGTAAAATCCGTACGTTTGACTCCTTGGGGAATAGCATCAGCGTAAGACTATCGGCTTACGCGATGCCCCAGGAAAGCAGACGTACGGATTACTTATTTATGACTAGACCCTTCATTTTTCAAGCTAGTCTGCCTGCATGCCGCCATCAACGTTATACATTGAGCCGGTGACGAATGAGGCGTCATCAGAGGCGAGGAAGTAGACGACTTTCGCGACTTCCTCCGGTGTGCCGAAGCGGCCGAATGGAATGCCGGCCTTGATGGCTTCTCCGGATTTCTCAGGTTCTCCGGGTGACAGGTTGTTCTGGATGTCTGACAGCATGTCTGTATCAATGGCTGCAGGTGCAACGGCATTGACGCGGATATTATTCCCGGCAGCTTCAAGTGCAGCGGTCTTTGTCAGCCCTGCGACTGCGTGCTTCGATGCGATATAGGCCGGCATGCCTGCCGAGCCGATGTAGGCTGCATTTGACGCGGTATTTACAATACTGCCGTAGTCCTGCTTCTCCATCTGCCGTATGACATGTTTCATGCCGAGGAAGACACCGGTTGTATTGATGCTCATCACCAGGTCGAAATCCTTCTTCGGCAAGTCCTTGATCTCCTTGAACGGTCCGTTGATGCCAGCATTATTGAAGAAAATATCAATTTTGCCAAACGTATCGACTGTTTCCTTTACATAGTTCTCAACTTCATCTTCATTTGTTACGTCCGCTTTGATCAGATGGATGTCGTCACTGCCGAGATTTTCCTTCGCACTTTCGAGGGCATCCATGTTCACATCGACAAGTACTACCTTTGCCCCACCATCGAGAAATCTTTTCGCTGCTGCCTGACCGATTCCACCTGCACCACCAGTAATAAGTACAATATTGTCCTGCATGTTCTGCCTCCTAAATAATGTGTATAATTACAATATAAAGAAAGCGATTACAAAATACAATCGATACGCTTCGGGAAATCTCACCAGGCAGACCATTTGATTTACGGCAGTCTGAAGCCCAACATGGAACTATAAAAACAAGGAGGCGAATGGAATGAATGTACTGGTTATCGGCGCAAACGGCCAGATTGGTAGAATTGTTGTGGATAAGCTGAAGGAAAGTGAACACGAACCGATCGCAATGGTCCGCAAGGAGGCACAGGCGGAAGCGTTCCAGAACAAAGATGTAAAGACGGTGCTTGGCGACCTTGAAAAGGATTTCTCCCATGCATTCGAGGGTGTGGATGCAGTGGTATTCACTGCTGGATCCGGCGCGCATACCGGTGCGGACAAGACCATTCTGATCGACCAGGAAGGTGCGATGGAGTCGATAGACCTTGCTGAAAAGCATGGTGTCGAACACTTCGTCATGGTCAGCGGAATGGGTGTTGAGAACCCGAGAGCGGTGGAGGGCAAGATGCGCCCCTATCTGCACGCAAAGCATCGTGCAGACCAATATCTTGAGCAGTCCGGTGTGCCCTATACAATCCTCCGTCCAGGTCGCCTGACAGACGATGCCGGTAAAGGTGCCGTCAACTTCTATGAATATCAGGGGGACGTCGAATATGGTGAAGTACCACGTGAGGATGTTGCCAGCGTGCTGATGGAAATCATCAATACCAAGGCAGAAAACAAACTGTATTACCTGATTGGTGGCGACACGCCAGTCACTCAAATTCTATAGAACCATGAGACATCCATCCCGGCTTCGGCCGGGATTTTTATTATGGATTATAGAAAACGGTTTCATTATTTAAATAATCAGAAAATGTAGAAAGTTGGGACATAAAGTGTTAATGTATCGGTAATTATACTTTAACCTGATGTTATCATCAGGTACTAAGGAAGGTGAGGCAATGAAACAGAACACACGGGAACCGATTAGAAACTACAAGATCTGGCTTGGCTTTCTCATCATCTTCATTCTGCTCAACCCCTGGTACTTTCCATCCGGAGAGGAACCAGTACTGGTCTTCGGCGTGCCGCTCTGGGCGCTTGTCATCCTTGGCGTCACAGTCATGCTGTCGCTCTATATTACGTATGTCATCCGGTACCATTGGGATATCGAAGACGAACCATCGAGAGAGGAGGAGAAATAGATGGAACTCGCATTTTCCGGTACTTCCGGCATTCTGATCATGCTTTTCTATGGTGTCCTCATGCTGCTGATCGGTGTCGGCACATATATGAGAAATAAAAAAGTACATAGCAGTCTTGAAGAATACTACCTCGGCGGCAGGGGGCTCGGGACACTTGTCCTGTTCTTCACCTTCTTTGCCACACAGTACAGCGGTAACACGGTCATCGGCTATTCGGCAGAAGCCTATCGTGTCGGCTACGCCAACCTGGTCACCATTCCATTCTTCATCATGATCATTCTGGTGTACCTTGTCTTTGCACCCAGAATGTATCGGCTCAGCAAGAAACATGACATCGTGACCCCGGTCGACTTTCTCGAGCTGAAATTCAAGTCGAAAGCAGTCTCCATTCTGGCTGCTATCCTCATGCTGTATGCACTCGGCAACTTCCTGCTCGAGCAGCTCATCGCCATCGGACAGGGCGTCGCAGGGCTGACCGGCGGCACCGTTCCCTATCAGGCCGGTGTCATCTTCTTCATCGTCATCATGATCATCTACGGCTGGCTCGGCGGCATGCGTTCGGTCGCCTATACCGATACGATGCAGGGCGTGGCACTCCTTGTCGGCGTCTTCATGCTGCTCATCGGCACCATCGTCTACTTTGGCGGTCTGCCGGCTGCGGGGGACTATATCAGAACTTATTCGCCTGAGAACCTCGGGGTACCGGAAGGCGGTGGCCTCGTCAGGTGGACCAACTTCCTCATCCTGGTCGGCATCGGTGCTGCAGTATATCCGAACGCCATCCAGAGAATATTTTCCGCAAAGAATGAACGGGCACTCAAACGTTCACTCACACAGATGGCATGGATGCCGTTTCTGACAGCGGGCGTCGTATTCGTCATCGGCATTCTCGCCTACACGGCCTTCCCGGATCTCACTGTAGAGGAATCGGAGCAGATCGTCGGGATGATGGCCAGTGCCATCGCCAACGAGAATATCATCTTCTACATTGCCATGGTACTGCTGTTCGGCGGCATCATCGCAGCAATCGTCTCCACTGCGGATTCCGTGCTGCTGACGTTCTCCTCCATCGTCTCAAAGGATATATACGGGCGCTACATCAATCCAGACGCCACCGATAACAGAAAGATACTCGTCGGCAAAGTCATCGGCGTCATCGCGGTCGGATTCCTGCTGATGATTGCATGGAATCCGCCCGCCACACTGTATCAGGTCTTCCTGCTCAAGCTTGAAATCCTGGTCCAGGTCGCTCCCGCCCTCATACTCGGACTCTACTGGGAACGCAGCCACGCCAGATCCGTATTCATCGGTATGCTTACCGGTGCACTGCTGGCGGCTGTCTTTACTTTCACAAACCTGACACCTCTCGGCATATTCAGCGGGGTATGGGGATTGATTGCCAACCTCATCATCTATGTCGCCGGCAGCCTCGTTTTCGGCAAGGCACCTGCCACCGCTACGGAAGCGAACATGCTGGAAGGGAAGAAGGCGACACAGCCCGTAAGATAGTGGAATAATCATACAGATGGACGCACTCATTCCGATACGGAACGGGTGCGTTTTCGTATGGATGAAAACAAATATGGAACCCCTTTCATTTTTTCGTTGACATTCCCTTCGACGCGTATTATATTGAGTATAAGTTCATATATAAGAACATTGTTCACATATGAGAACATCTGAAAAATGAAATCACATACGGAGCGGGGGTGGTGTGATGTCGGTAAAATCTGCAGAAAGAGTACTGGATATTATCGAACATCTGAGCCGCATTGAGGACGGCATTTCACTGATGTCGCTTTCAAAAGAATTGGAAATACCTAAAAGCAGCATGTCCCAGCTCCTCCTGACCATGGTCAGCAAAGGATATCTGACGAAATCTGAAGGCAACCTCTACAAACTGGGACATAAGCTGATCATCGCAGGCAACAAGGCGCGAACAAGCAATGATATATACAGTGCCAGCCTGCCGATACTTAAAGAGAAGATCGCATTGACCGGGGGGACTTTATTTCTGGCCATCCGGTCGAGTACTGAAATCATCTATCTGGCCAAAGTGGACAGTGACAATGCTCAGCGGACGACAGCGCAGCCCGGCACACGAAAGCCGCTGCATTCGACAGGTCTCGGCAAAGCATTCCTGACTTTCGAAGCGCATGAGATACGGGAGGCTCTGCTGGCACAGATCGACTATCAACGATTTACTGAGAATACCGTGACGGATGCGGACGCATTACGTGCGCAGATGGTCGAATTTGAGCCCCGAGGATATGTCATCGATGACGAAGAGGGCGAGGTCGGTATCTACTGTATCGCCGTTCCCATCTATAACGACGCCGGCAGCATTGTGGCAGCAGTCAGCTGTGCCGGCAGTAAAAGCATGATGCTCGAAAATAAAGACGTGATCGCTGCCCATATCATGGAGGCAGGCAGGGAGATTTCAAAGACCCAAGGATACAACAGCATCTGATCTGAGTTCTATCATTCTGGAAACGAAAAGGCGGTAAATGAAATGTACGTTATTCTAATCGATTCAGGTACGACCAACACCCGCATCAGGATTGTGGACGCGCAGTCCAAAGAAGTCACTGATGCACTGAAGATTGAAGTCGGTGTCAAAAATGCCGCCATGGATAAGAGCAACCGCAATCTGAAAACTGCCATCGAGCAGGGGATGGAAGAAGTGCTCGGGAGGAACAATCTTGCCAGGGAGGACATCAGGCATATCATTGCTTCCGGCATGATCACTTCGAACCTCGGTCTGAAGGAAGTGCCGCATGTCGTCGCACCTGCAAAAATTGACGATTTCTCGAGAGGCACCGAGTCGGACGAAATCTACGGCATTCCGTGCCACTACATTCCCGGCATGAAGAATAAGGACCTCGATGGCAATGGCGGCATCGAAG
Source organism: Salinicoccus sp. ID82-1 (assembly GCF_021991715.1). Lineage (NCBI taxonomy): Bacteria > Bacillati > Bacillota > Bacilli > Caryophanales > Staphylococcaceae > Salinicoccus > Salinicoccus sp. ID82-1. Next base: position 167,769 of record NZ_JAGFLY010000002.1, read on the forward strand.
ATATCCGTGAGATGGATATCATGCGCGGGGAGGAGGTCGAAGTGTTCGGCCTGCTTGAACAGATGGATGTCAGCGGCGCAGGCATCATCATTCTGCCCGGCTCCCATACGAAGTTCGTCAGAGTGAATGAGGACAAGGAACTGGTATCCTGCTTTTCAACGCTCGGGGGCGAACTGGTACAGGCAGTCCAGGGCAATACAATCCTCTCCAGTTCACTCGAAGATGGGCTGATCGACACGCTTGAAACCGATCATCTTGAAAAAGGATACAAAAAGACGCAGACAGAAGGTCTGACCCGATCCCTATTCGGTGTCCGGTTGCTCGATATGTACACGAATACGACCGGCAACCAGCGGGCCAACTACCTGCTCGGTGCCATCTACCATGAAGATATCCAGGCATTGAAGTTCTATACGGACGGCCTCGATCTCGACTGGCTGATCGTCGGCGGCTCCGAAATTCTGAAGCACAGCATGACGCATCTGCTTTCACTCGAGTTTACGGATCAGACCATCATCAAGGCGACCGAGGAAGTGGTGGAGCAGTCCTATATCACCGGCTCGCTCCTGATCCATGGCAACCAGTAGCTGATGAATCGCATCTCGTGAAGAAAGCATTTTTAAATCTCAACTGTGGAGGATGGATAATGAAACCAAAAGTCCTGATAATGAAACCGGTACCGGAAGATGTGGAAGCGTTCATCAGTGCGCACTGCGATTATGAAATCTGGAATGAAGCCGGCTCCATGCCGGAAGACATGATGTTCGAGAAGCTCAGTGCGGTGGATGGACTCATGCCAGGGAAGGAAAAGATCGACGGTGCACTGCTCGATCGTGCACCGAACCTGAAGATTGTTTCCAATATCTCGGTCGGCTACGACAACTTTGATACGGATGAAATGAAAAGCCGCGGCATCATGGGTACGAATACCCCGCATGTGCTGGACGAGACCGTTGCCGATACGGCGTTTGGACTGATACTCTCAGCAGCCCGCAAATTCTCGATGCTCGACCGCTACGTCAAGAGCGGCCAGTGGAAAGTGAAGAATGAAGAGATTTTTCTCGGCACGGACGTACATCATGCGACACTTGGCATTTTCGGTCTCGGCAGAATTGGAGAGAAGGTCATCCGCCGTGCTGTGAGGGGATTCGATATGAATGTCATCTACCATAACAGGTCACGAAACGAAGCAGTTGAAGAAGAGTATGGCGTCGAATACGTGGGCAAGGAAGAGCTATTGAAGCAATCGGACTTCATTCTGACACTGCTGCCACTGACGGAACAGACAACGAACTACATCTCGCATAAGGAATTCCGACTGATGAAGAAGGATGCATTCCTGATCCATCTGTCGAGAGGCAAAGTGGTGGATGAAGCGGCTCTGATCCAGGCACTTGAAGAAGGCAGGATTGCAGGTGCCGGGCTCGATGTGTATGAGGCGGAGCCTGTTTCACCCGACAACCCGCTGCTCGACATGGATAACGTGGTTACACTGCCCCACGTCGGTTCGGCGACAAAGCAGACGCGTGACGCCATGGCCATGCGTGCGGCTGAGAATATGGTCCAGGGCCTGAAAGGCGAAAGACCCAAGGATCTGGTGAAGGAACTGGATATACCCGAATAGATGGAATTAAATAAAAGATAGGTGGCGAAATCAATGGCTGTACTTGAAAAGATCAAGGAACATAGGATGATCGGCATACTGCGTGGCTATGATACGGAGGATGCGGTGAAAATCGTCGGTGCACTGGTCCAGAACGACTTCCGGGTCATCGAAGTGGCACTCAACTCCCCGAACGCGAAAGAGACGCTCAAGGCACTGAAGGAGAATTTCGGCAATGAAATTACACTTGGCGCCGGCACGGTGCTGACCGTGGAGGATGCACAGGACTGCATTGATATTGGTGTCGAATTCCTGCTGGCACCGGTCTACGGCGAAGCAGTACTCAAGTTCGCCAATGAACAGGGTGTCCTATATATCCCCGGCTGCTACACGCCGACGGAAATATATGATGCACATATGGCAGGGGCGAAGATGATCAAAGTCTTCCCGGCCGGCCAGCTCGGCGCAAGCTACATCAAGGATGTGCTGGCACCGATGAATGACCTGGTACTCCTGCCGACAGGCGGCGTGAGTGCGGACAATATCAATACATTTCTTGAAGTGGGGGCAGCAGCAGTCGGCATCAATTCAGCCCTTGTCCCTTCGAATCGCAAAGTCGACGAAGCCCTCGAGATTGAGATCAGCGAGCGTGTCAAAGAACTGAAAGGCAAGGTGGAATAGAATGAAGATCAAAAGCTATGAAATGTTTACCGTACCGCCAAGATGGCTGTTTCTGAAAGTCGAGACGGATGACGGACTTGTCGGCTGGGGAGAACCGGTCATCGAAGGCAAGGCGGCAACCGTCAAGGCGGCAGTCGCCGAACTGATGGATACGATCATCGGCAAAGATCCGATGAATATCGAAGGCATCTGGAACGAACTGTACCGTGCCGGCTTCTATCGTGGCGGTCCGATCCTTATGAGCGCACTCGCCGGCATCGACCAGGCGCTATGGGACATCAAAGGCAAGTACTATAATGCGCCGGTCCACCAGCTGGTCGGCGGCAAGGCACGCGAGAAGATCAAAGTGTATTCCTGGGTCGGCGGTGACCGTCCAGTGGATGTCGGAGCAGCTGCACTAGAGCTGAAGAACACGGGCATCACAGCCGTGAAAATGAACGCAACAGAAGAACTCCAGTATATCGATTCCTACAGCAAGGTGGACGCAGTACTCGAGCGCGTCGCTTCCATCCGTGAGATGTGCGGCAATGATTTCGGCATCGGCATCGACTTCCATGGTCGTGTGCATAAGCCGATGGCAAAAGTGCTGGCAAAGGAACTGGAGCAGTTCAGACCGATGTTCCTGGAAGAACCTGCCCTGCCTGAAAATAATGAAAACCTGCGTGATATCGCAATGCATACATCCATACCGATTGCCACTGGTGAACGGATGTTCTCCAAATGGCAGTTCAAGACACTGCTTCAGGACGGCTATGTGGATATCATCCAGCCGGACCTCTCGCACGCCGGCGGCATCACGGAATGCAAGAAGATCATCTCGATGGCGGAAGCCTACGACGTGGCGGCGGCACCGCACTGTCCACTTGGACCGATTGCGCTTGCTGCATGCATCCAGGTCGACGCAACATGCCACAATGCGGTGATCCAGGAGCAGAGCCTCGGCATCCACTACAATAAAGGCAATGATATTCTCGACTACGTGACGGATGCTTCCGTATTCGAATATACGGAAGGTCATGTCGAAGTACTCGACAAGCCGGGTCTCGGCATTGAAATCAATGAAGACTACGTCAGGGAACGCAGCATGGTCGGACACAACTGGAAGAACCCGGTATGGCTGCATCAAGACGGCAGTATCGCAGAATGGTAAAAAGGAAAGGGGTATAGAAAATGTCTAATGAACTATGGCTGGTCATTGCGACTGTTATTGGAATCGCTTTACTGCTGTTCCTGATCATGAAAGTCCAGCTTCACGCATTTGTATCATTGCTTATCGCATCTCTCTTCATCGGTCTCGCAACAGGGATGAGCCCGATGGACATCATCGACGTCATCGAAACGGGGATGGGCGGCACGCTCGGATTCATCGCAGTCGTCGTCGGTCTCGGTGCGATGTTCGGTGAAGTACTGAAAGTTTCCGGAGGTGCCGAACGGCTGGCCCTCACACTGATCGACAAGTTCGGCGAGAAACGCTCGCAGTGGGCGCTCGGTTTTACAGGATTTCTCGTCTCCATCCCAGTATTTCTGGATGTGGCGCTTGTCATCCTGATCCCGATCGTCTACTCCCTGGCTACGAAAACGAGGAAATCCCTGCTGTACTACGGTATTCCGCTGCTTGCCGGACTTGCCGTGGCTCACAGCTTCGTACCACCGACACCAGGTCCGATGACCGTTGCTGCCATGCTCGGCGTCGACCTCGGCTGGGTCATCCTGTTCGGTATCGCAGCCGGTATCCCGGCAATGATTCTTGCAGGCCCCGTCTTCGGTAAATACATCGGAAGCAAGATCCAGCTTGAAATTCCGGACTACCAGAAGCTTGAAGATGATGTCAGCGCAATGCGCGAGGAAAGAGATATGCCAAGCTTTACGCTCGTATTCTCCCTCATCCTCATTCCGCTCGTACTGATTCTGGCCAACACCGTGACAGGCGCAATTGTTGGAGAGGAATCCACAAACCTTCTTGCTGAAAGCATCCAGTTTGTCGGACATCCGTTCGTGGCACTGATCATCACTGTTGTTCTGACGTTCATGCTGCTCGGTACACGCCGTGGCTATACGAGAGGCGAAGTACAGGATATCGCGACAAAAGCACTCGAACCTGCAGGTATCATCATTCTGATCACGGGTGCCGGTGGCGTATTCAAGGAAGTGCTCATCCAGAGTGGTGTCGGCGACGTCATGGGTAACCTTGTCGTTGGAGCCGGACTGCCGCTTGTCATCGCTGCATTCGTCATCACGACATTTGTCCGTGTGGCCCAGGGGTCTGCAACTGTTGCGATGGTTACCGGTGCCGGACTCATGTCACCGATCATTGCAGTGAGCCCCGTATCGCAGCCTGAACTCGGTCTGATCGCCATTGCGATTGCGAGTGGGGCGACAGTGCTCTCCCACGTGAACGACTCCGGCTTCTGGCTGGTCAACCGCTTCTTCGGCATGACCACCGGTGAGACGCTGAAGTCGTGGACGGTCATGGAGACCATCATCGGCCTGACCGGCTTTGCCGTCGTACTGGTCATCAGTCTATTCATATAGCAATACAGACCCCATGCGATGCATGGGGTTTTTGTGTACAGCGGCAAAAACACATATAATAGAGGTAACAGGAAAAACGAGGAGGAAATGGCATGAAGAAATATATGATGGGTCTCGATCTCGGAACAACAGCAGTGAAGGCGGTGCTGTTCAGTACAGAGGGCGAATATGTGGACAAGGAGACCGAACACTATCCGCTCCACACCCCGGACGTACATACCGCAGAGCAGGATCCGGATGAGATTCTCGGCAAGGCGATGCGGGCAGTCAAAACGCTCGTTGAGCGCAACAGCTGCGGTAACAGCATCGAATTCATTTCATGCTCTTCCGCCATGCACAGCCTGATTCTGCTGGACCGCTCCGGCAGCCGGCTGACCGAATGCATCACCTGGGCGGACCGTCGCAGTGAAGATGTTGCAGAAGCGTGGAATACGGAAAAAGGGGTCAGCATATACAGACGGACGGGGACGCCGATCCACCCGATGAGCCCATTCATCAAGCTGCTTTATTTCAAGGAGGCAAATCCCGGGATGTACAGCCGCATCGGCAAGATTGTCGGCATCAAGGAATATGTGCTGCACCACTTCACAGGACTTTATGAAGTCGATAAGTCGGTTGCGAGCAGCATGGGCATGATGAACCTTGAGACATCGCAGTGGGATGAGGAAGTGCTTGATATTCTCGAACTCAGCCCGGAACAGCTGCCCGATATTGTGGATACGACACGCGTATATCCTAGGCTCAGCCGGGTCTATGGTCATCTCGGTGTTGCGGAGGAGACAAAGATTGTCATCGGTGCCAGTGATGGCGTACTCGCCAATCTTGGTGTCAATGCCATCGAGGAGGGAGATATTGCCATCACGATCGGTACGAGTGGTGCCATCCGTACGGTGATCGATGCACCGAGGACGGATGCGAAGATGCGCATATTCTGCTATCACCTGACGAACGACCACTATGTCATCGGCGGTCCGGTGAATAACGGCGGCGTCGTTCTGAGATGGGTGCGCGATGAACTGTGCCAGGAGGAAGTCGGAGAGGCCGCAACGAAGGGGAAGGATCCATACGAAGTGATGACCCAGGCGGCCAAGGATATCCAGCCCGGCAGCAATGGGCTCATCTTCCACCCGTATCTGGCTGGCGAGCGGGCACCGCTGTGGAATGCCAAGGCAGTGGGTTCATTCTACGGCATGACACTGTCGCACAGCAGAAGCCACATGATCCGTGCGGCAATGGAAGGTGTCGTCTATAATCTCTACAGCGTATACCTTGCACTCAGGGAACAGATGAGCAGCGTCAAAAGCATCAAGGCAAGCGGCGGATTCGCCAGAAGCGAGATGTGGAAGCAGCTCATGTCCGATGTGTTCGGTGAACAGCTGACTGTGCCGAAATCCTATGAATCGAGTGCTTTCGGAGCCTGCCTGCTCGGCCTGTACGCCATTGGCGAGATGGATGATCTGAGTGCAGTATCAAACTTCGTCGGAGAGAGCGATGCATATACACCGGATGAGAAAGTATATATGAAATATCAGGAAATTATGAGTGTGTATATCGAAATCGGACGTGCACTGGAACCATTCTATGACAGGATGGATGATATCAGATAGGGAGGTGGCATCATGGATCTGCATCAATTTTTCACCCATTTTCTTGAAGAAAATGAACTTGTCAGAGCCAATCTGATCAATGATCGGCAATTTGATACAAAGGCCGCACTCGTCCAGTTCAAGGAGGCGGAAGTTGCGGGACTCGATGCGGACTCTGTGGTGGCCGGCATGCTGTCGATGACCGAAGTCGAACTCATCAGCCACCTGGTCGACATGGAGACCGACGACCGGCTGCATTACGTCGCCTATGACGTGAGGCAGTATCCTGTGCTGATCGACTACCAGTATGTGCTCGAGGCAGGGGACGGGACCGGCGCCATCCATCATGACATCATCCGGGCACTGCACGGCATATTGAAGGAGAGTGGGACACTTCCGGCCTATCCGATGTATATCCATAAGGATGATCCGCTGGATCCGGAAGAGATCAGCCAGCTCCATCATATATACAAAGGCCCGATCTACTGGCTGTACGACAACCTGACATGGCGGACACTCCGTGCCATGCTGAAGCGGCTCAACGTGGAACCGGACGGCCATCAGAAAGAGGACTATCTGCGCCATATGACGTCCGTCATCACCCACCCGAAATATCTTGAAGGCATTCTGCTTCAGCTCGGGCCGGAGGAGTATGCCAGCATCCGTGAAAATGTCGAGAAGAGCTTCAATGTGTATGAGGCGAGCTCGAGATGGGAGACGGCGAAGGAGATCGGTCTTCTCGTCAAGATCCATGCCGACCACTACGTCATGCATGAGGACGTGAGGCGCGCACTCGAACAGGTCGACTTCCATGCAGTCGAAACCAAAGTTCGCCAAGGTCTCGGCCCTGCCGGAAATAAAAGCCAGGGCGGCGACTACAACGCGCATATCATCCGATTGACTGTGGAAGATATCGATTTTGAGATTACACGCACCATCATCGTACCTGCCGGCATCAACTTTTTCGAGCTGCACCTCATCATCCAGAAGGCGATGGGTTGGCAGCAGAAGCATGACGCGATGTTCAGATCCGGCAATCTGGTCATCGTTGAGCGCATGAACCAGGTGGAAGGGCGCTCCGAGGGAACAATGGAGCTTCTTTCAAGCTTCACCCAGATCGATGGTGTGTTCGATCAGCATGAAGTGCTCGAATATATGTATGGTGCGTCCTATCGCCTGAAAGTACTGGCTGAAAATACAACCAATATCCACCGGCGGATTCCAGGCATTCGCGACTACGCAGGTCCCGCGCCGATCGAGAATATCGGCGGTGCCGGCAATCTGGCTGGTGTGCTTGAGATACTCGGCGACCCGAGACATCCGGAATACGCCCGTACGTACGAGAAGGTCCGGGCGACGAATTTCAGGGAACGCTATCCGATTACTGCCATCAACAACCAGCTTGAAAAGCTGTTCAGGAAATCCCATCCGATTACGGAGTTCAATTCAGATGAAACGGATATGTAGGGAGGGCGAAACATATGAACTATAAAGACTGGTTAATTTTGAGATCGATCAGTGAAGCAGGCAACCTTTCTCGTGCTTCCAAGAAAATCTATCTGACACAGCCGGCAGTCACCAAAAGAATACAGCAGATGGAAAAAGAACTCGGAGTCAATATCATCTATCGTACGAATAGAGGGGCGTTATTGACTCCCCAAGGAGAGTTTCTGGCAGATAAAGCGCTCAAAATTATAACAGACGTTGAAAATATTGAAAATGACCTTCAAAAAATGAAAGACGCCTTATCCGGCTCGATTAAAATCAGTGCCGCCAATTTTATGATGCGGTACAGATTGCCGAAAGCTCTATCTGATTTCAAAAGGATGTACCCAAGGGTCGATTTCAAGATAGAAGTCGGATGGAGTCGTGACATGCTGAAAAAACTTCAGAATAACGAGGTGGACATAGCATTTGTAAGGGGAGACTATGCATGGAGAGAAGGCAAACAGCTTCTTTTTTTGGAGCCGATGTGCGTGGCATCGATCGAACCGCTTGAGTTGGCTGATCTTCCTGGGAGGAAGCGGATCGACTATCGTACGGATGATAAGCTTCGCGAACTGATAGATAGATGGTGGATGCAGAATTATCGTGAACTTCCGAATATATCAATCGAGGTTTCAAGAACAGATATATGCAAAGAATTGATCAAATCCGGGCTCGGATATGCTATTCTTCCTAAATATTCGGTAGCTGACGTTCCAGACATACATACATATGATCTGATGGATGAACATGGAAAAGTGATTGTCCGGCCTACTTGGATGTTCTATTCCCATCAGACAGAAGAAGTGGCATTGCTTAAGAGGTTTATCAAACACTTTGATGAGATAGACTTTTAAAAATACACCTCAAGTTTAGTGTTATTCCAAATGGTTATGCATTTGGATAAATAAAACTTATTTCCATTATGTTTGCGCTTACAATATACTGAAAAGTAAGAAACATTGTGGGGTGTATTCATATGGATAGGCATTTATATTTGAAATCATTCAAAACGGATGGGCAAACATATCATTACTATTCTCTCAAGAATCTTGCAGAACAGTATGGTAAGGATGTGGAGAAGCTCCCTTATGCATTAAGAATTATTCTGGAATCGAGCCTCAGAAACTTCGATGGACAGAAGATAACGAAAAAGCATATTGAACCTCTGGTAAGATGGGGAGAAGAAGGGATAGAGATCGAAGAAGTCTCATTCAAACCCCATCGTATACTGTTTCACGATACGACGGGCGTCCCGGCTATTGTAGATATGGCACTCTTAAGAGACCATGCGAAAGATATGGGTGCAGATCTCGAGAAGGTCAACCCTGTCATACCGATCGATCTGGTCATCGACCACTCACTGATTGTGGATGCTTCGGCGAGTGAACGGGCAATCGAGTTGAATGAGCAGAGAGAATTCGATCGCAATGAAGAAAGATTTCAATTCCTCAAATGGGCCCAGGAGAGCTTTGACAATTTCAGAGTATTTCCGCCTTCCTCTGGTATCATGCACCAGATCAACCTGGAATACATATCAGAAGTTGTAAGAACCAGAGAGGAAGACGGGATGACAATTGTCTATCCGGATTCACTTGTAGGTGCTGATTCACATACGACAATGATAAATGGTCTTGGTATCTTCGGGTATGGTGTTGGTGGCATTGAAGCTGAAGCAGCGATGCTTGGTGAAGCCATGTATCTTGGCGCTCCGAAGGTGGTTGGGGTAGAGTTGTCCGGCAGACTTCCTGAAGGTTCCACGGCAACTGATCTCGCACTGACCATCACACATCTGTTGAGAAAGCATGACGTCGTTGGAAAGATCGTGGAATTCCATGGGGAAGGCGTTCAGAGCCTTACTGTTTTCGATCGTTCCACAGTATCAAACATGGCTCCCGAGTATGGAGCGACGATGTCTTATTTTCCGGTTGATAAGGAAACTTTGGATTACCTGGAGACGATAGGGAAAGATCAGAAGACCATCCGTTTCATCAAAGATTATTACCAGGAACAGAATTTATTCTTTGATGCGAATAAGAAAGATCCTATCTACTCTGAGCATATACAGCTCGATCTGAATCGTGTGACGCCTTCGATATCCGGACCGAAAAGACCTCAGGACAGAGCGGATATCAAAGAGGTCAAAGAAAACTTCGAACATCTTCTCAAAGCAGCACCAGATGATGGTGGATATGGAATCGAACCCTCAGTGGTTGATGAGGCATTTCCGCTCCCTTCCTCCGGCAGTGAGAAACTTACAGCGGGAAGTATCGTACTGGCCTCGATTACGAGCTGCACGAATACGTCCAATCCTGATGTACTAGTTGGTGCTGGCATCCTGGCCAGGAATGCGGTCGAGAGAGGGCTTACTGTCCCTTCATATGTCAAAACCTCCTTCACACCAGGGTCGAAGGTCGTCACCGAATACATGAAAAAGTCGGAGCTTCAGGATGCGTTGAATATTCTGGGTTTTGGCATCGTCGGCTATGGATGTGCAACGTGTATTGGAAACTCCGGAGATCTGCTTCCCGAAGCCGATCGTATTGTGGACGAAGAAAATCTGGTAGTTTCCTCCATCCTTTCCGGCAACCGCAACTTTGAAGGGCGTGTCCATCCTAAGGTACGGGCAAACTACCTGGGGTCGCCACCTCTGGTTGTTGCATACGCACTTGCGGGGAGAATCGATATAGATTTCGATAATGAGCCGATCAGCAAAGACAACAGCGGAAACGACGTCTATTTGAAGGATCTATGGCCGACCTCAAAAGAAGTGGAAGCTGTTAAAAAAAGCGCCATAGATTCTACGATGTTTAAGAAAAGCTATGACGACATCATGGTAAGAAACGAGCGATGGAACAATCTGACACCAGTAGACAGTCGGAACTACTCGTGGGATCGGGACTCGACATATATCCAGAAGCCACCATTCCTCAATGAAGATCTGATTCCTGATTCATTGGAAGGTTCGAGAATTCTCCTGATGCTCGGTGACTCGGTCACGACGGACCATATTTCGCCTTCTGGGCGCATAAAAGTCGATGGGCCGGCTGGAAACTATCTGAGTGATAAGGGTGTAAGTCCGAGAGCATTCAATTCATATCCATCAAGACGCGGGAACTATCTGGTCATGGAACGTGCTGCATTCGCAAACGTAAGAGTACGCAACAGGCTTGTCCCGGATATCGAAGGTGGGTTCACAAGATATCTTCCCACTGGTGAGGTCATGGATGTTTTTGAGGCCGCACAGAAGTATAAGGATGATGGCACGCCGTTGACAATTATTGCCGGTAAGGAATACGGCACCGGGAGTTCTAGAGACTGGGCTGCCAAAGGAACCATGCTCCTCGGTGTAAGGACAGTCATCGCAGAAAGCTTCGAAAGAATCCACAGAAGTAACCTGATCTGCATGGGTGTTCTGCCTTTGCAGTTCGAGGACGGGGAGAATCAGGAGACACTTGGCATCAAAGGAACCGATAAGTTTCATTTCTCCGACCAATTGGAAGCGCTTCATCCAGGCAAAATAATCGAAGTTCGAATGGAACAAGGTAATGAAATGAAGTACTTCAAAGCGAAAGTCAGATTGGATAACCAAGCAGAGGTGATCTATTACAAGCACGGCGGGATATTGCCCTATATCGCTGACGGCATGGTATCTAAAAAGAAGTGATGGAGGGGGGGACTAGATGGATGATATCGACTGGCTGATTATAAGTGAAGTCTACAAGAAGAAGAACGTCACAAAAGCTGCCCGGACATTGTATATTTCACAGCCGACCATCACTAAGAAAATTAGAAAGTTGGAAGAAAGGTTCAATATCATCATCTATGAAAGAAAAAGCAAAGGCATCGAATTTACGCCTGAAGGAGAATACCTGGCTATAAGAGCAGGTGAAATATCCAAAGAGATGGACCAGGTCAAAAAAGATGTTAAAAGCATGAGCAGTGAAACTGTCGGGAAGCTGAACATTGGTGTCAGCAATCATATCGCCAAGTACAAGCTGCCTGAAGTCCTGAGTGAGTTTCATAAACTTTATCCGATGGTTGAATTCAATATTTTCAGCGGCTACGGTCGTGAAGTGCATCAGATGATGAACACTCAGAATATACATGTTGGCCTCATCCGGGCTGATTATGAATGGGGCGGAAGCAAAGAAAAGCTTGGAGAAGATCAGGTATGCCTTGTCTATAAGCATCCGATTTCAATGGAGGATCTGCCTGAACTGGTCAATATCGATTATCAGACCGGCAGTACCACCAATTCGATGATTGAAAGCTGGTGGGAGTCAAACTTCGACTCCCCTCGCAATATTGGTATGCACGTCGACAATCTTGAAGGATGCAAGGAAATGGTGATGAATGGTTTCGGCTATGGCATCCTTCCCGAATCCATCGTTACGGATCAGGATCAGCTATATAAGTCTCGGCTCATGCTTGATGATGATACGCCGCTGGTTGCGAGCTCATGGATCTATTATACGGAATCCCTATTGGAGAATAAGATCATTTCGGAGTTTGTTGAATTTGTAAAACATAAATTCGAGGAGGAAAAAGCATGAATGATTCATTGGTCGAGGCATTCGCGAATATCCCGACAACCAGTGCTTCTGATGCACTGAAGGGGCATACTACGATGGACTACCTCATTAAACCACTGACTTCCGGTAAGGTGGCAGGCAGAGCCTTTACAGTCAAAATCACAAAAGGTCAAAACAAGGACTTTCTGAAGGCGCTTAAGGAAGCAAACGAGAATGACGTCATCGTTGTTGACGCTGAGGGAGACACACGCAGGGCAATAGCTGGGGATTTTGTAGTCGGCATGGCAAAGACGCTCGGTATCCAAGGCATCGTGATAGACGGTGTTGTGAGAGATATCGAGGGCATCCGGGCACTTGATTTTCCGGTGTTCGCACTGGGTACCACTTGTGATGCTGGATTTAAGGCAGATCCAGGTGTATTGAACCGCCCAATTAGTTGTGGCGGGGTTGCTGTAAAGAACGGTGACATCATCATCGGTGATGCGGATGGGGTAGTGGTCGTGCCAAAAAACGAAGCCGAAAGTGTTCTGGATAAAGCAAGGAAGAAGATCGAAAAAGACGAAGCAAGAGATGAAAGAGTTGGAACCGACATTAAGGAAATCCATCGCTATATTGACTCGATTACGAGTTGAAGTATAGAAAATCATTTAAATCAAGGGGGAAACAGTAATGAAAAAGTTTTTGAATCTGCTATTGCTTGTTGCTATCGCAGTGTTCGCAATCGCGTGTTCCGGTGGAGAAGAATCAGCTGATGCAGGCAATAAAAGCAGTGAAGGTGGAGAATCCGCTGAGAGCTGGGAGCCTTCAGAGGCGATTGAAATTGTCGCACCAGCGGGTGCAGGCGGAGGATACGACACCACTGCCAGAATGGCCATGCAGACATTCAGTGAAGAAGGAATCATTGAAGAGGATATGGGTGTTACCAATAAAGTTGGGGGCGGCGGTGCTGTAGGCTGGTCCTATATCGCAGATCAGGCGGAGAGCAATCATCACCTTTTCGTTACCTCCCCACCATTCCTTCTGGTACCTCTGAACGGACAGTCGGAATATAATTATGAAGACTTTACTCCAATTGCAAACATGATTGCAGACTATCCGGCGTTTGCAGTAGCAGATGACTCAGAGTGGAATGATCTGAACGAACTCTTTGAAGATATGAAAGAGGATCCTTCAAGCGTCACCGTAGTTGGAACATCTTCACCAGGAAGCATGGATCATATTGCTTTTGCATATGTAGCGAAGGCAGCGGGTGTTGATATCACTCAGATTAAATACGTTTCTGCTCAGGATGGCGAAGGTGTCACACAGATTCTGAACGGCAGTGCAGATGTTTACTCGACAGGTATTGCAGAAACTGCAGAACAGGCACGTGCAGGAAACATGAGGGTACTTGGTGTAACCGCTGACGAGAGACTTGAAGGGGAAACGCTTGGCCAGTTCCCGACAGTCAAGGAACAAGGCATCGATGCTGAACTAATCAACTGGAGAGGTTTCTTTGGCCCACCGGATATGGATCAGGAAGCTGTCGACTACTATGTCAACAAGTTTGAAGAACTCAGCAATTCCGAAGGCTTCGCAAGTGTAAGAGATCAGTTTGGCTGGGGTGAAATGTTCATGGCTCCAGATGAGTATCAGGAATACCTTGATGAACAGAACCAGGAGTTCCAGTCAATTCTTGACGAACTTGGTCTTGGCCAAGCTGAATAACAAATTAAGCTGGGCAACTGCCCGGCTTAATTCAATAATTATCTCGTATTCTTGATGAAATGAAGAGGTGTGGATGGAATGCTAAAAACTAATAACCAGAGAATCAGTCTCGTGCTTTTGGCAATTGCGGGAGCCTACCTGTATTTTACATACAATCTACCTGCTTATGCTTATACACAAATAGACGCAGATATGGTGCCGAAGGGTCTGGGATGGCTGCTTGTGCTACTTTCGATCATGCTGTTTTTTGCAAGGGACTCTGAGACCGAAGAACAGCGGGAACGACGGAATATTCCGAGGAAGGAAGTTCTAGCGCTGCTTATTGTTACAGGTATGACACTGCTCTACATATTTCTGCTCGAAATGCTTGGTTTCGTGCTTGTAACTGCACTATTCATATTCTTTTGTTCATGGTTTCTTGGCTATAGGCAATTTATTACGAACGCGGTAGTGTCAATTATTTTCCCGGTCATACTCTATATGCTTTTTACACAGTTTTTAAGAATCGACCTGCCACAAGGTCTATTACCATTTTAGGAGGGATTGAATGGGTTCGATAGAAGGAATTATGACCGGTTTTCAAACAGCTTTCAGTATAGAAGGTATAATGTTTGTCATGATCGGTGTTTTAGTTGGAACATTTATCGGAATGCTGCCTGGCCTGGGGCCAATCAGTGCCATTGCTGTAATGATACCTATTACATTTGGTATGGATCCCTCAACCGGTCTTATTATGATGGCAGGTGTATATTACGGCGCTGTATTCGGGGGATCCACCTCTTCCATACTGTTAAACGCTCCCGGAATATCCGGTACAGTAGCAACTTCTTTTGATGGTTACCCGATGGCACAACAGGGAAAGGCCGGCAAGGCTCTGGCTATCGCAGCCATTGCTTCATTTACAGGCGGAACTGTCAGTATTGTTCTGCTTATGATTCTTGCTCCGGCACTTGCAAGTGTTGCGATATCATTTGGTCCTCCGGCTTACTTTGGACTGATGCTTCTCGGACTGACAGCCATTGCCAGTCTTTCTGAAGGATCGACCATCAAGGCTTTGATTTCCGCTGTTGTCGGATTCATGATGGTCACCGTTGGTATTGATCAGCAGACAGGTACACAAAGATTTACATTCGGTAATGCAAATCTATATGAAGGTATAGATTTTCTGGTCATTGCACTTGGTCTTTTCGCAGTCGCTGAAGTAGGGAAGCTGATCATCGCCAGAAATGATGACTCCCTCAAAGACAAGAAAGATATCGGCTCGCTTAGAATCACCAAGGATGAATTCAAAGAAATGCGTGGACCGATGAGCAGACAGTCATTCCTCGGCTTCTTTCTGGGAGTACTTCCTGGTGCAGGTGCAACCATTGCATCCTTTATCGCATATATTACAGAAAAAAGAATTGCAAAAAAACCTGAAGAATTTGGCAAGGGTTCCGTTAAAGGTCTGACTGCGCCTGAGACAGCTAATAATGCGGCGACAAGTGGTGCATTTGTCCCATTACTCAGCCTGGGTATTCCAGGGTCCGGTACAACTGCTGTACTCCTTGGTGCATTTCTTGTTCTCGGTGTACAGCCGGGACCGCTTCTGATGATCGAACGTCCGGAAATTTTCTGGGGCATCATTGCAAGTATGTACCTCGGTAACATCGTACTGCTGGTACTCAACTTGCCCCTGATTCCCTACATTTCCAAAATACTGAATATACCAAGGCCATTACTGATTGCACTGGTCATCATGTTCAGTATGATTGGTGTATATGCAATAAGCTTCAGCACATTCGATCTTTACCTGCTGGTTGCTTTCGGTTTTGTCGGTTTCATCATGAGGTTGTTTGCATTTCCTGCACCGCCTTTCATACTGGCATTCATACTTGGCGGTATGCTTGAGCAGTCATTCAGACAGTCACTTTCCATTTCGAATGGGAACTTCATGATATTCCTTGAAAATCCTATTTCACTCGTATTGATTATCCTGTCCGCACTATCCTTCATATTCCCGCTTCTGAAACTTAGAAAAAAGAAGGCGTAAATTATGAGAGGTATCATCTCATCATACACTGGTTTAAAAAACTTGTTTTCACTCCTATTCATATTCAGCGTCCTTTTTCTTATATTATTCACAGATATAGGGGAAGGGACTTTTTTTGGACAGGAACAGCAACTGACACTTTCACTCCTGTTGATAGCGGTCTACGTCTGGATTATTGCTCCGATGCCGCTTGGAGCGGGAAGCATTCTCATACTTGCACTGATGATGGTATTTGGCCTTGTCGATAATACTGAAGAGGCATTTGAGGGATTTCTCTCCTCTGCACTCTATTTCATATTCGCGTTGTCTGTTCTGAGCAAGGTTTTTGTTAATGTCGGAATCGATCAGTGGATTGCCGGGATGATCAGAAAACTGAGCAGGAATAGTGTGATGAAAAGTGTCATCGGCTTGCCTGTATTCATCCTTCTGCTGCCGATTGTCCTTCCGTCGGCCATCGCAAGGTTCAAAATGCTTCAACCGCTTGTCGGCAGCTTGAATGAAAGGTATGGATTTTCTCCTGACAGCACCTATCATAAGTACAGTCTTTTCATCATCGGCATGCTTAACCAGCTCAGTACAATGGTCGTCGTCACAGGGGGCGGTTTCTCAGTACTGACGGTTCAGCTGCTCAGGGATTTCGGTGTAGCGGATATCGGCTGGACTGAATGGTTTCTGCTCCTTGCACCTCCAGTATGGATCGGGGCGCTCATTTTCGTGTTGATCCTGCTGGTCTATCTGCGTGTCACTGGTGGTCATATTCTGACGGATGAATCTGCAGATGAAGTGTCAGAAACTGCTGCTTTGGTCACCTATTCAAAGGAGTTTATCATTGTACTGGTCGGATTTGTATTCATGATACTGGCATGGATATTACTGGACCAGAATACTGTGCCTTTGCTGCTCCCACCGATGTTGCTGATTGCTGTTTTGGCTCTTCCAGGCATCAATCTAATTACAAGTCAGGTGATACGCGGATTCGACTGGGAGAATTTTCTTCTGTTAGGCACTTCCTTTTCGCTTGGCCTCCTTTTGGCTGAAAATGATACGGCAGATGCAATGGCCAGAGTACTCATGATGGCAGTGCCCGAAAATTCTGGAATCCTGTTCAAAGTGGTTGTCTTCTCGATAATCGTTTTCATACTGCGCTTCATGTTTATCGTCCCTTCATCTGCAATCATTGTCATCTTCCCGATTGTCATATCCTATGCAGATCTCATTGGTGTAGCGGATCTGCAGCTATCAATGCTGTTATTTGTAATCATCGGCAGTATGCTCATCCTGCCAATCCATACACCGACTGTGTACCTGGCATATCAGACAGGGGTAATCAAAAATAAAGATCAGCTGATTATTGGTCTGCTGGGGAGTCTGATTATGACAGGGATAGCCATAGTTGCTCTATTTCTTTACTGGTGACGTTTGACTTTATGCTCAAATCCAGTAATCTTAATTATAAGATAATTCAGAGGAAGTAGAGGCGATAGAGAATGGAGCAGCAGAAGATATATAAATTGTTTACCGGCAAAGTGAAGAAGGTCGGACAGAAGGATGCAGAAAACAAGATGGCTCAGGAGTGGGAAAGCGCCATTTTCAAGACAGCCACAGAAGGGCCGGTCCATCTGACGAAGACTGGATTTGTAGGAGACGATGTCGCCGATAAGAAAAATCATGGCGGCCCTGAAAAGGCGGTCTTCGCCTATCCGGTCAGCCACTATGAATCATGGCGTCGGGAGCTTGATGCGGATATTGAAATCGGAGGCAACGGAGAGAATTTCGCTGTCATGCATATGGACGAGACATCCGTCTGCATCGGGGATACATACAAGGTTGGTGGGGCAGTCGTCCAGGTCTCCCAGCCGAGACGCCCGTGCTGGAAGCCCGCACGTCGCCATAATGTACTCGACCTGGCCTTGAGGATCCAGAAGACCGGCCGCACCGGCTGGTACTTCCGGGTGCTTGAAGAAGGGGATGTGGAGAGCAGAGATACGTTTCAGCTCATCAGCCGTCCCCATCCCGACTGGTCGATCGAGGCATGCAACGAAGTGATGTACAACCAGAAGGATAACATCGGACTGAATGAAAGCCTGGCATCCCTCGACCTTCTGGCTGAAAGCTGGAAAACGACAATCAGCAAGCGCCTTTCCGGCGATGAGGGTAGCAGCGAGAAGCGTGTATTCGGACCAAACAGGTAGGATGAAGGTGGCTGTGGGCGTATAAAGTTTTGATAATAGGTAGTGAAAAAGGATGTCATCTATTCTTGTGCAGATGACATCCTTTTATTTTTATTGGGTTGGTGTCCAATTTGCGTTGAGCGTCTAAGTCAGTGCACGTTGGGCCTCCAATTTGCGTTGAGCGTCTGGTTCAGTGCACGTTGAACCTCCAATTTGCGTTGAGCATCTAGGTCAGTGCACGTTGGACCTCCAATTTGCGTTGAGCATCTAGGTCAGTGTACGTTAGGCCTCCAATTAACACTCGACGCCGCCACGAATGACAGTTAACACCCCAATCAGCACCACATCTCAACCTACATCATGCTGCTGAACCATAGTCCGAGGGCAGTGCCGATGTAGTTTCCGATGATGTAGCCGAGTGTCCCGACGATCAGTATCGGACCAATGAGTTTCGTCCAGCCGCGGGAGATGGCCATGGCGGCAGCGGTTGTCGGTCCGCCGATATTGGCATTGCTGGCGAGGATAATCTCTTCGAGATCGAACCTGAACAGTCGGCCGACCGAGAAGGATATGAGCATATTGATGAACACGACAATGGCGGCGAACACCAGAATGAGCGGTGCATTCTGCAGAATCAACGGAATCGAAGCGGGCACACCGATGACAACGAAGAAAATATAGATCAGAAACGTTCCAATCTCCTGAGCGCCATTGATGCGCTCGAAATATCTTGGCACGATCGAGACAAGGAGTAGCGTCAGAGTGGTAAGCATCAGATAGTCATCGCCGACAATTCCACGGAGTATGACCATGAATGCATTCCCATCTTCCGGAATCAGTCCTCTGAAAACTTCTGCAAGCTTGAATGATACGGCAACGATGACGAAGGAAGTCCCGACAGCCATCGCGATATCGCTCAGTGAAATTTCCTTGCGCTTCCAGTAGGAAGCGGCGGCGGTATCGTCAGTCTCATCACTTCCATCCATCTCGTCCATGTGCGGTGTGGCAAAGCGTTTTCTAATAAACCCAATTGCCGGAATCGAAATCAGCACGAAGAAATAGACGGCCATCAGGAAGTTGTCGGCCACGACCGCGGAAGAAACGGTCTCCCCGGGCACATCGAATCGGGAAGCAAGCGCTGCGAAGTTGACGCCACCGCCGGTATACGATCCAGTGATCATCGCTGCGATGTGCGGCAGGCCGGGAATCAGATCCTTCAATAGGAAGAAGGCGGCAATCGACCCGGCAACGGTGCCGACTGTGCTGATCAGAAAGATGAGCAGCAGGCGCCCGCTTTCCTGCCAGACCCGGCGGATGTTTGTCTGAAACAAGAGCAGTGGAATGGATAAAGGAACGACATAAGCCCACACGGCATCATAGACCGGGGCCTCCACTGGCAGTATGCCGAAGTTTGCAAGCAACATCGCGCCGAGCAGAGCAATGATGGCGCCGGATAATTTCGACGCCCATTCGAAACGCTGCTCGAGATAGATGGACACAGCGGCCCAGCCGACGAGAAATGCCCAAAGCAGCCAAGTTTCATCTGATGATATTAAAGCATTCATATTCAAATCCCCCTTGTTTGAACTTGAAACTTCTAATCCCTTTTATATACCAGTCTACCGTCAATGAAAGTGTAGAGGATAAGGTCATCCTCGAGCACGATATCCTCATCCAGTGGATTTTCATCGAGCAGCACGAAGTCGGCGGCCTTGCCGATCTCGACTGAACCGTTCTCACTCTCGGTCTGGTTGAGCTTTGCGCCACTGATTGTCATGGCCTTCAATGCCTCGAAACGGGACAGTTTCATGTCTTCCCCGAGCACCCGGCCGCTTTTCGTCGTACGGTCGCAGGCGATGCGGATTGTATCGAGTGGTGAAATCGGCGTCACCGGACAGTCGGAGTGGAGTGTATACAATACACCGAGATCCTCTGCCCAGCGTGCCGGATCCATTTTTTCAGCGCGTGCTGGTCCAAGGAACTTCTCATAGTGCTTGTCGCCATAGTAGTAGATATGATTTGTGAAAAATGAACCCTCGATATCGTTCGCCTTCATCGCTTCGATATCCGCATATTTGCCGGTCTGGATATGCTCGATGCGCGTCACTTCATCATAGTCCGCCATTGCATTGATTTTGCTGTAGGCTTCGATGATCGACTCGATGGCAGCGTCGCCATTGCCATGAGTCGTCAGCGGGTAGCCGCGGCGGGCGAAATCCATATAAAGGTCTTCGAGCTTGTCCTGCGGAATGATGATATGGCTTTTATCATCGACATTATGATAGTTCTCGGTCAGCGCAGCCGTGTTGATCTGGATGGAGCCATCCTGGAAGAACTTTGCACTATCGAGCGTACATTGCCCGTCGGACAAGCCTTCTATCCGCTGCTTCAATTCATCAAAAGAAAGTCCCTTTAGAGATTCGGATTCGAGCATCAGCTGATAGTCGATCATGAGGCGCAGCTTCATATCGTTATTCTGCTGGATATAGGCAGTAAACGCATCGTAGTCATCCTTGCCATGTGCCAGACCGACACATGCTTCGGTTGCTGTCGTGATGCCTTTTGAAATGTAATCTGTTTGAGCGGCCT
This sequence comes from Salinicoccus sp. ID82-1, assembly GCF_021991715.1. NCBI lineage: Bacteria > Bacillati > Bacillota > Bacilli > Caryophanales > Staphylococcaceae > Salinicoccus > Salinicoccus sp. ID82-1. Next base: position 188,690 of record NZ_JAGFLY010000002.1, read on the forward strand.
TCAATGCCTCGATCATCTCGGCCTTCGACGGTTTCGGGAGGTGCGGAAGCAGCATCTCAACGGCCGGCAGTTCAAAAAGCAGTCCGTTCAGCCTGCCATCCGTCCGCGCAAAGTATCCGCCATCCGGATCCGGTGTTTCTTCATTGATGCTGGCAATCTCAAGCGCGCGTGAGTTGGCGACGCCCATATGCGCTGAGCTGTGACGGATATAGATCGGATGATCCGTCGAAATCGCATCCAGTTCGTCTATCGTGATGTGCCGGTCCTCTGCGAGTTCGATTTCACTGTAGCCATGACCGACCACCCATTCACCGTCTGGAGTCGTATCCACACGTGCCTGCAGCGCCGCTTTTATTTCATCAATGCTGCCGACAGTCTGTGGCGTCAGATCGACGAGCGACTTGTATAGGCCGTAGAGCAGCAGGTGGCTGTGGGTATCGATGAAGCCCGGGATGAGGAAGCGGCCTTCTGCATCCAGCACCTCTTCCTCCCCGGCAGCAATCTCCGCGTCGATATGGACGATTTTCCCATCCTCTACCAATATGTCTCCCAAATAGGGTGTGTCCATCACCATATCGATGATGTTTGCATTTTTGATCAGTACTTTTGTCATTATTTATCCTCCAATGTCGGATTGTGCAGTTTTTCGAAATAGGCGGCCTGTACGGTTTCGGAATCAGCATGCTTCGTCACGAGACTGACACCGATCAGCAGAATGAAGGAGACCAGGAAGCCGAACAAAGCGTGATCCATGCCGATCGGCAGAAACGGATAGGCGAGTACAAGAGTTGCTGTACCAATCATGCTGACGAGGACGCCGGCTTTCGTAACACCCTTCCAGAACATGACAGCCAGGAACGGAAATACGATGACGGTCGCCGTCAGACGCAGCGCCCACTGGTACGTCGTCGCGATATCCTCGACCGTATAGGCGAACAGGCAGGCAAGACTCGTGATGATCAGCACGGAAATACGCGAGAAGAACAGCATGCGCTTGCCGCTCGCATGGCGATTGATGAATGTCTTGTAGAAATCGATCGTCAAGTTGCTTGAGCCTTGTAGAATGAATGACGTGGCGCCGGTCATGAGCGCAGCGAGCAGTCCCAGGAAGACAAGGCCGCCAAGTGGACTCGCAAGCAGGAAGTCCGTGACATATGAAAATACAAGGTCAGGGTCCATATCAAGCGGCACAAACTGGCGTGCAGCGAGACCGATGATGAACGGCAGGAATGAGATCAGGCCGGCGATGATGAAGCCGAGTGCGTTGGCACCCACTGCCACTTTTTCATCCTTTGCGGCGAATATGCGCTGCCATGTCGACTGCCAGACGAGATAGAAAGGTCCGACCGACAGGGCGTAGAGCAGAATTTCACCATAGCCATCAGGACCGGCAATACTCAAGTATTCCGGCGCACTTGCTTCGAACAGGCCGCCCAATCCGCCGACATGAGACACCGTGACGATTGCGAGAATGACCACGCCGATAATGATGATGATCGACTGGATGGCATCCGTCAGAATTGTTGCCGGCAGTCCACCGATGATGGTGAATATCAGGATGACGACGAATGAGATGAAGATGCCGACCGGCAGACTGACGCCGAGCGTAATGTTGAAGACGGTTGACATGCCGACCATCTGCAGTGCCGTCGTCGGCACGGAATAGATGAACGCGGAAAGGATGGAAGGCACAATGCCCGCCTTGCCGCCGAACCTTACGGTGAACAGGTCCGCCAGTGTAATGAGGCGCTGGCGGCGCAGCGGCTTCGCAAAGCCGAGAATCAGAATGAGCGAGAAGACGATGGCGACAAACGCGAACTTCCAGTAGCCGGACAGTCCGACTGTAAAGCCGAGACCGACCCAGCCGATGAAGACCGCTGCACCACAGAATGTGCTGATGATGGTTCCGGTGATCTTCCAGAAGCCGGTATTCCACCCACTGATCAGATAATCTTCGTAAGTGGTGATCTTTCTAAAGTAGTATGCTGCGATACCGAGCATGAAAATGAAGTACAGGACAAAATAGACTATGTACCAACCCAATGGTAATCAACTCCGATTTTTAGGATGCTTTAAATTATATAGGAAATGAAGTGATATTTCTAACTTGTGTAATGATTTCTTACAAGGAGAAAGAACGATGTTGATGTGGTAAAATGTAACCGTATGGATGCTGCAAATGACTGTCGTCTGCTTATGATTCAGAAACTTCATATTTAAAGGGGAGAGGGAAATGTTCACCAAACTTGCGGAAGTCATGCTGTATGTGAATGACCAGGATGCATCGAAGAAGTTCTGGACGGAAAAGCTCGGTTTCAAAGTGATCAGCGAGTCGGAGGCGGGGGATGAGATGCGTTGGATCGAAGTCAGACCGATGGAAGATGCCGGGGCAAGCCTCATTCTTTTCGACAGGAAGACGGTGGAGAAGTTTTCGCCGGAGCTGAACTTCGGAACACCGTCCCTCATGTTTTTCACGGATGATCTGGATCAGCTGCATCAGGAACTGACGGATAAGGGTGTCAATGTCGGTAAAATCGAGGAGTACGGATCAATGAGAACGTTCAACTTCTCTGATGAGGAAGAGAACTATTTTGCAGTGATGAAAGGATAGTGGACGAAAAAAATCCGCACCTGTCGAAGGTGCGGCTTTTGATATGGAACCAAGGGGGATCGAACCCCTGACCTTTGCACTGCCAGTGCAACGCTCTCCCAGCTGAGCTATGGCCCCTTTAATCATACTCCCATATTTTATACGAACTCGATGGGATATACAAGACCAATTTTTACATTGATTCAAAATAAATGGGATATACATATTATGTATAAAAATTCCAAAGCTTGTATAAAACGAACGATAAATGATAATATTCTAAAGAGGTAGACATATCTGAAAAATCATTGTAACATAATTAAGTGTTCATACTTTTATGAACGAAAAACACGAACTTTACTACGCAAATAACGGGGTCAGGGGCATCATTCTATTACATATGAAAGGGGATATGGATTGATGAACACATTTGTAAACGAATATTTGAAGGAGAACAGGTCGTATTTCGAGTCGGTCAGTGCATACATATTCAATCATCCTGAAACGCGCTTTGAAGAGTACGAATCTGCAAAGTTTCTTGCGGATGAATGCGAGAAGCAGGGATTCACGGTTGAGCGGAATGTCGCCGGCATCGATACGGCATTTACGGCAACCTACGGTACTGAGGGACCTGAAATCGGTTTTCTTGGTGAGTTTGACGCATTATCAGGCTTGAGCCAGAAACCGGGAGAGACAACCTATCAGCCGCTTGAAACGGATATCGGCCATGGCTGTGGACACAATCTGCTCGGCACGGGCGCTTTCGCTGCTGCCTGTGCGACGAAGGCATATTTGGAACACCACAATCTGCAAGGCCAAGTGACATTTTTCGGCTGTCCGGGAGAAGAGGGCGGCTCCGGCAAGACCTTCATGGTGAGAGCGGGCGTATTTGATAAGGTGGACGCTGCACTGACTTGGCATCCATCTTCAACAAATGCCGTCATGGACTACTCGACGCTCGCAAACTATCAGGTCTATTTCAAGTTCCATGGCCGCTCGTCCCATGCAGCGCATACACCGCATCTCGGGAGGAGTGCCCTCGATGCAGTGGAGCTCATGAACGTCGGTGTCAACTATCTGCGTGAACACGTCATACCGGAAGCACGCATGCACTATGCAGTGACGAACACCGGCGGTATTTCGCCGAATGTCGTCCCGGCGCAGGCGGAAGTACTCTATCTCATCCGTGCACCACGTGTCGACCAGGTGGAGGAGATCTACCAGCGGGTCGTCAAGATTGCCGAGGGTGCTGCGATGATGACGGAAACCGAAATGACGATCGATTTCGACAAGGGCTGTTCGAACTACATACCGAACCGCCATCTTGAAAAGCTGCTTTACGCGGGGCTTGAAGCAGCAGGTGCAGGAGCGCCAAAGGATACGGAGAAGGCATACGCTGAAAAGCTGTGGAATACACTGCCTGAATCCGTGCAGCAGAACTATCTCGAACCGATCAGCGGTTTCGGCTATACGGGTGATGGCTCGGAATACGCCGGTAAATATCTGGCGGATACGATCTCACCATACATCGGACGGGAAGGCATCCTGCCCGGCTCGACAGATGTCGGTGATGTCAGCTGGATTGTGCCGACGGCACAGCTTTCCGCCGCCACTTCGGCACTTGGTACAATACTGCATTCATGGCAGATGACGTCGCAGGGTCTGAGCGACTTCGCCAACCGCGGCATGCTGCGCGCGGCCGAAAGCATGGCATACGCCGGCGTAAAACTTTTCGAATCGAAAGAAGATCTGGAACAGGTCAGAGCGGAGTTCGAACGCTTCAGGGAGAAGAATGACTATATGAATCCGATTCCGGATTCGGTCACCCCTTCAAAGCTGAGCGACAGATAAACGAAATAAAACTTAAATAGTGAGGTGTCCTATGGAACAAAAAAGAGGCATTTTTGCCAGATTTCTAGATGTAATTGAACGTGTTGGCAATAAGCTGCCGGACCCATTTGTACTCTTCGTCGGGCTGGCATTCTTCATGATACTGCTTTCCTGGGTATTCAGCCTGGCAGACGCATCCGTCCAGCACCCGGGTACAGGGGAAGAACTCGCAATCAGAAACCTGATGTCCGGTGAAGGCCTGCAGTTCATTCTGACGTCGATGCTCGAGAACTTTACAGGCTTTGCACCACTCGGACTGGTGCTCGCCATGATGCTTGGTATCGGTCTTGCCGAGAAAGTCGGCCTGCTCGATTACGCCATCCGCAAAACAATTTTGAAATCGCCCCCATTCCTGCTGACATATACGGTCGTATTCGTCGGTATCATGGGTAACCTGGCATCCGATGCAGCGGTCGTACTGATTCCGCCGCTTGGTGCCCTTGTATTCTATAAGGTCGGCAGACATCCACTTGCTGGTCTTGCAGCCGGTTTTGCCGGCGCCGGCGCCGGATTCACGGCCAACCTGTTCATTGCCGGAACGGACGCACTCCTTGCCGGTATTACAACAGAAGCGGTTGCGGTCATCGACGACAGTATCGTCGTCACGCCGATCGACAACTGGTACTTCAATATCGTTTCCGTCTTCGTGCTGACGGTTGTCGGCGGCCTGCTGACTTCAAAGTTCATCGAGCCGAGACTAGGAAAATATAAAGGTGATGCAGTCGAAGAGGAGAGCACTGAGGAACTGCCACGCGCTAAAATGGGCTTCTTTGCGGCACTGATTGCAGGACTGCTCTATTGGGCACTCATCTTCACGGTCATCATGCTGCCGGACAGCCCGCTTCGAGGTGAAGGCGGAACCATCATCCCTTCACCATTCATCGACGGCATCGTACCACTCATCCTGATCTTCTTCGTCATCATCGGGTTGGCTTTCGGTATCGTCACAGGTACAGTCAGATCCGGCAAGGACGTTGCCGATCATATGACGGAAGCGATCAAGGAACTGGCAGGCTACATCGTGCTTGTATTCGCCATCGCCCAGTTCATTGCCTACTTCAACTGGTCCAACCTGGGTACATGGATCGCCGTAAATGGTGCGGAATTCCTGCAGAGCGTCAACTTTACCGGAATCCCGCTGATCATCGGCTACATCATCTTCACCGGTGCGATGAACTTCCTGATCACTTCAGGTTCAGCCAAATGGGCAATCGAGGCACCGATATTCGTGCCGATGTTCATGCAGCTCGGCTATGACCCGGCTTTTACACAAGTGGCCTACCGTGTTGCGGATTCTTCATTCAACATCGTGACACCACTGTTCCCGTACCTGGTCATCATCCTGGCGTTCATGAAACGCTATGATAAGAACGCCAGCCTCGGCACATACATTTCACTGATGCTGCCGTATTCCATCGCGTTCATCGTGGCATGGATCATCCTGATCATGGTCTTCTACTATGCAGGCCTGCCATACGGTCCGGGTGTCTACACGTTCCTGGAAGACAGAGCGCAATAAAACCACTTTTAGGGAGAGAATAAAATGACTCAGCTTGAAACACAATTGATAGAATGGCGCAGGGATTTCCACCAGTATCCGGAACTCGGGTTCCTGGAGATGAGGACAGCAACCATCGTTGCTGATACACTCGAAAAACTCGGCTTTGAATTTGAAATTGGCAAAGCAGTCATGAATCCGGACTATGTCATGGGCAAGCCGGATGATGAAGAGACGAAAAAGCATCTCGAATGGGCGAAGGAGAACGGCGCCATCGAGAAGTACCTCGGCTACGTTTCTGAAGGCTATACCGGCATCGTTGCGACACTCGATACCGGCAAGCCCGGTCCAACGATAGCCTATCGTGTCGATATGGATGCACTGCCGATCTTTGAAGCGACAGGCGAAGACCACTTCCCTGTTGAAAAAGGCTTCAGATCCACAACCGAGAATATGCATGCATGCGGACATGATGTGCATACTTCGATCGGTCTCGGTCTCGCAACAAGACTGATGGAAAATAAAGACCAGCTCGCAGGCAAGATCAAGATCCTTTTCCAGCCGGCCGAAGAAGGCACACGCGGCGCCCGTTCGATGGTGGAGGCAGGCGCAGTCGAAGATGTCAACTACCTCATCGCCTCCCATATCGGTACAGGGGTTCCGCATGACACCATCGTCGCTGCCAATAACGGTTTCCTCGCAACATCCAAGATGGATGTGACATTCAAAGGCGTCTCCTCACATGCCGGAGGCAGACCGGAAGAAGGCAAGAATGCCATGCTCGCGGCAGCCAATGCCGTCATCAATCTGAATGCCATACCGAGACACTCGGGCGGCGCAACGCGCATCAACGTCGGTGAACTGCACGCCGGCAGTGGCAGAAATGTCATTGCGGACCATGCTGCGCTGAAGATCGAGACGCGCGGTGAGACATCGGAAGTCAATGAGTATGTCAAAGCACAGGCGGAAGCCGTCATCGAAGGGGCCGCGAAGATGTATGGCGCAACGTACAACATCGAACTCGTCGGTGAAGCAGAGAATACGAACTGTTCACTGGAGCTCGCAGAAGTACTGAAAGGTGTCGGCGAGGAAGCGGGCCTCACAGGAGAACTGAAAAGTGATGCTGCTGCAGGTTCGGAAGATGCGACATTCATGATCAACGCCGTACAGAAGCAGGGTGGACAGGCGACGTACTGCGTATTCGGTACAGACCTTGCAGCCGGACACCATAACGAGAAATTCGACATCAACGAAGCCAGCATGCTGCCGGCAGTGGAGACACTGTTCGCATCTGCCAAAAAGCTCAGCAACCAATAACGGAAAAACCGAGGAAAGTATCCTCGGTTTTTTCCGTTATTTTTAAATTATCAGCGACCCCGGAATGAAAATAGGAACAACTGCATAGGGATATCCTTCCGGATAAGACAGCCCTAAAGGAGAACGGGTTCAAAAAAGTGGTTCCAGCCTTTCAATATAGGGTATTTAAACCTATAAGACATATTTGAAAGGGGTATGCTATGAAACTGTGGAAAATGCTACTTTTGGTGATGGCAGTAAGTGTTGTTCTGGCAGCTTGTGGAGACGAAAGCGAATCGGATCCCGAAGTGGAAGAGGGGGCAATAGACGAAACGGTTGATGAAGAGGATCCAGGAGGTGTCCTTGATGTTCCTGAAGAAGAAGTCACGCTCATAAACACTGAAGGTGAGGAGACTGCAACGGCTACATTGAGTGAAGGGGATTCAGGCGTAAATGTAGCAATTGAAGGGGAGAACCTGCCACCTGGAGAGCTGGGATTCCATTTCCATGAAACGGGATCATGCGAATTACCGGACTTTGAGTCTGCAGGCGGGCACTATAATCCGACAGACGCAAATCATGGATTTGAAGACCCGGAAGGGCCTCATGCCGGTGATATGGAAAATATCGAAGTTGCGGAAGATGGTACGGTAGATACAGAAACTACTGCGGATATGGTGACGATGCAGGAGAATGAGGAGAATACATTATACACGGAAGAAGGCACCGCACTCATCATCCACTCGGAAGCCGATGATTATGTAAGTCAACCATCAGGTGATGCTGGAGAGCGTATAGCATGTGGCGTGGTTGGAGAATAGAAGAACAGATAGGTTCAACAGACATGGCTTATCAGAGGAAACAACAGAGGCCCAGTTCCAAGGAGCTGGGCCTCTGTTGTTTCCTCATCCTCGATCATAGGGCCACCATATGCAGTAAAGCTGCTGGAGCACAGCTTCTATCTCTTGTTATCATTCATCTTCAAGGAATTGAAGCAGTGCTGCTGATTGTCCCAGCCGAGATGCTGCCGGGATTTGACGAAGGATGCTCTGAAGAACTGGGCAATCTTTTCCTTCTCCTGTTCATCGCGGCCATTTTTCATTTCGTACAGGTATTCGGTCATCTCAGCTTTGAAGTAGCTGCCTTCCGGGAAGCTGTCATCGACTTCAAGTACCGTATCGGAAACGAACGGGTAGGGAAGGACAAAGAAAGGCGGGTCTTTGAAAGTGTCATCGCCGAGCCAGAAGCCGAACTCGATCATATGCTCGTCGAAAGCGGCCCGCTCGATGACTTTCGTGTCATCTGGGAAAGGTTCGAACTGGTCGTAGACTGCGAAGCAGGAGACATCGAACGTGCCCCAGAACAGTCCCGGCATCGCCTTGCGTATTCTGAGCGGGGCAAGAAACATCGCTTCAGTGTCACTGGCGTACTGGAACCAGGCGAGTATTTCCCGGGAAACTTCCGGTTTGTAGTGGTGGTGCTCATCATCAAGCTCGAAAGGCGTCGTCGTCTTCATTTCCTGTGGCGTCGTAAAGACGGAAAGGTCAAGACCAAGCCGGCGTGCGGCAGCAATGATCTCTTCATAATACGTACGGACGGTTTTGCCATCTTCCAGTGCAACTGTTTCGTCTCCTGAAGCCGTCTCTATAACGACACGGTTGTGCATAAGGTCGGCTTCGATGCTGAAGGCCTCTCCATTCTGTTTCAGTAGTCCAGTTGTAAATCCGCGCGGTGTGATGTCGAGAACGACGTGGGCCCATTGGGGCTGTTGATGTGCATACTCGAGTTTGATCTTACCGATAATCTGAGAAACCAGCTGCAGTGTTGTGATCTCTTTCATATTTTCCTGATGAAAACTCATATTCATCACCTCAAGGGTATTATAACCAGTACATTGAGCAAATTGCCATCAACTACGTCAAAATAAAAACCCGAGGCCAGGCCCCAGGTGCTTCTTTCAGTATCCGACAAACAGCAGTGCCAGTACATAGATGATCGGGAACGAAATGATCGTCCTCAGTATGAATATGGCAAGCAGTTCCCAGACGGATACGGGAATCTTCGATTTGAGGAGCAGGGCACCGACTTCAGAGAAGTAGATGATCTGCACGAGTGACATGACGGCGATCAGAAACTTCGTGAACATGCTGTCGATGCCGGAACCGATGACGGATGGCAGGAACATGTCGGTGACGCCGATGATGAATGCCGGTGCTGCGGCAGCGGCTTCTGGTACATTGATGAGTTCCAGGAACAGCTGGACCGGGTAGCTCAAGTAGGTGAATACAGGTGTATACTCGGCGACAATCAGTGCCAGTGTACCGATGGCGATGACGACGGGAATCAGACCGCCATATATATCGACAACATTCAGTGTACCGTCCTTGATGATGCCTTTCGGTCCATCGCTTTCGTCGGCTCTCTTGTAGGCACGTGTCGTTGCGGTTTTGAGCATCGTACTTTCGACATCCCTGTCATCAATCTGCTTGCCGGTCACTTCATAGTACGTGTCCTCCTTTTTGGACAGGGGCGGAATGCGTACCATGACGAGAGCTGTAAGTATGCAGGCGATGGCCATCGTCATATAGAACTGCAGGAAGTATTCCTCGATGCCGATGAATGATGCAATGACCAGGCTGAACGGAATGGACAGAACCGAGAAGTTGGTGGCTATATTCATCGCTTCACGCTTCGTGTAAAACCCCTTTTCGTACTGCTGTGTTGTAATCATGACACCGACTGGGCTGCTGCCCATCCATGAAGCGAGGGCATCGATGGAGGAGCGTCCGGGCACTCTATAAAGTGGGCGGATGACCGGTTCGAGGAACGTACCGATGAATTCCATCAGACCAAAGTTCATGAGCAGTGGCATGAGGAAAGCGGCAAGCAGCAGCCATGTGGCGAGTATCGGTACGAGGCTGTACATCATCGTACCGCCTGTCGCATCACTCGTAATCGCCTCAGGACCTAGACCAAGCACGACCATGCCGGCAAATAGAGTACCAAGCACACGGAGTGTGAACCAGAGCCAGTCGAGCACGAAGATGTCCTTCATTTTCTGAGACTGGCTGAACGCATTGCGGTTGATCAGTGTACCGTAGATGGTGATGATCAGAAAGATTGCCATGATGACCGCAAGAATTGCCGGAATCTGAGTCTCCAGATTACCGAGTATGTAGTCGGCGAATATACCGAGAATGATGGTCCATTGACCGTTGAAGTAGACCGGGACGATGAACAGGAGCAGGGCGATGATGGAAATTGTCCACGTCTTTACTTTGGTCTGTGTTGAGAATTGCATAAATAGACCTCTTTTCGTATCTTTATGAATAATATGATAATAAAGGAAAACGGAGCCCATGTCTATACATTGTTGCTCTCAAAAAAATTAAGTCGTATATTCAGCGGGAATTTCCAACCAAGAGAGCTGACTTACATATGCTGCTTCATCTGATAGCTTGCCCTTATTTTAATTATCTTTTAAACATTGAACTTCGTCATCCAGCTGCCTCGGTGAAAAATAAGCTGTTTTTTTAAATTATAGTGCAAGTCATCACCTAAATCAGTAGATAGTATTATTCCATTTATAGTGAATATAGTAAATCTATCGTTAAGTTTTTCAGATAATTATGATAAAATTATATACAAATAAATTCATAATTTCAGTTATGTTATGAAAGTCTTAACCATTTTTGATGCTGGGTATTAAGGACTGGATTTTAATATATTCAGTTCAATATTATATAAAGGGGAGGAAAAACGATGGGGAAAGTTTCGTGGTCAAGATTGACATTCCTGCTGATGCTGATCTTTGTATTGGCTTTGGCAGCATGTGGCAATGGTGGTACTTCAGAAGAAGAATCCACTGAGGAATCGGATACTGCAACAGAAGAAACAACTGAGGAATCCACTGAAGAACCGGAGGAAACAACAGAAGAGAGTGAAGAATCCGAAGAAGCAACAGAAGAAAGTGATGAAAGTACAGATACTGGATCTGAATCAGCAGAAACCGAACCAAAAGTGACTGAGTTTGAACCCGCGTTCCCGGAACAGACAAGAGCACCTGAAGTAGAGACTGAAACAGAACTTGATGTGGAAGTTGTTACTGAGGGTCTTGGCGTGACCTGGGGTATGGTGGAGTTTGATACAAACCGCCTGCTTGTTACGCAAAGAGATTCAGCAGAACTTCTTATTGTAAATCTTGAAGATGGCTCTGTTTCCGAGCCAATCCAAGGGACACCAGAAGTGAATAACGAAGATCAAGGTGGTTTGCTTGATGTAGCCACTGCACCTGATTTTGACGAATCAAGATTAGTATTTCTAACGTTTTCTCAAGATATTGAAGGGGGTACCGTAACTGCTGTCGGTAAAGGTATGTTGTCAGAAGATGAAACCGCACTTGAAAATTTTGAAGTGATCTTCCAAGCAACACCAGCATATGAGGGTACCCTGCACTATGGTGGACGTATCATCTTCGATGATGAAGGCAACCTGTTCCTGACAACGGGTGAGCGTTCAGATGATCCGATCCGCGAACGTGCACAGGACTTGGATGCCTACTTGGGTAAAGTCATCCACATTACACCAGATGGAGAACCAGTAGATACGAATCCGTTTATCGAAGATGAAGATGCACTGGATGGTATCTACAGCTACGGTCACCGTAATATTCAAGGTGTCGACTTCCACCCTGAAACAGGAGACTTATGGATTGTTGAATTCGGTCCACAAGCTGGGGATGAACTGAATATTATTGAGCCAGGCAATAACTACGGATGGCCAATCGTCTCCTATGGTATCGAGTACACTGGTGAATTGATCAATGAGGGGATTTCAGAGCACGAAGCGCAAGGCTTTGTTGAACCAAGATATTATTGGGATCCGACAAGTGCACCAAGTGGCATGTCGTTCTATGATAACGACGCAATCCCTGAATGGGAGAACAACCTGTTCATCGGTGGTCTGGCGCCGAACTATATTGTACGTGTCGTTATTGAAGATGATGTCATTGTTGGAGAAGAACGTCTATTGACTGAAGAAGGCGAACGTTTCCGTGATATTCTTGTAACTGAAGATGGCGCGCTTATTGCATCGACTGATGGCGGGCTGATCTATAGGGTGAGTGCAGCAAGTGAAGATGCCGAATAAAGCATTATGCTCTAAGCGTATTTAACACTATTAATGAAGCAGACATTTGTGGACCCCGCGAATGTCTGCTTCAATATTGGTTTTTTGTTAATCTTTAATATAGTATATACTTGTTAACAATTCAGAAATGAGGATATTCTATGAAACCAGTCATCAAGTTCATATTTCATCTTGTCACTCCACTTATATTAGGTAAAACAATCGGGAAACTGTCTACTAGATCCGCACCGAGGCAATACAAGAAGCTTAGACAGCCGCCCTTTGCCCCACCACGTAAAATTTTTGCTCCCATGTGGACATTTCTATACCTGACGATGGGATTGGCCCATGCGCTCGTCAATAGAAAAGGGGACCGTAAGGCAAGCAGACTGTTCAAAGTTCATCTTATCATCAACTACACTTGGTCTTTCCTATTTTTCCGGCTCAGAAAACGTCAACTCGCATTGGTCAACAGTGTTATGATTTGGATTACAATGTACGCTGTATTATCTAAATTCTTTAAAGTAAGCAAACTATCCGGCTTTATTCTGCTGCCATATACGCTATGGACGACATTTGCAGCTTACCTGACACTTGGAAGTTGGTATCTAAACCGCAATAAATGACAGGACTCGACATTAGAAATTTAAAAGCCATGTATACAATAACCCGAGTAATGGATAAATCAAGAAGAAACGTCCATTATTCGGTTTTTCTATGCATACTCAACTATCGAAACCGGTATCAATAGATGTTGCCATTTATGTGTATCACGTGTGACCCTTTTTAGGTGTCCAGCTTAATTTTACAATCGGCGTTCTTTAAAAAATAATATATTATTACACTGTGTTTATAAGGTGTTACGGATGGGTAGATTGACTCAAGGAGGGTGATATTAATGAAAGCAGTTACTTATCAAGGTCATAAAAATATGGAAGTTCGAGAAGTGAATGATCCAACAATAGAAGAATCAACAGACGCCATTATAAAAATAACAGCTTCAGGTATATGTGGTTCTGATTTACATCTTTATCATCAGGGCGATTTATTCATGGATCCTGGGTTTGTTATTGGACATGAGCCAATGGGGATTGTAGAAGAAGTAGGAAAAGATGTGAAGACCCTTAAAAAAGGCGATAGAGTAGTAATCCCTTTCAACATAGGTTGTGGTGATTGCTTCTATTGTGATAATCACATGGAGTCTCAATGTGATAATTCTAATCAATCACCAGCAAACTGGCAAATGGACAATGGCGGACTTTTCGGTTTTGGTGGCATGCACGGAAACCACTGGGGAGGACAAGCAGAGTATTTGAGAGTTCCTTTTGCTGACTTCTCTTCATTCAAAGTTCCAGATAGTGACTTAAAAGACGAACAAGTATTATTCTTATCTGATGTTGTTCCAACAGCTTATTGGAGTGTAGAACACGCAGGCGTAAAATCTGGAGATACCGTGATTGTTCTCGGTTGTGGTCCAATTGGTTTAATGGCACAAAAATTTGCTAAATTAAAAGGTGCTGAACGTGTGATTGCTATTGATAATGTGGAGCACAGATTAAATCATGCAAAAAAATTCAATGGCGCTGAAACATATAATTTTTCTAAAGAAGATAATATCGGAAAATTACTTCGTGAAACAACACGTGGTGGCGCAGATGTTGTTATAGATTGTGTGGGAATGGATGGACAAGTAGCTCAAGATGATTTAGAGATAAGTTCAAACTCAGCACAACGAGGTAATATTAGTCCAATTATTACAGCAGCTGAATCGGTAAGAAAATTTGGTACCATTCAATTAACTGGTATTTATGGTTCACCTGCAGACAATTTCCCACTAGATTTAATTTTTAATAGAGACATTCAAGTAAAAAGTGGACAAGCTCCAGTTATTCATCAAATGCCAAAGTTATATGAAATGATTAAAAATGAAGTTTTTGATCCAACAGAAATTATAACGCATACAATGCCTTTAGAAGAAGCAAGTCAAGCTTATGATATTTTTGATCAGAAAAAAGATAACAATATTAAAGTCATTTTAAAACCGCAATGATAACTATATAAATAAAAAAGAAGTATAAACGTAACTTCTTGATTAAATGAAGAAAGTCCATTTCTATTGAAATAATATAGAGATGGGTTTTCTTATATTATTTTAATACTATGAATGAGAGTTTTTTCTGTTTTATATTTAGACTCCCGAGAGAACAAAAGAAGATAGGGAATACTAGTTAAAGTTGCCTTCTAAGAAATTAGATTCAACAATACTGAATTATTATACGTAAGGCCACCAATAAACAAATTTATAAAAACTCATTTACTAGCTATTTCAATTTAATAAACAATTTCTTAGAATGATTAAAAACCTCATCAACGATGATACGCTTCAACGTATCATCGTTGATGAGGTTATTACAAAAATAGTGATGCTTAATTCTTCGAGGATTAAATTCGATTTTCAGGTGTAACGTGTATGATTAGAGTCTACCCAATTCATGGGGACCGTCAATAATTATATGTAAATGAAGGCATGCCTTTTCTTGTAGTATTTGTTACTCGCTAAACATTTCAGTTAGTTCGGCCCGTGCTCGGTTGAAACCGATGTGACACCGTGTGGCAAACCGCTGGTTATATGCTTCAAATTGAGTAACGAGAAAACAATCAAGTGATTCTTTTAGACTTTAGTATTGGTAAAGGCTAACTGGCACTCACTTTCTTAATTCAGTTCTAATCGACTAAATACAAGGATTATAATTACCCCATTTTTTAATTCTATTTTTATTAGACATGGTGTTGATTCTAAATTTCCCTTTACTGTAAAACACCACGGATAGTAAAAGCTAACCGTGGTGTTTTACAATTGTCTTTCAGCATGGAAAGAAACTTTTTCCCACTAAGTGGCAGATGGATCTTCCGTTTCCTCTTCCAATACATTCTCAATATAATCTTTACCCCATTCATACATAGCATCTAAAATCGGCATAAGACTTTTTCCATGCTCAGTCAATGAGTATTCAACTTTTGGTGGAACGACAGGGTACACTTCCCGATGTATGATTAAATGATCTTCCAGTTCGCGTAATTGATTTACAAGCATTCTTTGGGTAATCCTTGGCATAAGGGCCTTTAATTCACCAAATCGTTTTGTTCCTTCCTTACCTAAATGCCATAAAATCAACATTTTCCATTTACCACCTATTACTGCAAGGGTTAATTCCTTTTCACAGTTAAAGGATTTCTCTCCTAAATTCGGCATTTACTTCACTTCCCCCTTATATTATCCAATAGTATACTTTTTATCACTATATGCGATTAAAGTGCGTACTTTTTATTTCGCAACAGACTTAGTATACTTTGAAACGTGCTAGTAAGTAAAATGTTTTTTCTAAGTAAATATTTACACGTGTCTAATGACACCTATTAGCACAATATAAAACAGAAAAATCCTCTAGAAGGAGCGAACTTAAATGAAATTACAATTAGCATTAGATCTTGTCGATATTCCGGAAGCCATTGAATTAGTGAAAGAGGTAGAAGAGTATATTGATGTTGTAGAAATTGGTACACCTGTGGTTATTAATGAAGGTCTTAAAGCAGTGAAAGAAGTAAAAGCTGCTTTTCCAAACTTAACTGTATTAGCTGATTTGAAAATTATGGATGCAGCTGGCTATGAAGTAAGCCAAGCATCTGCAGCAGGCGCAGACATCATTACGATCCTTGGGACCGCAGAAGACGAGTCCATTAAAGGCGCAGTAGAAGAAGCTAAAAAACAAGGGAAAGAAATCCTCGTAGATATGATTGCAGTGAAAGACATTGCAGCCCGTGCTAAAGAATTGGATGAACTTGGTGCCGATTATATCTGTGTACACACAGGTTACGATCTGCAAGCTGAAGGGAAAAATTCCTTTGAAGATTTAAACACGATTAAGAACGTCGTAAAAAATGCCAAAACTGCAATTGCCGGTGGAATCAAATTAGAAACACTTCCAGAAGTCATTAAACAACAACCTGACCTCATCGTTATAGGTGGCGGTATTACAAGCAAAGAAGATAAACAAGCTACTGCCCGCGAAATGCAAACATTAATTAAACAAGGTTGATTCAAATGAAAACTACTGAATATTTATCTGAGATCGTTCAAGAATTAAGTCAAACGGTCCATTTAATTTCTGATGAAGAAGCAGAGAAATTAGTAAACCAGATTTCAGAATCCAAGAAAATCTTTGTGGCTGGTGCGGGCAGATCCGGATTTATGGGAAAATCATTTGTCATGCGAATGATGCATATGGGGATTGATGCCTATGTGGTTGGCGAAACTGTAACAGCTAACTTAGAAAAGGATGATCTTTTAATCATTGGTTCAGGTTCAGGGGAAACCAAGACTTTAGTTGCTATTGCTGAAAAGGCCAAAAGCTTAGGAGGTAAAGTTGCAACTATAACCATTTCTCCCGAATCCACCATTGGAGAACTGGCGGATATAATTGTTAAATTACCCGGGGTAACGAAAGATCAATCTGCAGGTGATTACAAGACTATACAACCGATGGGATCTCTATTTGAGCAAACGATGTTGTTATTTTATGATGCCTTAATCTTGCGTTTTATGGAGAAAAAAGGTTTAGATTCGGATAAAATGTATGGTAAACATGCTAATCTTGAATAAATTAAAAATAAATTTATTTACCCTATTTTAAATTATATCGATATAGAATAGAGCATAAAAGGCCACACTTTGAACTATACCCCGAATAATGGACACGAATAAAAAAGTGCCCCTTAGACTGACCTAGCAGTATGAGACAAAGATAAAACACCTTAATTAGGCTATTTTTCCTCCAAAATGAATTGGAGGAAGGCAGCCTAATTTTTCTTGTATTCTTTCTTCGTTATAGTACTTTAAGTATTGATTAGCGCGTGAAATCGTCTCAACATTACTGAGTGAATTGAATCTGGTGTATATAAACGCTTCAGACTTCAGGGGGGAATGGAACGATTCGATGACCGCATTATCCCAACAGTTCCCGCGTCTGGACAAGCTGCTCACCAGATTATTTTCCATTACATATGACTGATAGGCATATGATGTATACACACTCCCTTGGTCCGAATGAATGATCACCCCTTTAGGATATGCCCGTTTCTCCAAAGCTTCTTTCAGTGTATCCAGCACTAATGGCGTCTGCTGATGACTATACAATTTGGCTGCGACAATCTCATTGTTGTAAAGATCTATAATCGTGGACAGGTACTGCACAGTACATCCGTATTGGATGTAAGTAATGTCCGTGACCCATTTTTGATTGGGCGCGGCAGCCTGAAAGTCACGCTTGATTCGATCGGGTGCGATAATGATGGTTTCCCCTTGTGACTGCCATTTCTTTTTCGGCTTAATCCGGCATTGTAGATGATATTTTTGCATGATGCGCTGCACAGTGTTCCGATTCCTTTTGATATTGTAGTTTCGCTGCAACAACGCTCTCACCTTGCGATGGCCGTATCGATACTTCGTCGACTCACATATATCAATGATTGCCTGTTCCACATCCATCAACGATGAATCAATGCCTTCCGACCGCCATCGGTAGTAGGTGGAACGCGGCACAAGCAATGCACTTAAAATGGCAGTAATCGTGTATTTGGTCTGCATTCTTTCAACAAGTGCCAGAACTATTTCTTTTTCAACTCCTTTTCGATCACCATATACTTTTTTAAAATATCATTCTCCATCTTCAAATGTTCAATCTGACGATCTTTTCGTTCATCAGCTGAGCGCGCTTCAGGACCATGTCCATAGGTATACTGCTTTCCAATCGGTTGATCAAATCGATAAAGTTCCCCTTGTTTATACCACCTGATTCAAGTCGAAGAGGAAATAATCTAAAAAACCTTTTTTCTGATAAAAACGTCTATAGAAAAAAACTTGAAGAAGCTGGCTTTTTCTTTGATGAAGAAACTTTATTAAAAAGTTATAGATGCTCTAAGGAAGTATGTGAATTCGTCAAAGAAAAACTTGGAATTAATATTGAGTCATACCATGAGCATACTTCGACAATTGAATTTGTAGAAGATCCAATAGAAATTGAAAGGATTCTTAATGACAACTCAATAAAGAAATTGTGGTTCTGTTGCAAAGTTGAATTTATAGTATAATTTTAACAAAAAGGAGTCTTCTGTATGAACTATTTCAGATATAAACAATTTAACAAGGATGTTATCACTGTAGCCGTTGGCTACTATCTAAGATATGCATTGAGTTATCGTGATATATCTGAAATATTAAGGGAACGTGGTGTAAACGTTCATCATTCAACGGTCTACCGTTGGGTTCAAGAATATGCCCCAATTTTATATCAAATTTGGAAGAAAAAGCTTATTACAAATGGCGTATTGATGAGACGTACATCAAAATAAAAGGAAAATGGAGTTATTTATATCGTGCCATTGATGCAGAGGGACATACATTAGATATTTGGTTGCGTAAGCAACGAGATAATCATTCAGCATATGCGTTTATCAAACGTCTCATTAAACAATTTGGTAAACCTCAAAAGGTAATTACAGATCAGGCACCTTCAACGAAGGTAGCAATGGCTAAAGTAATTAAAGCTTTTAAACTTAAACCTGACTGTCATTGTACATCGAAATATCTGAATAACCTCATTGAGCAAGATCACCGTCATATTAAAGTAAGAAAGACAAGGTATCAAAGTATCAATACAGCAAAGAATACTTTAAAAGGTATTGAATGTATTTACGCTCTATATAAAAAGAACCGCAGGTCTCTTCAGATCTACGGATTTTCGCCATGCCACGAAATTAGCATCATGCTAGCAAGTTAAGCGAACACTGACATGATAAATTAGTGGTTAGCTATATTTTTTTACTTTGCAACAGAACCGAAATTGTTTTATGAAAAAGCGACCGATTATAGATGTAATTCTATTAATTGGGGAGATTCCAAAGGCGTTTCTTACTCAAATGTTTGTATAATTCTAAATGGTACTACCTTTAACGCATTTAATAAAAATGACTTAAAAAATTTAAAACCTTTAACTTTAGGGAAGTTTTATGTGGCTTGCACTAGAACCGAAAATAATTTGTGGTTTATTCAACAAAAAGATATTCCCAAAGAAATGAAGTTAATTTCTAAGTGAGTTTAAAAAAGATTATGAACTTAACATAATCCGACTTATAAGCAGCCACTAAAGCATAAGGGAATAGAAATGAAAAGCAAGTGCAGAGTAAATATTCTGCACTTGCTTTTTTTTTTCAATATTTTTAAGGATAACAAGAAAAACTCCAACGAAAAAAGATGAAGAAACAACTGTCAATTGTAACTTTGTAAAAAGGCCCAATATACTCGGTGTTGCTTCTGTTTTATTTTGTACTGACTTTAGGTGATAATTGTACTATATAAGATGCTAATATTATCTTTTTCACAAATTAAGTTTCAATGTAAAATTTGTTATATCACTATAGTAACGCTTCTATCAATAAGATTAAGAATATGAAGCTATATGGAGGTTAATGTATGGCAAGAGTCTTGGTTGTTGATGATGATAAGAACACTTTAAAATTTGTCCGGTTACATCTTGAAGAAGAAGGATATGATGTAATCGAAGCAACGGATGGAAGGGACGCGTTAAAAAAGCTGAAGATCCTCCCTTGTGATATCGCAGTAGTAGATGTGATGATGCCTTTTATGGATGGTATATCTTTGACAAAAGAAATTCGGAACACATATGAAATCCCAATTATTATTTTAACAGCGAAAGATCAGATTGATGATAAAGCAGTCGGATTTGAAGCAGGGACTGATGATTATCTGACCAAGCCTTTCGAAACGAAAGAGCTGGCGTTCAGGATTAAGGCGCTTCTTCGCCGGTATGTCGACCCTGAGAGTGATAATGATCCAATACGACTGGGGAATGTTTTGATTATTCACGAAAACTACTCAATAAAGATTGATACCAAAACAATCAAACTGCCACTTAAGGAATTTGAACTGTTATATTTACTGGCAAAAAATTCTCAGCGTGTTTTCTCCCGTGAACAAATTATCGAAAATGTTTGGGATTTGGATTTTGAGGGGGATAACCGGACAGTGGATGTCCATATCAAAAGATTAAGGCAACGCTTCAGTCATCTGTCCGTGCCGTTCAGCATCCGTACAGTAAGGGGCGTAGGTTATACACTGGAGATGAATCAATGATGAGATCCTTGTATAGCACTTTTGCTGCAACGACAATAGGCATCATGCTCACCAGTTTCCTGGTCGCATTTCTAATTTCAAATGCATACTACCAGCAATATTTGAAACCGGTCAACGATGAGAAAAATACTCGAATTGCTCAGGAGATATCTACTTTCATTGAAGAGAACCCCGAGATTGCAATGGATGAATATCTGAAAAACATTGCGGATATCGGTTATCAAATCTATCTGTTCGAGACGATGCAGAATGGAATCCTCTATGGTGCTGAATTCAGAGAAAATGAACTTTCTATAAGTATAGTGCAAGATGTTCTTGATGGAAATATCTATCACGGCATGCGGGAATTTCCACGAGAGACTTTTGTCACGGGATTTTTTGCCAATGAGCTGGAGAATACCATCGGTGTTCCTGTAAATTATGATGGTGGAAATTACGCAATATTCATAAGGCCGGACATACAGATGCTATTCAATGAAATGCATCTGTTGTTTGGCTGGTTATTTCTGATCACCATCATCTTAAGCATCATTCTCGTTCTTATTGCCACCAAATATATGGTTCGTCCTGTGAGCCGTCTGAGCAGGGCGACAAAGATACTATCCTCCGGAAATTATAATGTCGAGGGACTAGAGACAGGAAGGAAGGACGAAATGGGCGAATTGACAAACAACTTTGTCAAAATGGCAGAGAAAATACGGCAGAATGAAAATATGCGCAAGGATTTCATATCAAATATTTCCCACGATATACAGTCTCCGCTCTCCAACATCAAAGGGTATGGTATGCTTTTGAAAAATGAACTGGTTGAGAATGAAAAAGGGCTCGAATATGTACGGATCATTGATGATGAATCCAATCGAATCAGTTCGATGACCAATCAGTTACTGCTCTTGTCATCACTCGATCAGGAAGCGCATATCTTAAAAGTGGAAGAATATAATGTAGGCAGACAGATACGACAGTTGATTCACAACTATGAATGGAAAATCGACTCGAATAACCTGATGCTCTCCCATGATATCCCGGATGTGGAGATTACTGCTGACCAGGCCTTGATGAATACAGTGTGGGATAATCTGATTTCCAATGCTCTGAAATATAATAGCACGTTCGGTGAGATCGAGATTGAATTGATGGAGTGTGACAAAGAGATGAAGGTGAGTTTCAAAGATACAGGCATCGGCATGGATGATGCGGTGAAGCAGCGTATCTTCGAGAAGTTCTACAGAGAAGATACCGCGAGATCCCATAGGGTCCCAGGGTCAGGTCTTGGCTTATCCATTGTCCATAAAGTGATTTCTCTCCATGAAGGGACAATCTGTGTGGAGTCAAACCAGAATGGGCAGGGCAGCATATTCACTGTGACACTACCGAAAAAATAAAATGATCCTTCTCAGTTCATATTGCGTTCATATTCCGATTATAGAATATGAAGTATCAATCAACTGAGGAGGATTTTATTTATGAAAAATCCAAGTAAAGTACTGCTTGTCTTCGCTGGGATGTTTGGCGTAATCGGGGCAGTGATGGGTGCCCATATGGCTGGATCAGGGGGATATGCCTTCCGTCCAGTGCATACGCACGTTCTCGTGGTCGGCTGGCTGACATTATTCTCATGGGCCGTATTCTATAAGGTCTTCAGCATAAAGAACACACTTCTGACGAAAATTCATGTATGGACCAGCATCGTCGGCACCACCGGCTTGACGGCAGGGATGTATCTGCATATGGTAAGTCAGATTGAAATGCCGGACATCGTAACGCTGATTATATATATCGGTGGCGGTGTGGCTGTTTTGATCAGCTTCATACTATTCTTCGCCCAGACACTCATCTACAAACCGGAGAACAATTAATGGAGGGGGGATTAAAATGAAGATGGCGTGGAAGGAAATAATGAAGTCCAAGACAAGATATTTGATCCTTGGATCAATCATCTTTCTGATCAGTCTGCTGACGATGATCATTTCAGGATTGGCGAATGGGCTCTCCTACGACAATGCATCTTTAATCAAAGATATGCCTGAAGGTACATTTTATATGCAGGAAGAAGCAGAAGGACAGTACAACTTTTCAAGTCTTGATGGAGAAACCAGGAATGAAATTGAGGAAGCTTCATCCGATGCCATGTTTTTGTCCATCCAAATGGGAGAGGTCGAAGCTGCTGATGAAAAGAGGCATGGTGTTGCATTCGTCAGTACAGCCAATAGTGATCATTTCCCTGATGTAGAGGCCAAGCGGCTAGTTCTTGATAATTCCATTATGAAAGAGGGAATCAGTGAAGACGAGAAAATGACAAATGGTCTGCTGGATCATTCATTAAAGGTGGATGGATTTGCTGATCAGCAAAAGTTCAGCCATGCCCCTGTTGCCTTCATCAATCATGATGATTTCCAGAATATGTACAGGACGGATGCATTTCAATTAGCTTTCATAGAAGGAAATGAAGCGCCCGTAATCGATGGATTAAGCCAGTTCACCAACGATGAATTTTTAAATACGATATCAAGCTACAGTGCAGAGCAGTTATCTTTGAATATGATTGTTGTATTTCTATTCGTCATCAGCGGAATGTTATTTGGCATCTTCTTTTATATGATCAACGTACAAAAAATCGCAACTTACGGCATATTGAAAGCGGTCGGGGTTAAAACGTCTACACTATTCAAAATGATGTGGGTGCAGATGATCATCATTACCATCATTTCTCTGGTGCTCTCAGTCGGAATCAGCCAATTGCTTGGAGCTGTGATGCCTGAAGGAATGCCGTTCCTGCTGACATTGAGTTCGTCTTCAATGATGTCCCTTGTCTTCCTGGTGGTCGGTTTTATTGGATCGACAGTATCAGGCATCCAGATCAGTAAAGTGGAGCCGATGCAGGCAATCAATCAAGGAGGTATGTAACATGGCCATACTCACTATCAATGGATTGGAGAAAACATTCAAGCATGGCAGTACTGAAGAAAAGATTCTTAAAGGCATTGACCTTGATCTTCCCGAAGGTGAAATCACTGCACTGGTCGGTGCCTCCGGTTCCGGCAAAAGCACCCTGCTGACCATAGTGGCCGGTTTACAGAAATCAACAAAAGGAGAGATCTTTTTTGCAGACGAAAATTTGACTTCGCTGAACAGCAATCAGGTGAGGAATATACGTGCAAAAAGATTTGGCTTCGTTTTTCAGCAGGCTCACCTGGTGCCATTCTTGACGGTTCAGGAACAATTGGGTCTGATGCTGGATACAGCCGAACTAAAGTGGTCTAAGGAAGAGAGAAGGCAAGAGATCAAAGCTATTCTTAAAAAAGTAGATATGTGGCATCATAGAGATACTTACCCAGACAGTCTATCCGGTGGAGAAAAGCAGCGGGTTGCCATCGCACGCGCTGTCATTCATCAACCAGAAATATTATTTGCCGATGAACCGACTGCAAGTTTGGACTCAAAGAGATCGAAGGAAGTGATGGAACTATTAACATCATTATCAAAAGAATTCAGGATTACAGTTTTAATGGTCACACATGATGAAAGTGCATTGAAATATGCAGATTACACGATAGAGATGAAGGATGGGTTGATTGAGTAATCAAGGTGATATGGTTACTTTCACATTCAAACAGTTCTTAGTAATATAATATGGGGTTTCGAAGGAGTGGATTCAAATACAGTATGACCCATAAAAAACTCCCACTTGCCGTGGTACCCTTCTAAAGTTGAACTCCCAAATTCAGCTTTAGGGGTGCTTTTTTATGCAGCCATTCAGCATACCAAGAAAAGCAGCACTCACCATATTATTTATAGAGTCTCTGTATTTCTTTATAGTTCTTTTTTGATATAGTAATCATTTTTATACTCTTCCAGTAAACGATCGTTTATTGGACGATTTGCCACATCCGTGAAATCGTCCTGTGACTTTAGTAACTATTTTGCATCTATTTTAAGTGTTATTTTGCATACTCAATTTAGAAACCCAGCTGTCTTCGTGAAAAGATAAGCTGAGCTTTTTAACTTTAGTGCAAAATAACATCGAAATTGACACCCAATTTTCACATAACCATCTTTTCTGAATATAATTAAAATACACCCTAATCATACACTCGAAAACCAGTGAATTCAACACTCTAGTATTGTCTATTTAGGGTCTGCCCTAATCAATCAAAAATTTAAGAGAGAAAAATACATCTATATATTGTTTTACCAGAAGATTATTTTTCTAGTTATAAATGAAAAACAATCTTAAAATAATTTAGTATGTTTACAAACTCTTGTTTTTATTTATTTCAAATGTTTTCGAAGTGTCCGCAAAAGTGTACTTTTAAGAACGAATAAATTATTTATCACAATAAAGTTCACTTACGATATCGTAATTTCTTTCAGCTTTATTTCAGAAAATTCTTTCTATGTCGAGAAAAACTTATACAAATTTATTATTATTCAAACGTCTGCTTGAATAAAGAAAAACAAGATGTTATGCTATATTCAAACAAATATTTGAATGATGAGGTGTATGTATGAATAAGAAAGAAACATGTGAAGTTTTTTGTTATGACGAAGAAAAGGTTAACCGGATGCAAGAGAATTTACAAACTGTAGATATTGCCGGTATATCACAGATGCTTAAGGCTATTGCCGATGTGAATAGGGCAAAAATCACCTATTCCTTATGCAAGGAAGAGGAATTATGCGTCTGTGATATCGCAAATATACTCGGTGTGACTGTAGCAAATGCATCTCATCATTTACGCACGCTCTACAAAGAAGGCATCGTTACATTCAGGAAAGAAGGGAAACTCGCGTTCTATTCACTGGAAGATCAGCATATTAAAGAAATCATGACGATTGCATTAATACATAGGAAAGAAGTGATAACCAATGTCTGAAGGGATTGCAGAGCTGACTGAAGAAGAAAAAAAAGTTTACCGTGTTCAGGGGTTTTCCTGTGCGAACTGTGCAGGGAAATTTGAGCGCAATGTGAAGAAACTACCTGAAGTTCAAGATGCGAAGGTGAATTTTGGCGCATCAAAAATTTCTGTATATGGTTCTGCAACGGTTGAGGAACTGGAAGAAGCAGGGGCATTTGAAAACCTCAAAGTGGTGCCTGAAAAGTCTATGCGTCAAACGCAACCAGAAGTAAATAAAGAAAAAAAAGTTTACCGTGTTCAGGGGTTTTCCTGTGCGAACTGTGCAGGGAAATTTGAGAATAATGTGAAGAAACTACCTGAAGTTCAAGATGCGAAGGTGAATTTTGGCGCATCAAAAATTTCTGTATATGGTTCTGCAACGGTTGAGGAACTGGAAGAAGCAGGGGCGTTTGAAAACCTCAAAGTGGTGCCTGAGAAATCCCGGGAAGAAAGTGGACAAGACAAAAAAGAAAAGGAAGTAACCATTCCATTTTATAAAAAGCACAGCACTCTGCTCTATTCGCTACTGTTTATCGCTTTTGGCTTCATTTCAATGTTGGTGAATGGTGATGACAATATTCTTACACCACTGCTGTTCATCACGTCCATGATTGTCGGAGGGGCTTCAATGCTGAAAACGGGTCTCCAGAATTTAGTCCGGTTTGAATTTGATATGCGAACCCTGATGACAGTCGCAGTGATTGGCGGTGTCATCATCGGAGAATGGGCCGAGGTCGCCATTGTTGTCATCTTGTTTGCCATCAGCGAAGCGTTGGAGCGTTTCTCGATGGATCGAGCAAGGCAATCCATCAGTTCATTGATGGATATTGCTCCTAAAGAGGCACTTGTCAGACGCAACGGACAGGAAATGACAGTGCACGTCAATGATATTGCTGTGGGCGATATCATGATTGTTAAGCCTGGACAGAAAATTGCTATGGACGGCGTAATTGTCAATGGCTACTCTGCAATCAACCAGGCAGCAATCACAGGTGAATCAGTGCCGGTTGAAAAATCGATCGATGATGAAGTATTTGCAGGGACACTGAACGAAGAAGGCTTACTGGAAGTTAAAATCACTAAATTGGTTGAAGATACGACCATTGCCAAAATCATTCATCTGGTGGAAGAAGCACAAGGTGAGCGTGCTCCTGCCCAGGCATTCGTTGATAAATTTGCAAAATATTATACGCCTGCCATTATGGGTGTCGCAGTGCTGGTTGCGATTGTACCCCCGTTATTTTTCGGTGCGAGCTGGTCCACTTGGGTGTATCAAGGGTTAGCGGTTCTCGTTGTAGGTTGTCCATGTGCATTGGTAATTTCCACGCCGATAGCGATTGTTTCGGCAATCGGAAATGCTGCCAAGAAGGGAGTCCTTATAAAAGGCGGGGTCTACCTCGAAGAAATGGGTGGATTAAAGGCCATTGCATTTGATAAGACCGGCACACTCACAAAAGGCGTCCCGGTTGTAACTGATTATCGTTTAATCGACAATGCAATTGATGAAAAGGAAATGCTGGCAGTCATCACAGCATTGGAAGATCGTTCTCAGCATCCATTGGCATCCGCGATTATAAAGAAGGCAGACGGTTATAACCTTCCTTATTCTGATATCTTTGTCGAAGACTTTTCTTCTATTACAGGCAAGGGGATACGGGGCAAAATCAATAATGAAATGTATTACGTTGGCAGTCCGGCATTATTTGAAGAGATGGAGGCAGCTAATTTCAATGATGCAATTAAAAGTGATGTCAAAACACTTCAAGAACAAGGTAAGACCGTTATGGTTGCAGGAACGAAAAATACAGTTCAGGCAATTATTGCAGTCGCGGATGAAGTCCGCGAATCAAGTAAAGTGGTAATCCAGAATCTGCATCAGGCAGGCATCGAAAAAACAGTCATGCTTACGGGAGATAATCATAGTACTGCCCGTGCGATTGGTTCACATGTCGGTGTCACAGATATTCAATCTGAATTGCTCCCGCAGGATAAACTAGACGTAATCAAGCAACTAAAAACTGATTATCGTCATGTAGGCATGGTCGGCGATGGGGTCAATGACGCCCCAGCGCTGGCAGCTTCCACCGTTGGTATCGCTATGGGTGGCGCCGGTACAGATACCGCTCTTGAAACAGCAGATGTCGCTTTAATGGGCGATGACCTGAGGAAACTGCCCTTTACCATCAAACTTAGCCGTAAAACATTGAACATCATCAAAGCGAATATCGCTTTTGCCATTGGAATCAAACTGATTGCTCTATTGTTGGTCATCCCAGGATGGCTGACACTATGGATTGCGATTCTCTCGGACATGGGTGCCACTTTAGTGGTGGCCTTGAATGGCTTGAGGCTTATGCGTGTGAAGGAAGATGAATTAAGCTTGGGTTCTTCCCAGATAAATAAAAGTACTGATGTCCAAATATTGGAGTTGGAAAAATGATTGTAACGGTATTTACAGCTGCTGCCGTCTATGTAGCGACAGGAATCGACTATCTCGTCATATTGATTCTTCTGTTTTCGCAAATAAAGAAAAGGAACCAGATCAAATATATCTGGATTGGACAATATATTGGGACAGTCATTATTATACTCGCGAGTCTTCTGGTGTCATTGGGCGTTGCTAATCTAGTTCCCCAACAATGGATAATCGGACTGCTTGGACTGCTGCCGCTTTACCTGGGTATAAAAATATGGATTCAAGGTGAAGAAGACGAAGATGAAGGCAACATTCTCTCCCTTTTCTCTTCAGGCAGATTCAATCAATTATTCATAACGGTCACTTTCATTGTACTGGCTTCCAGTGCGGATGATTTCGCTATCTATATACCGTACTTTACGACTTTAAATATGATGGAAATCATTATTGCCGTCATTGTTTTCATGATCATGGTTGGTGTTCTATGTCTAATCAGCTATCGATTGGCTTCCTTGAATTTTGTTTCAGATAAAATCGAAAAATATGAACGTTGGATCGTTCCAATCGTCTTTATAGGATTAGGAATTTATATCCTATTTGAAAATGGCACATTCAACGCTCTGTTCTCATTCCTATTTTAATAGAAAATTTTATAAGCCGATATCTCTCTTTTAATGTGAGATATCGGCTTAATTTTAGTGCAAAATATCACTTAAATAAGTGCAAAATAAAGTCAAAAGTCACACCCAGATTTAAGACAAAGGTCTGCTAAACTTTAATCACCGATTCACATCCGGTTACCCCTTCTGTCACTTTCGTAATTATTCTGCACTAATTCAGACGATAATTTGCATTATAATTAAAGAACCCAGCTTGTCTTCGTAAGAAGACAAGCTGGGTTCTAAAGTAGTATGTGCAAAATAGTATTTAAAATATATGCAATTCATCGGTGAAAGAGACACTCTAGTGTTGTCTATTTAGGATCTACCGTAATCATATAAAAGATGATTAGATAAAGTTACATTTCAATATTCAGGTTTACAAGGATGCTTTTTCAAGTAAAGAATAATTTAAAAAGACAGAAAAAAAGAAAATACTGGATGGTCGATTCAAATGTCACAGAAAGTTCCCAAACATTAGCTAATAGTATGAAAGCTCCATTATCTTATCTGTTAAAATGGGTTGTGAATGGGGGTTTTTGCATGGGCAGTGAGGTAACGTTTCTCCTTGCATTTGGAGCCGGGGTCTTAAGTTTTGTCTCGCCCTGTGTGCTTCCGGTCTTTCCTGCATTTGTCTCATATATAACAGGTATGAGCTACAATGAAGTAGAAAATCAAAATTTTAATGTAAGAGCGATATTACACACACTTTTTTTCCTCATTGGTTTTAGTTTAGTGTATATTGCACTTGGTTTTGGTACAGTATTTCTCGGCGGATTTCTCATCGAGCATTCGAATCTGATCAGACAGCTCGGCGCCATACTGATAGTGTTATTCGGACTTATCATAACAGGTGTGCTCAACTTCAATTTCCTGATGAAAAACAGGAAAATACAGTTTAAAAACAGACCGTCTGGATTTTTAGGTTCAATTTTTATAGGTACGGCATTCGGTGCCGGATGGACACCGTGTAATGGTCCAATTATTGGAGCTATTTTTGCAATGAGTGCAACGGCACCAAATAATGCTTTGATTTTAATGATTGTTTATTGTCTTGGATTTGCAGTACCATTCTTCATTTTGAGCTTCTTTGTCTCACGTACACGGTGGATGTTGAAATACTCAAACGTAATTATGAAGGCTGGTGGCGTAACCATGGTATTGATGGGCATCCTTCTATACTTCGATGGATTGACTCAGGTTATTATTTGGCTACAACCATTCTTTGGCGATTTTCAAGGGTTCTAGTTATAAATATAGAAACTAAAAATCATCGTAATGGAAAATATATTTTCAGTAGATAGGTTTTAGCTTAGTCTTAAAAATTGAGGGATTTACCAAACCACATAGTTTCCTTCTTATCACTACAAGAAGATAAGAAGGAAACTATCTGTTCATGCTATACCTTTAACCATAATCCATATAATCGTTATAATTTCAAAAAATGTACTTGAATAAGCTTGATATAATTAAACAGTGGGAGGTATCCAAATGAAAAAATATTTAATGCCAGCTTTACTGGGTTTAACGATTATTCTAGCCGGGTGTGGCAATGATTCAGCCTCAAATGAAACAAATGTTAAAGAATTCATATCACAACTGAGTGCCAGTAATATCGTAGAATCGGCATCAATAAATGATGAAACCCTTGTTGTTCAAGATGGTGGAGAGGAAGATATCTATAATCTTCCCGAAGATGAGTTTTTTATATCGGTAGCGCCTTATCTTACATATACTCATCCATGTGAATTCCATAGTCTGACTGGGTGCCAGGGTGAGATGGTAAATGAAGAGATGGATGTAAAGATTACAGATGAACAAGGTAAGATACATTTTGACGAAACAGTGACAACGCTTGAAAATGGTTTTATGGATTTCTGGTTACCCAGAGATAAACAATATACCATAGAAATTAGTTATCAAAATAAACATACTGAGTACACCTTTTCCACTTTCGAAGGGGATAGTACTTGTTTGACAGACTTGCAACTGAAGTAGTATTACTGTTTGAATCTCTGAACACTTCCAAAGTGTTCGGAGATTTTTTATATTCAATATTCGGAATCATTTAGTTGCGAATTATACCCCTTAGGGGTATAATGCAAGTAAGATACAACACTAGGGAGTGATAGAATGGATCATCACAAAAAAGAGCCGCATTCTGACCAGGAGGAAAATCATAATCATCATAGTCAGGAAGAGCATACCCATCACGACCATCATGATTATAAAAATCACGATGAGTCTCATGATGAACTTGAGCACGATAATCATGGCCACGGTGCACATGACCATCACGGACATATGGTGACGGAATTCCGGAATAAGTTTTTTGTTGTTTTAATATTCACCATTCCGATTCTTCTCCTGTCTCCAATGATTCAGGATTTTATGGGCGTCGACTGGCGCTTTACAGGGGATATCTATATTCTAGCTGCCCTGTCCACATTCGTTTATTTCTATGGCGGCTGGCCTTTCCTCAAGGGTGCTTTTGATGAACTGAAAAACAGAGAACCCGGGATGATGACACTGATTGCCATGGCCATCTCCATCGCATTCTTCTACAGCCTAGCTGTCGTATTTGGGTTTAACGGGGAGCAGCTTTTCTGGGAACTGGCAACCCTGGTACTGATCATGCTTCTGGGCCACTGGATTGAAATGCGATCGATCAATAATGCATCCAAAGCTCTGGAGTCACTTGCATCCCTGATGCCGAACACAGCAAATCGTATTGCTGAGAATGGTGAGACGGAAGAAGTGCAGGTTGATGCTATCAAAGCAGGGGATCTGCTCTTGGTCAAACCGGGAGAAAAGATGCCATTGGATGGAAAGATCGTTAAAGGAAAATCCCAAATCGATGAATCCATGCTGACAGGTGAGTCCGTTCCCGTAACCAAATCTGTTAATGACGAGGTCATCGGTGGATCGATCAATAGGGAAGGCTCACTTACAATAGAAGTAGAAAAACTGATGGATGAGTCCTACTTGAACCAGGTCATCGAAATGGTCAAAGAATCCCAGAAGACAAAATCCAAAACGCAGGACATCACGAATCAGGCGGCCAAATGGCTGTTTTATATCGCTTTGGCTGCTGGTATTATCACCTTTATTGTTTGGATAAGTATCGGAGCCACTGTAGATACGGCCATACAAAGAACAGTGACCGTCATGGTTATCACCTGCCCGCATGCTTTAGGTCTCGCAGCGCCCCTGGTCATCTCTGTTTCTACTGCTTTATCTGCAAAGCATGGTCTGTTGATCCGCAAACGTCCTCAGTTCGAACGGGCACGTAATATTGACGCAGTAATTTTCGATAAGACTGGTACGTTGACTGAAGGTAAATTTGGAGTAACAGACGTGCAAACTTTCAGTGATATGGATGAAAATAAGATACTAAGCTATGCAGCGACAGTGGAGAATGACTCTGAGCACCCCATTGCTACGGGAATACTCAATGAAGCAATGGAAAGAAAACTGAAACTGCATGAAATGACTCATTTCAATTCCATTACTGGTGTGGGAATTGAAGGGACAATCGATAAGAAGAATATCAAAGTTGTGAGTCCTGGATATATCAGTAAACAAGATATCACCTTTGATGATCGGAAATTCAACAAATGGTCCGAACAGGGAAAGACGGTTGTGTTCCTAATCATTGATGAAGAGCTGGCAGGCGCCATCGCATTGGCAGATAAAATCAAAGAAAGCTCCAAACAGACGGTTGAACAATTGCACAAGCGAAATATTAAGGCCATCATGCTCACTGGAGACAACCGGAAGGTGGCGAACTACGTTGCAGAACAAATTGGTATTGATGAAGTATATGCAGAAGTTTTGCCGGATCAGAAAGCAGAGAAAGTGACAGAGATTCAAAAGCGTGGTTTAGTTGTTGCAATGACAGGGGACGGTATTAATGATGCGCCGGCCTTGACGAAAGCAGATGTTGGAATTGCGGTAGGGGCAGGGACAGATATCGCTATGGATAGTGCAGATATCGTTCTTGTGGACAGCAATCCGAAAGATATACTGGCCATATTCAGCCTTTCCAAACGGACCTTTAATAAACTGGTTCAGAACTTGATATGGGCAACCGGCTACAACATTTTTGCCATCCCATTGGCTGCAGGCGTTCTGGCTCCTTGGGGAATTGTACTCAGCCCGGCTGTCGGTGCAATACTGATGAGCTTAAGCACCATCATCGTAGCAATCAATGCGCAATTGCTACATCGATTCGAAATGGATTAAAGTAAACTTATTTGAAGTATTATAGAGATAATATTTTTTATAAGAAGTAAAAATTATGCAATATATTATGGAAGGAAGGCGATTGCAATTTCGACTTCCTTCTTAATTTTATAAATTTTCTCACTTGTTTTTAACATTTTGGTATATTGGATTAATAACATATGGCCAATAGTAAAGAGTCTATCCGTTTTGGATAGACTCTTTATTCATCGTTGAAAATATTTAGAGTTATTCAACAGGCGCCAATTCGCTTTCAATTACCCATTTATGATTTTGTACTTCTTCTCCAGTATCTGTTGTGACAAAGTCTACCATGTAAACTGTTGTCTGTTCAGCTGAATCAATCGTAGCAGTGGCACCTTCCATACCTTCCATATGCGTGGCATTCATTACTACCTCATCCCCTGGTTCTAATGGGGCTTCACCCGGATTTTCCAATTCTTCGTGGATGACCCATTTATGATCTTCTACTGGTTCTCCACCATTTGTTGGTGTATACGATACGGAATAAACCGTTGTATCAAAGGCTCCGGAGATGGTTGCTTCAGCGCCCTCCATGCCTTGCATGTGATCGGCTTCAATAATTGCTTGGCTCCCTACTTCGTATGTAGGATTTTCTGCTTCTTTCAAATCTTCAGGCACTTCACCAGAACTCGACATTTCCCCAGCGGAATGGTTCATATGTCCACCGGAATGTGGCTCGGACTGCATATTCATGTGGTCCTCAGAATGGGATTCGGACTGCATATTATAATGGTGCAGTCTTTCTTTCAGCTCTTCCTTTGTCAGACCATTGATGTATTTCGTCTTGTCCCCATCTTCATTGACTTCATAGTAGTAGTGGCTACGAGCTCCGTTATAAGGGTAACCCAATTCATCTTCCAATTCTTTTTCAGTCAAACCATCAATGTACTGCGTCTTGTTTCCATGCACATCGACTTCGTAGTAGTAATAACTTCCATCTTCATGGGCGGCAGTATCTGTACTACCTGCATTTGCTGCTCCTGGACTAAGCCCCAACGCTAATGCGAAAATCATTGCACCTGATAAAGAAATTCTTTGAAATTGTCTCATCTACCTAGCCTCCAATTTTTTGAGATACTAAAACCATACCCTTAGAATGTGCAGTTTAAGTGCAGATTCAATGAAAAGTGGATGTAATTAGCAAATATTAGAGAGTAATGTTTATAAATATATGTTTAGGTTTTCAATGTAGAGTTTCATAACTTAGATACAACATGTCATATCCTTATTAGAATCTGCACTAAAAATCGATATTTAAATAATAAAATGGTTGAGGGCTTCCAAGTTAATTAGTGAATAGAGGCAGGAGGAAACGACTATGGTATCAAGAAAGTTAATGATTAATGCAATGATAGTATCAGCGATATTTCTAGCGGGATGCAGTAGCGACGGAGCAAGTGAATTCGAAGAAGCCTTTAACGGCGAAATAGAACATGTGCATGGAATGGGGTATGCTGGTGGGAATGATGGATTATATCTGGCGACCCATGGCGGCTTGAAAATATTTCGTGACGGGGGATGGCATGAAACCACCAGGAACTACAATGATTATATGGGATTCAATGCTGTAGATGAAGGATTTTATACTTCCGGGCATCCAGGAGGAGATTCCGATATTCCCAACCCTTTTGGTATTCAACGTAGCTTTGATGGCGGCAGGACACTTGAACATATCCAATTCGAGGGGGAAACGGATTATCATGCCATGGCGGTAGGATACGACAGCCATGATATTTTTCTGTTGAATCCTGAACCGAATTCAGCGTTGGGTCAAGGATTTTATAAAAGTACTGATGATGGAGAAAATTGGGAAAAAGTAGATGCGGAGAGCCTAGAAGGGGGCGTATTATCATTGGCAATCCATCCGTCAGATTCCAGCTTTATCGCAGCAGCGACTTCCACCGGCATCTATCTGTCAGAGGATGGTGGCAATCAATTTAAAGCATTAACAAATCCAAACGAGGTAGGAACGACTGTATATTTCTATGGAGACGACTTATATTATGCGATAAATAATGAAAATGTTGAACTCCACAGAAGAAATGTTAAAAATAATGAAGAAGCCATCATTGATACACCGGAATTGGAGAATGATGGAATTGCATATATTGCCCGGAACCGACAGAATGAAAAAGAACTGGCCATCTATACCGTAAACGGTGACGTATATTTTTCTGATGCCGGGTCAACTGCTTGGGAAAAAGTTCTAGATGGGGGTCAAACCAGGTAAGCGTAAACTTTGAGATCATCTTTTCACTCTGTTGTTAGGCACTTGAAGGGTTAATGTCGAAGGGAGGGGGCTGTGATGTTAAATAAATTATCCCTGAAGATCGGGCTGTTATTTTTTATAGTAGTTATCACTGTTGAAATCATATTATTCTCCATATTATATACAAACCTGGTCAATGATCGTGTCGATGACGTGATGGGAGACTTGTTGGCCCGCGGGAATACCCATCGGGATGTGTTGGAAGAAAACTACACCCCCTCTACTCTGGAGCATGTCGCCATCATGGAATCCGAATCTGATTTTATTGTCGCGATTACAGACCAAGAGGGGGTAGTGGTCACCAGCTCCAACCCGATGGCCCCGGAAATGATCTCGGTGATCGGGCATACGGATAATGACCAAGTGCCAGATGAGGGGGTCGTACTGGAGTCGGATTGGGCAGAGAAAAATTTTGTGGCGACAGACAGCCCAATTATCATGGATGGTGTACATAGTGGACATGTATTCATGTTTGCCAACAGCAATCACATTGAAAAAATCATCAGCAATCTCACACAACAATTCTTAATCATCGGAGTGATCACTGTCATTTTAACCATCATCACGGTGATTGTACTTTCGAAGGTCATTACACAACCATTGGTCGGGATGAAGCAGGCCACAGAAGCGTTGAGCAGAGGCAACCATGAAGTAGAATTGTCCACCAGTCGAAAAGACGAACTCGGAGAGTTGGCAACTGCCATCACACGCTTATCAAAAGATTTGAAGCGTTTGAAAAACGAGAGGAATGAATTCCTGGCGAATGTCTCCCATGAACTCCGTACGCCACTGACCTATTTAAAAGGATACACAGATATCATCAATCGGGACACCACATCCGAGGAAGATCGAATCAGATATACACAGATCATCCAGGAGGAGACAGAGCACCTGGCCGGCCTGATAAAAACATTGTTCGAGCTGGCCAAAATAGATCAGAATGAATTTGCCATAAAAAAAGAAAAAGTGGAATTTGATGCACTGATCCAAAAGATCGTGGAACGGATTTATCCGGCAATTGAAGAAAGAAGTATAGAATTTTCATATTCCTGTCCAAGTAATGTGGTCATTACCATTGACCCGGAAAGAATCCAACAAGTGTTGTTGAACATACTCGATAATGCCATTAAATATACACCCCGTGGAAATCATGTCAGATTGGAAGTGGTTCAGAATAAAAATGAGGTCTTAACGATTATTTCGGATACAGGGGAAGGCATTGCCGAAGAAGATATGCCGTATATATTTGAGCGGCTCTATCGTGCAGAAAAATCCAGGTCCCGTTCCAAGGGGGGCTCTGGTCTTGGGTTGACAATCGCCAAAGAAATTGTGGAACTTCACACCGGCAGGATGGAAGTTGAAAGTGAACCAGGCGAGGGAACGGCTTTCAACATATCTTTGCCGAAGGAGGATACGTATGAAAAAGGTATTATTGATTGATGATGAAGAGAGAATGCTGGAATTGCTGGCTTTGTATTTGAAACCCTACCATTACGACTGTAGAAAAGCGCTGGGGCCGAAAGAAGGGCTCCAATACATCGAAGAAGAAAGATTCGATATTGTACTGCTCGATATCATGATGCCTGACATGGATGGGTGGAGCGTATGCAGAGAAATCCGTCAGCATTCGGATGTACCCATCATCATGGTGACTGCACGGGAGCAGAAGGCAGATATCGTCAAAGGCCTCAAATTGGGGGCAGATGACTATATAACAAAACCCTTCAATGAAGAAGAACTCATTGCACGGATGAATGCATTATTAAGGAGAGCGAAACCTGGCAACCATGTTGAGATGGATGGACTGCTATGGGACAAGGATCGATTCGAACTGTCCTATAAGAATCAGTATATCAAGTTGACCCCCAAAGAATTCTCGTTGATTGGGTTGCTTATGCAGAACCCGGGGCGGGTATATTCCAGAAATCAACTGATCGACCTGGTGTGGGGGATGTATTCAGAAACTGAAGGCCGGACTGTGGATTCACATGTTAGAAACATGCGGGAAAAAATCAGGGAAGTGGGTTTTCCCATCGATGATTATTTTCACACAGTATGGGGCGTGGGCTACAAGTGGATTAGAAAGTAGCTTTCTCATATTATCGATTGCTTAAAAATGTAGATTTTGAGCACATTGCTAAAATTAATTTGAAATATTTTAAAAACTGCACACTAACTGCACAAACCATGGGCATATGTTTTAGAGACTATTATTTCTGAGGTGATGCTAATGAGCGAATATAAAAAAGACAGCTTATCTCTGACTGGTGCGATCGGTCTTGGGACAGGGGTTATGATCAGTGCCGGAATATTTGCATTGCTGGGTCAGGTTGCCGCACTTGCCGGCATGTGGTTCCCGATCATGTTTGTCGTCGGAGGGATTGTAACTGGATTCAGTGCGTATTCCTATGTCAAGATGAGCAATGAATATCCTTCAGCAGGGGGTATCGGCATGTTTTTGGCAAAAGCGTATGGTCAGGGTACCG
The DNA here is from genome assembly GCF_021991715.1 of Salinicoccus sp. ID82-1. Taxonomy (NCBI): domain Bacteria; kingdom Bacillati; phylum Bacillota; class Bacilli; order Caryophanales; family Staphylococcaceae; genus Salinicoccus; species Salinicoccus sp. ID82-1. The sequence goes on from NZ_JAGFLY010000002.1 coordinate 226,297, forward strand.
TCACTGCTTCTGCAGCGATGCTGATGGCCGTATCCATGGTTATCAACCAGAGTCTCGTGGCCCGTACTTTCGGTACCTATACGTTGCAGATTTTCAATATGGATGCAACCAGCTACCTGGTGCCTGTGCTCGCTGTTGGTCTTTTGCTCTTTGCATTCCTGGTTAATATTTCTGGCAACAGTTTCATTCAGACGTTTACTTCGATTGTGTCCCTGCTTAAAATAATTGGACTTGTCGTCTTTGCGATGGGCGGGTTATGGGTCGCCGGTTTTTCCATTACACCCGCAGAGGGCAGTGGAAGTACGGAAGACGCAACTATTACCAGCATGATTGCAGCTGTGGCACTCACCATCCTATCGTTCAAAGGGTTTACGACGATCACTAACAGTGGCTCTGAAATCGTTAAGCCCCATAAGAATATCGGCCGGGCGATTGTCGCATCCATTTCCATCAGTCTTTTTGTGTATCTGCTGGTTGCATGGGCGGTATCCAGCAATCTGCCGTTAAACGAAATCATTGCAGCCAGAGACTACTCGCTTGCAGAAGCCGCAAGGCCAGCATTTGGAAACTACGGTGTATGGTTTACCGTCGGCATTGCGATCATCGCAACAGTATCCGGTATTATTGCCAGTGTCTTTGCGGTGTCACGCATGCTTGCCATGCTGACAGATATGAAGCTGATTCCACATAAGCACTTTGGCATGCCAGGACGGATTCAAAAGCATACGCTGGTATACACAATTGTACTTGCGATGGTACTGGCCGTCATTTTCGACCTCAGTCGTATCGCCTCAGTCGGGGCCATATTGTATCTTGTGATGGATATGATTGTGCATTGGGGTGTATTTAAACATCTGAGGGATAAGGTGGATGCAAATCCAGTCATTGTCATGACCGCATTCATACTTGATGGAATTGTACTGGCAGCTTTTATGTGGGTCAAACTGATGAATGACTGGCTGATTGTTGTCGTCTCCATCATTTTCATTATCATCATCTTCATAGGGGAGTATGTATTTCTTAAACACCGTAATGATGGGGAAGAAGGGCATGCGCATTAAAGCATTTTTAATCTCGAGCCATGCGTGTTCTTCTAAAAGGGAAGAGTATCACAGTTACAAAAGGGGGTGATGCTTTTTCAGGAAGGTGAATCAATAGAAATTTAAATGATTAGAAGGCATTGGATTGCTTGTATCATTTAAGGTAAATATCTCTTAGAAAAAATACCAGGGAGGAATGTAAAATGAATAACAGATTTACAAAAATAGTCGTCACACTCGCAACCGTTACTGGAATCAGTTTCTCAGCAGGACAAGTTTCGGCAGATTCCATCAACGCAGCTCCCCAAGCCAATGGACAAGCACAGGGGGAAGCAAAGGTTGAAAAGAGACTGGATAAGGTTGAGAAGAAAACGGACGCTATCCAATCTGAGCTGGAGGCAATCGAAGGATCTATCGAAGGCCCTCCTATAACAGTTGATGAAGTACAGCTCTATAAAGAGTATCTGGACAAGCTGGAATCTCTGCTGAATCGCTTAAACGCCGCTGACAACCATTTGGATGCTGTGACCAAAAAAATGGAAAACCAGGATGCATCCATTGAAGAGACTGAAGCAGAAATTAATGATATACGCACCAGTATTTTAGAAGTGAAAGAAACGATTCAATCCATTTTTGCTGAACAGATGTCCAGCACTGGTGTAGTCCCTGACGGTCTGGAGGAAGCAGAAGATCCAACTTATGAAGTGGGTAGCCAAGCCATTATCAAAGCCGATCATATGCCAGGTATGTATGGCGCTGAAGCAACAATTGCAGGCGCATTTGATACTGTTGCTTATAGTGTCACTTATTACCCTACAACTGGTGGAGACCCAGTGGAGAATCATAAATGGGTCATCCATGAAGAATTGGAAGGTCCAGGAGAAGCACCACTGGAGCCCGGCACTGAAGTGACCTTGGATGCGGATCACATGAAAGGCATGGATGGTGCAACCGCTGTGATAGAATCTGCTGAAGACACTACTGTATATATGCTTGACTTCACAACAACAACTGGAGAAAAAGTAGAAAATCATAAATGGGTGACAGAAAGTGAATTGTCACCTGTTGAATAAAAACAGATGATATTAAAGAGCTTATCTTTACTGGATTATCTATCTCAAATGGATAATCTGCATGGATAAGCTCTTTTTATTATAAGAATTGACAGATATATTAATGACTGTTTTGAAGGGGATTAGGTTTACCCTCCTTGCAACGAGGGTCCTGAATGAACTTAACTTTTTTCTATAACCATGTCTAAACTAAGGTGTTTCTTATAAGTATTGCCAAAATCAAAGGAACTCTTAAGTAATAATGCAAATACACCGTAATGTATATTTTCGTTAAAATACTGGGTATAATTTTAATCGGAAATAAAAGAAGTGGTATGTCCGGAATAAGTTCCGACATACCACTTCTTTCTAAGTGTTGTGCTTAGGCGATTTCTTTACAAGCCTCTGCACATTTGAAGCACGCATCTGCACATTTCTGGCAGTGGTCATGGTCATGTTTCTGGCATTCATTTCCGCATGCTTCACAAATCTTGGCACATACTGCTGCCAAATCAGAAGCAAACGGGGTCCCTCTTGTTAATGCGTTTTCCAGGTATGCACAGATATCTGCACATTCACGATCCAGTCGGATACACTCCGCCATCATTTTTACGTCTTCTTCCCTCAGACAAGCATCGTAACAGTGGTTACAGGCTTCCATACATTCATGTAACGTCTGAATCAGTTGTTGATGTTGTTCATGAGCCATTATAAATCCCTCCTATAGAATTGAATGCACTTACATTAATTGAATTCCCATCCATTTCGCATATAAACCGATATGGTAAAACTCCATAGAAACTGCACATAATTTTAATGATGATTGTCCTTCTCCAACTTACTCAATATTGTAATTCGTCTAGAAAAAATCAAGAAATAGTTCCTTTTTTGTTATTAGATTGAAGCTTTGGAGCTTACTCTACTTTAACCTGTCCCATCATCCCATTGTCCTCATGTTCAAGTATGTGACAGTGGAACATATATATGCCTTTATTTTTAAACTGAATGGCAATTTTTACAGTCTCATCCGGGGCAACGGAAAAACTATCTTTCCAGCCTCTTTCGTTCTCAGGTGGTGCTTCTCCATTCCTGGAAAGGATCTTAAACTGAGCACCATGGATGTGGAACGGATGAATCATGCCGCCCATCATGTCAGGTTTATTATAGATTTCCCATACTTCTGTAACACCTTGTTCCTGCGTAAAATCAATTCTTTCAGGATCAAATTTTTTTCCGTTTATCGTTACCTGATCCATCATGCCGAAAAGTTCAATTTCTTTTGTCACTGGCAGGTTCTTTTCTTCTTCCGTAACTGAAAAGTCATTCATTTCATCAGGTATATCCATGTTCTTACCTGTTTGATCTGTGATTTCAAAAGGTAAGAGCGTGGCACCATCTTCATTCATTAACGCTATATTTTCATTACCATCGACTTTAGAAAAATCAATGATTATTTCGGCCCGCTCTGAAGGCGTGAGTGTGATTTCTTCCATTGAGACCGGTTCATTTAAAAACCCGCCGTCCGTTGCGACTTGTACAAAAGAATCCCCTGTATTTAGTTTAAAGGTGTAATTTCTTGCATTTGATCCATTTAAAAGTCGAAGCCTTACTTTTTCTTTATCTACAGTTAATTTTGGATTCAATGTGCCATTAATTAATGATGTATCCCCGACTGTGCCATCTTCATTTGCTACGGCTTTGTAATTCAGTTGTTTTTCATCATTAAATACTTTGTCCTGGAAAACGAGAGGGATGTCATTTTCTCCATATTCACTTGGTAATTCGAGATTTTTTGAATTTTGGTCCTCGATATAAATTAACCCAGCAAGTCCGTTGTACACTTGTTCAGAGGTTTTTCCTTCCGGGTGGGGATGGAACCACAATGTGGCAGCTTCCTGTGTCACTTCAAATTCAATAGTACTCTCTTCGCCTGGCTCCAATACATTGTGTGGACCACCATCGTCATTCCCTGGCACTTCCAATCCATGCCAGTGAAAAGTGGTATTTTCATTGAGTTCATTGATTAAGTTTATTTTCACAGTATCTCCTTTTTCAAATTGAAGCATGGGACCTAGAAACGAGTCATTATAGCCATATGTTTTTGTTTGAACGCCATCAAATATTTCTGTTTCTCCTTTTTGCGCGCGTATTGTATACTCAGTTCCTTTGTTGCTGTCGCTTTTGAGTACAGAGGGGATACTCAGTTCGTTCTCTCCTGTCGAATCAATTAGACCTACCACATCATCATGATCCATATGACCATTACCCATGGAACCATTATTCATTTCTCCTTCACTGGAGGAGCCATTCATATTTTCTTCCATAGAACCTTCATTGTCCTCATTCATGTTCATCTCTTCATTTGAATTCTTTTCATTGCTAGTATCTTCTACAGATGCTTCTCCGTCATTGCTTGTACAAGCTGATAAAACAATGACCATCATTAGAGAAAACAAGCTTATCAATAGGTTCTTTTTTCTCATACTTTACAATCCCTTCTTTCTACTTTTAATAAAGAACTTGTCATTCCTTTATGTATTAGACTAGATTATAATTTTCGAGAATCCGTGCATAAAATGAGTATTTAATATGACAAAAACTACATGTAAAATTAAGTTTAAAAAACGACCGTTTATTGGAACGATTAGAAGGAGATGAAATATAGTTGTTTTCTCTATAGATTATAAGTACAAAAACACGTACAGTTATCTTTGTCCAGCATGCGTAAAACTCATTGAGTTTTTATACTGTAATCAGGCACATCGAAATCAAAGATAAAATATCTGTTATAATCGGTAGGGAAATCATAGTGAAAGAGGGATACGATGCCACAGGCGAATAGACGTATGAAAGATATTGAAGTGCCGGGGACACGCCAGTTTGCGAACCGGGTGGATGAGTTTCCGGATGCGGTGGATCTGACGCTTGGTCAGCCGGATTTTGAAACACCGCAAGCAATCAAGAATGCCGCTATCGAGGCGATCGATACGAAATCTATGAAGTATTCCCATAATACAGGGCTCTTTGAACTCAGGGAGACCATCAGCCAGTACTATAGGGAGAAATATGAAGCGGAGTATGACCCGAATGGGGAAGTGCTGGTGACGGTCGGGGGCAGTGAGGGTATCGATGCCATTCTGCGTGCGATTCTAGATCCGGGTGATGAAGTGCTTATCCCGGCACCGACGTATCTTGGATATGAGCCGATTGTCGAGCTTTCGGGTGGTGTCACGAAATTCGTCGATATGACGAAGACGGATTTTATTACCACACCGGAACTGATCGAATCGAATATCACCGAGCGGACGAAGGCCATCATCCTCAACTATCCGACCAACCCGACAGGGGTGACCTATACAAGGGAGCAGATGGATGCGCTTGTCGAAGTGTTCAGGAAGCATGACATATTCATCATCACCGATGAAATCTATGCGGAGAATACACTGGAAGGCGAACATATCAGTCTGTCGAGTTATACCGACATCAAGGAGAAGGTGCTTGTCGTCAACGGTCTCAGCAAGTCCCATGCCATGACCGGCTGGCGGATCGGCTATGTGGTAGGCGACAGGGCCATCATGGAAGACATCACCGCCGTGCACCTCTACAACACCATCTGTGCCGCCATCCCGAGCCAGTATGCGGCCATCGAGGCACTGAAGAACCAGAGGCATGTGCCTGGTGAGATGAATAAAGCGTATATCGAGCGCCGTGACTACATCTACAAGCGGCTGATCGACATGGGACTCGAAGTATCCAGACCGACCGGTGCCTTCTACATCTTCCCATCCATCAGGAAGTATGAAGCCGACTCTTTCAAGTTTGCGACCGATCTGCTGGAGAGTGTCCAGCTCGCCGTCGTCCCCGGTCGTTCATTTTCGGAATATGGGGAAGGGCATATCCGTCTGTCATTCGCCTGCAGCATGGAAGAGCTGACAGAAGCGGCGGACCGGCTTGAGCAGTATATCAATATGCTGGAAGATAAATAGAAAAATGCCCTTCAGAAATATTCTGAGGGGCATCTTTATGTGATCAGTATCTTTTCTCCTTCAGCCGCAGCGTCAGAATAAATCCAATTGCGGCAAGCACTGCCATGACCATCAGGGCATAGGAAGTGCCGGCATAATTGCTCTCTGCATATGGTGCATCCATGACCGCAACGGTGATGCTGATGATGGATGTCAGTATGATGATGCCGAAGGCCATGGCGAACTGGCGCACGGTATTCACAATCGCTGAGCCGTGGGGGATGTCCGACTTCCCGAGCTCCGACATGCTGACGGTGACGAGTGGCATGAGTGTTAGGCCGAATCCGGTCATGAACAGACAGAAGTGGACCATGACCCAGTAGGGTGAATCATCGATGCCAACAGTGTTGAGCAGGATGAGGGAAACAGTGGTGCAGATGAATCCGATCGTGGCGATCCGTTTGCCGCCATATTTGTCGTAAAGATTGCCTGAAATGAAAGTGATGATGGATAGGATGATGGTCCCTGGAACGAGCAGGAACCCGGATAGGAATGCACTGGTGCCAAGCGCATTCTGAGCAAACATCGGAAGGATTGTCTCGGTCGATAGCAGAAGCATCATATTGATGAATATCAGGATGATGGCCAGGCTGAATGTCCTGTTTCGGAAAAGGTCGAGATTCAGTATGGGTACCGGGACTTTGAATTGCCGGCTGATGAAGAACAGCACACTGATGAACCCGACAATCATCGGAAGCATGGTGAATACATTCAGGAATCCATAGGTGCTGATGTTGCTGAGGCCCAGTATGAACAGGGCGAACCCGGCAGCTGATAGGATGACGGAACGGATGTCGAGTGTCGTCCGGTTCTGTTCAAGCACGTTCTTCATCAGGAAGAGTGCGAGTAGGAATGTAATCAGGATGAATGGCAGTATCACCCAATGGAGCGACCGCCAGTCGAGATAGTCGATGATGATGCCTGAAATGGATGGCGCGGAAGCAGGCGCAATGTTCGTCACTGCACCGAGCAGTCCCATCGCGAATCCCCGCCGGTGGTAGGGGAAGACGATCAGCAGTATCGTCTGGATCAGCGGCAGGATGATGCCTGCACCAATTGCCTGAATCATGCGCGACAGCAGCAGTACACCGAAGTTCGGTGACCAGCCGCCGATTGCGGTCCCGACCAATAGGCAGGTGAGTGAGAAGATGATGAGCGTCCGGGCGGAATAGGTGGTGGAAAGGTATCCCGACATCGGGATGAAGATCAATGCGACGAGGATGAAGGCATTGGTCAGCCACTGTACCTGGGTCGCATTAATATCGAATTCTGCCATGATTGTTGGGAATGCTGTAATCAGGAGGAACTGGTTGAAGGTCAAAAGAAAAGCTGCGGCGATGATCACCACAACGACGCCCTTATTCTCCAGTTTTTCTTTTGCCATACCGATCCCCTCCGCTCCGGTTCATTTGTATTCATTGTTGCATAAACGGAGGAGCCGGTCAAAACGCCTATTGATCAAAAGAGATCATACAAAAAATGCCCTAGATCCGCAACGGAGTCTAGGGCGTCTTATTTACTTCAGTTTTTTATATTCGGTAACGATACGATTGACAGCTTCTTCGACGAACTTCGGATGGGTCGCAAGGTTCAGGCGCACATAGCCCTGGTAGGCATCGCCGAACCATTCACCATAGTCGACGGCGAGTTTGCATTTCCCCTGGATGAAATCCTTCACGTCTTCAGGGGCGAGGAAACCGCGCAGATCGATCATCGGCAGGTAGGTGCCTTCCAGTTTGCATACTTTCACTTCCGGAATATGTTCTGCAAGCTGTGTCTTCAAGTAGTCGAAGTTCGACAAGATGACGGATTTCAGTCCATCGAGCCATTCTTCTCCCGTCTCGTAGGCAGCTTGCGTTGCGATGTGGCCGAGGATATTCTTCTCGCTCTTGATGTGCTGGCCGGCATAGTTGTCGAACTGCCTGCGCAACTCGGCGTTCTGGATGACGATGTTGGCATGGAGCAGTCCCGGCAGGTTGAATGATTTGGAGGCAGCATTGACGAGCAGAATGCGGTCGGCGTACTTGCCATCGGCAACAAGGGGTGCCGGCGTATGCGCGTGTTCACCGTAGGTGAAGTCCTGATGGATCTCGTCGGCAATGACGAGGACATCATGCTTCTCACAAATGGCAAGCATGCGTTCAAGCTCCACTTCCGTCCACACGCGACCAGCCGGATTATGCGGTGAGCATAGGATGAAGAGTTTGACATCATTCTCTTCAATACGCTGCTCGAACAGGTCGAAATCCAGTTCGAAGCGGCCATCATTATCCGTCATATCCGCAGTCACAAGCTTGCGATCGAGATCCTTGATGACATTGAAGAATGGGTAGTAGACCGGTGGCGTGATGATCACCGCATCCCCTTCTTCCGTATAACAATTCATAAACCAGTAGAGTGCGGATACCACACCCGTCGCCGGACGGCACCATTCCTTCTCCACCTTATAGCCGAAGCGTGATTCCATCCAGTTGGAGTAGGTGTCATAGTAGGTATCCGGAATAAATGAATAGCCGTAAGCCCCATGCTGAACCCGTTCCGTCAGTGCTCCGATGACACCATCCGGTGCCTTAAATTCCATATCCGCCACCCAGATCGGCAGTAGGTCTGCATCGCCGAAACGTTCCTCGAGCAGATCCCATTTCGTTGAGTTTGTATTTTTCCGTTCTACATAATATCGGTCTACAAACGTTTGTATGTCCATATGTATCTCCCTTCCTATCTATCTTCCATTTTACACTACATATCAACTATAGAATAAAGCATTCCTTGAAACAACGCATGACTCCGAAGAAGTTGTTCTGATAGGGAGATATTCTCCTATGTCATCACTCCGATACCGTTTTCTTGTTTGGCAGTCTGCTCATGATGAACACGCTGATGATCATCAGTATAATGGCACCGAAGACAACGAGCGGGCTATCGGTGAGTGTACCGACGAATAGGGCGATGACTGTAATTGCACCGTTCAGCAGCGCCATCGGCAATTGCGTTTTAACATGGTCGATATGGTCACTCCCTGCACCTGTGGATGAAAGAATCGTCGAATCGGAAATCGGTGAACAGTGGTCGCCGAATATACCCGCTGAGATAACTGCGCCAATGCAGATATAGATGGAGATATCGAGCTGGGCGGCAATCGGAATTGCGATGGGCAGCATAATTGCGAACGTCCCCCATGATGTACCGCTGGCAAATGCCATTACTGCACCGACGATGAAAATCAGCATCGGTATGATCGAAAGGGGAATATTGTCATCAATGACTTGGACAATATAGTTGGCAGTTCCCATCTCTTCAAGCACCATGCCGATCGCCCATGCCAGTACGATGATGACGATGACATTAAGCATGCGCTGCATGCCTGTCGTATAGATTTCAAAGGATGCTTTGAATGTATGCACTTTAAAGATGAGCATCAGGATGATCAGCGTGATGGATGCGAAGAGATAGGCGGTGCTCAGCGCCACTCTGAATGTCGAACCGGAAACTGCCTCGAATGGGAAACCTTCAGGAATCAGCAGACCGAATAGGGTGACGAATAGTACAGCGAGCGGCAGCCAGATGAGTACCGGACGGCTGTTGTTCTCTGTCTGCAGGTCCGGTGCCGCCGGTTGCCTCAGCGGTGCCGCATTCGGCCAGTATCTTTCCCCACCTTCCACTGTTCTCTTTTCAGCGGTACGCATCGGACCGAAATCCTTTTTCATCAGGATGACGACCGGAACGATCAGCACAGCAAGAATCGGATAGACGAAGTAGGGCCAGGCATTCATATAGGCACTGAAGTCGGACTCGGCGATGCCGAGTCTTTCGAATTCCTCATTGATCAGCCCCATGATATAGATGCCCCAGCCGATGAACGGAATCAGTACCGCTACAGGCGTTGCTGTGGAGTCGAGGATCCAGGCTAGTTTTTCCCGGGAAATCTTCAATTTATCGTATGTAGATTCAAATATCGGTCCGACGATCAGCGGTGTGCCGATATCCGAGAAGAAAATGATGATACCGCCAAACCACGTTGCGAACTTTGCTTTCATGCGTGTGTTGATGTATTTCGATACACTTTTCGCAAAAGCCATTGCCCCTCCGGATTTCTCCATCAATGATACAAATCCGCCGATGAAGACGAGCAGGGCGATGACAGCAGCGTTATAGTTGTCCGTCAGCTGGACGAAGACATAGTCACCGATGAATGTCGTGACTGAATCGATCGGGTGCAGACCGTTAATGATGAATACGCCTGTCAATGCGCCGAGAAATAGAGACAGGATGACGTTCTTGGTGACGAATGCGAGCAGAATTGCGATGATGACCGGCAGCAGTGACAGCATGCCGTAGGCTTCAAATTCCAAAAAAGCACCTCCGTATTTATAAATATTAAACAATATGTATATATATTAAATAAATATGCGGTGATATGCAATATAAATTTTCCTTCAGTAATTTTTTGTTCAGAACCAAAGGTACAGTCGTGGATTAACTGCGTTGGTATGTATTGAAAAAGTAACTGCATTTGAAGTTTAACCTACTAAAAAATAAATAACGCTTACTTTTAATTGTTGATAATTTTCAGAAACAATACTATTATTAATATTATATGAACCAATGGTTCTTTTAAAGAACCAAAAGGAGGCGCAATATGAAAGTAACAACAGATATAGGCGGGACTTTTACTGATTTACTTTATTTGGACGATAATGGTGATTTTATTTTCGATAAGGCACATACAACGCCACCAAATTTTGAAGACGGTGTCATGAATGTCATGGCCCAATCGGGGCTGGATTACGGGTCGATTGAAATGTTCATACATGGGTCCACCGTGGTGATCAATACTTTGACGGAAAGAAAAGGGGCGAAGGTTGGATTGATTACGACAAAGGGCACCAGGGATGTTCTTGAGATTGCAAGAGGCAACAGGCCAGATCTATACAATTTCAAATACAAAAAACCTGAACCTTTTGTCGAAAGATATTTGAGATTGGAAGTAGAGGAGCGGATGAACTATAAAGGAGAGGTGTTGCAGACGCTCAATGAACAGGATGTTATAGATGCCATTGAACACTTCAGAGACGAGGGAGTAGAGGCCATCGCCGTCTGTCTATTGCACGCCTATAAAAACCCTGAACACGAAATTGAAATCACGAAACTGATCAACGAGAAGTGGCCGGAACTGCCTGTTACTGCTTCCCACGAAATGATCAAGGAATGGAGAGAGTACGAGCGAACCAATACAACTGTTCTGAATGCATATGTAAAACCGGTAATGGAAAGTTACATCGATAGCCTTGATGGCCGGCTTAACAGTAAGACTTCCAATAATAATCGTTATATCATGCAATCCAATGGTGGAATCACTTCTTTTTCCGATTCCAAGAAGTATCCACTCAATCTAGTGGAATCCGGCCCAGTTGCAGGGGTTTATGGTGCTGCCATACTTGGTGAAATCATAGGAGAATCCAACATCATATCTTTTGATATTGGCGGAACAACAGCAAAATGCTCATTGATAAGTGAAGGCAACGTGAAGGTATCCACAGACTACTACATTGAGAAGAATGATAAGTATGCAGGATATCCGATCAAAGTACCGGTTGTCGATATTGTGGAAATCGGTAATGGTGGGGGTTCCATTGCATGGATTGATGAACTGGGTTCATTGAAAGTCGGTCCGCAGTCTGCGGGATCGGTCCCTGGTCCGGTCTCTTACGGACAAGGTGGTGAAAAAGCAACCACTACAGATGCAAACCTATATATTGGCAGATTGTCTGATAAAAACTTTGATAGTGATGTTGATTTTTCACACGTGCGTGAAGCAATAGATAGGCAGGTGGCAGGACCTTTTGGAACTTCAACAGAAGACGGAGCCTTGGGCATCATTGATATTGCGAATTCGAATATGCTCAATGCGTTAAAATTGATTTCAGTTCGAAAAGGATACAATCCCCAGGACTTCACCATGATAGCGTTCGGGGGAGGCGGCCCCATGCATGCTGCAGAGTTGGCCAGAGATTTGAAGATCAAGAAAGTTGTTATTCCGCATGCTGCCTCAGTTTTTTCTGCCTGGGGGATGCTTATGTCGGATGCAAGAAAGGATAACATACAGACCTATCTGAAAAAATTCAGCGCACTTGACTTTGAAGATATCAATAAGCAATGGACTGATATGGAAAATGCTTCTTTAGAGGACTTTTCCAAAAATAATCTGGATAGATTCCCCATCGAGTTCGAAAGATCTGTCGACTTAAGGTATGAAGGTCAAGAACATACGGTGAAGATGCCTATTGAAAATGATGAATGGGATGGAACTTTCATAGAGGAAGCCAAACTCAAGTTCCATGAGATGCATGAATTCACCTACTCATTCAAGCTTGAGCATACTGAAGTTGAAATTGTGAATATGCATCTGACGACTATTGGTAAAATAGAAAAACCGGATCTGAAAGAATTGGAAACCAATGGTCTGCGAATTGAAGAGACCATAAAAGAAACCAGAAATGTCTACTATAAGGAACATGGATGGGTAGAAACAAAAATTTACGACAGGAATCTGCTTCGGGAAGGTCACTCAATAGAGGGGCCGGCAGTCATAGAAGAAAAGACTTCATCCACATTGGTTCTTGAAAACCAGCAAGCGGATATTGATGTGTATGGCAATATTATTCTAACAGTTGAGGTGAAATCATATGACTAGAACAAACCCATACGTCAAGGAGATCATCAAGGATTCACTGATGTCCATTGGTGAAGAGATGTTTGTTGCATTGGCCCGGACATCAATGAGTCCCATCATTTATGAAGTTCTGGACTATGCATGCGGATTGACCGATGCCAAAGGCAATCTGATCAGCCAGGGCAACGGTGTGACATCATTTATCGGAATGCTGAGTCCGATGGTAAAATCCGTATTGGATAAGTTCGAAGGCGGTGAGGACCTTAGAGCAGGGGATATCATCATTATCAATGATCCTTACATCGGTGGGGGATCACACCTCTCTGATGTCGGTCTGGTAATGCCTATATTCCATGAAAACAAGCTGGTAGCTTTTTCAGCGAATAAAGGGCATTGGACAGATGTCGGGGGCAAGAATCCAGGTTCATTGACAAGCGATTCCAGTGAAATATATCAAGAAGGATTGCAGCTGTCAGGGGTGAAGCTGTTTGATGCAGGCATTTTGAATAAAGGTGTTGAAACAATCATTACGGACAATATCAGGCTACCTCAATTCTCAATCGGAGATATGTGGGCGCAAGTAGCGGCTCTAAGAACTGGAGAAAAAAGGTTCAAAGAATTGTGTGACCTCCACTCGAAAGAGACTATAGAACAAGTGATCAATGATTTGATTTCAAGTTCAGAAGAATATTCCCAACAAGTCATTTCTTCACTGCCCAAAGGCGTTTTTGAGGCTGAGGATTATATAGAAGGTGATCCGGAAAAAGGAGGACCCTACAAAATAAAAGTTAAGGTAACGATTACAGAGGATGAATTCATCTGTGACTTCAGAGGGTCCCATCCCCAAGTAGCCCATCCAGTGAACTGTTCCTATTTTGGGCTCTTGGCCAGTGTAAGGGTGATGTACCTGGCAATTGTTCAGCCACAGTTCAATATTACTGAAGGATTGTTCAGACCATTGAAGATCATAACGGATGAAAAATCCATACTTTCCGCTGAACGACCGGCACCTGTGTCCATGAACTTTGAGGCCAGGTTGGGTGGCGCAGAATTGATCTGGAAGGCTTTAGCACCTGAAATCCCCGAAAAATTACCCGCAGGTCATTCCCTATCTGTATGTTCCGTCACCGTAGCCGGTACCCATCCAGATAATGGGGAAGACTTTCTGATAGTTGAACCATCTGTCGGTGGATGGGGAGCAGCAAATGAAGCGGACGGACAAAGTGGGCAATTCTGTATGGGGAATGGTGAAACGTATAATGTCCCGATAGAGGTTGCTGAAGCAAAGTACGGTGTTCTTGTCGACAATTATGGTTTCAGAAAAGACAGCAGTGGTGCAGGAGAGTATATCGGTGGACGCGGTGTTGTTAGATCATATGAGATCTTGAGTGACAACCAGTATCTGTCTGCGACCTACGGAAGACATCAATTTAAACCATGGGGGATGAAAGGTGGAGAAAAAGGTGCTTCCAGCTATATTGAAGTCCATAAGAGCAATGGAGATATCATAGGTCCTCTGGGTGTGACTACAAGACTCCGTCTGGACAAAGGCGATGTGGTCGATCTTGTCACACCATCCGGTGGTGGATACGGTAACCCTTCCGACCGGGAATATGGTAAGGTTGAGAGGGATATTAAAAATGGCTTTTATACTGAAGAGGAAGCCATAGACCAATTTGGATATAAACAGAGGTAATGCTATGACGTTAAAATCTTTAGGTTTTGCAATTGAAGTACTTTCAATGTTCACGAAGGAGAATCCTTCATGGGGGTTGAGGGATCTGTCAAAAGAAATGGGAGTAAACCATACCATCATCTATAGGATACTGAGGACTTTTGAAGATAAGCGGGTTTTGACTCAGAATCCAGATTCAAAAAAATATGAACTTGGTCCAGGACTTGCCCCTCTGCTTGCAGCCTATCGAAGCAAGAATAAAATGTCCGACCTGATACTGCCGATAATGGAAGCATTGAGTGAAAGGACTGGGGAATCGGTATTCCTGACATGGAAAGAAGGGTATGAGGGTGTCACTGTTGAAATAGCGGAAAGTTCAAGTAATATCAGGTTTGCAGTTTCGAAAGGGACGCGGACCCCTCTGTACTTGGGAGCCTCAGCCAAGTCGATTATGGCATTTTTGTCAGAAGAGCAGCAAAATGAGATCATAGCCCAAGGGTTGAAAAAAATGACCGAAAAATCCACTACTGAAAAAGAAGATCTGCTCAAGGACCTTAGGATAATAGAATCTCGCAGATGGGCTTATACAGAAGGAGAATATTCCGATGATGTATTCGGAATCAGTACCCCGTTATTCAACTCTGAAGGGAAGATCCTGGCTTCACTGACGATAGCTGGGCCAGTCTATAGAATAAATGAAGATAACAGGCAGACGATTCTTGCCATGCTGATGGAATCGACAGAAAAAATAACAGAAATCATAAGTATTTTTGATAAAGATAATTACCTTTAATTATTCTTGGTATCAGGCACAAACTACACTATTAGTAGTTTGTGCTTTTTATTTTGATTGACAAGAATACTTTGATTTTTCAGTAAACTATTGCATTGAATAAAGTGTAGCTGTATAATCGAAACATGATAAGAACAATTGGTTCTCTTAAAGAACCGATATATACCCTTTTAGTTCTGAATAATTTGTTAATTACTCTTTTGATCAAATCACATTAAGGAGGACTTCGCATGTTGCATGAACTTGTCCTGAAACTATTCAAAGAATTAGACAGACCTGACGCAAATGGTGAGAAGATTGAACATCTATTCAAGTCTTATGGGCATAAGGAGATAACGGTAACTGAAATCAGAGAGGATGATGGGGGTACCGATTTTCTGAAAATCAAAATCCCGGGTACCAACGGCAAGACAGCCGGAGGAGATGCTCCAACCCTGGGTATTATCGGCAGGCTTGGAGGAATAGGCGCGAGACCTGAGCAGACAGGATTTGTTTCAGATGGTGATGGTGCATTAGCAGCATTAACTTCTGCACTGAAGATTGTCGATATGAAAAATAACGGAGAGAGTCTGGAAGGCGATGTCATCATCGCAACACATGTCGATCCCAATGCGCCTACCATACCGCATGATCCTGTGCCATTCATGGGTTCTTCAGTGGATATGACCGTAATGAACAAGCACGAAATTGATGATGAAATGGATGCAATCATAACCATCGATGCCACTAAAGGCAACCGGATTACAAACTTCAGAGGGATATGCATTTCACCAACTGTCAAGGAAGGGTACATTCTCAGGGTCAGTGAGACAATGATTGATATTCTACAGAACGTTACCGGCAAGCCGGCCTCTGTACTGCCGATTACCATGCAGGATATCACCCCGTATGGTAATGATGTATATCATATAAACAGCATTCTACAGCCATGTACTGCTACTGATAAGCCTGTCGTTGGTCTCGCAATTACATCAGGGGTTGCAGTACCAGGGAGTGGCAGTGGCGCCTCTCAGTTGAATGATGTGGAAGAAGCGGCAAGATTCTCAGTTGAAGTCGCCAAACAGTTCGGTAAGCAAAAAGCTTTCTTCCACGATGCAGAAGAATACGCAAAATTACGCAGTCTATATGGTTCAATGGCCCATCTTCAAACTCTAGGGAAAAAATAGTGTCTCTTATCTTTTACCGATGATACTGAAAAGGGGAGAACAAAATGAGTATTAATGAACTGAGACCGGAAATGGTGGAACCTTTGGTAGTTGGAGGCAGCATTCTCGGAGGTGGCGGCGGTGGCGCCATCGATGAAGGTTTGAAAATGGGGGCACTTGCATTTGAGGTTGGACAGCCAAGTCTGATGACTCTGGATGAACTGGAAGATGACGATATGATCATTACCGTATCCGCCGTAGGTGCACCTGCGGCTAAAGATCAGTTTGTACAACCGCTTGATTATGTTGAAACCATTGAACTGATTGAAAAGGTGACTGGCAAAAAGCCCAAAGCAATGATCACAAATGAAAATGGGGGCATTGCAACAATCAATGGCTTTTTCCAGTCCGCTGTAACGGGCATTCCCATTCTTGATGTTTCCTGTAATGGACGGGCACATCCTACCGGAGTCATGGGGTCAATGCAACTGAACATTATAGAGGATTATGAATCTTTCCAGACAGCCGTAGGCGGCAGGCCGGGTACTGACTTCCGGTTGAGCCAGACGATACAAGGCAGTCTGGATACTGCTTCAAAGCTGGTCAGGCAGGCTTCAATTTCAGCAGGTGGATTTGTTGCGGTAGCGAGAAATCCCGTAACAAAGAACTATCTGGCATCCAACGGAGCGGTCAATGCCCTATCGCAGGCCTACGATGTTGGTGTCGCCCACCAGTATGGTAATAGCAGTGCGGAAAAAATAGATAAGGTAGTAGAAGTTCTAAAAGGAAAGATAGTGTGCAAGGGCGCAGTCGAGTCATTGGTGTTTGAAACAGTAGACGGCTTTGATCTTGGCAAAGTCGTAATCAATTCGGGGGAAGAAAAATTCGAACTCACGATATGGAATGAGTACATGACATGTGAAAATGATTCTGGTAAGAGACTTGCTACTTTTCCTGATCTATTGATGACCTTCGAAAGCGAGAGTGGAGATCCGATTACGAGTGCACAATTGCGGAACGGACAAGAACTTACAGTTATATATACATCCAGAGATAATTTGATCCTCGGCAGTGGAATGAGGTTGAAGTCGAACTACGAAGTTGTAGAACAAATATTGGATAAAGAAATACTTAAATATATTGGAGACGTCTTTGAAGAAGGTGATCTGAACCAATGACCAATTTGCTTGCAATCACAATTGGCAGGTCGCCAAGAAAAGATATCAGTCCAATAATGGAACGCTATCTGGGTGACGACATTACTGTAAAACAGATGGGTGTATTAGATGATCTGAGTGATCATGAAATGTCCTTGATTTCTACCTATAAGCCCCATGATGAAGTGCTTGTTTCCAGAGTGGATGATGAACATTCCATTGAATTAAATGCAAAGGTTGTCGAAGACCACTTGCAGAACATCATTCAGAATGCTGAAAAAAGAGGATATAAGCACATACTTTTGCTATGTACGGGCAGTTTTCCTGATATTGTGCTAAAAACTTCGAATTTGTATCTGCCAGATCAGATCATCTCCCCCGTGATCAGTAATATTGCGAAGCATCGCAGGATGGGCCTACTGATACCACATGAGAATCAGAAGTCAATGATGGAAGATAAGTGGAGGGAATATGGTCTGGATCCATTAATAGCAAGTGCCTCTCCCTACTTGGATCTGGATGAAATAGTTGTGGCAGCCAAAAGTCTGGAACAAAGCAACGCCGACTTCATACTGATGGATTGCATGGGATACACGGAGGAAATGAAAAAGGCGGTTTCAGCCGAAGTTACTGTACCCGTAATATTATCAAATACGCTGATGGTAAAAATTCTATCCGAGCTTCTTTAAGGAGATGTTGCAAATTAATGATACAGCAATGAACAAGCTATTGACATTGATGCGTCAGAATGATGTGGATGCCACTTTCATAGTTCCAGGACCTAACATGCTCTACTTCACTGGACTGAAGATCAAACAGAGTGAAAGAGTGACATTCATAGTGATTCTCAGAAATGGAGAAATTCATTCACTTGTACCAGAAGTGGAACAAGATAAGTTCAAAGCGGTATTTGAAAATAATGTAATCAGCTATAAGGACGAGGAAGGCATTGAAGGTGCCTTGCAGCAATTAAAGGCAGTGTTGCCTCAAGAAGATTTTAGAGCAAGTGTGGAATACAGTAATTGCAGAGTGACGGAATATCGAGTGTTTCGATCACTTGGCTGTGAATTGACGGATGCAGATCATCTGATCAACGCTCTCAGGTTAATAAAAGAGGATCAGGAAATTGCTGAGCTGCAGAATGCTGCAAAAGTATTAGAGGATAGTTTTAAAGCAACGCTTCCGTTTATCAAGACGGGTGTTCCGGAGGTCGAAATTGCTGCACAACTGGAATACGAAATGAAAAAGAGAGGGTCTGCTGGAACACCATTCGAAACTATCGTTGCTTCAGGTCCAAGAGGCGCAAGTCCGCATGGCAGAGCAGGTGCAAAGAAGATAGCTGCAGGAGAACTGGTCGTCATTGATTTTGGTTGCATAATAGATGGTTATGTCGGTGATATATGCAGAACTGTGGCTGTAGGCAACATATCGGATGAAGCAAGAAAGGCTTATAAAATAGTAAAAGAAGCCCAGCAGCATGCCGTCAACCTTATAAAGCCTGGAATACCAGCGGGTGAAATAGACGAAGCGGCAAGGAGTATCATTCGTTCCCATGGTTATGGAGCGTATTTCAACCATCGTACTGGACATGGGTTAGGAATCAATCCACATGAAGAACCATACATCATGCAAGGTAATAAACAGGTCTTGGAACCTGGAATGGTCTTCTCAGTCGAGCCAGGGATATACATGCCCAATAAGTTCGGTATAAGGATAGAAGATACAATTGCCGTCACTGAAGACGGACATATAAATTTGATGAACCTTGAGAAAGATCTGATTGAAATTTAAACGTTGTATCTATATCTCAGCAAAGGGGATGGATGTTTTGTCAATAGGAATCATAAGAGTGTTCACGACCGAAGATCAGCAGATACTTCATGCACATGGTAATAAGATAGAGAAACTCTATAATATCAATTGCGTCAACCGGTGTATTCCTGATCAGCCAAAAGGTATCTATGATGATGAAAGCGAGCATAAAGCCATTCCTAAAATCATAGAGCTGGCTAAAGAAATGGAAGAGCAGCACGCAGTCGATGGTATCGCAATAAGTTGTGCAGCTGATCCAGGTTTGGAGCTAGTTAGACAGGCAGTTACCATTCCTGTTGTAGGAGCCGGTAGTTGTGCAGCACATATGGCGAAGATGGTTTCCAGGAAGATAGGCGTTCTGACCATTGCCAACGAAGTGCCTGCTCCCATGACAGAAATCCTGGGTAACAGTCTGGTTTCATGGAGAAAACCGGAAGGTGTGAATAACACGGCTGACTTGCTTAAGGAAGAAGCAATAGAAAAATCGATTTCTTCAGCTGAAGAATTGATAGGCGATGGAGCCGAAACAATAGTATTTGCATGTACAGGCTATGTAACTATCGGCTTTGGAGAAATACTTAAAGACCGGCTTGGCATACCAGTAATCGATCCGGTTGAAGCAGAAGGCAACATACTGTCATTTATATTAAGGGGTGGGTAAGATGAAAGACACAAAACAGAGGAATATTTTTTTTGATCCTACATTCATTATTTTAATCATAGTACTTACTGTAATGGGTGCAATCATAGGGATGCAATTGATCACTACATTAGGGATAACGGCCAATACTTCCATTATCGGTGCATTGTTTGCAATGGTGCTTGGAAGAATACCATTTGCTTTTCTGTATAAGTTTAGATCAGTACATAATCAGAACCTGATACAAACTGCGATTTCCGCTGCAACATTCGGTGCAGGTAATACATTGTTCATACCGATTGGTGTTCCGTTTGTATTAGGTATGCCAGAACTGATAACCCCAATGCTCATTGGAGCAGGGATTGCTCTACTCATTGATGGTACAATAATGTATAAAATGTTCGGTTCACAAGTATTCCCTGCTTCAGGTGCATGGCCACCTGGTATCGCAACCGCAGAAGCTATCAAAGCCGGTGATGAAGGTGGGAAGAAAGCGGGCGTACTAGGGCTAGGAATCCTAGCTGGAATAGGCGGTGCTATGGCTGGAATACCAATGTCCGCATTTGGTGTTGCATTCATTGGTAACATTATCGCCCTGACCATGTTTGGTCTTGGTTTACTGCTGAGCGGATATTCGGAATTTCTATTCGGCATCAGCATGACTGACGCGTACATTCCACATGGTATCATGGTAGGTGCAGGACTCGTCGCCTTTGGTCAGTTCATCTACTTGATGGTTAAAGGGAGCAAAGGAAGAAAAAGAGATGAAAATGATCCAGCAATGCAGGTCAATGAGGACGTTGAACCAGATAGAAGTGTTACAAGAACCGAAAGAGATGTCGGTAAGGCCCTTGGCTTTGGATATGTTGCCTACATAATCGGAGCACTACTGCTTGCAGTAATAGCAGGTGTGATAACGGATATGTCTTTGCCTATGGTTCTCTTGTTTATTGTCTATGCTGCATTCGCTGCAATCATCACTGAAATAATAGTAGGTATTGCTGCAATGCACTCCGGATGGTTCCCAGCATTTGCCGTCTCCTTGATTTCATTGGTAGTAGGTATCCTGTTCGGATTTCCAGTACCAGCCCTTGCCATGCTTGTAGGATACACTGCTGCGACAGGTCCCGCATTTGCAGATATGGGATATGACTTCAAAGCAGGGTTCATTTTAAGGTCGAAAGAATCATTGGAGTTTGAATTGGAAGGACGAAGAATGCAGTTCTTCGTTTCCTTGATCGGATTTGGTATCGCCATAGTGATGGTCGCATTGTTCCACGGCAGTTATTTTGCTCAAGATCTTGTACCGCCTGTCGATTATGTATTCGCAGCGACGATAGAAGCGGGTGCAGACAGCTCCGTCGCATGGGCCATTGTACTATGGGCCATTCCAGGTGCGTTGCTCCAACTGATTGGCGGACCAAAAAGACAGATGGGCATTCTATTCTCGACTGGTCTACTGCTGGTAAATCCGATCGCCGGTTGGACAGTGCTTGCAGGGTTGGCAATCAGAGTTGCAATTCTTAAGATCAAAGGAGAAGAAGCTCAAAATACTATGTACACAGCAGCAGCCGGATTTATCGCAGGCGATGCTCTCTACAGTTTCTTCAACTCTATTTTCAGAGCGAGATAGGGAATGGTGTCTTCAATTAAAAACTAAGATAATAAAAAATAGGAAGTATAAATATTAAAGTCTCGATTTTAACAATCGAGACTTTAATATTTATTATGTATGATAGAATATTCATAACATTTAAGTTTGAGGTGGAAATATGACCGACTTGCAACTGAAAGCTCTTGATTTTAATGAGATTGGTATTAGAACTTTAACTGGCATGAACTATAATAATTTCCCTATTGTCTACATACTGCATAATAATAAGAAGAAACAAAGTGCGTATATCGGTCAGACGGTTCAGATGAGAAATAGGATGAAAGCACACCTCAAAGATAAAAATAAGCAGGGGCTGGATAAGGTGCTGCTGGTTTCACATGAGATGTTCAATCAATCTGCTACATATAACATTGAAACAAACCTGATCAACTATTTCATAGCGGACAACAAGTATACTCTTAGAAACGTCAGCCAGACGACAAAGTCAATGACTCATAATTACTATGAAAAATACAAATACGATAACGAGATATTCAGTGAGCTTTGGGAGAAGCTGAGGGCAGATAAACTAGTAGACAATACTTTGGAATATCTCCAGAACAAGGATGTATTCAAGCTATCTCCTTATAAAGAACTATCGGAATCTCAAGTGGAATTGAAAGAAGAGATACTGGAGTTTTGTAAAACACATATACAAACAGGTGAACGTTCGATATTTCTAGTGAAAGGGGATGCGGGTACAGGGAAAAGTGTTGTTCTGAGTTCTACATTCAACGCGGTACAAGACTTGAGCAAGGATGAAGAGTCGGCATTGAAAGGAACCAATAATTATTTACTGGTCAACCATAATGAGATGATCAAGACTTATGAATCCATTTCCGAAAGTCTGCCGAATCTTAAGAAAAAGAACTTCATGAAACCGACATCCTTTATCAATCAAATGGATAAGACCCGAGAAATTGCTGATATCACTTTTGTGGATGAAGCGCATCTGCTTCTCTCCAGAAGTGACAAGTATAATAGCTATACAGGAGATAACCAGCTCAGAGATATCAGTCTGAGAAGCAAGGTGACCGTAGTCGTATTTGATGAAAAACAATTTCTCAAGCTAAAGAGTCACTGGTCCAGCGATCTTCTTGAAGGAATGACTAAGGGAGCCAAGGTGGAAAGGTTTGAACTTACGGATCAGTTCAGAATACAGGCTGACCAGGAAGTCGTCGACTGGATTGATTCTTTTGTAGATAAGAAGGTTAAAAGATTTCCAGAGAAGACCGGGGATTATGAGTTGAAGCTTTTCGACAGTGCTGCTGAAATGTTCAAGGCGATTGAAGATAAAGATAGAAAGCACCAATTGTCGCGAGTGGTCGCAACTTTCGATTATGAACATAAGAAGGATGGGGCAGAATACTACGTGCAAGAACCAGGTTTTAAAGGTATCTGGAACAGGACCGAATATAAGGAGACATGGGCAGAGCACCCTGAAACCATTAAGGAAGTCGGCTCAATATATACAATCCAAGGGTTTGACCTCAACTATGTCGGCGTCATTCTAGGTCCTTCCGTTTCATATGATGAAGAAAAGCAGGAGTTGAAACTTCTGCCGCAAAAGTATAAAGATAAAGAAGCTTTTAGAACTTCTTCCGAGGTACAAGTTGAATACAATGTGAAGGAAATGAAGGAGCAGATCATACTTAACTCAATTAATGTTCTGATGAAACGAGGCGTAAAAGGACTATACTTATATGCTAGTGATGACAAACTCAAAAAAGTTTTAGCAGAGAAGTACAAAGAGGGTGAACAAGATGGATGAATTGACTAAAGAGGTAAATAAATTCAGAGACGAAAGAAACTGGAGACAATATCATAACGCCAAAGACCTATCCTTATCCTTATCTTTGGAAGCATCTGAGCTTCTTGAAAACTTTCAATGGATCACTGCTGAAGAAGGCATCGAGAAAAATCGACAAAATATCGAAGAAGAGCTAGCTGATGTTTTTATATATGGATTAATGTTGGCGGATGATTTGAATATCGATATGAATGAAGCAATATTGAGGAAGTTAAAGAAGAATAGAGAGAAGTATCCGGTTGATTCTTAATTTAAACTGGAAAATATCAGGATTGTTTAATTTCTATTGTGAATAGTTAGGTTATAATAATAGAATTTGCACCGCAAGAAATATGGAGGGCAAAAGATTGGAAAGAGAACGAGTCAACGAAGATAAACAAGCACTTCAAGATTTCCTGATGGATATCAATGACCTCAATCGAATAGAGGAGAAGACTTCAAAGTTCAATGCTTTTGAAACGCTGGGCATCGTCAATACGGAAATCCGCCACAGCAATATACTGGGGTGGCTGATGTCTCCCAATGAGCAGCATGGGATAGGAGAGACTTTCATTTCAAAAATCATACAGGAAGTCACCCGCAATTATGATGTTGAGCTGAAAGGCCATGATCCTTTGAAGCTTTTGTTAAGGGACTATCATGATCTGGTCGTCAGGAGAGAGTGGCGCAATATAGATTTGCTCGCCATTTCTGAAACAAACAAGCTGATGCTTGTTATCGAGAACAAGGTTTGGAGCAAGGAATCCGCACACCAGTTGAAGAAGTATCAGGATATCGTAGAGAATGAGTATCCGGAATATCAGAAACTGTTCATCTATCTAACGCCTTTTGGGGATGATGCCAGCAATCCGGATGTGTGGATGAGCATGAACTACCGTCAGATTGTGGAAATGATAGAATCTGCTCTAATCCTGAAACAGAATATGATGGAAACAAGTGTAAAGCATTTTATTGAACAGTACATAGATACACTCAGGAGGTACGTTGTGGGAGATAACGAGATTGAAAAAATATGCCAGGAAATCTATTTCAAGCACAAGCGTGCTCTCGACTTGATATTCGAATACAAGCCGGATGTACAGTCTGATATAGCTGGCACTCTGCGAGAAATGATTGAAGCGGATGATGAACTGATATTGGACGACAGTAACAAAGGATTAATTCGTTTTACGACGAAAAGTTTAGATCAGAAGATTCCAAATGAAGGATCCGGTTGGACTTCGAGTGGAAGGATACTACTTTTCGAATTCCAGAATACAACAAAAGGGCTGAGAATCAAGCTGATTATCGGACCTGGAGACGAAAACGTAAGAAACAAGTTATATGAAGTTGTTTCATTTAACCCGGATTATTTCAGAGGAAGGAACAAGAAGCTGACTTCCGCCTATACGGCGATGTATTTGAAAAATATCCTTAATTACAATGACATTTATGAACTCGATCAGGAAAAACTGCATGAAGATATAAAAATTAAAGTGGATCAGTTCCTCAATAGTGATTTGAAGGAGCTGGAGTGGGTATTGCTGAATGAATACGGGGTTCGTGTGTGAGGTCTTTATCTAGTATTCTATAAAACAAATAAGTAATGATGAGCCCTAGATCAGATTTTCTCTCTGATCCAGGGCTTTTTTAACGTGGAGTATGTGTTTCGCAATAAGACAGTAGGTGTAATTGAACTCAAAATTGCAATGATATCCAATCACAAACAACAAGTATATTCCCTTTTTTAGGAGGGTCACCATTTATTATATTGATATCAACCCTCTGAAACTTCCTTGATCCTCCGTGCCAGCAGTGCCCAGGCTTCCTGGGCTTTTTCTTTTGGTCCAAGATGTGTAAAGGCATGCTTGCAGTCTGTGAAAATTTCATCTTGAACTTCTACGCCTGCTGCTTTTAGTTTCTTGGCATATTTTTCGGCTTCTGTTCTGAAGGCGTCATGCTCGGCAATGATGATGAGTGCAGGGGCGAGGGTGTCGGTTACGTCGGCATAGACTGGGGAGGCGAGGGGATTCCTCGCCATTTCTTCTTCGGGCACATAGCTCATATTCAAGAAGTTTGCGGCTTGTGGAAATTGTGAGCGGAATATGCCTGGCTCCGGCTTCTCTGCGTGCGGTGTGACGAAATCGAGCATCGGGCAGGATAGGTACTGGAGGAGTGGCTGTTTTTCCTGCTTGCTTGCGAGATGTAGGCACAGGGCGGCGGCAATGTTTCCGCCTGAGCTCTGGCCGCCCACCATTATTTTGTTGGAATCGATTTGAAGATTATCCGCTTCTTCCTTCAGCCATTGGAGCACTTCATAGCTTTGTTGAATGGCGCTTGGAAAAGGGTACTCGGGGGCTTTCACATATTCGATATTGAGGATGGCACATCCTGTCTCATTAGCCAGGTAGTTGCAGTAGGGGTCATCCATCTCCTTATCGTTCATTATGAAGGCACCCCCATGGATATTGATGTAGACGGGGTACTTTTCCTGTCTTGCTTCCAAAGGATAGTAGAGTGAAACCTGTGTCGGTTCAATGGATGTTTCAACCAGGAAATCTTTTCTGACTTTCAAAGGCGGCTGATCGACCGTCGGATTTTTTGCGGATTTATTCGGAAGGCTTCGCAGCAGTTTCGCAAACAGGACTTTGTACATGGACAGCTGACCTCGCTTTTTATCTAGTATTCATCAGGAAGGGAACGGATGACTGAAATCTTATTTGATATTTATTTTCCGTCCTCTCCAATTCACGGAACGCAGAACGTGTACCCGGAAGATGGAGTACGCAAATATGCCTGCAAAGAATGAGAACAGGATGGGATGGAAGAGGAAGATGATCGGCTTGAAATTACCGCATCTTCTGGCGAATACCATGGTCTGAAGGCCATAGAGCAGATACAGTATGCCAGTAAGCACGATGTCCACTGGATTCATCAGTATGAGCGATGAGATCAGTGCGCCGCCGGTTATGAAACTGCCGGCAATCCAGATGATGGTCAAGAGCATCACGGCCGGATGTGTGGACTGAGAACCGAGCGCAAAGCTTTTGCACCAGCCTTCCACCAGGCTTCTGAAGCCTTCCGGGTACATGCGGAAAGAGATGACGCCCTTGCCGCCCATGCAATGTACGGGCAGGTCTTTATCGAGATACGCCTGACCCAGTGCCAGGTCGTCCATGATGGCTGTCTGGATCTTCTTGTGTCCGCCGGTTGAAAAGTAGTCGTCCCTGTCGGATAAAATGCAGGGGCCGAAAGAGCCGGCGGGTTCAAACCGGTCTCCCCATACAGTGAATCTGTTCATTCCAGCAATCACGATGATGTTGAAGATGGCGGAAAGGTTTTCGTACAGATTTTCAATGTGATGGAAAGGCTGGAGGGACAGGATGCCCTTTGCGCCTTTTCGCTGATACAGTGCCAGCAGATGGCCAAGGCTGTCGGGGCTTGAGAACCGGGTATCGGCATCCAGGAACAGCAGCCACTGTCCTTTCGAATGCTGGACGCCATGCCAACAAGCTGCCGACTTTCCTGCGCCTTCTTCTGTGGATTCATTCGGCAGTACTGTTGCCCCATAGGCTTCTGCAACAGAGACGGTATCATCGGTGGAGTCATCGTCAATAACCAGCACTTCAAAGGACTTGTATTTCTGTTCCTGCAATGTTCTCAGCAGATGAGGAATCCGCTCCGCTTCGTTTCTTGCAGGAATGATGATGGACAGGGAAGGGTATTCGGTGTTTTCATCCCGGCTCCTTGGCAGGGGCAGCGACCAGAACATGAGTGCTCCGGCACCGATTGCCAGAAGCCCGAGCGATATATTGACCATCAAAAGTATCTTCCCCTTTCAATTCAATGATTGGATGTGTGACGTCTTTATTTTCGTAATTGGAATAGTACCACAATCAGCCCTTATCGTCCTCAATCAGTGCATCAGCAGCAATTCCGGCCGATAGTAGGACAATCGGGACACCTGCGCCCGGATGGGTGCTGCTGCCTGTGAAATACAGATTGGAACAGCTTGGTGATTTGCTTTGCGGACGCTTGTGGATGCTCTGGGACAAGGTGGGCTGCAGCCCGAAGGCAGAACCGTTGTATGCATTGAACCTGGACTCGAAATCCAGTGGTGTAAAGCATGTTTCCGTGACGATCTCCTGCTCGATATTTTCAAATCCCTGTATTTTCTTCAAGGTTTCGAGAATGTATGTACGGTAGTACTGCACCGTCTCGTCATTCCACTCATAGTCCGCCGTATCGAGATCGGATACGGGCATCAGGATATATAGTCCATCCTTTCCCTCGGGTGCAAGTGTTGGATCGAGTTTCGATGCCACATAGACATAGAAGGAGGCGTGCTCGAGTTTCTTCCCTTCAAAGATATCCTTCATGTTCTTCTCGAGTGATTCATTGAAAATGAAGTTATGGACACGCTCGACATCTTCATATTTCCGGTCCATCCCCAAATAGAGCAGGAAGCCGGAACAGGAGTATTTCATGCCATCAATCTTCTTGTCGGTGAATTTCCCTTTGGCCTCGGGCTGTTTCACCAGGGTTTTCATGGCATACGGGAAGTCCGCATTGCAGACGACATAGTCTGAATCGATTTTTCTATCATCGACGATGATTCCAGTGGCCTGCTGGTCATCGATGGCGATTTCCTGCACCGGGCTCCCGTAGAGGATCTCTCCGCCAAGCTCCTTGAAGAGCCGCTCCATGGCAGTCGCCATTGTATACATGCCACCTTTGATGAACCATATGCCGTAGAGGAACTGGATCATCGGAATCATCGAATAGAAAGAAGGACCGCTGAACGGAGAGACGCCTATGTATAATGTCTGGAAGCCGAGAATCTGCTTCAGGCGTTCGCTTTTTATATATCTGCCGATGAAACGATCGGCTGTCCCCACCAGTCTGACTTTCGGTGCTTTTCTGAACATCGGAAGATTATAGAAGTCACTTCTTTTGTGGAACGACCGCTTGAGGATACTGTCCATGGCAAATGTATAGCCTTTATAGATATCACTCATATAGTGCAGAAACCCCTCGACATCCGGCTTGTTGATGGATTCGATCGTTCTCGTCATTTCAGTCAGATCAGACGAGACGTCGATGGGTGTATCCGGTCTGTCGCTGAAGTACACCCTGTACATGGGGTCCAGCTTCTCCATCGGAATATAGTCATCCGGGTCACGCCCACAAAGCTCGAATATCTCCCGGTAGACTTCCGGCATCATGACGATGCTTGGCCCGAGATCGAACTGATAGCCATCCTGCTCGATACGGTTCATCTTTCCGCCCGGAGTATAGTCCTTTTCATGTATTTCCACCTGATAGCCGGCGTGCTGCAGTCTGATGGCACTTGCCAGTCCTGACACGCCTGCACCGATGACGATCACTTTCTTTGTCATGCCTATACCTCGTTCCCTGAATACATATTCGGTCGTGTCTGTTACTGTTCAATATTTTTTAAAAATGGAAGCTTTCTTGTCACGACAGCATTTTTTTGATGCGTCCGCGGTTGTACCGCTGGGTGATGATGAAGGGGAGATTGAAAA
The DNA here is from genome assembly GCF_021991715.1 of Salinicoccus sp. ID82-1. NCBI lineage: Bacteria > Bacillati > Bacillota > Bacilli > Caryophanales > Staphylococcaceae > Salinicoccus > Salinicoccus sp. ID82-1. Next base: position 255,298 of record NZ_JAGFLY010000002.1, read on the forward strand.
CAACGGCATATACAATCATCAGCCATCCCACCATAGGGGGATTCCATAAAAAGAACAGTGGGGCGGGCAGTATTGAGAGCCAGTGGGTCAGCTCGGCCCGTTCCGTCTCCTCGGCGAATGTCTGCAGATCCTCCCTGCCGGTGCCATGCAGTGTTTTTTTCTGGTATCCGCTTCTGAACAGGGAGGCGCCGTCGATCAGTCTGCCTTTCCATGCCTTTACCCGAAACAGCCGGTCCCAAAGCGCCCCTGATTTTTCCCATGGATAGATGCGGGACCAGAACGCCTCATTCTGAAAAGTTGCGAGCGGGAGCCTCAGACAGAGGGCTGAAATGGCCAGATGGAAGAAGGCCCAGGCAGCTATGTCGATGACGATGGTCCAGAAAAGCGAAAATGAGAACACTTGCATGTATGCACCTCCTAAACACCTTCATTATTTACGGAAGTCTATTGCAGCACCAGTTTTAAAACAGACATCATTATTTTAAATGAGAGCATCAGCCCTCTTCAGCATCCCTTTCGGCGATCTTGTCGGATACATGTTGGCCGCTCAATGTGACCATCGGCATTCCGCCGCCGGGATTGACCGTACCGCCGACAAAGTAGAGATTGTCATAGTGTTCACTCTGTTTCGAGTGCTTGAATCCTTTATTTTTCTTGCGATCGGATAAGGTGCCATAGATTGCGCCACGGTCGGAGCTGTATACCCGCTCGATGTCCTCCGGCGTCCAGACATCTTTCGTGACAATGTTTTCGCGCAGATCCGTTAGACCCATGCGTTCAAGCTTGTCGAGTGTCTGTTCGGCAAAGCGCTCATAGTCCTCGGATGTAAAAGGCTCATCCTGGATATACGGGATGTGGGGGAGTACTTTCAGGTTCTCATGTCCCGGCGGTGCCTGGTCCGGGTCTGTCTTGTTGACATTGACCAGATAGATGACGGGGTCATCCGGCAGCTCATGGCGATGGAATATGCGATGCATCTGCCGCTTCATATCCTCCGCGAAAAAGAAATTGTGGTGGCCAAGCTGAGGATAGCTTTTCTTTACGCCCAGATGCATGACAAGACCGGAACTCGCAGGCTCGAATTTCTTTCTCAGCTTGCGGGTGAAGTCTTTATTTTCCCCGATCAGCTTTTCGTAGGTCGGTAGGACCTCCATATTGGAAACGTAGTAGTCCGCATTCAATTCCGTACCATCACTGAGGACAGCACCGGTGATTCTGCCCTGCGTGTTACGCAATTCGGTAATATGCTTGCCGGTATGGAGCGTCACACCGATCTCCTCGGCAAGCTGTACCAGACCTTTGGCCAGATTGCCCATTCCGCCCGGTACATACCACGCGCCCTGGTCATGCTGCATATAGATCATCATATTCAGTACTGCAGGTGCATCGTAGGGAGAGGAACCGACATATTTGACGAAGTAGGACAGCATATCCTTCAGCTGCGTGTTGCTGATGCGCTTGTCGATCGCCTGATGCACCGTTGAAAATAGATCAAAGCCCTTCAATGCGCTGAACAGGCTCTGATATTTCATGATATCCCTCGCCTCATCGACACCTTTGAAGTAGCTGTTCTCGGTCGTATCATAGAGCTTCTTGGAGTAGACGAGCAGATTCTTATATTCCTTGATGTCCTTATCAGACAGTGACGCATTCTTCTCCTGCATGTCATTGATATCTTCATACAGGTCGATCACATTGCCGTCAGGAAAGAAAGAACGCCATTGATGATCCAGTCTGATTGTTGGCACATAGTCCGCCATCCTTTTTCCACTTCCAGTAAAGAGCTTTTCAAACACTTTCGGCATGGTCAGAATCGAAGGACCGAGATCAAAGCCGAAACCATCCTGCTCCAGACGGTTCACCTTTCCTCCCAGGTGATCATTCTTCTCATATAATGATACATCATATCCCTTCTGGGTCAGGGAAATGGCCGCGGATAGACCTCCGAGTCCTCCGCCGATGATCAGTACGCTTTTTTGTGGCATTCGAGACATCTCCTCATAGTAGAAAATAGTTGGTGCGTGTTGTGTATGGATTTATTAATACATATATCTATTTGTCCGGCTCATGCATCGTCTGGTCAAACTTTATGGTTTATACCCCTTCTTCGATGCTTTCATATTCAAACGGTCACATATTCGACGACCTGGCCACTCTGCTGTAAAGGACAGATGTGTCTTCAGGTATAACTCTACCGCATTCATTTTAAATTGAACAGGATGAAGGGTCTTTCTACCCACCTATTGCAGTTCGGCTTACCACGGATGATTATGGTCATCGTCCATCAAGGTATCGTCATCATGTTAAATTTTCAGCTCAATATGTATCTGACCGTAAAAACAAACCCTTGAATCTGGATTTCATTTCCAGGTTCAAGGGCCACATAGTTTCAATATGAACACTTTGGTGTATTCCTTTTTGAGGCTATATCTCCTGCTTCTCCTTCTTCGCACTTTCCACTCTGCCGATTGAACTTTTTGCGAGGCCGATGATGACCATGTCGTCCATCGGTGGGTTGTGGAGGCCGGCACGGACGTTTCTGTAGTACCGCTGCATTTCGTTGTCTGCAGACAGGCTCTTTGCGCCGACGACGCGCATGGCGAGGTCGACGGCTTCGACTGCCTTGTTGACGATGGATGTTTTGACGGCCCCGAGTTCGCTGCCCATCCTGCTTCTTTCTTCTTCATTACTTTCATCCCACTGTCTGGCGACGGAATAGAGGAAGTACTCTGATTCCATCAGCAGCATCTCGATACGTCCAAGCTTCTCCTGGACGTTCGGCAGCTCTGATATGGTGCCTTTGATGCTGTTGGGGGAGTAGGTGGTTGCGAATTCCAAAGCTGAATCCTGTGCAGCACGTGCGATGCCGAGGTAGCATGCCGGGATGTGGAGCAGCCATCCTGCGGGTGCTTTTCTGCCTGGTGTCCTGAAGGAGACGAGGTCTTCTTCCTGGACTCTGACATCTTTCATGATGAAGTCATGGCTGCCGCTTGCGCGCATGGCGACGGAGTTCCATGTCTCATCGACCTGGACGCCTTTGAGTGCGGTATCGACGACGAAGTTCCCGACTTCGTCACTGCCTTCGATGGACGCACTGACGACGGCATATTTCAATATCGGTGACAGTGTGGCGAATGTCTTCCTGCCGTTCAACACCCACTCATCGCCATCTCTTCTAGCGGTGGTTTCGGGTCTGCCGCCTCTTGTCGGACTGCCTGTGGCGGGTTCTGTCGCAAGATTGTTGATGAGGGCACCATTTTCGATTACATCAGCCACAACTTTTTTATACTTCCCTTCCTTCCAGGCTTTCTTCTCTCCAATATCCATGATGATGCCCATATGCCATCCGATGGATAGGGCGGTAGCCCCATCATATTTCGCGATGATCTCCTGATGCTTCATCAGTTCATGCAGTGAGATGCCGCCTCCGCCGTATTCTGCCGGCACGGATAGCTGCGGGTAGCCGATCCTCTTCAGTGCTTCGAAGTTTTCGAAAGGAAAAGTGATATTCTCATCATGTTCCTGTGAAGTCTCCTGGAATTGTTTGGCTGTTTCTTCTATCAGTTGGAAGCGTTCGTTCATTTCAAGATCCTGTAATGTATCCAAAGTGATGCTCCTCTCTAAACCATATCTGTAGCGTAAGAATTATTTCATTATTCCATCAAACCCATCGTTTTTCAATAGAAAAGCGTAATATTATACTTTAAATTCATATTTGACAAGTAGGAAATAAAAGCTATAATGGAGCATATCATTTTTTATTATTCTGAATATACAGTGAAAGTGGGTGTGCAAAATGCTGAATATAGAGCATCTGGATCTGTCATTTGGCGACAGCAAAGTACTCGATGACATAAACCTGGAAGTCAAAAAGGGTGAAGTGGTCACATTCATTGGACCGAGTGGTACAGGAAAGACCAGTCTGCTTCGGTGCATCAATCTGCTGGAGAAGCCCGAGAGCGGCCGTATCACGCTGGGTGGCGATACATATGATTATGGTTCAATCACCAAAAAGGAGACGCTCGCCCTCAGGCGGAAGACGGCGATGGTGTTCCAGCAGTACAATCTTTTCAAGAACAAGACGGTTCTCGAGAATGTCATGGATGCCCAGATTGTAGTTCAGAAGAAATCGAAGGCGACGGCGCGGGATAAGAGCATGGCTGAGCTCGATCGGGTGGGCCTCGAAGCGAAGGCGGATGCCTATCCCCACCAGCTCTCCGGCGGTCAGCAGCAACGCGTGAGCATTGCCCGGGCGCTGGCTGTGGAACCGGAAGTGATCCTGTTCGATGAACCGACTTCGGCACTGGATCCTGAACTGGTCGGTGAAGTGCTGAAGACGATCGGTGAAGTTGCGGGTTCCGGAATGACGATCATCCTCGTGACCCATGAAATGTCGTTCGCCGAAGATATATCCGACCGGGTGATTTTCATGGATGCGGGCAAGGTGGCAGAAGAAGGGCCGCCGGAACAGATATTCAGGCATTCGAATCATGCGCGGACCCAGCAGTTCCTGCGCAAGTTCTATACGGCAAGTCATTAATTCAATTATATAGGAGGTAAACATACAATGAGAAAATTACTATTACTGACGTCTTTCATGGCATTACTATTGGTGTTGGCAGGATGCGGCGGAGAAGAGAGTGCAGCAAGTTCAGAAGAGGGCGAAGCGGTCAAGACGGTGGAAGTTGCTGTGTCTTCATCTTCCCGTCCATTAAGCTATGTTGGTGACGATGGAGAACTGACAGGCTATGAGGTCGAACTGCTAAGGGCCGTTGATGAAAAGCTGGAAGACTACGAATTCAATATCGAAGGTGCCAGTGACAGTGCAGGTGAAATCGGACTCGATACCGGGCAGTACGATCTGCTTGCCCAGGGTCTGATCCTTTCCGATGAAAGGAAAGAAAGTTACCTGATCCCCGACGAGAGCAACGGACCAAGCCTGATGAAAATTTTCGCCACAGGTGACCAGGCGGGTGAAATCGAGAGTCTTGACGACCTCGCAGGCAAGAAGGTCGTCCCGGTGACACCGACGGGCGGTGTCTACAATCTGCTGAATGCTTATAACGAAGAGCACCCGGATAATCAGATTGAATTCGATACTTCAGACGGCGGCATTCCCACTTCAGACCGTCTGCAGGAAGTGAACGACGGTGTGTATGATGCGTTCGTTAATCCATCGAACTTGGGCCAGCAGGAGATCATTGAAGAAGCGGGGCTCGATATCCACGTGACAGAGCCGGTCGAAATCAATCCCACCTATTTCCTGATCCATGATTCAGAAGAGAATGTCGCGCTCCGTGATAAGGTCAGCGAGGCATTGGCAGAATTGAAAGAAGAAGGTGTCGTCTCAGAGCTGTCGAATGAATTCTACGGGGAAGACATCCTTCAGTACGAAGCGGAGTAGAGGTAATGAGTGAAGAGGAGGAGGACCAGTCATGGACATTCAATATATGATAGGATTATTTCCGCGGTTCCTATCGGTGATTCCCATCACGCTTCTGATTGTCGTACTGTCGGCCATATTCGGACTGCTGCTCAGCATTCTGGTGGCTGCGATACGGATCAGGAAGATTCCTGTCCTCAGCCAGCTGATGGGGGCGTATATTTCCTTCACCCGGAGTACGCCCATACTGCTGCAGCTGTTCCTGTTCTTCTTCGGATTGCCGGTGCTGCTGCAGCTGGTCGGGTTTGACATCACGAACATCGATGCCATCACGGCTGCAGTGGCCTGCCTGATCGTCTTCAATGGTGCCTATATGTCGGAAGTATTGAGACCGGCCTACCTGGCCATCGAAAAAGGGCAGCATGAAGCAGCGGAGAGTCTCGGCTATACACCGTTCCAGAAAATGAAGACAGTCGTCATTCCCCAGATGGCACCCATTGCGTTGCCGGGTCTCGGCAATGCAATCATTCATCTGATCCACGACAGTTCCCTCGTTTTCGCAATCGGGGTAGTGGACATCATGGGAATGGCGACCATAATGAGCGGAGACACTTTTGGAATGAAGCAGGTGGAAGTGTTCCTGACAGTGGCCCTCATCTACTGGGGCATCTCGATGATATCCGAGCAGATCATCAGACTGCTTGAACGGCGGAAGAAGAAGGTGCTCAAAAAGACAGGATACAAGTTGAAGGAAGAGGAGGCGGGCTACAGTGTTTGATATCATGACCGTTTTCGAAAGTTTCATCGAAATCCTCAAAGTTGTTCCGAAGACACTGCTTCTGGCGCTCATCATCCTAGTGCTGTCCTTCATGCTCGGCGCAACCATCACATACATCCAGAGTCTCGGCATACCGGTTGTCAAGCAGGTCATCGGTGTCCTGCAGTCATTTCTGCGCGGCACACCGAACGTCGTGCTCCTGTACCTGGTCTATTATTCATTGCCGCTTGTGTCGGCATGGTTCCTCGGGCTGTTCAATGTCGCCCTCGACCCATCGAGTCTGAATTCCACGGCCATCGTCATCGTGACATTCAGCATCTGCTACTCCGTCTTTCAGTCGGAGATCATCAGGGGGGCACTGCATTCACTGGATAAGAATCAGATCGAAGCGGCCCAGTCGCTCGGCTACAGCAGAACCCAGACACTGAGGAAAGTGATCATCCCACAAGTCATGATGGAGGCACTGCCAGATACGTTGAGTGCGTTCCTGATCATCATCAAAGCACTGTCGCTCGCCTTCCTCGTGACGGTCGTGGATATATTTGCGCAGGCAAGGCTCGTCGGCGCACAGAGCTTCAGCTATCTGGAAGCCTTCGTCGCAGCAGCACTTGTGTACTGGGGCATATGCGTCCTGCTTACGTACATCATCGATAAGGTGGAGCATAGAATGAGAAGAGGCTATGTGTAGGGATAATATATAGATAGCGGATTATTTCTGATAATAAAAACCTGGAATCATTCATATGGAAAACGAATGACGCTCTGAAAATTCAGGGCGTCATTCAGCGTTTGCGCTTATTTGCTCAAGCCTAAGTGTGCGCTACACTTCAAGTTGCATCAGAGAACCGGTTATTTCATTATGCGAAAGGTGTCCCATTGGAAGCGTCATGATGCTTTTCATTTTCAAGAAAACCTCCAGTAAGCAATGTTTTGACAATCATACCCAGTTGAATATATTCAGAATATTCTTTATTATGGAAGAGAGTGCATAAAGGAGGGGACAGATGGATACTAGAACTCTGGACAGGATCGAGAACAACCTTTACGCAGTTTATGGAAAAGAGAAAGGAGACAGGATTTCCAAAGGGATTCAGGACCTCATGAGCACTTATAGACAGGACGGCCAGACGAAAGAGTGGGTGGATGAGAAGGATGTCATGCTGATCACGTATGGTGATTCCATTAAAAGTGATGGGGAAAAGCCTTTGGAGACGCTGAGGAAGTTCCTGGAGAAGTATGTTGGCGATACGATCAGCTCGGTGCATCTGCTTCCGTTTTATCCCTACACATCCGATGATGGATTTTCAGTCCAGGATTATCTGACGGTCAGTCCGGAGCTCGGCGACTGGGGAATGGTGCATAGGCTTGCTGAGGATTATGACCTCATGTTCGATGCGGTGATCAACCATATTTCGAGCAAGAGTGACTGGTTTCTGAGATATCTGAAAGGAGACCCGGCGTTTCAGGACTACTTCATCGAGTCGGATCCAACTGTCGACTACAGTTCCATCGTGCGACCGCGGGCGCTGCCTCTGCTGACACAGGTGGATCATCTGGAAGGGGCAAGACATGTCTGGACGACTTTCAGTCATGACCAGATCGATCTCAACTACAGGAGTGAAGGTCTGTTCCTCGCCGTGCTTGAAGTTCTGGCGCAATACGTTAAACATGGCGCGCGCTACTTGAGACTGGATGCGATCGGATTTTTATGGAAGCGCTTAAATACGACGAGCATCCATCTGGAGGAGACGCACCTAATCATCCAGATCATGCGGGATGTCCTTGAGGAGATCTCCCCTGGAACGATTCTGATCACTGAAACAAATGTACCGCATGAAGATAACATCAGCTACTTCGGAAATGGCTGGAATGAAGCCCACATGGTCTACCAGTTCCCGCTTCCGCCGCTCACCCTGCACGCTTTCCTATCAGAAAATGCAGAGCATCTGTCGAAGTGGGCGGATGCGCTCGAACCCACGAGTGCACATACTTCATTTTTCAATTTCCTCGCTTCCCATGACGGCGTTGGCCTGCGTCCGGTGGAAGGCATTCTAGATGAACAGGAAGTCCAGAAAATGGCCGACAGTGTCGCAAAGAATGGTGGGTACGTCTCCTATAAGGATAATGGAGATGGTACAAAAAGCCCATATGAGCTGAACATCAACTATTTCAGTGCATTGAAAAGAGAAGGGGATTCCGATGTCCAGGCTGTGGCGCGTTTTATTGCAGCACAGACCATCCTGCTTTCTGTCAAAGGGATGCCGGGCATCTATGTCCATAGCCTGCTCGGTTCTGAAAATGATCAGAAAGGCGTCGAGTCCACTGGCAGATACCGTTCCATCAATCGTGAAAAACTGTCTGTTGAACAACTCGAGCAGGAAATCCAACTCGAAGGCAGCTTGCGTGAGCAGATCTTCAATGAGCTGATGCAGAGTATTAAAAAACGCAAATCTGAAAAAGCGCTGCATCCGAATGCAGAGCAGAAGGTGTGCTTCCTCGATGCACGTTTATTTGCGATTCTACGTACTTATGAAAAGACAGGGGATAAGCTGCTTGCGCTCATCAATGTTTCGGGAGAACGAGTTGAGATTTCATTGGACACTTTGAAAGGGGAACTTGGCACCGACAATCTCAAGGATGCGATTGGAGAAGCAACGTATGGAGCAGAGGAAGCCGTGCTGCAGCTTGAGCCATATCAGGCGATGTGGCTGAAGAAGAATTGAATACGACATCAGACTTGTGACTGGCACCATGAATCCTTCCCATTATAGATGATGCTGAAAGCCGCTATGGAATATCTCGAGTTCCCTGGGAGAATAAGCAGCCGCTGTATGGAAATCTATAAATCTAGATAAAGAAAGAAGGGTTTATAAATGGAGAATTTCACTTTACTCGATTATTCGATTTTTATTGTCTATATACTAGGTACCGCGCTTGTTGGAGCGTCTTTCGGGAAGAAGCAGAAATCAACGGAGGACTACTTCCTCGGCGGCCGGAGCATTCCATGGTGGGCAATCGGTCTTTCGGTCATGGCGACACAAGCCAGTGCCATCACCTTCATCGGTGCGCCGGGGTGGGGATATGACGGGGGTCTGACCCGCATGGCGACCTACATCAACGTACCACTGGCGATGGCCTTTCTCATTGCCACCATCGTTCCTTTTTTCTATAAGACCGAAGTCTACACTGCCTATGAATACTTGGAACGGCGTTTCGACGTGAAGACCAGAACATTGACCGCCGGTCTGTTCCTGATCGCCCGCGGACTTGCGACGGGTGTCGTCCTCTATGCGCCGGCACTTGTCCTATCGGTCGTGACGGGGCTGAGCATTACGTGGACCATCATCATCATGGCAGTCATCGCGATATCATACACCGTACTCGGTGGCATCAGCGCCGTCATCTGGACAGATGTCATCCAGATGTTCGTCCTGTGGATCGGCGCAATACTAAGTGTGTATGTCATCTTCCAGGACGTGCCTGGTGGATGGGGCGAAGTGATGAATACCGCAGCACAGACCGGCATGCTTCAATCACTGGATTTTTCATTTGATCTATCGGTCGAATACAGCATCTGGGCAGGCATCATCGGCGGATTCTTCCTGCATGCGGCCTACTTTGGTACAGACCAGAGCCAGATACAGAGAGTACTGACCAGCAAGTCCATCCGCGAAAGCAAGCTCTCCCTCGTTCTAAGCGGTGTCCTGCTGATTCCGCAGATGCTCCTTTTCATCCTGATCGGTGTACTCCTTTACATCTTCTATCAATATGCAGGCGATCCGAATGTTGAAAACCTGAATGAACTGTTCCCGCGTTTTGTTGTCAACCAGCTGCCTATGGGTATTTCAGGGCTGATCATGGCAGGCGTATTTGCTGCCGCAATGTCCAGTCTCGACTCCGCACTGAACTCATTGTCCGCCGTATCGGTCCGAGATTTCTACAGTAAATTCTTCAAGAAAAATGCATCGGAAGAACATTATTTGAAAGCCTCACGTTATGCGACCATCTTCTGGGGCATCTATGCAACAATCTTTGCCTTCTTCGCAGGCAATCTGGGACCAGTCATCGAAGCGGTCAACCAGATCGGTTCATATTTCTACGGTGCACTGCTCGGTGTGTTCATCCTGGCAATATTCACGAAACGGGTAAACGGCACTGGTGCTTTCATCGGTGTCATCGCCGGGATGCTCTCGGTCTGGGCAGTTACAGCATTCGCAGAAATTTCCTGGCTGTGGAACAACATGGTCGGTGCCGTAGTCGCTGTTGCTGTCGGTTATGCTGTCAGCCTGCTGGCACCCGCACCGCCTAAGGAGAAACTCGATGGATTGATCCTTACACGCACGAGCCATAAGGTGCAGAGTGACCTTGCCACACGTGCAGAAAAAGCAGAAGCTGTGGAAGACGTGAAAGAGGAAAGAAGCACAAAAAGATGGCCGCTCTACCTCATCATCTACTTCTTCGTCGTCATCGCATTCCTGCTCTACTTGCAGAGCTTATAGGGGGTTGGATCATGGTCAACTATTTAGAGCCTATTATTGATAAGAAAGAAGCAACTTTCATGATGAACGACTTCCTCCATTCAAACTGGTGGAAAAGGATCAATCGATCAGTAAAGCTTATTTCGATTGAAAGAATGTATCTGCCATTTTGGTGTTTTGATTACAAAGCCAGGACACACGCCGTTTCAGGAGGGATGCAGGGACGGATCGCCATTGAGCCGTTGAGCGGAATGAACGCCATTCTGCCGATGGATCTGGAAATTGAGACGACGGAAGCAGACTTTTCCCCTGTTCAGAAAACACTCGGTAAAGACAGTGCAAAGCGCGTCATCTACTGGGAACTTTTTGCCAAGGAGAAGAGACGTGAGAAGATCGAAGTGGAAGTACTCGATCAATGGCTGGTCCATATTCCGTACTGGATCGGCTATACATGCGATCGAAATGGTGTGTATGACATCGTTGCGGTCGATGCACTGAATGGCAAAGTCGATATTCCGATAAAAGATACCGCACTCTCCTATCTGATTGAAGTGGAAGAGGAAGTGCCGACCTAGAGTATTCTATAGGAGACAGCTCTTAATGAGCTGTCTTTATTTTTGTGCATTTTCATAAGGTCAAAGCTTGCAAGCAATGGTCTATGCAACCGTTCCGCTATACTCAATCACAAGGGTGTACAATACATGGCACTTTAATTGTGCCGTAATGGTGTACAAATATTAGTCTCTGGCTGGTATATTTTAATTAACGGGAAGGAGCAATGGGCACATGCAACTGGATGAGAGAAGTGTAAGCATACTGGATGAATTGTTGAAAAGTCCTGGCGTAACGAGTAAGGAGCTGGAACAGAAGTACAATCTTACGCGTCGTCAGTTCGGCTACAGTTTCAAGAAGATCAACGAATTCATCGCATCCAAAAACCTCCCGAGCATAGAAAGGAACAGCCAGGGAAACTTCATCATCAACCAGGCGGTCATCACGAACCTGAGGTATGATCATGAAGTGTCAGCTGCTGAAACGAACATCTATTCAGAGCACCAGAGGCAGTACATGATTCTGCTGATGCTGCTTGGAAGCCAAGAAGAACTGTCACTGAATCATTTTGCATTAGAGCTTGATGTCAGCAGGAACACAATTTTGAACGATTTCAAGAAAGTGCGTGAGCTGGCATCGGATTACAGCCTCGAAATCAAGTATTCAAGAATCGATGGATATTTCGTCGAGGGTGAAGAGTTCCACATCCGCAAGCTGCTTTTCAATGTCCTCGACACGCTGGTCCAGATGAATGGCGGTGAGGAGCGGATCAGGTCGCTTGTCGGTATCGAGGGCTCTGAGCTGGCTGAGATTGCATCGAGGATTGAAAGTGTCGAGCAGAAACTGAACTTGAAGTTTACAGATGAAAAAGTATTGATCATGCCTTTCGACCTGCTGCTTGTCCTTCGCAGAATCCGCCAGGGCAACACAATCGAATCCTTCAAGATCGGCTACAAGGAGATTTCGCACACCAAGGAATTTCAGGCAGCAGAAGAAATTCTTCACGATACGGATATTTCGGAGCAGGAGCGGCTGTTCATTACACTGCATCTGCTTTCAACAAACGTATATTGGGCGGACCGGCTGACGGAAGAGAGCATTCCGCATCTGAAGCAGGCGCTCGAGGACATGCTCAGAATTTTTGAGAATACAGCCTGCATTACCCTTCAGGAGCGGGACGAACTGCTGGATAAGCTGCTGCTGCATATGACGCCCGCCTACTACCGCATCAAGTATCATCTTACCGAAGTGGGGGACGTCAAAAATTTCATCCTGCAGGACTATAAGGAGCTCTTTCACCTGATCGGGCAGTCCACAGTGCCGCTCAAGACGCTGATCGGTACAAGGATCCCGGAAAATGAAATTGCCTATCTTACGATGCTGATCGGCGGCTGGATGCGCAGGCAGGGTGAAAGCCTCAGACAGAAGACGAAAGCGATTGTCGTCTGTCCGAAAGGGGTTTCCGTTTCGAGATTGATGTTTACCGAACTGAAGGAACTGTTCCCGGAATTCGTTTTTCTCGATTCGCTGTCGGTACGTGAATTCTATGAGTATACGCTCGACTTCGACATCATCTTCTCCCCTGTCTTCCTTGAGACCGAGAAGAAGCTGTTTCTTGCAAGCTCCTACCTCAAGCGGGAAGAAAAGAATCGTCTCAGACGCCAGGTCATGCTTGAAGTACAAGGCTATACCGCACATGAGATTAATGTCGAGGAGATCATGGAAATCGTCAGAAAGCATGCGGATGTGAAGAATGAAAACCAGCTGTCGAAAGATCTGCAACGGTACATCAGTAATGAGAACAGTAAAGATGCCGGCCATAACGGCGCCGCTTCCTATACGCTCGATGAACTGATTACCGCTGACCGCATCTCACTGGCACAGTCGGTACCGTCATTCGAAGCAGGAATCAGGCAATGTGCGGCACCACTGGTCGACAGCGGACATATCGAACAGCGCTATGTCGAGAAGATGGTCGAACAGAACACCGAAGATAATGCATACATCATCCTTGGGGAAGGCGTTGCCATCCCGCATGCTGCACCCGAGGACGGCGTCAACACTGTGTCGATGAGCCTGCTGAAGGTGGATGCGGGAATCGAATTTGCAGGTGCAGTCATTCACGTCATCGTAGTCATTGCTGCGGTGGATAAGGAGCAGCATCTGAAAGCACTGCTTCAGCTGAAAGATCTGGCACAGTCCAAAAATGGACGCAAGGCTTTATTTGATGCACAGACAGATGAGGAAATCTGCAAAGTACTACAAAAACATTCGGTTGAATAGTGATAAGGGAGTTTAGAATATGAAAGATATGGTTTTTGATGAGTCCATCATTCTTTTAGATTTGGAAGCGGATTCAAAAGAAGCGGTTTTGACAGCCATGGCAAATAATCTCGAAGAAAAAGGACTGATCAGGGATTCCTACCTGAAAGCAGTCATCGAAAGAGAAGAGGAATTTGCCACTGGACTCCCTACAGGCGGCGTTTCTGTCGCCATTCCGCACACGGACGTCGAACACGTCATCAAAAAGACGATCAGCGTAGCCGTACTGAAAAATCCGGTGGCATTCGGGATGATGGGAGATCCGAACGAAAAGGTGGATGTAGAGCTGGTCTTCATGCTGGCAATGGACAAGTCCGATTCGCAGCTGAGTCTGCTGCAGGGACTGATGCAGGTATTCAGGGATGAGGATACTCTCAAGTATCTCGTGAACGAAACAGATAAGACAAAAATTGTTGAAGTATTAAAAAATAAACTCGATTTTACATTTTAAGGAGATGGATAATATGAAAACAGTATTGGTAGCATGTGGAGCAGGAATCGCAACGTCAACAGTGGTCAACAACGCAATCGAGGAACTCGCGAAAGACAATAACATCAAAGTGGATCTCAAGCAGATCAAGATCTCGGAAGTTGGTGCCTATGCAGATTCAGCAGACCTGCTGGTCACTACAGCGATGACGCAGAAGGAATACGACTTCCCGGTCATCAATGCAAGAAACTTCCTCACAGGCATCGGCGTTGAAGATACGAAAGCTCAAATCCTGGAGGAACTGAAGAAATAGATCGACCCATTCGGTTTCTCGCTAATGAGGAACCGATCATTATTATAAAAACGTCTGGGGGAAACATCACATGCAAGGTTTTGTTGATTTTATACAAGGATTTCTAGATCTCGGTGCAACAGTCATACTGCCGGTTGCCATATTCCTGCTCGGTCTGTTCTTTGGACAGAAGCCAGGGAAAGCATTCCGATCCGGTCTGACCATCGGGGTTGCATTCGTCGGTATCTTCCTCGTCATCGACCTGCTCGTCAATAACCTGGGGCCGGCTGCACAAGGCATGGTTGAGCGGCTCGGTGTCAGTCTGAACGTACTTGATGTCGGCTGGCCGGCAACATCATCCATCGCATGGGCATCTGTTGTGGCACCGTTCATCATTCCACTCGGCCTGATTGTCAACGTCGTCATGCTTCTGACGAAAACGACAAAGACAATGAACGTGGACATATGGAACTTCTGGCACTATACATTCATGGCAGCGATGATCTATGCCGTTTCAGGCAGCATCATCCAAGGTCTGATCGGCGCGGTACTTTTCCAGATTGTCGCACTTAAAGTGGCGGACTGGACAGCACCGATGATGAGCAAATTCTACGACCTTCCAGGTGTATCCATTGCGACAGGAAGTACAATTTCCTACGCACCAGGGATATTCCTCGTAAAAGGACTTCAAAAGATTCCTGGCGTCAAAAACTGGAATGCAGATCCGGATTCCATCCAGAAGAGATTCGGTGTATTCGGAGAATCCATCTTCATCGGTCTCTTCCTCGGTGCGGTCATCGGGGCACTTGCTGGATATGGCGTAGGGGAAGTCATCGAAATCGGTATGGCGATGGCAGCGGTCATGGTACTCATGCCACGCATGGTGAAAATTCTCATGGAAGGCCTCATGCCTGTATCTGAATCGGCACGTACTTGGCTGAACAAAAGATTCGGCGACAGGGACATCTACATCGGATTGGACGCAGCGGTGGCACTCGGACACCCGGCGGTCATTTCAACTGCACTGATTCTCGTTCCAATCACTGTCCTTATGGCGATCATCCTTCCAGGTAACGCAGTCCTGCCATTCGGTGACCTGGCGACCATTCCGTTCATCGTCGCATTCATCGTTGGTGCTGCACGCGGAAACATCGTCCACTCGGTCATCGTCGGTACTGTCATGATTGCGATCTCACTCTACATCGCAACAGACGTTGCTCCGATATTTACGGAAATGGCACAGACAGCAGATCTCGACATGCCGGAAGGTTCAGTACAAGTTTCCAGTATCGACCAGGGTGGTAACATCGTCAACTGGATCATCTTCAAGATTTTCGCTCTGTTCAACTGATACATCAATCATTAGGAGGACGTTATGATGAAGGCATTGGTAAAGACCGAACTCGGCTTCGGCAACCTTGAAATCAAGGAAAAGGAAACAGGTACACCTGGTCCAGACCAGGTCAAGATAAAAGTGAAGTATGCTGGCATATGCGGTTCCGATATCCATACGTATGAAGGCCACTACAAGGTCGCAGTCCCGGTCACTCTGGGCCATGAATTTTCAGGCGAAGTGGTTGAAGTCGGCGACAACGTCACCGAGTTCAAGGCGGGTGACCGTGTCACTTCGGAGACGACATTCTATATTTGCGGAGAATGCGAATACTGCCAGAGCGGCGACTATAATTTATGCAGCTACCGCAAAGGTCTTGGTACGCAGCAGGATGGCGGGTTTGCCAGCTATCTGATCGCAAGGAAGGACAGCGTCCATCATCTGCCTGATAACGTCGACTACCAGTCTGCTGCGATGACGGAACCGCTGGCATGCACACATCACGCCGTCGAGAAGACGGAAGTGAAGGCAGGCGATGTCGTGGTCGTCATGGGTCCAGGTCCAATCGGTCTGTTTACGGCACAGGTAGCCAAAAGCCGAGGCGCTGAAGTGATCATTACCGGACTGACAAACGACAAGGTGCGTCTCGATAAGGCGGAAGAAATTGGCATTGACCATGTCGTCAATATACAGGAGCAGGATCTGAAAGCGCTTGTGGATGATCTGACGGACGGCTACGGGGCGGACGTTGTATTCGAATGCTCCGGTGCCGTACCTGCAACCCATCAGGGACTCGATCTTCTGAGGAAGAAGGGGCACTACTGCCAGGTTGGCATATTTGCAGACGCCAAGATCAACTTCGATATGGAGAAGGTGATCCAGAAGGAGATCCGGATTGTCGGCAGCAGAAGCCAGAAATCTGCGGACTGGGAACCCTCCCTTGAGCTGATGAACAACGGCAGTGTGGATGCGAAAGCACTGGTCACGCACGAATACGATATTACACAGTGGGAAGAAGCATACGACAAGATCAAAAGCGGCGAAGCAATCAAAGTACTGCTGACACCAGTCGACTAAAATCTTTAAAACAGGGTGATTTCTTGAATAGACAGCAACTGATTGAAATGATCGATTTTACACTGCTCAAGCCGACGGCGACGAAAGATGATATTACGGATTTCTGCAACACGACAATCGAACATGGATTCAGGACGGTGTTCGTGAATCCATACTACGTCACGCATGCCCATAGCATCCTGTCAGACCACGGCATCAAAGTGGGTGTACCGATCGGCTTTTCACTCGGTGGCGGAACGACACAGACGAAAGTGGCCGAAACAAAAGAGGCCATCGGAAACGGGGCAGAGGAAATTGATATGCTCATCAATTTGGGCGCTTTGAAATCCGGTGAATTCGATGTTGTGGAGAATGATATCCGTGAAGTCGTCAAAGCATCCGATGGACTGACGACCAAGGTCATCATCGAGACTGCACTACTGACTGAAGACGAAAAAGTGACGGCCTGCAAGATCATCCAGATAGCAGGTGCCGACTACGTAAAGACGGCGACTGGATTCAATGGCGGTGGTGCGACAGTGGAAGATATCAGATTGCTCCGTTCTGTCACAGGTCCTGACTTCGGCGTCAAGGCGGCAGGCGGCATCAGAACGTACGAAGATGCGGTGAACATCGTTGAAGCGGGCGCCAACCGTATCGGTACGAGTGGCGCTGTGGCACTCATTTCCGGGGAGCAGTCATCAAGTACCTATTGATTACAAGTAATATGAGAGAAATCAAATACGATTATAAAGAGGGTTGAATATGGTAGATGTAATGCTGGAATTCATGCTTGGACCGATGCGTAACATTGGGGACTTCTATTTTGAAAATCAGATGATCTTCAATCCGATTATCATCGGGGCGGCGCTGATCAGTATTCTCTTTGGGAAGAAAAAGAAATCTGATGAACATGTAAAGGAAGAAAAAGCAGTAAGCTAGGAAAAGAGGAATGATGGTGAAAGCATTAAATCTCTATGGTAAACAAGATCTAAGATTCGAAGATGCATCGAAACCGATGATAGAGAACAAAGATGATGTCATTATCAAAGTCAAAGCGGCAGGCATCTGTGGGTCGGACATTTCGAGATATGGAAAGCTCGGTCCCTATGTGGAAGGGACGACATTCGGGCATGAATTTGCCGGGGAAGTGGTCAAAGTCGGTCCTGAAGTGAAGACAGTCAAAGTCGGCGACCGCGTCGCCGGATGTCCTGCATTCTATTGCGGAGAATGTGAAAGCTGCAGGAAAGGCGAACTGGCACGCTGTGAGAACCTGCATGTCATGGGGGCCTACCACCCCGGCGCATTTGCCGAATTTGCCAGACTGCCGGAGGAGAACGTGATACCTGTCCCGGACAATGTGGACTTTGATACGGCGGCAATGGTCGAACCTTCAGCTGTCGTCGCCCATGGATTCTATAGGACCAATATCCAGCCGGGTGCAGAAGTGGCTGTCATCGGCTGTGGCAACATCGGTCTCCTTGCGATCCAGTGGGCACGGATATTCGGTGCAAAGAAAATCTATGCGATTGATATCGATGACGCCAAACTGGAGACAGCCAGGGCTATCGGTGCCGATGTCACCATCAACTCCATGGAAAAGCCGGCACATGAAGCAGTGGCGAAGCATACAGGCGGACAGGGCGTCGATCTGGCAGTGGAGAGTGCCGGATCACCCATCACCTCCGCCCATGTGCTGGCATTGCCGAAAAAAGGCGGACAGGTCGTCTACCTTGGCATTCCGTATGCAGACATCAATATCGAACGCTTCTACTTTGAGCGGATCGTCAGAAATGAACTGACAGTACTCGGCTCCTGGAATGCCATCTCAGCGCCTTTCCCGGGCAAGGAATGGCATGCATCACTCCATTATATGAGCACCGGACAGATTGATGTCGAGAAGATCATTACGCACAGGCTCTCACTGATCGAAGGACCTGAAACGTTCAGTAAAATCATCAATCGGGATGAGAATTTTGGTAAAGTCATGTTCTATCCTGAAATCTGATATTATAGAAGGCCTTTCACTGGGGATGCAAATCCATCCAGGTGAAGGGTCTTTTTTTGTTATGATATGAATTAAACACATTGGAACAACCCAAGGAGGAATCATCATGCAGTCGATTACACTAGCAGAAGCATATGCGATAGAATCTTTAAGAAGCAATGGCTACAGCAGCACGGACATCATTGAGAAGGTGAAGAACGGGAAAACTGAAGACTTCAAGTCAGTCAGCAGAAATACGGATTACAGCGCACTTGAAGAGATGCATGCATCCGGCAACCTGGAATCAATATTGAATGAGGGATACAAGGTGAAGTTCTTAACAGAAAATGGACTTAAGAACCTTATCAGAATGAAGTACGGCAAAGAGGATGGCCTAGACTATATATACGATAACAACCAGGTGACCGGCCTGCAGCTGGATGAAGAAGAACAGCAGGATCTGAAAAATATGCTGTCGCAGAACTGGGTCTTCCAGGCGGAAGAGAATGGTGTGTCCATCACCCCTGCGGGTTAGGAAATGAACACCTTATCTTGTTTTCTATTTTCTATATAGGGTAGCAGTTGAGTATCACAGCAGGTGAAAGGGGAATGGATATGATCAAAGCACTCGTGTTCGATGCCTATGGCACACTTTTTGACGTGCATTCGATAAAAGCGGCATGTGAATCGGTCTTTCCGGAAAAAGGGGAGAAGATCAGCACCGCCTGGCGGGAAAAGCAGGTGAAGTACTTCTTCCAGCGTCAGCTGATGGGGCGCTACCGTCCATTCGATGAAGTGACACGTGACGCTCTGCGCTACGCGTGCCGGACAGAAGGTGTTGAACTTGAGCAGGAGGACGAGGAAAGGCTGATGATGGCCTATCTGAACCTCGAACTCTTTGAGGAAGTTTCCGATGTGCTTGAAAAATGCAGCGATAAGCAGCGTGTCGTCTTCTCGAACGGTTCGGAAGATATGATTGTTCCGCTTGTCGAAAGCTCGGATATCCATGATCACATTGATAAAGTCATCAGTGCCGATGAGATCAAACAGTATAAACCAACCCCTGCAGCATACGCGTATGCTTTGGATCAGCTTGGACTGAAGCGGGACGAAATACTCTTCATGTCGTCCAATACATGGGACATCATGGGAGCCGCAAGTTTCGGTTTCCAGACAGCCTGGATCAACAGAAACAGGGTTGAACCTGAAACACTCGATGTCCAGCCGGATCAGGCCTATACGGATCTCTATGGTATTTTGGAAAAGTTATAGATTCAAATAGTAAAAGCTTGCTGGAAACGATCGATTCCAGCAAGCTTTCTTTTTCTATTCATCCAGCGGCTTCAGCGCAATACGGTCTCCAACTTCAGATTTTTCCGAAACGGGACGATAGACGATTACCGTCTGGTTGCTGTGCTAAATGGAGTAAGGATATTCCTTAAAGGGTAGTGAAGTATATGTATGGTAGTTTGACATAAATTTCATTTTGTCATACAATTATAAATAATTAGTTTTTAATGAAAGCGCTATTTTTAAAATAAATGAAATTTGACGAATTAGGTGAGGAATTATGGTCGAGTTCAAGATTGATTCTGTAACAAGGAATACTCTATCCCGGCAAGTGCTGGAAAAGTTCATACAGCTGCTTATGGAAGGGGACCTGCAGCCGGGGGACAAGCTTCCGCCCGAGATGGATCTGATGCACATGTTTGATGTGAGCAGACCGGTACTGAGAGAGGCGTTGAGTTCCCTCGAGACACTTGAAATCGTCAAGAGAAGGCCGCGTGGCGGTACATACATCAATGAAAAGATCGGCAGTAGTCCGTTCAGAGCCATGCTGGCACTATCCATCAACAACGTGCCGGCAGTCATTGAAGCACGGATGACGCTGGAACTTGGCCTGGTGACGCTTGCTGCGGAGAAGATTTCGGAAGATCAGATTGCCCGTCTTGAGGAGACAATTGTTGCGATTGCCAATACTGTCGATGATGATTACGGCGCATTGGACCGCGAGTTCCATAGAATTATTGCAGAGAGTGCGAACAACCCGGTTGTCAGTGGTATGATTGATTCACTTCTGATCACCCATCAGAAAACGGATAGTCTGATCACTTTCCGTGAACCGGACATTACAGTCAGACACCACAGCGCAATTGTCAAAGCGTTGAAAGGCAGGGATCCTGTCGAAGCGTTCAAAGAGATGTATAACCATCTGCAGTATGTACGTGAAAAGATACTTGCCAACCAAAAAGGTGTGTGAATCATATGAGAGATCTGAAATGAATCAGGTCTCTTTTTTGCGCAATTATTTATCTAAATTATTCGAATACATTGACTTTATAATTACTATATTTTATATTTGTATTACAAATAGATATAGGAGGTAAAGATGAGCAAAAAAATTTCAGAAGAATTGAAAACGATTTCAGGAATTACTGTTACGCCTTTCGATGGTGAAACTGGAGAAATTGATTGGCAAGGTGTAGAGGAAAACGTCGAATTTCTTATTGAGAACGGTTTGAAAGTCATTGTCCCTTGCGGAAATACGAGTGAGTTTTATGCACTGACCATTGAAGAGGCCATGGAAGAGACGAAAAGGACTGTTGAAATTGCTCGTGGTCGATGTCTGGTCGTTGCAGGTATCGGCTATTCTGTAGGCACAGCCATAGAAATGGGACAGAAAGCGAAAGCTGACGGCGCGGATGCCATCATGATCCACATGCCGGTTCACCCCTACATTACTTCGGAAGGCGCGAAAGACTACTTCGAAGAAATCATCAGGGCTGTAGACTTGCCCGCAGTCATCTATTTCAAGAATCCGTCTGTCAGTGATGACATTCTTGTTGAGCTTGCCGATCTGGAGCAGCTGGTCGGCGTGAAATACGCCATCAATGACTTGCCACGCTTTGCCAAAGCCCTGGAATCCCTCCCTCAGGATGCAGGTGTCACTATGATATGCGGCACTGCTGAGAAATGGGCACCTTTCTACTATAGTGCGGGTGCTGAAGGATTCACTTCGGGCCTTGTCAATGTACATCCGAAGAAGTCATTCGAACTGCTTGATGCACTGCAGCAACAGGACTACAGCACAGCATTTGGCATATGGCATGAAATTGTGGAGTTTGAGGATCTGCGTGAAAAGTACAGTTCCGGAAACAACGTCGTCGTCATCAAAGAGGCGATGGAGATACTTAATATGACTGCCGGGCCGCCGAGGCCGCCTGTTGCACCACTGAATGATGCGGACAGGGAGGCAGTTTCACAGCTGCTGTCCAGATGGGCACTCAAATCATACTAAAAACAACAACAAAGGAGATTTTATAATGGAAACTAAGAACTGGATCGATGGATCATGGAGCACACCGTCAAATAGTCAGGTCGAGGTATATAACCCTTCCGATCTGAACGAGAAAGTCGGAACAGTCAACCAGGGCACAGCAGAAGATGTATTCCAGGCGGAAAGGGCAGCCAAGGCAGCCCAAGGGGAATGGGCCCGCAAGACTGGCGTGAAGCGTGCTGAGGTGCTCTATAGCATGGCTTCTGCTCTGGAAGAGAATCTTGTCGAACTGGCAGAGCTCGGCAGCAGGGAGATGGGCAAGCCGATTGGTGAAATGAAAGGTGAAGTGACACGCGGCATCCACCTTCTGCGCTACTATGCTGGGGAAGGTGTCAGATCAGACGGACAGCTCATCCCATCAAGTGATGTGGATGTACTGCAGTACTCGAAGAAAGTACCTGTCGGACTGATTGGTCTGATCACCCCTTGGAACTTCCCGGTTGCCATTCCGGTATGGAAACTGGCTCCGGCACTGATCTGCGGGAATGCAGTCATCTGGAAACCGGCTGAAAATGCATCCCTGACTGCAACGAGAATGGTGGAACTTTTCGAAGAAGCGGGGCTCGACAAGGGTGTATTGAACCTCGTCATCGGCAAGGGCAGTGTCGTCGGCAAGGCGATGCTCGAGGAAGCAGACCTTGATGGTGTATCCTTCACAGGTTCTGAAAATACAGGTCTATATGTTGCTGAAACCTGCGCGAAACGAAATATCAAGTTCCAGACGGAGATGGGCGGCAAGAACGCTGCTGTCATCATGAAGGATGCCAACCTGGACAAGACGATTCCGATTGTTCTGAGCGGTGCATTCAAGTCGGCCGGGCAGAAATGTACAGCGACGAGCCGTATCATTGTGGAAAGCGACATTTATGATGAGGTCATCGAACGCCTGCAGAAAGGTGTAGAGGAAATCACACTGTCGAACGCACTCGATGCAGATGCCTACCTCGGACCAGTTGCTTCAAAAGAGCAGTATGACAAAGTCAGCTCCTACATCGAACTGGCACGCAACGAAGCGAAGATCATCGCTGAAAAAGAAGTGAGTATCGATAAGGACGGCTACTACATTTCTCCGATTGTCATTACTGATGCACCTTCCGATCACGCACTTGTGAAAGAGGAGATCTTCGGACCGGTAGCCACTGTCCAAAAAGCAAAAGACTTCGACGAAGCCATTGAGATGGCCAATGATACAATCTACGGACTGAGTGCTGCAATCTTCACGGAAAACCTGGCAAATGCACACAAATTCCTCGATCAGACGGAAGCAGGAATGGTCCGTGTCAACCAGGAGACGGCAGGCGTCGAATACCAGTCGCCATTCGGTGGAATGAAGCAGTCAAGCTCCCATACAAGAGAGCAGGGTCAGGCAGCACTCGAATTCTACACGCATACGAAAACTTGTGCCATCAAGTTCTTTGGTTGATCCAGATGCATTTGAATGTACCGGAGCAAGTGGATTTTCAACCAGTCATAACATGAAGAGAGCAGGTTTATGATGACGTACAGAATACTGATCCCCAAAAAAGTACATGAGAGCGGCATACAGCTGCTGGAGGCAGCCGGATGTGAAATCGTCCGGCCTCCAGATACGCGTGCATCGACGCTGCGGGAATACGCAGCGGATGCAGATGCCATTCTCGCCAGAACAGAACCCATCACGGATGAAGTCATCGAACAGGCTGCTCGGCTGAAGGTGATTGCCAGACATGGCGCAGGCTATGATAACATCTCACTTGAAAAGGCAAGTGAGATGGGCATCACCGTGACCAATGTGCCGCTCGGCAACACCAACGCAGTAGCTGAACTTGTTGTGACGCTCATCATGGCTGCGTCAAGAAACCTCGTTGGAGTGAATCGGGAATTCGCCAAAGGCAACTATGAAATCAGAGATGCTGCCATTGGTTCCGAAGTCGAAGGGAAGACACTCGGCATTGTCGGCTATGGCCATATCGGAAGACTTGTTTCAAAAAAGTGCAGAAAAGGTCTATGCATGAAGATCAGAGTATATGATCCTTTCCTGGACGAAGCGACGCTTGAAAACGGCGTCGAAGCCGTTGAGAATCTTGAAGCCTTTCTGGCTGAATGCGACTACGTCAGTCTGCACGTTCCACTGATGGAAGCGACGAGAAACATGATCGGTACAGACCAGTTCAGGCAGATGAAGGAGAACTGTGTTCTGATCAATGCGTCGAGAGGTGGTGTGGTTGATGAAAAAGCCCTTCTCGAAGCTTTGGACGACGGTGAAATCGGCATGGCTGCACTCGATGTATTCGAAGAGGAACCACCATCTTCCGATCATCCGCTGATTGCGCATGATCGGGTCATCGCCACACCGCACCTCGGTGCTCAGACGACAGAGGCGATGGAGAACCTGTCGGTCGCAGCAGCGGAGGAAATCCTGCGGGTCCTTTCCGGTGAAGCGCCACTGAACCGGGTGAACTGAAGAAAATGAAGTGTGGAGGAATCACTAAATGAAAATAAGCAATGTCAGATTGCATGCTGTCGGCATACCAAGACATACCGGGTTCGTCAACAAGCATGTCATTGTAAAGCTTGAAACGGATGAAGGCGTCACAGGCATTGGGGAGATGTCCGATTTCTCGCACCTCCCCAAATATTCCATTGATCTCATCGATCTCAGCAGGACGCTCAACACTCTGCTGGTCGGCAGAAACCCTTTCGACATCGAGGACATCAACAGGGAGCTGCTCGACAACTTCCCTGAAGCGATGTACTACTATGAAAAGGGTAGCTTCATACGCAATGGCATAGACAACGCGCTTTATGACCTTTGCGGGAAAATTCTCGGGGTCTCAGCCGCTGAACTGCTTGGTGGGCGTGTACGCTCCAGAATGAAGGTCTGCTATCCAATATTCAGGCAGCGTTTCATGGAAGAGGTCGAAAGCAATATGGAGACGGTCCGGGAGAGATACGGGCAAGGTTTCGACGTCTTCAGACTCTATGTCGGCAAGAATACCGAAGCGGATATTGAACTGCTGAAGCGGATCAAATCAGAATTCGGCAGTAAAGTCACGATAAAATCCTTTGATTTCAGCCATCTGCTCGACTGGAAAGAGGCATTGAGAACGTTCAAGGCACTGGTGCCGTATGAAGTCGGTCTTGAAATGGTCGAAAGTCCGGCACCAAGAAACGATTTTAAAGGACTGTACAATTTCAGAACGAGAATCGACTATCCAGTCAGTGAGCATGTCTGGAGTTCGATGCAGCAGAGTGAAATGCTGAAAAAAGATTCGGTGGACATATTCAATATTTCTCCGATATTCATCGGCGGGCTCACTGCAGCCAGAAAAGCATCGGCACTTGCAGAGAATGGCAGGAAGTCGATTGTCATCGGTACCACCCAGGAACTATCGATTGGTACTGCTGCAATGGCCCATCTTGGGTGTGCTCTACCGCATCTCAAGTTCACTTCAGATCCGACAGGTCCAAAGCTCTACATAGGGGATGTTGTAAAGAACGGTGTCCAGTATGAAGATGGCTATCTGATTGCACCTGACCGTAACATTGCCGGTCTCGGCGTCGAACTCGATGAGGAACTGCTCGAAGAGTATAAGGTGTCCGATCTCGGATGGGGAGAGGTGACTGTCCACCAGCTCCAGGACAGAACTTCGACAAAATAGCGGAACGGAGGAGAATGGAATGAAAAAGTACGCCTTCGTCCTTCTCTTCATCCTGTATTTTCTGTCGGTCATTCATGACAGCATCCTCATAGGGGTACTACTTTCGCTGGTGGCGTGTGTCGTGCTTGGACTCAGTTTCCAGGGAGCCCGTACAATTACCCGGACGATATCCGGAATACTGATCCTTCTGAGCATCGTTCTTGGAATCGTATATGGCATGGAACCGGCATCCATCATTCTCGGCGTTCAGCAGAACATCCCGATTCTGGTGCTGATACTTCTGGCGCCGCTGATAGCTGTGCCGTTGAGATTGAGCGGCTATCTGTCTTCCATTGAAAGTGTGCTCATCTCGCAGAAAGAGAAGCCGAATAGAGCATATGGCGGTCTGCTCATGATTCTCTTCATGCTCTCACCCGTTTTGAATATCGGGGCAGTCAGACTGACACATGAGGTGGTAAAGGATATCGGCTTTGACATAAGCTTTCTCGGCAAAGCTTATGTCAGCGGGTATCTTTCTGCAGTCGTATGGTCGCCGTACTTTGCTTCAGTTGCGACCGTTCTTTTCATGATGGATGTCTCATTCAGCAGCTATGTCATGGTTGGCCTCATATTCGGCATTCTGCAGATATTTATAAGCCTTCTGCTGTTCGTTTCAAGGCAGTCGGGATCAGAAGCTCATGGAGCAGGTTTGAAACAGAACGAGATGCATAAGCAAGACTGGTCGAATGTCCAGAAGATATTTCTATTCATCATTCTGCTTATGGGGATGCTGATCATTACAGAGAGATTCCTGCCGCTTGAGATGATTTCCATCATTACATTCTCTACAGTACTGATTCCATTACTCTGGGGAGTACTTTCAGGAAAGCTCGGTCCCACTATTACAGACATGAAGGAGACGGTCCGGACGGTGTCTCGTGCGAGCAACGAGACGCTCATGTTCCTCACTGCGGGGTTGTTTGCGAGTGTCATGATGCAGACAGATTTCAATGATCTGCTCACACCATATTTCATGACTATCGCAGACATGTCAGCCCTGCTGCTGATACTGGCCATCATACTGCTGACGATAGGGCTGACGATGATTGGTCTCCATCAGATCATCGTCGTGCCTCTGATCATGTTGCAGGTCAGTCCGGAAGCAGTGGGATTTTCACCAGTAACGATGGCATTCGTATTTATCCTGGCCTGGTCCCTGTCCGTCGTGACATCTCCAATCAGCCTGACAAACCTGCTGGTGAGCAATATTCTTAAGACAAGGTGGTCGATCGTCGCTTTCAGATGGAATGGTCCCTATGTTGCTGTCATGCTGATTATCGGAGTTGCAATAGCGCTTCTTTTGAGAGCGTTTTCATTTTTTAGTTAATTGTCTTACAAAATTATTGACAGAAAATTATGTTAAAGATATACTCCAATTAACAAACTAGTTAAAAGGAGGTATTCAGAAGAAAAACTGTCATATGCATCAGTTGGGATTTTCAGACAGATGACTGTACTCATTTATGAAAGGGCTTTCTAAAAGTGTACTGGGCGAGGGCTGGTCATAAGCTGTACATTGCGGATGCATAGACAAAAATCAAATTACAGAAGGAGTATTGCTATGAATAGAACTTCACCGAAAGGAATCCTCGGATTTCCTGTAACACCAATGAAAAGAGATGGAGAAATCGATACTGAAGCTTTCGTGAAAAATGTAGAATTTCTATTGGAAAATGGTCTGGATGCCATCTTCCCGGTCTGCGGGGCAGGGGAGTATACGAACCTCGACGATCAGGAATATGAGCAGCTGATTGAGCTCACGATGGAAACAGTGGATGGCAAAGTGCCGGTCTACACAGGTGTAGGCGGCAACATCCAGGAAGCAAAGAGAAGAGCGAGGATTTCAGAGGCTCAAGGTGTTGAAGGCTATCTGATCATGCCACCCTATCTCGTCCAAGGTTCACAGGATGGACTTTACGAGTACTTTGCCCAGATCGCAAAGTCAACGAATCTGAATGCAATCGTCTATCAGCGGAACAACGCAATTCTGGAAGCGGATACATTGGAAAGGCTGACAGAGATCGAGCAGATTGTCGGTTTCAAGGATGGCAATGGCAATATGGAGAGGAACAATGAGTTTACACACAGGTTCGCCGGAAGAATCGACTTCCTGAATGGCATGCCGATGGCCGAAGTGACCATGGCAGCCTACATGCCACTCGGCTACGATTCCTACTCTTCGGCAATCTCCAACTACATCCCGCACATTTCAAGGCAATATTTCGATGCATTGAAATCAGGGGACCAGGAAGCTGCCAAAGAAATCTATGAGGATGTCATTCTGCCGCTGAACAGAATCAGGGGCAAAGGAAAAGGATACGCAGTCTCACTGATAAAAGCAGGCATGGAAATTGTCGGTCTGCCTGTGGACAAGGCGGTCAGACCGCCGGTGACACCTGTTGATCCTGCACACTTCAAGGAGATGGAAGCCGTATTGAAGGCAGCCCTTGAGAAATATCCGAGCAAGACCTACGAGAAATTCAAAGCATGATGAGAACTTAGCCATCAGGAGGTGAGAATATGGAATCAAGCAGAAAAATGGACATCATTTCAGGTGCCGTACTGCTGGTCCTGGCAATTGGATTGTTCATTTCGACCTTATCGTTCCAGCAGATGACTGTTGCAAAAATCGGATCAGCGTTTTTCCCTCAAGTTGCCTCCATCGGCATCGGAGTACTGAGTCTGATCATGATGATCACTGCATTTCTAAAGAAACCGGTAAAAGAAGATCATGCAGCTGAAACAGGCGCAGATGGCACACTCGCAGTTTCCGAGGAGCAGCATATTGCTGACGATACATCAGAGAAAGAAGATAAGAAACACTACGGTCTGGTCGGTTTGACACTTCTGCTGCTGATTGCCTATGTAGCAGTAATGAGCCTTCTTGGGTTCATCATTTCCACTTCGCTGTATCTCTTTATACAGATGGTGATCATGGCGACTCAGCGAGATAAGATGAAATATATCATTTTTGCAGTACTGTCTATTGCGAGTTCTGTGCTGATATATTGGATCTTCAAAGGTTTCTTCAACCTTATGCTGCCAGCCGGGCTACTAGGATAGGGGGAAAAGCATGAATTTATTCATTGAAGGCTTCGCGCTGATATTCAACTTTAACACAATACTGATCATACTGGCAGGTGTCGCACTGGGTCTGGTCTTCGGATCGATACCCGGTCTGACCGCGACAATGGCAGTGGCCATATGTCTTCCGATATCGTTCGGAATGGACGCCGCGAACGGGATGGCGCTTCTGATGGGCCTCTACATAGGCGGCGTATCCGGAGGGATGATTCCAGCCATATTGCTTAATCTGCCCGGTACACCATCAAGCATCTCAACGACATTTGATGGCTATCCGATGGCGCAGAAAGGGCTGGCGGGCAGAGCATTCGGCTTGTCCATCATTTCATCATTCTTCGGAGGACTTATCAGTATCATCATCCTCATGCTGCTTTCACCACCACTTGCACAGGTGGCGCTTGAGTTCGGTCCTTTCGAGTACTTTGCGATAACGATGTTTGCCCTGACACTGATTTCCAGTCTCTCGGAAGGCTCCCTCGTAAAAGGGCTGATTGCAGCACTCATCGGCCTGACACTCTCGTTTGTCGGTGCAGCTCCCATCGATTCCTATCCGCGCTGGACGTTCGGAGTAGATTCGCTGAGAGCAGGGTTCCAGCTGCTGCCGGTCCTGATTGGGCTGTTTGCCATATCCGAAATGCTCAAAGTGATTGAAGACCGGAAGCCGGATATTGCAAAGACGAAAGACGGCAATAGCGAAGAAACGAAAGTCGGGTTCCCACTTGGTGCGGTGTTCAGAAAACCGGTCAACTTTATCAGATCAACGCTGATGGGTGTCGGTATCGGCATACTGCCGGGCATCGGTGGCGGTACAGCAAATATCATCGCCTATGTCACTGCCAAAAGGCAGTCGAAGACGCCTGAGAAGTTCGGCGAAGGCATTGATGATGGTGTCATTGCATCAGAGTCTGCCAACAACTCCGCAGTCGGTGGGGCACTCGTTCCTTTGATTTCCCTTGGTATACCGGGGGATACGGTAACAGCCATGCTGCTTGGTGGCCTGATGATCCACGGCCTGCAGGCAGGTCCACTGCTCTTTGAAAATAATGGGCCGCTCGTCTACAGCATCTTCGTTTCATTGCTGATTGCGAACGTATTCATGGCAGTACTGCTGCTCAGCGGAATGAAAGGATTTGTAAAGCTTCTGAGCATACCGAAGCACTACCTGTACCCGGTCATCATCGCTTTGTGTGTAGTTGGCTCATTTGGTGTGAACAACCGCATCTTCGACGCAGGCGCACTCATCTTTTTCGGAATTCTAGGCTACTTGATGATCAAAGGCAAGTTTCCACTTACACCGCTGATTCTTGGATTCATTCTCGGCCCGATTGCCGAAGTCAATCTGAGAAGAGGTCTGCAGATGTCAAGTGGAGATTTCATGCCATTCCTGACACAGCCGATTGCCGCAGTATTCTGGATTATCGCCATAGGCTCCATCGCATTCAGTCTATATAAGGAATTCAAGAAAACGAGAAGCAGTTAAATTAATTGGATAAGGGGACTAATCTATGAAAAAACTATTCATCTTTCTGACACTTTTATTTATGGTAGTGCTTGCAGGCTGTAACAACGGAGACGCTTCATCAGAAGGAGAAGGAGGAGACTCCGCGGATGCAGGTGCTTCCTACCCTGAACAGGAAATCAACGTAGTAGTACCTGCTGGTGCAGGCGGAGATACGGACCGCAACACCCGCGTTACTGCAGAATACCTTTCCGAGGAACTCGGGCAGGAACTGATCGTCAATAACATTACAGGTTCAGGCGGTACAGTCGGTGTGGATGAAGTCAATAATGCTGAAGCAGACGGCTACACGGTACTGGCCTTCCACAACTCCATGATCATCAACGATATACTTGGTCTGACAGACGTCAACTATGAAAACTTCGAACTTGTCGGTTCAATTGTGCAGGATAATGGAAACGCATTCATTGTCAATGCAGATTCCGATATCCAGGATATTGAGACACTGATTGAAATGGCGCAGGAAAGTCCTGGTGAAATCCAGGTCGCTACAGAAACAGGTGCATTTACGCACTTGCAGCTGCTTGAGTTCCAGGAAGAGACAGGCACGGAATTCAACGTAGTCGATGTGGGTGGCGCAGCGGATAAGACGACAGCACTGCTCGGCGATCAGATCGACATCATCCCGACTCAGCAAGGACTGGTTCAGGAGTACATTGATTCCGGCGACTTCCGTTCCCTCGGTGTAATGAGCGAAGAGAGACTTGAAGGTGCACCGGATACACCAACATTCACAGAACAGGGTGCTGATATCGTCTACGACAAGTTCTTCTTCTGGGCGTTCCCTGAAGGGACACCACAGGAAGTTGTCGATAAGTTCACAGGTGCTCTCGAAAGCGTAGCGAATAACGAAGAATTCCAGAACGAAATGTCCGAGTTCCTTGTCGATGTTTCCTACATGAATCCGGAAGAGACACAGCAGCTCTTTGAAGACAGAACAGAAAAGTACTCTGAAATCTACGAACAAACACAACAATAATAGACGGGTGATATGATGGCTGAGAATAATGTACGTGAACACACTCCTGTAGTAACGGAAATGACAGTCTACCCTGTCGCTGGAAAAGACAGCATGCTATTGAATCTGAGTGGGGCACACAGCCCCTTCTTCACCCGCAACATCGTTGTTCTCAAGGACAGCAGCGGAAACCTGGGGGTTGGAGAAGTTCCTGGTGGCGAGCGCATCCGTCAGACGCTTGAAGATGCCAGTGACCTGGTGATTGGTAAGAAAATCGGCCTCTATAACAGGATGCTGAAGGAAGTCAGAGAACAGTATGAAGACAGAGATGCCGGAGGCAGAGGCAACCAGACTTTCGACCAGCGTGTTACAATCCATGCTGTCACAGCGATTGAATCTGCACTGCTCGATCTGCTCGGAAAACATCTTGAAGTACCTGTGGCAGAGCTTCTTGGAGAAGGCATGCAGCGAACACACGTGGATGTGCTGGGATATCTTTTCTACATCGGGGATCGAAAGAAGACAGATCTGCTGTACGACGGCGACGCCGATGCAGATGATGCATGGTTCAGACTGAGACATGAAGAAGCACTGACGCCGGAAGCCGTAGTGAAGCTGGCTGAAGCGGCATACGAAAGGTATGGATTCAAGGATTTCAAGCTGAAAGGCGGAGTCCTCAGCGGGGATGAGGAGATGCAGGCAGTGACTGCATTGAAAAAGCGTTTCCCGGATGCCCGGATCACACTCGATCCAAACGGCGGCTGGCTGCTTCATGATGCCATCCGACTCTGCAAAGGCAAGCACGATGTCCTGGCATACGCTGAAGATCCGTGCGGGGCCGAAGGTGAGTACTCGGCCAGGGAAGTGATGGCCGAGTTCCGGAAGGCAACAGGCATTCCTACCGCCACGAACATGATTGCCACCGACTGGAGGCAGATGAGTCATACAGTCCAGCTGCAGTCAGTGGATATCCCGCTTGCAGATCCGCACTTCTGGACGATGCAGGGGTCGGTCAGAGTCGCACAGATGTGCAACGACTTCGGTCTTACTTGGGGATCGCATTCCAACAACCACTTCGATATATCCCTGGCGATGTTCACGCATGTCGCCGCGGCAGCTCCGGGAAATATTACTGCTATCGATACCCATTGGATATGGCAGGACGGGCAATACCTGACAACAAACCCTTTACAGATAGAAAATGGACAGATCGAAGTACCCGATCGTCCGGGGCTCGGGGTGGACATTGATCTGGATGCACTTGAAAGAGCGAAGGAACTGTACTATGAACACGGCCTCGGAGACCGGGATGACTCTGTCGCGATGCAGTATCTTGTTCCGGGATGGAAATTTAATAGTAAAAGACCATGTCTGCAATTCGACAATCATAGCAATGAGCCTCAGGCAAATCGTCAATAGAACCAAAGAGAATGCGCCGTCAATTGACGGCGCATTCTCTTTGTCTAGTGATTGTTGTTTAAGGAAAAGCAGCTCTGGAATAAATAGCTAGTTATCCGATTCTTCTCTATTCTCTTCTCCCTTTTCTTTCTTCTCTTCTTCCTCTTTCTCCATTTCTTTCACTTTTTCATGACGCTGCCTCTGTCTATATCCGTAAGTGCTGTTCAGAATGACTTCCTTATCCTCGAACACCGAACCGATTGCGCCAATGATAGTGGCGAAAGTGGTTACCGTCCATGCCATGATGAGGTAGTTTACAAAACTAACGTCGTTCGTTCCCGACAAGTCTGCTTCAAGTTTAGATGGGGGCACCAGAAGAGCAGTAGTGGTAAGGAACATCACGTATAGGATGCCGTAGTACATGATGACGGTCGTGAGCAGGGTGAAGAATGTGGAAATGTTATAGATTCTTCGGATGTGCCCTTCTTCCCCTATGTTTTTCTTCTGCCATAATCCATGTGCGAGAATGATCCATGCAACAAGGGCGAGCAGTGCCACCAGTGTGATCAGAACCAGGCGAGTGATACTGTATATTTCACTGAGTTTTGCAATGGATGGAAATATGAGTGCATAGGATCCTGTAGTGAAGGCGACGACGATGATTTTGAAGAATACGGGAAATACTTCCCAGGGTCGATTGGCATATACCATACCGGAGACAAGACGTATAATTCCATTTAGCTTTGATTTTACAGAGTATCTTACATCCACATCTGTCGAGTCGTCGTCCAGTACTTGACGTTCCAGTGGAGAGACGATTTCAAAAATTCTTTTTCCCAGCAGCTTCTTAGATCCTTTTTTCTTGAGGGAACTGTAGTTCCGGTTGTTCTGTGTGTCAAGACGTGTCTGTGCTCTATCCCTGTCTTCATCTGAAATGCCATAATATATTTCATTCATCAGCTGAAGTATGGCTTCACGAACACGTTTTTGCATCGGTACAAGACCGAGTCCCGGGAGACTGATGAGTCCCACGTTGTCATCGCATACAACTTCAGCGACAATCGGACGATTCTTATTAAATAGCGGCAGATCGGTGAGTGTAATGGCGTAGTCCCACTTTTCCGACCTGGTCTTGTTTATGGTTTCTTCTATGACTCTGTCAGATTCGTTCGTGCCACCTGTGAGCACGTCTTCAAAGTAGATGACCTCCCATTCGTAATCATCACTGATGTAGTATTGGAGCATGTTGGGAAGATCTGCTTCCAGGTTTTTCCCCATTTTCTGCAAGTAACCAGGGGGAGTAACCAGTCCCAGTGTCTTTTTGCTCATATGTACATACCTCCTCCTTTTGGCAAAGTAGTTACTACAGGATAAAAGATGAGAAAAACATGCTTTCCTCATCTTTTATATGCCCATTTATCAGTTGGATTATGCATCCATTTTATTGATTGATGCCTTTGCAAGACTGATGAGTACCATATCATCCATCGGTGGGTTGTGCAGTCCGGCACGTACATTGCGGTAGTACAGCTGCAGATCACTGTTCTCGGACAGACTTTTCGCACCGACGACCCGCATGGCAAGATCCACCGCTTCGACCGCCTTATTGACTGCTGAAGTCTTTACGGCACCTAGTACCGGCCCCATCCGGGCCCGGTTTTCAGTACTGCTTTCATCCCATTGCCTTGCGACGGAATAGAGGAAGTGCTCCGCTTCCAAAAGGAGCAGTTCAATTCGCCCGAGCTTTTCCTGCACGTTCGGCAGCTCGGATATTGTACCGTCAATACTGTTTGGCGAGTATTCCGTGGCGAACGTGACTGCCGACTTCTGCGCCGCACGGGCAATGCCGATATAGCATGCCGGTATGTGCAGCAGCCAGCCAGACGGTGCCTTCTGACCGGGCGTCCGATAGGATACGAGATCTCCGGCATCCACCTGTACATTGTCCATGACGAAGTCATGGC
Source organism: Salinicoccus sp. ID82-1 (assembly GCF_021991715.1). Classification (NCBI taxonomy): domain Bacteria; kingdom Bacillati; phylum Bacillota; class Bacilli; order Caryophanales; family Staphylococcaceae; genus Salinicoccus; species Salinicoccus sp. ID82-1. The sequence continues at coordinate 289,849 of NZ_JAGFLY010000002.1, forward strand.
TGCCCGTCGCGCGCATGGCGATGGCATCCCATGTCTCATCGACCGATACACCATCCCGTGCAGTGTCCACTACGAAGTTGCCGACATCGTCGCTGCCTTCGATGGATGCACTGACAATGGCATACTTCAGTACGGGTGCCAATGTGGCAAATGTCTTTCTGCCGTTCAGAATCCAGCTGTCACCCGACTTGCGTGCAACCGTCTCAGGTCTGCCTCCACGTGTCGGACTGCCGGTCGCCGGTTCTGTGGCAATGTTGTTGACGAGTGCGCCATTGTAGATGACGTCCTCTACAATCTCCTTGTATTTATTCTCATCCCACGCCTTTTTCTCTCCTGTATCCATGATGATGCCCATATGCCACCCGATGGAAAGGGCAGTGGCCCCATCGAACTCCGCGATGATCTGCTGGTGACGCATCAGTTCCTCGAGACTGATGCCGCCCCCGCCGTAATTTTTCGGAATCGACAGCTGCGGATAGCCGATCTGTTTCAATGCCTCGAAATTTTCAAAAGGGAAGGTGCCCTCCCGATCGTGCTGCTTCGATGTCTCCTTGAACTGCCTGGCAGTCTCCCGCGTCAGATCCAGACGCGCCTCACGATCCAATGACTGTAGTGTAGCCAAATATATACGCCTCCTAAAACCTATCTTATGAATATGGATTATAGCACTTCATCTGCCGGTGCACATTCATATTGTTTGTGATGGCAACGACCATTATCTCTACCCTGTATTCTAGTCACAATAGTATCCATATGAATAAAAAAGCTGCCCCGTTTGATGGGGCAGCTGGTCAGCACCTATTCTTCTTCCAATGTTGCATTCTTGAAATTGAACTGGTCATAGCTGTCGATTGTCAGTCCATCAAGTCTGTTGCTGTAGGCGTTCATGTACTGCGGGTGCATGATGAAGATTGCCGGTGCTTCGTCAATCAGAATCTGCTGCACTTCGCCGTACAATGCCTCGCGCGCTTCTGTGTCGGATTCCTGACGGGCGGCATCAAGCAGGGAATCGACTTCGTCATTCTCGAGGAATGCCCTGTTCCCTGGTGAGCCGAGTCTTGAGGAGTGGAAGAGCGGCGTCAGCGCGTTGTCCGGGTCACCGGTCGAATTGCCCCAGCTCATGATGAACATGTCGTGTTTGCCTTCTCCAGTGGCATCGAGGAATGCACCCCACTCAAGCTGCTGAATCTCAAGGTCGATGTTCAATTCAGCAAGTGATTCCTGGAGCCAGATGGCTGTATCGACTCTTTCCGGGTTGTCGTTATTGACCATGATATTCAAGGAGAAGCCATCAGCATAGCCTGCTTCTTCAAGCAGTGCACGTGCTTTGTCCATATCGTAGTCGAGTGTTTCGAGGTTTTCATCGTAACCGAAGACGTTCGGTGCGAGTGGGGAATCGGCGACGATGCCGGCGCCGTTATAGACACCCTCGAGTACGGCCTGCTTATTGAATGCATGCGTGATGGCTTTTCTGACACGTACATCATCGAGCGGTTCGCTCTGCGTGTTGATGCCGATGTATTCGATTGCGACCGATTGCGATCTGGCCAGTGAGAGGTCCTCATCATTCTCAATACGTGCGATATCGCTAGACGGGACATCAGCAATGGCATGCGAGCTGCCTGTTTCCAGTTCGGCCACACGGGAACCTGCCTCCGGAACCACTTTCAGTGTCAGTGTGTCGAAGCTGGCTGGTCCGTCCCAGTAGTCTGCAAATCTTGCGAGGGTAGTGGATTCGCCAGGCTGGCGGTCCTCATACTGCAGATAGCCGGTTCCGACAGGGTGCTGCTCGGCTTTTGTGCCGGTAAATTCGGATATCTGACTGGCAACCTCTTCATGTTCTGCGCCGCCTGATTCACGCAGTGCGTAGTATTCTTCAAGTGTCATATCAACACCCGCTTCATCAAGTGCATACTGGTAGTCTTCATCGATCAGCGCCTTGCTGATGATGTTTCCGGCACCATGTGTCAGATGTCCTGGAAGGGGTGCAAACGGATATTGTGTCACAATTTCCAGTGTCTGTTCGTCGACGACATTCACTTCCTCGATCATTTCGAGTACAAACGCGCGGGTGGAGCCTCGGCTCGGGTCAAGCAGGCGGTCAAAGTTGGCCTTTGCCACTTCTGCGTTGAATGGACTGCCATCGTGGAACATTACACCTTCACGCAAAGTGAAATGCCACGTCGTATCATCCACCTGCTCCCACTCGGTTGCGAGTTCGGGGACGATTTCAAGGTTTTCATCCTGTGCCACAAGTCCTTCATAGATGTGGGATCTTACTTTTTCAGATGGACTGTCGTTGCTGCCATGCGGGTCCAGGGAAACGGCATCACTTGGCAGGGAAAGGACGATATCTCCGGATGTACTATTGGAATCGGATGCCGCGCTGGTATCCGTTCCCACTTCACTATCATCGGTGCAAGCTGCAAGCACCGCAATGGTAAGTGTCAGCAGTATGTAATACGAAAACTTCTTCATTTTGAATCCTCACTTCCAAATATATTGATTTGTATATCATACAATTCTACTATGATTTAGTGGCGCGTCAATAGAAAATTTCAAATACTTGATTTTTTGAGACAATAGAACCTTTTTTCGAATCCCGGATGACCTGCTGAAAATAAATTAGTGTTGAAAGATATTTATAAAGGTGCTATTATACAAAACGTAATTATTACGATTTACATGATGAAAAATATGACAAAGATTCCTGTGACGATACTCAGTGGCTATCTGGGTGCAGGCAAGACGACATTGATGAACCATATACTCAACAATTCAGAAAGCATGAAAGTGGCGGTCATCGTCAATGATATGAGCGAAATCAATATTACACCTGAGACCGCTGAGTAAGTCATATCCAGTTTCGTCTACAGATGGACACTGCCGTTCCACCCGAAGTATTTCGGCAATTCTTGAAGACGATACCGGTGGCAGCGCGCCGCTAGATACTCGAGCAGAACAAGGAAACGTCCGATGCATGGTCTATACGGCAGCAGGCATAAATAAAAAGGAGAGATACGAATGGCTAAAAAATCGAAGATCGCAAAAGAGAAGAAGCGTCAGGACATGGTGGAGAAATATCGTGAATTGAGAATGGAACTGAAGGCGAAGGATGACTATGAAGCCTTGAGAAAACTGCCGAGGGATTCCTCACCGACTCGTCTCACAAGAAGATGCCGGGTCACAGGACGTCCAAGAGGCGTACTGCGTGACTTTGAACTATCCCGCATCAAATTCAGGGAACTGGCGCACAAAGGACAGATTCCAGGCGTGAAGAAGGCAAGCTGGTAATAGACTGATCCATAACAGAAAGAAATGACGCCCTGGATTCCAGGGCGTCATTTCTGTGTCACAGTACAGCGGCTCATGATGCTTTTTTGCAACGAATCAGAATGAATGGTGGAAAATGGCTGAGCTTTTCGATACGTTCTTCACTGTAGAGTTCGAGCACTTCGGGACTCTGTCCCAGATCTTTGACGTAGTCGATGGAAAGACCATTCTGTATCAGGGCATTGAACAGCGTTTCAATGGTGTGGTGATATTTCCCGACATACGTCTCTATGCCTGACCAGTAGGCGCTTCTTTCTCCTTCTTCGAAGTAGTGATCGACTTTATGAGCAACGCCATCCACTTTGATATGTGGCGTCTTGCCCGCAGTGGTGATCGGGTGCTCCATGGTGAAAAGCAATGTGCCACCTGGTTTGAGAATTCCGGCAAGTTTGCTGCATAGCGCATTGAAATCTTCTATGTAATGGAATACCAGTGACGAGGTGATGACGTCGAATTGTGCCTTCCATGGCATCTCTGTGAAATCGCCATGCAGGAATGTTACATCTTCACGGTCAAAGTGGCTTTTGCAATGGGAGATCATACGGCGCGATGCATCGACTCCGGTCACTGTTTCAGGAGAATGGGTCAGCATATGTTCGATCAGATGGCCCAGTCCACAGCCGATGTCGAGTATGGTCCTATTTTCGAGATCGGGGAGTGCACGTTTCATCTCGGGCATTTCAACCACTTCGTTGTAGCTGAGTGGATTGCTTCGGACTTGCTTGTACTGATTGAAGAATTCTTCATCATCGTAGAGCAGTTCCATGATGGTCAGACTCCTTTCCATTTCTGTTTCTCCATTATATATGAATATCATGGTCGATACAGCACACGGAAATGATTCCATCGGCCATGTGAGGGTATATTCAGAAATGTAGGATGATAATCGGGAAGGTGGATTATAAATGAAAATTACCGAGCAGCATCATGACAACGAGATAATTGTATATACATTGGAAAACAACAACGGAATGAAGGTCGAGGTGATCAATGTCGGGGCGAGCATCATCGGCGTCCATGTACCGGATCGTGACGGGAATTTCAGAAATGTGGTACTGCAGAACGAAACGATTGAGGAATATTACGGCAATCTCCATCTGCTGGGGGCGACGATTGCACCGATCGCCGGCAGGGTGAAGGATGCGGAGATCAAAGTGGATGGCCAGACGTATGCTCTGGAGAAGAATGAAGGGCCGCATACGCTCCATAGTGGCGGACTCGGTACACAGAATAAAGTCTGGAACAGTGAGATCATTGAAGCGGGAGACACCTACAAGGTCCGTTTCCATACGAAGATTGACGGCACATTCCCAGGCAGTCCGGAAATGGCGATTCTCTATTCAGTGAATGATGAAAATGAACTGAAGCTGGAATATGAAGTGGACAGCGCGGGTGGGACTGCGGTGGCGCCAACGAACCATACGTACTTCAATCTGAACAATGACCCGGATCAGACGGTATCGAATCATACGGTCACGAGTGATGCGAAGCAGTACCTCAAGATGGATGAGGACTTGATTCCTCTGTCAGCAGAACCGTGCGAAGGGGTCTTTGATCTGAATGAAGGGGAGCGTTTTGCAGACATATTCAATAGTGATGATGCGCAGATCAGAATAGCGAACGGCGGCTTCGACCACTACTTTCTGCTGGATTCGGACGCGCGGTTTGAGGTTTATGAAGCAAAAAGCGGGCGCAAGGTGAGCATGAAGACCGACTTCCCCGGACTCGTATTCTACACAGGGAACAATCTGGATGGTGGGCTGCCACTCAAGGGCCGAGAATCGAAGCAGTACATGGGCTTCTGCATGGAAGCGGAGCGTTCGGCAGCCGCGCAATATCTGGATCTTGGTTTTGATATCGTCAGCAATGGCAGTGAAAGATGGCAGACAGTGTTCAGCTTCAGCGTGGAAGCCTGATTTAAGAGGGTGTAGGCAATCACCTTGAATTTATTTCAAATTCGAGATATTATGTGTGTAATAACTCTTGGAGGGATTCTATTATGACAAACCAAAATCTGCTTGGCATCCACCATGTTACAGCGATGACGGACGATGCAGTGAGAAACTACGAATTCTTTACGAATGTACTCGGCATGCGTCTTGTGAAAAAAACGGTCAACCAGGACGACATCCACACGTACCACACATTTTTTGCCGATGATGTCGGTTCCCCCGGGACGGACATGACGTTCTTTGATTTCCCGAATAACCCGAAAGGGTCACCGGGATCCAACTCAATCTACCGGACAGCGTTCAGAGTGCCGGATGACGCCGCGCTCGAATTCTACCGGGACCGCTTCGACCAGTTCGAAGTGAAGCATGACGGCATCCAGGATCTTTTCGATAAGAAAGTGCTGCCTTTTGAGGAAGCGGATGGACAGAAGTACCAGCTTGTTTCAGATGAAAACAACACAGGCGTTGCACCGGGCAAGCCATGGAAGAATGGACCAGTACCGGAAGACAAGGCGATCTATGGTCTCGGACCGATTGAAATCCACGTCAGCTACTATGATGATTTCAAGCAGGTGCTGATGGATGTCTATGGCATGAAGCCGATTGCGGAAGAGGCGGATGTGACGCTGCTCGATGTCGGAGAAGGCGGCAACGGTGGCCAGGTCATCTTAAGGAAAGATGAATCAGGTTCAGCAAGACAAGGGTATGGCGAAGTGCACCACGTATCATTCAGAGTGGCTGATCACGATGTCATCAAGAAATGGGAAGAGAAGTACAACGAACGTGGCATGCGCCACTCCGGCAATGTCGACCGCTTCTATTTCGAAGCATTGTACACACGCATCGGTCATATTCTGATCGAACTGTCCACGGATGGTCCCGGCTTCATGGATGATGAGCCATATGAAACACTCGGCGAGAGCCTTGCACTGCCGCCATTCCTGGAAGAACGACGTGAATATATTGAAGCACAAGTCCGTCCATTCGATACGACACGATCAAAATAACAATGAGTTCAGGAGGATTCGAAATGAAGCATATATACAATGAAACGAAAAAAGGCGCACCGGTATTCGTACTGCTGCATGGCACCGGCGGCACAGAGCATGATCTGCTGCCACTCGCCGGAATGCTCAACCCGGAATACAACGTGCTCAGCATCCGCGGCAATGTCTCGGAAAACGGCATGAACCGCTATTTCAAACGCCATGGCGAAGGGAAGTATGACCTGGAGGACCTGGAATTCCGCGGTGGGGAACTGCATGACTTCATCACCGAAGCATCCGAAGAACATGGCTTCAATCCTGAAGATGTCGTACTCGTCGGATTCTCGAATGGGGCCAACATCGCCATCAACCTGATGCTCAGGGAATCAGCGAAATACAAAAAAGCCATCCTCTTTGCACCGCTCTATCCGATGACCCTCCAGGACAGCAAGGATCTCGCTGATGCAGAAGTCTTCCTGTCATTGGGCAAAGGCGATCCGATTGTGCCTGAAGACGAAAGTGTGAGAGTCGTCGGGATTTTCGAAGACAGGGGTGCCGACGTGACCACAACATGGGTCCAGGGACACAGTCTGCCGCAGGAAGCCGCAGAAAAGGCAAAAGCATGGCTGAACCGATAGTTTTTATTTCCATTACTCTGATAAGTGTTATATAATAACTGTGAAATAAATAACATATTGGAGGTTATCAAATGCGTGCTGCAGTTTTCCACGATGCAAAGGACATTCGAGTTGAGGACATCGAAACACCGGAAGTAAGTGAAGGCAAGGTAAAGGTCAAGGTCGCATGGGCTGGTATTTGCGGCAGTGACCTGCATGAGTACAATGCAGGACCAATCTTCATTCCGCAAGGCGAAGCATCTCCGCTGACGAACCAGAAGGCGCCTCTCACCATGGGACATGAATTCTCAGGTACCGTGGAAGAGATTGGCGAAGGTGTGGAAGGACTCGAGGTTGGAGACAAAGTGACGATCAACCCACTGATTACCCAGGAAGCGCATGAAAACCCACTCGTCGATATGTATAAAGGATTTACGTTCGTCGGCCTCGGCAGTGACGGTGGTTTCGCCGATTACGTACTGGTCGACAGAAAGAATGTCGTCAAGCTGGATCACAATACGTCGCTCGAGCTCGGTGCACTCGTTGAACCGACAGCCGTCGCGCTGCAGGCCATCCGGGAATCCGAGATGCAGTTCAGTGACTCTGTTGCGGTATTCGGAGCCGGACCGATCGGTCTGCTCACCATTATTGCGGCGCGGGCAGCAGGTGCAAAGGATATTTTCGCCTTCGACCTCAGTGATGAGCGTCTTGAAAAAGCGAAGGAAGTCGGCGCGACTCATGCTATCAACTCCGGCAACCAGGACCCGGTCGAATATGTCCATCAGTTCTATCCGGAGGGCGTCGACCGCACATTCGAAGTTGCCGGTGTCAGCATCACAGTCAACCAGTCCATCAAGGTGACACGCCCACGCGGCATGGTGACAATCGTCTCCATTTTCGAGAAGCCGATCGAACTGAACCCGATGGATCTGACCGCAAGCGGCGTACGCATCTCTTCCACGCTCGCTTATGAGCCGGACATCTTCGAAGCAACGGTGAAGATGATCGAGACGGGGCAGATCAATCCATTCCCGGTCATTACAGACCACATCGAATTGAACGAGATTGTGGACAAGGGCTTTGAGGCATTGCTGAACGACAAGAGCCAGTCCAAGATTCTTGTCAGGCTTGGTGGAGAGAAATAGTATAGACGAATAAAAGGCAGCCTGCATGACGTGCACCCCTAAAGTTGAATGGAGTTCAACTTTTGGGTATCACGTCAGCATGGGCTGCCCTTTTTTATGTTTTCAGCATTATGACCTGTGTCATCCCAGTACCAATGTAATGAAAATGCCGAATGCGGTGATTAGTCCCACGATGGGTCCGCCTTTTTCATGGGCTTCCGGCATCATGGTGGAGGCGACCATCGCAATGATTGCACCTGCAGCGAATGATGAGATCACCGCCTGCATGGATTCGGATGTCTGATCAAGCAGCGAATAGCCCAGAAGGGAGCTTGCTGCGGAAGCGACAAGTACGAATGTCCACATGAATATCACCCTTCTGGTCGTATATCCATCTTTTTTCATCCCGGTTGTACTGGATATGCCTTCCGGCAGGTTGCTGATGAAAATTGCTACGATCAAAGCAGCGCCTACTCCGCCACCCTGCGCAATCCCAAGACCGATTATCGCTGTTTCAGGGATGGCATCCATAATGGTTCCAACAAAAATGGCAAGGCCGGATCCGCCTTCAGCACTTGAAGACACTTCATCCTTTCGACTGGAACGTTTACGATGCTTACCGCCTTTTCGGCTGATGAATACATCAAATGCTGTGAAAATCGCGGCGCCCCCCAGAAATCCGAGCGCAATGTCCCCCAAGCCGCCCAACTCTGTCGCTTCTCCTAGAAGTTCGAAACTGACTGCACCAATCAGCGCACCGGTCCCGAGCGCCATGATGTAGGCGATCAGCCGCTGTGGCAATGACATGATCAATACAATCAGCGCACCGAGCAGGTTTGCTGATCCAGCAATCGCTCCCCACATTAAAGCAGAAACCATCTGCCTCATCCTCCTTCAGCTGACATCTTTCTCTACTACCCCTTCCGGTATAAGCTGTAACCTCCCTTATTTATATTGCTTCCTGAAAGTCAACCTGTGGTTAACTTATGTCGCATTTATCTATATATTAGTAATATATATACCGACTGAAACGATTTATGATGAAAATAGAGGAGGCAGATGCATGAATGATATAAATGTAGGACAGAGCATTTTGAGCAACAGGAAGCGGATCGGATATACACAGTCTGATATCGCAGTTTTTCTGAACATCAGCAAGGCTGCAGTGTCGAAGTGGGAAAAGGGGCACTCCCTGCCTGAAATCAACTATCTCGCAAGATTGGCCGTACTGTTCGACACTACGCTCGATGAGCTGGTCAGTTATTCACCCCAGCTTTCGAAACAGCAGATCAGGATTTTATATCATAAGCTTGCCGGCCTGTTCGAGAGTGATGATTATGATGCAGCTCTTGAAGCGGTTCAGAACCATGCCCATCGCTATTACAGCTGCTATCGCTTTTTGACTGTACTGACGGGACTGCTGATCAACCACGCCTACTTGGATGAAGATAAGAGAGAGACATTTAAGCTTGCAAAGCAGCTTATCTCGAGGGTGCTTCTGAATTCGGACTCTCTTCATCTCAAGGAGCAGGTCACATTTTTCAGAGCTGTCATTCATCTGATGGAGCAGCAGTCGACAGAAGCGGTGGATCTGCTTAAGGATGCTGCCCTTCCAAAGCTGCCGGCGAGTACCCTTCTGGCACAGTCCTATCAGATGCAAGGGGAAAACCAGAAAGCGAAAGCTGTTCTGCAGATTGAGGTCTATCAGAATATCGTCTTCATCATCGGAGATTTTACAATGATGATAAAGAGTGGACTATACGATGATCTTGAAAAGCTGATCAAAAAAGGTGAAGCAATGGACGAAGTATTCAATCTCAAAGCACTTCATCCGAATGCCATGCTGAACTTCTATCTTGTGTCAGCCATGCAGCTTGTCGATGATCGGGAACGATGCTTCCATCATCTCAGTGCGTTTCTGGAATCTGTGGAAAATCTGCTCAGCGACTATTATCTGCATGGGGATGAATTCTTTACGGAAATCGATGAGTGGGTGGCAGATTTCGACATCGGTAAGGACGTACCGGTAAATTTCGGTATTGCCAAGGAACAGCTGGTGAATGCACTTGTCGATAACCCCGCTTTCATGGAATTGAAAGATGATATAGCGTTCAAGAATATTGTTCATAGATTGAAAAAGATTGTGGAGGAAAATTGATATGAATATGGATATACAGGAATATCTGCCATTTTTGATTCCTTTATTTCTGCTGCAGCTGGTCCTGATGGTGACTGCACTCATCATGATCATCAGACAGCAGAGATTCAGATACTTCAACAGAATAATATGGATCGTTATTGTAATTATCCTTAATATTATCGGGCCGATCCTATACTTTGTATTGGAGCGTAGATGATATGGATATTTTAAGGATAGAAGGGCTTAAGAAGGCGTTCGGTGAGAAAGCGGTCATAGAAAATCTGAACCTCGAAGTGAAGGCTAATGAAATATATGGTTTTATCGGCAGCAACGGTGCGGGAAAGACAACGACAATGAAAATGGTGCTCGGTCTGCTTGCGGCGGATGAAGGCGATATATATGTGTGTGATGAGAAGGTGCGCTTCGGAGATACTTTGACGAACCGCCATGTCGGCTATCTGCCGGATGTTCCTGAATTCTATACCTATATGAATGCAGTGGAATACTTGAAGCTATGCGCCGATATTACACGAGTGGAGAAATTGTCGCAGGGGAAACGGATCGATGAACTGCTGAAACTCGTCGGGCTGGACGGTGAAAAGACGAAGATCAGGAATTATTCGCGAGGTATGAAACAACGGCTGGGTATTGCCCAGGCACTCATCCATCGTCCGAAACTGCTGATCTGTGATGAACCGACAAGTGCCCTTGATCCGAAAGGACGGATGGAGATACTGAAAATCCTGAAAGAGATCACAAAGGAGACGACGGTCATATTCTCAACCCATATACTGTCTGATGTCGAACGGATCTGTGACAGGGTGGGGATTCTTTATGGTGGCTCGATTGTGAAGGCTTTCGATCTGAATCAGGACGCACTCGGTGAAAAGGGTATTGCCATCGAGCTGGACCGGGCTGCATATGAAACATTGAAACCGTTGCTGGATATCCAGCATGCGGAAGGGACGACATACGTCGTAGCGAATCATTCCTTGAAGGAGATCTATGACACGCTCCATGACCATGAAATATATCCTTCAAAAATCATAAAAGAGCAGAAATCGCTTGAAGATGTGTTTCTGGAGGTGACATCATGAGACAGATATCTGCACTGTTCCGAAAGGAGCTCATTGAGTCCTGGCGCAACTTCAAATCGATGGCCTTCCTCATCGTATTCATCATCATCGGAGTGCTCAGCCCCTTTACAGCACTCATAATGCCGGATATCCTCAGCATGGTCATGGAAGATTCAGGTATAAAGGCGGATATTCCGGAATCTACAGCGCTGGATTCATACACACAGTTTTTCAGCAATATGAATCAGATGGGGCTGGCCATATTCGTCATTATTTTCGGCAGCATCCTCACCCATGAGTTCAGCCGCAACACATTGGTGAACCTGGTGACAAAAGGGCTGAAACGGACAAATGTCATCGTTGTAAAATCGCTGTTTCTCGTGTTCCTCTGGACGCTTGGATACGTCATCAGCGCATTGGTGACATATGTCTACACCCTCTACTATTGGGATGAGTCAGCGAACCATCTGGTACTATCATTCGCAATGACATGGATGTATGGCCTGTTTGTCATCAGTCTCATCATGCTGGCCTCAACCTTCTTCACCACTAGTTTCATTGCAGTGCTGTCCAGTGTATTGGCCCTCGTCATCGTGATGCTGATGGCAAGCATCCATCCGGATATTGCAGAATACCTGCCGCAATACTTGATCGGGAGCAATATTGGTCTGCTTGCCGGGGAGATTGAAAGCGGGGATGTCCTGTGGTCTTCGGTCATAACAGGGGCTGCAACACTGGTGTTTTTCATGCTTGCGATACTGAGGTTCAAAAAAGTGCCGATGAACTGACATCTTTTCGATAATCGTCGCAATAAAGCCCCCTTCATCAACCATCGAAGGCTGATGAAGGGGGCTCGTCTTTCCATTGAATGCCTAAGATCTCTGTTCCGGCATCATACATAATATGCAGTTTGGTTCTAATATGGTTCGGATTCGTTGCCTTTATCCACTGCTTCTTCTGTGGCCTTCTGCTGGCTCTTGGTACCTTTGCCGTATCTGGACTGCTCTCCGGCTTCACGGCCTGGCATTTCCTCTTCCTGCATGTCTTTCATTTCCTGGGTTTTCTTTTCGATGCCTTCTTTGACAAGGCGGCCGTATTCTTCGTCGGCCTGGCTGAAGTGATAGACCATTGCTTCCTGGATGCGTTCGTCACACTGTGACAGCACGTTCGAAAGGTTGCTGATCAGTTCTTCGCGCTCCCAGTCGGCCAGGTTGCGGTAGGTTTCGCCGGCCTGTCCATAGTTGTTCGGACGATCGATCGGCTTGGTCATTGCTGCTGCATTGTATGTCGGCTGATGCTGAGGTGCTTTTTCTTCCGCTTCCTCGAGTCCGCCGATCATGGATGGTTCGTAGTTGATGCTCGGGTCGCTGCTGCCTTCCTCCGGATTGCGGTGATCGAGCTGGCCGCGATGCTGGTTGGTGCGCACTTTGTTCTTCGGTGCGTTGACCGGCACTTGAAGGTAGTTGGCACCAACGCGATAGCGCTGCGTATCGGAGTAGGAGAACGTCCGGCCAATCAGCATCTTGTCATCGGAGAAGTCCATGCCATCGACGAGGACACCGGTACCGAATGACGCCTGTTCGATTTGTGCGTGGAAGTCGGTCGGATTCTCATCGAGTACCATGCGGCCGACAGGCAGCCAAGGGAACTGGTCCTCGGGCCAGAGTTTCGTATCATCAAGCGGATCGAAATCGAGTTCCTCATGGTAGCCGTCCTCCATGATCTGGACGAACAGTTCCCATTCCGGATACTCGCCACGCTCGATTGCTGTATAGAGGTCCTGTGTGGCATGGGCGACGTTCCGTGACTGGATATAGTTTGCATCCTCCTGTGTCAGGTTGCGGATGCCCTGCTTCGGTTCCCAGTGGTACTTGACGAGTACAGCTTCACCTTCATCATTCACCCATTTATACGTGTTGACCCCGGACCCCTGCATATGACGGTACGTCGCAGGAATGCCCCACGGGGAAAACAGGAAGGTGATCATGTGCGTCGCTTCCGGTGAGCGGGAGACGAAATCGAACATGCGTGTCGGATCAGGGACGTTCGATACCGGATCGGCCTTGAAGGCGTGGATCATATCCGGGAATTTCATGGCATCACGGATGAAGAAGATTTTCAGATTGTTGCCGACGAGGTCCCAGTTGCCGTCCTCAGTATACATTTTTACAGCAAATCCTCTCGGATCCCGTTCCGTTTCCGGTGAGTCCTTGGCACCTGCAACGGTGGAGAAGCGTACCATGAGCGGTGTCTTCTTCCCTTCGCCCGAGAATACTTTTGCACGGGTATATTTCTCGACCGGCTCATCGCCGACCTTGCCGTACGTCTCGAAGTAGCCGAATGCGCCGGTACCACGTGCGTGAACGACACGCTCCGGCACTTCCTCACGGTCGAAGTGGGACATCTTCTCAAGGAAATGATAGTTCTCCATCGTCGCCGGTCCCCGGTCACCGATGGTGCGCAAATTCTGGTTATCTGTAACAGGGCGGCCCTGGCGGGTCGTCAGTGTATCGCGTTTCGCTTCCTTCTCGCGTGGGATTTCATTTTCCTTCTGATAGTTCTTATCTGCCAAAATCAAAACCTCCTATGAAATAGTCATTCAACCAAAATCGTATGGTACTGAAAACATATCAATCGGATAGGCTATAATTTATAATTCTTCTAATCTGTACACTTATGATTATAGATTCTGAAATATTCAAAATCAAACGATACGGCGCATTATAATTCCTATTTAAATACTATAATTTACTATTGACACCATTGCTGTGATGGTATATTCTAGTCATCACAACTTAATATTTTCTGAATATTCTTATCCAGAGAGGTGGAGGGACTGGCCCTTTGAAGCCTCGGCAACAGACCAATTGTGTACTGTGCCAATTCCAGTAGCGACTTGCTAGAAGATAAGAAGGGATGCATGTATTCATATATACAGAAGCCCCCTCTTCTTATCTTAAAGAAGTGGGGGCTTTTATTTTGAAAATGGAGGCATGACTATGACAAAGAAGCAGATTCATCTGAATGGATTCATCCAGAACTCGCCATCACCGCACTCTACAGGACTATGGAAGCATGAAAAGGATCAGGGCACCCACCACAACCGCCTGGACTACTGGACGGATGCGGCAAAGACACTTGAACGGGGAAAGTTTGACGCAATGTTCATTGCAGATGTACTGGGTACATACAGCGTCTATGGAGACAGCCATGATGCGGCGGTGAAGCATGCCGTCCAGCTGCCTGCCCACGATCCGACACTCGTGATTCCGGCCATGGCGGCAGTCACGAAGCACCTTGGGTTTGCACCGACGATATCGACGACATATGCCCAGCCCTACGCCCTGGCACGGCAGCTTTCGACACTCGATCATCTGACAGAGGGCAGGGTCGCCTGGAATGTCGTGACATCCTACCTCGAGAGCGAAGCGGTGAACCTCGGCCTCAAGACACGGCTGCCGAAGGAGATGCGCTACAACCGTGCCGATGAATTCCTCGAAGTCGTCTATAAGCTGTGGGAGGACAGCTGGGAAAATGATGCGGTCATATATGACCGGGTCAGTGATACATTCGCTGATCCGCAGAAAGTGCATCTGATCGATCATCATGGCGAATTCTTCGACGTACCGGGACCGCACCTTGTTGAACCTTCACCGCAGCGGACACCGGTACTTTTCCAGGCTGGTGCATCGCCGAAAGGGCGTGACTTTGCAGCAAAGCATGCAGAAGCGGTCTTCACGAAAAACCATTCGCTCGCCGCCCTCTCGGCCTATGTGAAGGATATAAGAGAACGTACTGTAGCACAGGGGCGGCAGGCGGATGATATCAAAGTATTTCCGATGATCCTGCCGATTGTCGGCCGTACGGAAGCGGAAGCATATGAGAAATATGAAGCGCTGAAAGACAGCGTCAGCTATGAAGGGACGGCGGCACTGCTGTCCGGTCACACCGGCATCGACTTCTCCCGATATGATCCGGACCAGTACATTGAAGATATTGAGACAAATGCAGTACAGGGGAATCTTGATATGTATGCAAAAGACCCGGACCGCAGATGGACATTGCGGGAGGCGATCAAAAATCATGGTCTCGGCAACGGCACAGTGAAGTTCATAGGGACACCAAAACAGATTGCGGACCGGATTGAAGAATGGGCGACCGAAGGGGACGCCGATGGGTTCAACGTGGCCCAGGGGGATTCACCGGGGACTTTCGAGGCGTTCGTGGACCTTGTCGTCCCTGAACTTCAGGCGCGCGGCATCTACCGCACCGAATATGAAGGAGAGACGCTGCGTGAGAACATGTTCGGCAAGGGCAGGGCACATATTGCGGAGAACCATCCAGCGAGAAGACAGAAACTGGCCAGTCATATCAAATAGGAGGGGATGTTCATGGAACTGATCACTTTATATACATGGATTGGTTTCGCAGTATTTCTGCTGCTGATGGCGGCAGTCGGCTATCTGAGTTCAAAGAAGATGAAGACGATGAGCGATTTTGCGATCGGGAACGGTCTCGGCCCGTATGTGCTCGGCTTTTCATTTGCAGCGACATACTTGAGTGCTGCAACATTTCTCGGCTACCCGGGATGGTCCTATGAGTGGGGACTGTCCAACCTCTGGCTGTTTCTGGCCATGATCGGCGGTGGACCGATCGGCGTGCTGATGGTGGCCAAGCGGATCAGAAGGCTCAACACGAAGCAGAAATCCCTGTCCCTGCCGGACTGGCTGGGAGATTTCTATAACAGTGACATCCTAAGAGTGGGCACTGCACTGATCCTGCTGTTCAACATATTCTATATTGCCGCCCAGTTCGTCGCCGGGGCGAGAATCTTCGAATACCTGCTCGGCATGTCCTATACGACTGGACTTCTGCTTATTGCGGCCATCGTCGTTGCATATGTATTTGCAGGCGGTGCCTTGGCGGATATATACACAGATGCCATCCAGGCGGTCTTGATGGCAGTGACTGCCCTGATCATCTTCATCTCAGGTCTCGTAATTTTCTGGCAGGGCAGCCTTTCCGGCACATTTGCCGGCATTTCCGCAGACCTTGCTGCCCAGAATGAGAATCTGGTAGCGGTGTTCAACCCGGAATCTCTGCACTTCTACTCCTTCGGTGCTGTATTCGGTGCAATTTCCATACAATGGGCTTTCGCCTCTGCACCGCATCTGTTCAATAAAGTACTGGGACTGAAAAATGAAAAGGATCTTGGCAAGATGATTGCGACATATGTCATCGTCGCATCACTCTGTGTACTTGTGCTCTTCGGCGGACTGTACAGCCGGGCGGCTCTCGGCGGTGCGGTGGCAGCGACCGATCTGGCACTTGTCGACTACATCATCTGGGCATTTCCCGCCATTTTTGTGGCGCTGTTCGGCGTGGTCATCCTGGCAGCTGCGATGTCCACAACCGATGGCATATTCGTCTCCATCTCAACAGTATTCGCCAATGATATCTATCTGAAGTTTCTGGTCAGAAGAGGCATCATCAGAACAAGCGATGAGCAGGCGCAACGCACAGCTTTCCGTATCAGCCGGCTGACTGTTCCAATCATCGGACTGCTGGCACTGCTGATTGTCATCCGCCCACCGGAATACATGGGGGACGTCATGTGGATCGGCATCTCGGGCATTGCCGCCGGCACCATGGGGCCGATACTGCAGGCTGTCTATGCAAAAAGGAAGGCACCCGCACGTGCTGCCGAACTGTCGATGTTCATCGGGCTCGGTTCCTACCTCTTCCTTTATTTCAGCGGCATCATTCCAAGCACGATGTCAGCAGGAGCAACTGCGACATTCATCGGCATCGCTACAATCAATGTCGCTTCATGGGTACTGCGCCCATCCACTGAAGCACAGCCCGCAGAAGGGGGAGGGTCATGATGTTCGTCAATGAAATGCTGTCGATATGGCTATACGGTTTCATCGGAGTGCTCTCACTGATTGCGCTATTCATATGGCAGGGGTATATGAAAGACTAGGATGTCCTACGGGGCATCTTTTTTATTTTCCATAGATGGACCGCGTGGAAAATCTACTGCCATATCATCTTGCACTTTATTACGAAATTTGAAATAATATGTTTTATTGTTTGAAAATTTCTAAAAGGAGGACATCTTATGGAAAAGAAAGAAAGGCCGGGACTGTTCAACCGTTTTCTGAATGTGATTGAACGTCTTGGCAATAGGCTGCCGGATCCGATCGTCCTGTTCATCATACTGATGGTCGCAATACTGGTTGCTTCATTTTTTGCAGGAATAGCAGGGCTTGAAGCAGTCAATCCAGCAGATAGCGAGACGATTACAGCGGTCAACCTGCTGTCGGGTGCCGGAATGGTCCGCATTCTGACCGAAGCCATCAGCAATTTCAGTGCATTTCCGCCGCTTGGCATGGTCCTGGTCGTCATGATCGGCATCGGCCTTGCGGAGAAGTCGGGTTACTTTGAAGCTGCGATGAGACGGGCGATCGAAGTGTCGCCGAAAAAGCTGATGCTACCGGCCATTATCCTGGTCGGCATCATCGGCAACGTAGCGGGGGACGCCGGTCCGATCATCCTGCCGCCGATTGCTGCAATGGTCGTCATGCGTCTCGGCTATCACCCGTTCGTCGGTCTGGTCATGGCATATGCAGCGGCACTCGGTGCATTTTCCGCCAATGTCATTCCGGGCATGTCCGAGGCACTGGCCATGGCGTTCACCGTGCCTGCCGCCCAGATCATCAATCCGGACTATACCGGCAATCTGCTGATGAACTACTATTTCACAGCTGTGGCGACGGTGTTTCTGCTGTTCATCATCTACTACGTGACGAAGAAGATTACTGTTCCGCGTCTTGGTACATATCAGGGGCAGGAGACGGTCAGCAACGAACCCCTTGAACGTAAAGAGGTGAAGGCGCTCAGATGGGCGAATATATCAGTCATTCTGGCCGCAATCTTCTTCATGATCTTCCTGGTTCCTGAAAATGGCATTCTGCGCAATCCTGAAACAGGATCGATTGTGCAGGAGTCGCCATTCATGGATTCGATCGTGTTCATTCTGACGATCCTGTTCTTCATTCCCGGTCTCGTCTATGGTCTCGTGTCGGGCACGCTGCGTTCGACGAAGGACTTCGGCCGGATGCTCAGTGATTCCATGGCGACGATGGGCAGCTACATCGTCCTTGTATTTTTCGCCGCACAGATGCTCGCCTACTTCAGCTGGAGCAACCTCGGTCCGATTATTGCCATCAAAGGAGCCAATCTGCTCGAAGCAGTGGACGCATCCGGCATTCCGCTGTTCATCGGTTTCATTCTGCTTGCCGGACTGATCAACATGCTGATCGGCAGTGCCTCTGCAAAATGGGCCATTCTGGCGCCGGTATTCGTACCGATGTTCATGCTGCTCGGCTATGACCCGGCGTTCACACAACTGCTCTACCGCATCGGTGATTCCTTCTCGAATCCGATTACTCCGATGCTGCCATACTTGCCGCTACTGCTCGCCTTCGCGCAGAAATATGATAAGAATGCCGGACTCGGTACACTCATATCCGCCCTGCTGCCATACGCGATTGTGCTGTTCTTCGCCTGGTCAGCCCTGCTGATTGTGTGGTATCTGCTCGGCATACCGGTAGGCATCGATGGACCGATTCATCTGCCTGAATCGTAGAAAACAAACTGAATGAGGAGTGAAACAATGAGTATAGATCAGCATATTGAAAATGTAATGGAAGACGTCATTTCATGGCGCCGCACAATGCACCGTCACCCGGAGATTTCATTCCAGGAGCACTGGACGAGCAGCTATATAGAAGCGGAGCTCGAGAAGATCGGCAGTATTGAAGTTTCAAGGCCGACGGAAACGAGTGTGCTCGGCATCATCAAAGGGAAGAATCCAGGCAGGAAGGTCGGACTGCGCGCAGACATCGATGCGCTTCAGATCCAGGAGGAGCGGGACGATATCGATTTCGCTTCTGAAAATGAAGGCGCGATGCATGCATGCGGTCATGATGGGCACGCGGCGATTCTGCTCGGTGCCGCAAAAGTGCTCGTGCAGAACCTCGATGTACTGCACGGGGAAGTGTACTTGATTTTCCAGCATGCAGAGGAAGTGCCGCCGGGCGGTGCTGCTGAAATGGTGGCGACCGGGTTGTTCGATGACCTCGACTTCATCTACGGCCAGCATCTGTTCACACCGATTCCGACCGGTCGGATCGGCATCAAGAGTGGACCAATCACATCCAATTCGGACAGTTTCGACCTGAAGATCCAAGGCAGCGGTGGACATGCCTCCCAGCCTGAAAATGCCATCGACCCGATCATCATCGGAGGCCAGATTCTGAACCAGTTCCAGACCATCGTCTCCCGGATCACATCACCACTCGATTCGGTCGTCATCTCAACGACCAAGTTCCATTCCGGCAGTGCGAAGAACATCATTCCGGATACTGCGATGCTTGAAGGCAGCGTGCGGACGTTGAGCGATGAGACACGTGCTGTTGTCAGTGAACGAATGGAAAAAGCGGTCGAGAGCGTATGTGCCATGTATGGTGCCACATATGAATTTTCATTCAATGTCGGCTATTCCGCTGTTGTGAACGACGAAGCGATGACTGAAAGAGTGAAGGAGATTGCTGTGTCGGAGTTCGGGGACAAAGTATTCGAATTCCCACTCGCCATGGGCGGCGAGGACTTCTCCGCCTTCTCCCGCGTCATTCCTGCAACCTATGCATGGATCGGAGCCGGCAATAAGGAGAAGGATATGGAATATCCGCACCACCATCCGAAGTTCGGCATCGATGAAGACGGCTTCATCGATGGCGTCAAAATGATGGTGCATACCGCACTCGGGATGACAAAGGGATAGCACAAGCAAAAAGCCTGATCTCGAGATGAAATGTCATCTTGAGACCAGGCTCTTCTTATTTTTCCATATGACAGGTGGTCTGCCATCTTGCATGAAAATCACGCCGTCTTCTTCCTCGGAAAGCCGATCAGTATGGCGATAATACCGCAGATGAGCAGTGTAGCCGGGTAGATGGAGTACGGAATCATGGCAACGGGTGAAATTGTGGCGAGCCCAGCTGCGGCGAGCATCTGTCCACCGTAGGGGATGAGGCCCTGGAAGGCGGCAGCGAAAATATCGAGCAGACTGGCTGACTTTCTGCGGTCGACACCGTATTCGTCGGCGATATCCTTGGCAAGCGGGCCGGTGATGATGATGGATATCGTGTTGTTGGCTGTACTCAGATCCGTCGCGCTGACAAGCGCGGCGATGCCGAATTCGGCACCCTTTTTGGAACGGATTCTGCTGGTGATGAAATGCAGCAGATAGTCGATACCGCCATAGTGCTGGATCAGCGCAATGAGTCCGCCGATCAGAATGGCGATGATGGCAATATTCTGCATATTGTCGATGCCTTCTCCAGCGGCTGCGATGAATGAAGTGAACGTGTAGGAGCCATCAATCAGACCAATCAGTCCGGCGAATACGGTACCGCCGATCAGTACGATCAGCACGTTGACACCGAGCAGTGCGATGACCAGCACAGCCAGATAGGGCAGCACTTTGATGAGGCTATAATCAAGATCTGTTGCAGGTGTCGTCGTCTGGCCGGCTGTAATGAACCATAGGATGATGATGGTCGCTATGGCTCCAGGCAGTACGATGAAGAAATTCGTCTTGAACTTGTCGACCATCCGGACCTCCTGGGACTGTGTGGAGACGATGGTCGTATCGGAGATGACGGACAGATTGTCCCCGAACATGGCACCACCGATGACGGTCGCCAGTGCCAGTGCAAGCGGCAGATCCGTCTGTCCGGCGATACCGATGGCGATTGGTGCCAGAGCGACGACTGTACCTGTGGATGTTCCCATGGAGATGGAAATGAAACAGCAGATGATGAACAGGCCGACCAGCAGTAGATTGCTCGGCAGCAGTGACAGACCGAGATTGACTGTCGACTCCACGGCACCCATGTTTTCAGCGACTTGCGAGAATGCACCGGCAAGCAGGAAGATGAGTACCATCAGCATGATATTCTCACGGCCTGCTCCTCTGGTGAATATGGCAATCTTTTCACTCAGCCGATCGTTCGGCTTCAGCAGTACAGCGACAATGATGGCAATAAAGAGCGCAACGGTAATCGGCATTGCCTTGAAGTCCTGTACAGCGATGCCGGTTCCGATGAACAGTGCCACGAAGACGAGAAGGGGGAGTAGCGCGAGAGGATTCCCTCGGTTGTTATTTTTCATAATGTATACCTCCAGTGGATGATTGGTCCAGAGAAACAAAAAAGCCCACTCCATAAAGAAGAGGGCAGCGATCCATCTCTTCTTATCTTTCAAGCACTAGGCTTCTGGAATTGGCACGGGGCTCAAAGAGCTGCTGCCGAGGCTTCGAAGGGCCAGTCCCTCCACCTCTCTGGATAAGAATCATTCGATTTAATTTTAAACAAACTTTACCGCCTTTTTACTGCCATGTCAACGAGAAATAATTTTGACTCATCATTTTGAAATTGTGTAATTATTCAATCTTTTAAATTTCTGGAAATTCCTCTATACTTGAATGGCAAATCAGAACGATGGAAGGGAGCGTTACCATATGGAACATGCACCACCTCTTATTCTGGGTCGCAGTGACGCCGGAAAACAGGTAGAAGTATTTCTGAATACCGCCTGCCCCTATTGTGTCAATTTCTTTCTGGCAGCACACGAGGTACTGATGCCACGAGTCGAAGCGGGGGAAGTAGGATACGCCATCAAACACTATGACAAGCCTAAAGTGAGACTGCTGCACGGAGCAATCGCCAACCTGCATATCGACTACAATCAGCCGGAGCGTGCGTATGAACTTCTGCATTCCCTTTTTAGAACCCAGCGGGAATGGCGTCTATTGGACAGTGGTGAGATCGAAAAGATGATGCAGCAGGAGTATGGATGCAGCGAGCAGCGCAGCACAATGAATCTGAGCCTTGATATTACAAAAGAAGCATTGGAACGCTCCATTACAGCGGTTCCGACGGTCTTCATCAATGATGAGAAGTTCGCCTTCGAAAGTCTCGGACCTGCAGGGGACATCGCAGAAAGACTGGACCGGGCAATTGACTGAAATTGAATTTATTTACATGCACTCTACATATTTCTAGTATCTTCGGGTAAAATTTTAAAGAGACTTCCCGGTATACTGATACAACCGAAGAAATCTGCAGAGGAGATGTTGGATGATGGCTACAGCGATTGAGTTGATAGAGAAGTTTCAGCAGACTTTCGCATCACAGTATGGATTGACGTTCTTTCTCACTGATGAAAAAGGGGAAATGGTCACCTCGGTCGAGGGAAACAACAGACTGTGCATGGTCATGCTGGAGCAAGAAGGACTTTTGGAGGAAATTGAAGGCATACTGAAAAACAACGAAAGAATCAGCAGATCCCTGATCTACGAAGTGGGCTCGGGCATCCATGTCATGGTATCCCCGGTCACTGATGAACAGGGCGCAACATACTATCTATGGGCAGGTGTGCTTGTGGAGCAGGATGCTGAAGTGCAGGGATATTTGAAAACAGCGGAGACGATCCCTGTACTGCATGAAGCAGACCGTAAGGAGTGGATAGACCTCATCGACCGCATGGCAGAGCTTGCCTCCCTTTGCATGAGAAATGAAGCCCACACGCCGCTCGCCGGATTCTGCATGGAGAAATTCAGGAAGTATATGCAGGAGCATAAGGACGCCAGTGCGGAAATGTTCTCCCAGGTGACCGGGAAAGATGGAGAAATCGACTTCATGGGGATAGCGGAACAGACAGGCGAAGATACATATACGGTCACAAAGATCATGGGCGAGGAAGCGGAAGTGCTGAAGGGCAGGAAGTTTCTTGTCGGAGAAGGGTTTCTCGGCAGGGCAGCCCTGATGGAGGAGCGTTCGTACTGGGAAGATATCGGACACGACAGACGTGCAAAGTTCTTCTCTCCGATGCACACGCGTCCGAAGTTCCTGTTCATAGATGTAATAAAAATGGCGGATGGCTCCATATCGGTCATCTTCGGGGGCAGTCTGTCAAAAAAGAAAGCCGGTCCTTCCACCAGAACCATCATGCAGATGGCTTCCATACTGGTCGAATCCAGTATGATGGTTGAAGGACTGCGTCATGAAAATACACAGCAGCTCTCGCGTCTCACTTCACTGGTCGAGCTGAGCGGCCTGATGGCATCGACGCCGGATCCGAGGCGGATGGTTCTCATTCTCCTTGATATCAGCATCAATCTGGTTGAAGGGCCATTCTCACTCATACTCATAAAGGATGAGAAAGATGGGAAGGGCAAGCTCTTCACGAGAGGCACCTACAGTGGAGATGTCAACCAGTACGTCAGGTCGGTGATGGACCGGACAGGCCGGCTCACCCGCTTTCCTGAGAGCACAAGCAGTGAGCCCCATATCCAGGTCCTTCCGGATGGAGAGCGGGTCATCGAATGTCCGTTATCCTATGGCAGTGATCTGATGGGCATACTGTCAGTCGGCATCAATGATACAAAGGAAATCGACATGGTTGAGCATATCGCCTTCCTGCAGACACTATCCATCATCGGTGGGGTCTCGCTCCAGCTTGCGGGACATAAGGATATATGTGTCGCTGCAGAGAAAACGGAAGCCCTTCATCTTGCCGTGGCGGAAATGGACCCTGCAGCGTACGAACAATCAAAAGAAAGTGCAGAACTCGCAGCAGTCATCACCACCAGACTGGAACTGCCTGAAAAGACCGCCCGTTACATCGTGCGCGCCTGCCAGCTGTCCTACTATTCACCTGCATTCATCAGAAAAATGTTTCCTGAGAGGGATATGGGGGCAATCATGGAGGCCGGAAGCGCAATTGCAGCACATGAGTCAGTATCCGAGACGCATCCGCACAGTACGGCAGGCTATATATATGCCCTATGCACCGCAGAGGATATGGAGACGGCCGAGAATCTCCGTTGCATTGACAGCCAGGTGCGCGAAACCTTCCTCTCACTGACAAAAAACACCCAGATCAGTGAAGTGGTCTTCGACCTTCCAGGTGATCGAGAAACAGATGACAGGGCAGCCATCGCTGATGCTGTAAGTAGTTTGGATGACCTGTCGCCGAGAGAGCGGGAAGTACTGACACTGCTGTCAAAAGGAAAGAATAATCAGGAAATCGCAGAAACCCTCTATATCAGCAGTCATACCGTCAAAAACCACGTGACTAAGATCTTCCACAAGCTGAATGTATCAGACAGGGTGAGTGCCATTTCAAAAGTTTACAGCCACCTCCATAAATAGCGCCGGGAAGGGTATAGGAGATGAGGCCATCAAGTTCTAGTCCTCGTTTCCTATGTCCGTGACCGGCGTTTTGCAATTAAGGAATGGAAGCGGATTTATTTATTTTCCTAATAGCGCTATGATGGAGAGGCAGTAGAAGTTGCTTATGCTTAAAAGAAGACGGCAATCGACAGGATCTGTATTGCCGAATCAGGTGAGGAGGGGGAAGGGATGAACAATAGGACATGTCTGCCGCTGCAGATGGAGTGCATCATGCTATTTCAATCCGACCCGATGTCGTCCCATTCACTCGAAGAGCTCTCGAATAAGCTGGATCAACCAGCCGAGGATCTCGAATCCATTATGGAGATGCTGGAAAAACAAGGGATTATTGAACAGCTTCATGCGTCGGGGCAGAAAAGATATAGATATCACGAGCCCGAAGCCACTTCAGAATTTGAAATGAACCCATAATGGAATGAATCAGCGAAACTGACGGAGGATGAGAAATCATTCTCCGTTTTTTTGTATTCTATAGGAGCAGAGTAGGACACTGCTCCTATACATATAAGACCACGTTCCCATTGGAAGATATTGCGCACAATGGGAACGATGGGGGATGGTTGAAGTTTCGGTTCCAGTGCATAATTCATATTGTAATCAACAGCAAAGCCAAAGGCGCACAGGGAGGAACACACCGGAATGAAACTGGTCAACAGCACAACGGATACAGTCTTGGTAAATGATCTCAGACAGGCATACAGCTTCTGGTCCAGATTCAAAGGACTGATGTTCAAGTGCTCGATGCCGAGTGACAGCGCACTGCATCTCTATCCGTGCAGATCCATCCACACTTTCTTCATGAAGTTCAGCATCGATGTCATCTACCTCGATGAAGAAAACAAAGTGGTCGGTATCGAAACAAACCTCATTCCAGGAAAGATCGGCTGGAGATACAAAGAAGCCCGTTCAGTCATAGAGCTGCCGGCAGGCAAACTCTACGGCGTCTCCACTGGCGATACTCTGGCATTTGCTGAATGAACCCATGCACTATAGCTTGACGCTACTCATTATATAAATGGAGGGAAATACACATGATGGAATTTTTTAAAGGTCTGGTAATGGAAGAAGAAGGACAGGGCATGACGGAATACGGTCTGATTCTTGGTCTTCTTGTTGTCGCAGTTGTTGCAGCTTTCGGATTCCTTACAGGTCAATTTGAAGGTATTATGACTAGTCTCGGTAATGCGATATCAAATGCAGTTAATCCGCCAGCAGGATCATAAACTAGAACAACTTGATGCACCTGCAGACCCATATTTATCAATGGGTCTGTTTTTTTATAGATAGATTAAACGGAAGGAAGAGGATGTATGCTGATCAACGTCATTTTGATAATGATACTCGCCGTCTGTGTTGCAACGGATGTCCGCAAACGAAAAATATATAACAAGGTGATTTTCCCGTCACTCATTGCTGCATTTGTTCTGAATACAGCAATGGGGGGATTCAGTGGATTTGGAGAGTCGATTATTGGGTTTTTAGTCGGTCTTGTTTTGCTGCTCATTCCGTACATTCTTGGAGGAATGGGTGCCGGTGATGTGAAGCTTATGGCATTGATCGGTGCACTGAAGGGCTATGCGTTTGTCCTCGAATCCTTTGTCTATATGGCATTGATTGGTGGTCTGCTCGCAATAATGGTTATCATTATGCGCGGTGGATTTAAGAAATCTCTTGGCATTGGTATGCCTTACGGAGTAGCAATTGCAGGTGGTGCTGTCGTGGCGCTGCTGATGGATGTGACATTATTATGATCAAAAAAGAAGATGGTCAGTCTCTTGTAGAGTTCGCAATCCTCGTTCCTCTGGTTTTTGCGTTACTGATAGGTATTGTTGATTTCGGACGTGTCATCCATTCGCAGCTTCAGCTTGAACTCGTCACCCAGGATGCAGCACGCATGGCGGGTCTTGGGGAGTCTGATGAGATGGTGAAGTCATATGCACTTGATAATTTCGTCTCAGGTGATTCATCAAAGCTGGATGTCACCGTTTCCCCCAGCGGTGAAAAGGACTCGGGCACTTACGTTACGGTGGAAATGACCTACCCTGAGAGCATATTCAACATGTTTGGCGACTACTCCATTCCATTTACAGTAAACACGAGCTCGACGACGAGAGTGGAGTGATATGATGCGCAAACTGTTTCGTGACGAAAATGGAAACATGTATCTGCTCATGGCTTTGACCATGTTTCTGTCAATCGGAATCCTTGGACTGGTTATTGATGGCGGACAACTCTACATGACCAAAAGCCATCTGCAGAAGACTGCCAATGCGGCTGCTGTATCGGGCGCACAGGAACTGCCGAATTCAAAGGAAAGTGTGGATCAGGTGGTTGGTGAGATTCTCGGTCACCATAATGAATCGGGCAGCCTTCTTTTTTCCAATGTGGAGTCGGAGAAACTGCTTCATGTTGGTGTTGGCAGAGAAGTGCCTTTATTCTTCTCATCATTATTCGGCATCGATAGCGTCACGCTCAGTGCCGACGCGAAAGCTTCATTGCTTTCAATGACTTCAGGGATTGGTACGGTACCACTTGGTATGGACGAATCAATGGATCTTGTATATGGACAGACCTATACATTGAAAGTTGATGCCGGAGATTCGGAAAATGGAAATTTTGGCATACTGGCATTGGATGGCCCTGGCGCAAGATCCTATAGAGAATCTCTGAAATATGGATTCGACCAACCATTGGAAGTCGGTGATATTGTGAATACACAGACCGGGAACATTGCTGGAGCGACACGGGAAGGGGTCAACTACCGCATTGATGACTGCCCTGATGGAAATCCCGAGGAGAGGGACTGTGCAAGAATCATGCTGATTCCTGTATACAAGCCGCATATTGTTGGCAGTAAACTTGAGAGTGTAGAAATTACCGGATTTGCATATTTCTATCTGTCTGACCCGATGAACAGTAAAGATGACTCGATTAAAGGGGTCTTCATCAAAAGAGCTGGATCAGGAGAATCCACTGGCGAGGCTTCTCTCGACCGCGGTGCATATACGATTAAACTAACACGGTAGGTGGAATGGATGAAACCGAAAAAAATACTGTTGCTGGCAATCTTCTCAGGGTTGCTGACAACGGGTGTGTTCTATATATTCATGCAGCAGAATACCGAAGCGGAAGTGGAACAGCCGGTGATGGTGCAGGTGGTTTCTGCAGCAGCGGATGTCGGGGAGAATGTGCAGCTCACTGATGAGAATCTGCAGATGGTTGAAATGCGCGAGTCGGAAGTGCATCCGGCGGCAATCAAGGATAAGACTGAAGCAGTTGGAGAGTTTACTGCCAATCCGCTTGTTGCGGGGGAGGTGCTACTTGGCCACCATATCGAGCAGAAAGGGGATGCGGATATCATCTCGAAGAAAGTAACGGATGGGCACCGGGCGGTATCGATCAGTGTCGACTACGTCAAATCCGTCTCCAACATGGTTGAACCTGAGGATAGGGTGGATGTGATCTTGACACCTGTCGCTGAAGGAGAGGAAGTGGCAGCGCCGGCAGAAATACTATTTGAAGATGTCAAAGTGCTGGCGGTGGGCCAGCGAATGGAAGAGAAGACTGAAGGGGAAGCGGGGAGCGAGTATGTGGCTGTAACGCTCGAGATGACGCAAGGTGCTGCAGTGGAAGTTATAGACGCCAGCAACCGTGGTACCCTGCAGCTTGTTGTAAGCAGCAGGTTGAAAGCGGCTGATGGAGCGGCTGAGTCAGTGCCTGAGGGGGAAGCGCAAGCGTCTGAACTGCCAGTCGAGGAGACGGCTGATGCAACTGAGGAAAGTGCATCGTCCGACATCATCGTCCTGCCTGAACGTGCCCATGTCAGAAATGGTCCTTCTCTGGATGCAGATGTGCTGACGGTGGTTGATGCCGGGGATGAACTGGTGACGAAAAACGAGGAAGCGGCGGATGCGGATGGCCGGATCTGGATGCATGTCGAGACGAAATCGGGAACACAGGGCTGGATCAGCAGCCGCATCATCAAGATGGAAAATGAATGATAATGGAAAGGTGTGGTGGCGATGGCTGCTGAAATCATACTTGTAACAAGTGCCGTAGGGGGTGCAGGAAAAACTGTTGTTGCAACGAACCTCGGCATGGCACTCCAGGCGGAGGGGAGGCGAACGATTCTGGTGGATGGTGACCTGCAGTTTGGGGACATGGCACTTGCACTGGATCTCGATCCTGGCATCAGTATCAAGGAGGCGGTGGAACGCAATGATTTTTTGAATATCCATGCATTCTGCACAAGACATCCTTCCGGTATCCGGCTGCTTCCTGCACCGCCACGTCCGGAGTTTGCGGACCTGGTGGATGCGGAAGATCTGGCAGCAGCCATAGAGAATCTGAAATCCCAGGCAGAGGTCATCATTGTCGAAACCCATCATGGCCTGACCGAACAGAATATGGTACTGATGGATCTGGCAGATCGTATTCTTGTGGTGACGACACCGGGCATGGCTGCCTTGAAGAATACGCGTCTCATGGTGGAGACGCTCGGGGCACTCGGCCATGAAGAAAAGACGAAGCTGATCGTCAATAAGCACTCTGTCCCGACACTGATGGAAACGAAAAAGGTGCACGACCTATTGAAAATCGACCGGGAGAACGTATTCTTCCTGCCCTATGCGTTGAAGGACATCTCCTATTCGCTCGATCGGGGTGTACCTGTCATATCCGGCAGTCCGAAACATAAGTTTTCAAAGAAATTGAAAAAAGTGGCGGCACAGATTTTTACCCACGGCAGCAGGCAGGTGGTTGAAGCATGAGTCTACTGGCGAGGTTGCAGACAAAAGTTGAAAAAAGCGAAACGGCTGCGGCACCTAAGGAAGCAGTGGCAGTGCCTGTAGTGGCGGAGAGCGAAGCGGCACGGTCTTCATCAAAAATGGAGACGGTGGAGAAACCGGCGCCGAAACCGGTTGAAGCACCGGACAGCGAATATATGGAACTGAAGAACCTGACGTTGAAATATATTCTTAAAGAACGCAAGAACGAAGATATTGAAAGCATCGTTGTGGATATGGATGGCATCATCCAGGATATTCTCCAGGAAAATGACCACATCCAGGATATCGGCAACATAGAGAAGCTTAAAGTCGAACTGAAGAATGATCTGACAGGATATGGGCCGATCAACCCACTGCTTCTTGATGATGAAGTCTCCGAGGTGATGGTCAACGGACCAAAGATGGTCTATGCGGAGCGGAATGGGAAGCTCTCCCTGACGGACGTCACTTTCAGGGATGACGACCATGTCATGGCAGTACTCGAAAAGATCCTGTCACCACTTGGCAGAAGGGTGGACGAAAGCAGCCCGATGGTCGATGCGCGTCTGAAGGATGGCTCCCGTGTGAATGCCATCATCCCGCCACTCGCCCTCGCAGGACCGACGATCACGATCCGGAAATTCTCAAAAGACCCGTTCACCATCCATGACCTGATCCGGTTCGGTACACTGACAGAAGAGATGGCTGCATTCATCAAGGCCTGTGTCGAAGCGAAGCTGAACATTTTCGTCAGCGGCGGTACAGGTTCCGGCAAGACAACGACATTGAACGTGCTGTCCTCCTTCATTTCCAACAAGGATCGCATCGTAACCATTGAAGATGCAGCGGAACTGCAACTGGGACAGGAGCACGTGGTGTCACTCGAAACAAGACCGGCGAACATTGAAGGCAAAGGCGCCGTGACCATCCGGGACCTCGTGAAGAATTCCTTGCGTATGCGCCCGGACCGCATCGTCATCGGTGAGGTGCGAAGCGGTGAGGCACTCGATATGCTCCAGGCGATGAACACCGGCCACGACGGTTCCCTTGCGACCGGCCACTCGAACAGTCCGCGTGACATGGTCTCGCGACTTGAAACGATGGTTCTGATGGCGGGCATGGACCTGCCGATCAAAGCCATTCGCGAACAGGTGGCAGGCGCATTGCATGTCATCATCCAGCAGACCCGTCTCAGCGACGGTACAAGAAGAATCACCAACATAACGGAAGTGCAGGGCATGGAAGGGGACATCATCGTCCTCCAGGACATCTTCGTCTTCAAGCAGAACGGCGTGGACGAAAATGGCAAGATCATCGGCAAGCTTGTCCCGACAGGCATAAGGCCGCAGTTCTACGAAATCATGGAGCGGGAAGGTATCGATCTGCCGGCCTCCCTGTTCATGGAGAAGGAGTGATCATATGGAAGTTGCCCTGATTGCTGGCAGTTTCATTACCATATTCCTGCTGCTTCTGTTTATTTTTTCGTTGAGAAATGAAGAAAAGGAACAGTCGAAACCTCCATTTTCCGTGAAGGACAGTCTGAAGCGGGCCAACAGCAACTTGAAGCATCTGCTTGTCAGACGGGGGAAGAAGAGCCGGAAGCGCGAAACGATTGAAAGCGAACTGACTGCTGCAGGCGTCATGATGAAAGTGGAGGAATTCATTGCTTTCAAAGTCATGGCCTTCATTATCGTCGGCGGCCTGCTGTACATTGTAACGAACAACTTCTTCCTGTCATTCATCGGCGGTGTCTTCGGGTATTTCCTGCCTTCCATGATCGTCTCAAGGAAAAAGAGCAGGCGGGTCAAGCAGTTCAATGAATCACTCCCAGGCATGATCACTTCCATCAGCGGGTCCCTTCGGGCCGGTTTCAGTCTGCTGCAGTCGCTCCAGATGGTGGAGGAGGAATCCTACTCGCCTCTGAAGGAGGAAGTGCAGTATGTACTGAAGGCGCTGCAGTATGGCACGCGTCTCGAGGATGCACTGCTCGATTGGAAGCGCCGCATGCCGAGTCCTGAACTCGACATGCTCGTGGAATCGATACTCATCCAGAGGGAAGTCGGCGGCAACCTCGTGTATCTTCTGGATAAGATTCTTGAAACGATACGCGAGCGGACAAGGCTTGCCAACCAGATCCGCACGCTGACCGCGCAGGGCAAGCTCTCCGGTCTGATCATCGGCCTGCTGCCGGTTGCTGTCGGTACGCTGATCTATGTCATCAACCCCGACTATATGAGCCTGCTCTTTACTGAACCACTGGGTCGCATGCTGCTTGCCGGAGCAGCTGTTTCCGAAATCATCGGTTTCATATTCATCCGTAAAATGACAATAATCGAGGTGTAGATATGCTGTTCCTTACATTCAGCTTTTTTATTTCCATGACACTGCTGATCTATGCGGTACTCGCCATTCCTGCCCATAGGAACCGCATGGTAATGGCACGGATCGGCCTCTATTTTCCGGATGGAAGCGCGGCCGGCGAAACAGAGGCGGATGAGATGGGCTCGTTTAGAGACCGCATGATCAAACCACTCTGGAAGAGTCTGAAAAAGAAATCCCAACGCCGGCTGGATAAGGAGAAGGTGGACCAGATGGAAGTGCGCCTCCAGCAGGCGGGCATGCAGCTCAGTCCCATCGAATTCAAGATGATCCAGTGGATGGTGACAGGATTTCTGATGGTATTTGCCACACTGTCCATGTACTTTGCGAATCTCTCACTTATCCATGGTCTGCTGCTGTTTGTCACAGCCATCGGGACCGGCATCACACTGCCGAAGCTGTATATGAACACACGGGCGAAAAAGCGTCAGGGCCAGGCACTGAGGGAAATGCCGGACTTTCTCGACCTTCTGACCATCAGCCTGGAGGCAGGGCTCGGATTCGATGCTGCGCTCAGCAAGGTGGTATCGAAGAAACCGGGTGAACTGTCAGGCGAGTTCAGAAGCGTACTGGAAGAGGTGCGGCTTGGCAGAACGAGAAAAGAGGCGCTGACCGCAATGGCCGAGCGCCTCCCGATTGAAGAGCTTAAAAGTCTGGTGTTCAGCATTGTGCAGGCTGAAAAGCTTGGTATCGGCATGGTGACCGTCCTCCGTGTCCAGACGGATGAAATCCGTGAACTGAGAAAGCAGCGGGCGGAGGAGAAGGCGATGAAAGCACCGATCAAAATACTGTTTCCGATGGTATTTTTCATTTTCCCGACACTCTTCATCATCCTCTTGAGTCCTGCCATCATGCAGTTCATGGCAACGATGCAGGAAATGTAGAAAGCTAGTGCATCTTCTTCATGAGCTGCCTGTTCTTCTCCTTGAAGATGTCATTGTGTGAGGAGACCATGCCTTCTGCCGGTGCGTCCGACTGCAGGAAAGTCTTGGCATGGTTGGCAGCCTGCGCCGCTTCCGGGAAGCAGCCCGCGATCAGGTGGATCTTCCCTTCATGCGTCGTCTGGTCGCCGCAGGCGAAGATGCCGGGTACCGGTGTCTTTGCAGTCTCCGTTGTTTCGATCATATAGTACTCGTTGTAGTCGAAATTGCCTTCCAGTGTATCGAGGAACGCGCAGTTGGATTCATATCCATGGCTGATCAGTACGTCATCGACTTTGACCTGGCGGCCGTCACTCAGCTGGACTGCGGCGATTTCATCGCCATTTTCATTCGGCAGCAGTGTATCGATCTGGCACTGGCCGCACATATATATATTTTCTTTCCTGTGAAGGGCTGCGATCATTGCTTCGTGGCCCTTCATTTCTTCACTTCTATAGACCATTGTGACAGAGGCGGCAATATCACTGAGCGCATCCGCCCAGTCGATGGCTGTATTGCCGGCCCCTGATATGAGGACATGCTGGTCCTTGAAGCGGCTGATGCGCTTGACCGTATAGTGGAGGTTCGTCAGCTCGAATGCATCGGCCCCTTCTATCGTCAGCCGGGTCGGAGTGAAGATGCCACGTCCCGAAGCGATGATGATGGTCCGGCTGTAGAAGGATCCCTGGTCGGTCACAGTCTCAAAATAATCCTCATGCTGGATGATCGATTCGCACGTCGTCGAGACATGAATATCCGGATCAAACGTCTTTGCCTGACGGATCATCTGCTGTTTGATGTCTTCAGCTGGAGCGGGGGTGACCCCGCCGATGTCCCAGATGATCTTCTCAGGATATATGTTCAGTTTGCCGCCGAGCTCCGAGTGATGGTCGATCAGCTGGACACTCATACCCCGCAGGCCGGCATAGAAGCTGGAATAGAGTCCGGCGGGGCCGCCACCGATGATGAGTGTATCTGAAATATTCATACTTATTCCTCTTTTCTGTTGAAATCTCTTTCATTCTCCTATATTATATAGGCAATGAGAATGATTATCAATCTAAAGCATTCCAATACATTACGGTGAGAGTAGGGTAGCAATATGAAGAAATTTATCAGTATCATTGCTTTGATGATGGTGCTTGTCCTTGCGGCATGCAGCAACTCCGGTGGATCCACGGAGGAATCCGCTGAAGAATCGGAAGGTTCTGCTTCCGAAACTTCGGAAGAGACGTCAGCAGAGTCATCGGAAGCATCTGGTGGCATGGTATCATATACGACAGATGGCGGTGAAGAGATCGAAATACCGGAAGACCCGCAGCGTGTGGTCGTCATGGCGACAAGCTATTTCGGCAATGTGATGCAGCTGGATGCGAATGTTGTCGGTGCGCACGCAAGAGTGACGGAGAGTGATGTACTGGAGCCGTACACTGAAGATATCGAACTTGTGGAAGAGGGAAATATTGAACAAGTGATGAATCTTGATCCGGATTTGATCATAGCCTTTAATTCCGACGAGAATTTAGATAAACTGAAAGCAATCGCACCAACTGTACCTATCGACTACGCCAAGTGGAACTACCTCGATATCCATAGGGAACTCGGCAAGATTACGAATACCGAGGAAAAGGCCGAGGAATGGATTGCAGGCTGGGAAGCGGAACTTGAAGAAGACAAGGCGGCCGTCGAGGAAGCCATCGGTCCAGATGCGACAGCCAGTGTCATCGAACAGTACGCGAAGGACATTTACGTATACGGTACAAACTGGGGACGCGGTACGGAGATCCTCTATCAGGGACTTGGTGTCGATGTGCCCGAGGCCATACAGAATGATGTCGTAGAAACAGGATGGAAAGCGATATCCGCAGAAGAAATAGAGAAGTATTCCGGCGACTACATGTTTGTCGGCACTGGAGATTCCGGTGCAGATAATGCCTACAGGGATACAGCCGTCTGGGAAAACCTTGAAGCAGTACAGAACGACAGGGTCGTCGAATTCGACTCTCCTACTTTCTACTATAATGATCCATACTCACTGGAATATCAGAAGGATATCATTATGGAAGCATTGACTAAATAATATTGGGCAGGTGTCATGCATGACGAGTGTAATGCTAAAAGATGTCAAAGTCGAACTGAATGAACGCACAATCCTGAAGCATACGAATATGGAACTGATGGAAGGCAAAGTGACGACGATCATCGGGCCGAACGGCTGTGGGAAGTCGACGATGCTGAAGACGATTTCGAGAATCATTTCCGCCAAGGAGGGCGGGGTCTATATCAACGATATGGATATCCGTCAGATGAAGTCGAAGGACATTGCCAAGAAGATCAGCATCCTTTCACAGAAGAACCGTCTGCAGTATGATGTCAGAGTGCGGGATCTTGTCGGCTTCAGCCGCTATCCGCATCTGAAAAGGTTCCAGAGCCTGAAGCCCGATGACTACAAGATCATCGACTGGGCGCTGAAGGAGACAGGCGCGAATGAATTCAGCGAACGCATGATGAGTGAACTTTCAGGTGGACAGGCGCAGCGCGTCTGGATCAGCCTGCTGCTCGCACAGGGAGCGGACGTTCTGCTGCTGGATGAACCGACCACATATCTCGACATCCATCATCAGCTCGAAACACTGAACATCGTCAGACGTCTGAACGAACAGACGAAGCAGACAGTCGTCATGGTACTTCATGACATCAACCACGCCATCAAATATTCCGACCATCTTGTCATCATGAACGAGGGTGAAATCATTGAAAGTGGTCATCCGAGTGATGTACTGACCAATGATATCCTCAACAATGTATTCAACATAAACGGTAAGATCACGATCGACCCGCTGACAGGCAAACCGATTCTTGCAGATTACGATCTGTTCTGCCAGACAGTCAAAGAGGTCCAGTATGGATCGTAAATGGTATCCTTTGCCCATCGTTGTGATGGGCATTCTTTTGTCTTTTGTGCTGGCAATGATGTTCGGAACAAATACATATTCGCTGAACCAGGTGTTCGATGTCATCTTCAACCTGGACATGACGGACCAGAGCCACCAGATACTCTACGAAATACGGCTGCCGAGAGTGCTTGGTGCCCTGCTTGCCGGGTTCATGATCAGCATTTCGGGACTGGTCCTCCAGTCCGTGACACACAATGAGCTGAGTGAGCCGAGCATTCTCGGGGTCAATGCCGGTGCCAACCTTGCGATCATCCTGGCGGCACTTCTACTGCCGGCACTGCCGTTTATCGGTGTGATGGCAAGCGGCTTCATCGGTGGCATGATCGTCGGACTGTTCATTCTGTCCATGACCCGCTACCGCTCGCCGATGCATCTCATTCTGGCAGGTGCGGGCATCAGTCTGCTGCTCTATGCGGTGACCGACTTCCTGGTCATCACATTCAATCTTGGGCAGTATGTCGCCTTCTTCACAGCAGGGGGTGCAGCCGGGCAGTCGATGTCGAATATTGCGCTCGTCTTTCCGATTGCGGTCGTACTGGTCATCATTCTGCTCTTTCTGTCAAAAGAGCTTGACGTGCTTCTGTTCGGAGATGAGATGGCTGTATCGCTCGGTCAGAACCAGGCACTGTACCGCAGGGTGACGCTGACACTCGCCATCATGCTTGCCAGCATGGCCGTTGCCATGGTCGGCAATGTCGTGTTCCTCGGTCTTCTGGTGCCGCATATCATCAAGATGCTGTTCGGCAACCTGCACCGGTTCACCATCGTCTATACGGGGCTTGCGGGTGCCATCATCTTTGTGCTCTCCGACATGCTCGCAAGAATGTTCAATGAAACACCGGTCAACGCCATCATCGCCGTGATCGGCCTGCCTTTCTTCATCTATATCATCAAGAAGAGGGGGGCAAAATATGCGTAACCAGTTCAAATTCATCATCATCATTGCCCTTCTCGTTGCAATTCTAGTGACACATCTGTTCACGGGTACATTCAGCCTGACATGGACTGATCTGCTGAATATACTGACCAATCAGGCAAGTGCCGACGTCAGGCTTGTACTGTTCGAATTCAGAATGCCGCGGATTCTCGTCGTGCTGGTCTGTGGTGCAGCCCTGGCATTGAGTGGACTCATTCTGCAGGTCATCTCAAAGAATCCGCTGGCCGATCCGGGCATCATCGGCGTCAACGCCGGCAGTGGATTCGGCGTGGTTCTGTTCATCACCTTCATCAGCGGATCGATGAGCCAGCATCTTTATGCACTGCCACTGATGAGTTTTGTCGGTGGACTGCTGACTGTACTCATCATATTCTTCCTGTCATTCATCGGCGGTGCGTTCAAGAGCAACATCTTCATATTGATCGGCATTGCGACAGCGATGGGTGTCACAGGTTTCGTCTACGTATTTACATCCGTGTTCGACGAGACCCAGATGGAGATGCTGAACCGCTACTTTGCAGGCAACATATGGGGCGATAGGTGGCCGTTCGTCTATATCTCGGTTCCATATATCCTGATCATCTCGCTCTTCGTGTTCTTCAGAATCCGTGAGATGGGCATGCTGAACCTGGATGACGAGATGCTGACCGGCTTCGGCATGAACGTGAACAAGGAGAAGATCATCCTGATCGTCCTCTCTGCCATGCTGTCGAGTCTTGCAGTCAGCGTCTGTGGGGCCATCAGCTTCATCGGCCTGATTGCGCCGCACATTTCGAGGATGCTCTTTGGTCAGAACATGAAAATATTGTTCTTCTCCTCGCTTCTGATCGGCAGTGTACTGCTTACGGCAGCAGATCTCCTCGGCAAGCTTATCCTTGCCCCGGCCATCATTCCGACAGGAATTGTCGTCGCACTGATCGGCGGTCCATATTTCCTGTGGCTGCTGATGAGAGCCAGACAGATATAGATGAACCGATGCATTTTATCCAGTTTCCTTTATAATGGGAACTGGATATTTATTTATAGAAAATGAAAGCGGGGTCCTTGCAATGTCCAGAATCTTCATCATCGAAGATGATATGCCGCTCTTCCGGGAATTGAAATCACGGCTTCAGGAATGGGATCATACGATTTCCGGCGTAACCGATTTTTCGAATGTGCTGAATGATTTCATCCGCTTCGAGCCGGAGCTCGTCATCATCGATATCACACTGCCAAAGTATGACGGGTTCTACTGGTGCAGAAGGATCCGTGATATTTCGAGCCTGCCGATCATCTTCCTGTCATCACGGGACCACCCGTCCGACATGGTGATGAGCATGCAGATGGGCAGCGATGACTATATTCAGAAACCATTCAATTTCGACGTGCTGGTGGCGAAGGTCGATGCGCTGCTGAGACGCGCCTACCAGTATCAGAACCAGAGCATGGATGTCATCCGAGTCAGGGACGCTGTATTTGATTTCAAAAAGCTGACCGGTGCCAGAGGGGAGCATATCATCCATCTGACGAAAAATGAGTCCTTCATCCTGTCCATTCTGGCAGCGAACAAGGATCAGGTCGTCTCAAGGGAAGCACTGATCGAGCAGCTGTGGGATGATGCGAAGTTCATCAGTGACAATACACTGACCGTCAATATCAACCGCATCCGCAAGAAACTCGAGGAGATGGGCCTGAAGGACGCCATCATCACCAAGACGGGACTCGGATATATGCTGAAGGAGTGAATGCCATGTATTTTACGCAGCATCTGCCATGGTGGCTGCTCTTCATACTGATCAATGCTGTGACGCTCGGCATCGGACTGCTCGATGTGTCCATATCGAATCTGTCGATCCTCTACATCGTCGTCATCAATAGTATCATCATGGTGCTGTTCGCCATCTGGCAGTATGCAAGCGGCAGACACTATGAGAAAGAGCTGATGAAAATGAATGATATTGAAGATATAGAATCGCTTCCTGTCCCGACAACCCGTTATCAGCGCGCTCTTCAGGAGCGTCTCCTACGCGTCAGACAGTCCCATAATGATCGCATGGATCAGGAATCCATGAAGACGAAGGAAAACATGGACGAAATGACGCGGTGGATCCATGATATGAAAATGCCGATGACAACGCTGAAACTGCTCATGGATGATGTCGATGGACAGCGGCGTGTGAAGCTGCTCAATGAGTGGCAGCGGCTTGAAGGCATGCTGAATGAGATGCTCTATATGAAACGTCTGCCAAACATACAGAATGACCTATACATCGAAACGGCTGAACTGGGACCAATTATCGGACGAAGCATACAGAAGCTGAGGACACTCTGCATGGAGAAGGATATCGGCTTTGATATTACGCTGTCTGCACCTGAAGTAAAAACGGATGTCAAATGGCTGTCATTCATTCTCGACCAGATCATTACAAACAGCGTAAAGTATACTGAAGATGACGAGATAGAAATCTCAAGCAGCATGGTGGATGGCGCCGTGTCCCTGACAGTCGAGGACCATGGCAGAGGCATCCGGCCGGAAGACCTGCCGCGTATATTTGAATCAGGGTTCACTTCGACGAGCAACCATGGTGACGGCCAGTCTACAGGAATGGGTCTGTATCTTGCCAATCAGGCTGCAGAAGCCATGCATCTCGATATCGATGTCCAGTCCGAATATGGTAACGGAACAAAGACGACCCTCACTTTCGCACAGCAGAATGCCTACCATAAAGTGAAAACCATGTGACAGAAACGTCACATGGTTTTCTGTTTCTGTCACCGGAATCAAACGACCGTGATGAAGAGTACAGATAGAATAGGGGTATGATAAAAAACTTAGGAGGCGTCATGATGATACTTGAAGCGAAGGGAATCAAAAAATCGTATGGCAACCGTTTCAACCGCACTGAAGTGCTGAAAGGCATCGACCTGGATATAGAGAAGGGAGAGTTCGTCTCCATCATGGGGGCATCGGGTTCCGGCAAGACGACACTGCTCAATGTACTGAGCTCGATCGACCGGGTGAGCAGTGGACATATATTCATCGAGGGAGAAGATATTACTGCGATGAAAGACAAGAAACTCGCGAACTTCAGAAAAAATGATCTCGGGTTCATCTTCCAGCAGTACAACCTGCTCGATACGCTGACTGTAAAGGAGAACATACTGCTGCCGCTGTCCATCAGGAACATGAAGAAGGGTGAAGTGGAGCGCCAGTTCGAAACAGTCGCGAATGAACTCGGCATCCATGAACTGGGTTGCAAGTACCCGAATGAGATTTCCGGAGGCCAGCAGCAGCGGACCAGTGCAGCACGTGCATTCGTCCACCAGCCGAAAATCATTTTTGCGGATGAACCGACAGGTGCACTCGACTCCAAGTCTGCAAGCGGCCTTCTGAATAAATTGAAGCAGATGAACATCAACAGCCGTTCCACCATTGTGATGGTGACACATGATGCTACAGCTGCAAGCTACTCGAGTAGAGTTATTTTTCTGAAGGATGGTCTCGTCTATTCCACTCTCCGGAAAGGGGAGCGCCGACAGGAGGAGTTCTACAAGGAGATCATGAGTACTCAGAGCGTATTGGGTGGTGTCGGCGTTGAGTCTTAATCGGATCATCCTGAAAAATTTCTTCAGGAACATCAGAAACTACGGCCTGTATATTTTCGCGCTCATCTTCAGTGTTTCGCTGTATTTCTCGTTTGTACTCATGTCAAAAGATGAGAGCGCAG
Source organism: Salinicoccus sp. ID82-1 (assembly GCF_021991715.1). Lineage (NCBI taxonomy): Bacteria > Bacillati > Bacillota > Bacilli > Caryophanales > Staphylococcaceae > Salinicoccus > Salinicoccus sp. ID82-1. Next base: position 330,071 of record NZ_JAGFLY010000002.1, read on the forward strand.
CAGAAGAGCTGTCATCGAGCACACTGATGTCGACCGGCTTCCTTGTCGGGTCGGTGCTGCTTGTCATCATCATCGTCACTTTCGTCATGTTCGCGAACTCCATATTCCTGAAGCGACGGAATACCGAGCTTGCCTTGTTCCAGCTCATCGGACTGAACAGAAACAAAGTGTTCAGAATACTGCTGCAGGAAAATGCCATCATCTACTTCGGCAGTCTGGTCATCGGAATCCTTCTCGGCTTTCTGCTATCCAGAATACTGCTGATGGTTCTTCTCAGAGTCATGCAGGTCGAGCTTTCTGTAGGTCTTACCTTTTCCATGGAAGCTGTGCTCCAGACTGCCGTACTGTTTGTGGTCATATTCGTGCTGCTGCTGGTACAGAACTTCATTTTCCTGAAACGCACAAAGCTCATCGACATGATCACGCTGAACCGGACAAACGAGTCCGACAGCAGACGGCTTGGTGTCGGCACGATACTGATGGGCATCCTCGGCATCAGCATGATTGCAGTGGGCTACTATCTCTCCACTGCTCTGGTGGATTATATAGAATGGGCCATTCCGCTGATGTTCATTGTGCTTGGACTGGTCATCATCGGCACATATATCACATTCAAGTTCTCCATCGCATTCATTCTGAATATGATCAGAAAATCGAAGAAGGGGCACGTCAATGTAACGGATGTACTGTCATTGACAAGCATCATGTTCAAAATGAAATCGAACGCCTTTCTACTGACGATGATCAGCATTGTCAGTGCACTGAGTGTCGGACTGATGTCCCTTTCCTACATCACCTACTATTCAACCGGCAGCATGGTGGAGAATTCAACGCCTCATGACTATATTTTCGAAGATGCAGAAGGGTTGTCATTCTATGACGACCTGCTTGCCCGGGAAGGGATCGAGCATGAAACGTTTGAATTGCCGGCAATGGAATATAATGTTGAAACAAAAGGGGCAATCAGCGCAGATCTTGAGCTCATGGATATGGATGATTCGATACTCATGATGATGGTCGTGAGCGATGCCCATTTCGAATCGATGGATCTGGGTCCGAACGAAACGGTCATCACCGGGACTTCGGGTGTGATGCAGACATTCATCGACTACAGCGTAAATGAGCCGCTAACGTTCACGTCCGGGGATTACAAGCATTCATTGGAACTCGCGGATGTACAGGGACAGTCGATTCTGCCAAGCATGGTAACATTCGGTTTTCCTACAGCAATTGTTGATGACTCGGTCTATCAGGAATTTTCCAGCAACCAGTCACCCGAAGTCGAGGGTGAGGGCGTCAGAACCATGTATGCGCTCGATATTACAGGAGAAGATAGTATGGAGATATTCAACATGATGGACCAGGAGGAAAACCCATATTTCGATTCCCAAATCGAAAATTATACGACACAGATGCAGATGTTCGGCATGACGATGTTCGTCATCGCATTTGTCGGCTTCTCCTTCCTACTGACATCAGGATGCATCCTGTACTTCAAGCAGGTGGGTGAGAGTGAGGATGAGCGTGGCAGCTACAATGTGCTCAGAAAGCTCGGGTTTTCGCAGCGGGAAATTACGAGAGGGCTTTCCATCAAGATGATCATCACGTTCGGCATTCCGCTGCTGATCGGTCTGCTGCATGCCTATTTTGCAGTGAACGCCGGATGGTTCATGTTCGGAACGGAGATGTGGACGCCGATGCTCATCGTCATGGCTGTCTATACTGCATTCTATTCACTCTTTGCAATCCTTTCACTTGTCTACTATAAGCGTGTGGTCCGGGAGAGTCTGGCATAGAAAAAAGAATAACATGGAGTGCGGACGTCCAGTGGCCAGCAGAAATGCAGGTGCCGGACGTCCGTCTTTGTGAGGATTCGGTGAACATCGATGGATATTCCATGACCAGAATGACTAAAGCGCGTATTATAGGGAATACAAATATAAGGAAAACAGAGCGAAGGTAGGGAATATTATGAAGCAGAAAACCCTTTCGGGGGTCGCGATGATGCTTGGTCTGATGCTGATGATTACAGCATTCTTTCCACTGCAGGCGTCAGCGGCCAGCCCGAGCCTCCAGAACATGATTGAAATCAGAGATCCGGATGGCAACTATGATGCGAATGAAGCCCAGGCGATGATCAACCGTCTAAATCGGGTGGACGAAAGAATTCTGGCGCATACGAATCGTGCAGGTGTCAGAATCATACTTATGGATCAGCCGTTGACCGAACTGCCGGAATTTGAATATCTTTCCGGCGTCACACCGAGAGGTTGGGAAAACACAGGTCGTACGTGGGATGATGTGCCGGGCGCTGGTGGATACACAACTGCCGCCAGGATCGGCTACAGCAACCCGGGCAACGGTCATTCGACGATCAACCTCGAACTGCATGAATATGGACACGCTGTCGACAGCTATGCCGCCGGTTTCACGGTAAGTGGCTCGCAGGAGTTTCAGAATATCATGGCCCAGGAAAAGGACAATCTGTTCCATGACCACGAGGTGGCGGCCTACTTCAATACGCCTGGGGAATACTTTGCAGAGACATTCGCAATGTATTATCTCGGCGGTAGCGCGAGCGCCCGCCTGGCTGAACGTGCGCCGATGACGTACCAGTTCATGGAGTCGTTCCACAACAGGCTCGTCACCATCCAGGGGACGACGGGCAACACAGCTGAATTCTCGTGGGATCCGCTTGAAGGCGCTGCATACTATGAGGTGTACAGGAACGATCAGCTGATTGATACGACGCAGGACGGCTATTATCAGGATAGTGGACTCGAAACATCGACGACCTATGATTACTATGTGCGTGCAATGGATCAGAACGACACCCCATTGCTGACCACCTATTTCAGGACAGCTACGACGACGAACGTCAGTGATGCGCCGGTCGTCGATACAGCGGCGCTTGAGCAGATAATCAGTGAAGTGGAGCAGGTGTCTGCAGAATCGAGAACGCCGGAACTTCAGTCTGCCCTTGAAAATGCATATGCGCTGCTGGAAGATGGCAATGCAGGACAGGATCAGATTGATGAGGCTGCAACAGCTTTGACAACCGCACTCGAGAATAATAATGAGGTGAAAGTCGCAGAAGAGGAATCGACAGAGGAGGCAAGTACTGAAACTTCAACAGAAGAGCCGACTGCTGAAGAGACGCAGGAAGCATCTACTGAAGAGCCGGCACTTGAAGAAAGTACGGAAGAGCCTTCCCTTGAGGAAACCACCGAAGAGCCGACGGCGGAACCGTCTACTGAAGAAGCGATGACTGAGGAATCATCGACTGTCGAAGAGGCAACCGAGGAAGAATCTACAGAAGAAGTGGTCACCGAGGAAGAACCAACCGAGGAGGAGACGACTGAAGCGGAAATTGATACCGCACAGGAGAGTGAACAGGCGACAGCGGAGTCTTCCAACACGCTGCTGATCATCGGTGCAGTTGTACTTCTTATCCTTGCAGTCATATCTGCAGTCGTTCTGTTCTTCAGAAGAAAATAGTATGAATTATGGAAGCCGGATAAATCCGGCTTCTTTTTCATTTCAGAATGTCCTATGATGGAAGTATGGAAAATAAAGAAAGAGGATGAAAACTGATGCAACTGTTGATGATTGTACTCCCTGTTTTTCTTATATTCGGTGCAGGGTATGTCGCACAGAAGTTGCTTGATATGGATATCAGGTCCGTTTCTGCACTTTCGCTATACATATTATTGCCACTATTGACCTTCAATACGTTCTACCGCAATGAAATCACTATGGATTATTTCTACCTGTTCCTCTTCTCGCTGATCATTACAGCTATTCTCGCAGGCATCACAATCGGTATCGGCTTTTTCATGAAATCCACCAAGGAAGATATTTCCGCCATGCTGCTCGGCACTCTATTTCCGAACAGTGGCAACTATGGCTCGCCGGTGGTGCTTTTTGCGATCGGTGCCACTGCATTCGACTATGCGGTCGTACTCATGGTGCTGCATGGCTTCATCGTCAGTACTGTCGGCATCTTCATCGCGTCATTCGGCAATGGCGCGACGATCTCTGTCAGAGAAGCGATCGTCAGCATCTTCAGAATCCCCGTCATCTACGGTGCGCTGGCAGGCATCCTGCTGCAGCTTTCAGACGTCACCATCGACGACAAGCTGATGGAGATCATCGAAATGACCGGCAATGCCTCCATTCCTGTCGTCATGCTCATTCTCGGCATGCAGCTGGCCCAGATTACGAAGGAGAAGTTCAAAATAAGAAACATCTCTACTGTCATCGCAGTCAGAATGATCCTCTCTCCTGTAATTGCGATGGCCCTGGTCATGATCATGCCGATCGACGACACGATGAAGGCGGTATTCGTCATACTGAATGCCATGCCGGTAGCTGCAAACTCCACCATGCTGGCCGTGCAGTTCAACGTCAAACCGAACCTGGTCTCCTTCTCGACGCTCGTCACTACACTGCTCAGTCTCATTACGATACCGATCTGCCTCTATATTCTCGGCATCTAGACTGTGACGGTCATGCAGTGCTTCACGACGGCTTCGAGCAATTTCGGGGTGATTTCATATCCGCTCTGCTTATGGAGCCGCTCGGTCAGCTTATGCGGATCCTTGCCGAACGGCCCGATATTGATGTGCGGCACCTGGAGCTTCTGCATGGACTGGAACGGTATGGTATAGGTCTTTCCCCATACGGGGGTATTGGCCTTGTAGGTCTCCCAGCTGTCATCATGGCTGTCGTAGCTGACATAGCTGGCGTCGGATATGCCATTGAAATAGTGGATCTCTTTCGGCACGATGCCGTAGTTGCTGTTCAGGAACTCCTGCGTCAAGCCGGAGATGCTTCTGACGAGCGGGTCCTCTGAAGCGTTTACAGCAGGATAGTATGGTGGGACGAACAGCGTTACCGCAAGTGGAACCAGCTCTTTGCAGTAGGTGAGCATGCGGTTCGTGATCTGCATCGACTTCTCGCGATCATCGAGATCATCACGGGCAATGTACTGGGTGATGATCTCATCAATTTTCACCTGGCCGTGCTTCTTCAGTATATAGTCGTGAAGTGCCTGGTAGGACATGGTGCGGATGCTGCCGACCGGACGCGTATTTTCTCTCCGGCAGATCGCTTCGTAGTGATTCTGGCACTGTGTCATCGTGTCCTCCACAAGCTCATGGAACTTGCTGAAGATGTCGTCCGCATTCTGCTCCATGGCAAAGACATTGTAGAGTGATGCAACATGATTCGATGTCTGGGCCGAGTAGTCGGCCTTCATATCATAATATTTCAAAGTTACCGGAAGCGGTGTCCGTTCACCGTAGGCCGTTTCGTCAAAAACATTGGTGAACTCCATCTGCTGGTTGAGAAAAGAGGCCATGTAGTGTGCATTCAAGCCACGCAATGGTTCACCGACGTGTGTCTCGACCCCGTAGAAGAGGACCGATGGCATGATCTTCCCGATTGTCCCGGAGTAGAAATAGTAGTTCGGATCGTCCGGGTACTGGGTGAAGCTCGGTTCGCTGTTCAGGAATAGGGCATAGTCGAGATCATGTGTCTGCGCAAGACCTTCCAGCTGGTCGACTGCCGTCCGCATGCCGGCAGAATCCACTTCCTCATCCGGTACAGTCAGAAGGAGCAGGTTGATCGGCCAGTCATGCGCGATGGCCTTTTCAACCAGATGCATATGGAGCGCAATCCCCATTTTCATATCCATCGTGCCCCGGCCGAAAAGGTAGTCATCGGAAAGTATATCCGCCCTGACTTCCTCCGGAAAATCATCCGCAATCTCCTTGAAACGGTGACCGAGTTCATGCGGTGAGAATGCCAGATGGCTGTTCGAACCGAATTCCTTGGTATGTACTGTATCAAAATGGCTCATCAGAATGATGGTTCTACTCGTCGATCCATGCTTATACAGGGCAGACAGCCCATTTCTGTTCCTGCCTGCATCATGAAGCGCAATATGTTCCGGATGACGCTCGAAGTACTCCAGCTTCACCAGCTCATCCTTCAGCTTGAAGGGGAAAAGAATCTCTCCCTCCGTGCCGGTCCGGCTTTCCCACGAGACGAGCTGGCATACCAGTTCTTCAAGCTGCTGCTGTGATTCCCAAAACATTGCAATTCCTCCTCGATTTCCTGTCCTACTGTCCATTTATTTTCGGCTGATACTTTTTAACAAACCGTTCCATGCGCTGCATTCCGACTTCGAGGTGTTCCATGGCACTGGCGTAGGAAATTCTGATATGGTTTCTCCCTTCCTTGGCGAAAGCGGAGCCGGGTACAACAGCGACATGCTCCTCTTCAAGCAGACGTTCTGCAAAAGTGATGTCATCAAATCCTGTCCCTTCAACGCTCGGAAAAATATAGAATGCACCCGTCGGCGTCTCGCACGAAAGTCCCATCGCAGTCAGTTTCCCATGGACGAAGTCTCTGCGTTCAATGTATCTTTCATTCATCTCGAGTGGGAAGTGCCGCGTATTCTTGAGTGCTTCAATCGCTGCATACTGGCTTGGCAGCGCAGCACAGATGGAATTGTTCAAGTGGACTCTCAGCACATATTTCATGACTTCGGCCGGTCCGAGTATGAAGCCGAGCCGCCAGCCGGTCATGGCATGGGATTTCGACAGCCCATGGATGATGAACAGCCTGTCATGGAGCGCTTCGAATGAACCGAAGGAGGTATGCTTGCCGGAAAACGTATTTTCGCTGTATATTTCATCGGATATGACGAACACGTCCAGTTCTGCCAGCGTCTCCGCCAGTACAGCCATCTCGGGATGGGACAGAGAAACACCCGTCGGATTGGAAGGATGGTTGAATATGATCGCCTTCGTCCTATCCGTGACGGTCTGTCTGATGGCTTCTGCCTCGGGCTTGAAGTTCGATACGGATATGTCCATATGGACAGGTACGCCGCCGTTCAGTCTGATGAGGGAATCGTATCCTGAATAGGTCGGCGCAGGGAGGATGACTTCATCCCCTGGTTCAATGATGGTCCGGAGCACCGAATCCAGCCCTTCACTGGCACCATTCGTCACGATGATCTCCTCATCTGGAGCATATGAAAAATAGTATGTATCCTGGAAGAAATCTGCAACACTCTGCCTCAGCTCAAGGAGTCCGGCGTTATGGGAGTATCCTGTCCTGCTTTCGCGGATGGCAGTGACTGCTGCCTCCTTGACGTTCTCCGGAGTCGGGAAGTCCGGCTGTCCGATGGTCAGATTGATGCCATCCGGATATTCGGCCACCTTATTCGAGAAAACTCTTATCCCGGGAACTTGGATTGTCTTTACAATCGGATTGATATCAAGCATGTTATGCCTCCTTCTAGCAATATTGAAAATGAAGTGCGTTAAGAATAGATAGGAATATGATATCAATATTGCACAGCGGTCACAATGCCTAATTCATAATGATGCGAAAATGGCGATAAATATTTATTTTCAGATATGTTATATTGGAATAAAGCAAAGGAGGAGTTTCATGTCGATTGTAGAACAGTTGTACACTGCCTATTCAGCAAATGAACCACTGGCGCTCGGAGCGCTTGATATTGCTTCCATGGAGCAAGCCTACAGAATCCAGAATGCTGTCATGAAGATGAAGGAAGAGAATGGAGAAGTGCTGATGGGGTACAAGATCAGCCTGACGAGTCCTGAGACACAGAATCTGTTCAATAGCGATTCGCCGCTCTATGGTGCCATGACGGACCGCACGGTAAAAAAAGAGATTACCCTGGGCGACTATAATGTGCCACTGCTCGAAATGGAGCTTATCTTTTTGATAGATGAGGAGATTTCTGCGGAGGATACGGAAGCGGAGATCATGAAGAAGTGCCGGGTGGCACCGGGAGCGGAAGTGCCGGATGCAAGGTATAAGGACTGGTTCCCGAATACAACACTGAATGAGATCATTGCCGACGGTGCGGTGAATGGCGCGGTCATATACGGCGAAGCGGAACATTACGATTATGATGATCTTGATGACATCAGAGGCACACTGTCGCATGACGGCACTGTCATCAAAGAAGGACGTTCGACAGAAGTGCTTGGCCATCCGGCCAGGGCGATGAAGTGGCTTGCCGCGACACTTGCAGAGGAAGGAAAAGTGCTGGAACCAGGCCTTTTCGTGTCATCAGGAACATTCAATCTGCCGATCAGGCTCGAAACCGGCACCTATCAGGTCGAGTATGAAAATGTAGGCAAAGTATCATTTGAAGTCAAAGTATAAGAAAATCCCTTTGGAAGTGCCACTATGATAGTGGCTGCTCCAAAGGGATTTTTCTACTGATGCTAGAGTTTCACGACCCAGCCGAACGGGTCTTCACGCCGTCCATACTGGATGTCCGTGAAGTGGTCATAAAGGTCCTGTGAAACGGGGCCGATCTGGTTGTCATTGACGATGTGATCGACACCGTGGATATTCAGGCGGCCGACTGGCGAGATGACTGCTGCCGTGCCGGCACCGAATACTTCCGTGATTCTGCCGCTATGCAGATCATTCGCAAGGTCGTCGATATGGATTGATTCCTCTTTCACTGTATAGCCTTTGTATTCAGCAAGTTCAATGAGGGATTTGCGGGTGATGCCCGGCAGGATGGAGCCGTTCAGCTTCGGCGTAACAAGTTCATTGTCCCGTACGAAGAAGATGTTCATGCTGCCGACTTCTTCAACATATTTCTGTTCGACACCATCCAGCCAGAGTACCTGCTCGTAGCCGAGTTCATTCGCCTTCTTCTGTGCAAGCAGGCTCGCTGCGTAGTTGCCGCTTGCTTTCGCAAAACCGACACCGCCGCGGACCGAGCGGACGAAATCATCCTCCACGTAGAGACTTGACGGGTTCAGCTGATTACCATAGTAGCTCGCTACCGGCGAGAGGATGATATTGAACTGATAGGATTCAGAAGGTCTGACACCAAGGAATGGTTCATCTGCGAAGACGAAAGGCCTGATATATAGGGACTGTCCCTCGCCATCCGGTACCCAGTCGCGCTCGACTTTCAACAGTTCGAGTAGGGCATCGAGGGCATTCTCTTCATTTATTTCGGGCATGGAAAGACGGGATAGGGACTGGTTCATACGTTTGAAATTCTGATCGGGTCTGAAAACCAGTACGTCGTCGCCATTCTTGTAGGCCTTGAGTCCTTCGAAAACGGATTGACCATAGTGGATGGCCTGGCAGCTCGGGGAGAGCTGGAGATTCTGGTACGGTATGATGGAATGCTCCGACCAGCCATACTCCGGTGTGTACCTGCTTGTAAACATATAATCTGTAAATACTGTACCGAACTTGATGGTTGAAACGTCCGGTTTATTCTTCAACTGGTTTGCCCGTTCTATCTGTAATGTCTGTCCCATATGAATTCCTCCTTAATTGTTAACCGATATGCGTAGGTTTTGCGATGCCTCTGACTCTGTATTTATAGGCGGCTCTGACGTAGAGCGCAGCTGTAGCAAGAACTGGAATCATTCCGAGTACCAGTGATATTTCGTAGCTCATATTCAGTGTTTCAGGTGCGTAGAAGAAGTAGGTGCCGACGACGCCGGTCATGAACAGTGCAGGGATGCCTGCAATGAAGTGGAACTTGCCTTCTTTGATGAGGTAGGCGGTTGCAACCCAGAGCATTGTAGCTGAAACGGTCTGGTTGGTAAAGCCGAGATACCTCCATAGGAAGGAATAGTCGATTGTAGCGAGCAGGAAGGAAGGCACTGCCACACATACTGTCATGATCAGCATCTTCTTCCTGTTGCCGACTTTGACGAAGTTTCCGACTGCTTCGGTCAGGATCATCCGGGAAGAGCGGAGTGCCGTATCACCTGTCGTGATCGGCAGGACGATTGCCCCCATGAATGCCAGGAATGCTCCGGCTGCGCCGAGATATTCGATGGAGATCGTGTCGATGACACCAGCAGGGCCGCCGTTGGCCAGTGCTGCACCAAGGCCTTCCGTACCACCGAAGAATGTCATGCCGGCCGTCGCCCAGATCAGTGCAATGATGCCTTCAGCAATCATGGCACCGAAGAACACGCGTCTTGCATCGGATTCCTTGCGTACAGTACGTGCGATGATCGGACTCTGCGTCGAGTGGAAGCCCGAGATGGCGCCACAGGAGATGGTGACCATCAGAAGCGGCCATACAGGCAAACCTTCAGGATGTGCAGTGGACAGTGTCAAGTTCGGTACTTGGGCGCCTGAGAAGAGGAGGCCGATGAATACCGACACTGCCATGATGATCAGTATCGCACCGAATATCGGGTAGATCTTGCCGATGATCTTGTTGATCGGCAGAACTGTCGCCATAAGGAAGTAGGCGAAAATGACGACCAGAGCAACGAAGAACGGGATGGCTCCGCCTGTCTTCAGTGAAATGAGCTCGGCAGGTCCAGCAGTGAATGCCGCAGCGACAAGGATCATGAGCGCCAGTGAAACGACATAGATGAAAAGCTTTACACTTTTACCGAGGTATTTCTCTACAAGGGCAGGAAACTGTGAGCCATTGTTGCGCATGCTCAGCATTCCTGAAAAGTAATCGTGTACTGCGCCAGCGAATATACAGCCGGCGACAATCCAGATGAGTGCGACGGGTCCGTATAATGCACCCGCGACTGCGCCGAACACAGGACCAAGTCCTGCGATATTGAGCAGCTGTACCAGCCAGCCCTTGATCGGGTGCATAGGAATATAGTCGACACCGTCACCGCTCTTGTATGCCGGTGTTTCGTTGCTGTCATCGATGACAAAAATTCTCTCAATAATTTTTCCATACACCATATAGCCAAGAATAAGTAGTAGAATGGAAAATGTAAGTGTCAACATATCTAATGCCTCCCTATATTTGAAAATTGTATACATCTTAACAAGTTCGGAAGCATAAAGCAACATATTTTCTGATAATTTCGATTTCATTTTCATTACAAATTACTAATATATTGATAAGTTACTGTAAAGATTTGATATGTGCTATCATAATACGGACATTAAGAATTCAAAAGAGGTCGATCCAATGGGCATTTCAAGGAAAAAAATATATGAAGAAATTGCGGACCTGATCATGCAGGATATCAAGGATGGTGTGTTGAATCCAGGCGACCAGCTGCCATCGATTACCAGGATGGCTGAGCACTACCAGGTGTCTTCGGCTTCCATCAGGGAAGCGTTGAATACTCTGAGTGTAATGGACGTCATAGAAGTCAAGCATGGCCAGGGGTCCTATATAAAAGAACGTATGCCTCTCGGTTTCGAACATGAGTTCCAGATCATCACACGGAAGGATATCGAAAACCTGCTGGACCTCCGTAAAATCATCGAGGTCGGCTGCGCGGAGCTGGCATGCAGCCATGCAGATGAAGAAGATCTGGGAAGGATGCAGGATGCGCTCGGCAAGATGCGTACAGCTGTAATGAACAATGAGCTCGGAGAACAGGCTGACTATGAATTCCACATGGCAATCGCACAATCGACGGGCAATCAGATGCTCGTGGATCTGCTCGGTGATGTATCGGAGAAAATGCTTGAGACGATGAAGGAAACAAGAAGAATATGGCTGTATGAAGAGAAGAAATCGATACAGAAGATTTTTGATGAGCATCAGGCCATCTATAGAGCCATTGCAGAAAAAGATTCGGGAAAAGCAACAGGCGCAATGCTCAGACACCTTGAAGAAGTGGCGATGGTCCTTTTGAAACAGCATAAATGAATGGAAGAGGAGACCTGGAGGTCTCTCAGGCTGTAGACAAAGTCATATTAAAATGACATGTCTGCAGTCTTTTTATCTGGATGTATGGGAATCTGCAGATCAGGGGGAAGAGTATGCTGAAACCAACAGACAGCGGGTGCAGGATGGAAAAGCCGATTCCCCTGAACGATAATAGTCCGTCGCCGGTCATCATCACAATCGACCCCGATGGTAAATTGGCCCTCTAACTTGCCATGGTAGACCCCACGACGGTGAGTTGGCCCTCTAACTCGCCATGGTAGCGCCTACGATGGTGAGTTGGCCCTCTAACTCACCATGGTAGACCCCACGATGGTGAATTGGCCCTCTAACTTGCCATGGTAGCGCCCACGACGGTGAGTTGGCCCTCTAACTTGCCATGGTAGCGCCCACGACGGTGAGTTGGCCCTCTAACTCGCCATGGTAGCGCCCACGATGGTGAATTAGCCCTCTAACTCGCCATGGTAGCGCCCACGATTCGGGATCCATAAAAATACAAAAAAGAAGACAAACACCGTGTCAAAACGGGGTTTGTCTTCAATCTGGGAGACCTGGTGGTCTCTTTTTTTTAAAAATAATTTGACAAAAAGAAATCGCTTTCATAGAATATGGAGAGATATAGTCATCTGATGACTGGTTGACTGTAGCCAAATATGGAGTATGGAGGTTATTCATGCTGATTCTAATGAGTCTTTTGCCGATTTTATCCATTTTCTTCTTTCTCGTCATATTAAGGTGGTCAGCCAGAAAAGGGATGTTTTTCAGTTTCATCATTACGGTGCTTATTGCGTATTTCGGCTGGCAGATGGGGGCTGTCAGCATCACAGCAGCGTCGCTGAAGGGTGTCATGACCGCGCTTGAGGTCGGTGTTATTGTTTTCGGCGCAGTACTTCTGCTGAATATGCTCAAGGAGAGCGGTGCAGTGGATACGATCCGGGCATCATTTACAAGCATATCTCCGGATAGAAGGGTCCAGGCAATCATCGTTGCCTGGCTGTTCGGAACATTTCTCGAAGGCGCAGCAGGATGGGGGGCGCCGGCAACGATTGTAGGTCCGCTTCTGATTGCGCTCGGCTTCCCCGCACTGGCTGCAGTGATGGTTGCACTGATGCTGCAGTCCACACCGGTTTCATATGGCGCGGTAGGGACGCCGATCCTCGTCGGGGTGAATACAAGTCTTGAAAATCAGCCTGTCGTCAACAACTACATAGATGGCAGCGGTCAGGAAATGTCGAACTTCATCTTTGAGGTGGGCGGTCAAGTATCAATATTCCATGCCATTGTCGGTCTATTTGTGCCGCTTCTCATGTCGGCCATGCTGACAAAATTCTTCGGCAGGAACAGAAGTTTCAGGGAAGGCTTCGCAATATGGCCCTTTGCAATCTTTGCAGGGCTTGCATTTGTCATTCCCTTTACATTGGTCGCCAATTTCCTGGGACCTGAATTTCCGTCACTGCTCGGTGGCCTTATTGGGATGGCAATCGTCATTCCATTAGCGAAGAAAGGATTCCTGATGCCAAAAACCACATTCGATTTTGAGCCGCGTGAATCATGGCAGAAGTCATGGCTCAGCGATATTGCTGCAGATGTTAAGCCGACAAAGAAGATTTCAATGGTCAAGGCTTGGATGCCTTATGTGCTCGTGGCACTACTGCTGGTTATCACACGCGTCGAGGCACTCGGACTCAAGGCAATCGTTTCAAGCTGGGTCATTTCCTTTGAAAATATATTGGGGACCGACATCACGCACAATCTGACGCCACTCATGATTCCAGGTGTCGTATTCATTGTGGTTGCAATCCTTTCAGGATGGCTGCATGGCCTTGACGGCAAGGGGATGGCAAATGCATTCAAGGTTTCGGGCAGGACGATAGTGGCAGCCATGGCAGCGCTGATTGTTTCCGTACCCCTTGTACAGGTGTTCATCAATTCAGGACTCAACGACGCCGGGTTCGATTCCATGCCGCTTGTACTGGCACAAGGTGCTGCAAGCCTGTTCGGAGATAACTGGCCGCTCGTGTCTCCTGCAATCGGGGCGATGGGCGCCTTTGCCGCCGGCAGCAATACGGTCAGCAATATGATGTTCGGTCTGTTCCAGTTCGGGGTGGCCGACGAGATTGGAGCCAACCCGCTCTATATCGTCGCACTCCAGGCAGTCGGCGGGGCAGCAGGAAATATGATCTGTGTGCATAATGTTGTCGCTGCGAGTGCCGCTGCAGGGCTGATCGGCAAAGAGGGGACACTGATATCAAGGCTCCTTATTCCGACCATCTTCTACCTCGTCCTTGCAGGGGCTGTCGGATATGTATGGGTGAACGGACTGGGCTTGAATATAGGGATTTTCCTTATCATCGCTGTATTGACAGTCCTGCTCACAATGATCTTACGTTCCCAGAAGCGTGCAGAAACAAATTAGAAGAAAATTGCTATTGAAGCAAATCATTATAAATTGGAAAGGTGATTGTAAAATGAAAGATACAGAACCGAAAAAAATCATACTGATAGGTGCTGGTATTCTAAGCAGTACTTTTGGTTCATTTCTAAAGAATATAGAGCCGGACTGGAACATGAAGGTGTTTGAAAGACTGGATAAGCCGGCGATAGAGAGTTCCAACGAAAGTAATAATGCCGGCACAGGCCATGCTGCGTTATGTGAATTGAACTATACGGTCGAACAGGAAGACGGTTCCATAGATACTGAAAAGGCAAAAGAAATAAATGAACAGTTTGAAGTTTCCATGCAGTTCTGGTCCTATCTGGTCAGAAATAAGGAGATACAGAACCCGGAGGAATTCATCCGTCAATTACCTCATATCAGTTTTGTACAGGGCACAGATAATGTGAATTTCCTGAGGAAACGGTATGAGGCATTATCCCCATTGCCGATGTTTGAAGGCATGGAGTATTCGGAGGACCTCAAGCAACTGGAAAAGTGGATCCCTCTGATGACAGAAGGACGTGCATCGGATGCAGTGGTTGCTGCGAGTAAGATGGACACGGGAACCGATGTCAATTTTGGTGAACTGACTCGAAAAATGATGAAAAGCATCAGTGGACACGATAACGCAGAAGTGCATTATAATCACGAGGTCCTTGATTTCGAAAGAAGAAGGGATGGCAAATGGGGCGTCAAGGTACGTAACCTTGAAGAAGATGAGGTTGAATATCATGTCGCAGATTATATATTCATTGGTGCCGGCGGCAACGCAATTCCCATGCTGCAGAAAACAAAAATTCCGGAGAGCAGGAATCTCGGTGGTTTCCCGATAAGCGGTGCATTTCTAGTGTGTAGGAATCCGGAAATAGTAGCGCGGCATGGTGCCAAAGTCTACGGGAAAGAGCCACCCAATACGCCGCCGATGACAGTGCCGCATCTGGATAGACGGTATATTCAAGGGGACCAGAGTCTGTTGTTTGGGCCTTTTGCAGCTATAGGTCCCAAATTCCTGAAGAATGGCTCCAACCTTGACCTTTTCAGATCCATCAATCCGGGCAACATACTGACCATGCTGTCTGCCGGTGTGAAGAACGTTCCGCTGGTCAAGTATTCCATCCAGCAGGTCATGATGAACAAGGCAGACCGGATGAAGGAGCTGCGGAAATTTGTACCTGAAGCAAAAGACGAGGATTGGGATCTGATCATAGCCGGGAAACGTGTGCAGGTGATCAAAGATACAAAAGAGTATGGAAAGGGATATATTCAATTTGGAACAGAGGTTGTCCACTCCCGGGACAAGTCCGTCATGGCCTTGCTGGGAGAATCTCCAGGCGCTTCTACATCTGTATCTGTTGCACTCGAGGTCTTTGAGAAGAACTTCCCGCAGTATATGGAGAAATGGGAGCCTAAAATAAAGGAGATGATTCCTTCATACGGACACTCCCTGATAGAAGACAGTACCTTGCTGAAAGAAATCCGGAAGGCAAATTCGGAAGATCTTGGTCTGGAATGAAAATGAAGCGGGTTGCCGGTGTGAGTGGATTGATTCTTTCAAATTATATTGCAGTGAATGGCTTTGCTTCGGCAGAGCCTTTTTATATAATTGATTCAAATGGATTCTGGATATCAGAGGAGGCAGTCGGATGAGGGACAGGGATAAGCGGACCAGTCGTATGAAATGGAGCCGGATTGCTGTGTTCATTTCTGCTGTCGTCCTGTTCTTTGCCGTCCTCCTGCTTCTGCCGGAGTCGGTATCATGGCCAGCGAGAAGTACGATTGCGATTACGCTGTTTGGACTGGTCCTCTGGGCATTTGCGCCGATTCCGATCGATCTGACCTCAATCATCATCCTTATACTGCTCATCGCGATGAAGGGCACTGAGATGGATGTTATATTGAGTGGATTTGCTTCGCCGGCCGTCTTTCTGATCATTGGTGGCATGATGATGGCGGTGGGCGTGAACCAGACACTCCTTGTCAAACGGATGACCTACTTTCTGCTGGCTCGAATGGGAGGGACGGCCAGGGGGATCTACGTGGGCTTCTTTATTCTGATGCAGATCCAGGCATTCTTCATTCCCGCGACAGCTGTCCGGGCATCGCTCATGGTTCCTGTACTCAGCAACATCATCGAGGAAACAGGGGTCGACGCGCGCTCGAACTTCAACAAGCTGATGTACATCGGTGCGGCTTTCGGCGGGAATGTCAGTGGAATTGTCGTCCTGACTGCCGGCATCGGCAATATTCTGGCCATAGAAATCTTAAGATTGTATGAAGGTGTCTCGATCTCCTATCTCCAGTGGTTCATCTATGCAGCACCAGTATGGCTGGTGCTCGTACTGGCAACAATGTATATCGTCTGGAGAAGCTACCCGCCTGAAGCGCATTCTTTTGATCGGCTGCAAAATAAGATGCAGGGCAAATACCAGTCGCTCGGCAGGCTGACTGTGGAAGAAAAGAAATGTACTGCGATCCTGGCCGTCACAATCCTGATCTGGTTCACTGAATCCTGGCATGGCTACCATCCGACGTTTGCTGCACTGCTTGCGGTTGTACTGATGTCGCTTCCCGGGACCGGCTTTGCAGACTGGAAGAAGATGCTCGACATCAATTTAGGCATCGTGCTGCTGATCGGTGCAACGCTTTCTCTCGGCTACTCATTAATAGAGTCGGGGGCAATCGATCTATTGGAAGTGCTGATCTCCCCGCAGATTGTACTTGATATATTCAGCAATCCGTGGCTGGCGATTCCGATCGCGATCATACTGTCGCAGGTCTACCACCTCGGTGTGACCAATGTATCGACAGCTGTCATCACCCTCATGCCGGTACTGATCAGCCTGTCGGTGCAGGCAGGGGTGGATCCGGTGGTGATCGTCGTGGCCTCCGCGATGGCAATGATGCTCGGTTTTCTGCTGGTTGTCGAAACGATGCCGAACGTTGTCGTGCATGGAACCGGACGGGTCAGCCAGAAGGATTTCCTGTGGCCCGGGCTCTGGCTGACACTCGCAAGCATCGTAATTATGGTTACCATCGCGTATACTTACTGGAGATGGATCGGTTTTTGGCCTTAATCTGATTTAACAACAGGAGGATGTATATGAAGAAGATCAAGTTGGCTGTAGTACCTGGGGACGGCATCGGTGTAGAAGTTGTTCCCCACGCTTTGAAAGTCCTCGATACGGTTGCAGAAATGCATGGTGGATT
Organism: Salinicoccus sp. ID82-1; assembly: GCF_021991715.1. Taxonomy (NCBI): domain Bacteria; kingdom Bacillati; phylum Bacillota; class Bacilli; order Caryophanales; family Staphylococcaceae; genus Salinicoccus; species Salinicoccus sp. ID82-1. The sequence continues at coordinate 347,413 of NZ_JAGFLY010000002.1, forward strand.
GTCGTTCGAATATGAACATTTCGATTACGGATGCGACTACTATCTCAAGCATGGTGACATGATGGCAGCAGATGGAATGGACCGTCTCAGGGAGTCGGACAGTGTATTCCTCGGTGCTGTCGGGGATGCTTCGAAAGTGCCTGACCACATTTCACTATGGGGGCTGCTGCTCAAGATCAGACGGGAATTCGAACTCGAGATCAACGTCCGTCCGGCCAAGGTGTTCAAGGGCATCCAGTCACCGCTTCGCAACCCGAAAGATTTCGACCTTATCGTTGTACGAGAGAACAGCGAAGGGGAATACAGTTCCGTCGGCGGAAGAATGTACCATGGGGATAATGAAATTGCCATCCAGAACAACGTATTCTCGAAACGTGCGACGAAACAGGCGATGGTGCATGCCTTCAAGCTTGCACAGTCACGCCGCAGACATGTGACAAGCGCAACGAAATCCAACGGCATTTTCCACTCCATGCCGTTCTGGGATGAAGTGTTCAAAGAGACGGCGGCCGGATATAAAGATATCGATACGGTTTCCCAGCACATCGATGCACTGGCAGCGACGTTTGTCACACACCCGGAACGCTATGACGTCATCGTCGCAAGCAACCTGTTCGGTGATGTGCTGACGGATATCGGCGCCGGCATCATGGGCAGCATCGGCATCGCGCCTTCAGCCAACCTGAACCTGAACGGCAGGCATCCGTCCATGTTCGAGCCGGTACACGGTTCCGCACCGGACATCGTCGGGAAAGGCGTCGCCAATCCGATCGGACAGATCTGGACCGCAAAGCTGCTGCTCGATCACCACGGCGAAGAGGAGATGGGCAGTCTGCTTCTCGATACGATGGAGCAGGTGACGGCAGATGGATTCCTGACACCTGACGTTGGTGGGGACAGGCAGACCGATGACGTGGTGGATGAACTGATCAGAAGGCTTAAAACAAAATCATAGATAGTGATGAGGAATGATCCGCCTGGGTGCGGATCATTTTTTTTATTATTCAGAATAGGTTTGTTGTTATTTATTGCTTGTGATAATATTCAGTTTAATCATAAGAGTGCTTATGAAAATGAAACCATTGATTGGGAAAAGGAGTATTTTATGAGCGAGAAAGTGGAACTGAAATCCATCCTGAAAGACTGGCGGCTGCATGCGGTCGTGCTGGTCATCGTCATACTGACCGAATTCATTGGCCAGATTTCGATTCCTGTCGGACCGGGTGCAATACTGCTGCTGCCGATGCTGTATGCACTGGCAATCGGATTCGGTCTTTATTTTACGCCGGTCATCAAAAAGAAGCAGTCGAAGAACGCAGAACCGCTGATTGTCATGGGTGTCGGCGTACTCATTGCCAAAATCGGTGTTGTCATCGGTCCACAGATCGAAGACCTGATTGCGGTCGGGCCGGCACTGCTGCTGCAGGAGCTCGGTAATCTCGGGACGATCCTGCTGGCGCTTCCGGTGGCGATATGGCTTGGTATGAAGCGTGAAAGTGTCGGCATGACGCACTCCATCGGACGGGAGCCGAACGTCGGTCTGATCATGGACCGCTACGGTTTCGATTCCCCGGAAGGACGGGGCGTCATGACAATGTATATTTTCGGTACGGTGTTCGGTGCCATCTTCCTCGGACTGATTGCAGGTCTGCTGGCGACAGTGACACCGATCCACCCGCTATCCTTTGCGCTCGCATCCGGCGTGGGCAGCGGCAGCATGATGGCAGCAGGCAGCGGTACATTGATAGCAGCCTACCCGGAACTCGAGTCGCAGATCATCGCACTAGCCGGAGCAAGCAACCTGATCTCTCTTGCCACCGGACTCTACGTCAGTATGCTGATTGGACTCCCGTTGGCCAACAAGATCTATGCGCTGATGAATAGAAACAAGGCTGGAGGAGAGTAGATGATGAGAAAAATAATGGACTGGACACTGATCCTTCTCATATTTGCAGGCGTCACCCTGCTTGGCAACATGATTGGCTACGACATCTATAGCTTTGGCGCTGTTCCAGGCATACTTGTGCTGATTGCCATCGCGCTGCTCGGCATGATCATGGAAGAATACATACCTGTAAATATTCCGGCAGTCGGCTATATCGCACTGATCGGCATCATCATTTCCGTACCATGGTTCCCCGGTTCTGCCTACATCGTCGATTGGACGAGCCAAATAGAACTGCTTGCCATCACAACACCGATTCTTGCCTATGCCGGCATATCCATCGGCAGGAACTGGCTGGATTTCAAGGAGATGGGCTGGAAATCCCTTATTGTTGCGATACTCGTGTTCATTGGGACATTTCTTGGCTCTGCCCTGATTGCCGAAGTTGTATTGAGAATACAGGGCATCATATAGAATGAACGACCTGCTTCCGGTTGATGGAAGCAGGTCGTTTTCAGCTCTGATGCCTTATATTCATTTTTATAGTTCTACAGTCCTCGGTTCTGTATCGTCATCATTCATAATTCTTGCGGCCTCGATATCGATCTTGATGATCTGAAGGTCGCCTTCCTCTTTCAGCTTTTCATAACGCTTGCCGAAATTTGAAAGCAAATTGTCCACATCCGATGACACTTCCTCCGGCAAGCTTGCTTGACCTTGAATCTCTACATATCTTTCACCCAGGTCGTCCCTCTCTTCATAGCCGAGCAGTACGTGGGCGTGCGGGTTTTCTTCAAGGTCTTCCACTTTATACGTGTCTTGCTTTGTATACGTGTACAATGTCAGCCCATCATTATAGAAATACATGTAGCGGCTGATCGGCTTGTTGTCACGGATGGTAGCCAGGGTCCCAATCTTATTGTTGTCCAGAATCTCTTTCAAAGTGCTTTTGAAGTCTTCTCTATTCATGAAATTCCCTCCTATTTTATAACTATGTCACTTCTACCCTTTATCATCGAATCTAATCTGAATATGGCTGAAATAACGGACTGAATGACTGGTGCAACTGGTTGTACCATCTCTTTACAAATGTCTTCTGGTTGTCCTTCCGCATGCTGACGTACATCGGGTGCTTGATGTTCAGATGGTTCAGACTGTGGACGGTGAAGTTCGGATAGCTGTAGGTGAGCTGCTTCGTCTCTTCGCGGGTGAGTATGGCGACATGTCCATGATCGATCAGAAGGTGCTGGATGATGGTCATGTCCTTGTAGGTGCCGATATCCTCACGCCTGAACAGCTGGCTGCTGTCGAATACCGGATCATAGGTGACCAGCGGGAACTCTTCGAGCTCATTGAAGGAAGCGCGGGTGGGCAGCTGAACGCTGTTGCTTTCCCTGAATACATAATAGTAGTTCTGTTCGAAAAGGAGGGCACTCTGGATGTTGTGGTGATCGGCTCTGTTTGCTGATATGACGATGTCGAGTGTTTCATCCAGCAGTTTTTCCTCGACGCTCGCTTCATCCAGTGTATGGATGGCGAATTCAACTTCTTCATTCTGTTTCAGAAACTGGTTCAGGGACTGGAGCACCTTCGAAGTCATGTCGGATCGTGTGATATGAATATTCAGTGTATATTTTTTCAATATGTTCTCTTCATTGATCTTTTCTTTAGATCTTTCGACGGCATCGATGATGCTTACGGCGTCTTCGTAAAATAGTTTACCTGCATCGGTCAACTTGATATTTCTGCCGACCCTATTGAAAAGTTTGACCCCAAGGTCACCTTCCAGCATATTGATCTGCCTGGAAAGTGCCGACTGGGCAACGTTCAAGGACAATGCGGCTTCAGTCATATGCTCCTGCCTGGCCGTTTCGATGAAATATTTCAGCTGTTTAATCTCCATATTTTCATCACCAATCTAATTTTGATATTAATATTATATCATTGATATATTGATTGTATAGGTGGTTCGGATGATAATATAGACTTACTAAAATATTCTGAAAAAGAGGTGACCTGGTATGAGTCTGTATCAGCCAATCAAACAAAAAGGTTTATATCATTATATGGACGAACACGACGCATGCGGCATCGGTTTCTATGCCAATATGGATAATATCCGTTCCCATGGTGTCGTCATCAAATCTCTTGAAATGCTCGAGAGATTGGATCACCGGGGTGGTGTCGGTAATGATGGTGTGACAGGTGATGGCGCTGGTATCATGACTGAAATACCACATGCACTCCTGCAGGAAGAGGTTGATGGTCTCCCCGGATTCGGTCAATATTCCGTCGGCATGTATCTGATCGATACCGGGGCATCTCTCGACACTTTCAAGAAAGTCGTAGAGGAGACAGTATCGGCAGAAGGCCAGCGTGTCATCGCCTTCAGGGATCTGCCGGTCAACGACGATGTGCTGGCGGACAACGTCCGTGAAACGGTGCCCCAGTTCATGCAGGTGGTCACAGACTGCCACGAGGCGCTTGACCTCTATTACATGAGGAAAATGATCGAGCAGAACCTCGAGGCCGCACATATCGGACACTACGTCGCTTCATTCTCAAATGAGACGATCGTCTATAAAGGGTGGCTGCGTGCCGGCCAGATCAAGCAGTTCTATGTGGACTTGAATGATTCGCGCTATGTGTCGAAGTTCGGTTCCGTCCATTCCCGCTTCAGTACGAATACATTCCCGAGCTGGGCGCGTGCGCACCCGAACCGCCTGCTGATGCATAACGGTGAAATCAATACCATCAAAGGCAATATGAACTGGATGAAAGCCCGCACGAAGCAGTGGCTGGTGGATACATTCGGTGAGAAGGGCAGAAAAATAGAAGCCATCATCGATGAATCAGGCAGTGACTCGGCCATCGTCGACAATGTCATGGAATTTATGAGTCTCTCGATGTCACCGGAGCAGGCGGCGATGATCATGATTCCGGAACCTTGGAAGTATCAGGACTATGACAACCCGTCCGTCAAGGATTTCTACGAGTTCTACAGCTATCTGATGGAACCGTGGGACGGCCCGACAATGATCAGCTTCTGTGACAACCATAAGCTTGGTGCACTGACGGACCGCAACGGTCTGCGTCCGGGTCGCTACTATGTCACAAAAAGCAATGAAATCATCTACTCCTCCGAAGTCGGCGTCGTTGATGTCGAAGAGTCGGAAGTACTCTATAAAGGGCAGTTGAGCCCAGGCAAGCTGCTGCTGGTCGACTTCGACCAGTCGAAGATCATCGAGAACGATGAACTGAAGCATGACATTGCCACACAGAAACCGTACAGCGAATGGATGTCACAGAAGCGCAGTGAGCATGTAGAGCCGGCGCCATTCAAACGTGAGCCGGTCGACAAGGACACACTGCATGAAGTGCTCGTCCGCTTCGGCTATACGAAAGAAGATATCGAGAAATATATGAAGCCGCTGACGCGTGAGGTGAAGGATCCGATCGGTGCAATGGGCTTCGACCAGCCGCTTGCATTCCTGTCGAGCCATTCAAAGCTGCTGTTCGACTACTTCAAGCAGCACTTTGCACAAGTGACAAATCCGCCGCTCGATTCCTATCGCGAGAAGATTGTAACGAGTGAAATCACCTACCTCGGCAAGGAAGGCCATCTGCTGGCACCGGGTGTAAAGGCGGTCGACCGTGTCCAGCTGGAGCTTCCGGTCATCGACCAGCGCGTCATGGACCGTGAGGATGTAAAACGTCTCGGCGTCATCGAAATAGACGCAACATATACAGGTTCACTCAAGGATGCACTATCATCTATCCAGTATCAGGCTGCCGAGCAGGCTGAGAAGCACGGTGTCATCGTGCTGACTGATGAGCGCATTCTGGAGGAGCCGGGCAGATATGCCATTCCATCACTTCTTGCCACAAGTGCAGTCCATCAGGCGCTCATCAATAGTGAATGCCGCACGAAGACGAGCATCGTCGTAAGAACGGCTGAAGTCAGGGAAGTGCATCACGTTGCGACACTGATCGGATTCGGTGCCAATGCGGTCCAGCCGTACATTGCACAGGAGACCCTCGTTTCGGTCTCCGGAGGAGATACAAAGGCTGTTGCTGCCTACAACAAGGCACTGACGGAAGGACTCATCAAAGTCATGGCGAAGATGGGCATTTCAACTGTCCAGAGCTATCATGGCGCACAGGTATTCGAAGCCGTCGGTCTCGGCAAATCCGTCATGCACGACTACTTCGGCAGTGCACCGTCCAAGATTGGCGGCCTGTCGATTGAAGATATCGATTATAGAAATAAGCAGATGCAGGATAGAAGGCTCGATCATCTCGAATCCGGAAGCAGATTTCAATGGCGCCAGCAGGGTGAAGACCATGTCATCAACCCGAACTCCATCCGACTGCTGCAGATCGCCTGCCGTACCAATGATAAGAAAGCGTATGAAGAATACAAGACATACATGCATGGCAGTCAGAATTCAAGCATCCGTCACCTATTGAAGTTCAAGAACCGACGCCCGATCGACATCGAGCAGGTCGAATCGAAGGAAGAGATCGTGAAGCGTTTCAAGACAGGCGCGATGAGTTTCGGATCCCTCTCCCAGGAGGCGCATGAAACGCTTGCTGAAGCGATGAACCAGATTGGTGGACGCAGCAACAGTGGTGAAGGCGGAGAACACCGCGAACGTTTTGCACCGAAAGCGGATGGCAGGAACCTGAACAGTGCCATCAAGCAGGTGGCTTCGGGACGATTCGGCGTCAACAGCGAGTACCTGAACAGCGCCAAGGAAATCCAGATCAAAGTGGCACAGGGGGCAAAGCCGGGTGAAGGTGGACAGCTGCCAGGACAGAAAGTGTATCCATGGGTTGCTGAAATCCGCAACTCGACACCAGGTGTCGGTCTGATCTCACCGCCACCGCACCATGACATCTATTCCATCGAGGATCTGGCCCAGCTGATCCATGACTTGAAGAATGCCAACAAGGATGCGGACATTTCGGTGAAGCTCGTTGCCAAAGGCGGCGTCGGTACGATTGCTGCCGGTGTAGCGAAAGCCTATGCCGATAAGATTGTCATCAGCGGCTTTGATGGTGGTACAGGTGCCTCGCCTCTGACAAGTATCCAGCATGCTGGACTGCCGTGGGAACTCGGTCTGACGGAAGCCCATCAGACATTGCAGCTGAATGGATTGAGGTCCAGGGTCACGCTTGAGACGGACGGCAAGCTCATGACCGGTCGTGATGTAGCAATTGCGTGCGCGCTTGGCGCAGAAGAATTCGCATTCGCGACGGCACCGCTTGTCGTACTCGGCTGCATCATGATGCGTGTCTGCCATAAGGATACGTGTCCGGTCGGCATCGCCACCCAGAATGGCGATCTGCGCAAGCTCTATACCGGCAAGGCGGAGCACGTGGTCAACTTCATGCACTTTATTGCTGAAGATATCAGGGAGATTCTGGCCGAGCTTGGTCTGAAATCCATGGATGATCTCGTCGGTGCGGTCGAGCACCTTGAAGTGGATACCGAAAAGACGGCCAACCATCATCTCGGTGAGCTCGATCTGTCTCCACTGCTGACGCCGATTGATGGCGCCAGAAGAAAGGTGGACGTCCAGAAGCACCCGTTCGAATGGTCACTCGATGACCTCAACCTGCTGCCTGACTTCGAAGAGAAGGTGGCTGCAGGCGAGCCGCATGAAGCGGCATACCATGTCAGGAACAGACACAGAAACATCGGTACCCAGCTTGGCAGCCTGATCACAAAGAAGCAGGGCATGACGACGCTCGATACCGGCACATACAGCGTGAACACATTCGGTCATGCCGGTCAGAGCTACGGTGCATTCATACCGAAAGGTCTGTCGATGCACCACATCGGAGACTTGAACGACTATGTCGGCAAGGGCATCTCCGGTGGACGCATCATCGTCGAGGCGCCCGTTGCGGAAAGAAGCCGTGACATCATCGTCGGCAACGTCTGCCTGTACGGTGCAATCGATGGCCAGGTGTTCATCAATGGTGTCGCGGGTGAGCGCTTCGGTGTCAGGAACAGTGGCGCGGAAGTTGTTGTCGAAGGCATCGGTGACCACGGGCTTGAATATATGACAGGTGGCCGTGTCGTCATCATCGGCAGCATCGGCAAGAACTTTGCTGCAGGCATGAGCGGTGGCATCGCCTATATCATCAATGAGAAGTCCGTCATCGAGAACCAGGTCAACATGAACCATGAAATGATTGAAGTCGGCCTTGTGGAAGACAGGGAAGAGCTCGCAAAAGTGATGCACATGCTCTATGACCATCAGGAATTCACCAATAGTGGCAGAGCAAGTGACGCAATCAGGAAAATAGAAGCAGGGGAACTGGAAATCATCAAGGTCATCCCGACTGAATATAGGAAAATGCAGCAGAAAATCCGCTATGGTCTGGAAAACAAGCACTCCCAGGCGGAAGCGGAACTGAAAGCATTCAACGGAGAACTGGTCTTCGAAGACAAAGAACTGGATAAGATGAATATATTCTAGAAAGGAGCGGTGTGAAATGGGCGAATTTAAAGGATTCATGAACTACAGCCGAAAAGCGCTGGCGGAAGCGGACCTGAAAGAGAGGCTCTCCAATTACGAAGCGTTCCAGCATCGCTTCTGCAATGAGGAGGCAAGTGAACAAGGCGCGCGCTGCATGGAATGCGGCACGCCTTTCTGCCAGACGGGTTCCAGTGTCGGCAAGGAAACGGTCGGCTGCCCGATCGGCAACTACATTCCTGAATGGAACGACCTTGTATATAAAGGCCAGTTCAAGGAAGCCTACAGACGTCTGATGGAAACCAACAACTTCCCGGAATTCACCGGAAATGTATGCCCGGCGCCATGTGAATCTTCATGCGTGCTGTCCATCAACAGCGACCCGGTTGCGATCAAAGGCATTGAGCGCACCATCATCGATGAAGCATTCGAGCAGGGGTGGGTCGAGCCGAGGACACCGAACCATAGACTCGAGACACGCATCGCCATCATCGGCAGCGGTCCGGCAGGGATGACAGCAGCGGATGAGATGAACGCATGGGGACACAACGTGGATGTATATGAGAGGGACTTCAAACCGGGCGGGCTGCTGAGATACGGCATTCCGAACATGAAGCTTGATAAAGCGGTCGTCGAGCGCAGAGTCGAACTGATGGAGGCAGCCGGTGTCAATTTCATCTGCGATGTCGAGGTCGGCAAGGACGTGACGTATGAGGAGCTGGACGAAAAGTATGATGCCATCATCGTTGCCACAGGCGCGCGCAAGCAGAGGGATCTGAAGCTTGAAGGCAGGCAGAGCAAGGATATCCAGTTTGCGATGGACTATCTCACAGAGCAGATCCAGTATCAGTTCGATGAGATCGAATCGCCATCCATCACTGCCAAGGACAAGCACGTCATCGTCATCGGTGGTGGGGATACAGGTGCCGACTGTGTGGCAATGGCTTTGAGGGAAGGATGCAAATCCGTCTTCCAGCTGAACAAGTATGATCGTCTGCCGGACAAGGTCGACGGCAACCCGTTCTGGCCACTGCAGAAGCAGGTATTCAAGCTGGACTACGCCCATGCGGAATATGAAAGCAGATTTGGCCAGGAGCCACGTGCATACGGAGTACAGACGATGGCATATGATGTCGATCTGGTCGGCGACCTGAACGGCATACAGACACAGGTGCTCAGCCAGCAGCCGCTTACGGATGTAACGATGGAAGATCAGGAACGCTATTTCAAGGCAGATCTTGTGCTGCTTTCCATCGGTTTCGAAGGCGTGGAGAGCGCGCTGCCGAAAGCATTCCAGCTGCATCTTGAAAACAACAGGATTGCTGCAGATGACCATGACTACAAGACGAACCGCAAAAAAGTATTCGCTGCGGGAGATGCCAGACGCGGCCAGAGCCTCGTTGTATGGGCAATAAAAGAAGGGCGCGAAGTCGCTCGTGCCGCACATAAATTTGCTGTACAGAACAGAATCCATTCATAAATGGAATGCCGGTCTCTATGACCGGCTTTTTTGTGTTTTCATCAAATATGGTATGATGTGGATTGAATAGCGGGATAGTCATACATATTAAGGAATGGTCAAATGGGAAAAGAACGTCTTTGGACTAAGGACTTTGTCATTGTATTCATATTCAACTTCTTCATCATGCTCGCAATGTTTCTGCTGATGGTCACGATCAGCGGCTACGCGGTGGATGAATTCAATGTATCCACCAGCACAGCAGGGCTTGTAGCCGGCATCTTCATCGTCGGTTCACTGATCGGCCGGATTCTGACCGGCCATCAGCTGAGTCTACTCGGTGCGAAGAAGATCATGTATATCGGGACGGCGATGTTCATCGTCACATACGGCCTTTATTTCATCGCAGGAAACTTGCCCACGCTGCTGCTGGTCCGCTTCTTCAATGGACTGGCCAATGGGGTCGCAACGACAGCAGTCGGGACCATCGCAGCACTCGCACTGCCGAAGTCGCGCCGGGGAGAGGGCATCAGCTACTTCAGTCTGAGCTTTGTCATGGCCACAGCACTCGGTCCGTTCATGGCGTTCTTCCTGCTGCAGCATATCACTTATCAGACATTGTTCATGATTGTGTTCGGGCTTGTACTGATTGCCAGTGTCTTCACCATCTTCGTCAAGACGGACAATACGACGGTCGACCTGTCGAAAGAGCCGAAGCCCAAGTTTGAATGGATTGATAAGAATGCCATGCCGATCGGCGTCGTTGTGCTGATCATCTGCATGACATATTCGACAGTATTGTCGTTCATTTCACTCTTTGCAGAAGAACAGAATCTGGTTGCCACTGCGAGCTACTTCTTCCTTGTCTATGCATCCATCATTCTGATTACACGTCCCGTTACAGGCAGAATCATGGATCAGCGTGGTGCCAATATCGTCATCTATCCTTCGTTTGCCGTGCTCGCGCTCGGCTATCTGGCGCTCGGACAGACGTCTTCCGGTTTCATGCTGCTGCTGTCCGGTGTGCTCCTCGGGTTCGGCTACGGCAACTTCCAGTCGATCACCCAGGCGCTGTGCATCAAAGTGGCGGATGCTAAAAATGTCGGCCTTGCCACTTCGACTTATTTCATCGCTTTGGATTTCGGCCTTGGCGTAGGTTCCTACATTCTCGGCACACTGGTACCGACCCTCGGCTACAGCGGACTCTACAGCTCGATGGTTGTACTCGTCGTCTTGGGAATCATCGTGTACTACATGGTCTATGGCAGATATGAACGCCGCAGAATATAGAAAAAAGGGGTGTGTTCAGAAGAACATACCCCTTTTGCTATTTTAGATCATTGGATAATTAAACTTCCTGAGGAACTTCGGACCACGCTTCAGCCCATTTCTGCAGTTCTTTGATGAACGGCTCCATGGCTTTACCTTTGTCAGTGAGCATATACTCGATTCTGACCGGCGTTTCCGGATAGACTTCCCTTTTTACAATACCTTCTTTTTCAAGCGTTTTAAGGCGCTCCGAGAGGACACGGCCACTGACACCCATGGATGATTCCAGATGGCAGAAACGCTTCGGACCAGCCATCAGCTGATAGATGATGAGTCCTGTCCATCGTTGACCGAGCACACCCATTGCATTTTCTAATTTTGGACAGATCGAATAGTCCATATCATCACTCCTTGAGTAATATTATACCCACCTTTATATGCGTTTTACAACCAAATTGGGAAAAGTTATGTAATAAAAATGCAAATAAATAGCAAAAATTCCTCTAAAAACATTGAACTTTCAGAATTGATGTTATAACATGATGATATTGTATTACAAGTGAAAGCGCATTCATAAGTAAATAAGGGGGATAATTTGTGAAGAAGAGCGTTGCTTCAATACTTCTAATTGTAACCATGATGGTCTTATCGAGCTGCAACTTTGAAAAAAAGGAAGTCTACAATATTGCGACAGCATCAACCGGTGGTACATATTATCCAATTGGTGTCGGGATGGGACAGCTTTGGACAGAGCAATACAAGGAACAGAATATCAAATTCAATGGTCAGTCTTCTGCGGGTTCCGTTGAAAATATTGATCTGCTTAAAAATGGGGAAGCGGACATGGCCATTCTGCAAAACTTGATTTCTACACAAGCATCAGAGGGCAGTGGTATTTATGAAGGCGATGCCTATGGAGACCTTAGGGCCATCGGAATGATCTGGCCGAATGTCGAACACTTTGTACTGATGACAAGTGAAGTGGAGACTGGAAACATTTCTGATATAGAAGGGAACTCCTTCTCTGTTGGTCCTCAGGCAAGTGGGACTGAGCAGTCGACCTTGACGATAATGGAAAGCCTTGGCCTTGATAAGAACAGCATAAGGCCGGAATATCTGGGGTACGACGATACGATTTCCTCGATGAGGGATGGGAGGCTTGAGGGGGGATCACTCCCCGCCGGTACGCCGGTCTCAGCCATTACCGATATGTTTGCGAGTGGGCTGGATGCCGAAATACTCAGCATAACGGACGAACAGCTCGAAGCTGTGAATTCTATTGTGGACGCCTGGTATAAATACACTATAGAAGAAGGAACCTATCCAAGGCAGACTGAAGACATAGAAACAATTGCACAGCCGAATATACTGGTTACATCAACAGCTATGGATGAAGAAATGGTCTACAATCTGACCAGAATTCTATTTGAGAATCGTGAGTTTATGATCGGTGTTCATAACTCAGCAAGGGAAATGCAGATTGAAACCGCTCTGGAAGGTCTCAATACACCGCTTCATGCGGGGGCCTATAGATATTTCAAAGAGCAGGGGCTGGAAATAGACGAAAAACTGATTCCTGAAGAAATACAGGAGGGAGGCGCTCAAAATGAATGATAAGACGAATCAGATCCAAACTTCGGACACGCCAGTTGGAAAGATGGAAAATGACAGACTGCAGGGTGTATCTGCCAAAACCGCCGCTTTAGTTGCAATCGTCCTATCCATATTTGTTCTGCTCACCTCCAGCTACCTGAACATCCAGGAGTTTTACAGAAATACAATTTTTATAACGCTGATTGTCGTACTTGGCTTTTTCCTCTATGCACCCAATAAGAAGAAGCCGGATCAGAAATTTTCCTATATGGATATTGCTCTGATAATACTTGCAATCATTTCAATCGGGTACATCACAGTAAACTATACGAACTTGCATGTAGAAAGAATGTCGCAGGCAAATACGACGGATTATATATTTGCGGTGCTTTGCATACTTGTAGTTTTCGAAATTACAAGAAGGACAATTGGATGGTTCATCCCCATACTCAGTGTCCTGGCGATGATCTATGCAGTATACGGAGCCTATTTCCCTATTGATTTTGCCCACTCGGGATTCAGTCTGGATCGGCTGCTCTACAGAGTATACATGACTTCAAATGGAATATTCGGAAGCACGCTATCCATTGCATCCACATATATCGTACTGTTCATTCTTTTTGGAGCGTTTCTGAGCGCGAGTGGGGCAAGCAAGCTGTTCAATGATCTGGCGTTGGCAATTGCCGGGCAGAGAAGGGGCGGACCTGCGCAGGTAGCGGTCATAACAAGTGCACTGACAGGTTCCCTGAATGGTAGTGCTGTTGCAAACGTAGCAACAACAGGTGCTTTTACGATTCCTTTGATGAAGAGCATCGGTCTGAAGTCGCGGTTCGCGGCAGGTGTTGAGGCGGCCGCTTCAACAGGCGGGATGATCATGCCCCCGATTATGGGTGCTGCAGCCTTCATAATGGCGGGTTTCCTTGGTGTTCCTTATACAGTTGTCATCATCGCAGGTATCATTCCGGCACTTCTCTACTATATTGCTCTTATATTTGCAGTGGACGCTGAAGCGAAGAAAATGGGGCTCAAAGGTCTCAGCAAAGATAATATTCCTGAAGTGAAAGCAGTCCTGCTTCAACGTGGCGCTCTGCTTCTGCCAATCATCATTGTATTTGGTGTACTGCTTACTGGAAGGACAGCTATTTTTGCTGGTTTTGCAGGAATTATCGCTGTCATTATCACTTCTTATCTGACTAAAGACAAAACAAATCGAATTACGATACAGAAATTTTTTGGTTCTCTTGTAGATGGTGCAAAAGGTTCAATACAGGTGGCGATTGCCTGTGCGTCTGTAGGCATCATCATTGCAGTCGTATCAATGAGTGGTGTGGGCTCAATGCTCGCATACAACGTAATTGACATAGCTGGAGGGAATCTGTTCCTGATTCTTGTTATGGTGATGGTTACATGCATCATCCTCAGTTTCGGTTTGCCTTCAACAGCACTTTATATTGTAGTAGCGGTCACTGCTGCACCTGCGCTGGTCCAGGCAGGCATTACGCCTCTGGCAGCCCATTTCTTCGTCTTCTACTTTGGTGCAATGTCCAATGTTACACCGCCAGTAGCCCTGGCAGCCTATACAGGTGCCGGTATAGCTGACTCTGATCCGATGAAAACATCCTGGACCGCGCTTAGACTGGCGTTGCCTGGATTCATCATACCTTTCATCATTGCATATGATCCGATACTTCTGATGGATGCTTCGGAAGGTCCGGTAAACTATGGATCATTACTGATTACCTTTGCAACAGCCATAGTTGGAGTATATGCTCTGGCAGTCGGTATGGGAAACTTCATAAGGGCCAGGTTATATATAGTTGAAAGAATGGCAATGATTGCAGTCGCCTTCCTGCTGATTACCACAAACCAGATGTTTGATCTGATTGGTATTGGATTGTTCATCATAGTTATAATTGTACACTATGCCAGGACCAGAAAAATATTGGAGGCAACAGAACTGGATGAAACCAATTAAGAAGGAAAACCTGTCACAGCTTATTTTCAATGACATTGCGGAATCGATAAAAAGTGGAGAATACGGCATAGGGGATAAACTGCCTTCGGAGAATCAGCTTGCAAAATATTATGATGTAAGCCGTGTGCCTGTAAGGGAGGCGATCAGTAAACTCGCTTCCTGGGGCTATGTGGAGTCGAATCAGGGTAAAGGCTCTTTTGTTAAAAACAGTATGATAACTGATGAAATGATGCAGTTCACATTTGATGGGTTCGATACGAAGGAACTTTTCGATCTGCTGGAAATGAGGACGGTGATCGAAGTCCAGTCAGCATCAATGGCCGCCATTAGAAGATCAGATGAAGATCTGTTAAAAATTGAAGCAGCACTCAATGACTTCAGAAAAATCACAGTCGATCAGAAGGCGATCGGAGTCAAGGCGGATTATGATTTCCACGAAGCAATCGTACTGGCTACAGGAAACGCGTTTATGATCCAGACATTCAGTAACCTGCAAAACATTCACCAGAATGCTTTGGAATTTTCGTTGAAGCTTAATGTTGGGAGACCGGCAAAACGGGAGCAGGTCTTTTCGGAACATGAAAATATATTTGATGCAATTAGAAACCAGGATTCACTAAGAGCAGAAGAAAGCATGAAAGCGCACTTGTATAACATGAGAAGAAAACTGGGTGATGAAAGAGTATAGGGGGTTGGAGTATGAATAATAATGCTATGGAAAAGCTGAAAAATTTTATGGGTGACCGTCTTCTGACGGAAATTGATGAAAGAGTGTCGTACGGATATGACGGTTCTTTTGGTCAATATCTACCGGACTGCGTAGTACAGGTCCTGTCCACAGAAGAAGTGCAGCAGACTGTATGTATTGCCAACGAATATGAAATCCCTCTATATGCCAGAGGGGCAAGCACCAGTCTGTCAGGCGGGCCACTCCCGGTTCATGGGGGAATTGTGCTGGATTTCTCACAGTGGCACAGCAAGCTCGAGATCTATCCTGAAGACCTTATCATCAAAGCCAGTCCGGGAGTCATAACAGGTGATATCCACAAGTTGGCCGAATCTTACAACCTCATGTATCCACCCGATCCTTCCTCTTCTTCCATCTGTACCATCGGTGGCAACCTTGCCGAGAACGCAGGTGGACCAAGAGGGGTGAAGTACGGGGTGACAAAAGATTATGTCATTGGGCTGGAAATAGTTACAGCGGATGGCAAGGTGCTTAAGACTGGAGGGAATACGGTCAAGAATGTGACAGGATACGACCTTACCAAGCTGATCATCGGTTCTGAAGGAACGCTTGCCATTATTACAGAAGCGACATTACGTCTCATACCAAAGCCGCTGGATACCAGAACAGCCATGATCATATTTGATGATCTGTACACGGCTGGACAATCCATATCAAAAATACTTACTTCCGGGGTAAGACCATCCAAAATGGAAATACTGGATAGAAACGCAATCAATAAAGTGGTCGATTATGCAGGGCTTGATCTACCCAGGGAGGCAGCAGCAATTCTGCTGGTGGAAGTGGATGGGGATCCTGATGTCCTGTCAAAAGAGCTCGATATTGTGCAGGAAGCTTTGAAAAAGATAGGAGTGGACGACATCCAGATAGCCAGTGATAAAGAGGAAGAAGCCAGGCTTTGGCAAGTCAGAAAACTCGTTTCGCCCGCTATTGTTACAAGTGGCTATACGAAAATATCAGAGGATGCGACAGTGCCTCTCAGTAAAATTCCTGATATGTTCAGGAAAATTGATGAAATCAAGCGCAAGTATAATTTGAACATTGTTGTATTCGGTCATGCGGGGGACGGCAATCTGCATCCAACCATCAATACGAACATGAGGGACTCTGATGAAGTCGGAAGAGTTGAAGACGCTGTCGAGGAAATTTTTAAATATGCCATCGAACTTGGCGGTACCTTATCAGGTGAGCATGGTATCGGAACAATGAAAAAAGCGTTTCTTGCCAACGAAATCAGTGATGATGGCGTGCTTTTTCAAAAAGCCATCAAGAAAGCATTGGATCCAAAAAATATTCTTAATCCAGGCAAAATCTTTCCTGAACCTGGAGAAAAAAGGTTAGTGTTGCAAAATGACTGAGACATTAATAGATAAACTGGACTATCGTGCCACTTTTGACTGTGTACAATGCGGCTACTGTCTGCCAGTATGCCCGACCTATCTTGCATTCAAGAAAGAAAAACACTCACCAAGAGGCAGGATCAATCTTGTCAAGATGGCAGCGGAAGAGAAAATTTCCATTGAAGATATGCGAGAAGGCATCGATCTTTGTCTGGGATGCAGAGCGTGTGAAACCATCTGTCCAACTAATGTAAGGTATGGAGACATTCTGATGTCCGCAGTGGAAGTACTTGAAGAGAATAAAAGCACAGGTGTTATAGAAAAAGGTATTCGAACATCTGCTTTCGGAATTGCCCTGAAGCATAAAAAAGTGCTGCGTCTCATCAACAGAGGTTTATATGCTTATCAGCTGTCAGGTGTACAGGGATTGGTGAATAAAAAAAATCTGCTGAAACCTGTAGACAAATTCAATCAGCTGAATAAAGCGATGCCCGATGTCGTTCTAAGTCGAAGGATTTCAAGAAGCGTCAATCCATTCAGGAATAAAGAAATGTCAGTCGGGTTCTTTCAAGGCTGTATAATGGAATCTTTTTTTGCGCATATTAACTCGCTGGCTATGAAAATAATGAAGAAAAACGGAATTCAGGTAACGAATATTCCGACGCAGACGTGCTGTGGCGCACTCCAGCATCATGCAGGGGAAGCAGATCGTACACTGGAGCTGGCAATGAAGAATATCGAGGCATATGAAAAATATGATTTCGATTACATCGTAAACACCATTGGCGGCTGCGGGGCAACATTGAAAGAGTATGACAAACTGTTTGTGCCTGGTACGAACTGGCATGATCGTGCCAGAGCATTTACAGACAAAGTGCGTGATATTTCCCAGATCATGGCCATGATAGAATTTGATTTCTCAAACGAAGTCAATCGCAGAGCAGTGTACCAGCCATCATGCCACCTGGAAAATGTACAGAAAGTATTCAGTGAACCTTTGGATATCATCAGAAAGATCCCGGGACTCGATTATGTGGAAATGAATGAAAAGTCACTATGCTGCGGCTCGGCAGGTGTCTATAATATTCTTCATTTTGATGAATCCATGCAGATTCTGGATATGAAAATGAATAACGTCAAGCAGACACGTCCTGATCTGATCATCACTTCCAACCCGGGCTGCCACATACAGATGAAGCTTGGTGTGGAACGCGAAGGGTTGAGTAGGGAAATCGAAGTCAGGCATATAGTTGAAGTTGTAGCAGAAGCTTGTGGGGTGATGGAAGGATGAAAACAGATATTCTTATTGTAGGTGCCGGCATTATCGGCCTGAGTACGGCTTATCATCTCTCAAAGGAGTATCCGGATAAGCAGATTACAGTTGTTGAAAAGGAAGCAGCAGCAGCCACTCATCAGACCGGACACAACAGTGGCGTCATCCATTCCGGTATATATTATCGTCCAGGATCCTATAAAGCACAGTTTGCACGCAATGGCTCCAAGTCGATGATCGCCTTCTGTAAAGCACATGACATAGAGTACAACCAGTGCGGTAAAGTGATCGTAGCAACCAGTGAAGCGGAAATACCACGGCTTAAGGCGCTATACGAACGTGGGTTGGAAAATCACCTGGATGTCACTCTGCTCGATGGTCAGAAGGTGCGCGAAATTGAGCCTTTTGTCCGGACAGTTGCCGGAATCCTTGTCAAAGACACAGGCATTGTAGACTATAGGCTTGTGACAGAGAAGTTCGGAGAACTTTTTGAAGCGGGTGGTGGCATCATACATTACAGTGCACAGGTGGAAGACATCGAGAGAAGAGACAATCATCTCATGATCAAGACCAGCCAGGAACATTATGAAGCGGATTACCTTATCAACTGTGCAGGGCTCTACAGTGATAAGCTGGCACGTCTTTGCGGCATTGACACCGCAGTCCGTATCATTCCCTTCAGGGGAGAGTACTTCAAGCTCGATGAGAGTGTCGAACATTACGTCCGTACGCTGATATATCCAGTACCGAATCCTGAACTGCCATTCCTTGGCGTCCATTTCACAAACATGATTGGTGGCGGCGTAGATGTCGGACCAAATGCAGTACTTGGTTTCAAGAAGGAAGCCTACGGAAAAATCGGATTCGATTTTAGGGAAACAACAGAAATACTCACTTTCCCTGGATTATATCGCATGGGGATTAAAAATATTAAAGAGGCAATTGGTGAATACTATCGCTCATTTAACAAAAAAGCATTTGTAAAAGAAGCGAAAAAACTGATACCCCTCCTGGATGAAGAACATATACAGCCGATGGAAGCAGGTGTCAGAGCCCAGGCGATGAAACCCGATGGTACATTGCTGGATGATTTCTACTTTGAAGAGGATGAGCGAAGCCTGCATGTTCTGAATGCCCCATCCCCTGCTGCGACATGCTCGATCGAAATTGGTAAAGAGATAGTGGAACGGTTCAAAAGCAAGACAGATTGATATTGGAGGTATATGAGGGTGTCACGGCCCTCATATGCTTTTTTTATGTTGCTGAACTTACGAGGCGTGATAAACGTTTGAAAATGTTTCATACGGATATGTTATTAATATAATAATCAAGAGGAAAGTGGGTTTATTAATGACTGTAAAAGATCGCGCAATAGATAATCATCTGGAGCATGTCATCAATTTCAGAAGAAGACTTCATAAGGCACCGGAACTGAGCTTCAAGGAATATGAGACGACGAAACTTGTGGCACATGGGCTTGAGGACACGGATATAGAATTCTACGAACTGTCCGAGGATACCGGGCTGATTGGTGTGCTGGAGAAGGACCCGAGCTACGAGTATATCGGGGTGCGGGCGGATATGGATGCTCTGCCCATTACAGAGGAGAATGATCTCGATTTCAAATCTGAAAATGAAGGTGTCATGCATGCGTGTGGACATGACATCCACACGAGCATCATCTACGGCTTTGCGAAAGTCATCAATGAGCTGTATGAAGACCTCAAGTATAATCTTGTCTTCATTTTCCAGCCGGCGGAAGAGACGCTTGAAGGGGCGAAGTATATAAATGATGAACTGAAGCGCCTTGAGATTCCGGTCGACAAGATGATCATGTTCCACACGTGGCCGACGCTTGAAGAAGGTCTGATCGGCTACAGGGAAGAGGATATGATGGCCGGATCAATCACTTTTGATGTGAAGCTGACTGCCAAGGGTGGCCATGCGGCGCATCCCGATACGACAGCCGATCCGATCTACCTGGCATCAAACATCATCCAGTTCATCCAGGGCATCGCGTCACGGTTCAATGACCCGGCGACACCGGTTGTCATCACAGTCGGACAAATTCATGCAGGGGAGAAGAACAACGTCATCCCGGATGCGCTTCATTTCGGTGGCAGCATACGAAGCTTTTCTGAAAAGTCCATCGACATGGCGAAGCGCATGCTGGGTGAGTATACAGACGACCTGATGAAGATGTCGGATGCCGACTGCAACATTGAATACAGTCGCTATTGCCCGCCTGTCATCAATAATAAGGAACTTGTCAATGATTTCATCAATAGTGGTGAAGATGTAAAGTTTCATGAGCTGAAGGAGCCTTCCATGGGTTCTGAAGATTTCGCTTTCTATATGCAGGATTATATCGGCGCTGCCTTCCGGGTAGGCACAAAGATCAAAGGTGAAGAGAAGAGTACCTATTCCCTTCACAGTCCGGAAGTCATATTTTCCGAGAAGAGTATCGAAACGGCCATACGCTCACTCGTCAATTTTACGACAAAGGCACATTAGAATGGATTTCAAGCCGGGGAGCCCCGGCTTTTTTATTGGCTATATACACCTTGCACTTATCGTCTGCATTATATATATTTGAATGAGCAGATGAGGAAAGTGGGATACGCTCTTGGTGACGATAGAGAAAGCTCTGAATAACAATGTAGTAATTGGCAGGGATGAGTTCGAGGAAGTTGTACTGATCGGCCGTGGCATCGGGTTCGGCAAGAAGAACGGGGATGTGCTGGATATCGAAGAGGCGGATAAGGTCTACAAGCTCGAGGGCCAGCAGGATACGAGCAGATACCAGACGCTTCTGACCATGGCGGACGAGCGTCTATTCCAGTCTACACTTGAAGCCATCGAACTGATCGATGAGATGACGACGGAAAACATCAACAACAGGATTCTGCTGTCACTGACGGACCATCTGCTTTTCGCGATGAAGCGGCAGGAGGAGGGCATAGAGATTACCAATCCTTTCGTCAATGAAACGAAGGCACTCTACCCGAAGGAATTCCGGATTGCGGAAGCAGTCGTTGAAATGTTCAACAAGAAATATGGCATCCATCTGCCGGAAGCGGAAGTGGGTTTCATTGCGCTTCATGTCCATTCGTCCATATACAACCGTTCACTCCATGATATGAATGTACTGTCGGAAGTGGTGCACCAGGCCATCGTCATCATCGAATACGGACTCGAGACGACAATCGACCAGTCTTCCATCCAGTATGACCGCTTCGTGCGGCATATCAGCTTCTGCGTCCAGCGGGTAATGAACGGTGAAAGTGTCCCTTCACAGGAACAATTCGATTTGCTGTTGAAAGCGCAATATCCGATGTGCTATAATATAGCTGTAAAAATTATGAAGATGATACAGAATAAATTGCAGCGCAAGGTGTACGACTCGGAAGTCGTCTATCTTACGATGCACATACAGCATTTCAGACATTATTCTAAATAGACGTGTTACCGGTAAGGGCATGAGTCTACAGGAATGGTTTATTTAACTATCCCTGTATTCTCATGTCTTTTTCTGTGTCATTTTCATAAAACAAAATCTTTTCATTAGGAGGAAATTACTATGTTCAGAAAGCTTTTTGGACAGCTTCAGCGTATCGGTAAAGCATTGATGCTTCCGGTTGCGATCCTGCCGGCTGCCGGTCTGATGCTCGGTATCGGTGCTGCACTGCAGACTGAAGCGATGGTTGAATGGCTGCCGTTCCTGGAAGCCGGTTGGATTGTTGCCTTATCCGACATGCTGCAGGCAGCAGGTGCAGTTGTATTTGATAATCTGGCCTTACTATTCGCACTAGGTGTCGCCGTCGGTCTCGCGAAAGGTGACGGTGTCGCAGCAATCGCAGCATTTGTCGGCTACATGATCATGAACGTTACGATGGGTCAGATTGCAGGCGTGACACCGGAATTGGCAGCAGATGACCCGGCCTATGCCAATGTTCTTGGCATTCCAACGATCCAGACCGGTGTATTCGGTGGTATCATCATCGGTATACTTGCTGCCTGGGCCTACAACAAGTTCTATAATATCAATCTGCCGGACTTCCTCGGCTTCTTTGCCGGAAAGCGCTTCGTGCCGATTGTGACAGCAGCAGCAGCATTCATCATCGGTCTGGCGATGTTCATCATCTGGCCGCCGATCCAGGGTGCCATGAATGAAATATCACTCTGGCTGATGGAAGAAAATACGGCAATCGGCGTATTTGCTTTTGGTATGATCAAACGACTACTTATTCCTTTCGGACTGCACCACATTTTCCATGCCCCATTCTGGTTCGAGTTCGGAACCTACACGAACGCAGCAGGGGAAATTGTCCGTGGGGACCTGAACATCTTCTTCGCACAGCTGCGTGACGGTGTTGAGCTGACTGCAGGTAACTTCATGCAGGGTGAATTCCCGGTCATGATGTTCGGTCTGCCGGCAGCAGCCCTTGCCATGTATCACACAGCACGCCCGGAACGTAAGAAATACGTTGCAGGCATCATGATTTCAGCAGCGCTGACAAGTTTCCTGACAGGTATCACAGAACCCCTTGAGTTCTCATTCCTGTTCGTTGCGCCACTGCTTTATTTCATCCACGCAGTACTCGATGGACTCAGCTTCCTGATCCTGTACCTGCTTGACTTGAATCTGGGCTACACATTCTCAGGCGGTTTCATCGACTTCTTCCTATTCGGTATTCTTCAGAATCGTACCGAATGGTGGTGGGTACTCATCGTCGGTGCAGCTTATGCGGTCATCTACTATGTGGTCTTCCGCGTACTCATCCAGGCGTTGAACCTTAAAACACCAGGTAGAGAAGACGAAACTTCAGAAACAACAATCTCCACAGCACAGGAACTGCCATTCAACGTACTCGCTGCTATGGGTGGAGAAGAGAACATCAAGCATCTCGATGCATGCATCACACGTCTCCGAGTGGAAGTAGCCGATACTGCTGCGGTTGATGAGCAGGAACTGAAAGCACTCGGTGCTTCAGGTGTCATGAAAGTCGGCAATAATATGCAGGCGATCTTCGGACCGAAATCCGACCAGATCAGAAATGACATGCAGCGTATCATCGATGGAGAAATTTCATCACCATCCGAAACAACAGTGACGGAATCCACAGACGATGATATGGAAGCGGCCAAGGACTCACAGATGATGTCCGATGAAAATAAAGACGTCTATTCACCAATCGAAGGTGAAGCAGTCGACCTTTCCGAAGTGCCGGATCAGGTCTTCAGTGAGAAGATGATGGGCGATGGCGTTGCGATCAAGCCATCAAGCGGCATCGTCAGAGCACCATTCGATGGAGAAATCGTCACTGACTTCCCGACCAAGCACGCACTCGGCCTCGTCAACGAAGGTGGACTCGAACTCCTCATCCACTTCGGACTCGATACAGTCAACCTGAAAGGCGAAGGCTTCGATCTGAAAGTTGCGACTGGTGACAAGATCAAAAAAGGTGATGTACTGATGGAGGTCGACCTCGACCACATCAGACAGAACGCGAAGAGCGACATCACACCAATCATCATCACCGGACCAGCCGGTACAGAAATTGCAGCAAGAGAACTGGGCAAAGTAAACAACGATGATGTCGTCATCAACATCAAGTAAAGCTATGCGAAGGACAGCATGCACATCGAGTGCATGCTGTTTTTTTGTGGAGAGATAGGGGTTTAATTCGCCTTGGTAGGGTGTCATGAGCAAGAGGTGACAAAACCGACAAGGCAACCCATCCCGGATATGTCTGAATTGTCACAAAAATGATTTTCGACTACAATGGGGGAAAGTATACATTTAAATAAAAAAGGGGTCTGTATAATGATTGGATTTCCAAAACCGACGGTGGAGCAGTTCTTTACATCCTATAACATCAACAATTTTACAGTGAGTCCGGATGAGAAGAAGATTCTTTTCAGTACCAACCTGAATGGCAAAGTGAACATCTGGGCGATGGATACTACGGAAACATATCCGTTTCTTTTCGCACAGAAGGATGAGAATACGAGCTTCATAAAATATGATCCGAAGGCGCGCTATGTTCTTGCCGGATATGACCATGACGGGGATGAAAACTACCAGATCTATGCTGTAGGACCGGAAGGTGGCGTGCCGAAGCCGCTGATTACTGGTGAAGCGGACGAGAAGTACTTCTTCGGCAAGCTGTCCCAGGATGGCAATAAGATCTATTATATGACTTCAAAAGGGAACGAGAGTTTCCTCGACACCAAGGTGTACGATATCGGGACAGGTGAAATGCGGACACTGCATGAAGGGGAGCGGGGGCCGACCTACCTGGTTGATGTATCACTCGATGAACAGAACACGGCGCATGTCCAGGTGCTGGCCAATACTTATATTCTTGGTTTCATCAAAATTGGTTCGGACATCGACTATATTACGCCGAATCCGGACGTGGTGCATACGGTCGGCGGGATGACATTCGTAAAGGATGACGAAGTCTGGTTCAGTACCGACTACGAGAGCGAGTACAGCTATCTGGCAAAATACAATCTGACACGCAAGGAATTTGCGAAAGTCATGGACTTCGGCTATGAATCGGTGACGGATATCCAGTTCAACCGTGACAGGAATATGCTGTACATCGTAACGGAGAAAGGGGTTGTGGATAAGCTCTACTACTATGATCTCAATCATGATCAGTCTGATGAAATCACTCTGCCGTTCGACTCCATCAGGCAGCTTGCTGCAGTGAAGAGCGGGAACCTCTACGTACTTGGCGGCAGCGCAACACAGCCGTTCAACATCTGGGAATACAGTCAGGAAAAATGGACACCTCTGACGAAAAACCGTGTGCTCGGTGTAACGCCGGACGATATGGTGGAACCTGAAACCATCCGGTACAGTTCCTATGATGAACTGCCGATCGAAGCGCTGCTGTTCCGTGCGAAGCCCGAAAACAGCAACGGCTATACGATATTCTGGCCGCACGGCGGACCGCAGGCCGCAGAGCGCAAGTTCTACCGTGCCATGTTCCAGATGTTCCTGAACCACGGATACAATATCTTCTGTCCGAACTTCAGAGGCAGCACAGGCTACGGGTCTTCATTTGTAAAGCTTGTCGAGCAGGACTGGGGCCATGGGCCACGACTTGATAATGTGTCGGCTGTCGAATGGCTGTTTGATAACGGCATTTCATCTCCAGAGAAGCTTTTCCTTGTCGGTGGGAGCTACGGCGGATACATGGCACTTCTGCTGCATGGCAGACATCCTGAGTACTTCAAGGCGGTCGTCGACATATTCGGGGTGTCCAACCTCTTCACTTTCTACAACTCGGTGCCGGACCACTGGAAACCGATCATGGAACGCTGGGTCGGCGATCCACAGAAGGATAAGGAAAGGTTCGAGAAAGATTCGCCGATCACCTATCTTGATACGATGTCAAAGCCGATGCTCGTCATCCAGGGGGCAAAAGACCCGAGGGTCGTCAAAGAGGAGTCGGACCAGATTGTCGAAGAGCTGAGAGGTGCGGGCAGAGAGATCGACTACCTTGTGCTGGATGATGAAGGCCACGGATTCTCCAAGAAGCAGAATGAAATCAAAGTGTATAAGACCATGCTCGAGTTTCTGGAAAAGCACCAGTAGTTCCTTGTGATTAAGCGTATGGACCATTAAAATGATGCAGGTGGGTGAGAATATCCATGTCAAAAGGAAATAAAAAGAATGAGACGCCATTCCATAAGAATGAAGCCTGGTACACCTTTCTATTCGAAATGTTCCTGAACTCATTCGGACTCATCGCAAGAATGATAAAAGGCATAATCAGTGCACTGTAACTGTAGGGCGTCTCACATCTGGAAGGTGAAGATATATGCGTATTGCCATTGCTCTGGCGTCAGGAATATTTTTTCTGCTGCTGGTGGGGATCGGATTTGATAACTGGCTGTTCGGCGTACTTGCCGGCGTGTTTTTTGCAGTGACGAACTACTTTGTATTCAGACCAGGGGACGATAAGAAGCAGACCTGAACCAGGATCTGTTTTCTTGTACTGCTTCATATGCTTAAAGCTCAGGAGAAGGGGAAGAGAAGGTTACCAGCAACGCATTCATAGGAGGGATATGGTGGCACAGAACATGCCGAAAGATGAAGGGTTCGATCGGACGCTGAGCGTGCTTAAAGAAGGATACGGATTCATAATGAACAGGCGCGAAGCATTGAATACGGATGTATTTGAAACACGGATCATGGGAGAGAAGGCCATCTGTCTGACAGGCAGCGAAGCGGCGGAGCTGTTCTATGATGATACCCGCTTCAGACGGCGGGATGCGGCGCCTGCCAGAGTGAAGAAGACACTGTTTGGTGAAGGTGGCATACAGACGCTGGATCAGGAGGCGCATCGCAACAGAAAAGCCATGTTCATGTCTCTGATGGATGATGAAGCAATGGACGAAATCGGTATGCTCGTGCACCAGTATTGGCATCTTTATTTTAAAGAAGCTGAAAGTCTTGAGACCGTGTCGCTGTATGAAGCTGCGAAAGTGGTCTTTCTTCAGGTCGCTTGCAAGTGGACAGGTGTACCGCTCGATGAATCCGAGACAGAATCGCTTGCGACGCAGATTTCCGACCTTTACGAATCACCGGCTGCGCTCGGGATACAGCACTGGAAAGGCCGGCGTTCCCGTTCGAAACTTGACAGCTGGATTGAAGGTCTCGTAGAGGATGTCAGGGAAGGCCGGATCGAAGTGGATCAGGGCAAAGCCCTCTATACCTTTTCCTGGCACAGGGATGAAAAGGGCAGCCTGCTGGATAAGGAGACTGCAGCGGTTGAAATCTTGAATCTCATACGGCCGATGAACGCTGTCAGCGTATGGGTGGCAATGATCGGTCTTGCCCTGCATGAATTTCCTGAGGAAAAGGGCAAACTGAAAGGTGCCGATGATATCGAGCTTGAATGGTTCATCCAGGAAGTGCGGCGCTACTATCCATTCTTCCCTTTCGCTGCTGCAAGGACGGATACCGACTTCGAGTGGCAGGGCTACTTCTTTGAAGCCGGAACACTCACACTGCTCGATCTCTATGGTACCAACCGCCACCCTTCGGACTGGGTGGAGCCTGATACGTTCATGCCGGAACGCTTCCGGGGGTGGCACCAGACGCCGTTCAACTTCATTCCGCAGGGCGGGGGGAGCTACGACTTCGGCCACCGGTGTGCCGGAGAATTCGTAACAATTGTCATGATGCGGACGACACTCGATTTCCTTGTCAATGATCTGGAATATGACGTGCCGGAACAGGATTTCAGCTTCGAGTTCAACGATATTCCGGCAGTGCCGAATGATAAGGTGAAAATAAACAACTTCCGGTTCCTCTAGCCCGCACCGGGGCAGTGCTTCAGACTATTTATCTTGAAAAACATACCCGGCGCGGGTACGATAAATATAGTGAAAGATTTCAGAGAATCGAAGGAAGTGAAATGATCATGAATGAACATCTGCATGAACATGCTGTCATCCCGCGGACGGATGAGGAAAAGGACAAGGTGATGAATCGATTGAAAAGGATCGAGGGCCAGATACGGGGCATCCAGAAAATGGTGGAGGAAGACCGCTATTGTGTGGATATTCTTGTCCAGATCAGTGCCGTACAGTCGGCACTCAAGAATGTTGGATACTCTGTGACTGAGCGTCACATGAAGCATTGCGTCACAGACGCAATCAATAAAGGTGAAGGTGAGACATCCATCGAAGAACTGATGGCAGTGCTCAAGCAGTTTTCCAAATAGGTATCCAGATGCATCCACAGTGGGTGGAAAGGGTACATCTATGGAAGGCGAAGCAAAATTATCAGGCAAAGGGGAGTTTACATGGCTCAGAAAACAATCATGGTGGAAGGTATGACCTGTGAACATTGCAGAAGTGCCGTCGAAGGCGCGCTATCAGGACTGGAAGGCGTAGACTCTGCCAGCGTCGATCTCGATGCGAACAAAGTGGACGTACAATATGATGAATCGCAGGTGACGGAATCTGCCATGAACGAAGCGATAGAAGATCAAGGCTATAATGTGTCGGCATAGACGAAATTCTGCCTGCTCTTTAGAGAGCAGGTATTTTTCTATAGGCGATAAGATAATTCAGTACACATTCACATCAAAAAATGGTAAAATGAAAAGAATCTGTGTAAAAAACATATTAAGATAATCAGAGATATATTCGAGGAGGATAAAAATTGATCATTGCGATCATCATACTGCTGTTCGTCTCACTGTTCTTTTCAGGCAGCGAAACAGCCCTGACAGCAGTCAATAAAATGAGATTACAGTCCAGGGCGAATAAAGGGGATGCTTCTGCAAAACGCCTTCTGAGACTGGTTTCAAGACCGAGTGTATTTATTACTACAATACTTATCGGCAACAATATAGCGAACATTCTGCTGCCGACACTTGTCACGACGATGGCGCTCGAGTACGGAGTCAATGTTGCGATTGCTTCTGCTGTACTTACCATTACAATCATCGTCTTTGCCGAGGTCATCCCGAAGTCGGTAGCGGCAACATTCCCGGAACCGATTGCCATGGCCGTGGCACCTGTCATCACCTTTTTTGTGGTCATTTTCAAGCCGATCACCGTTGTGCTCAACTGGCTGACGGATGCACTTGCCAGAATACTTTCAAAAGGTGAACTGGAAGGCGCTGCATCTGTTTCCAAGGATGAACTGCGAACGATCGTCGATATCGCAGATTCCGAAGGGATGCTCGCGAAGGATGAGTCATACCGTATCAAAGGTGTACTGGAGTTCCGTAATCTGAACGTGAAAGACGTTCTGACGACACCAAGGACCGAAATGGAGGTCATATCCTCCACGGCAACATATGAGGAAACGCGTGATCATGTCATCCGTCATATGTATACACGCTATCCTGTATATGCTGAAGACATGGATGACATCATCGGTGTATTCCATTCCAAATACCTGCTCCAGTGGTCGGTCGATCCGTCCAAAAAGCTCATGGACTTCTGTGACCTGGATCCACTGATCATCCATGAGTTCCAGCCGGTCGAGTACGTCCTGCGTAAAATGACGAAGGAACGGCGTCATCTCGCAGTCGTTATTGATGAATTCGGGGGGACGGAAGGTATTTTGACCCATGAAGATATTATAGAAGCAATGCTCGGCTTTGAGATTGAGGATGAAACAGATCTCAGGAACGATGCGCTTGTGGAATCCATAAGTGAGACAAGAATTGTCTGTGACGGAAAGATTACACTGCATCGGCTCAATGCCATATTCGACACGGATATTCCACAGGAGGAAGATACGCTGTCAGGATTTCTGCTGAAAGAATTCAAAGATTTCCCTGTAGAAGGGGACACGCTCCGCTACGATGGCCTGAAGTTCGAAGTGATGGTCATGGAAGACCAGATGATCCGTAAAGTGGATATAGTGAAAGAGGAAAGTGAATAGAGGACGTACATCCGCTTGGATGTGCGTCTTTTTTATATGGTAGACTATAGGAAAGTATCAGGAAAAGGAAGGGTTCAATTGAAAATTTCAACGATAGGCACGGGATTCATCGTAGACCGCTTCATAGAAGCCGCGGAGCAGGTTGAAGGGGTAAAAGTATACGGCGTGCATTCCCGCACGAAAACACGCGCCAGATTGTTCGCAGAAGGACATGGAATCGACAACTACTTCACGGACGTGGCAGAAATGCTTACCGATGACCAGTACGATACGGTCTACATCGCTTCACCGAACAATCTGCACTACAAATATGCCAGACAGGCACTCGAACATGGCAAGCATGTAATCTGTGAAAAGCCGTTCACTTCAAATCTGCGGGAGCTGCAGGACCTGATTGCCTTGAGTCGGGAGAAGGGGCTGTTCCTGTTCGAAGCGGTCACCGGCATTCATCTGCCGCACTACAAGGTGGTAAAGGAAAATCTGCACAGAGTGGGGGACCTCAAAGTGGTCCAGGCGAACTACTCGCAGTACTCGAGCCGCTATGATGCACTGAAATCCGGGGAAGTGCCGAATGTCTTCAACCTGGAATTTTCGGGTGGTGCCTTGGCGGATCTGAACATCTATAACCTCCATTTCGTCATCGGACTGCTCGGGAAGCCTGAAGATGTCTTCTACTTGCCGAACAAGTTTGAAAATGGCATCGATACTTCCGGCGTATGTGTGATGAAATATGTAGGAAGCATCGCGACGTGCATCGGATCCAAGGATACGAAAAGCGAAAACAGCATTCTGCTGCAGGGGGACAAGGGATACATCAAAGTCAATGGCTCAGCGAACATCATCGATTCCGTTGAAATCCAGACTGATGATTACGATGAAACGATCGACCTGGGACAGCATGAAAACAACATGGTGTCTGAACTTGAGGATTTCAAGGAGATCTACGATAATGGTGATCATCAGTCGGCGTCCGGGTGGCTGAACCACTCCATAAATGTCATGGAAACATTCGAGGAGGCCAGAAAAAGCGCCAGTATCATGTACCCGGCAGATAATGGCCGGTAGGAGCTGAATATACGTTTAAAGACCACCCCTCGGCCAAACCGATGGGTGGTCTTCGTTCCGGCAATCGAACTATCGTCAGGGCACCATATTACCGGCTGTCGCATAGATCTGATACCATTCTTCACGACTGAGTCTGACATTTCCGGCTTTGGCGATATCTTCAAGCCTCGATGTGTCGGTTGTGCCGACAATCGTCTGCATGGTGGCAGGATGTCTCAGTATCCAGGCTATCGCAGCCGCGTTCTTTGTAATGCCATGGGACTGGCCGATATCCTCAAGCACTTTGTTGAGTTTTTCAAACTTTGGGTCGTCCATGATGATGCCTTCAAAATAGCCGTAATGGAAAGGCGACCATGCCTGCAGCGTTACATCATTCAGACGGGACTGCTCGAGCAGCCCGCCATCCCTGTCTGCGGCCCCTTCAAAAGGTGTGTTGGCCTGCATGCCGCTGTTGACCAAATGAGCAGCGGCAGGTCCGAACTGTACCTGGTTGGTGATGAGCTTGTGTGATGTATGTTGTTGGACAAAGTCGAACTGGTTGGCATTGAAGTTGCTGAGTCCGAAGTGTCTGACCTTTCCGGTATCATGAAGCCTGTCAAATGCCTCGGAAATCTCTTCCGGCTCCATCAGTGCATCCGGGCGGTGCAGCATGAGTAGATCCAGGTAGTCGGTACCAAGCCTTTCCAATATGCCATCAACGGCGTCAATAATATACGCCTTCGATAGATCATAATACTGGACGTCTTTTTTTCTTTCATGACGAATACCACATTTGCTCTGAATCAGGATATCCTTCCTGTCCAGTTCGGTTGCCAGCAGCTTGCCGAATTTCCGTTCACATTCCCCCCGGCCATATATATCTGCATGGTCGAAAAGGTTGATGCCGTGTTCGATTGCTGTGCTGATGTGTCTGGCCAGTGCATCCGTCTTCATTTCCGAAATGCGCATGCAGCCAAGAACGATTCTTGAAGCTTCGAGTTCCGAACCTCCGAGATTGATTCTATCCATATTGATCACCTCACATTCATTTTAACATATAAGAGATAACAGGCTGGACGACAAGATGCATGTCGCTTTCATCAGGTGCTGAAATGATGGACTTGTCTCCGGGGACCCGATATTTTTGGAATGAAGTTGTGTATGCGAGGGTAAATGAATGCTGTAGACATTAAATTTCAAGGGGGATTACGATGAGCAGAATGCAGTATGGCAGTGACTATAAGAATATCCCGACGTACTCGACAGAGAGCGGCAACGTGACGGAGGTGCTCCCGGACCTTTGCACCTACACGAACAAGATCGTCAATCTGCACATGGTCGGCCACCCGGATGCGCAGGACTTCGTACTGGTGGATGCCGGGCTGACCAATTCGGCGGAAGCAATCATCAAAGTGGTGGAGGACCGCTTCGGAGAAGGGGCGAGGCCCGGGGCCATCGTTCTGACCCATGGCCATTTCGACCATGTCGGCTCCATCATCGAACTGATCGAGCATTGGGACGTCCCGGTCTACGCACATAAGCTTGAGCTTCCCTATCTGACCGGAAGGACACCTTATCCGGATCCAGATCCGACAGTGGAGGGGGGCATGATGGCCAAAATGTCCTCGATCTATCCGAAAGAGCCGGTTGATCTGGCGGAGAACGTGCATCCGCTGCCGGCGGACGGCACAGTACCGTATCTGCCGGAATTCGAATGGATCCATACACCAGGACATTCCGACGGACATGTATCATTCTACCGTGCATCGGATGGTACATTGATTGTCGGAGATGCATTCGTCACTGTGCAGCAGGATTCACTCTACAAGACGATGGTGCAGAAAAAGGAGATCCATGGACCACCGGTCTATTTTACAAACGACTGGGAAGCGGCAAAGGCATCGGTGGAGAAACTGGCATCCATTGAACCGGAAACAGCCGTATTCGGCCATGGCAAGGCACTGAAGGGTGAAGAATTGCGTGAAGGCTTGAACACGCTTGCTGAAAACTTCGATGAAGTGGCGAAACCGTCGCACGGTAGATATATAGATGACGAAAAATAGAATATGAGTTTCAAGGCGTGCCGATTTGCTCTATAATGGAAAGAAAAATCGAGGTAGTCATATGAAGATTTCCCAGATTGTACTAGGCTTTTCCATTGCGTTGGCGCGCTTTCTCTATAAGCAGGATAAGGACATCATCACAACGTACCATACACATGCATCCGTCCGGGTACCCCCGGCATTCGACGGCTTCAAGATCATCCAGGTGTCGGACTTCCATAATGCCTGGTTCGGCTTCCGTTCTGCCAAACTGATCCGTGAAATAAAGAAGATCGATGGCGATGTCATCTTTGTCACCGGCGATGTGATCGACCGGCGTACACCGAACTTCAGGCGGTCTATGCAGCTGATCACCCAGTTAGTCGGTATTCTGCCGACCTACTATGTGACGGGCAACCATGAAGCCCACTATAGAAAATTCGATAAGCTCGAGCAGGCAATCGATGCCTCCGGCATGAAGAATATCAGCAAAAGCAATGAGTGGATCAATATCGGTCATGAATATATCAGGGTGATCGGTATGGAGGATCTCTGGTTCTATGGCACGGACGGTGATCACCAGGTGACAGCCGATTTCAGACGGGATCTCGAACACAGACTCGAGAACAGGCCCGATCGCTTCACCATTGTACTGTCGCACCGTCCGGAACTGTTTGATATGTATACACGCTTCCCGATCGACCTCGTGTTCACCGGTCATGCCCATGGCGGGCAGATCCGCCTGCCGATCGTCAAAGGGCTCTACGCGCCGCACCAGGGTGTACTTCCCAAGTATACTGAAGGCGTATATGAAAAAGATGGTACCAGCATGGTCGTCAGCCGGGGGCTCGGCAACAGCCGCTTCCCGTTCCGTGTATTCAACCGTCCGGAGATCGTCGTCATGGAACTGAAGCGCACGGAGGGGGCGGAGTAATGGACAACTTGATGGCATATATAGCGGTCGTCATCGTGCTCGCAATGATGCCAGGTGCCGATTCGATGATCATCATGAAGAATACACTCAACATCAACAGCAATGCAGGCAGGGTGACGATCCTCGGCATCGTCCTCGGTCATCTGTTCTGGACGTTCATCGCCGTCATCGGCCTCGCTGTCGTCATTGCGAATTCGATCATACTGTTCAGTACCATAAAATATATCGGGGCCGCCTATCTGATCTATATCGGCATCAGAAGCTTCACTGCAGGCCAGCTTGTCTCTGTGGATGATCTGAAAGAGAAGCAGCAGCAGGCGAAAGGGCAGTTGGGCGAAGCGTTCCGGCAGGGGCTGATCAGCAACATCCTGAACCCGAAAGTGCTGCTGCTCTATATCACCATCATGCCGCAGTTCATGACCGTCGGGGGCAGTATTGGAGAGAACCAGCAGCTGGTCATACTGGCCGGCCTGCTGATCGGCATCTCATCACTATGGTTCCTGCTTGTCGTCGAACTCGTCAACATCATGAAAAAATGGCTCAAAAGCAGGATGTTCCAGAACTGGCTCGCCAAAGGTGCCGGCGTCGTACTCATCCTGTTCGGAATCCGTACTGCACTCGACGCCTGATGGACAATATTCATAAGCATAAATAAACCCGTAACCGGGTTTCCCGGTTACGGGTTTCATGCATTTGAAATCAGTTATAGAAGTTCATGTCCGGGACATCCGCCTCTGTGATCACGTCGGTCTGCTTCAAGTATTGCTGCATCTTGTCAAAATCGACTTCTGCTCCGATGCCGGGCGCGCTGCTGACTTGTACAACACCGTCTTTGGCAACGACCTCAGGCGTGATGATGTCTTCATACCAGTATCTGCTTGATGATGCCGTATCACCAGGCAGTGTGAAGTTGCCAAGTGTCGTGATGGCGATATTGTGCAGACGGCCGACACCCGCTTCAAGCATGCCGCCGCACCATAATGGAATATCATGCTTCTGTGCAAGGTCGTGGATTTTTATGGACTGTGTAATGCCGCCGACACGTCCAACTTTCACATTGATGATCCTGCAGCTGCCAAGCTCGATGGCACCGAGGGCGGCCTGATAGGAATCGATGCTTTCATCGAGACATACCGGAGTGGAGATCTGTTTCTGCAGTTTGGCGTGGTCGATCAGATCTCCGGCAGCAAGCGGCTGCTCGATCATCATCAGATCGAATGCATCGAGTGCCTTCAAAGTTTCGATGTCATCCAGCGTATAGGCGGAATTGGCATCGGCCATGAGCGGGATATCACCGAAGCGGTCTCTGATCCTGCGGATCATATCGACATCTCGTCCGGGCTTGATCTTCACTTTGATGCGCTTGTAGCCCTCATCCACCTTCTCCTTGACTTTCTCGAGCAGCAGCTCATCAGTCTCCTCGAGACCGAGTGAAATTCCGACCTCAACCTGAGTCTTCTGTCCACCGATGGCTTCAGCCAGTGTCATATCGTTCTGCTTGGCGTACAGATCCCATACGGCGCCTTCGATGGCTGCTTTTGCCATATTGTTTTTTTTGAAGGGCTTGAACAGTTCCCAGACTTCGTCCGGATGATCTATTTCATTGTGGATGATCATCGGTGCAAAATACTTCTTCATCGCAATGATGGATGCATCCATGAACTCTTCCGAGTAGAGTGGATCCTCCCCGGACACGCACTCCCCGAAACCGGAGCGGCCTGTTTCATCAATGGCTTCCACAATCGTAATGAAGCGGTCCTGCTGTGTACCAAAGCTTGTGGTGAATGGTGTTTTCATCTTCATCGACAGCTGATGCAGTCTGATTTCTGTAATCTTCATTCATTTTCCTCCTATACTGGTCCCCAGTTGATTGCGACAAGCACAATCAAATAGATGATACCAAGAACATACCATATAAGGACGAGCGGCAGGGCGAATTTGACCCATTTTGTATATGGTACACCGGCAATGGCGAGATTTGCCATCAGTACACCGGAGAGCGGGGTGATGATATTGGTGAAGCCGTCCCCCATCGTATAGGCCTGTACAGCGACCTGTCGCGGGAAGTCCATGATGTCGGCGAGCGGGGCCATGATCGGCATGACTATTGCTGCCTGGCCACTGCCTGATGTGACAATAAGATTGAACAGTCCATTGGCCAGGAACATGATGATGGCACCGGTCGTGCTGGAGAATGGTTCCATGATGATCGCCATGAAGTTGACGACACTATCCAGTACCATACCCTGCTCGAGGATGACGACGATCGAACGGGCCATCCCGATGATCAGAGCACCGTAGAGCACCGTATTGGCCCCTTCGATGAAGGTGGAGATCATGTCGTTGACGTGGATTCTGCCGATGATGGCTGCAGCCACCATGATGATGAGGAAAACCGCAGACATTTCACCGAGACTCCACTCGGCAACAAACACACCAGTGACATAGGCACCGATTCCGCCTGCCAATGCCAGCAGTACGAGGATGTGCTTCAATTTCATGTCCTGCTGGCCGAGCTCTTGTCCCTCTGAAGGTGTTTTAGGAAATGGATTCTCTTTCAGAATACCGCGGCTCGGATCCTTCTTGATACGGTTTGCGTACCAGATGACGTATGCCATGGTCGCAATCAGTGCAATGACATACATGATGACACGTTCTCGTGCACCGGAGAAGAGCGGGATTTCAGCAATCTGCTGGGCGAAGCCGATCGTCAGCGGGTCCAGTACGGCGACACCGAAACCGACATAGGCACCCAGATAGATGATGGATATGCCGATGATGGCATCCATCTTCATGGAGCGCGCAAGAATGATGCCGAGCGGAATGAAGGCGATGACGGCATTTACGATGATGCCGAGCGTACCGAAAATGGAAAAGACGATCATAACGAGCGCAATGAGCAGCCATTCCTTATTTTTAGTGATGCGGATGATTTTCGTTACCAGCGCATCGATGGCGCCCGTTCTTTCGATGACGGCAAACGCACCGCCGATGATCAGAACGAGAAATATGAGATTCGAGGTACTGACAAGCCCTTCGACGATGGCGCCGAAGACATCGAGGAATCCGGCCGGGTTGGAATCGATGATACTGAACGTGCCGGGTATGATGACATCGATGCCTTCCGATGACTCCTCCGTTTCAAACGTACCTGCTGGGATTATGTATGTAGCGACAGCTGCAAGGACAAGGAAGAAGAATAGTATGGCGTAGGCATCCGGCATGCGGAATCCTCTCTTTTTCCTTTGTTTCACTTCACTTTCTTCAGTGGATCTGTTTTTATCCGTCATAAAATACCTCCTATTTGAATTTTCAAGCAATTAAATATATTATAGTAGACAGTGAATGATTATTCAATAAGTTGCATGGAAGGAGTTTTATTTTGCTGAAAGACAACATTCAGGAAGTATTTGAACATATACACGAGCACCCGGAACTGAGCTATGAGGAGACGGAGACAACCGAGTACATATACAACTATTTGAAAGAGGCAGGTTTTGAACCCGTCAAGTTCAGCAATACGACAGGACTCTACTGTGATGTCGGCAGCTTTGAAGACGGAAACCTGATCGTCGGCATCAGAGCGGATATCGATGCACTGTATCAGGAAGTGAACGGCATCAAGCAGGCGAACCACTCGTGTGGGCATGATGCACATACCGCAATGGTCATCGGCACGATGCTGAAGATAAAAGACGATCCGGCGCTTGAAGCAAAAGGTGTCCGTTTCATTTTCCAGCCTGCCGAAGAAGTCGGGACAGGAGCACTCTCTGTTGTCGATGAAGGGGTGATAGACGATCTGGACTACTTTTTCGGCATCCACCTGAGACCGATCGAGGAGGCGACGAACGGTTTTGCCACTCCGAGCATCGAGCATGGTGCTGCCGGTTCGCTGAAGTTCAGGATTGTCGGTCAAGATGCGCATGGCGCAAGACCGCATCTGAACCATAATGCGATTGAGGTCGGGGCGGATATCGTCAATATGCTGTCCAAGATACACATCAATCCGGTCATTCCCTCTTCAGTCAAAATGACGAAGTTTCTCGCCGGCGGGAAGTCGTTGAATATTATACCGGGTGTGGCGGAATGCGGCATTGATATGCGTGCCCAGACAAATGAACAGATGGACAAGCTGAAGGAGCGGGTCTTCAATATCCTCAAATACATCGAGGAATTCTACGACGTCAAAATAGAAGATAAGGAGTTTTCTGGAATCGTCGCAAGCGAGAGTCATCCTGATGCGATTGAAATACTGCGCAGATCCATTGTGGATGTACTCGGGGAAGAGAAATGCCTGGAGCCGGTTGTGACAAGCGGTGGGGATGATTTCCATTACTACACTGTCAAACTGCCAAATCTGAAAGGGGCGATGATCGGCATCGGTTGCGACCTCAAGCCGGGTCTGCACCATCCGTACATGTCATTTGAACATTCGGCAATGCAGAATGGTACTGAAATACTGTACCGTGCCATTGTGAATGCACAATAACTCCATGAAAGAAGGGATGGGGAAGAGATGCGCGGTCTTCATCCTGGTGATCATGCTCGCAGCATGCGACTGCTTGAAATACCGCTGGAATAGAAAAATCCTGGACACAGTCCAGGATTTTTCTGATTATATACTCTTATACTGCTCTTCGTTTATGCTGCTTTCATCAACGATGCCCATCGCATCTTCTTCCAGTTTACGATTGTAGAGGAAGAGGATGATGATGGCTGCGATACCGACAGTGAGCATGTTCAAGAGAGCAAGCAGGGCAGCTGTACCAAAGTTCTTCGTATAGGCTTTGAAAATACCGAGGAACGCAATGGATTCCATAAGAACGTAAGTGATGGCGATGTCGCCGATCGAAAGTCCCATCAGATATACGACGATACCGATGATGGCAAATGCGACTCCGATGGTTTTAGGATTGAACCTGCCCCGGTCGATGACATGTCCATCATACATCTGACCGCCAAGATAGAATGTACCGAAAGGAACAAATCCAAGCAGCGGCATATCAAGATTCTTTTTCTCAGCAACGCGGAAAAGGAAATATCCCTGCAGCAGCCATTTGACGAGGCCGATCAGTGAAAAGAAGATGAACAGCAGTATACCGACGATGGCAAGACCAGCTAGAAGACCAATTATTTCCATGTTTATTCACATCCTTCAGTGAAATTATACCATATCTCGAGAATACCATAAAATAAAAAGCAGGCCCGAAGGCCTACTTTATCTGCCGTATCTACGGTAGTTTCTGGCATTTATTTTCTCGGCACTGCGGTATGCATCAATAACAGCGTAAATCCAGACAATCGGCAGGAATATATAGCCGACAAGTACAAAAGTCAGAGCACCATTTACCATCTGGATAAGAATGATGATGATCCCTTTCAGGATCTGGCCATTATATATCTGCCCGAGTCCGTTAATCAGGGCACTCAGGACAGCTGCGACACCGGAACTTTTCTGTGAAGGCATGTTTTCACTCCTCAAGTTTTCTTAACAGATTATACATACCCTTTATTCCTTGTCTTTAAACTTGTCCTCTCGCGCTCTGCCACCAGGCATTCTGAATGGCCACCAGTTGCCGCGTCCGAATGTGATGACGAATGCGGGAACGAGCAGTGGCAGTACGATGAATGCGTAGAATAGCAGGGCGAAGATGATGATGCTTGCGACCTGGATCAGTATGATCATGCCGGACGGAAGCAGTGCGGCGAATGTACCGGACAGGATGATGACTGCCGTAATGACGACGCCACCCATCCGTCTGATGGACTGCTCGATTGCATCGCGGATGCTGCGCCCGGTCAATTCTTCACGGAAGCGGTCGATGATGAATATCGAGTAGTCGATGCCGAGTGCTGCGAATATGATCAGACTGAAGAATGGTACCGCCCAGTTCAGTTCACCATATCCGAAGAATCCGAGCAGCCACTGTGTAATGGTTACGGACGCGAAATAGGTGATGAAGATCGAGCTGATCATTGAGATCGGCAGGATCAGGGATCTGAAAATGATGGCCAGTACAACGAATAACGTCAGTATGAATATCGTTACAACACGGTTGTAGTCATCATTTGAAATCTGGTTCAGATCACGGTTCATGCTTGTGACGCCCGAGAAGTATGCGTCAGTATCCTCGCGACCAAGACGCTGGAGCTCATCCTCCACCGTTGTTTCGATATCATTCAAGGTCGACATGGCTTCATGACTGTATGGATCGACGGCAAGAACGACGTTCATGATGAGCGCTTCATTGCTGTCGCCGAATGCATACTGGTCGACCGCGTCCTGAATTTCTTCATTATCTATAAAGGATTGGGGCACGTGGATGCCGGTCTGGTCAACGGCCTCATTGGTGCTGATGCCCTCAAGCAGGGTGGATACTTCTTCAAGACCGTTCTGGATCTCGTCGATGCCTGCGGCCGAATCTGCAAGGCCATTGCTGAGTTCGGTCAGCTGCTCGCTTGCTGCAGCCTGCTGTTCAGTCAGCTGGGTATTGGCAGCAGCCACTTCCTCGGATAGCGTCGTCAGCCCATCCTGTACTTGGGAAAGCTGCTGTGCGGCTCCTTCGGCATCCCCTGTCTGGGTCATATACTGGGTGATCTGGCTGATATTGCTGTTGATGTCATTGATTCCCGTCTCAAGCTGCGACAGGTCACCGCCTGATGTGCCTGTATTGGCAAGGCTGTCACTTGCTTCAGTCAGACCAGTGGATATTTCCGCCAGGCCATCCTGCATGTCAGCAATACCTTCATTTGTCTGCTCGAGCTGATTGCGCACAT
Source organism: Salinicoccus sp. ID82-1 (assembly GCF_021991715.1). Classification (NCBI taxonomy): domain Bacteria; kingdom Bacillati; phylum Bacillota; class Bacilli; order Caryophanales; family Staphylococcaceae; genus Salinicoccus; species Salinicoccus sp. ID82-1. Next base: position 387,668 of record NZ_JAGFLY010000002.1, read on the forward strand.
TGAGATCTTCAATTGCTTCACCGGCAGGGCGTGTAAGCGTCTGCACTTCTTTTACACCGTCAAGACTTGCTACTGTGGAAGCTACGGCATCCAGCCTCGACAGGCTTTCCTGATTCAGCAGGTCATCGCCATTGGATATGATGACTTCTACCGGGAACAGCTGTCCCTCGTCGAAATTTTCACTGACGACATTGGTCGCATGCACGGTGGAGTAGCCATCATCCAGCTCTTCGATGGAGTCGAAATTCACTTCATCATCATAGAATAGAGCAATCGCAATCAGTATTGCGAAAATGGAGAAGATGATCCGTGTCGGATACTTCAACGACAATATGCCGAGTGGTGTCCATAGTCTGCTTTCCTTGAATTCCGTCTTCTTGATGTTCGGCCAGAAGATGTATCTGCCAAGCAGGTACATCAGTACCGGCAGCAGTGTGAAGATCGCCAGCAGCAGGAAGACGACACCGAGTGCCACACCGACTGCGGAACGGTATATTTCAAAGTTTGCAAAATAAAGCACACCGAACACGATGGCGCCGGATAGACCACTGATGAATACCGTCTTGCCGGCAGTGGAGAAGGTGCGGATGACGGCATCGTACTTTTCACGATGCTCGAGCTCCTCCTTGAAGCGGTTGAGCAGCAGAATACAGTAGTCGGTACCGATACCGAACAGGATGACGATCAGAAAACTCTGTGTCTGTGGCGAAATCGGAAAACCGAACCAATGTACAAACCATCCGACAAAGGACTGGCCGAGCAGATAGGCAACACCGACAACTGCTACAGGTACAAGTGGTGTTACGATGGACCGGAACATGAGCAGCAGTACACCGACAACGATGATGACTGTAAATAATTCGGTGGACTGGATGCCTTCCATGGCATCCTGTTCGACTGTAGCCTGAATCAGTTCATTTGAAGTCAGGGAAGTTCTGGCTTCGGTTGTATTCATTTCTTCTATCGAGTCCGCAACACTGCTGATGTCGTTCAGTGGACCAACATAATCCATCGGAATCATGATGACACCATTCTCATTGTTGATGAAGTTGCTCTGGACAGATTCTTCATAAGTAAAAGGATTGATGACATTGTCCACTTCATCAAGGGACCTGATTTCTTCAATGTACGAGACAATGTCGGATTCGTGTGTATCGACTTCATCGTCAAACTCGAGAACCAGGGACATTGTTTCCTTATCTTGTCCGTACTCTTCAAGGAACTGTCGTGCCTGTTCACTTGGAGAATCATCGGATAGCTGGATATCCCCTTTTTCTGTTGCCAACTGGGTCAGGTTGGGCGAGAGGATGTAGGTCGCAACAGTAAAGATGAGCATCAATACTGTAATCGGCCATTTGAACTTAAGAATGTGTTTCATCGTGGGTACCTCCAGGTATATACTTCAAAATTGTGAGTGTTGCTTCGTAAAGCTTTCTTTCTTCTTCCTGCGTAAGATAGGAAACATCCGCTCTGATCTTGCCGAGAATATTATCCATGAACTCCTCAAGCAGCTCTTCCGCTTCCTCGGTCATGCAGATCAGCTTGGAGCGCTTATCCTGCGTCAGCTCGTTCTGCCTGATGGTGACAAGCTTCTTGCGCTCAAGCTTCTTGACCGTATGCGTAATGGCACTTCTCTGGACATTCAGTTCCAGTGCCAGCGCGGAAGGCGTCGCATGACCATTCAGATAGATGTACTGGATGATGTCCATCTGGGTTTTGGAAATATGGAGTCTTGCAACAGAGTCGGTAACATCGTTGAACACTTGCGTGTATCCATAACCGTATATGTCCCTCAAGTTGTGGACGATATCATTTTTTCTTATCATGTATTACAGCCCCGCTTAATTGTTGAGCATGCTCAACTAAATGAAATATACCACAGTTTAGCATGAGAGAGGGGGGCGGGGTCAAAAGATAAGATGTGACACTTTTGTAATTATGTAAGGAATAAAAAAAGAGACACCTCGAGGGTGTCTCCTTATTATGATGACTATCTGTCCCAGATGCGGTGTGCTTTGACGTCTTCCAGGAACTGGTCGACGTCCTTTTCGATATCCGTGACGCCTTTTGCATCCAGTGAAAACGGCAGCGCATCCGAAATATCTCCTTCATCGATGCCATAGCCGATCGCTTTCTTATGCTTGAAGGCGACGGCGAGGTTTTCGATTGCTTCCGGCTGCAGCTGTGCTTTACCTTTCAGTACAACCACGGCATCGAACAGTACGGAGTGTACAGTATCGAACGTCTCTTCAACTCTTACGTCTCCGATGCTGTGGATCTTATCCCCGATGAAGCTGACTTCAATACCATGCTTTTCAAATTTTTCTTTTGTTTCCTTCAGGGTCTGCTCCGCAACATCCGGTGTGATCATGACGCCGATGGTGCGTGTCTCAAGCGAAGCAGGGGTGTTGGACATACTGAGTGCCGGGGAGCTTTTATCGTACGTGGATTCCTCCACCGCTTCAGGCAGATCCGCACCGACTTTATCCGCAACATATTGAGCCATCTCACGGTCGATCTTATTGATGACTTCCTTCAGGACATTGTTTCTGACATCCATGCTCTTGCATTTGCCGAGCTCGAAGCTCAGGGCATCGAATATATGCTGCTTTTCATGCGGCTGCATGGAGTTCAGGAAGAGTTTTGCCTGACTGAAATGATCTTTGAAGCTCTCGCTTCTGGCCCGGATCTTTCTGCCTTCGACTTTTTCGTTATAGTGTTCAAAGCCGCCTTCTTCCGGACTGGCCGGTTCGGGCTGATTATCATTCAGAGCATTCTTATGATAGGATGTCTGTCCTTTTGTAATATTCATCTGATTGTAGCCTTCCCGCTGGTTGTTTGCAAACGGGCAGACGGGACGGTTGATCGGAATCTGATGGAAGTTCGGTCCACCGAGTCGGATCAGCTGTGTATCGGTATATGAGAACAGCCGGCCCTGCAACAGCGGGTCATTGGAGAAGTCGATGCCCGGCACGACATGTCCAGGGTGGAAGGCAACCTGCTCCGTTTCTGCAAAGTAGTCGTCTACATTCTGATTAAGCGTCATCTTGCCGACCAGCTGGACCGGAACATCCTCCTCCGGCCAGATTTTAGTCGGATCAAGCACGTCGAAGTCCATGTTGAACTCGTCCTCTTCAGGAATGACCTGCAGTCCGAGTTCGAATTCGACGGCATTTCCCTTATCGATGTTTTCCCATAGATCCCTGCGGTGAAAGTCGATGTCCTTGCCGTTTATCAGCTGGGCTTCATCCCAGACAACCTGATGGGCACCGAGTTTCGGTTTCCAGTGGAACTTGACGAAGTGGCTCTTGCCTTCCTTGTTGACAAGTCTGAATGTATGGACACCGAAGCCTTCCATCATTCTCAAGCTCCGTGGAATGGCCCGGTCACTCATCAGCCACATGATCATATGAGCACTTTCCGTGTTCTGTGAAACGAAATCCCAGAAAGTATCGTGGGCCGAAGCGGCCTGTGGAATTTCATTATGCGGCTCAGGCTTTACAGCATGGACGAGGTCCGGAAACTTGATTGCATCCTGAATGAAGAATACAGGCATGTTGTTGCCGACAAGGTCATAATTGCCTTCATCCGTATAGAATTTCGTTGAAAAACCGCGCACGTCACGTGGGATATCCATGGATCCACGGTTGCCGGCAACTGTGGAGAATCTGACAAATACAGGCGTTTTCTTACTCGGGTCTGTAAGAAAGTCGGCTTTTGTATACTTCTCCAGAGATTCATAGACCTGGAATTCACCATGTACCCCGAACCCTCTCGCGTGAACAACACGTTCCGGAATACGCTCATGGTCGAAATGGGTCATCTTTTCACGGAAGTGGAAATCCTCCATGAGGGTCGGACCACGTTCACCCGCTTTCAGTGAGAACTCGTCCTCACTGATCGGTACACCCTGATTTGTCGTCATTTTCGCTTTTTTTGTATTATCAATCGTATTTTTCTGCAGTTCTTCTTTTTTCTTATTCATGATAAGCCCTCCTGGAAAATGATATCTTCCATGCCATGTTAGCAGTTGCAAGAGGGGATTACACATATTTATGCTGCCTGGTTTCATCGACTATAAAGTGGGGTAAAATAATAAATTCCCGTGCATCTGAATGCACGGGAATTTATATTATATGCTGGATTTAATCTCTTCTATAAGCTGGCTGCCAAGTTTACTGTGCTGGGCCAGGAACCCGTCTGTTCCAGCTGATTCGATTCTGGCATTCATCTCGACCTGTTCCGGATCTTCGCTGTTATCGAACTGCAATGTGTACATGACGAGTTTCGATAATGCCTCGTGATCCATATTGTTTTCGTGCAGATAGACAAGTGGTTTGATGATCCGGTCATTCGGGCCGAGCTTCCTCAGAACACCGCGTCCAACACGGTCGAGATCATCCGACAGATATGGGTTTTTGAATCTGGCGATGATCTTTTCGATATATTCTTTCTGCTGAGCTTCTGTAAACTCATAATTCTCGGTCAGGTAGTGCGTCGTCTCTCCGAGTACTTCTCTCAGGTAGGCGACGACTTTTTCGTCGTCCATGGCTTCGGATACGGTCGTATAGCCGAGCGTCTTGCCATAGTAGGCGATGGCTGCATGTCCCGTATTTACCGTGAACAGCTTCCGTTCAATATACGGCATGAGGTCTTCTACATAATTTACACCTTCAAGCTTGTTTTCGCCTGCCCACTTGCCTCTCTCAATCACCCATTCATAGAACGGCTCGACCTTTACATCCAGTATATTGTCGTTCTTCTGTATCGGTACGATACGGTCGACAGCAGAGTTCGGGAAGCCGACGTTTGAAAGTGCTACTTCATCGACTTCCGCTAGAACGGCTGCCTTCAGTGAATCTGTTGCCAGTACTGCATTTTCGCACGCAATGATATTCAAAGGTCTGTCCGTCGTACGATTCGCCAGATGAGGTGCCAGTGTTCTCGCAATGATCGGCAGTATGTTGACGCCGACCGCGGTCGTAATGATGTCTGCTTCAGCTACCGTTTCAGCCAGCTTTGCTGTGTCATTGGCAGTGTGGATGCCGGAAACGCCGCTAATCTTATAGGATGCACCATTTTCTTCCGAAATATGGACCGTGTATTCATGATCCGTGTTCAATGCATCGATGATTTCCGCATTGACGTCTGCAAATGTCACTTCATAGCCGTTATCGTGCAGTACTTTGCCGATGAAACCGCGACCGATGTTGCCTGCTCCAAAATGAACAGCCTTCATATTAAAGGTCCTCGTTTTCGAACAGGTCGATGATTTCTTCGGCAGATGACGCATTGATTACTTTCTCTGCATTTTCCTCATCTGAAAACAGCACAGCAATCTTCTGCAGCATTTCGAGGTGTTCGTTGTTCTTGCCGGCGATACCGAGCACTACTTTAGCCTCGTTGCCGTCGAAATCGACGCCGCCCGGTACTTGTACGAGTGAGAGTCCGCTCTTGATGACGGACGTCTTGCCTTCATCTGTACCATGCGGGATGGCAAGCCCATTACCCATGAATGTGGAAACCACTTTCTCACGCTCGAGCATGGAGTCGATATACGCTTCCTCAACAGCCCCCTGGTCGACAAGGATCTGTCCAGCTTTCCTGATTGCTTCCTCTTTTGAGCCTGCTGTCTGGTTCAGTACAATATTTTCCTTCTGTATCATCTAAAATCATTTCCCTTCTATTTGTAGATTGTCCTAATATAGTTTTTTATTATATTTTCCACTTCATCCGGAGATTCAAACACCCGGCTGATATCGAGGTGGTGCTCTCCAAAGAGTATGCTTACGTCGCTGATCATGTCAGCAATCAGTGTATCTTCTGGAACAAGCAGCAGAATCTGGTGACTGACGGTCACTGCATCTCCTTTGTAGTTCCGGTCTTCTATACCCGCCTGGTTGTGAATAAACACCATCCGATGGGTTCTGATGACCGGAGATCGGATATGCGGATAGGAAAAACCAGTTTCTCCAACGGTGAATCCGGTTGTTTCGAACCGTTCTTCAAGCATTGTGATGATTTCCGAGATGTCGTCCTGTGACATGTGTGTTTCAGAGACAAGTGCATTCCGGATCGAGGCGATGGCATCGGTATGCTCCTCATCTGTAATATAATGCCGGTTGAGATACAGTTCCGATGCCTGGATGACCTGGTCCGGATCGATCTCTACCGCCACTTTTTCCCTCTCCGGCACACTCGGCAGCGGGGCGGCATCGAGACGTGAGATGGCCGCCATGATCTTCTTTTCATCACTGTCATCAAGCAGTGGACTGACAAGGATATAATTTTCAAGGTCGAGCGGAACGGTGCTCAGGACCAGCTCGTTATCATGGATTTCGGTATCCGCCACTTCGGATATGGAAAGCTCCTGTCGGATATACATATTGTTGAACTTGGTCCTCAGCTGGTTCGCCAGAATCCGGCTCGTGCCGATACCGCTTGAACATACCGTCGTCACTTCGATCTTCGGGTTGGCATGCAGGATGCCGCCGAAATGGATGATCAGAAATCCGATCTCCGATTCGTTCAGCTTGCGTGTCTTAAAGTGCTGCTTGAAGCTCTCACCGACGACTTCGAATAGTGCCGGATATTTCTCCTTTATTGTATCGAGCAGCGGGTTGACGGTGATGATGCCGGACTCCATCCGATGCAGTGTCGGTTCGATGTGAAGAATCAGTCCTTCCTTGAGTTCAGGGTAGGCGTAGAAAGGATAGTCCATCCTCCGGCTGACAGCATTGATGAACTGTTCGGTCGATGACTCGATGGAATCCGTGTCCCGTTCCGACTGGTACTTCCTGCGGCTGCCCCGGAGGTGCATGCATATGAAGTAGACCTCCTCTTCTGGAAAAGTGATCGAGAACTCTGCTTCCAGTTTGCTGGTCAGTGCCATGGACACTTCGAACTCCTGGGTTTCCCTCAATTCGTCTTTCAGCGACTGCTTTACCGATACGTTGTTGGCATGCTCGATCCGGTCTATTGCCAGTACGATATGGAGCGTCAGATTCAGATAAGCGTTTTCGGTCAGCTGGTAGGGCAGCACATCCAGTTCATCCATGAGCAGCCGTTCCACCTTGAAGATGTTGTCGGCTTCAAGCAGTCCCATAATCTTATTATTGACGAGGGAACTGAACACGAAGTTGTTCTCGATGACGGAGTAGATGCTGTTGGAGTTGAGTTCATTGACCATCATGTCGGCCAGGAAATTCTGCTTGTTCAGCGCATCACCGACAAGCCGGATGCCGACCGACCGGATCTTGGTGATTTCGAGTTCGAATGTGCGAAGCCTCTCCGTCATCTGTCCGATCAGTTCATCGACTGTATGCTCGCTGACCCCGAGTTCCACAGCAAGTGCACTCTTTTTGATGCCCTCCGAGTTCAGCATGAGGTTGTAGATGAGCGCCACTTTTTTCTCCTCGTTGCTCAGGTCCTTGTCCGCATGGGCATTGATGAAGGCTGTAAGTGCATCGATTTCTGATGTATCAAGCATCACCTTGACACCTTTCCTATACTCCCTGATCATCTGTATACCAAGCTGTTCGAGTGTTTCTGTCACATTCTTCAGCTCACGGTGGACGGTTCTTGACGACACACCCAGTTTATCCGAGAGCTCTTTAATAAGTAGAAAGGTACCATTATGATATATGAGCTCGTTGATGATTTTCTTCTCTCTTGAGCTGATCATAATGGTACCTCCTTTGGTTCATTCAGACTATTGTTGTTTCTTCAGTTCTTCTGTCAATTCATCGTATTTCGGGCTGTTCAGGAAGTTGTCGACTGAAATGTGTTTGGCAGTCGGCACTTTGCTTTCAGCGCGTTCAGTCAGTACTTTCTGGGTGATGATGATGTCTTCGTCACCTTTGAGCTGGTTGATTGCAGAGTTCGTCACTTCGATGTCGAGTCCTGCTTTCTTGAACTTATTCTTAAGCATACCCGCTCCCATGGCACTTGAACCCATTCCAGCGTCACAAGCGAATACAATTTTATCAACCTTGCTGTAGTCGAACGTTGTTGCGACCGCTTCATCAGCTGTCGCTTCCGACTGGCTCAGTGTACCTGCAACAGTGGACTTCTTGCCTTTTGCCGCTTCCATCTTCTGCGTTGCGCCTGCAATATCGTCATCAGGCTGTTTTGTAAACTTGAGCAGCAGTGAAGCGACGATGAATGATACAAGTGTTGCTGCGAATACACCGAGAAGCATGATGAGCAGATCCCCTCTTGGCGTCATGGCGGCGTAGGCGATGATACTGCCTGGTGCCGGTGGGCCGGAAAGACCGAAATCGAACAGCGTGTATGTCAGGATGCCGGACGCGCCACCAAGGATGGCTGCAACAACGAGTATCGGCTTCATCAGGATGTACGGGAAGTAGATCTCGTGGATACCACCGACGAACTGGATGATGGCTGCACCAGGTGCTGTTGCGCGGGCTGTACCTTTACCGAATACCATGTAGGCCAGCAGGATACCAAAACCAGGTCCCGGGTTCGATTCCAGCGTGAACAGGATGGAGCGTCCCGCTTCCTGCACTTCCTCGGTCGCAAGCGGTGTGAGTACACCGTGGTTGATAGCGTTGTTCAGGAACAGTACTTTGGCAGGCTCGATGAATATGCTTGCCAGTGGCAGCAGTCCTGCTTCGACGACGATGTCAACGAGGTTTCCGAGCATGTTGGTCAGCCATGATACGACTGGACCAAGCCCGTAGAAACCGAATAGTGCGAGCAGGAATGCAAGGATACCTGCAGAGAAGTTGTTGACGAGCATTTCAAGTCCCTGACGGATTCTAGGAACGAGGACACGGTCGAGCTGCTTGATCAGATAGCCACCCAGTGGACCCATGATCATAGCGCCGAGCAGCATCGGTGAATCCGGAAATGCAGTGATGATACCCATTGTCGCAGTGGCGCCGACAACCCCACCACGTACATCATGGACAAGCTTACCACCAGTATATGCAATAAGCAGTGGCAGCAGGTAGGTGATCATTGGACCGACCATGCCGGCGAGGTCCTCATTCGGCCACCAGCCAGCTTCAATGAATAATGCAGTAATAAGACCCCAGGCGATGAAGGCGGCGATGTTCGGCATGATCATGCTGCTCAAAAATGAACCGAACGCCTGAACTTTGCGTGAAAAGCCTTTCTTTTCTTCGGACATGTGTTTTCCCCCTTGTGAATAATTGGTTTGTAACTAAATGATAGCGTGTAACGTGTACGCTTACAATATAAACAAAAAGCGAGTTTGGCACACAAATCGTGACAAAACATATGTTATGTTTTAAAAGGCAAATACTGTCATGCTATACTGGAAAAAATGATATATAAAGGAGAAATACCATGTTCCAATACCAAGGCGCCTACAAGGACAACGGCAGAGATCTTCACATGAAAACGTTCTGGTCATCCGTACTGGTTTTTATCCTGATCTATGCGGCTTGCATCCTGCTGGGGCTGCTCATGATCGTGCCATTCTTCGTACTCGACACCGGCCTCGCAGTACTGCCTGCCATCGCACTCTTCCTGCTATTGATACTTACAGCAATTTTTGTCTTCTATCCATTAGCCGTCGGCATCATGCGTTATTTTGCCGCCGCATACCGCGGTCGAAACTTCAGATTCAAAGATGTCTTCAAGGTATTCAGCAAAGGGAACTACAGCAAAGTCATCAAGATGGGCCTGCTGACACTCATCGGCTACTTCATTTTCTCTTTCGCAGTCGGTATGATCGTCCAGGTGCTTACCATGGCAGTCAATGCACCACTGCTGGCGGTTTTTGATCCCTCCAATATGGAAAGCACGTCTACAGGCGGCCAGACAGGCTCGGTCGTTGCAGTGATCGTGCTCAATCTGCTGGTTGTCCTGCTTTCATACATTCCATATGTGCTGGTGACCATCTACATGTTCCTGGTCTATATGGCCTACATCGATGAACCGCTGACACCGACGACTGAAAAATTCCAGATGGCCTGGGACGTCATGTTCCGCAGTGGAGAGAGTGTCATGAAGCTGATATTCAGCAATCTGATCCTATGGGTGGTGCCGATCATCGTCTATGCACTTTTCATCATTGCTGCAGTTCTGCTCGGCGGCTTCTTCGCAGAGACGGCCTTCATCGTACTGCTTTCGGCCGGGGTCCTGTTCATGCTGATCGCCTACCTCATCGTAATGTACTTCATGGTCGGCAGCATCACAGCCTACTACTTCAAGGGCCGTGACCGGCTGGATCAGCAGCACCAGGCCCAGCCTCAGGTATGATCCTGTTCAGAAGATTGAAACTTCGGTTTCAATCTTCTTTTATATTTTAAATGGCATGTGCATGGAGTAGAATTGCAGTAGTGTCTAAAACGGAGGTGCGCAATTGAGCGAAAATAAAAAAGGCATTCTGTTTGCGCTTGGAGCCTATCTGATATGGGGATTCCTGCCCATCTACTGGAAGCAGGTTGAAGATATTTCTTCATATGAAATCATCGCCCACAGGGTGTTCTGGTCATTCATATTCATGATCGTCTTCATCATCGTGACAAACAGGATGCATCTATTCTACAAAGATCTGAAATTCATCTTCAAAGAAAAAAAGAAGATCATTGCGCTGTTTGCGGCTTCGGTCATCATCACCTCGAACTGGCTGATGTACATCATCGCTGTAAATAATGGACATATTCTGGATGCGAGCCTCGGCTACTACATCAATCCACTGATCAGCATTCTGATCGGTTTCGTCGTTCTCGGTGAACGCTTTTCAAAGCTGCAGTGGGTTGCAATCATCATCGTCTTTGCAGGGGTGGCATATCTTGCAATCGGTCTTGGTTCAGCGCCATGGATTTCGCTGTATCTGGCACTGTCATTCAGCGTCTACGGCCTGATCAAGAAGGTCATCAATATGGACGCCGTATTTGCACTTGCTGTCGAAACATTTGTACTGGCGCCATTTGCGCTGATCTATATCCTGTTCCTCGAAGGCAGTGGCGTCGGCAGCTTCGGCATCAATATGGACAGTCTCATCATGATCGGTACAGGTGTCATCACAGCAATCCCGCTGCTGCTGTTCTCACTCGGTGCACAGCGCATCCGTCTGTCACTGATCGGCATTCTGCAGTACTTTGCACCGACAATCATGCTTCTGATTGGTGTCTTCATGTATGGAGAGGCCTTTACGGATATCCATACCGTTGCCTATATCTTCATATGGGGCGGGCTTGCGCTCTACACATTCAGCCGATTCAGGGAAATGCGCAGCCAGGCTCGAAAAACACCGAGAAGGCGCGCGGGCTACTAGCATATTATTAGTGAATTGAAAAAAATCGTGATATGATTTATGGAAATCAGCGTTCTAAGGAGTAAGGAAATATGAATGTACCAAAGTATCTGCTTGCCACCGTGGCGGCAACGGCCATTCTTGCCGGCTGCCAGGAGGATGCACAGCAGGGTGATATAGAGGAGACATCAGGTGAAGCGGCACAGGAAACAACCGAAACAGCGACAGCGGAAACGGAAGACAGGCAGCTCTCGGAAATAGAGACGGACGATGCGTCGCTGTCGGCGATTCTCGAGCAGGCCGAGACGATCGAAAGCTATCAGGCGACACTTGACCTTACTGCTGTTGTCGATGGCGGACAGCCTGAAATGCTCGAAGCGGAGGTAAGGTTCAAGGATGAAGAACCACCATCCCTTCATCTGATGTCTGAAGGTGAGGACCGTACAATCTCAAAGAATGGGACGACATTCTACAATAATGGTACGGATTGGATCGACATATCCGATTCGGTCAATGTGGATCAGCTCTATCACGTCACCTACAGGAACGCAATCCTGTCATTTGCCGATATCAAGAGTGAACTTGAATCGGAGGAAAATGGAGACCAGGTGATCTATACGCTTGAAGGACAGAGCAACGAAGTGTTTGAAACGTTCGAAGAACTGTTTGCAGTGGAATTCGGAAATATCGATACTTCAAAAGTGGAGAACGATGTAGAAATTGTTGTCGGCAAAGACGATTCACTCATCCAGTCGATCACTTATGAAGCGCAAGGTGAAGACGCGGAAGGTACATATGAACTCTCCGGAGATGTCGAGTTCACATCCTTCAATGATGTAGGTGAGATAGAATTGCCCGAAGCAGTACAACAGTAGAATGAACGCCCCTGGAGCAAAGCTCCAGGGGCGTTCATTGTCTATGAAGCGATTTTCTTCTTGTTCTCGAGAATCATCCCGATAATCAGGAATGCCGCTGTATAAAGGACGACAATCAATATCGGAAAGCTGCTGTCAGTCCATGAAATATCCGGTTCTGCGTAAATCTGGGTGAAATGGTAGAGCGGCAGGTAGTGTGCAATATTCTGAGCCGTCTCTCCCATGATTTCAAGCGGGACCATGATGCCGGACATGAAGGCCATGCCGATGGCAAGGAAGTTGGCGAGACCGTTTATGATGAACTTGTTCGTCGTCAGAGCTCCGATGACATAGTGGATGGACAAGGTGAATGATGTAATCAGCACAAGTGCAATGAACATCTTTACAAGCGGTATCCCTTCAAGATGTCCTGCTCTCAGCATGATGCCACCAGAAAGCATGAAACATACAACGAACAGTCCGATGACTGTCTGTGCCGAAATCATCTGGACCATCAGAGTCCGGGTCGGCATAGGGGAGACGTCGATACGCTGTCTCAGTTCTGTCGTATTGAACTCGGACATGACGTTGCCGACGATGATGAGCAGGAAAAGCATGATCCAGTAGCCTGCGAAGCTGATGAAGGTACTCATATAGCTGAAGTTGTTCTGGGAGGCGACATCCACAGACTCGTGAAGCTCTACGGGAACTCCATCCGCAAGGAGTGCGTTCATCTGTTCGATGTCCACTTCACTGGAAGTCGATTGTTCAGCGTCCAGGAAGATGAAATAGCGGTTCACAACGTTTTCAATCTGCAGATGAGCCATGCCCCTCTGATCGCTGATGACTTCGACAGCCGGTGCGGCATCGGCAAGCCGTTCTTCGAGATTGGAAGGTATTCGAATGATGCCGTCACTGATACCAAGAAATATCTCTTCTTCGAGTGCGCCAAGATCCGTACTGTCATCCACCACCTCCACAGTATTGTCCGAAGAGAGGTAGTCTATGAATCCTCTGCTGATTTCACTGCGGCTCTGGTCGATGACTTTCAGGTCGAGCGCTTCACTTTCATAAGTCTGACGGCCGCTGTTCTGTGAAAATCCGAATGCAAAGATGAAAAAGGCGGTCAGAAAAATCAGCATCAGGTACTTATACTTCCAGAAGTGGAGGAGTATGGATTTAAATACTGTCATATTGTTTCCTCCTCAATACAAGTAGTGTCACGCCAAAGAGCAGCAGTGCATATGCCAGGAGCAGACCGATTGTTGGCAGGTAGTCACTGTAGTTGCCGAGGAAGTTGATCCTGTACATCGTATCCGTCATTCTGGCAAGCGGGTTCAAGGTGTTCAGCCACGGCATATTTTCACCGATGATTGTTCTGATTTCGGGACCCATCAGCCCGGCCAGGAACGACAGAGTAATCATGAAGATGACTGCAAAGGTCGTTTTGATATTGGCATTGATGCCTGGAATCAGACCGATGAACAGTCCAAGGCCGATTCCGGTCATGTTGGCAATGAAAATCAACAGAAGGGTCGACCACAGCTCGGTGAAGAGCGACATCTGATAGAATATGGCGATGGCCGAGAGGACAACTGTATTGGATAGTACATTCAGCAGCAGAGAGCTGGCGACACTTGAAAAGAGGAATTTGTATTTGCTGTATGGGCTGGCTGAGAATCGTGCGCCCATCAGGCTCAAGTTCGGCTGCACTGTTGAAACGAATTCGATGGCCGAAAACATGCCGTAGATGGAGATCATGCTGATCAATGCATAGAACAGTACGGTTTCCGGTTCAGCATTCTGGCTGTTCGGAATGATGTACTCCTGATCATAGTCGAAATTTTGGAAAGGGATGCCGGACGCGCTGACATTCCTGATCTGATCCAGCACCGACTGGAGAATCGTCTGGTTGATGCCCGTCTCTGTCACGAGCAGTTCAAGTTCAGTGCTGCCATGCACGTAGCCGGCCATCTCGCCTGCTTTCATCCTGTCCACAGCCTCGCTTTCACCAAGCTCCGTGAGAACGATGAAATCGATGGTGCCGAGCACTTCCGTCACGGGATGCCCGGGTTCGATACCGACTTCTATGTCTTCGATTTCCGTACCACCCATACTCGATGTGGTCATTGTGAACAGTCCGCACATCAGGAGCGGATAGCATAAAGTCCAGAACCAGTAGCCGAAGTCCTTGAAATTGATACTGATCAAGTATCTGATCATGCGTAGAATCACCATCAGTCCCTCAGCTCCTTTCCTGTGAGTTCGAGAAAGATGTCACTCAGTGTCGACCGCTCACTTGAAAGCTCCGTATAGCTCATACCTCTTGATTCCATGAACTTGATGAGATCCGGCAGATTGTTCTCCTGCTTTTCAAAATGGATCAGGTAGTTTCCATTTCTTTTTGTCACCTTTACGACGTGGGGCAGCTCTTCAAGCTGTGCCTCGATTGTCTGATCTTCTGTAATGAAGCCGACTTCAATCCGTTCTTGCGTGGAGATTGTGTTCTGCAGCTCATGGACAGTACCGGAAGCAATATTACGACCGGAATCCATGATGACCATGCGGTCGCACAGCTGCTCGGCCTCTTCCAGGTAGTGGGTTGTATAGATGATGGTCGTTCCCTGGGCTTTCATTTTACGTATGCCTTCCAGTATGAAGTTTCTGCTCTGTGCGTCGACTGCGACCGTAGGCTCATCCATGAACAGAAGCGCCGGCTTATGCGCGATTCCACAGGCAATGTTGAGGCGTCGTTTCAGGCCGCCGCTCAACTTCTTTGGAACGAACTTGCGGTACTTGCCGAGATCCACAAACTCGATCGCCTCCTCAACAAGCACCTTGCGTTTCTTGCGGTCCGTCACATAGAGTCCACAGTAGAAGTCGATGTTCTCGTAGACATTCAGCTTGTCGAAGATGGCCAGCTCCTGGGGTACGATGCCGATTCGGCTTTTGACCGCATTGTTGTTCGGATGCACCTGCTGGCCGAATATCTCGATTTCTCCTTTGTCGAAAGTAAGTAGTGACAGCATGCAGTTGATTGCAGTCGTCTTGCCGCATCCATTCGGACCGAGCAGTCCGATGATTTCTCCTTCTTTTGCTGCAAAAGAAAAATGGTCCAGTGCGATCAGCTCATTATATCTTTTGACGACGTTCTCCATTCTGATCATGGCAATATCCCCCTGTATTGATTGATGCTTTCAGTTTATACTGTTATTAAGTTCTGCGTTAGTGTATAGAATAATGACTGCACATGACATCTGTCATGAATGGGGGTGGCTGGCCTGATAAATGTAATGGAAAAGATGGTTCTTTATTTTATTCTCACGGCGTACTACTTCATCACCATTGACGAGCCGAGCCTCGTGATCGCGCTGCTTGCCTTCATCCTGTTCTTCATTGTGGATGTGTTTGAATACCGCTACAGTGTGCTTGCCGTATCAGCAGTCTATCTGGTCTTCATCTTCGCAAGCACAGAGTGGATATTCTATATGCCGCTGTTCACACTGGTGGTCGCAGTAAGATATGGAGGTATTGCCTTCGCCACGCTGGTCCTCCTTTTCATCGAAGCGGAGGTCATCCTACTGATGATTGCACTCTTCGTCCTCTACATGAGCTATCTGAGGGCAAGGCTTGATTCATATGAAAGGGAGAACCGGAAAATAAGGGATCAGCTGACGAGCGACAACCTGCTGCTTAGACGGCAGCATAATGAACTGCTTAAAAATCACGAGAAGGATGTTCATATGGCGGGGCTTAATGAGCGCAACCGTATCGCACGGGAAATGCATGACGCGCTCGGCCACTCACTCAGTACAAGCATCCTGCTGATAGAATCCCTCCAATACATAAAGGATGAAGCAAAGATAAAGCAGTCTCTTCAACTGCTGCAGGAGCGTCTGAAGGGCGGCATGGACGATATACGGACAAGCATCCATCAGCTGTATGAAACCTCGATTGACCTTGAGGCAAGGATCAGTGACTACATCAAGGAGATGGACCGGTATCACATACGACTGAGATATGACGTCACTTCCGCTCTCGACCATGAAATGAAGATGGATATATTGAGCATCATCAAGGAATCGCTGACCAACATCAGAAAGCATTCGGATGCCGAGAACGTCAGAATCGCAATCAGGGAACAGAAGGATGTCATCATAATCTCCATTAAAGATGACGGGTCGGAACGTCCTGCAGTGAAGAAGGGGATGGGGTTGCTTGCCATGCAGGAAGTGGTCGGGAAGTACAACGGCATCTTCAATACATTCCATGAGGGCGGGTTTTCAATCCACATCACATTATATAAGGAGGGGGAGAGAGATGAACATAATCATAGTGGATGATGATGCACTGGTGGTCAGCGCTCTCAGTACCATTCTCGAAGGTTCCGGCTATACCGTTGCCGCAACGGGCCGTAGCGGGGAGGAGGCGATTGAGCTGTATAGACAGTATCAGCCCGATCTACTTATGACGGATATCAGAATGGATGGTGTAACAGGGCTGGAAGCGAGCCGAAAAATACTTGAGCAGTGGGCGGATGCCAATATTCTCCTGATCACGACTTTCAAAGATGATGCGTACATCCATGAAGCACTGAAGATCGGCTGCAAGGGGTATCTTTTGAAGGATAATTTCAAGGGCATTCTTCCTGCTATCCAGGCAGTCGCTTCCGGCAACATGGTATTTGACAGCGATATTGTAAAAAGCATGGCGACGAAATCCCATTTCAAGGCGATGGAGGCACTATCAAAGCGGGAGTGTGAAATACTGGAGCTTGTTGCAGAAGGACTCAGCAACAAGGAGATTTCAGAAAAACTGTACCTGAGCGAGGGGACGGTCAGGAACTACATTTCCCAGATGCTCAACAAACTCGAACTGCGCGACCGGACACAGCTCGTAGTGTATTATTATAGAAGCTGAACTATTGACAGATAATTCTTTCTGCTTTATCATATCCATTAACCTACTAATTTAATATGAATTTAATTCTTATCCAGAGAAGCTGAGGGAGATGGCCCTATGACGCTTCGGCAGCGGGTTCTTTGAACACTGTGCCAATTCCATCAGGTGCACGCCTGGAAGATGAGAAGAGATGAATTGCAGGAAGCTCTTTTCTTATCCGAAAAGGGCTTCTATTTTTATAGATGGTTAAGCGGTTGCGGAACAGGTGATGGAAAGGATAGAGTTGCGAGCAGTAGGAGATAGACAAAGCAGGAGGAATGACTATGGCTAAAATATATGTACTGCATGAAAATCCGGAATGGACAGAACATCTTTTCAGACGTCTCGATGAACTGGGGCTGCCCTATGAGGACTGGCAGCTGTCTCAAGGTACGGTGGATCTGACAGCCACACCGCCTGAAGGCATCTTCTACAACAGGATGAGTGCCTCGTCACATACACGCGGCAACCGCTATGCACCTGAACTTTCCAATGCTGTATTGGCATGGCTTGAGCATCATGGTCGTACGGTCATCAATGGCAGCCGGGCACTTCAGCTTGAGGTGAGCAAGGTGCTGCAGTACCTGGAACTCGAGGAGCATGGTGTAAAGACACCGAAAACCGTCGCTGCAGTCGGAAAGGACCAGATACTTGAAGCTGCAAGGCAGTTCGAAGGTCAGTCCTTCATCACAAAGCACAACCGTGCTGGAAAGGGTCTTGGTGTCCAGCTGTTCGATTCCATCGAGGTACTCGAAAGATATGTAGAGAGTGATGCGTTCGAGGCGCCGGTCGATGGCGTGACGCTGCTCCAGGACTACATCAAGTCTCCGGAATCCTTCATTACGCGCTGTGAGTTTGTTGGCGGTGAATTTGTCTATGCCGTCCGTGTCGATACGTCGGAAGGGTTTGAACTATGCCCTGCAGATACATGCTCGATCGAGGATCTGTTCTGCCCGGCAGACAGTGCACCTGCCGAGACGCCGAAGTTCAGAATCGTCCAGGACTTCGACCACCCTGTACTCGAGAAATACAGGCAGGTCCTGAAATCCAATGACATCCAGGTCGCAGGCATCGAATTCATCCAGGATGAGGCAGGAAACATCTACACTTACGATATCAATACGAATACAAACTATAACAGCGATGCAGAAGCGGAAGCGGGCCAGTTCGGCATGCTTGAACTTGCAAAGTTCCTGAAAAGCGAGCTTGAAGCGGTGACAAAGACATCGGTTTCTGCATCGAAATAATCGATGGCAGTTAAAAACCTCATCCACAGAATGAGGTTTGAGGAAGTAGAAATAAGAGCAGCGAAAGTCGGAAATATCGTGGAATTTGATGATATGAGAGGCAAAGTCGAGAAAGTGAATGAAAACTCGGTCATCGTCAATGGCGTTTCAGGTTTGTTGGGGGTGGGCGAGTGGGAATGAGGTTGGCCCTCCAACTTGCCATGGCACCGCCCGCGATGGTGAATTAATCTCCTAACTTGCCATGGCACCGCCTACGATGGTGAGTTGATGCCATCACCCCACCCCACCCCGCCCAATCCCAAAAAAAAGACTGAAGACATGTCATTTTATAATGACTTTGTCTACAGTCTATAACCTCATCCACAGGATGAGGTTTGCTTTTATCCACTTGCTACAAAGCCCTCAGGCCTTGTCGTCCTTCATTCCGACAAATCTTACCTGCTCGATGGATGAAGTCCGAATTTTGCCATGTGGATCCTTTTCGACCAGCTGGAGGTCCTGGGCGAAAGTATCACCGATGGGAATGATCATCTTTCCACCGGGTGAGAGCTGACGGACGAGGGCAGCGGGGAGTTCCTTGGCGGCCGCAGTCACCATGATCCGGTCATAGGGCGCATGTTCCTCCCAGCCGAGATTGCCATCACCATAGTGGAAGTGGATATTGGAAAATCCCTCTGCCGCCAGTTTTTCTTTGGCACTTTCATGAAGTGCTCTGATTCTTTCAACGGTATACACTTCATTTGAAAACTTGGCGAGAAGTGCTGTCTGGAAGCCGGAGCCGGTTCCGATCTCAAGCACCCTTTGGTCTGTTCCAAGCTCGAGGCGGATGGTCATTGCAAGTACGAGGGAAGGCTGGGATATCGTCTGACCATGACCGATGGAGAAAGGCATATCCATTTCCGCCTGTTCCTTATGCCGGTCCATAAACCTGCTGCGGTCGAGTGTCTGAAAAAATGCTGTAATTTCTTTGGCATCATATTTCATGAGTCTCACCTTCCTTTTTAAGTGGCTACCCTGAAAAACGACAAACAATACAGTCGGGCATTTCAATCTCCATCATCTGATCGGAATCAGATATGTTTCAATGAAGTCGCGCTGCTCTTCGAATTTTGGTGGCAGGGACAGATTCTCTCCCAGTGATTCCACAGGTTCATCAACATCGAAGCCTGGACCGTCCGTGGAGATTTCGACTGTAATATTGCCCACCGTAGTAATATAGAGTGCTTTGAAGTAGTGACGGTCGACGATGCCGGAATTCCGCCAGTTTTCCTGATCGACCTTCTGCTTCATTTCAAGCAGGGCATCCTCATCATCCACACGCAGGGAGAAATGATGGACACTGCCATAGCCTTCCTTTTCCAGCTGGCTGTTACGCTGTTCGATGACATACACGCTGCCGTTGCCGACGTTGACTACAGCTTCAGTAGCATCATCATCGAATTCACCTTCAACCCGACCTCCGAGCAGTTCCAGAAACTGGACCATCGGCTTGATGTACTGCACGGTCACTTCGACGGCACCGATGGAAGTGATGGCATACTCATTGGGTATTTCGGGATGGTCATTCGGCGTAGTGTGTTCATCACTCTGTTCGACAATCAGCGCAAGCCGCTGCCTTTCGTTATCTTCGAATTTCATGATGGTCCTGCCAAACTGCTCGATGATGCCTTCATGATAGACGCCTTCATCCGCAAAGCGTTCCTTGAAGAATTCGAGTGCCTCTCTCGTCGGTACCCGGAAATAGGTTCTCGAGATGCTGTTGGTGCCAGACTGGTACTGCGGTGCATTCACGATTTCAAAGAATGTGATATCTGCGCCCGGGGTGCCCATGTAGTCGGCATAAAAGAGGTGATACATGCTTGTATCGTCCTGGTTCACTGTCTTCTTCACCAGTCGCAATCCAAGAATGTCCGTATAGAATTCGTGGTTGTCGAGTATCTCCCTGGTGATGGAAGAGACGTGATGGATACCTTTTACTGTCATAAATATCGCTCCTTCTGTGTCTATTGCTTCAAGTATATTATAGTAATAGGGTAAACTCTAATAAAGGAGGACGTGACAATGGAACATCTATTCATAAAAGCAAAAAACGGCAAGCAGAATACGCTGATCCTTTTCCATGGCAGCGGGGGCAGGGAGACGGATCTGCTTGAAGTTGCCACAATGGTGGACGGATCAGCAAATATACTGGCTTTGCGCGGTGATGCCGATGATGATGGGCAGGTCCGGTTTTTCAAGCGTCAGGGCAGAGGGCATGACATGGAGAGCCTGAACGCCGAAGGAGAAAAGATCTCCGGGCTGCTCGAACATCTCGCGCACGAGTATGGACTGGATCTTGAAAAGGCGATCTACATCGGCTATTCGAACGGTGCCAACATGGCTGCACATCTGGTGTTCAATCATCGAATCCCGGTCGCCGGAGCGATGCTGATGCATCCGGCATATAAAGGCGAGGTGCCCGAGAAGGCGGAACTGCTCGGCAAGAAGATACTGCTGACAGCCGGCGCCCGCGATATGGTGGCGACAGCGGGGGAAGCCTATCAGCTGAAGCAGAAGCTTGAACTGAAAGGGGCATCGGTGGACGTCAAACTGACCGATGGGGGTCATGAAATCGTTTCTGAAGAGCTGATGGAAGGTCACGTCTGGTACCTTAAAGTAAAATAGGATCCCTAATCGAGATATCTTTCCATAAGGTAGCGTTCAAGACCGCCTTCATCACATGTATGTGAAGTGATATCATCCGCTTTTTCCTTGATGGGCTCGGGCGCATTCTTCATTGCTGTGGATCGTCCGGCCCTCTCGAACAGGGGCAGGTCGTTCATCGAGTCGCCGATTGCGTGCACGTCCTCGAAACTGAGGTCATAGTGATCCAACAGAATCTCGAGGCCATTCGCCTTATCGCGGCCATTCAGCATGAGTTCTGCATTGTGGCGGCTTGTCGTATAGAGTGCATAGATGGACTTATCCTGGTGGTTTTCGAGGTAGTCGTACCAGTCTCTTATCTTCTTCATATCGGTGCTGAAGAAGAACATCTTCACAACGTGTTCGAACGTAAGCTTTTCCACCCATTGCGTAGTGCTTTGTAGTGTCTCTTCTGCATAGCGGTACTCAGCATTCATCATGGTTTCAGGCTGGTCCTGGCCGAGATCTTCATATACATATGCCTGATCCTGCAGCAGTGTCCGGCTGGAGTGCTCGAGTGTATGGATTTCATAGTATATCTCCTTGCTTCTGGCCTCTTCGACCATCCGTGCCACAAATTCCGGTTCGAAAGAAGCGGATTCAACGAGTCTGCCATCGATGTAGATGCCCATGCCGCTGGCTGCAACATAACCATCGAGGGGACACCCTTCTGGTGTGATGCTGGTGATTTCATGCGGCGTCCGTCCTGTTGCAAAAAAAATGAGAAAGCCCCGTTTTTTCAATTCAACCAGTGTTTCGACCAGACTTTGGGAAAAGTTCCCGCTATGATCGAGAATGGTGCCATCCATATCGAGCGCTAATGCTTTCATTCTATCTCTCACTCCAATTTATCTTTTTTAAGGCACTGCCGTGTCCAGTGCAGATATGTTAAAATGTTTCTATTATTCTATCACGGGGGGATATCATGGCACAGACAGCTTTGAAAAGATCCATCATGGACGGGGTGACCATCGGCATGGGATATCTTCCTGTTGCGATTGCGTTCGGAATCAGTGCAAAACCGCTCATGTCTCTTCTGGATACAGTACTGATGAGCTTCATGATCTACGGAGGTGCGAGCCAGTTCCTTGTTCTGCAGATGCTCACATCAAGCAGTGCACTGGCCATCACCATTGCTGTATTCGTGCTCAATTCGAGACATTTTGTCATGGCGTTCAAGGTCAACTACGACCTTAAGCATGAAACATTTCTGAAACGGCTGATCCTCTCGTCCTATGTGACGGATGAATCATTTGCGGTGACTGCAAACAGCACCCGGGAACAGCGCACATTTCTGAACTATTTTGCGACCTTCATCATCGCCTACCTGTTCTGGGTCATATTCTCCGGCGTGGGGTATCTCGCCGGAGAATGGATGAGTGACGAATGGATCGTCGCCAGCGGCATCGCCCTCTATGCACTATTCATCGCATTGCTGATTCCGGCTGTCAGAGTCCATTACAAATATGGCATTGTTGCGGTATTCGGCATGGTGCTGCACTATATCATGAGCATCATTCCCGCGTTTCCATCAGGCATTGCCATCATTGCCGCCATACTGCTTGCCGCTCTGCTTGGCCTGATTCTCGAACGATCGGAGGTATACAATTGATCCTGCTTATCGCTGCGCTTTGTGCTGTCACCATCATACCACGGATCATCCCGGCATTTATTGTCGATCGTCTGGTGCTGCCCGAATGGTGTGTTACATACTTGAATTATATCCCCTATGCAGCGCTCGGTGTACTGATCTTCCCCGGCATTCTCACCGCCGTCGAGCACCCTGTGCATGGCGTGCTCGGTGGGGGTTTTGCGGTCATACTGGCACTGCTGCGTGTCCCGCTGTTCTTCATCGTACTTGGATCGATTATATTCATATACATTATCATGCTATAGAAGGATGACACGAAATGAATGAATTCATCTTTATCTTCACCAGCATTATTCTGCCCATCGGGCTCATTGTGGGCACAGGCCATGTCATCCAGTTGAAGTTCAAACTCGACCGTTCGACACTTGCAAAGCTTTCCATCCACTACGTCATGCCGGCCTTCATTTTCATGAGCCTCTACGAATCTTCCATCGACTTCTCCCTGTTGTTTGGCGTCATGCTGTTTCTGATCCTGTATGCCTTGCTGTCCTTCATCCTGTCCCGTCTGATCGCAAAGGCCATGAAACTCGACAAGGACCGGACCGTGCTGTTCACCAACGCCAACCTGTTCTATAATGCCGGAAACTACGGAGTGCCGGTGAATGATCTTGTGTTCAGAAGCGACCCGTATGCCATGAGCATCCAGGTGATTCTGGTCGTATTCCAGAACATGTTCGCCTTCTCCTACGGCATCTTTTCACTCAGCGCAAAGAATGTGGGCCGGGCAAAGGCGCTTTTGTCATACTTCAAGATGCCCATCTTCTACGGGCTCCTGCTCGGTCTCATATTCAACTATTTCCATCTGCCGATGCCCGCTCCGTTTGAAACCGCGCTCGACTACATGAGGAATGTCATGATCGGACTTGTCCTGTTCATCCTCGGCGCGCAGATTGCCGGAATAAGATTCAGCCGTCTGAGGTGGAGTGCATTCGTCGGTGCGCTGGCGCGGCTCATCATCGGCCCGGCACTGGCTTTCGCCATGCTCATGTTGTTCAATATGGAAGGTGTTGTGGCGCAGGTGATACTGATCACATCTGCCATGCCGGCTGCGGTCAACAGCTCAATCATCGCCCAGGAGTATAGTGATGATCCGGAGTATGCAGCTGAAATCGTCATGATGAGTACACTGCTCAGTTCGGTGACGGTTTCAGCCATCATCTACATTGCCCTGGCCGTTTTCTGATTATTTATCAATGACCGCAGCAATGTGGTAAAATGAAGGGTAGAATCAGGAGCGAGGAGTTTTCTAATATGGAAAATGCAAAAACCTATCTGAAAGACTACAACATGACCGATCTCAAGCGTCTGGCACGTACGATTTCAATCAAGAACTTTTCCAAATACAAGAAAAGTGAACTGATCGATGCAATCGTCGAACAGCAGTATACAAGCGAGACGGCAGAGTATGCCTATAAATATATCGATGACCGTTCTTTTGCAACATGGGAGCAGTCCAAATCAGAACCGGCAGCCACGTACAATCTTGAGGACCTGTTTGGACTCTATATCATGGGATATGCCTTTGAGGATCCGGCGCAGGAAGATGACTTTTTCATTGCGGAAGGTGTACCGGAACTGTTCGACAAGGTGGATAGCGAGGAGGGACGTGAAGCGCGTCTGGCCATCCAGCGCAAGCTCAATCTTGTCCGGGCAGCTCTTCATCTCTATGGCATCGTCAGCTTCGAGCAGCTGATCCATCTATTCAAAAAGTACTACGGCATGGAGATGGACGCGAAAGCGCTTGTTGAATTTCTCGAGCGTTCACCTTATGATATTTCAATCGATCAGGATAACCAGCAGATTGTCATTGATGATATGAACTACAACCAGTATGAAATGGTGCGCAGGCTTCAGGGCGACCGTCCATACTATGAGCCGGAATTTGCGAAGTTCATCAAATTCAGCGACCCGAACTATATTGATGAGTCGAAGCACCACAGGCAGCTGAAGGAATGGGTCGAATCGAATGTGGATGTTCCATCAAACAAGCATCATAGCGTATATATTTCACTCCTGCAGCTCATCATGCAGGGAGCAAAACGGGATGAAGTCGTCAAATACTTGATGACTCTGAATGTGGAATTCAGCAGTGCCGATGCGCAGCGCGCGTTCTTCGATAATATTGCCGGTATCGTGGAAAATACACGGCACTTCAAATATCGGGGCCATAAGGAGTCTGAACTGAAGACTCAGACGGTCGTAAACGAAGTCAAAGTGGGCAGAAATGATCCATGTCCGTGCGGCAGCGGTAAAAAATATAAAAAATGCTGTGGGAAATAATTTTATCAAGTCCTGCTGAAATGGCAGGACTTATTCATATCAATATATGATTGAATTTTCAAAAAGGGGAGTACATATGAATCATTACAGTTATCCATATCTCAATCGACGTTTCAGTGTCTACGCAAAAAACGGCATGGTGGCCACAACCCATCCGCTCGCAACCGATGCCGGCATCGAAGTGATGAAGCAGGGCGGCAACGCCATGGACGCAGCCATTGCAACAGCTGCCACCCTGACCGTCGTCGAACCGACAAGCAATGGCATCGGAGGGGACGCCTTCATGATCGCATGGATGAACGGCAGGCTGCATGGCATGAATGCCAGCGGACGTTCTCCTGGAATGCTGAACATGGAAGCAATCAAACAAAAAGGGTTTGATGAAATGCCGAAGTTCGGCTGGCTGCCGGTCAATGTACCCGGTGTTCCGAAGGCATGGGCCAGCCTGGTCAATGATTTCGGCAATCTGACGCTCAAGGAAGTACTGGCACCGGCAATCCGGGCTGCACGCGAAGGGTTTGCCATCACCCCGGTCGTCGCCAAATACTGGCAGGCTGCCTATCAGAACTACAGCCGGCAGGTCGAACAGTTTGAAGAGATCAAGCCGTGGCTCGAAGTATTCGGTACAGCGACTGCCGGTGAAATAAAGACATTGCCGCATCATGCAGATACTCTCGAAGAAATTGCCGAGACAGACGCCAAAAGTGTATATGAAGGCGGTTTGGCTGAACGCATCATCAAATACAGTGATGAAACGGGCGGACTGCTGACACACGAAGACCTGAGGAATTTCGAAGTCGAGTATGTGGATCCGATCAGTATGAGCTACAAGGGGCATGAAATTCATGAAATTCCGCCCAATGGCCAGGGCATAACCGCCCTGATGGCGCTCGGCATGCTGAAGAATGATACGTTTGGTGCATTGGACGAACGGACGTACCATCATCAGATCGAGGCGATCAAGCAGGCGTTTGCAGATACGACGACATATGTCGCAGACCCTGCCCATATGAAGACGAAAGTGTCCGATCTGCTGGATGAAAAATATCTGGAACAGCGGCGCAGCGAGATTACAGAGCAGGCTGAACTGAGAGAGCACGGGGATCTGCCCGAGGGCGGTACAATCTACCTTGCAACGGCGGATAAGGAAGGCAACATGGTGTCCTATATCCAGAGCAACTATATGGGATTCGGTTCCGGTGTCGTCATCCCGGAAACCGGTCTCGCGCTGCATAACAGGGGGCACAACTTCTCGATGGATGAGACCCATGCCAACTATGTCGGCGGCGGCAAGAAGCCATTCCATACCATCATTCCGGGATTCATCACGAAGGCAGGAAGACCCGTGGGACCATTCGGCGTCATGGGTGCCTTCATGCAGCCTCAAGGCCACCTACAGGTCGCCATGAATCTGATCGACTACGGCATGAATCCGCAAAGTGCACTGGATGCACCGAGGTGGCAGTTCAAGTCCGGCATGGACATAGACGTCGAGGATCGCTTTGATGCCGATCATGCGCGGGCACTGGCACGTCGGGGACATAAGATCAGTGTCAATCTCGAGCCGAACAGTTTTGGACGTGGACAGGTCATCATCCGTGGCGAGGACGGTGCACTGATCGGCGGTACCGAATCACGGACGGACGGTTCAATATCTATCTATTAGGAGAACACGATGCATTTTAAAATTTTCTGGGCATTTTTCAAAGTAGGCATGCTGGGGTATGGTGGCGGTCCCGCCTCCATACCTCTCGTACATAAAGAAGTGGTGGGAACGTACAAATGGATGACGGACGAGGAGTTCCAGGACGCACTCGCCATCGGCAACGTGCTGCCGGGACCAATTGCGACCAAGCTTGGTGGCTATATCGGCTATCTTCAAAAAGGATGGCTCGGACTGGTGAATGCCGTTTTCGCAACAATTCTTCCGACGATCATCCTGATGATCATACTGCTCAAGCTCTTCACCGAGTTCAAGGATCTCGGCTGGGTACAGGGGATGAGCCATGGTGTCATGCCGGTTGTCGGTGTGATGCTGTTCATACTGACATATGAATTTCTGGCCAAGGCGAAAGCAAAGACGACGTGGCAATTTCTCATTCTGTTCACACTCGTCTCGTTCGTTCTGCTGGCAGTGCTTGAAATACATCCCGCCATCATCATTCTGCTGATTGTTGCCTTCAGCCTCCTCAGGAAGGAGGGACGCATATGATCTATCTGAAGATATTTCTCGCCTTCTTCATCCCCGGTGTGCTGGGATACGGCGGCGGCCCCGCCTCGATTCCGCTTGTGGAGCAGGAAGTGGTACAGAACTACGGGTGGATGACTTCCCAGGAGTTCGCAGAAGTACTGGCCCTCGGTAATGCACTGCCGGGTCCGATCGCCACCAAGATGGCCGGGTTCATCGGCTTTGAAGTCGGTGGCGTACTCGGTGCCACGGTCGCCGTTACAGCTACAGTCATGCCGTCGCTGCTGCTCATGGTCTTTTTGGCCGGTCTTTTGTACAGACTCAAAGGCACGAAGAAATTCGACACATTGACCACACTGATCCGACCGGTCATTGCGATACTGCTCGGCATCATTGCGTTCGATTTCTTCAGCAGTTCCTTCATCGATTCAGGCATGGTCCATACACTCATACTGATTGCAGCAAGCTTTCTGATGCTGACGAAGTTCAAGATCCATCCCGCACTCGTCATCATTTTCGGGCTGGTGTATGGTGCGCTGTTACTGTAGAGCATGGTGTATTGCAAATAGCTGAAATAAGTAATAAAAATCATTGATGGGGTGGGTTGATGATGAAGAAAGTACTGGTCGCCGGAGCTGCAGATATCTCGGACGTTTTGCTGTAAAATCATTCAAGCAGTCGGGACAGTGCTGGTCAAATCACAGAAGAAATAGCCTCGAGCATACCATGGTATGCTCGAGGCTATTGGTTTTTCAACCGGTCGGGTGATTATGATGTTTTCTTTTTCCGCTCCAGAACTATAGGCGTCATGTTAAGCAGGATGGAGACAATGGTCAAAAACCATAATGCCCTGCTGAAGTTGGGTACTTCCGATACAGCCGACCAGTCTTCCTTTTTTGCCCACTCTGACACAAGGCTGTATTCGGCACAAAGTGCTAATGCTGTAAATGATAACCCCATCGCCATAGCGAGCTTATAATCCTTCCCTGCTTTATACAGATAAAGATTTATAAAAGTTGCGACTATAGCAATGACCCCTAATATGATCCACATGACAAGACCTCCGTTTTAGAATACTGTTCGACTTGGACAGGTATCTGCACTCAATGCTAACAGAGCCTATTGAATGGATGAAACGCTTTATACCTCATTACGCAAGTGGACTACTTTCTTCTGAACCGGCTGAACGCTGTATTGATGAATGCTTGCACACCCTCTACCTTCAACAGGATGATTCCGGTGAAATAGATTGCCACCGTTATGAAGATGGCGGCAATCATACTGATGTAGAGTCCGGCAGCAGCTTCCAATGCATCAAATAGCAGGAAGGCGGCCCCTGCTGCGATGACTGCTGCACCGGTCATCTTGATGACGGAAGGAATGAGTGTCCGGAGGTTCAGGCGGCCAAGTTTTTTGCGCAGCTGGTATGTCAGCAGCACGACGGTGATCAGTGATGAGATGCTGGTTGCGAGTGCCAGTCCACCTATCCCGAGTATCGGTGCAAGTAGGAAGTTCAGGACAAGGTTGATGCCCATGGCGATTGCGCTGTTGATCATCGGCGTTTTCGTATCCTGCAACGCGTAGAATACGCGTGTCAGCACCAGGTTGACGCCGGTACCTGCCAGTCCGATGGCATAGAAGAAGAATGCTGATGTCGTGAGGGCGACTGCTGTTTCATCGAATGCACCCCGGTCGAACAGGAGGCGGACGATCGGTTCTGCAAGCACCATGGCACTGACGGTTGCCGGAATGATAAGAATGAGGACACCGAGCACTGTCTGGTTCATTGTATGCTTCAGCCCCTCCATATCCCCTTTGGCACCTTTTCTTGAAATATCCGGGTAGAATACCGTAACAAAGGAAGCGACAAATATGCCGATGAAGGCGGTATTCATCGTATTGGCATAGTTGATGGACGAAATGCCGCCGACAGTGATCCAGGAGGCAAGTGAGCGGTCGACAAGACGGTTGAGCTGGGAGACACTGGTGCCGAGTATGACCGGAAAGGCGAGTGCTGCCATCTCCTTGATATGTCTGTCCTTTGGCTTGAATATCGGTTTGAACCTGAAAGCATGCCGATGGGAGAAGAATATAATGATGAGAAACTGTACAAACAGGGCCGTGACATTAGCTATGGCGAGTACGAGGATCCAATCTGTGCGGCTGCTTATGATGATGGCAGCAATCAGGACGAAGTTCATCGGGATGCCGATCAATGAAGGCACTGCGAATATTTTATTGTAGTTCAGATAGGCACTGAGAATGCGGATGATGATCGTGAAGTAGATGCCGAAAATGCTGAAGCGGGTGAACAGTACGGCAAGGGCCAGTGTTTCCCCCTCAAATCCGATGGCGAATACTTTCACCAGGTACTCGGTGAAAATCAATGCGAGTATGACGATGGCAGTGGTGCCTACCAGCAGTACGTTGATCAGGTTGTTCGTATAGTTTATTCCAGCTTGTAATCCAAGCTCATTTTCAACACGGGAGTAGAGTGGGATATATCCTGTTGAAATGCCGGCCGCAATCACACCGAAGACGATGGTCGGAATGCTGTTTGCAAGCAGGAAGACGTCACTGATTTCGGATGCGCCATAGAAGTAGGCCAGTGTCAGATCTCTGAAGAATCCCGAAATCTTGGAGACGATGGTCAGAATCATAAGTAGTATGACTGCTTTTTTCATATGTTCACACAGGTCTAATCTTCAGATATGAATATCTGATCTCTGAATCTGAGCATTCTTGTATTCCAGACAGGTTCTACAGGAACCGTATTGCCGAGATGGAAATACTCGATGAACAGTGACGGGAAGTTGACGTTTGCACCGAGACTCATGACCTGGCTGCCGCAGAAGCGGGGATTGATGTCAGTGAGTTTATAGCCGGTCTCGCTCTCCATGAACTGGATGTTGATGAATCCGTCCGTAACAAGGCTTTCGGTGATCTCCTTTGAAGCCTGGATCAGACCTTCATGATGGACGACTTTGCCATCCAGTACAATGTTGTTGGAAACACCGGTCCGTTCTCTTGGTACAGCAACAATGACCTGGCCGCGGTAGAGATGGACATCGACACTGTATTCCTTGCCTTCGATACGCTCCATTGCAAGCTTCCGTGCATCGGCATCAATGATTTCGCAGTAGTCGTCGAAGTCGATGACGTGCTTTCTCGCCTGTTTCAGTGCAGACAGGTAATTTGCCCTGTCGGTCAGGATGGCGAATCCAAGGGAAGCGTAGCTGTCCACAGTCTTGACGACAAAATGCGAATCTTCCTTGAACAGTGATTCTTTGATTTCCAGCAGTTCCTCCCTTGAATTGAATCCTCTATATACTGGAATGTACTTGCCGAGTCCCAATGCCTCAAGCTTCTGATATGCCTGCTCCTTATGCATAAGTGTTTCGAAATCATCGCTGTTCGGCAGGGCAATGATGGGTTTGAATGCGTCGCGATGCTTATGAAAGATGCGCACCTCTTCGTGAAGAGAGGGGAAGATGACATCTATCTTTTCTGCTTCAGTAATTTCCTGTAGCGCAGATAAGTACTTTTCTGTGTCGGTATAGCGGGGCGCCTGATATGTACAATCGCATAGATGATGTCCAGCTGTGACACCACGTCTGTCGACACCGATGATTCTGATATCCTGCCTTTTTTTAAGACCTTGAATGATGCCCTGGGCAATGGGTCCGCCGATGCCGGTCAACAAAACATTTATTCTATTCATTTTCAAAAACTCCTTAAGTGGACAATCGCTGTAAATTCATACTGTGATGAATTTTCTTATTATATATTTTAACAGAAACGTCAAAGGCTATGAGGATGAATCAGTTATTTGTAATATGTTTGATATATATGAGAGAAGTGGAATATGATAAGGGATGAAAACAACTTTGAAGGGATTGAGGGACATGGGTATATCGATTGAAGATACATACACATTGAATAACGGTGTGGAGATGCCGATCATCGGCCTTGGTGTCTACAAGGTCGAGGAAGGCGACCAGATGAAAGAAGCAGTACTGGCTGCACTTGAAGCGGGCTACAGGCACATTGATACTGCTTCTTTCTATGGCAATGAAAAAGGTGTAGGGGAAGCAATCAGAGCATCCGGGCTGCCAAGGGAATCGCTGTTCATTACGACGAAAGTGTGGAACGATGACCTCGGTTATGAGGAGACTCTGAAGGCTTTTGACATCAGTCTCCAGAATCTCGGGCTCGATTATCTGGATCTCTACCTGATCCACTGGCCGATCGAGGGGAAATACACGGAGGCATGGCGGGCGTTTGAAAAATTGTACGACGAGGGCAAGGTGAAGGCGATCGGCGTCAGCAATTTCCACGAGCAGCATCTTGAGGATATATTTGCGATGTGCCGCGTGAAACCGATGGTGAACCAGCTGGAATATCATCCATATCTTGCCCAGAAGAAGATGCGTTCCTATTGTGAATCCCATGACATCCGGCTGGAGGCATGGGCACCGCTCAATCGTGGAGGTGTGTTTGAAGAGGCGGTCATCCAGGAGCTGGCGGAGAAGTACGAAAAGACGCCGGCACAGATCATTCTGAGATGGGACGTACAGAACGGTGTATCCACGATTCCGAAATCCGTATCACCGTCACGCATCAAAGAAAATATCGATATCTTCGATTTTACGCTTGATGAGGAGGATATGAAACGGATTGATGGTCTCGACAGGAATCAGCGCATCGGCAAGAACCCTGATAATTTCAGCTTCGATGAATAAGAAAACTGTCCGGAGTCATTCCGGACAGTCAGACTGTAGACAAAGTCATTGCAGAATGACATGTCTGCAGTTTTTTTTGGGGATGAGGAGGTGATGGCGCTAATTCACCATCGTGGGCGGCACCATGGCGAGTTAGAGCGTTAATTCACCATCGCGGGCGTCGCCATGGCAAGTTAGAGCGTTAATTCACCATCGCGGGCGTCGCCATGGCAAGTTAGAGCGTTAATTCACCATCGCGGGCGGCACCATGGCGAGTTAGAGCGCTAACTCACCATCGCAGGCGTCGCCATGGCAAGTTAGCGGACCAACTCACTGTCCGGGGTCATTCCGGACAGTTTTTATGTAGAAAATATTTCGTTTATCTTCTTCTCCAGATGGAATGGCGTATCTTCCATCACCTTCTGGATATCGTCTGCTGTTTCTGCGAGTGCATGGGTGCCGGTAAAGTAGTCACCGAGATCTGCAGTCAGCTGCCCTGATATCAGATAGCATGGTTTCCTGTGCTTTCTGGCTAGCTTGGCAACGACAGCGGGTACTTTGCCATGCAGTGTCTGACTATCGCTTCTGCCATCACCGGTGATTACAGCATCTGCTTCCATGATTGCTGTTTCGAGCTGGATCTTTTCAGCAACCAGATCACCCCCTGGCTTCATCTCTGCTCCGAGAGTCATAAGCATCCACCCGAGGCCGCCGGCAGCACCTGAGCCCGGAGCATCGGGGTCGCTTTCAGGGAATGGCTCTTTCATTTTTTGTGATAAGTGCTGAAGCATCGTTTCAAACATTTCAACCTCTTCGGGAGCAATCCCTTTCTGGGGACCGAATACCGATACGGCGCCGCTTTGGCCGAGCAGTGGATTATTCACATCGGAAGCGATGGTCAGAGTGATGCGATCAAGGGTGCGCAGGGATTCCGTATCGAATGACGAGATTTTTGGAATATCCCTGTTGAAGATGCCCGAAGGCAGACCGTCCGCTCCGGTAGCCCGGCCACCGAGTGCCATGAACATCCCATAGCCCCCATCATTTGTAGCTGAACCGCCGAGACCGAGAATGATATGCGCTGCGCCCTGATCCATCGCGTGCATGATCATCTCGCCGACACCGAATGTGGTCCGGTCCCCGGGATGGGAGTCTGTAATGAGATGAAGACCGCACGCTTCTGCCGTTTCAATGACTGCTGTGCCATCCTTGAAATAATAGACAGCTTCAACCGTGTCTCCTTCAGGCCCGGTAATGTTGACTGTAATCTGCGCATAGCCTTCATTGCTGAAGCTTTTGAGCAGCCCATCGCCGCCATCGCTCATCGGCTTTACGATGCCGGTGTGTCCCGATTTTTCGAGTGCATCCTGCATGACACGCGCCACTTCATACTGATCCAGTGTCCCTTTATAGGAGTCCGGTGCAATGACGATTTTCATTCTATCACCATCCTAATTGAAAGAAATATTAAAGTGTTCCAGTACATGACGCGGCACAAAGAAGCGTGCCGTCTTAAGCGGATCGACAACCTGGTTGATCTGCGTTTCGCCGACAAGGCTCATCAGCATCGTCATTTCGGAGAGTGTCAGACCGGTATATGGATGGAGCAGGGCAATCATCTGCTTGACCGACGCTTCAACTGCTGTATCCAGGCTTTTGTCCGAAACCATCATATGGATGCCGTCCTGGTCGATGACCACGGGGTGCTGTGTGGACAGATTTGCTGCCTTATCCAGTGTCACAGTGATTTTTGCACCGATCTCAAGACCGCTGACGCTGATTTCGCCGTCCCCCATTTTTGCGTGCACATCACCGAGACCGAACAGGGCGCCATCATGAAATACAGGCAGGTAGAGTTCGGCACCTGTCGTGATCTTCTTGCTGTCCATATTGCCGCCATGCCGTTCAGGCGTACCGTTATTGACAGGTATATTCTCCGGAGCAACACCGATGACGCCGATCATCGGGTTCAGCGGCAGTTCCAGACCGTTGAAGGAGACACGGCCACCGGCAGTATCCACGTCGAACATCTTTGCCTCCATGTGCTCGAGTGATTCCCCCATGACGCCAAGTCCCGGTCCGGTCAGCATGACACCGCTTGAATCGAGTGCGATGTCATCAATTGTGACTTTGAGTACGTCCCCGGCTTTTATACCTTCTACATGTATCGGCCCGGTGGCCGGATTGATCAGGTCCCAGTCAAGAGCGTCGAGTACTGTCTCGGCAGAAGTGATCTGGCCCTGGAAACAGTCATATGTCTCTATTTCAACCGTATCTCCCATGGCGACTGTCAGTGCGGCTTCATTATCTTTTGACATTGCGTAGTAGTAGTGTGATTTGTCCAAGGAATGTTTCATGATATCAATATGCCTCCAGAATTCTAATATGCGCGCTCATACTGTTCAGGAATGAATGACCTGCTCTTTTCTTTTTTCTGCCGTGAAGCGTTCAGCACCCAATAGGGATCACGGAGCAGGCCGCGGCCGATGGCGACAAGGTCCGCTTCTTCCGAAGCGACGACATGCTCAGCAAGATTGACATCATCCAGCAGACCAACGGCCATGACCGGGATGCCTGTCTCTTCATGGATGGTTTTTGCGTATGGTACCATATAGCCCGGATAGGCACCTGGGAACCGGTCTTCTGCCGGTTTGCCTTCACCGCCTGCAGAAACATCAATCATGTCGACACCGGCTTCAATGTACTGCTTCGATAGCCAGACGGCATGATCCAGATCATATCCATCTTCCGCAAATTCAACTGCGGATATTCGCAGGATGAGCGGCATCTCCTCCGGCATGACCGATTTTACCGCCTCTATGACCTTGCGCCCAAAAAGGCTCAGATCCTGTCCATACTCATCCGTCCGCGTGTTTGTGCGGTGGGACTGGAACTGGTGGATGAGATAGCCGTGGGCAGCATGCAGCTCGATCGTATCGAAGCCGGCTTCCACGGAACGTTTCGCGCCCCAGCGGAATGCATCGATCACTTCCTCCACTTCCTCAGTGGACAGTTCGTGAGGCGTTTTGAAATCATCACTGTAGGCGATGGAGGAGCTGGATACAGGCAGCTCGGTGTCTCGTGCCTTCCTGCCCGCATGCGCCAGCTGGATGCCCACCTTCGCACCGTGACGATGACACGCGTCGACGATACGCTTGTAGTGGGGCACGTGCCCGTCGGACCAGATGCCGAGGCAGTGGTCTGTAATTCTCCCTCTGGCCTCAACGTTGGTCATCTCAATCAGGATCAGACCGGTGCCACCGACCGCCCGTGAAGTATAGTGGGTGAAGTGCCATTCTTCCGGTATGCCATCTGTCGCACTATATTGGCACATCGGTGCCATGACTAGTCTATTGCGCAATTCCAAACCCTTGATTTCATATGGATCAAATAAAGAAATCATCAAACCCCTCCTTTTCCTAATACATCCATTGTTATGCAAATGGCAGTAAAGTTCAAAGATAAAACCTTCAATTGACGAAATAAACGCACTTTTTAAACAATTGTCGCCTTGCAGTAGCATTAACGGCACGTGGATGGAATCTGCAATAAAAAAGGAGACCCGGAAGGGCCTCCTTTTTCTATCTGCCTTCATTTTTGAATCGGATGATCCGCTCTTCGATGGCGTCGCGCACATCGGCGAATATGGCGTGTACTTCCTCTTCAGAGCCGGTCGCTCTGGCAGGATCCTCGAACCCCCAGTGCATACGGGTGACGTTTGGTGGGGTCATCGGGCAGTTGTCATTAGCATCGCCGCATAGGGTGATGACGAAGTCTGCACGCTTGAGCAGCTCGTCATCGATTCTGCTTGACTCCTGCTTTGTAATGTCGACGCCTGCCTCTGCCATGATGTCTACGGCTTTCTTGTTCAGGCCATGTGCTTCGATGCCGGCGGAATGTACTTCATACTGGTCGTCGAGATGCTTATGGCCGAAGCCTTCAGCCATCTGGCTTCTGCATGAGTTGCCTGTACATAGAAAATAGATGATGGGTTTGGACATGATGATTCTCCTTTATTTATGAAATGATGAGCAGCCATATATTTATGAAATGATGAGCAGCCATACGTACAGTCCGCACAGCGTGATGAACAGTACGGGTATGGTCAGCATGATGCCGATTTTGAAATAGTAGCCCCAGGAAATATGGATGCCTTTCTTCTTCAGGACGTGCAGCCACAGCAGTGTCGCCAGCGAACCGATCGGGGTGATTTTCGGGCCGAGGTCGGAGCCGATGACATTGGCATAGACGAGACCTTCCTTGACCAGGCCTTCTGTGCCGGACTCGGCAATCGCCAGTGCGTCGATCATGACTGTCGGCATGTTGTTCATGATCGACGACAGTATGGCGGCAGTGAAGCCCATTACCATTGTACCCGCAAACAGCCCCTGTTCGGCAGCTGCACCGATGAACTGTCCAAGAATGCCTGTAAGACCTGCATTCTGCAGCCCGTATACAACGACGTACATGCCGAGTGAGAAGAAGACGATGTCCCACGGGGCGCCCTTGATGACCGATCTGACTGGTACAGCCTGGCTGTTTCTTGCCATCAGTACGAAGAATAGGGCGATGATGCCTGCAATGATGGAGACGGGTATGTCGAGTGGCTCGCTTAAAAAGTATCCGATGAGCAGCAGGGCAAGAACGACCCATGACCATGAAAACATGCGGTGATCCCGGATCGCCTCTGCAGGACGCCTGAGTTCAGTCAGATCATAATCAGCAGGTAGGCTTTTCCTGAAGAATATGTATAGGACGAGTATGCTCGCAATGATTGAAAACAGATTCGGCACAATCATGCGGGAAGCATATTCGATGAAGCCGATGCCGAAGAAGTCGGCGGAGACGATATTCACCAGGTTGCTGACGATGAATGGCAGGGAAGCGGTATCTGCAATGAAGCCGCTGGCCATGATGAACGGCATGACCATCTTTTCGGTGAAATTCAGATTTCTGACCATCGCGAGTACGATCGGAGTCAATATCAGTGCAGCACCGTCATTTGCGAACAATGCGGCAACAACCGCGCCGAGCAGGATGATATAGACGAAAAGCTTCAGGCCGCTGCCTCTGGCGAAACGCGCCATATGCAGTGCAGACCATTCGAAGAAGCCGATTTCATCCAGCACAAGCGAGATGAGGATGACGGCAACGAATGTCAGTGTGGCATTCCATACGATGCCCCAGACGGTGGCGACATCATCAAAGCTCACAACGCCGAAAATGAGGGCGACGACTGCGCCGAGACATGCAGACCAGCCGATGCCGAGACCTCTCGGCTGACGTATGACGAGAAACAGAGTGACGAGGAACAGGATGACGGCAATGATGGGCTGGAAATTCTCCATCAGCAGCAGTCCTCCCTGCTGCATGACGCAATCAGGAAAGCAACGTGCGCATCAGCATCCGGCACGACAGCAATCAGTTCCGGAATCATATCATAGAAAGGACTTTCCTTATTCAATGAAAGATGCGTCCAGTAGCCTTCTTTTCTTTCTGTGATGAGACCGAGCGTTCGCAGTTTCTTCAGATGCTGGCTGACAGCCGGCTGGCTCATCTGGAAGCAATCTGTAAAATCACAGACGCAGCACTCACGTTCGTTCATCATGGCGATCATCGATAATCTCGTCCGGTCGCCCATGATTTTGAATAGATCGGCAGCCTGGCCGATATCCATTTTTATTTTTTCCATATCGCACCTCAACCATATAAGCATTTTATTATGTGACGATGAAAATTATATAAGAGTTTCATTATGTCGTCAATAGGGGTTTATGGGTGGCTCTTATAGGCTAATAGGTAATATGGATAAAACTGTATGATACTATGTCCTAGCGATATGGTATGATATAATTGATGGAGGTATGAGAATGAAAACGAATATATATGGAAACACACCCCCGATGCTGGGTGCAAAAAATCTGACAGATATAAAAGACTATGACACCGATGTACTGATCTATGGTGTGCCCTGGGAAGGTGCCTGTACATGGGGCGACTACACCGGTTGTGAGCTGGGGCCGAAGCAGATCCGCCTCTCTTCAGCCAGATACAGTACATATCTGCCGGAGCTTGACCATATCAATGTGGAAGATCATATGAGTCTCGGGGATGTCGGCGACGTCAGTGTCATTCCGCATGATGTGCCGGGAACGATGGGCAGGATCGAGTCGTTCGCAGAAAATCTATGGAAGACCGGCAAGTTTCTGGTCGGATTCGGAGGCGACCATGGCATTACCTATCCGATCGTCAAAGGTCTGACGAACACAGGGAAGAAGGTCGGCATCATCCATCTGGATTCACATTACGACAACATGCCGCATTATGAAGGGGATGAGTTTGCCAGAAGCACCCCGTTCATGCGGCTTTATGAGACGGAAGGTGTAAGGAATGAAAGTCTGATACACGCCGGAATCAAAGGTCCAAGGAACAAGCCCGAGACAGGAAAGTATGCCAGAGAAGCCGGTGCCGTCACCCTGACCATCAATGACATCAAAGAGGCGGCGGATCTGAGAAGCTTTGCCAATGAAATATATGATATGGCGGCCAAAGATGTCGATGTGGTCTACTTGACCATCTGCAGTGATGTGCTGGACTTTGCGTTCAATCCTGGTGGTCCAGTGGATGGAAATGGCATCACTTCGCATGAACTGGTCACAATGATCTATGAATTCGGCAAGCGGGGCCTGTGCGGCATGGACTTTGTCGAAGTCTATCCCCAGCAGGATGCAAATCAGAATTCATCACATTTCGTTTCAACGGCAGTACTCTATGTACTGGCGGGCCATATCCACGGCGGACATGCAAAATAAAATCAGGGGGGAGGAGACTCCCTTCCTATAAAACAGGGGTGGGAATATTGAGTAGAAACAAACTGGTTGAGAAATTGAAAGTCATCGGACCTGGAGCCATCATCACTGCATCATTCATCGGACCGGGAACCGTCACTACAGCAACAAGAGCCGGTGCCGGCTTCGGTTTTGCCCTGCTGTGGACGATCGTGTTCGCCATCATCGCAACAATCGTACTGCAGGAGATGGTAGCAAGGATCGGCATCATTACCGGAGAGGGACTCGGGGAGAATATACGGGATCTGTTCGACAATGTAATACTGAAGTTTGCAGCAGTGTGGCTCGTCATGATTGCGGTATGTGTCGGATGTGCAGCATACATAAGCGGAGATCTCCTCGGGACATCACTTGGTGTATCCTATCTGTTCAATATCCCTGAAAACTATGTTGCACCGGTCATCGGTGTCATCATCCTGCTGCTCGGACTCAGCGGGAGCTATAAGATCATCGAGAAAGTCATGATTGTGCTCATTGTCATCATGAGTGTCACTTTCATCACGACAATGTTCGTATCCGCATCCGACCTGGGCGCGATTCTGAGAGGCGCATTCATCCCCGGAATACCTAATGGATCCATTCTTACAGTGATTGCGCTGATCGGTACGACAGTCGTACCCTACAATTTCTTCATCCATGCCTCCACAGTCAGTGAAAAGTGGGACAGTGCGGATGGACTCAGGGAATCGCGCATGGACACCATCATTACAATCACCGTCGGTGGACTCATTACAGCAGCAATACTGATCACTGCAGGCGCCCTGATACAAGGGACGGAAGTGACGAGCATTGTGGAGCTGGCCGCGCCACTTGAGCCACTCATGGGAGATCTGGCACCACTCTTCATCAGTATCGGTCTCTTCTCGGCCGGCCTATCTTCAGCAATTGCCTCACCGATGGGGGCAGCGGTGACTGTCAGCAGCTTCATGCGCTGGAAAGGCGGCTTCGATAACAATAAGTATAAGCTCGTCTTTTCCGCCATCATCATTCTCGGCATCATCACTTCGGCAATCGGGTTCGAACCGCTTGAAGTGCTGCTGTTTGCGCAAGCTCTGAACGGGCTGATCCTGCCGATCATTGCCATACTCATCATGATTCTGATCAATAAGAAAAGTACAATGCATGAACATGTCAATCCATTATGGCTCAATATTGTCGGCTGGGTCATCACTGCTGTCGTTTCATTCCTTGGCATCTACAGTCTGGTGGATGCGATATCTTCATTCCTATAGGCGCATCACTATTCATGCAGGCTGGGGATGGATTATAATGGGTAAAACTCGAATGGAAGGATGAAACAACGATGAAAATCAATGCACAATGGACCGGTGGCATGGCCTATGATTCCAAAGGGGATGCTTCCGGCTACCAGGTTACAATGGATGCAAGCAGTAGTGTTGGAGGAAACGACGGCGGACCGAGACCGATGGAGATGCTGCTTCATGGTGTCGCCGGCTGCATGGGCATCGACCTCAACGTCATCATGCGCCATAGTATGGACAAGGTGGAGTCCATAGAAATAGAAATCGATGGTGAACGTGCGGAAACAGAACCTAAGAGATTTACGCATGTAGATGTCATTGTAAAAATCAAAGGGGATGTCAGTGAAAAGGTGGCACAGCGTGCAGTCGAACTGTCAGCTGAGAAATACTGCTCTGCCATCAATTCACTGAATGCAGCAGTGGAAGCAAAACTGGAGCTGAATGGCGAATTGAAGTAGCATAATAATAAAGACAGCAGGCCCCCGGGGCCTGCTGTCTTTATTCGTCATGGAAGTCGGTATCAGACAAGTCCTTGTACTGGAGAATGATTTCAGTAATCTGATCCTGCTGGTTATAGTTCATCATTACATACTGGCCATTCGATGTGTCGCTGTCGTAGAACATTCTGAAGTCGGAAACTTCGTCACTGCTCGGCCAGCCGAACTGCTCGACAGCATCCTGCTTGGTGAAATCTTCAGGAAAGATGATGATGCCATCCACTTTAAGTTCACCCTTGTCTCCGGATTCACCGACCGACTGTGGAAAATTGAAGCCGATATGGTCGTAATGGTAGTAGGTACCATCGACGACGCTGCCGGATCCTGTCGGCTCCCCGAGTATGCCGACCATATAGTCGTAGCTGGAGTGGACGGATATGGTCCTGTACTCATAGCTGCCTGAGAAGAAATTGGAGATGAAGGCATCACTTGTAATATCAATCGGTTTGACTTCAGGCGGTTCCTGTTCCGCCGTTTCCTCTTCCGTCGTTTCCTCTTCTGCAACCGTCTCTTCTGTCGACCCTTCGGTTTCTGTTCCAGTAGATTCATCTTCTGCGGGGCCTGGACCGTCGTCAGCGTTCAGACAGGCAGTAATGAAAAACGACGTCATCAATAGAGCAGTAAGAAATTTCATCATAGTGGCACCTCCTAGGTTTTCTCCTCGTCAGCGGGTGGTTCGGTACGCTTCGGTTTGTTTTTGTTCTCCTTTACCTTGCTGAAATAAGCTTCAGTACGTTCCCTCAGTTTTCGCGGCATCATGACATAGATGAAGTCCTCGGAATGCATCACTGTGTCACCGTTTGGTGTAATCAGTTCTTCATCCCTGATGATGGCGATGACCAGAATATCAGGTGGCAGATCGAGGTCCTTTATTTTTGCATTTTCATGGGCTGACAGCGCCGGCAATTCGATGCCGTATATATCATTCTGTGTCTGACCAAGTGCGAGCAGCTCAACGGAATATGATGGTGTATCCGCTTCACCTTCATCAAATCCGAGCCAGCGGGCGACCGGCGTAATGGTGCTGCCCTGAAGCAGCGCAGAGAAGATGACGATGAAGAACACGACATTGAATATGAGATATCCGTTCTCAATGCCGCTGACAAGCGGATAGGTGGCAAGGACGATGGGGACGGAGCCACGGAGTCCGGCCCACGAGATGAATACTTTCTCCTTGAAATCATACTTGCTCGCAATGAGCGTAAGGAATACGCCGATCGGTCGTGCAATGAATATGAGGATGAGTGCCATCAGAATACCCTGGATGGTGTAGTTGAACAGTTCATCAGGGAAGGCGAGCAGTCCAAGCATGATGAACATGATGATCTGCATCATCCACGCAAGTCCTTCATTGAAACGCAGTATGGAATGCTTGTAGGTGAGGGGACGGTTCCCCATGAGAAGTGCCATGATATAAACGGCAAGCAGGCCGCTTGCCCCGATTACTTCCGACACCCCGAAAGACAGCATCGCAAAGCCGAGTGAAAGTACAGGGTACAGGCCGGAAGCTTCCAGGTCGATGCGGTTGATCACGTAGACGGCAAGGCGTCCGATGGTAAGGCCAACGAGTACGGCAACACCCATCTGCCAGAAGAAGGAAAGAATGAGAAGGAATACATTATTTTCTCCAGGCATTTCGATGATGGAGATGATGGTGACGGTCAGAAATACCGCCATCGGGTCGTTGGTTCCGGATTCCGCCTCGATGGTTGAGGAGAGCTTCTCTTTGATGTTCTTGCTGCCGAATACGGCGAATACGGCGGCTGCATCTGTCGAGCCGACAATGGCACCGAGCAGCATGGAAGTCATCAGGTTCAAATCAAGTATGAAGTAGGCGAATATGCCAAGAACAATGCTGGTGAGCAGGACGCCGATGGTGGCAAGGAGTACGGCCGGACCGGCAACCTTCTTTATGGCAGTGATGTTTGTCTGGAGTCCACCTTCGAACAGTATGATGACAAGTGCAATCATACCGATGAGCTGGGTCGTCTCCACGTCATCATAGTAGATGACCTGGTTGAGCAGTATACCGATAATTATGAACAGCACCAGTGAAGGGAACCCGAGTCTTGAGGAGAATCTGGTGATCACCACCCCGAGAACGAGAACGATGGCCACGAGCAGAATGGGCTGGTTTATGTAGACATCCATTAAAAACCTCCTTCTTATTTTGCATTTGTGTATATAATTATAAGTGACCCATATAAAAAATACTAGTAGAGGTACTTTTATGTTAAAAATTGAACAGCTTCAGATCATATATGAAAATTTTGGATTGGATGTTGAAAATGCTGGTTTTTCCAAAGGTTTGAATATCGTCCTTGGACCGAACGGGGGTGGCAAGAGTTCATTCATGCAGGGAGTGGTCGGCTATGGCCAGCCGGATATTGAACAGAGGAGAATATACTGGAACAGCCAGCCGCTGGAGGGGGTAGAGGCGGTCATCAGCTATCTGCCCCAGGAGAATCCGAGGTTCAAAATAATAGTCGCCGACTACCTCACCATGACAGCGGGAAACGTGTCGCATGCTGCCTATTCGGCTGCTGTTGAGAATTTCGATATTGCACAGCTGACCGGGCGTTCCATTGAAGATCTATCGGGCGGTGAATTCAAGAGAGTCCAGTGCGCACAGGTCTCCCTTGAAAACAAGCCCGTCATCATGATTGATGAAATAGAACAGGGACTCGACCTCAAATACCAGCATGAAATGATGAAATGGGTACGGCGTGAAGGGAATCACAGGACAGTCATCACAAGCATGCACGATGCTGCACTTGCCCTGACATACGCAGATACCATTACTCTGATGAAGAACGGTCGGATTACAGGTCCCATGCCGCCTTGGGCAGTCACTTCCGAAATGCTCTCAGCATGCTATGGTCTGCCCTTGAAGATCGAGTCGAGGTCAGGCATCGCGCTGGTCTATCACAGCGGGCTATAGAATGGCGCCGAGTGCCCCCGAATATTCCCCATGCCTGACCATGTGGGCTTTGGCCCCTTTCAATCCGGCGTAGCGGTTTATGATTTCCTGCATCACCTTGTTGTCGAGAAGTGTGGAACCGATGAATACGATATCCGTCGAGTCGTATCCTTCAGCCAGGCTGATGCCGACAGCTGTCACCGTTTCAGCCACAAGTCCGATGACGGCCTGTACTTTGTCCGCCGGCTCCAGTGCCGCCACGTCTCCGGACAGGACATTGCCGAAGTTGCTTGCAGTCAGATCACCGGGGATCGGTGTCGGCCGCCCGGCATATATGTGATGGACCTTCAGGTCGATTGCGTCCCTGTTGCCTGATTCTGCGAGTGCGATGATTTCGTTGTAGTCATCGATGTCCACCAGCAGCTTGGAGAGGCCGAGCAGCGTACCGCCACCGACACCCGAACCGCCGACGCGCTCCTGGCCTTCCCGTGATGCATGATGGAAACTCGTGCCTGTGCCTACATTCAGGTAGACAAACCGCTCGAGATCGATGCCCTGCTCGCGCATCAATGTTTTAAGACCTCTGTAGGTGGCGTCGAACTCTATCGAAACCCCGTGGTGCTGGTTCAGTTTCTCCGCCATATATTCCGCTTTTCCTCCAGTGAGGAAAAGCGCGTCCTCTGCATATTGCGAATCGAGTACTTCGATCAGTGCATCCACTTCAGTGGAGGGCCATTTCTCGAATGTCCTATGGTCACCATCCACATATACCACCTTTATCAAAGTACCGCCTGCGTCAATTCCAATTTTCATAAGTTGCCTCCGCATAAAAGAATGTCATCGGCTTTATTATACCAATGACATTCTCCATTCGTAATCCTTAATTTGAAGACTCTTTCTGTGCCTTGTGCGTCCGCCGTCTCATCGCTTCATTCGGCTCGCGTCTCAAGGATTTCGATACCGAGGCGATCATGGCGATGAGCACAACACCGAAAGGCAGTCCCGCCAGCAGTGAGGCCGCCTGCAGGCTCGTCAGTCCACCAGCAATGATCAGCGTTACTGTCAGTGTGCCGATCAGGACGCCCCAGATGATTTTCAGTTTTGTGGCTGGTGCCTCCGTATTGCCGGAAGTCATCCCTGCGACAATGAATGTTGCGGAGTCGGCGGAAGTGACCAGGAAAGTAAAGATCAGCAGAATCGACAGTGCAGAGAGTATCTGTGTCAACGGCAGCTGGTCATAAAGGGCAAAAAGTGCCGCCGTATCATCCTCGAGCACAAGCGCGCCGATATTCGTACCGTTGAACAGATCGGAGTAGATGGCGGTCCCCCCAAGTGCACCGATCCATAT
Source organism: Salinicoccus sp. ID82-1 (assembly GCF_021991715.1). NCBI lineage: Bacteria > Bacillati > Bacillota > Bacilli > Caryophanales > Staphylococcaceae > Salinicoccus > Salinicoccus sp. ID82-1. The sequence goes on from NZ_JAGFLY010000002.1 coordinate 432,358, forward strand.
GAAGGACAGCATCGGTGGAATGATCAGGATGCCGAGTACGTATTCACGGATCGTCCGCCCTCTTGAAACGCGGGCCACAAACGAACCGATGAACGGACTCCATGCGATGACCCACGCCCAGTAGAAGACGGTCCATTCCTGCACCCAGACTTCTCCGGAATAGGGCTGCATTCTGAGTGAGTATCCAACGTAGTTCGACAGGTAGTCGCCGAGACCGACAATGATGCTCTCCATGATGAAGGTGAAGGGTCCGACAGCCATGACGAAAATGGTAATGACGGCAGCCAGCAGCATATTCAGATTGCTCAGCCATTTGATGCCGCGTTTCAGGCCGGTTGTAGTGGACAATATGAAGAGGCCGGTCATCAATGCCGTAAGTATGATCTGTGTCAATGGGCCGGATGGGATGCCAAACGCAATATTGAGCCCACCATCCATCTGCAGGATGCCGAGACCGACCGAGGTCGCCATCCCAGTTACAGTCGCAATGACGGCCAGTATATCGATGGTCTTGCGGGCTTTCTTATTATAATCGGAACCGAGCAGAGGCTCGAGCGAAGTGGAAACCAGTCCATCCTTCTGCTTTCTGTACTGGTTGTAGCCGATGGCCAGACCTGCTACGCCGAATATGGACCACTGGGAGATGCCCCAGTGGAAAAATGAATATCCCATTGCCATGCGTGCAGCTTCGACGGATTCCGTCCCCCCGCCAAGGAAAGGCGAAACCATGTAGTGGCTCATCGGTTCTGCCACACCGAAGAATACAAGTCCGACACCGAGTCCGGCGGAGAACAGCATGCCGATCCACGAGCGGAACGAGAATTCAGGCATCGACTGGTCACCTCCCAGCTTGATCCTGCCATATGGTGATAGGGCGAGGAAGAGCAGGAATACCGCAAAACCGAAGACGGCAATCATGAAGAACCAGCTGAAGTAATTGGCAATCCATGCATATAAAGCTTCCGAGCCCGTCTGGAAGCTCTCAGGTATGGCAGCTGCAAAGATTGCAGCCACCAGTATGATGATGGTGGATGCCCAGAATACGAGTCCGAGCTTGGATTTCCGGTTGGAATCCCATTTGTCTTTGGATGTTTTATCCGAATTGTCGTTAACCAATTGTTTTCCCCCTAGAAATGTAGTCTAATCTCAAATACCCCTATAAATTTCAACTAAACAACTGAAAAGATGTTGTATATCCTGAGGACTATTCTATACTTGAAAAGGGTAGAGGATATATCAAATGAAAATGTTTAATAAGGAGGAATGACGATGGGAGATATACATATTCGTCCTTTTAAAAAAGAAGACAGGGAGAGTCTTTTGGCTTTCAAGCTGAGCGAACAGCAGCAGATCTATTCAAGTCTGCCAATAGATGTTCTGGACGATGCAATTGAGGATCCCGACCGTACACCGTGTGTCGTGCTGAATGATTCGGATGAAATTGTCGGCTTTTTCGTACTGCACAAGCACTATCAGCATGAAGGGTACGCAACCCCGCACGAAGTGGTGTACATCCGCTCACTCTCCATCAATGAAGAACTGCAGGGGAGGGGCTACGGCACCAAAGTCGCCATGTCGCTGCCACTCTTCGTGCAGGAGCACTTTGCGAATTTCGATCATCTATATCTGGTTGTCGATGCAGAAAACCAGGGCGCCTGGAACTTGTATGAGCGCGCAGGATTCATGCATTCGGCAACAAAGGAAGATGGCCCGATCGGCAAGGAACGCCTCTATTACCTGGATCTTGATCAGAAGTATGTCCATAATATCAAGCTGGAGCAGGACGACTCGATTGAACTCCCGGATATGAAGGTGGACATCGTGCTCAACAAGGAAAAGTCTGCAGGATATATTGAAGGGAGAGTGGAAGGGGACACGCTCCATATCATCCATCTCTTCATCAATGAGGCGGAACGCAACCGCGGTGTGGCATCCAGTGCACTCAGACAGTTTGGGACATTTCTGAGACGCAAAAGCCCTGAAGTGAAGCACCTTGTTGTATCGACCGATGATGCTGACAGGGCACGGCTTTTTGAAAGGGTCGGCTTCGTCATGATAGATGAGGCACAGAGAAAGTATATGAAGTATATAAACTATTGAATTAGTTCTTGATTCATACAGCAATTACCTGTATTATATCTTTTGATATTCCAGACTGGAAAGGATGAACGAGATGAGACTCGACAAATACACCAAAGAAATGATGGACGAAAATTCTTTTATTGATATGTCATATATATACCTGCAGGATAAAGGCAAAGAGGCGAACCTGTATGATATCATCGATAAATTCAAGGGCATTGCAGGATATTCCGATGATGAAATAGAAAATCGCATCCTCCAATTCTATACGGACCTGAACACGGATGGCAGATTCCTGAGTACAGGTGATGGTGTATGGGGACTTCGCGACTGGTACTCGGTCGACGACATCTCTGATAAGATCGCGCCGACGATCCATAAGTTTGAGCTGGCCGTAGACGATGAGGATCCGGTAGTTACGGATGACGAAGGATATGACGAGGCTTTCGACCAGGACAAGGATCTTGTGGAATCCGATATAGAGAACCTCGACTCTCCTCTGAACGGTGATGATGTGGAAAGTGAAGACGATATCGAGGATTCCGTGGACGAAACGATTGACGACGATGTCGAGTACGATGATACCGACGAGCTTGAGGACAGCTACGAGGATGAAAAGGACCTTTAGGGTCTGAACTTCCAGTTGACATTCATTAGAAAAGTGATATTATTTTTATTGGGCTCCCTGAAATAGGGATTGTAAAGAACGGCTCCTTTTCACCAAGTGTGGAAGGGGGCTATTTTTATTTTCACAGGAGGAAGTGCGATGACTAAATATATTTTTGTGACTGGCGGGGTTGTTTCCTCTCTAGGCAAGGGCATTACAGCCGCGTCACTGGGAAGGCTGCTGAAAGACCGCGGCTTCTCGATTACGATTCAGAAATTCGATCCATATTTGAATGTGGATCCTGGGACGATGAGTCCATACCAGCACGGTGAGGTTTTCGTGACGGAGGATGGCGCGGAAACGGATCTCGACCTCGGACACTATGAGCGTTTCATCGACATCAACCTTCATAAATATTCGAACGTCACAGCCGGCCGCGTCTATTCCGAGGTGATCAGAAAAGAACGCCGGGGAGACTACCTGGGCGGCACAGTCCAGGTGATTCCGCACATCACCAATGAAATAAAATCCCGTCTGATGCAGGCAGGCGAAGAATCCAACGCGGACATCGTCATTACTGAAATCGGTGGAACGACCGGTGATATAGAATCACTGCCTTTCCTCGAGACGATCAGACAGCTGAGAAGTGATCTGGGCCGGGAAAATGTCATGTATATCCATTGCACACTTCTACCTTACATCAAGGCAGCAGGGGAAATGAAAACGAAACCGACACAGCATAGTGTAAAAGAGCTTCGAGGACTCGGCATACAGCCGGATATGATCGTGGTACGCTCCGAATATCCGATGGGCGAGGATCTGAAGGACAAGATTGCACTGTTCTGTGATATCAATAAGAAGAGCGTCATAGAGGCAAGAGATGAAGAGACGATCTATAATATCGTCATCCGTCTTCAGGAGCAGAACATGGACAGCCTTGTGCTGGACCGTCTTGAACTGCCTGCCGGTGAGGAAGCAGAACTCAAGGACTGGAAGCATCTGCTGCAGAACCTGAACAGTATCGAAAGGAAGATAACGATCGGTCTTGTCGGGAAGTACGTTACACTGCAGGATGCCTATCTGTCTGTGGCAGAGTCGTTGAGGCATGCAGGCTACGAACGCCAGGCGGATATCGAGATCAAGTGGATCAATTCCGAGCATCTCACCCGTGAGAACTACGAAGCGGAACTTTCCGAAGTGGATGGCATCCTCGTTCCCGGCGGATTCGGTGAACGCGGCGTCGAAGGCAAGATCTACGCACTGCAGTATGCGCGTGAGAACAGGGTGCCGCTGCTCGGCATCTGTCTCGGCATGCAGCTTGCCACTGTGGAATTTGCACGCAATGTTGCTGGTCTTGAAGGTGCCCATTCCAGTGAGCTGGATGAAAATACACCACACCCTGTCATCGACCTGATGCCGGACCAGAAGGATGTTGTCGATCTCGGCGGTACGCTCAGACTTGGAAGCTTCCCGTGTGAGATCCAGCAGGGTACGATTGCACGCGACCTGTATGGTCAGGCACACGTCGACGAACGCCACCGTCACCGCTATGAATTCAACAACCAGTACAAGAAGCAGCTTGAGGAAAAAGGCATGGTATTCTCCGGTACATCACCAGATGGCCGCCTTGTGGAAATGATCGAACTCAGTGATCATCCATACTTTGTGGCTGTGCAGTTCCACCCGGAATTCCAGAGCAGACCGACACGTCCACACCCGTTGTTCCAAGGTCTGATCAATGCCTGCATAGAATAGAAAAAGAACCATGCCCGCGGGGCATGGTTCTGTCATATGGAAAAGCTTCTAGTATGCATCGTTTGTCATCTCATCTACGAGCACATAGAGGTGATCGTAGAGATAGAGGAACGCGGACATATAGGGGTTAACAATTTTGTCGAAATTCGGCGTCGGTATAAGCGGACGCGGAGACGATAAATCGATATAATGGTGGAGCTGGTCGATTATTTCGGCCTGATGCTTATTGTAGTTGGAAATCAGTACGAATTCCACGTCTTCATTCTGAAGTGTCCTGATGAATGTCTGGACATCATCATCGAACTGGTCGGCGATGACGAGTACACGGTCCGGTGCATCGACGGATTCCGGAGAATCAAAAGGTTTTGCCTCTGGAAGGGCGAGGGAACTGTCGAGCAGAAATGCTTCTATCCCCTTGAAATCATGGAAGGTCTTCACATGGATCTCGCCCTCGCTGCCTACTGCCTGCGCCAATAGGCGTGCAGCCATCTCAATCTCCTCTTCCTGGGCATTGATATGGTTGTATATGTTTGTCAGTTGCGTCTGCAGGATCTTGTCCATGTAATCTCTCCATTCGACTTGATGGTACTGCAATGGTATCAAAACATTGCCCAGAATTAAATGTTTTTGCTATAATTGCGTTAAAGGAACGAACTTTTAGGAGGAAATCAATAATGCCTTTAGTATCAATGACAGAAATGCTCAACAAAGCAAGAAAAGAAGGATATGCAGTCGGGCAGTACAACGTGAACAACCTGGAATTCGCCCAAGGTATCCTGATGGCATCACAGGAAGAGAATGCACCCGTCATCCTTGGTGTTTCGGAAGGCGCTGCAAGATATATGAGCGGCATGAAGACAGTGGTCAAAATGATCGAAGGTCTGATGTCCGATATGAATATCACAATCCCGGTCGCAATCCACCTGGATCACGGTTCAAGCTATGAGAAATGCATCGAAGCAATCGGGGCCGGATTCACATCCGTCATGATCGATGCTTCCCACGGACCTTTCGAAGATAATATTGCCACTACTAGAAGAGTTGTGGAGTATGCACACGAAAGAGGCGTTTCTGTCGAAGCGGAACTTGGTGTGGTCGGCGGACAGGAAGACGATGTCATTGCTGACGGCGTCATCTATGCAGACCCTGAAGAGTGCCGTGAGCTCGTTGAAAAAACAGGCATCGACTGCCTCGCGCCAGCCCTCGGTTCCGTACACGGCCCTTACAAAGGTGAGCCGAACCTTGGGTTCAAGGAAATGGAAGAGATTGGCAACCAATCCGATATCCCGCTCGTTCTGCATGGTGGTACAGGCATCCCGACAAAGGATATCCAGAAAGCGATCTCCCTTGGTTCAGCCAAGATCAATGTAAACACTGAAAGCCAGATTGCTTCAGCAAAACGTGTAAGAGAAGTGCTTGCAAATGACTCTGAAGTCTATGATCCACGCAAGTATCTCGGACCGATGAGAGAAGCAGTCAAAGAAACAGTACAAGGTAAAATCAAGGAATTTGGCACATCCGATAAAGCCTAGGATGAGGAAAGCCGTCCCATTCGGGATGGCTTTTATTTGATTAATGCAGCAAAAATGTATAAAGTTTGATAAAGTGCAATATTCATTGCCGAGTCGGCAAGGAGTATCCTATAATGAAATAACAATCTAATCGGAGGTGCATTGTTTCCATGAAATATTTTATTGATACAGCGAATATGGATGAAATAAGAGAAATCAATGAGTGGGGTGTACTTGCTGGTGTCACAACCAACCCTTCGCTCGTTGCGAAAGAGAAGGGCATTTCCTTCCACGATCGTCTCGTTGAAATATGTGAACTGGTCGGCGGTCCTGTAAGTGGTGAGGTCATTTCCCTGGGTGCAGAAGGCATGATCGAGGAAGGCCGTGAACTGGCGAAGCTTCATGAACATATCGTCGTCAAGATTCCGATGACGGAAGAGGGGATGAAAGCTGTCAGAGTACTGTCTTCTGAAGGCATCAAGACGAATGTGACACTCATATTCAATACAGTACAGGCGCTTACAGCAGCGCGTTCAGGTGCGACGTACGTCTCTCCATTCATCGGCAGACTCGATGATATCGGACTTGTCGGCATGGATCTGATCGATGATATTTACCACATTTTCACTGTTCATGATATCGATACGGAAATCATTGCTGCTTCCATCAGAAATGAAGCGCATGTGCATGGTGCAGCCACTGCAGGTGCACATATCGCTACGATTCCATACAAAGTCCTGAAGAAGCTCACACAGCATCCTCTGACTGAGAAGGGGATCGAAAAGTTCCTGGAAGACTGGAACAGTATAAAGGACCAGTAGGCGGTCTGCCATATAAGGAGAAGAATTATGAGTAAAGAAGTAATCAAAGTCAGAGGCGGCAGGGCACTGACCGGCGAAGTTGAGATCAGCGGGGCCAAAAACAGTGCAGTTGCCCTGATTCCTGCGTCCCTGATGGCCTCTGAAGGCGAAGTCATACTGGAAGGGCTCCCGGAAATTTCAGACGTCAAAACATTGATGAGTCTTCTGAATGACCTTAATATAGGAACCGAACTGGACGGCACGACTTTGAAGATCAATGCCGAAGGCGCTGAGAACATGCCGCTGCCGAATACGAAAGTGCAGTCATTGCGTGCGTCCTACTATATGATGGGTGCGATGCTTGCGCGCTTCAAGAAATGTGTCATCGGTCTGCCTGGCGGATGTCCACTCGGACCCCGGCCGATCGACCAGCATATCAAAGGATTTGAAGCACTGGGTGCAAAGGTGACGAATGAACACGGTGCGATGTATCTGATTGCAGATGAGCTGAAAGGTGCCAAAATCTTCTTTGATGTCGTCTCGGTTGGTGCGACCATCAATCTGATGATTGCAGCAAGCTGTGCCGAAGGCAGGACCATTCTTGAAAATGTCGCCAAGGAGCCTGAAGTGGTGGATGTCGCGTCACTGCTCAACAATATGGGAGCGGACATCCGTGGTGCAGGTACGGACACGATCAAAGTCAATGGCGTGAAGAATCTTCATGGCACAAGGCACAATATCATTCCGGACCGTATTGAAGCGGGCACGTATATGATCACCGGCGCTGCAGTCGGCGAGAACTTCACCGTACGCAATATCATCCCGACCCATATGGAATCGCTGACTGCGAAACTTGAGGAGTTGGGTGTGGAGATTGAAGTGGGCGATGACTGGGCGACCATTACGAAACCGGAAACATATCGTCCGATTTCTGTGAAGACCCAAGTCTACCCTGGCTTTGCAACGGATCTCCAGCAGCCGTTGACACCCCTTCTTTTCAAGGCGGACGGGGTAAGCAAAATCACCGAAACAATCTATCCTGCAAGGTTCCGGCATGTGGATGAACTGGTGCGTATGGATGCCAAGATCGAGCAGAATAGCGGATCGGCGCTCATCTTCCCTTCACAGCTCAAGGGGACGCATGTCTATGCGAGTGATCTCAGGGCAGGCGCCTGCCTTCTGATATCAGGTCTGACGGCAGAAGGTGTCACAACCATCCATAATGTCAACCATATCGACCGCGGCTATACGGATATCGTCAAGAAACTGGAACATCTCGGTGCCGACATATGGCGTGAGGAGATTGAAGAAGATTGAAGCCTTTAGAATCCGGACTGCATTTGCAGTCCGGATTTTTTGCTTGCAGCAATTCCCTCTTTTGACAGCAACTTTATTTTTATAAAACAATGGTGTAGAATATGGAATGGTTAAAGCCTCATTTCTAATCCCCCCTGTACCTCTCTTGTATCAGGATTTCAATATACGAAAGCGAAGTGAACGTATGGCTGAAAGAGATTCCAAAGGACCGAAGTATGAATCCTTTGATGCACTCTATAAGAAGAACAATACCAAGGAATTGACAGTGCGGGCAAAAGAGCTCGGTCTTTCCAACTATAGCCGTCTGAATAAAAAGGAGCTTGTCCTTGCCATAATGGAAGCCCAGATGGAAAAGGACGGCAACTACTATATGGAAGGCATCCTCGACGACATCCAGCCGGACGGGTACGGTTTCCTGCGTACAGTCAACTTTTCAAAAGGGGAAAAGGATATCTATATCTCCGCTTCCCAGATCAGAAGATTCGAACTGAAAAAAGGGGATAAGGTCACTGGTAAAGTACGCCGTCCCAAAGAGAACGAAAAATACTATGGTCTGCTGCAGGTGGATTTCATCAATGATCAGAATGCCGAGCAGGTCAAGAAGCGTCCACACTTCCAGGCGCTGACACCGCTCTACCCTGAGGAGCGCATCAAGCTCGAGAATAGGCCGGCGGATCTGTCTACACGTATCATGGATCTTGTAACACCGATCGGTTTCGGGCAGCGGGGCATGATTGTGGCACCGCCGAAAGCCGGGAAGACATCCCTGCTGAAGGAAATCGCAAATGCGATGACCGAGAACCATCCCGATACGAAGCTGTTCATCCTGCTTATCGGTGAACGGCCGGAAGAGGTGACGGACCTTGAGCGTTCCGTCGAGGATGCAGAAGTGGTCCATTCAACTTTCGACGAGCCGCCGGAGCACCACGTGAAAGTTGCGGAACTGCTTCTTGAACGGTCGAAGCGGCTCGTTGAGATGGGCGAAGATGTCATCATACTGATGGATTCCATCACACGTCTGGCCCGTGCATACAATCTGGTCATCCCGCCGAGCGGCCGTACGCTGTCCGGTGGTCTCGATCCGGCAAGCCTGCACAGGCCTAAGCATTTCTTCGGTGCAGCAAGAAATATAGAAGCAGGCGGCAGTCTGACGATCCTGTCGACTGCGCTTGTCGATACGGGCAGCCGCATGGACGATGTCATCTATGAGGAATTCAAGGGGACAGGCAACATGGAGCTGCATCTGGACCGCCACCTGAGTGAACGCAGAATCTATCCGGCAATCGACATCAGACGGTCGAGTACAAGAAAAGAGGAGCTGCTGCTTGATAAGCGGGAACTGGATGTCCTATGGCAGCTCAGGAATCTTTTTACGGATGCACCTGATTTTACAGAACGGTTCCTGAAAATACTGAAGCAGACGAAGACGAACGAAGAATTTTTCGATGTGCTGAGGCAGCGGATGCTGTCATCACAGTCCACAGGACGTCCGGTAATCTGATTGAGCATTCCCCCTTGATTTTTCAGAGGGAAACGTGTATAATATGTAAGTATCGAAGTGGGAATTCCACTAATAAACTCTGTGCCAGATGGTTCAGGGCAAAGGAGATGTAAATAAATGAAACAAGCAATTCACCCGGAATACAACAAGGTAAACGTAGTGTGCTCTTGCGGCAACGAATTCCAGACAGGTTCAGTAAACAATGAAGACATCAAAGTAGAGGTCTGCTCTGAGTGCCACCCATTCTACACTGGACGTCAGAAATTCGCTTCTGCAGATGGCCGTATTGAAAAGTTCAACAAAAAATTCGGTTTCAAAAGCGCAAACGAATAATAGAGATCAACTGTACTGGAGTCTTACTCCAGTACAGTTTTTTTATGTCCAGATATGGTATAATTGATGAGATTAAAGAGATGAAAAGGTGAAATTATATGTTTGATCAACTTGAAATAATTGAAAATCGCTATGAACAGCTGAACGAACTGCTGAGCGACCCGGATGTTGTCAGCGATTCCGACAAGCTGCGGACATATTCCAAGGAGCAGAGCGATCTGCAGAAGACAGTGGAAGTCTTCAGGGAATACAAGCAGCACAAGGAGACGATCGAAGAGTCCCGGGCAATGATGAAGGAAACGGATGACAAGGAAATGCTTGAGATGATCAAAGAAGAGATCTCCGAGTCCGAGAAGGCGATTCCGGCGCTTGAGGACCAGTTGAAATTCCTCCTGATTCCGAAAGATCCGAATGACGACAAGAACGTCATCGTGGAGATCAGAGGAGCAGCGGGTGGCGATGAAGCGCAGATCTTTGCCGGCAACCTGTTCAGAATGTACTCGCGCTATGCAGAAGAGAGTGGCTGGAAGATAGAAGTTGTGGAAGCCAATGCCAACGACCATGGCGGCTATAAGGAAATCAGTTTCCTGGTCCAGGGTGAAGGGGCATTCTCGAAATTGAAGTTCGAAAACGGCGCCCACCGTGTCCAGCGTGTTCCAGAAACGGAATCCGGTGGCCGGATACACACATCCACTGCAACAGTGGCGGTACTGCCTGAAGTGGAGGATGTGGAGGTTGATATCCGCAATGAAGATATCAAAATAGATACCTACCGTTCAAGTGGTGCAGGGGGACAGCACGTCAATACTACCGACTCTGCAGTCCGTATCACCCACCTGCCGTCAGGTGTTGTTGTAACTTCACAGGACGAAAAGTCACAGATCAAGAACCGTGAGCGTGCAATGAAGGTTCTGAAGGCACGTGTCTATGACATGATGCTGCAGGAAGCCACAGCGGAATATGCCGAGAAGCGTAAAAGCGCAGTCGGCACCGGTGACCGATCCGAAAGGATCAGAACCTACAACTATCCTCAGAATCGTGTGACCGATCACCGCATCGGCCTGACCATCCAGAAGCTTGACCAGATCATTGAAGGAAAACTCGATGAAGTCATTGAGGCACTGACAATCGAGGAGCAGACGAGCAAACTGGAAGAACTGAACAATGCATCCCTATAGCTATAGAGAGATGGTTAAAGAGGCGAAAGCCTCTTTAAGCGTATCAGGGGGAGAAATCCAGCCGGCAACTCTGCTGCTGGAAGACCTTTTTGAAATGAATATGACCCGCTTCCTATTGGACGGCGACAAAGAAGTGCCTGCTTTGGATAGAGCACGGTATGAGGCGGCAATCAGGCGTATATCAGAAGGCGAACCCTATCAGTACGTTGTCGGGCATGCCTGGTTTTACGGCGAGAAATTCACTGTTACTGAGGACACGCTGATTCCGCGCAATGAAACGGAGGAGCTTGTGGAAATTGTTCTTTCCATGGAACAGGACACGGGGAAAACAGTGGTGGATATCGGCTGTGGTACAGGCGCCATCGGCTTGACTTTGTCTGCCGCCTGGCAGAACAATACAGTAATATTGACCGATGTTTCCGAACCGGCGCTTCGAGTGGCGGGAACGAATGCAGAGAAGCTGGGGGTGAATCCTGATTTTCTTTCAGGGCATCTTTTCGAACCACTGGTTGAAAGAAATATCAAAGTGGACTGCATCGTCTCCAATCCTCCCTATATTGGAAAGGATGAACTCGGGGACATGGGCGGTTCGGTCATTGCGCACGAGCCGGCACTGGCCCTGTTTGCTGAAGATGACGGTCTGGCCCTCTATAAACAGATGGTGGACCAGCTGGATAGCGTGCTGAACGAGCGGGGTACGGTCTATTTTGAAATTGGCTGGAAGCAGGCTGATGTGCTTCGTGCATATATCAGGCAGCGCTGGCCGGGAGTTGAACCGAAAGTGGAGAAGGATATGAATGGAAACGATAGAATACTGCATTTCAGATGGGAGGTCCAGTATGAAGACCAAAATTTGGGACATCAGAACGGATCAGCTTAAAGATGAGGTGACCGCTTCGAAACTTGATGAAATAAAGACGGCTCTGGAATATGGTGAAGTCATCGGCATTCCGACGGAAACGGTATATGGTCTTGCGGGTGACGCAAGAAATCCCGAAGCGATACAGAAGATATTTTCCGCCAAGAACCGCCCAGGGGATAATCCCCTCATTGTACATGTTCACAGCATGGATCAGCTGGCCGATTTTACGGAACCGCTGGGTCCCAAGGTAGAGACATTGATGAAGCATTTCTGGCCGGGACCGATTTCATTCATTCTGCCGCTGAAAGGCAGTGTACTGGCCGGTAATACTGTGGCGGAACTGGATTCGGTGGCAGTCAGGATGCCGAGTCATCCGGTGGGCCACGCAATACTCGAGAAGGTCGGTTTTCCGCTTGCTGCACCGAGTGCCAATCTGAGCGGCAAGCCTTCCCCCACCGATTTCAGCCATGTCATCGACGACTTGAACGGCAAAGTATATGGCGTGGTGGCAAGCGATCCCGCGACGTACGGGCTGGAAAGTACAGTGCTCGACTGTACACAGTTTCCTTACCGTATCGCCAGACCAGGAAGCATTACCAAAGGGGGTCTGGAAAGTGTGCTGAAGGAAGTGGTCAGCAAGCATCATGGAGATGATGAACGGCCGATTGCACCAGGAATGAAGTATAAGCATTATGCGCCGCATCAGCCGCTTGTTGTGGTGGAGGGCGGCTTCAAGAACAACACCCACCTGCGACTCGAGGAAGACCAGAAAGTGGGGGTGATTGCGCCTGAATCCGTACGCAACCTGATTCCGGACGGCATCTATTTCATCAGCCTGTGCTCGGGGGAGAACGACTACCGCGAGGCTGGACGCAACCTTTATGCTGCACTGAGGAAGATGGACAAGTCGGATGTGGATAAGATCTATATCCATGGTTTTCCTAAAAAAGAAGAGACCGAAGCGCTGATGAACCGGATTCATAAGGCGACAGGCAATGAAATCATCAAGGAAGAATCGGAATGAAGATCATATTCGTCTGTACAGGAAATACATGCAGGAGCCCTCTGGCCGAAAGCTATGCCAGAACGAAGTTCAGCACGGAAAATGTTGTTTTCGAATCCCGCGGACTGATGGTCCAGCCGGGCGGAATCAACCATATTTCACAGAATATCGTGGAGCGCGAAAATCTTGTTATGCCTTCAGATCCCGCACCGCTGACAGAAGACGATGCAAAGGAAGCGCTGCTGCTCGTGATGACCGATGCCCACAGACGGATCGTCATGGGAAGGTTTCCAACTGCGGATGTCCGGATGATCAGTGAATTTGCAGAAGGATATGAAGCGGATATTCTCGACCCATACGGCGGTGGCATGGAGGACTACGAACGCACTTTCATCGAATTGAAAGGTTTTATCGACAAATTCAAGTTCTGATTTGCTTATGACCACTTTTCTCTGTAAGCTTTTGATATATAATATAGATGAGGTGAAGATTATGAAAGTGATTATTGCTTCTGATCATGGTGGATTCAATCTTAAAGGTACAGTCGTTGCGGCGCTCAAGGATAGAGGTGTGGAAATCACCGATTTCGGTCCCGATTCCGCTGATTCAGTGGACTATCCCGACTATGCACGTCCTGTAGCAGAGAAGGTCGCCTCCGGTGAATTCGACCGCGGTATTCTTGTCTGTGGGACAGGTATTGGAATGAGCATCAGCGCAAACAAGGTCAAGGGCATCCGCTGCGCGCTTGTCCATGACACTTTTTCAGCAAGAGCAACAAGAGCCCATAACAACTCGAACATGCTGGCAATGGGCGAACGGGTGATCGGCCCCGGTCTGGCCCAGGATATTGTAGATATCTGGCTTGAGACCGATTATGAGGGGGGCAGGCATGAACAAAGAGTTTGCAAGATTGAAGAGTGATCTCGACACGTTGATTGAGCAGCTGGAAGCTGCAGGTTTCTTCAGGAATGGAGAGAAGCTGCTCATCGGCTGTTCCACATCCGAAGTGATGGGACATCACATCGGTCGGCAGAGCTCGATGGAAGTGGCGGAACTGATATACGATGCCTTCCATCAGGCCGCAGAGCGCCATCAGATGCATGTCATGTTCCAAGGTTGCGAACATATCAACCGTGCGGTTACCATGGAACGTAAGACAGCACATGCAGGTGGCCTGCCGCCGGTCAGCGTCGTGCCCCATCGTACAGCCGGAGGCAGCCTGAGCGAGTATGCCTATAATCACCTTGATGATCCGGTAGTGGTGGAGCATGCTGCAGCCGACCGCGGCATCGACATCGGACAGACGCTGATCGGCATGCATATCCGGCACGTTGCAGTCCCTTTCAGAGTGGAGCAGAGAACAGTCAATGCAGCCAATGTCACTATCGCATATTCCAGACCTAAACTTATCGGCGGCCCTCGCGCACAATACTAAACTTGCAATCAAGGAGAGAAGACATGTCATTTATTGAATCACAGGACCCTAAACTTTTTGAAACTATCGAAGCAGAACTGGATCGCCAGAACAACAACATCGAACTGATCGCATCAGAGAACTTTGTATCACAAGCAGTACTTGAGGCTCAAGGTTCAATACTTACCAACAAGTACGCTGAAGGCTATCCGCATAAGCGCTATTATGGTGGGTGTGAGAATGTGGACGTTGCCGAAGATCTGGCACGTGAAAGAGTGAAACAGCTTTTTGGTGCGGATCATGCGAACGTCCAGCCCCATTCCGGGTCACAGGCCAATATGGCTGTCTATTTCTCTGTTCTGGAGCCGGGAGATACAGTTCTCGGCATGAATCTCAATCATGGCGGACACCTGACACACGGCAGTTCAGTCAACTTCAGTGGTAAACTTTTCAACTTTGTCGAGTATGGAGTAAGCAAAGAAGATGAAGTGATCGATTATGACGATCTCCTTGATATTGCCAAAGAGCATAAACCGAAGATGATCGTTGCAGGCGGAAGCGCGTACTCGAAGGCCATAGATTTCAGCAAGTTCCGTGAAATCGCTGATGCGGTTGATGCGTATCTGATGGTGGATATGGCACACATCGCCGGACTCGTTGCTGCAGGGCTGCATCCAGATCCGGTACCTTATGCCGATTTCGTAACTTCCACAACGCACAAGACGCTGAGAGGCCCACGTGGCGGTCTGATCCTGACCAAGGAGGAGCATGCCAAGAAAGTGGATAAGAACATCTTCCCAGGCATTCAGGGCGGCCCTCTTATGCATGTTATCGCAGCAAAAGCTGTTGCTTTCGGCGAAGCGCTGAACCCGGATTTCAAAGTGTACCAGGAACAGGTCGTGAAAAATGCACAGGTACTTGCAGATCGTCTTGCTGAAGGTGGACTCCGCATCGTCAGTGGTGGCACGGAAAACCACATCGTTCTTGTCGACGTGAAAAGTTTCGGTCTGACAGGCAAGCAGGCAGAGGAAGCATTGGATGAAATCGGCATCACCTGCAATAAGAACACCATTCCATTCGACGAGGAATCTCCGTTTGTAACAAGCGGTATCCGCCTCGGCACGCCGGCGATGACAACACGTGGGTTCAAGGAAGAGGAGATGCAGGAAGTTGCAGATCTGATTGTTGAAACACTGAGTGATATCAAAGAAGGCACGAAGTATGAAACGCTGAAGGATAGAGTGACGGCACTGACGTCCAAATTCCCACTATATAAATAAAATGACCATGCCGGAATAGGGTTTGCCTTATTTCGGCATGATTGAGAGAACTGGAGGATAAATATGTCCAAAGTACACGTAATGGATCACCCGCTGATCCAGCATAAGATGAGCTACATCAGAGATGAGAAGACGGGCACCAAGGAATTCAGAGAACTTGTTGATGAAGTGGGCATGCTCATGGCCTATGAAGTCACACGGGATCTGTCGCTGGAAGATGTAGAGGTGGATACACCGGTCACGCGCACAACAGCCAAGAGGCTGAGTGGCAAGAAGCTCGGAATCGTCCCGATTCTGAGAGCAGGTCTTGGCATGCAGGAAGGCATACTTAAACTGATCCCTTCAGCACGGGTCGGACACATCGGCCTGTATCGCGATCCTGAGACACTTGAAGCAATCGAATACTATGCCAAGTTCCCGGGAGATATCGAGGAGAGGGACATGTTCGTCATCGACCCGATGCTCGCCACTGGTGCATCAGCGGTAGAGGCAATCACTGCAGTGAAGAAGCGTGGTGCGACCAAAGTACGGTTCATCTGTCTGATTGCTGCCCCTGAAGGCGTTGAAGTCCTGAAAGAAGCACACCCGGATGTGGACATCTATATCGCCGCACTGGATGAGAAACTCAATGAAAAAAGCTATATTGTACCAGGTCTCGGCGATGCCGGAGACAGACTTTTCGGTACAAAATAGAACTGACAAGGAGAAGAATCTATGAAGAAAATCATGACGATATTCGGCACACGACCTGAGGCGATCAAAATGGCACCGCTTGTTCTCGCACTGAAAAATGATCCGGAACTTGAGCCGGTAGTCGTGGTCACTGCACAGCACCGTGAGATGCTCGACCAGGTACTCGAAATTTTCGGCATCACGCCGGACTATGATCTGGATATCATGCAGAAGGGGCAGACACTGTCTGAAGTGACGGGCAGAGTAATCGCCGGCCTCGAGTCTGTCATCAAAGAAGCAGAACCGGACATGATTCTTGTCCATGGAGATACAACGACAACGTTTGCCGGCAGTCTCGCAGCATTCTACAATGAAGTGGACATCGGCCACGTCGAAGCGGGACTGAGAACCAACAACAAATACTCGCCATTTCCAGAAGAGATGAACCGTCAGATGACAGGTGTACTTGCCGACCTTCATTTTGCTCCGACTGAGACGTCCAGAGAGAATCTGCTGCAGGAGAACAAGAAGGCGGACAGCATTTCTGTCACCGGCAATACGGCAATCGATGCACTCAAGACCACAGTGAACGATGCATATGAAAGTGAGATCATCGACAGGCACAAAGACAACAAGGTGATTCTGCTTACTGCCCATAGAAGGGAAAATATCGGCATGCCGATGGAGAACATCTTCAGTGCGGTACGTGAAATTGTGGAGGAGTTCGAGGATGTTACTGTAGTATATCCGATCCATAAGAACCCTAAAGTGAGGGAGATTGCCAATAAGTATCTGTCCGATCATGATCGGATCGAGATCATCGAGCCGCTCGACGTGTTCGACTTCCATAATTTCGCAGCAAAAAGTCATATCATCATGACCGATTCCGGTGGCGTCCAGGAGGAAGCACCTTCTCTCAGAAAGCCTGTGCTGGTGCTCAGAGATACAACGGAAAGACCGGAAGGCGTAGAAGCAGGGACACTCAAGCTTGCCGGTATAAAGAAGGAAAACATCTACAACCTGACGAAAGAACTGCTGACGGATGACAGTGTCTATCAGAAGATGGCGGAAGCGAGCAACCCTTATGGTGATGGCAAAGCATCACTCAGAATATGTGAAAACATAAAATACTACTATGGAATCAGAGAAGATAAGCCTGAAAGCTTCGATATCTAGGAAATATGTCGATAATATGTCATAAAAAATGTACGCTGAAATTAATTTATCCATAATATTGACATAAAAAATACAAAGATATATCATTACAAGAGTAATGTAACGGTTTACAACAAAAAGCCGCAGAATACACTAGGAGACAGTGTTTAAAGTGCTATTTTTCAGACGATTTTCCCATCATTTCCTTAGATTTTTGCTTTTCCCTCTGATCATCAGCCTACTCATCTATCTGTTTACATTTTCATCTTTTGCAGCCGGACTCGCCTTGGGTACCCTTGCGTCCATTATGCTGCTGTTGAACTGGTACTACAATCTTGAGAAGGCCTACAAGACAGAGGATGGGAGAATCCGGACCGGCACGATTGCGCGCCTTGTGATTGTGATTGTTACATGTCTTTTCTGGGTGAGATTCCCGGATGTTTTCAGCATATTCGGTATAGCGCTCGGGCTTCTGCTCAGCTATATCATGATTCTGTTTCGTGCGATTAAAGAATTGACGAAGTGAAAGAGGTGAGAAAATGGAGCACGGAAATCCGATATTGACAGTAGATGTTTTTGGTCTTCCAGTAACATTCAACCTGTCCACGGTTATGATGATTATTATTTCATCGCTTGTTGTATTTCTGGTTGCTTTCTTCATGACAAGAAATCTATCAGTAAGACCAACAGGAAAAAGTCAAGTACTCATGGAAGTACTGATGAACTTCGTTAAAGGTATCATTTCAGGCAACATGGCCTGGAAACAAGGCGGAAGATTCCACTTCCTGGCCCTCACATTGATTCTATACATATTTGTTGCAAATATGCTTGGGCTGCCTTTTGCTTTCATAGCACCAGACGAAGATCACACACTCTGGTGGAAATCACCAACTGCCGATCCGTCAGTCACTCTGACACTGGCCAGCTTGATGATCGTGCTGACCCACTATTATGGTATCAAAATGCGTGGGACGAAAGCATATCTTAAATCGTACGTACAGCCGGTGTGGTTCATGGCACCGTTCAAGTTCATCGAAGAATTCACATACAATCTTACGCTTGGTCTGCGTCTTTACGGTAACATCTACGCAGGTGAGATCCTACTCTCGCTGCTGATTATGGTAATGGCATCCGGCGCACTCGGTTTCGTTGGTGGATTCATCCCACTGATGATCTGGCAAGGATTCTCAATTTATATTGGTGTCATTCAGGCATTCATATTCGTTATGTTATCAATGGTCTATCTATCCCATAAGGTGAGCGATGACCATTAATATAAAATTATAACCAACCATTTAAAATATTTTAGGAGGAACTATATCTTATGATGAATCTACTCGCAGTAGGTATCGCTGCTGGACTTGCAGCACTCGGCGCAAGTATCGGTATCGGTCTTATCGTTTCCAAAACAGTTGAGGGTGTATCCCGTCAGCCTGAGGCTCGTGGCCCACTCATGACAATCATGTTCATCGGTATCGGTGTTGTTGAGGCCGTTCCGATCATCGCGATTGTTATTTCATTCATGCTTATGTTCATGTTCTAAGAAACGTTACATCTGGCGAAGTCTTCTATCAAGATTTCGCCCTCTTATTATGTCGACTATGAAAATAGAATGAAACTCTCGCGAAAGGAGTGTACATAGGTGGAATTTCTTATATTAGGAGCTACGGACACGGTGCCGGCAGCAATTGGTAACAGTCTGATCCAGCTGGCTGCTTTCATCGTCCTTCTCTTGGTTCTTTCATATTTCGTATGGAAGCCATTGAAAAAAGTGATGGATGAGCGCGAACAGCTGATCCATTCAGAAATAGATGATGCAGAACAGCGCAGGATGGAAGCTGTCAGTCTCAAGGAAGAAAATGAAGCTGTGCTGAGAAATACGCAGGCTGAAATTTCCGAGATGATGGACAATGCAAAAGAGCAGGCGAAGAAAGAGCAAGAAGCAATCATCCATGATGCAAACACACGTGCAAACCAGATGATGGAAGACGCCAAAGCTGATATCGAAAGGGAAAAGCAGAAAGCGATCCGCGATATCAATGATCAGGTGGCTGACATTTCTGTTCTGATTGCTGAGAAGATGATTTCAAAAGAAATCAACAAGCAGGATCAGAAAGATCTCGTTGCAAGATACCTACAGGAAGCAGGGGGTAAATAATGGCTAACTCGGCTCAGAAATATTCCCAGGCTCTGTTCAGTATCGTCAGCGAAAATGGACAGCTCGAAAAAGTCAGGACGGATTTCGATGAAGTGGTCAAATCAGTGCGTAAAACGCCTGGTTTCATTACTTTCATGAACAATCCCAGAATTTCACGGGAAGATCGCCGGCAGGCAGTAGCGAAAGCTTTCGGCAATGCCAGCGAACCGCTCCGGAATATGCTGCTCATCCTATCAGACCGCAACAGGTTCAATGAGATTGAAGCAGTTCATTCTCATTTCATACAAAATTACAATGCGCATTATAACCAGGAAAATGTAGTGATCGAATCGGTATATCCACTCTCTGATGAGGAAATAGAAAGTATCGGTAAAGTCTTTATCAAAAAGACCGGACTTTCAAAACTGCTCATAGAGAACAGGGTGAATGAATCGCTTATCGGTGGTATCCGTGTATTCATCGGAACCAAAGTATATGACGGCTCGGTGAATGCCCAGCTGTCCGATTTGAAAAACCGGTTCAGAGAAAGAACTAATAGCTAATTAAGGAGTGACATTTGATGGCAATTAAAGCTGATGAAATAAGCGCTCTCCTGAAAAGCCAGATCGAGAACTATGAAGCTGATATGAAAGTATCCGATGTGGGAACAGTCATACAGGTTGGTGACGGTATCGCACTTGCTCATGGTTTGAATGATGCTATGGCTGGAGAACTGCTCGAATTTCCAAGCGGCGTTCTGGGACTTGCCCAGAACCTCGAAGAAAACAATGTTGGTATCGTAATTCTCGGTCCATTCGACGACATTAAAGAAGGCGACGAAGTCAAACGTACAGGACGCATCATGGAAGTACCTGTAGGCGAAGAACTGGTCGGCCGTGTCGTCAATCCTCTGGGACAGCCGATCGACGGCAAAGGACCGATGGGTGCAACAAAAACTAGACCAATCGAAAGCCCGGCAACAGGCGTTATGGCCCGTAAGTCGGTAGATGAACCACTACAGACTGGTATCAAGGCGATCGATGCACTTGTTCCAATCGGTCGTGGACAGCGCGAGCTGATCATCGGTGACCGTCAGACAGGTAAGACGACTGTTGCAATCGATACAATCCTCAACCAGAAGGATCAGGACATGATCTGTGTATACGTGGCAATCGGCCAGAAGGAATCCACAGTTCGTGCAACAGTTGAAACACTCCGTAAAAACGGTGCACTCGACTACACAATCGTCGTTTCTGCAGGTGCTTCAATGCCGGCACCACTGCTCTACATCGCACCATATGCCGGTGTAACAATGGCAGAAGAGTTCATGTTCAATGGCAAGCACGTCCTCATCGTATACGATGACCTGACAAAACAGGCTGCTGCATACCGTGAACTTTCACTCCTGCTCAAACGCCCACCAGGCCGTGAAGCCTACCCGGGTGACGTATTCTACCTTCACAGCCGTCTGCTTGAACGTGCAGCGAAGCTCAATGATGAGCTGGGTGGCGGATCCATTACTGCACTGCCTTTCATCGAAACACAGGCTGGTGATATCTCCGCTTTCGTTCCAACGAACGTCATCTCCATCACTGACGGTCAGATCTTCCTGCAGTCCGACCTGTTCTTCTCAGGTGTAAGACCTGCGATCAACGCCGGACTCTCCGTTTCCCGTGTTGGTGGTTCTGCACAGATCAAGGCGATGAAGAAGGTTGCCGGTACTCTGAGACTGGACCTTGCAGCATACCGTGAGCTGGAAGCATTTGCCCAGTTCGGTTCCGATCTTGATGAAGCGACAGCTGCCAAGCTTGAGCGCGGTAAACGTACTGTTGAAGTGCTCAAACAGGGTGAAAACAAGCCGCTTGCAGTAGAACGCCAGGTTGCGATCCTCTATGCGCTTGTAAATGGCCACCTTGATGATGTTGCCGTTGAAGATATTACACGTTTCGAAGCAGAATTCCTCAACTGGCTTGATTCAAATCAGCCTGAGCTGCTTAGCGGTATTCGTGAAACAAAACAGCTTCCGGACGACGAAGCTTATGTAAGTGCAATAAACAGCTTCAAGAAACTATTCAACCCATCCAAATAAGGGTGATGAATATAGAATAAGGTGGTGAATTCATGGCTGCACTAAGAGAAATCAAAGGTCGTATCGGATCAACCAAAAAAATGAGCCAGATCACTAGCGCCATGCATATGGTTTCGAACTCCAAGCTCAAGAGGGCAGAGGAGAACGCAAAAAGATTCCAGCCTTACATGGATAAGATCCAGGAGGCTGTCCAGGCCATTGCAACTGGAGATAACACAAGTTCACACCCGATGCTCAGGGAACGTCCTGTAAAGCGTACCGGATACGTGATCATTACATCGGACAGTGGACTGGCCGGTCCGTATAATGCCAACATCCTTAAAGAGATTACCAGTGTAATCAGGGAGCGTCATAATGACAATCCCGATTCCTATGATCTGTTCATCATCGGAAGAATGGGATACGAATTCATGGAGAACCGTGGATACAGTATCACAAACCATCGCATTGGACTGGCTGACCAGCCGGACTTCAGCAGTGTTAAAGAAATTGCTCAGCAGTCGGTCGCACAGTTCTCGAATGAAGATATAGATGAGCTGTACATCGTTTATAACCAGTTCATATCGGTTCTGGAACAGAAAGTGGCGACGAAAAAGCTTCTTCCTCTTAGTGAAGAGGACACCGTCAGCCAGGAACAGGCATCAAATCTTTCCACATACGAGTTTGAGCCCGACAAGGAATCAATCCTTGAAACGATTCTTCCTCAATATGCAGAAAGCCTGGTCTACGGGGCGTTGCTGGATGCCAAAGCAAGTGAACATGCGGCGCGTATGACTGCGATGAAAGCTGCGACTGATAACGCAAAAGAACTGGTAGACGATTTGACATTACAATACAACCGTGCAAGACAAGCGGCGATTACCCAGGAGATTACGGAAATCGTTGGTGGTGCATCTGCACTTGAATAAAGAATGACTAGGAGGAAAACGAATGGCTTTAGGTCAAGTAGTTCAAGTCATGGGACCTGTAGTTGACGTGCGTTTCGAAGAGGGCCAGCTGCCTGAACTGAACAACGCACTCTACGTCAACACTGATAAAGATAATGAAGAAGATACTTTGGCTTTGGAAGTCGCGCTTCATCTTGGAGACAACGTCGTAAGAACAATTGCAATGAGTTCTACAGATGGATTGCAGCGTGGTACTGAAGTTACTAATACAGAAAGCCCGATTTCGGTCCCTGTTGGCCAGATTACACTTGGCCGGGTATTCAACGTACTTGGAGAACATATCGATCTTGGAGAGGCAATTCCTGCTTCCGAAAGAAGAGACCCGATTCACCGTCAGGCTCCTAAATTCGAAGATCTGTCCACAAACGTTGAAATTCTTGAAACAGGTATCAAAGTAGTAGATCTGCTCGCGCCTTACATCAAAGGTGGTAAGATCGGTCTCTTCGGCGGTGCCGGAGTAGGCAAGACGGTTCTGATCCAGGAACTGATCAACAACATCGCTCAGGAACACGGTGGTATTTCGGTATTTGCCGGTGTTGGAGAGCGTACACGTGAAGGGAACGACCTCTACCACGAAATGAGTGATTCCGGCGTTATCGCGAAAACTGCCATGGTATTCGGTCAGATGAACGAGCCGCCAGGTGCACGTATGCGTGTTGCATTGTCCGGTCTGACAATGGCGGAATACTTCCGTGATGAAGAAGGACAGGATGTTCTGCTCTTCATCGACAACATCTTCCGCTTCACTCAGGCAGGTTCTGAAGTATCCGCCCTGCTCGGACGTATGCCATCAGCGGTAGGCTACCAGCCTACACTGGCTACGGAAATGGGTCAGCTCCAGGAGCGTATCACGTCTACGAACGTCGGATCAGTAACATCCATCCAGGCAGTGTTCGTACCAGCCGATGACTATACTGACCCGGCGCCGGCGCAGACATTCGCCCACTTGGATGCAACGACGAACCTTGAGCGTAAACTCTCCGAAATGGGTATCTATCCTGCGGTGGATCCGCTTGCTTCCACTTCCCGTGCGCTGACACCAGCAGTAGTTGGAGAAGAGCATTACGAAGTCGCACGTGGCGTTCAGGCGACACTTCAGAAGTACCGTGAGCTCCAGGATATCATCGCGATTCTTGGTATGGACGAACTGTCTGAAGAGGACAAGAGAACAGTTTCCCGTGCACGTAGAATCCAGTTCTTCCTGTCCCAGAATTTCCACGTTGCTGAACAGTTCACTGGTCAGAAAGGTTCTTATGTACCTGTCGAGCAGACTGTCAACGACTTCAAGGAAATACTTGATGGCAAGTACGATCATATCCCTGAAGATGCATTCCGTCTTGTAGGCGGCATTTCTGCTGTGCTTGATAAAGCACGTGAGATGGGCGTAGAAGTCTAAAATCGGGAGGGTTAGCAAATGAGTACAATTGCACTGGATGTAGTTACACCAAACGGTTCTGTTTTTTCTGAAGAGGACTGTGAAATCATAATACTCCAGACCAAACAGGGTGAGCTCGGCGTCATGGCCGGCCACGTCCCGACGGTTGCTGCGCTTAAGATCGGCAGTCTGCGTACAAAGATCGATGGACAGTTCGAGTACTTTGCAGTAACAGATGGTTTTGTCGAAATACGTCCTGAAAAGGTGACGGTACTTGTACAGGCTGGCGAGTTTGCTGAAGATATCGATACCGATCGTGCCACAGCGGCAAGAGAACGTGCTGAAGCACTGCTCCAGCAGGCGCGTGACGAAAAAGTTGATAGATATCGTGCTGATCTTGCATTGCAACGTGCGGTCAACCGATTGGATGTAGCAAAACATAAATAATAAATCGACCCGGGCTACTGCCCGGGTTTTTTAAAAGGTGAATAGTAATATGTTGTATGCCCAACTTGCTTTCATGCATATCTTCCTGCATATGCTATGTGTCATTTTTGCATTCTGGGTGCTTGGTGCCCTGAATGTAGATGAGTGGTTCAGAAAAGGCGAAACAGGCCGTATCAGGATGTTCATCATACTGGCTGCTGTACTTCTGGGAAGTGCACTCAGCAACTTCATCATGGACTTTTTCAGGCTTGTTCAGGAAGCAGCCCTGCTATTTTGATAATTGCTTTGCAAACATGTTTATACATCTTTAAAATAGTGAATAGTGTAACGAAAGTAAAAGTATGGAGTGAGAAAAATGGATTCTATAATTGTTAAAGGTGGAAATAAACTATCAGGTTCTGTTGAAATAGAAGGTTCAAAAAATGCTGTATTGCCAATTCTGACGGCTTCTTTGCTTGCAGAAATCGGAGTATCGAAGCTACATAATGTACCGGATCTATCCGATGTCAAAACGCTGAGTGCACTGCTCGGTCACCTCGGTGCTTCTGTTGTGCCGGAAGGTAAAACGATCACAGTCGATGCAACTGATGAACTGAACTGCAATGCGCCTTTCAATCTGGTTAATAAGATGCGTGCCAGCATGCTTGTGATGGGTCCACTGCTAGGCAGATATGGCTATTGCAACGTTGCAATGCCAGGTGGCTGCGCAATCGGATCAAGACCGGTGGAGCAACACATCAAAGGACTGGAGAAGATGGGGGCTACTTTCCGTACGGTTGACGGCAGCTTCGAAGGTACGGTCGACGGCAGTCTGAAAGGTGCGAAGATATACCTTGATTTCCCGAGTGTCGGTGCAACGCAGAATCTCATCATGGCTGCCAGCCTGGCTGATGGTGTTACAGAGCTGGAAAATGCTGCAAGAGAGCCTGAGATTGAAGATCTGGCCAACTATATCAATGCGATGGGCGGTAAAGTCCAAGGTGCTGGAACAGGCCATATCACTATTGAAGGTGTTGAAGTACTGCATGGAGCAGAGCATACTGTCATCCCGGACCGGATCGAAGCGGGTACATTCATGATTGCTGGTGCGATAACGCGCAGTGAGATTGTACTGGATAATGTAATGCCGAATCACCTCACTGCACTGATATCGAAGCTGGAAGAAGCAGGTGTGCGCATTGAAGAAGAAGGAAACAGCATCCGTGTCATCCCGGACGAGCAATTGAAGCCGATCAAGGTCAAGACGATGCCGCATCCCGGTTTCCCGACGGACATGCAGAGCCAGATGATGGCCCTGCTGTCTACAATCAATGGTACAAGCATCATTACGGAAACCATATTCGAAAACAGATTCATGCATGTCAATGAGTTCAGAAATATGGATGCAGACATCGATGTGGAAGATAATCATGCCTTCATAAAAGGTGGCGAAAAACTTGCTGCGGGTTGTGTAAAAGCAACCGATCTGAGAGCGGCAGCTGCGCTGATCCTTGCAGGTTTGGCAGCAGACGGGTATACTGTAGTTACTGAATTAAGACACCTTGACCGCGGGTATGTCAACTTCCATAAGAAGCTGCAGAAGCTTGGAGCCGACATAGAACGGACGGGTGAAAGTTCCACACAGGAAAGTGTGACATTTTCGAAATAAAGAGGTAGTTCTATGGCTGAGCAATCAAAAAAGCTAGTTCACCGCAGATTCCCATTGATTATTAGGATACTGCTGTTCATCTATATTGCCATCATCGTATTCTTTGCAGGATTGATGATCGGCTTCGGCATACTGGATAATCCAATGGAAGTGTTTCGTATAGAGACATGGGAACACATCATCAATTTGACCAAGGAATGATATTATGCTGACTTACGACCAGATCAAAGCGGTTATACCGCATCGTCCCCCTTTTCTTCTTATCGATAAAGTGACCGAGATAGAGCCGGGGGTCAAGTGCTCAGGCATCAAGCAGGTGTCAGGAAACGAGCCTTTTTTCCAAGGGCATTTTCCTGAGTATGCAGTAATGCCCGGCGTGCTGATTGTTGAAGCACTCGCCCAGACAGGTGCAGTTGCTCTGCTTCAGGAAGAGCGTTTCAAAGGCAAGCTGGCCTTCTTTGCGGGTATTGATAAATGCAAATTCAAAAGACAGGTAAAACCTGGGGATACATTGGAACTCACAGTAGAGATCACCAAGCTGAGAGGCCCGATCGGCAAAGGTGACGCTGTTGCTACGGTAGATGGTGAAGTGGCATGCAAATGCGAAATCACTTTTGCAATCCAGGATAACAAAACATCCGATGACTGATCAGTCATCGGATGTTTTTATTTCGGCTTTCGATTCCATCATTGCTTTGAATTCGTTAAGCAGCTGCTCCTGCTCATAGCCTTCATCAAGAAGGTGCGTAAGAAGATCCTGTGCATAGTGCGGACTCTGGACGATGATGCGGCCATTGAAAATCAAGGACAGTGCATTGTCTATTTCATTCATTTCATTGAATATGCCTTTGAATCTTGCGGGTTCATTCGAATGGCGTGTAATCGTCACGAGCAGATCAAGTTCAGCGCCCACCAGCTCCTTGAGTATATCTTTGAAATCCGGTGATGTTGAGATTTCTATCAGCCATGGATCATCCGGTTTTTCATTATTGATGATGATACCATCAATCAGATCCAGTATGATGAAGTTATTTTCGTGTTCAAGCTTCAGTTCCACCACTTTAAATGACTTCATATGCATCCCCCTTTTAAAATAAATACATACCAGCAAATACCGTATATATGAATATGCTTCATTACCATTATAACGTGGGTGATCCCGGAATATATACTAATTGCAGGAAAATGGACCATAAAATCAAATTTACGCGTTTTGCAGAAAATTAAACCACCCTTTATCTTTAGATTCAGGAAGGGGGTGAAAACATGATGAACAAAGTACTGCTCGTCGGGGAGCTCGTAAGGAATGTCACTGTACAGAAGACGGCAAACGGCAGTGTCAATTCATTCATTATTGCTACTGTCAGAGTGCCGAAGGATGAACGGAAAGCGAAGGAAGTTCATTTCATCTACTGCAAGGCATTCGGCAAAGCGCTTCCTAAAGTTCTTTCGGAATCAAAAGAAGGAGAAATTCTTTGCGTCAGCGGTCAGGTGGCCACCACCGTATATACCACGTCCGAAGGGGAGAAGGAATACAGAATGGAAATCTGGGCAGAAAACGTCAAGCGTCTCCCGGATAAGATGAACGACCAGAAAGATATGGGCAATCCTTCCAAACTGATCAGCGATGCTGTCAGGCATTACGACCAATGGGACTATATCGGAGAGCGGTCTGTTCACACTCTGGAGAAGAAAAGTGAAAGCGGCAGTATGACCGAAGAGAAGGAAAAGCATCTGGAGCCACTTGAAAAAATACTTAAAGAGCATAATGGAAAAGATGGAACTGACAGCAGAGCACACACTGCACCGAACAGTGACATCGAGGAGATTAAAACGAAAGCCCTTGCCTGAACATACTCACACCACTCAATTCATACATTCTACACTCACACTACTCACCTAGCTCTGCATGAGGCGAACGCTGCGGTCAGCCCATTTGCAGAGCTTTTTCATGTTTCAAAGGCCTGATGATAACTTTTTTATTACAATGTTGTAGTATTCTATTACGCTTATCTAAAAAAAAGAAATATTCGCTCTTTTTCATGCTTATGTAGAATGGTTGCAGAATCCCGGCACGACAGCTTTCTCCCATAGTCATCTTTAAAGTTATAATTGAAAAATTACTTAAATATATAAAATTACACTTAAATTGCAATAATACCTGATATATAGAAACATCACTGTAACATAACTGTAAAGGAAGGCTTTACATTTTATATTTCTGTAACCTATGAAATATTTATATCTGATATAGTACTACATAGTTAATAAAGAAAACACGATATCCAATCGTAAGGGATCAACGGGAGGAAATATTAATTATGAAAAAAGTACTATCGGTCGGGGCAGCAATCGCAGTATCTGGAACACTTGCATATAGCGCAGAAGCAGCGAGCCACACAGTATCCAATGGTGACACGCTTTCAGAAATCGCTTTTGAGAATAATACGACAGTACAATCCATCAAAGCTGAAAACAATCTTTCATCCGATCTTATCCTGCCTGGTCAGGTTCTTGAAGTGAACAACGACGAAAAAGCTGAAAAGAATACTGAAGCAGTAGCAGAAGACGGAACATACACAATCGTTTCCGGTGATACACTTTTTGAAATTGGTCAGAAATTCAACGTAACAGTTTCCAACCTTAAAGCATGGAACAATCTTTCTTCAGATCTTATCTTTGCAGGTAAAACACTTGTAGTTTCTGGTAGCAATGCAGTACAGGAACCAGTTGTAGAAGCATCACAGGTTGAAGAAGTACAGGAAGTACAGGAAGTACAAGAAGTACAACAGGCACCAGCACAGCCTTCTGAGCAGCAAGTTGCTGCAGAGCAGGCTGCTCAAGAACAGGCAGCAGCAGAGCAGGCAGCAGCAGAGCAGCGTGCGGCGGAACAAGCAGCAGCAGAACAGGCAGCAGCAGAGCAGCGTGCGGCTGAACAGGCAGCACAGGAACGCCAGCAGCGTAACCAGGCTCAAGCACAGAACCAATCCACCTCTGCATCAAGCAATGCAAGCGGTCAAAATTGGGGCGCACTTGCACAATGTGAATCAAGCGGCAATGCAAGCGTTGTAAGTTCCAATGGCCTCTACCATGGTCTCTACCAGTTTGATGTTCAGACTTGGAGATCTGTAGGCGGAAGCGGCGTACCTTCCCAGGCTTCTGCAGCAGAGCAGACTAAAAGAGCTCAGATCCTTTATGATCAAAGAGGATCCCAGCCTTGGCCTGTATGTGGTTCAAGACTGTAATATAGATTTTGATTTTCGGGACTCGGCAAAAGCCGAGTCCTTTTCTATTGATAGCAGTTTGAAATAGTGAATATTTTGTGAGTGTTTCACGATATGGACATAATATTTGCTGTACAGTTCCATAAAATTATTTTTTTACACCACCATATATGTTACAATTTCTTTTATGCGAGAGAATTTATTGAGGTGAAGAAATGAGTAAAAAATGGCTCTTTCCGATAATGATCGGCCTGGTCCTTGTACTGTCCGGGTGTGATTATTCACAGGAAGAAAACAGAAACGGCTTCTTCTATAATACATTCGTCCAGCCGATGGATTCGCTGCTTCATTGGCTCGGGGACAACATGAACAATAATTACGGACTGGCAATCATCGTCATCACACTGATCGTCCGTCTGGCAATCTTCCCATTCATGATGCGTACATACAAGAATCAGATGATGATGCGCGAAAAGATGAAAATTGTCAAACCTGAAATGGAAGAGATCCAGAAGAAAGTGAAAGTGGCGACGACACAGGAAGAAAAGATGGAAGCACAGCAGGAGATGATGGGACTCTACAAGAAGCACGGCATCAATCCGCTCAACATGGGCTGTCTGCCGATTGTCATCCAGATGCCTGTCGTCATGGCGCTCTATTTTGCACTCAGGTACCCATCCGAGCAGGGTATTACTGAATACCCTAACTTCCTATGGATGAACCTGACTGAAACGGACTTCTTCATGGTGGCCATTGCAGGCATTGTCTATGCTGCACAGGCATATGTATCCATGCAGTTCGTTCCTGCAGAGCAGCGTAAGCAGATGCAGCTGTTCATGTACATTTCCCCAATCATGATCATCTGGATTTCATTGATTTCTCCATCCGCACTGCCGCTCTACTGGGCTGTCGGTGGTATCTTCCTGATCTTCCAGACATGGGCAGGTAATACTTTCTACAAGAAGAAAGTTGCTGAAGAAATGGCTCCGATCATCGAAGCACATGAACGTGAGAAGGCTGAGAAGGAAAAACGCATCAAAAATGCGAAAGTCATGCCGAAGAAGAAACGCAAGAAGAGGACTTGATCAAGTTTCGACTTTTAAAAAAAGGACCCGATATCGGGTCCTTTTTTTGTTTCATTGGATTATAGAATTGGCGAGATGAGAT
Source organism: Salinicoccus sp. ID82-1 (assembly GCF_021991715.1). Lineage (NCBI taxonomy): Bacteria > Bacillati > Bacillota > Bacilli > Caryophanales > Staphylococcaceae > Salinicoccus > Salinicoccus sp. ID82-1. The sequence continues at coordinate 462,862 of NZ_JAGFLY010000002.1, forward strand.
TGGCGAGACTTTCCTTCATTCTGATCCATTTGCTGCGGTCAGCATATTTCTCCACGGTCAGCAGTGAACAGTCTCTTATATCGTCTTCGAATATCTGGCGATACTTGCTTGCTTCTTTTTCGTCATATATGAATGCATTGACTTCAAAGTTCAGCAGGAAGCTTCTTACATCGATATTGGTCGTCCCGACACTCAGTACTTCGTCATCAATCATCATGATTTTCTGGTGCAGGAAGCCTTTTTCATAGATGTGCACGTGTGCACCCATCTGCACCAGTGTGCCTGCATTGGAATAGGTCCCCCAGTAGACGAAAGGATGATCGGGCTTGTTCGGGATCATCAGGTGGACTTCAATGCCGCTGAGCATCGCAATGCGCAGCGCTTCCAGAAATGACTGGTCGGGTATGAAGTAGGGTGTCTGGATATAGATGCACTTCTGTGCGCTGTATATCATTTTCAGATAGCCATACTTGATCTGCTGCCACTTCTCATCAGGGCCGCTTGAAGCGATCTGCATGGGTGTATTACCACGATGGTCCAGCTCGGGGAAGTATCTGTCTTCGCGCGTCATGTTGTATCTTTTGGCATGTGAGTTCCAGTCCAGCATGAAGCGGATCTGCAATGATTTTACCGCATTGCCCTCGACCCGCAGGTGGGTATCCCGCCAATGGCCGAACTTCTTGCTCAGTCCGACATATTCATCTCCTACATTGAAGCCGCCGACATAGCCTATGGCGCCATCGATGACAACAATTTTACGGTGGTTCCTGTTGTTTATTCTTGGGTTGATCAGAGGCAGCTTGCTCGGGAAGAAGGCTTCGACCGTACCACCGGCTTCACGCAGTTTCCTAAAGCTGCGCAATGTCAGTGCCCTTGACCCCATATCATCGTAGAGTATTTTTACAGAAACACCTTCACGCTGCTTCTCGAGCAGCGCTTCGTATAGTTTCTTTCCGATGCCATCCAGCCTTAGAATGTAGTACTGGAAATGGATGTGATCCTTTGCGTTCCGGATATCCGAAAGCAGTCGATCGAATTTTTCGTTACCATCGGTAAATGTTTCAACGGAATTATTCATGGTCAGAAACGATTGATTATTATAGAGGAGCATGCGAATGATTTTCCTGTGCTTATCGGCGACTTCGTGTGAAAACTTCTGATCTTCGTTCCGCAGTGCATTGAGCTGGTCTTCTACAAGATGTTCGAGGCCAACTTTGTCTTCTTCGTTTATTTTGAATATATTCTGATTATAGATTGTCCGTCCGAAAAGGATGTAGATGATGAAGCCGAAGATAGGCAGAAAGAACAGTACAAACAACCATGCCCAGATGCTCTGCGCGCTCCTTCTTTCCAGAAAGATGAGACCAATTGCGAAAAGAAAGTTGATTCCGATGACGATAAGTGTCAGAATGCCGAGTATTGTAGTGTTGGAGAAAAAATCAAAAATGAACCATTCCATGGATGTCACCTCGCTTACATTCTATTATAGACTATGAATATTTAAAATTCTGTAATATTTATTTTTCAAATTGTATGGATAATTATCCGATATCAGGGTAGAATTAAGTCAAGCTGTAATTTAAGGAGTGTCATTATGCATAGAAACGACAATTCCAAAGTCAAGCAGGTCGTCACGATGCTAAATGAACTTGGCGTCAAAGTCAAGATTTCGAGGTCAAGATTCGAAATAATGAACCGTATTGCCCATAAAGAGAAACTCAGGCTGAAAGAACAGAATATCTAAAAAACAACCGCAACCCAGGTCAAGAGTTGCGGTTATTTTTATGCTTTCTGATGATATTGATGGAAGTAGATGCTCATGATGATGCCGACAGCCAGCATATTGGCCCATAGGCCACTGCCGCCGTAGCTGATGAATGGCAGCGGGATGCCGGTGATCGGCACAAGCTGTATCGTCATTCCGATGTTTTGGAATATATGGAAAGTGAGCATTGATAGATATCCGATGATGAAATAGGACGAGAAGCTGTCCGGTACGACCATTGCGATTCTGAACAGGTGCAGCAGAAGCATGAACAGCAGTACGATGACTGCGGTCGTACCGATGAATCCGAACTCTTCGCCGATGATGGTGAAGATGAAGTCCGTATGGTTTTCCGGGATGTAGACGATGCCATCTGCAAATCCCTTGCCATCCATTCCCCCGGAGCCGATGGCTTTCAGCGAGTTGCTGAGCTGGAACCCGCCATCCGTCACATATTCCTCTGGACGCAGCCACGAATAGATGCGTTCGAACTGGTAGGGGTGGATGCCGAGATAGCGTTCCAGCAGATCCGGGCGGTAGATGATGCCGAGCACAAGGGCGCTACCCACAGTCAGACCAATGGCCAGGGTCGGGATGATCAGCCACCAGCTGATGCCGGATACCACAATGGTTCCAAGCAGTATGGCGATCATGACAAGTGTCGTACCGAGGTCATTCTGAAGCAGGATGAACAGCATCGGCAGGATGGATACGGCAAAAATTTTGAACAGCAGTTTGATATCTACACTGAGGTCACTCGCAAGCTTGTATTTATTGTGCTGGCTGATCAGGTAGGCCAGCGTCATTATGTAGATGATCTTTACAATTTCGGAAGGCTGGATGCTGAAGAACCCGAACTGGTACCAGCTTTTTGCTCCGTTTATGATCGGCGTTATTGGAGAGACGGGGGCGATGAAAAGGATGACCAGCGATAGCACGCCGAGAGAATAGATGACCCATACATACTGTTTCATCCACTTGATGGGAATGAAGTTGAGTACAGCCACCATGATGAAGCCGAGGCTATAGAATATCAATTGACGTATGCTGAAATCCGTGGTGTACTGCCCGCTTGTCATCGCGGAACGTATCATGAAGATGCTGATTGTACCGAGAAGAACAACCAGCAGAATGAGAATCCAGTCGATTCTGAAGAAAATGCTGGCGTTCTGTCTTTTATAACTTTGATTGTTCTCCAAAAAATTCACCTAACCCATATTGAAATCATGACATTTAGTATACACTATTTTATAATAAAGTCAGTGTGTTTATCCAATAGTAATGCAACCAGATTTTAAAATATCTGCGAATAAATTTTTATGGAGATGGACGAGGCCTATGATTGAAACAACGATAGAAAAGATTGCCGAACTGTGCGGCGGCAGCATGAACCAAGCCGCACAAGCGAGAAAGGATGAAATGATCAGAGGGGTGTCGATCGATACGCGGACCCTCGAAAAGAATAATCTGTTTGTACCATTCAAAGGAGAGAATGCAGATGGCCACCGCTTCATCCAGCAGGCTTTTGACCTTGGCGCTGCACTCAGTCTGACAGAACAGGCAGTAGAGGATGGCAATCAGGATCTGCCGCTCATCCATGTCGAGGACGGCCTTCGGGCTCTGCAGGACATCGCGCAGGGATATCTGGAGGCAGTTTCACCGAAAGTGGTCGCAATTACAGGATCCAATGGCAAGACGACAACCAAAGACATGGTCGAATGCCTTCTATCTCCCCACTTCAAAGTAAAAAAGACGATAGGCAACTATAATAATGAAATCGGCCTCCCACTTACCATTCTGCAGTTGGATAGGGACACTGAGATCTCGATACTGGAAATGGGTATGGATGCAAAAGGGGATATCCGGTTCCTCAGCAGGATGACCACTCCGGACATCGCCATACTCACCAATGTTGGTGAATCCCATATCGAAAAACTGGGATCGAGGGAAAACATCGCCCATGCCAAATACGAAATCGTGGATGGACTCGAAAAGAACGGCACTTTCATCTATTCAAGGGACTATCCACTGCTTGAAGGTATTGTAGATCGCAACGCGAACTACAATATACGGACAGCCGGCCAGAATGAAGAGAATGATCTGCAGGTCGCAAATGTACGGCAGACGCCGGACGGTACACGTTTTGAACTGCTTCCCATGAAGGTGGATGTCGGGATACCGCAGCTCGGCACGCATAACGCTGCCAATGCATCGCTGGCACTGCTTGCAGCGGAAGCACTCGGCCTTGATATCAGGGAAGCGAAGAAGCATTTTGAGAAGCTGGTTGTCACGGACATGCGGATGGAGCGTGTCCATCATAAGTCCGGCGCAACCATCATCAATGATGCCTACAATGCCAGTCCCACGAGCATGAAAAGTGCACTCGATACCGTGGGACGCATGGAGGCAGGCAGAAGAATACTCGTTCTTGGAGATATACTGGAACTTGGATCCTATTCGGAGCCGCTTCACCAGTCGATTGCACAGCACATCAATGACTCGGGTCATGCGTATGATTACCTGTTCACATTTGGAGATGCATCAAAAATCATCCACGATCACGCAGATATCGAGGTAAAGCAGCATCACGATGATATCGAATCCCTGGCGGATGCACTGCAGCATGTGATGACCGAGGACAGCGTAATTCTTTTGAAAGGATCCAGAGGCATGGCATTGGAAAGGGTGATCGGTCATATCTAGATCAGTCGGAATACTTTTTCTCCACGGCTATACAGGAGGAAGGCATGAACTCCATCCATTGTTCGACTACTTGAAATCACGGTACGATTTCGAGTACGAATTTCCGGTATATCCCGGCCATGGCACCATTCTGAACCTGAAGTATACAGGTGGCGAGGACTGGTACGAGGAAGCACTGGAGGCCTATCTGAATCTGAAGCAGCGGGTGGATCACATCCATATCATCGGTTTTTCGATGGGCGGCGTATTCGCCAGCCATATTGCACAGAATGAACCTGTGGAGAAGCTGATCCTCATCGCCCCTGCATTCGACCCTATCAGCATCACAAAGCCAGTCAGGCTCCACCTGATGCCCCGCCATTTCAGCGAGCACATGAAAATGAAAAGCTACCATAGGGTCAAAAAACGTCTGAGGCATGTGCCTCTTAAAGCCTATCAGGAATTCAAGAACATCATGGCAGTGAAAAAGGAAGGCATTGAAAGCATCGGTGCAGAGACGATGATCATCCATGGCATGCAGGATCTGCTCGTACCTTATGAATCCAGTGTCGAAATTGCGCAGCGGATCCCCGACGCCAGACTTGAGCTCATCGAGGATGCACCGCATCTGTTCGCCTTTTCAGACCATAATCAACTGCAGTTGAATATACTGACAGAGCGCTTCCTTTTCAACGAAGATAATTAAGCTTGTATTATTAGTCTAGAAGTGTTAATATAGAGAAGTTATGCGTAACGTAAAATGAGAAAGAAAAGTCAAAGGAGACTCTAATTTGAAGTTCTTTAAACAATTAGGTGTCAGTGATGAAACCTTAAAATCACTGGAAGATATAGGATTTGAAACACCAACCCCGATCCAGGAAGAGAGCATTCCACTTGCTCTTGAGAGAAAAGATATTCTAGGGCAGGCACAGACAGGTACTGGTAAAACGGGTGCGTTTGGTATTCCTATTATAGAAACTACAGAGAAGCAGGCAGGCACACAAGTGCTGATTCTAACACCAACACGTGAATTGGCAGTCCAGGTCAGCGAACAGCTGAAGACATTCGCCAAATACAAGAAACTTGGTGTATCCGTAATATTCGGCGGTATGAGCATCGACCGTCAGATCAAAGATCTCAAGAGAAAGCCTGAGATCATCGTAGGTACGCCTGGGCGTATCATCGACCACATCAAAAGAAGAACGCTGAAGCTTGAAAGCATCCGTACGCTCGTATTGGACGAAGCGGATGAGATGATGAACATGGGATTCATCGATGATGTCAAATTCATCATGTCCGAAATGCCATCAGAAAACAGGCAGACATTGCTGTTCTCAGCAACAATGCCACCGGCAATCCAGGAGCTTGTTACACGCTTCATGAAAGACCCGACCATCGTCAAGACGATGAAGCAGGGCGGAAGCGACCCTCAGATCGAAGAACACTATACAATTGTAAAAGAGCTTGAAAAGCTCGAAGTGTTCACCGACTTCCTTGATGTCCACCAGCCGGAACTTGCGATCGTATTCGGTCGTACGAAACGTCGTGTCGATGAACTGACAAGTGCACTGATTGCCAAAGGCTACCGTGCTGAAGGCCTTCATGGTGATATTACACAATCGAAGCGTCTTGAAGTTCTGAAGAAATTCAGAAACAATGCACTCGACATCCTTGTCGCTACAGACGTTGCAGCAAGAGGTCTCGATATCTCAGGTGTCACACACGTATACAACTTCGACATCCCACAGGATGCTGAAAGCTATACGCACAGAATCGGCCGTACAGGTCGTGCAGGTAAAGAAGGCGTGGCACTCACATTCGTCAATCCGGTAGAAATGGATTACTTGAGAATGATCGAGAATGAGAAGAAGAAGACAATTTCTGCTCTCAGACCGCCACACAAGAAAGAAGTACAGAAATCCCGTGAAAAAGAGACTTTCGACAAGATTGAACAGTGGAAGTCCGAAAACACGAATACCCACACATTCGAAGTCGCTGAACGCCTGCTTGAACAGGGCGAAGCGAAGGAAGTTGTTGCAGCGCTGCTCAACGAATTCCTATTCAGCAGAACAGATGACAGCATCCAGCTTTCATTTGAAAAACCTCTGACACGCAAAGGCGGACAGCGCAGAGGCAAAGGCCAAGGCGGTGGCAAGAAGCCATTCCGTAAAGGACGCAGCCAGGGCCAGCAAGGCGGCGGACGCAACAACAAGCGCCAAGGTGGCGGCGGACGCCCGCAGCAGGGCAGCCAGAAACGCCAGGGCGGCCGTACTTTCAAAGATCATATCAAGTAATATTCATTCATCCTCTGTCCTATCGGACAGAGGATGTTTTTATTTCTATATTTACACAGACAATAGTATGATTGAAGAATACCCGCATTTAATTTAAAGTATAATTAATACATAAGCTCTACCACTGGAGGCAAATATGAATAAAGTACATGGTGATGTCGTCCATTACATGAGAGTCAGGTCCTTCTGGAACTTTCTGGTCTGGGTAGTCGCTGCACTGCTTCTGTGTGCTGCTGCCTATTACTTCGAATGGTCGCACTGGGTCTACTGGGGGGCCTCGATCTGGCTTGCCATCATTTTCATCATCAGCATCCTGATCCGTCCAAGGCTCTACTACCGGGTGACCCGGTATATGCTGAAAGAAGATTATATCGTGGTCAGAAAGGGTTTCTTCAGAGTATCCACCAAAATGGTCCCGATCAGAAGGGTGCAGGGTGCAAGAGTTTCAACTGGTCCCATTTCCAGAAAATATGATTTTGCCATGCTGGAAGTGAGTACGGCAAGTGCCGGGATCGGACTGCCACCTTTGAAGACGGAGGAGGCATCCGTTTTGAAAGAAGAAATTATCGAGCTGGTAAAGGAGGAGCATTCCGATGTATAGTCCTCAGAAGCTGCATCCCATCGCGTATCTTGGCAGTGTAGTAAACGGAATCAAGAACCTATGGATTCCCCTGCTTATCATCCTGTTCCAATCAAGGGAATCCATCTTCTCGGGCAATGTCTCAATGAAGTACATACTTATTGGAGGGGGCATCCTGGTTCTCGCAATCATCCTGTTCGGCGGCACGGACTTCCTGAATAAGTATCGGACAAGATTCTGGATTGAAGACGGCAAGTTCATCTATAAGGATGGCGTCATCACCAACCGCGAAAAGGAACTCGATATCAGAAGAATCCAGTCGATCGACTTCAGCGAGCCGATATTCCATCGTCTTTTCGGAGCTGTAAAACTTGATATCATTACACCCGGGGATGGCATCAAGATCGATACGATGAAAAAGTCCCAGGCGATATCCCTGCAGGACATCCTCTATGATGAGAAGTCCTACATCCGTGATGAGGTGGCAGTGGGTGACTCGAGTGAGTGGCCGAGAAAGACGGAGGAAAAGGACCAGGCTACAGAAGCGCCATCTGAAGTGCTCTATCATATGAACGGCAGATCCCTTCTTTTGATGAGCATGACCAGCGGTGCACTGGGAGCGTTTCTTGCCCTGGTCTTCGGTTTTCTCAACCTGATCGGCGCAGACTTCCTGATCGAGCGCTATTTCGACTACTTTGAAGGTGTCATACGCAATATTGTGCTGGCCATCGGACTGGCTGTCGGTCTGTTCATTGTCGTCGGGTACGCCATCGGCATACTGATCATGTCGATGAAATACTACAAGTACACGCTTAGAATGAAGCATGACGACCTGATTGTCGAGTATGGTCTTCTGGAAAAGAAGCATCAGAGTGTAAATATCAACAGGGTGCAGAACATCATCATCAAGGATTCGATTCTGAGAAGGATGATCGGGTACTATTCGCTGTCGGTCACGATCACAAGCGATTCCCTCGATAGTGAGGATATTGACGGTACGGTCGATCTTCTGCCTTTCATCAAGCGGGACCGGCTGTATGAGATTGTAGGCCAGATCTTCCCGAACTATCATGTGGAGGCGCCGCCAGGCACAGTGCCGGGGCGGGGCTACCGACGGTATTTCCAGATCATGACCGTAATTCTTCTGATGGTTACAGCTGCTGTGCAATACTTCTGGTTCGACTACGCATGGATCATCGGCCTCGTACTCATACTGGCCTTCGTCGTCTCAGGCGTCTACAGTGCGCGCAACAGCGGCTATGCAATCCATGGGGATGAAATCAATCTGATGACGGTCGGCTTTTTCAAGCGTTCGCACTATGTCATCAAGCAGGAGAAGCTGATTGAAGCAGAGTGGGTCTACAATCCGTTTCTCCGTCGGGATGATCTCGGCATCATCACACTCGTGACTGCAGCCGGCATGCTCGGGTCCCGGGCAACACTCAAGTTCATCGATCAGAAGGATATCGATAAAATATGGAACTGGGCGGAAAGGAGCACCTCACATGCAGAAGATTTCTCCAAAGGCGATTAAAGTGTGGCGCATCCGCGAGGCAATCGGTGCGGCCATCGTCCTGCTGCTTGCAGTGGCTGCGCTGGTCGTCACTCTTTTTGTCTGGGATGCATTTCCGTGGTGGATATCCTTGATACTCTTCATCATCTTTGCTTATATTGCAGTAGTCCACGTATGGCTTCTGCCCGGTCTGAAGTACAAATATTTCCGCTTCCAAGTATCGGCGGATGAAATCCGGATCCATCAGGGCATCTTTTTCAAGGAGAAGCATGCCGTACCGCTGTTCCGCGTGCAGAATATCGATACGACGGTCGGTCCGCTGATGAAGCGGTATGGGCTTAAAGGGGTGACATTGAAAACTTCTGCAGAACGCATCCATATACCGGAACTCGAATCGGATGAGGCGGATATGATACGCAATGACATCAGAAAACTGATCAATGAAAATACGAGGCGGACACAATGATTAAAGGACTTGGAACAGATATAATAGAAATAGAACGTATAAGAAGTGTGGAAGGGGAGAATCGCAGGCTGTCAAAGCGGATTCTCGCACCGGATGAGATGGATGTGTACAATCGGCTTTCCGATGGCGGTAGAAGAATGGAATATCTGGCGGGCCGTTTTGCAGTCAAGGAGGCCTACAGCAAGGCGCTCGGGACAGGCATCGGAGGCAATGCCGCCTTCAGGGATATCATCTGCCTCAATGATGAGAGCGGCAAACCCTATATCCAGAACAATCCCCACGCCCATGTATCCATTTCACATTCCAAAGCGTATGTTGTGGCAACAGTCATAATTGAAGATTAAGGAGCATGACCATGTCGGAAAAATATTATAGAAACTCTGTTGTAGAAGTGGACCTTAACGCGGTGCACCGCAACTACAAAGCCATTCACGCACTGCATGAAGACAAGACCTTCATTGCTGTAGTAAAGGCCAATGCATATGGTCTCGGCAGTACGACGGTAGCAGAATACCTCGGAGCAAGAGGGGTTGAGTTCTTTGCGGTGGCGACATTGGACGAAGCAATCGAACTCAGGATGCACGGTATCAAGAAGAAGATTCTTGTACTCGGTCCCATCATTCCGGAAGATATCAACAAGGCCATCCAGCACCGCGTGGCAATCACTGCACCGAATCTCGACTGGCTTCAGAAAGCCCAGTCGCATGTTGAGGATATGGATGACAAGGAAGTCTGGATCCACATCAAGGTGAACAGCGGCATGAACCGCCTCGGTACTGCGGATACTGGGGAGATCGAGAAGATGATCGATATCATAGAGCGCTCTGCACATCTGGTATATGAGGGCATCTACAGTCATTTCAGTTCAGCAGATATCGATTCGGATCAGAATGATAAGGAATATGAGAAGTTCAAGCGCATCACATCTTCAGTCAGAAAACCGAAGTATGTCCATGTGCAGAATTCGGCCGGTGCCCTGCGTCTCGATGACGACTACTGCAATGCAATCCGGGTCGGCATATCCCTGTACGGCTACTATCCTTCCGAATACATCCGGGAGATCTCCAAAGTGGATCTTGCACCTTCTGTTGCTCTGAAGACGGAGGTAGTGGACGTCCATGTACTCGAAAAGGGGGAAGGGAACAGCTATGGTCTCGACTATAGTGCCACCGCCGGTCAGAAGATAGCCACATTGCCTCTTGGCTATGCCGACGGATTCCTCCGGGCGCGGACAGGATACCATGTGTCGCTTGAAGACGGGACGTCCTGTCCTGTTGTCGGCAAGGTGTGCATGGACTATATCATGGTCCAGGTGCCGGATGCTGTGGAGCCAGGCGACATCGTCGACGTCATCATTCCGGACAGGGCGTCCGAGCAGTCCATGGAAGCGTACAGTGATTTTGTCGGTACCATTCCATACGAGTCGCTGTGCATGCTGTCGAGGCGTCTGCCACGACTCTACCATGGTGATGCGCCTGTCATTGTCAATAATGAAGTTTTAAAATAATCTAGAAATGATTTTTTATACATGTTATCATTATTATAAGTTTAATGATGTTATTGAGGAGTGGTCTGGCAATGACGAATATGACTTTGGTAAGCAGCATCGAACATTCTCTTGAGCACGGATATATTGAAATGAGTGAGATTAACCTTTCGATTGCATCAGAAAACCACGAAGTAGAGTGTGAAGCCTGGCAATGTAATGAAGATTTCCTCGTTTATAGTAAAGATGGTGAATAGATGAAAAGAGGAGAAGTGTATCTTGCGGATCTATCGCCCGTCCAGGGGTCCGAACAGGGTGGCAAGCGGCCGGTCGTCATCATCCAGAATAATGTCGGCAACTATCATAGTCCTACAGTGATTGTTGCCGCAATCACCGGGAGGATCAACAAGGCGAAGATACCCACGCACGTCGAAATTTCGAAGGATGCTTATAATCTGGACAAGGACTCGGTTATTCTTCTGGAACAGATACGGACAGTAGACAAGAAACGACTTAGGGAAAAGCTTACATATTTAAATGAAGATAAGATGAAGGAAGTGGATAAGGCCCTGATGATCAGTCTGGACCTTGCATCATCCAGATCCAAGAAATCCCAATCTAAATCCTGATGGACTTTTGTATTCAAAAGTCTTTTTTCAGTACGAGGTGATAGTATGACATATATTGATAATATCGTAAGCAACTACAAGGATATCATCCAACTGTATTTGTATGGAGAAGAGCAGGGAGAAGCTATCGAGAGATGCCAGACCTTCAGTGAGGAAGTCATTGAAATGGACGCTTCCCCGGAAGAAATCGTATCGCTGCATATAGAACTGCTCGATGATATGGGCATTCAGGATGGTGAACTGGTCAAGAAATCATTGGATATCCTTCAGGAAGTCATCATTTCTTTCGGTTTTACATACAGGGACTACAAGTCCATGATGAATAAGCTCGAGATTCATGACAAGGAGATGGATGTTGCATCGAGTCTCCAGGAAACGATGCTGAAAACCGCAATTCCAACATTCGACACGATGGAAATCGGAGCGATCAGTGTGCCCGCGAGAAAAGTGAGCGGCGACTACTTCAATATCATCGACCATAAGGACGGAATGCTCAGCTTCGCTGTTGCGGATGTCATCGGCAAAGGCATACCGGCAGCAATCGCCATGAGCATGATCAAGTTCGGCATGGATTCCTACGGCTATTCACAGCTGCCGAGCGACAGCCTCAGAAAATTGAATCGTGTCGTGGAGAAGAACGTCAATCAGAATATGTTCGTCACCATGTTCTATGGCCTCTACGATCACAGTACCGACCTTCTGTACTATTCTTCAGCAGGACATGAGCCGGCGCTCATCTACCGCTACGAGGATGATGAATTCGAGGAGATCGATGCAAAAGGCGTTGTGCTTGGAGTCAAAGCCCACGCAAGGTATGAGCAGAGAGAAACTAAAATTGGACCAAAGGATATGATCATCGTCTTCACAGATGGAGTTACGGAACTTAGAAAGCATGATGATACTTTCATAGATTTCGAAAACGTCAAGGACATGATCCGTCAGGCGAGGGACCATCATCCGCAGGACATCGTACAGTACATCTATGAATCGCTTATGCGCATACAGAATCCGAACAAAAAGGATGACCTGACGCTATTCATTTTAAAAAATAATAAAAACTTGGATTAAGCATGTTTTATTATATTTTGAACGGGTAAATGGCTAAGGAGTTATGTATTCAACTGAATGGGAGTGTAGTTAGTATGAACATTAATATCGACGCAACGGAGAAGGAACAGGAATATTCAATAGTACTTGAAGGCGAACTTGATGTCTATACTGCACCAGAACTGCAAAAAGTACTGGAGCCGATCAGACAGACAGGAAGCCACGACATAAGAATAGATCTGACTGATGTCAGCTATATGGACTCTACAGGCCTTGGGATTTTTGTAGGAACACTGAAGGACCTCAACCAGCATGACAGGGAGCTATACGTAACAGGCGTGTCAAAAAGAATTCTCAGACTGTTTGAAATAACCGGACTCAGAGACCTGATGCATATTAATGAAGCCTCGGAGGTTGAATAGAATGCCACAGCAGTACGATTATATAGAAATGAAATTTCCGTCCAGTGCAGAATACGTAGGACTTATCAGGCTGACACTTTCCGGCGTACTGTCGAGAGCCGGCGCAAGCTATGACCAGATTGAAGACTCCAAAATTGCTGTCTCGGAAGCTGTTACGAATGCAGTCAAGCATGCATACGGGGAAGATGAAACAGGGGAAGTTCTTATCGGTTTTGCGGTATACAGCGATAAAGTTGAAATTATTGTTGCCGATCATGGCCAGAGCTTCAACTACGAAGCAGTCAAGGAAGAGCTTGGGCCATATTCCGAAGATGATAATGTGAACTATTTGAGAGAAGGAGGTCTGGGCCTCTTCTTGATTGAAACATTAATGGATGAAGTCTATCTTAAAAAGGATCCTGGTGTCACAATCAGTATGACGAAGTTTATTAATGAAAGTCAGGTGCATTTGAATGGAGAAACAATCGTCAATCGATAGAGGACTTGCAGCTGAAGATATCAATGCACTGATTCGCAGTCATCAGGAAGAGGGAAACCCGAACGCCCAGGCGAGACTTGTCGAACACTACCAGAAACTGATCGAGTCGCTGGCCTACAGATATTCAAAAGGCCAGAGCCACCACGAAGACCTTGTGCAGGTCGGCATGGTGGGTCTACTTGGTGCAATCAAACGGTTTGATGCATCCTACGATAGAAGATTCGAAGCATTCCTCGTGCCGACGGTGGTCGGTGAAATCAAGAGGTACTTGAGGGATAAGACATGGAGCGTCCATGTACCCCGCAGAATCAAGGAGATCGGACCGAAGATCAAGAATGCCAATGATGAACTGACCAATCGCCTGGAACGTTCTCCTCAGATCAGTGAAATCGCAGAATATCTTGAAGTGTCGGAAGAAGATGTTCTGGAAGCGATGGAGATGGGACAGAGCTATAATGCGCTCAGCGTCGATCATTCCATTGAAGCGGATAAAGACGGCTCCACTGTAACACTGCTTGATGTCATGGGACAGTCGGATGATAACTATGACCTTTCCGAAAAACGCCTTATTCTTGAGAAGGTGCTGCCTATCCTTTCAGAACGGGAACGTGAAATCATCCAGTTCACTTTCATGGAAGGATTGAGTCAGAAGGAGACGGGTGAACGTGTCGGATTGAGTCAGATGCATGTATCGAGACTTCAGCGGACAGCCATCAACAAACTGCGGCAGGCAGTAAGCGAAAAATAGACGATTACCAGACCTCATCCTTAAGGGTGAGGTTTTTAATGTTATACTGGATATGCTAAATTTATTAGACATCAAAGCAACTGGGAGAGATTAGATGAATGAAGCGCTGATTAGAGAGCTTAAAAGTACTGTCGGCAAACAGGAAAAATATATCCGGGGAGTGCTTGATCTTCTCGAAGAGGGGAATACGATTCCTTTCATCGCACGCTATAGGAAAGAGATGACGGGCGGCATGGATGAGCAGGAGATCAAAGCCATCCATGACAGGTTCTCCTACTTGCAGAGTCTGGAGAAACGGAAAAGTGAAGTCATCAGACGTATCGATGAACAAGGTCTTCTGACAGAACAGCTTGAGCAGGACATCATGAAACAGACCGTCCTGAACAGGGTGGAGGATCTGTACAGACCCTTCAAACAGAAAAAGAAGACCCGGGCGACAGAGGCGAAGAGAAAAGGGCTTGATGGACTGGCCCGGGTCATCCTTGAACAGCAGGCGGAAGATGTGGAAGCACAGGCTGGGAACTTCCTGAATGACGAAGTGGAGACTGTGGAAGAAGCGATAAAAGGGGCGCAGGATATTATTGCTGAAGAGATATCCGATAACCCGAAATACCGCAATTATATATTGAAGGTGTTCAGAGAGAGTGCCGACCTGACAACACGTAAAAAGAAGAATGCCGAAGATCAGACAGGTGTCTTTGAAATGTACTATTCCTATGCGGAGCCGATAGACAAAACTGTTCCACATAGAGTACTTGCCATCAACCGGGGTGAGAATACCGGTGTTCTGGCAGTCAAGTTCGACTATGATAATGACCGGTTCAAACGCTATATCGGCAATCAGGTACTGAAGGAGAAGTCGACCACTGCGATGTATATGAGAGCAGCAATCGAAGACAGCCTGAAGCGGCTGATTGTTCCATCGATCGAAAGGGAAGTACGCCAGAATCTGACTGAATCGAGTGAAAAGCATGCCGTGCACATTTTTGAGGAAAATCTCAAGCGTCTGCTGCTTCAGCCGCCTTTGAAAGGCCATGTCATTCTTGGAGTGGACCCGGCATTCAGAACAGGGTGCAAGCTTGCGGTCATCAATGAATCGGGCCAATTCCTGTATAAAGGTGTCATCTACCCGCATCCGCCTCAGGGGAAAGTTGATCAGGCACGCAAAGTGATCATGGACATCATCGCCGACTATGATGTTACACTGCTTGCTATCGGAAACGGAACAGCTTCACGCGAAACCGAACTGTTCATCAGTGAAATCGTCAACACGGAGAATCTCGATGTGCAGTTCATCATCGTCAATGAAGCGGGGGCCAGTGTGTATTCCGCCTCTGATGTTGCCCGTGAGGAGTTTCCGGACTTCAATGTGGAGGAACGCAGCGCGGTCTCCATTGCAAGAAGGGTACAGGATCCACTGAGCGAGCTGGTCAAGATTGATTCGAAGGCAATCGGAATCGGACAGTATCAGCATGACGTCAACCAGAAATTCCTCGACGAATCATTGAACTTCGTTGTTGAAACATCAGTGAACCAGGTGGGTGTCAATGTAAATACGGCATCGCATATTCTGCTGCAGCACGTTGCCGGGCTGTCTCCAGCCATAAGCAGAAACATCGTAAAGTACCGTGAGGAGCAGTCCGCTTTCAGATCCCGTGAGGAGATAAAGAAGGTGCCGCGTCTCGGGAACAAGACCTACGAGCAGTGCATCGGTTTCCTTCGGGTTTTCGATGGGGATGAGCCGCTTGACCGGACGCCGATCCACCCTGAGAGATACAAGGAGACTTACCGCCTGCTTGAATTTCTGGGAATGGGGCGTTCGGATATCGGTACAGAAGCACTGATCAGTGCAGTGGATAAGCTGGATCTTGATCAGACGGCACAGGATCTGGCAATCGGAGTACCAACATTGAAAGATATCATCGACAGCCTGAAGGCGCCGACCCGTGACATTCGGGATGACTATGAAGTGCCGATGCTGAAATCTGATGTTCTGAAGATGGAAGATCTGAAAGAGGGCATGAAGCTGTCCGGCACAGTGCGTAACGTGACCGATTTCGGCGCGTTTGTGGATATCGGCGTAAAACAGGATGGGCTGGTCCACATATCCAAGATGACCAGCAAATTCATCAAGCATCCGATGGAAGTCGTCAGCGTGGGAGATATTGTGGATGTGACGGTTACCGGTGTAGATACAGACAAGGGCAGAATATCATTGAGCATGAAATAGAAAATATCCCTATCGGACGAGCCGATAGGGATATTTTAATGATTACTGGTTGCCTTCAAGGTCGACATCGTCGATGTTGATGCCCATCGCTTTGGCAACACCACGGCCATAGGCCTGGTCTGCCTTGTAGCAGTTTCTGATATGGCGATGTTTCACTTTGTCGGAAACACCGGACATCTCGTTCGCAGTATTTTCAAAGATGGTCTGTTTCATTTCATCAGACTGCAAATTGAAGAGCTTGCCCGGCTGCTCGTAATAGTTGTCATCGTCATCACGGAAGTTGTGTTCGTAGATGAGACCTTCCATTTCGAGTGCCGGCTGTTTCGCGTTTGCATCATCATTATACTGATCATAGCTGTTTGGATAGTAGTTCGTATGCGCACCCATGTTGCCATCTACTCTCATAGCACCATCACGGCTGAATGGGCAGACGTTTGCTGCACCTTTAGGTGAGTTGACCGGAATCTGGTGGTGGTTGGCACCGAGACGGTAGCGCTGTGTATCTCCATAGGAGAAGAGACGGCCCTGCAGCATCTTATCTGGTGAGAAACCGATGCCAGGTACGATGTTTGTCGGTGCAAATGCTGCCTGCTCGACTTCTGCGAAGTAGTTTTCAGGATTGCGGTTCAGTTCGAACTCGCCCACTGGAATAAGCGGGAATTCATCCTTGTACCATACTTTCGTCAGATCGAACGGGTTGTGGTAATGATTTTTCGCCTGTTCTTCCGTCATGACCTGGATGAACATCTTCCATTTAGGGAAGTCGCCTTCCTCGATGGCATTGAAGAGGTCTCTTTGTGATGATTCGCGGTCCTTGGCAATGACCTGTTCAGCTTCTTCTGCAGATAGGTTTTCAATACCCTGCTGCGTTCTGAAGTGGAACTTGACCCATACACGTTCGTTATCGGCATTAACCATGCTGTATGTGTGTGAACCGAAGCCGTGCATGTTTCTGTAGCCCTTAGGAATACCACGCTCTGTCATAAGTATTGTGACCTGGTGCAGAGCTTCAGGAAGCAGTGTCCAGAAGTCCCAGTTGCTTTCGCCGTTGTGCATGTTGGTTTTAGGGTCACGCTTGACCACGTGGTTAAGACTTGCGAAAAGCTTAGGGTCGCGGAAGAAGAATACCGGTGTATTGTTACCGACAAGATCCCAGTTGCCTTCTTCAGTATAGAACTTGAGTGCGAATCCGCGGATATCCCTCTCTGCATCTGCAGCACCACGTTCACCAGCAACAGTTGAGAAACGAGCGAACATTTCCGTCTGTTTACCGACTTCGCTGAAAATACTGGCTTTTGTATATTGAGTAATATCATTTGTTACTGTAAATGTACCGAAAGCACCGGAACCTTTCGCGTGCATACGTCTTTCCGGAATGACTTCACGGTCAAAGTGTCCCATCTGTTCAAGGAAATAAGGATCCTGCATGACCATAGGGCCACGTGGACCAGCAGTCATGGAATTTTCACGATCTCCAACTGGCGCTCCAAAGAGTGTAGTCAAACGATCGCTGGGTTGGTTTTTGCCCTGTGCTCTTGGCTCGGTTCCGCCACCTGCGCGTGCATCACCGGGTTGATCTTTTGGTTGTTCGAAATCCATTTATAAATCCCTCCAAGATGTTATTCATAATCCTTGTTTAGAATTATTATAAATAAATAGTAACACATTGATGATAAAAAACAATACTAAACGCTGCATAAGATCATGAAGAATTGTCCATGGTTCCAGAAAAATACGAAGCAGAGGAGGGCGGACATATGAAAATCTTAAAGGAATTATATAGGAAGAAATACGTTGATAATATAAGAGTAGTACAAAACATTAAGCTTTTGTAAAAAAAGTATTAAAAACGTATTGACTTTATAAGCATATGGCTTTATTATAAATATCGTTGCATTATTCATACGGCCCGTTGGTCAAGCGGTTAAGACACCGCCCTTTCACGGCGGTAACACGGGTTCGAGTCCCGTACGGGTCACTTTTAAAAATTATAAAAAGTTTTTAAAATGCATTGACAGTAAAACCCTTAAAGTGTACAATAGTACTTGTCGCTTAAAACATATTACATTACATGCGGTTGTGGCGGAATCGGCAGACGCGCTAGGTTGAGGGCCTAGTGGGAGTTAAATCCCGTGGAGGTTCAAGTCCTCTCAGCCGCATCATCCTTAAATTTTATAAACTACGCGGGTGTAGTTAAATGGTATAACCTCAGCCTTCCAAGCTGATGTCGTCGGTTCGATTCCGATCACCCGCTCCATTAAAACTTCAAATAAAACTTTCTAAAGTGTAAAATTGATACTTGAATAGTTTTGAAAGAAGCTGTAATATAGTAAGAGTGCTTCAAAACAGAACATTGAAAACTGAATGACAATATGTCAACGTTTAATTCCGATAAACGGATGGCCACGGCCATCCACTTGGGCGCCAAGTAAAAACGCGAACGGAGTCGGAGAACTTCCAATTATGGAGAGTTTGATCCTGGCTCAGGATGAACGCTGGCGGCGTGCCTAATACATGCAAGTCGAACGCGCGTCACAGGAGCTTGCTCCTGTGACGCGAGTGGCGGACGGGTGAGTAACACGTAGGCAACCTGCCCATCAGACCGGGATAACCACGGGAAACCGTGGCTAATACCGGATAATCCTTTTCTTCATAGGAAGGAAAGTTGAAAG